>CAVTHF010000011.1:0-381835 GCA_963734415.1 uncultured Acidobacteriota bacterium | reverse complement strand
CGTCGGTCAACCCATGCCACTTCTCCGGCAGCGGCAGCAGGTCCTTCGAAAGAAACGTGATCTCCTCGACGTGCACACTCAGTTCACCGGTGCGAGTGCGGAACAAATATCCGCTCGCTCCGATGTGGTCTCCCAAATCGAGCAGCTTGTAAAGCTCGAAGCCCTTATCGCCGACAGCATCCTTCTTCACATAGATCTGCAGCTTCTGTCCATCCTGTTGCAGGTGCGCGAACCCGGCTTTGCCCATCAGCCGGATGGCCATGATCCGTCCCGCCACGCGCACGTTGACGCGCGAGCCTTCCAGTTCTTCTGCCGATTTGCTCGAGTACTGCTCCAGGATCGAGGGAATGGTATGCGTGAATTCGTACTTGGTGGGATAGACGCGCTGACCAAGCGCTTCAATCTGCTTAAGCTTTTCCAGCCGCAGCTTGTAGATATTTTCGTCGAGTGCCAATGGATTCCTTTGTAATGGTGAGAAGCAATTATAAACAAGCGTCCGCTTTTTCCCCTGTGATCCCCTGTGCTCTCTGTGGTAAAGGCTTTCATCGTTGAACTTCGAGGCTTTCGGCGGTACTATTGGCCTGCAGCAGGGACAGCTCAATGCCGCAAAATTACATTCCTATTTTCATTTTCGTTGCCGTAGTCGCGATTCTCATCCCCATCACCCTGATCGCCGCCAAGCTGGTGCGCCCCGACAATCCCAGCCGCGCCAAGCTCAGCCCCTACGAGTGCGGCGTCGATCCCATTGGGGCCTCTCGAGGCCGCTACACTGTGCGTTATTACATCGTCGCCATTCTGTTCGTGGTCTTCGACGTAGAAACCATTTTCCTGTTTCCCTGGGCGGTAAAGTTCAAAGCCCTCGGCATGTTCGGCCTGATCGAAATGCTGATCTTCCTGGCTATCCTGATCGTCGGCTACATCTGGGTCTGGCAAAAAGGCGCGCTGGAGTGGGTGTAGAAAGCGGTGTGATTTTCTTTGCGTCCTTCGCGTAATCTTCGCGCCCTTTGCGGTTAAGGCTTTTACCGCAAAGTTCGCAAAGGACGACGCAAAGAACGCAAAGAAACCCGAACCACGATGGACACTCCTCCAAGAGCGACTGCAGCCACAGCGTCTGAGACCTTCATCGCCAGCCACTGGACCAAGGGCAATTTGTTCTTCGCGACCCGTATCGTCGTAACCCCTTTACACGTCGTTCGAGTCAGGCCGCGCCTGTTTGGCAGCAACGAAGAAAGCATCTCAATCTCCCAGGTCGCCTCTGTCCATATTTCGACCGGAGTCGTCTGGTCTGACATTCGCATCGAGTCCACCGGCGGCACCGACCCCATCGTCAGCCACGGCCATCGTAAGGCGGATGCTCAGCGCATCCGCGATTTGATTGAGACGTATCAGTCCGCGGCTCGCGGCGCAAAAGGGTAGTACTTTACTTGGCATAGTGCCGCTTCTCTGCGCTCTCTGCGGCTGTTCTCTGCGACCTCCGCGATTTAAGGTTTTACGGTTTCAGAAATTGAGGCGCACAGCCGAACCTCCTCCGTTGACACCGTTTCGCCAAGCTGTTATCACTTAACGTTCCTCCAAACCGTCTGCTGCGCCGGAGGTTTGTACCGTTCCAGGTATGCCCGAGGATACCAAGTCGCCGACTCCGCCTAGCGGCCAGCCCCACGCCGCGGCGCCCGCCAAGCCTGCCGGCCCGACTCCAATTCCATGGGATTCGCCGACCGTAGCCCGCCTCAAGGGCCAATACGGCTCCGGCGTGCAAGGGGCCAATACCTACCTCGGACAGAATTACTTCGTTCTCGATTCATCCATCACCGCGGAAGCTCTGCAAATCCTGCGCGATGAAGAACAATTCGACTACTGCGTCGACATCACCGCCACCCACAATCCCACTCGCGAGAAGCAATTTGAGCTGATCTGGATTCTCTATTCTTTCCCGCGCAACGAACGCATCCGGGTGAAGACCAACATTGCCGACGGCGCCAGTTTTCCAAGTTCGGTTTCCATCTGGCCAACCGCCAACTGGCTGGAGAGGGAAGTGTTCGACATGTTCGGCATCAAGTTCGACGGCCACCCGGACATGAAACGTATCCTGCTGCCCGACGGCTGGAAGGGCCACCCCTTGCGCAAGGACTACGGGATCATTCAACAGGATCAGGAATGGGTGCAGATCAACCTGGGAATCGAGAGCGGCCAATAGCCATGACCGACCAGATCACCAAAGACCCGGCCAGCTACATCTCGCACCTTGAACTCGGCGAACGCGACAATACTTTCCTCGATTCCAACGAGCTCATCATCAATATGGGACCGCAGCATCCCGCCACCCACGGCGTGTTGCGCGTGATCCTCAAACTGGACGGCGAAAAAGTTCTGGGCACCGAGTGTGTCATCGGCTATCTGCACCGTGGCGTGGAGAAGATTGCCGAGCACCGCACCTACACCATGTTCAATCCCTACGTGGACCGTATGGATTACGTGGCCGCGGTCTCCAACGGCTTGGGATATTGCGAAGCCGTCGAAAAGCTACTCAATGTGCAGGCTCCGCCCCGCGCCAACTACATCCGTGTGATTTTGACCGAACTGAACCGGCTGGCCAGCCATCAGCTCTGGCTGGGTACGCATGCGCTCGACATTGGCGCCATGACGCCGCTCTTCTACACCTTCCGCGACCGGGAAGAGATTCTCAAGATTTTCGAGAAGTATTGCGGCGCCCGCCTGACCACGCATGCTTTCCGCATTGGTGGCTGCCTCTACGAAACCTATGACGGCTTTGAGCAGGACGTAAAGAAGTTCATCGATTTCGCGCCGCCGAAAATTGACGAGTACGAGGAGCTGCTGACCACCAACCGCATCTGGCTGGAACGGACGAAGGGCGTAGGCACGATCTCCGCCTCCGATTGCATTGCCCTCGGAGTCACTGGCCCGGTCCTGCGCGCCAGCGGCGTGAAGTGGGACCTGCGCAAAGCCCAGCCCTACGCTGCTTATTCCGAATTCGACTTCGACATACCCATCGGCCAGAGCGGTGACACTTACGACCGGTATCTGGTTCGTATGGAGGAAATGCGCCAGTCGTTGCGCATTATTCGCCAGGCAGTCGAACGAATCCCCGAAGGCCCGATCATGGCCAAGGTTCCCAAGGTGATGAAGCCACCGGTCGGCGAAATCTACCATTCCATTGAAGCTCCCAAGGGCGAGCTCGGATACTTCATCGTCAGCGACGGATCTACACAGCCTTACCGCATCCGCGTTCGTCCTCCGTCTTTTGTGAACCTGCAGGCGCTCGACCTCATGGTCCGCGGACAACTGGTGGCTGACGTGATTGCCGTCATCGGCACGCTCGATATCGTGCTGGGCGAGGTGGACCGCTGATGCTCGATTACATCACCTCCTATCTCAGCAGCAACACCACCCCCGGCCAGGCCGGGAATATCTTCTGGGCGACGGTTTATATCTTGGTGGTGTTCGGCGGCGTCTCGGTTGCGGTCATGGCCATGAACTGGCTGGAGCGCAAAGCTCTCGCCCATTTCCAGATTCGCCTCGGCCCTATGCGCGTAGGCCCGCACGGCCTGCTGCAGCCCATTGCCGATGCCATCAAGTTGATGACGAAGGAAGACATTATCCCCGCCCAGGCCGATAAGTTTGTCTTCTGGCTGGCGCCTCTCATTATCCTTTGCGCTTCGTTCACGGTATATATCGTCATCCCCTTCGGCCCCACGCACGCCATTACCGATCTGAACATCGGCATCCTGTTCATGCTCGGCGTTTCCTCGCTGAGCGTGCTGGGTGTGGTCATGGCGGGTTGGGCTTCGAATTCTCACTATCCCTTGATCGGCGCGTTGCGCTCCAGCGCCCAGATGATTTCCTACGAAGTGGCGATGGGTTTGGCGGTTGTTTCTGCCATTCTGATGACCAGCCTCAACAGCACCGGTACCGGCACCCTGAGCATGATCGGCATCGTTCAGGCGCAACAGGCGCAGCAGACCTGGTTTCTGTTCAAGTTTTTCCCCCTGGGATTTATTGCCTTCGGCATTTTCGCCATCGCCATGGTTGCGGAGACCAACCGCGCGCCTTTTGATCTGCCCGAGGCTGAGTCCGAATTGACCGCCGGCTTCCACACCGAATACAGCGGCCTGCGTTGGTCGCTATTTATGCTCGGCGAGTACGCCGCCATGATCGCGGTCTCGTCAATCGCTGCGACTTTGTGGCTCGGCGGCTGGATGCGGCCTTTCCCCCACTGGCTGACCGGCGAAACCTGGGACCTGGTCTTCTCGCTAATGCCTGGCCTCTTATTTTTGGGCTTGGCCTTGATTGCGTTCGTCGGCGTGGCCCGCATGCCCAAGCATCCTTATTTCCGTATTCAGACCATCGGCCTAGCCGGGTTTGGCGCAGTGCTGGGCCTGATCGGCCTGGTGCTCTTTGCCCCGCCGGTACGCGATCGCATCCAGGATATTTTTTGGTTTTGCGCGAAGGTCGCAGTCTTCATGTATCTGTATATTTGGTACCGCGCCACTTTCCCGCGCTACCGCTTTGATCAGCTAATGCGAGTGGGATGGAAAGTGCTTTTGCCCGTCGCCATCGGCGTGCTGATTCTAACGGCGATCATGGGAGTCCTGTTCTGACATGCAGCCCGTAGCCACAACATTTTTCTTTTACTTCTTGGCAGGCATCACCCTCATCAGCGGGATCCTGGTGATCATGCGCAAGAATCCGGTGCACTCCGCCCTGGCGCTGATTCTAGGACTGCTAGCCCAGGCCGGGCTCTACCTTATGCTGTACGCCCCGTTCGTGGCCGGCGTTCAGATCATCCTGTACGCAGGCGGCATCATGGTTCTGTTTCTGTTCGTCATCATGCTGGTGAACCTGGAACGGTCGCAGAAAGAAGAGCAATTCAACAAGCAATGGCTGGTCGGATTGCTGGCTGCAGGCGCCCTCGGCGGGTTGTTGGTCGCGGTTTACGTCAAGGGCGGGACCTTGTTTACCGAACACATCGCCCAGCCGGTCGAAAACAGCAACACGCAACAAATCGGAGTCATGCTGTACGGCAACTATATGTTCGCCTTCGAGATCGCGTCGTTGTTGCTGCTGGTAGCCATCATCGGCGCGGTGGTCATGGCGAAGAAGAGGATATAAGGCGGCTTTTGGTTGTTGGCTTTTAGCTCTTAGCTAAAGGCCAAAAGCCAAGAGCCAAAAGCTACTATGGCACCCATAACCACGCTTCACTATCTCGTCGTCGCTGCCGCGCTCTTCATTCTGGGCGTGATCGGCGTGCTTACACGGCGGAATGTGGTGATCGTGCTGATGTCGATTGAGCTCATTCTTAACGCGGTGAACCTGAACCTGGTGGCCTTTTCGCGGTTGTGGGGATTGCACGGCCAAGTGTTCGCGATTTTTGTCATCACCGACGCGGCTGCTGAAGCCGCCGTCGGCCTGGGTATTCTGATCGCCTTCTTCCGCAACAAGGAAACCGTGAACGTGGATGAGGTGGATTTACTGAAATGGTAGCAAGGATCGAACGACCGACGACCGACGACCAACGACCAACGACATGTTCTTTCTAGACCACATCTGGCTGATTCCGCTGTTCCCGGCCTTCGGGGCGGCGATTATGTTTTTCTTCGGCCGCAAGCTTCAAAAGCAGACGGTAAACGCCGTCTGCGTGGGCATGGTGGTGTTGGCCTTCGTGTTCAGTTGTGTTGCCTTCTCACAATACCTCGGTTACGAACACGAGAATCCCGGCAAGCCTTACCAGACTACGGTTTACACCTGGCTCGGCACCGACGATGTAGGCGCGGGCGTCTCGCCCGTGCAGCCACTGAACTATCTCAAATACGACGGTACCCCTGCTCCTTTCCACGCCGACGTGGGCTTCCTGCTCGACCCACTCTCCGGCATCTGGCTGCTGTTTGTAACCGGCGTGGGCATGCTGATCCATATCTACTCCACCGGCTACATGGCGCATGAAGGCGGCTACTACCGCTTTTTCGGATATCTAAATCTGTTCATGTTTTCCATGCTCACGCTGATCCTGGCCAACAACTATGTGCTCATGTTTGTGGGCTGGGAAGGCGTGGGCCTGTGTTCGTATCTTGCTCATTGGATTCTATTTCCACCGTCATTCCGCCAGCACTGCGGCCAACAAGGCCTTCATCGTGAACCGAATTGGTGACGCCGGCTTCCTCCTCGGCATGTTCACCATCGCTTGGTACTTCGGATCGCTGCGCTTCACCGACGTTAACCATCTCGCCCGCAGCGGTCATTTCGCCATCGGCGACCCCGTCATCACTGCCGCGACGCTTCTCCTGTTTATTGGCGCCTGCGGCAAGTCCGCACAGCTCCCGCTTTATGTCTGGCTGCCCGACGCCATGGAGGGCCCAACGCCGGTCTCCGCCCTCATTCACGCCGCGACCATGGTGACTGCGGGTGTGTATATGGTGGCGCGATCAAACGCCTTGTTCGTCCTCGCTCCCACGTCCATGAAGACGGTCGCCATTATCGGTGCGCTGACCGCGATCTTCGCAGCCTCGATCGGCTTGGTACAAAACGACATTAAGCGCGTGCTGGCTTACTCGACGGTTTCGCAACTCGGCTACATGTTCCTGGCGCTGGGCGTCGGCGCCTTCGCCGCTGGAGTCTTCCACGTATTTACCCACGCCTTCTTCAAGGCCCTGCTGTTCCTCGGCTCCGGCTCGGTGATCCACGCCATGAGCGGGGAACAGGACATGCGCAATATGGGCGATCTGTCGGGCAAGATTCCGGTCACGTTCCGCACCATGGCGATTGCCACCCTGGCGATTGCCGGTATTCCCGGATTCGCAGGCTTCTTTTCTAAAGACGAGATCCTGTGGCAAGCCTGGTCATCCGAAGGCGGAGCTTATCGTCTGCTCTGGCTGATCGGCTTCGTTACCGCTCTGATGACTGCTTTTTACATGGGCCGGCTCATCGTGCTCACCTTCTTCAGCAGACCGCGCATGAGCCATGAAGTTGAGCACCACATTCATGAATCGCCCAAGTCCATGACCATCCCGCTCGTCATTCTGGCGTTCTTCTCGATCTTTGCCGGGTGGTTGGGTTTCCCCCACAGCCTGGGAGGCTCGGACCGCTTCGCTAAATTCCTGGAGCCAGTCTTCGCTCGCGAGGAACGAGTATTACAGGCCGAAGAACCCACGAAGCTCTCGGCAGCCGAGAAAGAGCAGGAGCACACCAGTTCGATGGAGTACGCTTTGATGGCGCTTTCCGTGGCCGCGGCTTTCGCCGGACTGGGAATGGCGTGGAAAGCTTACAACCGGGCCGATAAGGGCTACACCGAACCCATCGCCGCAGCCGCCCCTCCGGTTTACGACTTGCTTTACAACAAGTACTACGTCGACGAAGCCTACGATTACGCCTTCACCGGCCGCCGGAAAGTCGGCGATGTGCGCCTGGGGACGATGGGGCTGGGTGAGGCGTCATCGTGGTTCGACGCGAACGTAATCGATGGCGCCGTCAATGCGGCCGGATGGATGACGCGGCTTGCGGGCACGCTCTCGAGCTGGTGGGACAAGTGGATCATCGACGGCTTGCTCGTCAATGGCCCGGCCGTCCTGTCTCGCATAGTTTCGTACCCAATTCGTATTTTTCAGTGGGGTTTGGTGCAGTGGTATGCGCTGGTGATGGTGTTTGGCCTGGTAGGATTTGTCGCCTATTACGCCTGGCGATGATGGTCGTAGCGCCGGCAAGGTGCTGACGCTACGGTAGAAAATTGAGCTCTTATGCAAAGCCATATTCTCTCGATCATCTTATTCACGCCGCTGGTGGGCGCGATCCTGCTGATGTTCGTCCCTAAGGACAACAAAGACGCCATCCGCTGGATCGCTAATCTGTTCGCCCTCGGCGGATTCCTGGTCTCGTTGCCGCTCGTCCCCTGGTTCTGGGCGCAGCGCTTCGAGCCCGGCTTCAAGTTCATGGAGGGCGCGCCCAACAACTGGATCCCCTCCATCGGCGCCGGTTACGTGCTGGGCATCGACGGGATTTCCTTCCTGCTGATCATGCTGACCACGCTGCTCGGTTGGGTTTCGATCCTTTCCTCCTGGACCGCCATCGAAAACCGCGTCAAGGAGTACTACATCTGGTTTCTGATCTTGCAAGTGGGCATGTTGGGCGTGTTCATGTCGCTCGACTTCTTCCTGTTCTTTGTTTTCTGGGAAGCCATGCTCGTCCCCATGTATCTGCTGATCGGCATCTGGGGCGGCCCGCGCAAACTCTATGCCGCGATCAAATTCTTCCTGTACACCCTGTTTGGCTCGGTGCTGATGTTGCTGTCGGTCCTGTTCCTCTACTTCTACAACTTCCGCCAGACCGGTTCGTACACCTTCAGCATTCAGGCTTTGTACCGCACCGCGCCGCATATCTTTCACGACCCGGCCTACGGCTCGACATTTGCCATTTTGCTGTTTCTCGCGTTCTTCATCGCCTTCGCGATTAAGGTTCCCATGTTCCCATTCCACACCTGGCTGCCCGATGCCCATGTGGAAGCGCCAACCGCCGGATCCGTCATACTGGCCGGTGTTCTGTTAAAGATGGGAACCTACGGCTTCGTTCGCTTCGCCCTGCCGTTTTTCCCCGACGTTGTGATGCACCCCAAAGTCCGTGGCTGGATGATTGCCTTGTCCATCATTGGGATCATCTACGGCGCGCTGGTTTCGCTAATGCAGAAAGACATGAAGAAGCTGGTGGCGTATTCATCGGTGAGCCACCTGGGCTTCTGCACCCTCGGCATCTTCGCCTTGAATCCCGCGGGATTGAGCGGATCAGTGTTGCAGCAGATCAACCACGGCATCTCGACCGGCGCACTCTTCTTGATCGTCGGCATCCTGTACGAGCGCCGCCACACCCGCGAAATCTCCGAGTACGGCGGAATCTCGAATGTGATGCCTCTCTATGCCACCATCACCATGATCATGTTCCTGTCCTCGATGGGGCTGCCGCTCCTGAACGGCTTCGTGGGCGAGTTCACCATTCTGCAGGGCACTTTCATGGAGAACTGGCGCTGGGCGGCTTGGGCGGTGCCCGGTGTGATTCTGGCGGCCGCATATTTGCTCTGGCTCTACCAGAGGGTCTTCTTCGGGACCGTCACCAACCCCAAGAACGAAAAGCTGCATGATCTGACGCCGCGCGAAGTGCTGACCTTTGCTCCGCTGCTGATCGTTGCCTTCTGGATCGGCCTTTATCCCAAGCCCTTCTTCCAGATTCTGCAGCAACCGGTCAATGAGCTCGTTCTAGCAGTCCGCCCGGGTTACCCCGGACTCAGCATGCCGGTGAACGCATCCGTTCCCACGGCACCCACACAGGCGGCCGCGTTACACCCAGCCACGGTGGAAACCACAAAGAGGGCTAAACCGTGATCGGCGGCGCACAATACTTTACCGGCACCGACTATCTGTTGTCGTTGCCCATTATTCTGCTCACGCTTTTTGCCTTGGGCATTCTGCTCATCGATCTGATGGTCCCGCCCGAGTGGAAGTGGACCAACGCCGCCACCGCATTCGTTGGCGTGCTATTCGCCGCCGCGGGCGTGCTGCGAATTCAGCTCGCCCAGGCCGACCTGCTGCGCCACGGCGCTCGCGCCGAGTGGGCCTTCATGCATTCCATGATCATGGACCACTTCGCCATCTACTTCTGTTATCTGTTTCTCGGCCGGAGCTGGCAATTTCGATCCTGATGTCAGCGCGCTATCTCGAAATCGAGCACGAGCATCACGGCGAGTTTTACTCGCTGATTCTGTTCTCGGTGGTGGGCATGATGGTCATGGCCTCGGGCTACGACATCGTGCTCATCTTCATCGGCCTGGAACTGATGGCCATCTCCACCTACGTGCTGGTCGGATTCCTGCGCACCGACAAACGCTCCAACGAAGCCGCGCTGAAGTATCTGCTGCTGGGCGCGTTTTCCTCGGGAATCTTCGCCTATGGCCTTTCGCTTTTCTACGGACTGACCGGCAGCACCAACCTGGCGAATATCGGTGGGGGCGTGATGCGCGAGATGGCCGCTCATCAGGGCCATGCCACTCCCGTTCCTGGTGGTCGCTCTGCTCACCACCTGCGTCGGACTCTTCTTCAAGATTGCCGCCATCCCGTTTCATCAATGGTTGCCGGACGCCTACGAAGGCGCGCCCACCAGCGTCACCGGATTCATGTCCGTCGCCGTCAAAGCCGCGGCCTGGGCCATGCTGCTGCGCATTCTGATCTGGGGCCTCTACCCCCTGCGCCACGGTTTACCTGCCATTGCTGATTTTCGTTTCCATCGTCACCATGACCGGCGCCAATCTGGCCGCGCTCACCCAGAACAACCTCAAGCGCCTGCTGGCCTATTCTTCGATAGCGCACGTAGGGCTACATGCTGCTGGGATTGGTGGCCTTCGCCTCGGTTGACTATCCTTCGCCGGCGATGTCCGATGGCCTCAAGGGAATTCTGCTCTACCTGCTGGTCTACACCTTCATGAACCTCGGCGCCTTCGCCGTGGTCACCTCGTTGCGCCAGCGCGACGTGATCGGAGACGAGATCGACGACATTGCCGGCCTCTTCAACCGGGCTCCCACCGAAGCCGTTCTCATGCTGATCTTTCTCCTATCGCTTGCCGGCATTCCGCCTTTGGCCGGTTTCTACGGGAAATACTTCATCTTCCTCAGCCTCATGGAAAGCGGGCATTACGTGCTGGCCAGCGTGGCCGTTCTCTACGCTGTGTTCGGCCTCTACTACTACATGCGCATCGCCAACGCGATGTTCATGCGCGAAGCCACGGACAAGAGCCCCCTGCCCATCAGCGCCGCCATGCGCGTGGCACTTGGAGTCAGCGCATTCGCCACCGTGTTCATCGGAATCTTTCCCGAGCGCTTCATCAAACTGGTGACGTGGTCGACAGGTCTCTGAGATCCTGACGAGACGATTCTTCCATGCCTTCGAGCCCAGATTTCCGGCCCAATCAGATACAATCGGCCCATCGATGCCGGACGCCGCCAAACCTCCTGACGAGCGAAAGTTCATCGCCTCTGCCGCACGCTTTTCCGAGATCGGCTTCATCATCCCTGCCGCCGTCATCTTGGGTTCTTTCTCGGCAAGCTCCTGGACTACTGGCTGCACACCATTGGATGTATCTTGTGGGGCTCATCTTCGGCGCCGTGGTCGGATTCGTGCAGATGATCCGCATGGCCCTTGCCTCCACCAAGGAGAAATAGTGCCCCTCGATCCTCCCCAATCTCCCGCCTTCATCCTCCGCCGCTGAGCAGTTCTACTCCGGCGCCATCCGCCGCATTCTTCGCATCCTGGCAGTTCTCGCCGTGGCACTCCTCGCTCCCATCTGGCTCGCCTTCGGGATGGCGTCCTCGTTGGGGTTTGCCGCCGGAGCCGCCGCATCCTGGCTCAATTTTCACTCGCTCGCGCGTGGCGTTGAGGGCCTGGCTGATCGTATCGTCAACGCTCAAAGCCGCGAGCGCGGAGCGGTAGTGGTGGCGCGCTTTTTGCTTCGCTATCTGTTGGTTGGAATCGCTGCCTATGCTATATTCAAAGGTTCTTATTACGCCTTCCGAGGCTTTCTGGCGGGTCTTTGCTTGCCCGTCGCGGCGATTTTGAGTGAAGCGGTGTACGAAGCGTACGCGGCTTTTCGTCGAGGATATTGAATCTCGGAAGAGTGCCCGGTTTTCTTAAAAATGGAACAGCTTGCCTTTACTCAATTCCTGAACCATCTGTTTGGCGCCCAAGTGCTGGCGCTGCTGCAGGCCCTGCACTTCAACCCAAATATCCCGCTGGCACCCATCAGCAACAGCTTTGCCATGGAAGTTCTGGTCTTCCTGTTCCTGACACTGTTCTTTCTGGCTGCCCGCATGCGCCTCTCGGTGGACTCTCCCGGTGCCTTGCAGCACGTCGTCGAAGGCATTGAAGGCTTTGTCGGCGACATGGGTGAGGAAGTCATCGGCCACCACTACAAGCAATTCGCGCCCTATCTGGTTGCGCTCGGGCTTTTTCATTCTGGTGCTCGAACCTGATCGGACTGGTTCCCGGTCTCGAGTCCCCCACCGCTGTTCCCATCGTTCCGCTGGGGTGCGCGATCGCCACGTGGGTCTACTACCACTATCAGGGAGATTCGCCGAAACGGCGTGCTTGGGCTATCTGAAGCACTTTGTCGGCCCGGTCTGGTGGCTGGCGCCGCTGATGTTCCCCATTGAAATCTTCAGCCATCTGGCCCGGGTGATGTCGCTGACCATCCGTCTTTTTGCCAACATGTTCGCCGGAGAAATGGTCACGTTGGTTTTCTTTTCCCTGGTGCCCTTGTTGGTTCCCATCATCTTTCAGGGACTGCACATCGGCGTGGCATTGATCCAGACGTACATTTTTGTGCTGCTCGCCTGCGTGTATCTCGGCGAAGCCACCGCGCACGAGCACTGAGAATCAGTTTCGAGTTTCTAGTTTCTGGTTGCGGTTTCCCCGTATCAGAAACTAGAAACTGGAAACTAGAAACTGTCAGCGTGAGGGCGTCTGCACGAGGATGACGTCAACCACCTCCTGGCGGTAATTCATAAGGAGAATGCACTATGCGGAAAGTGATGATGTTGATGTTCCTGCTGATGCTTTGCGCTCTGGTCGCCACCCCGGCCTTTGCCCAGGGCACCGAAACCGCCGCCTCCGGCACCAACTGGGTGGCCATCACCTCCGGCTTTGCCATGGCGTTTGCCGGTAGGCCTGGCAGCACTTGGTCAATCGCGCGTGGCTGGTTCGGCTTGCGAAGGCATGGCGCGCAATCCCGCCGCCCGTCCCGGGATTCAGCTGGCGCTGATTCTCGGGCTGGCCTTTATCGAGTCCCTGGTCCTGTTTACCGCTGGTGATCATCTTCGTCAAGGTCGTTCGCTAACCTCGGATTATCAGAAACAAGAATGGCCCTCGCCAAAATGCGAGGGCCTTTTCTTTCCGAATGTCGCAGCTGTCGGGACAGCAGGCAGGGCTAGTACATCTTACGCTGGCCGTTCCACTCGGCCTCTTTCATCTCCGGAGCCCGTTCCACGGTCTCCAACAGCAGCGTGCGCAGGCGGTAGCGGCTTTCCAGATCGGCGTTGACCAGTTCAAACCCTACTTCATTGACTCGCGCCCGCCGTAACAAAACCTGTCCGCGAATGTGCCGTACTCCCACCGAAATGTCGATGTTGGCTTCCGAGCCCACACGCAGATTGTCTTCCTTGGTGCCCATGCCACCGCCCAGGCTCATCTCGCGGATCAGAATGCCGGATTTCCCCCATGAGCTGCTGATGGTCGCCGACAATGCTTTTCGCAACACGATGCGCTCATAACGCCGTTGCCGTACCCACGGGCAAGCCGGGGCCGCATCCAGTGGTGCAATCGCCATCTCGCCGGGCGACAGGCCGCTTTCCGAAAGCACCTGGCTGGCGTACCGCGGGTCAATCTTGGCCAGAGCCTGGGCAGCGGCAATGCGCAATTCACGATGGTGAATCCACTTCCACATCTTTTTGGACTCGAGCAAAGCACGCAATACCGGCACCGACTCCGGTTCGCGCAACCTGCCCAGCGATTCCACCGCTTTGACCTGGACCAGGGGAGAACGGCCGTGAGTCTCTCCAGCTTCTGCCATTACCATCAGCGGCGGAACCGTGGTCCGGTCTCCGCTCATCCCGATTTCGTCGATTGCCTGGGGCAGCACCATGGGATCGATCAGTTCCAGAATCTCCAGCAACGTCCGGCCACGATCGTGGGCAGCTCCATAGGCAATCTGTCGCACCGCCACGTCATGATAAAAGCGGTTCCACTCTGGCAGGCGCGCGGGTAAAAGTTCCAGGAGGCTGGGGACGTCGAGGCGGCTCATCAAGCCGATGACAGACGAGGCGGCCCGGGGCTGCCCCACGCGCAGCATTTCCCGCATTTGGGCAGTTGCTTCGGAGCCTAATTCTTTGACCAACTCGACCATGCGGTCGCATTCTTCACGCCGCATGCAGCGGAAGAAGCGGTCAGCCATATGTTCCACAGACGCCTGTGAGGTGCGCCGCAGCACCGCCATCAAATCGCGGGGAACTTCTGGCAGGCGCAGGGCCTCTTCGATGAATTCTGGAAGCCGGTTTTCCACTCCGATCCGGGGGCGCAGATCATTCGCTGTCGCAGGCCTCTCCTTGGCGAGGTCGTCCAATGCGGTGCAGACCTCATTAAGCGCCCCGAAATGCTTGCGATTGTTGGCTTCTGAGCTTAGCCGTACAAAAGCCGCGCTGAGCAGGCTCTGGGCCTCGGCATCCGACTCCTTGATCAGCGCTTTCGCGACTTTGGGGATCGTGGGTCCGATCAGGTCAATTCCAGGTGCGGCAAACAAGTCCGCGAGTTGGCTCAGTCCGATCGCGGTTTTGCGGCGTGGTTCCGCATCCTTGGCTGCCAGACAGCTGGCATAATTTTGGAGAATCTCGATGCAGGCGTCTTTCTCTTCCCGCTCGATCAACACCTCGATGAACTGGCGTATGTTGCGGGCCGGAACACAAGGGGCCTCATTCGAGAGCAGAACGCTCTTTTTGCCCGCTTCCGGTACTTCCGCCCAGAACATCCGGTCCAGAATGTCAGCGTGGGATTCCACCAGAATCCCGGCTTTATTCATCTTGTCTTCTTGCAATCGCAGGATGCGGCGCAGAGTGTCCATCTGCCGGCTCATGTGCTCCAGCATCTGGTGGACGGCGTTTACCTTGACGTCGCCCTTTTGGAAACGCTCCATGGCGAAGCGGATCGCCATGTGCTCGGCGGCCTTCATCAGCAGCGGAGTGTCGGTCTTCTCGGTTGTTGCCTTGCTGGCCAGGGTGGACAACAGTTGTTGCAAATTGACTCTGGTGTTCGGGTCGGCCTGACTGAATTCCTGCTGCAGCAATTCCGGCGGGATCGAAGGGTCCGTCCCCGCCTCTCCAAATTTGGTCAGCAGGCGGATCGCCTGGATCACTTCTTCCTCTTGCAGTGGAACTACGCCCCCCGTCCAGGTCCCACCGGTGTTGACCCCACCCGGCGCACCACCGCCGCCCACAGGGACGTTGGGCACGCTGCCCATGGGTGCTCCGCCCGGTACGCCACCGCCGGTACGTGAGCCTTCCGCAGCCGCGATCAACTGCAGCAGTTTCTGCGGATCATTGAGCCATTCCTTGAATTCCGGGCCCAGCGTCTGCGCCGCGATCTGCGCGGCCACGCTGATTTCCCCCGTAGACGGGTCCGCGGCCACAAACTTCACTTCATTAATGCGAATGGTGGCCTGCTTGTTGTCGCCAAAAGTGTTCTTGATCTCCTTAACCACATCTTGTGCTTTGGACCCGCCCACGGCGAAGGCGCGGATCAGCTTGGCAAAATCATCCAGCGTGACTTGATTAGAAAATTGAATGCTGGCCAGGCCGGCGGTGTTCAGAAACTGCGCAAAGCTGCGCTCCGCTTGTCCAGTTTCGAGTGCGACCCCATCGAGAAGTAACCGGTTTTCTGACACGCCCAGCAGAAAGTTGCCATCACGCCCGGCGGGCAGGCCTTGCTGCAGTTCCTTCCACGTGATTTCAAATTGCCCCTCGGTGCGCTTGTGATTAAACCCATAGAGGCGCACGTACTTCACCAGGATGTTGAGGCTGTGGATGAAAGCCCGAGCGGATGCGGTCCTGTCATCACGCTGAGTTGTGGCGCCAGTTTGGATACGCGACTCCTGCGGCTACCCCGTTAGGGTAGTGCAGAAAGTAAGAGGATGCATGTTACGGAGGTAATCGCAAAAGTGCCGCAGATCGGCTATGTTGCCAGCTCTTTCCTCCGTGTAATCAGCCCCTTGAACATACCGCGCCGCCAGCAAAAAGTTGTTCCCTGATGTAAGCTCAAAGCTCCTATGTCTGCCATCGCGGTTGTGGCCGAGGTCGGAAAAACAGTCAGGAAAGTACCCAGTAACTCGCCCAAAACCACCGGCCTCGCTTTCTGGATGCGTCGAGTTCTTGAGGAATGTGCCCGGGCGGGCGCGGATTTCGCCCCTGATCCGGTCCACGATTTGCGCGTCGCCCTCCGGCGTTGTCGCTCCATCGCGGACGGCCTACGCGCCCTCGATCCCGATCCCTCCTGGAAGCAGATGAAGAAAGCTGCCAAACGGCTATTCGACCGCCTGGGCGAACTTCGCGACGTGCAGGTCATGGAGGAATGGGTCGCCCATCTGGGAGCTCTGGACGATCCTGTGACTGCCGCCCTGCTGCAGTTCCTCGCCGGCCGCGAAAGCCAGCTTAAGCAGGAGGCCGCGCAGGCGCTGGCGCAATTCGATCAGAAGCACTGGCGGGGATGGATGGCCTCACTCCCACATCGTGCGGCCAGGATCCGGCTCGGTGGCCCGATCTTCCGACACCTGGCCCTGGAACGCTGGACCGCTGCCTACGAACTGCATCACCGTGCCTTGCGCAATCGTTCCCAGATCGCTTTTCATCAGCTGCGCATTGGCTTGAAGCGCTTTCGCTACATCGTTGAGAACTTCCTGCCCGCGCAACACGCAGCCTGGAGCGGCGACCTCAAGAAGTTGCAGGACATTTTGGGCGAGGTGCATGACCTCGACGTACTGTGGGCGACCGCTTTGCAGATTGGCGCCTTTCCCGATGTCGACGCCCGCTCGCGCTGGCGCAGCAAGATTCTTGAAGAACGCTCCCGCCGCATTGAAACCTACCGCGAAAAGATGCTCGGCAAGACGTCGCTCTGGACCGCCTGGCGCAGCCACCTTCCGCGTGGCGAGCAGGTGGAGGCGATTGCCCTGATCCGCCTGCGCTTCTGGGCTTCACTGCTGGATCCGGATTTCAAGCACGCGCAGCACGTCGCTCGCCTGGCTCTGCAACTTTACGAGGGGTTACCGCCAACCACCAATGCTGAGGGCAGGGAAGAACGCATGGTGTTGCAACTCGCAGCTCTGCTCCACGACGTAGGCTTGTCGCGAAAAAACAAGGCTCATCACAAGATCACCCAGAAACTCGTCTCACGCGTTGATCCGCCTCTGGGATGTACCCAGGCAACAATGAAGATGGTGGCCGCCGTGGCTCGCTACCACCGTGGCGCTCTCCCACGCGCAGGACAGAAAGGGCTGGACGGGATGACCCTTCAGCAGCGCCAAACTACCATCAAGCTCGCTGCGGTTCTGCGACTGGCCAATGCTTTTGACGCCGAGCGCGATGGACGCATTCCGCGTCTTGCCTGCGAGCGACAAAATGGCTTTCTCCTTATCCGCGCTCAAGCCTATGATCCACGTGATCGTCTCGCTGAGACCATCGCCGGCTCACGACATTTGCTGGAAACGGTTTATCGCCGCCCGGTATTGGTCAAACCTCTGCGCGGTGTTGTGAGCCGCAGAGCGGCGCAAGACTAAAGCCCGCCGCCCGTTCACCTGAAAGAAGAAAACCGGGCTGGTTAGCCCGGTTCCTTGTAGCGTCGGTTGTGATGCGGTTACATCGCAGCGCGGCGCATGCTGGTGTCAAGGGTGCGTCCGGCCCAGTTTCGGGCCAGATCTGTTCGGATGCAACTCCTCGCGCCAGCCCAAAAACCAAATTCAAGCCTGCGACCGACGCTGGGGTAGTGCAAACGCCTAGCCAAATTGTGATTGATCCACTTCTTTATGGAATTATTCGTAAGCGGTTGATTAAATAGCTTATTAAGCCGAGGCTACAATGTCGTCACCTGCATCTGTCGCTTCGTCGGCAAAACATATTTTGCACAAGTTGAACACCGTAGTGCTGAATCGAAAGCCCATCTCGATGGGGCCGACCGCTACAACTCCCGCCGTCCCTCGATCGACTTCAGCATGGTGATCTCGTCGGCATACTCGATGTCACTCCCCACCGGAATGCCCATCGCAATGCGCGTAACCCTTAACCCCGCTCGTCGCAATTGTCCGGAAAGATAGGTCGCCGTGGCCTCGCCTTCCACTGTCGGATTGGTCGCCAGAATCACTTCATCCACCTGGCCGTCGTCCACGCGACGCATCAGGTTTGAGATCCGTAATTGCTCCGGGCCGATCCCATGCAGCGGAGAAATCGATCCATGCAGCACGTGGTACACGCCGTTGAAATGCTGGGTCTTCTCGATCGCAGCGATGTTCGTCGGCTCTTCCACCACGCAGACCAGCCGCAGATTGCGGGTGGCGCTACTGCAATACACGCAAGGATCCACATCCGTGATGTTGTTGCAAATGGTGCACAGCCGCAGATTGGCCTTCACATCGCGCACCGCTGCTGCCAGCGCTTCCGCATCTTCATCATTGGTCCGCAGAATATGAAACGCCAGCCGCTGGGCGGTCTTGCTGCCGATCCCCGGCAGTTTCTTCAACTCATCGATCAACCGCACCATCGGTTCTGCAAAGCGACTCATAGTTTGCGTTCTTAAAACCAGAAACTAGAAACCCGTCCTCACATCCCTGGGATTCCCATTCCGCCCAGCATGCCGCCCATGGTGGACTGCATGGCCTCGTCCACCTTGCGGCCGGCGCCATTGATGGCGGCGGTCACCAGGTCCTGCAACATCTCGACGTCGCCGCTCTTCACCACTTCGGGATCGATCTTGACGCTCAAAATCTGTTTGCGGCCATCCATCCTTACCGCCACACTGCCGCCGCCCGAGGAACCCTCCACCACGGTCTCCTCCATCTTCTTCTGCAAAACTTCGTACTGCCGCTTGGCCTGCGACATCAATTCCTGCAAATTAAATCCGCCCATGCTCAATCCCTCGACCTTACCGTGGTTTCCTCTGTGATCCTCTGTGCCCTCTGTGGTTCGCTGCTGATCTTCTCGGCGTCCTCTGCAGTCTCGAGGTTAAAGCGTTGCTAGCGCTTCTCCTTGTAGTCAATCACGGTCCTGATCTCTGCCCCAAATTTTTCCTTCATCCGCCGCACGATCGGGTCCTGATCCACTCGGCCGCGTCCGCCGCCGTTGGACCGTGTTGTGGTCGCTACGGGAGGCTTTCCGCTTGGCACCACTTTTAGCTTCACCGGACGCCCCAGAACGCCGCTCGCCGTTGCCATCACCAATCGTCGCGCATCCGCTGACAGCGACATCTCAATCACGCTCGCCGACGAGGGCACCTTGATCACCAACTCATTTCCTTCAGTGCCCCACTCTCCACTCTCCAGTAGCGCCACCAGCATGGGTTGGCTCGACAACGCGTTCAGGACTGCATTGCGCAATTCGTCAGCTTGCGAAGCCGACGCCACCGCGATCCCTGGCTGCGATGATTCTTCAGGCTTGGAATGCACCACCGCCGGCGCCGCTGCGCCCATCACCACCCGCGCTGCCCCTGGACCTTCTTCCGCGGAGAGTTGTGGCTTGGAACCGCTCTTTCTTGCTGAATCCGCTGCGAACGGCGAAACCTGGTTCGACGCTCGGGTGGACGAAGCAATCTCGGGCTTCTTCAGGTCCGGTACCATCGACGGTTTTCCCGTCGACCGGGAACTGCCCGGCACAGCCGCTTCGCTCAACAACTGCTCGATCGGCAGCAGCCTCTGCGCATGCGCCATCTTCAGCAGACCCAACTCCAGATGAAAGCGCTGCTCCTGGCGATAACCCAACTCCCCGTGAGTGCGCAGCATGATCTGCAAGTGCCGCGCCAGGTCCTCCTCACTGAAAAGCTCCGCTACGCGCGCCACGCGCTGACGTTCGTCGCTGGAAATCTGCAGCAGGGAAGACTCGCCACCAGCAATTTTCGCCACCACCGTGTTCCGCAGAAACCGTACCATCTGCCGCGCAAAGTGCGTTGGGCTGTGGCCCTCACTGATCAGCCGGTCCACCAGTTTCAGCACTTCATCGCTGGCGCTTCGCGCCACCGCCTGCATCACTTCTTCCAGCACTCCTGCGGGTGCCGTGCCAACCAATTGTCGTACTGCCTCCGCCGTCAGCCGCCCGCCCGACGAAGCGATCGCCTGGTCCAGAATCGACAAAGCGTCTCGCATCGAGCCGTCCCCAGCCTCCGCTAGCAAGGCCAGCGCATCCTCGTCAGCTTGAACCTTTTCCCGCCCTGCCAGGTCTTTCAGTTGGCCCAGGATTTGTTCGAAACGGACTGCCCGAAAGCTGAAGTGCTGGCATCGCGACCGAATGGTCTGTGGAATGTCCTCCGGCTGCGTCGTAGCCAGCATGAAGACCACGTGCGATGGAGGCTCCTCCAGCGTTTTCAGCAGCGCATTGAAAGCGGCGTCGGTAATCTGGTGGGCTTCATCCAGAATGTAAATCTTGAACCGGTCGCGCGCCGGGCGATACCGGGCGGCTTCCCGCAGTTCCCTGATCTCGTCGATGCCGCGGTTGGTGGCGGCGTCAATTTCGATCACATCGACCGAATTTCCCGCGCGGATCTCTGTGCAGGATTCACAAACCCCGCAAGGTTCGGTCACCGGTTTGTCCGAGGAGCGGCAGTTGAGGGCCATCGCCAGGATGCGGGCTACCGTGGTTTTTCCAATGCCGCGGTGGCCGCTGAAAATGTACCCATGAGCCGTTCGACCCTGCTCCAGGGCGTTCTTCAGCGTGTGGGTAACATGTTCCTGTCCGATGACTTCGGAGAAGTTTTGCGGCCGGTATTTGCGCGCCAGGACTTGATAGCTCATGATGCGGAAGCCTTGATTATACGTGATGCGGCGGGATGCAGCGCGGCCTCTGCGCAACGTCGCCACCCACGAAGTCCTTGCGCAAATGAGCGTCCCAAGGTAGGCTTCTCAGTTGGTTTTCTGGATTGCAGGAGGGCTTGTGCAACTCAAGATGAGTGATCGCATCGTCGATGGCATTCTGATCGTGGATTGTGCCGGACGCGTTATTTTCGGGGAAGAATCCGCCAGTCTGCGCGACACCGTCAAGAAACTGATTGTCGACAAAAAGCGCCTGGTGCTTAACTTGTCGGGCGTTACTTTCATGGATAGCGGTGGCCTGGGCACGTTGGTGGCTCTCTATACCACCGCACACAACAGCGGCGGCCACATCAAGCTGGCTAACCTGACGCAACGCGTTGGCGACTTGCTGCACGTCACCAAACTGGTCACGATCTTTGAAGTTTACGACAATGAGCAGCAGGCGGTAGATGCCTACAAAGGCGCAGCCGCGTAATGTTGGTGTGGCGCGGGCGCGCTCGCCCGCGTCGCTTCCCACCGATCCCGAATGATACCGAAAATCGTTTTCTTTCTCGGTCTGGTCGCAGCCGCCAGTGGATTTGTATCTCCTCCCGTCGCTCTTGCCTTAGGCCTCATCTTTGGCCTTGCCTTTCGCCATCCCTACAGCGCAGGTGCCCGGAAGCTCTCTCGTTTTCTGCTGCAAGCCTCGGTCGTCGGTCTTGGGTTCGGGATGAATCTCCATGAGGTGATCCGCGTCGGCCGCAGCGGATTCCTCTACACTCTGCTCAGCATCAGCTTCACCATGCTTGCCGGTATGCTGTTGGCAGCGTTGTTCAAAGTGGAGCGTAAACCTGCATTTCTGATTTCAACCGGGACCGCCATTTGCGGAGGCAGCGCCATCGCCGCCGTGGGACCGATCACCCATGCCAGCGACGAAGAAATGGCCATCTCTCTGGGAACCGTCTTCGTGCTCAATTCCATCGCTCTGTTGACCTTCCCATTTCTCGGCGCTGCCCTCCACCTGACACAGACTCAATTCGGGTTGTGGGCCGCGCTCGCCATTCATGACACCAGCTCTGTGGTGGGCGCGGCGGCTAAGTATGGCGCAGTTGCCCTGGCCGTGGGCACCACGGTGAAGTTGGCGCGTGCCCTGTGGATCGTTCCCGTCGCCCTGGCAACTGCGGTCGTAAAAGGCGCCAAAGCCAAAATTCGATGGCCGTGGTTTATCGCCTTCTTCTGCCTCGCAGCAGTCTGCAATACTTATTTGCCAGACCCTCCGGTTTATGGGGTGCTGACTAGAGCCGCTAAAATTGGACTGACCATGACTCTTTACCTGATCGGGAGCGGCATCTCCGTTGCCACTTTGAAAGAGGTCGGCCACCGCCCGCTGTTGCAGGGTGTTGCGCTCTGGCTGCTGGTTTCAGTCGCTTCGTTGTGGCTTATCCGCACGGGTTGGATCGCCCTTTGACGTCCGTGAGCATGCAAGCCCGCATCCTTGCCGCCATCCGCACAATTCCCCGAGGCAAGGTCTCCACCTATGGTGCCGTCGCCCGTGCCGCCGGCTATCCCGGAGCTGCCAGACAAGTCGTGGGAGTGCTGCGATCGGCCTTTGGACTGCCGTGGCAGCGCGTCCTTGGTGCCGGAGGAGAAATTAAACTGCGCGGCGATTCCGCCATTGAGCAGCGCCTCAGGCCTGAGGCCGAGGGTGTTGTCTTCCGCGGTCGCCGCGTCGATATGAAGCTCCACCAATTCAAGTTCCCGCTATCCAAGTCCATTCGTTCCCGTCCAAAAGCGAAGAAGCGGGCCTGACGCACGCGCTTCTGCAAACCCACAGAAAATTCGCTTTCTACGGAGAGGCCATGAAGAACTTCTTCCTCGGGATGCTCACCGCAGTGTTGGTTCTATGTCTCGCAGGCTTCGCCTACTTGGGGCTGGGACTTGCCGAGGTCCGTGGAGATGTTCCCGCCTCCGCACTGGAAAACTATCTAATGCGCACCGCGGTACATGCTTCGGTCCGTAGAACAGCGCCAGAGCTTTCCAATCCAGTTCAGCCCACTGACGAGAACCTGATTGCAGGTGGTAAACAATATCTTGGCGAGTGCGCAGGCTGCCATGGCACCCCGGGAAAAAAGGCCAAATATCCCAGCGGCTTGAATCCTCCCGTCCCTCAGCTTTCGACCGTGGGGACGGAGTACACCGAGGCCCAAATCTTCTGGGTGGCGAAGCATGGCATCCGCCGAAGCGGGATGTTTTCCAACGGACTCTGGGATTCCGACGAAGAATTGTGGAGGCTGGCCGCTTTCATCAAGCGGATCAAAAGTCTCTCGCCACAGGTGCAGGAAGGTATAGCGAAGGGGAATAACAGCGGCGGCTAGCGCCTACGACCGAAGTCCAGCGACTAGCGACCGGCCTTAAACTGCTCGTCAATCTCCACCTGGTAGCCGGCCACCAGCCGGTTGGTTTCATTCGCCATGCCTACGACTGCCATCAATTCTTTGAACATGGCGTCCGTCATGCCCTTCTTCTGCGCCGAGACCGTATGCGAAGCGATGCAGTAATCACACTGATTGCTGACGCTCACCGCCACATAAATCATCTCTTTGAGCAGAGGATCGAGAGCCCCCGGCGCCATAATCTGCTTAATGTCCTCCCACGTCCGCTTGAGGGTTACGGGGTCGTGTGCCAGCGCCTTCCAGAAATTGTTGATCCAGTCCGTCTTGCGCGTGGCCATGATGTCGTCATAAACCGCCCGCACCGCAGGGCTGGCATCCTTGTATTCAATAAATCCAAACGTAGCCATTCAGTTCTCCCGAAGAGTTTGTGACGAAAAGGCCTTCCCCCGTGATCCTCTGTGCCCTCTGTGGTTATGATTTGTGCCGGAGAGACTAGCTACTTCGCCGGCCTGCCCGAAGGCGCCAGCCCGCTCAGCAATTTCCCCAGCTCACACCACGAGCAGCGCAGCCCAACGTAGAAGTGTCCGAACAGTGCGTACACTGCGCTCACCTCGTCAAAGCGCATCTCATAAATCAACTTCTTGAACACCAGTGGATCGTCAGCGAACAAGTCCACGCCCCACTCCCAGTCATCAAATCCGATCGACCCGGTAATGATCTGCTTCACTTCACCGGCGTAGCGCCGGCCCACCATTCCGTGTTCATTCATCTGCCGGGCGCGCTCCTCGATCGGCAACCGGTACCAGTTCTGATCTTCTCCGCGCCGCCGGTCCATTGGATAAAAGCACAGGTAACGGTTCGGCGGTAACTGCGGAAACAACCTTGACCGCATGGCCTCTCGCTGCCGCGCCAGCGTCTCATTGATCGCCCGCTTCCAATCCTCCGAGTGCGGCTCCACCCCCTGCGTAGCCAATTCGTTGTAGATTTTGACCGTGGATTCATACAGCCCCAGCTCGATCACAGAAAGATACGACGATGTCGGTTCCAGATAGTCGCTCAGCTTCAGGTGTCCCATCTGCAGCTCAACTTGCTTCAAATCCGCAAACGACTCCCGGAAGTGCACAAACATCAAATCGCCTTTGTGACCCAGCAGGGAAAACAGCGCCGATTGCCCGGAGGCGTTCTGTTCCATCTTGGCCAGAACACCGCTAGCCTCGTGCACAATCTCTTTCTTCACTGACGCACGCAGCGGACGCCACGCCGACCACCGGAAGCGCATCATCTGGTGCAGCACGCTATAGCCTTCAATAGTTAGCGGAACCGGTGGGATCTCAATCGAAACGGCTGTTTGGCTAGCGCTGCGGTAAGAGGACATAGGCAGAGTACCCTCGCCCTATTGTACCCGCGACTGCGGCGAGAGAGCAGGTTCCCGGGACCCAAGCGCAGCGGGAACCCGCCTTTCGGCTATGCGCTCAATTCAGCTGATTCAATGCCACCGCCTCGGCATAATCCAACAAGTCGGTGACCTTCATTCCGGACACAAGTAAATCCAGTACATCTTTCTCGGTCAGTCCCACGGCCAACGTTACCTCCACCAGCGCTTCAGCAAGGTGCGCAATGGGTGCATCCTGTGCACCAATCATTTCTATCTCCTCTTCACGGATTAGGTTGAAAGACGGGCAGCGCGGCGCTGATACCAGGGTGTTCCCCTCGGACCTCCTGGCCTGTCACCGCAGCTGCCCCTTCTCGCCCCGGGAATAGTCGGGAGCAAGCTTGTGGCACAGTGCGGCGAAGTTCAGCAACGCAGAGAAACGAGTACGGAGAGAGAAGTCGGTGGCGCGGAAAGCGGTGAGGAATCTCCGCCCGTCCTGCGGGTGTCCGGGGAAATCCAAAACTTGACCGGGACATTGATCGACAACAATACGGTTCCAGAACCGGTCCGTAAGTGCATCACAATTGGCGCAGTACCACCCTGAAAGGCAGTATCCGGAAGGTCCCACTCATCGGGGATTACAACGATCAGGGCGATCGCTACCAGCACACAGGCCAGCACCAATGCTTGCCATCGAGAAATGCCCCAACCCTTCATCGCGTTGAGGGTAATGTCCCGCTAGGCCGCTGTCAACTCCACCAACGGGCTACTCGCGTAGGAGAAGAAAGACCCACGGAGCGCACACCGTGGGTCGAGGGTCGCAGATTTGTTGTTAGAGTTACTGCCCAATCAAAGTCCAGGCATCTCCAAAGTAGGTGTCTGTATTGAACAGGGTCCCGCCGAAGACCAGGAACTGGCGACTCGCCGGATCAGCAATCAGACCCATGCCTTCGCGGGCTGCAGGGCTGTTTGCTGGCGAGAGTAGTGTCCAGTCACTGCCGGTCCATGTCCAGGTCGTATTCTGATCGACTCCTTCACTGCCGCCGCCAAAAACGACTACGGCATTTGCTGGTGGATAAAAACCCCCAGCGGTCCAATACAACGGCGGTGGCTGCGTGGAAGGGGTTTCCTGTGTCCAATTGCTGCCGTCCCAGGTCCATGTGTTCTGAACTACCCAGTTGTCGGAAATCCCGCCGAACAGGACTTCTTTCTTTTGGATGGGATCGTAACCCACCACGGCCCCGCTTCTGGGATAAGGAGACACTGACGGTTTCAGCAGACGCCAATCGGTTCCGGTCCACTTGTAGGTGTCGCGCGAGTAAAACATGCCGCGGTTTCCGCCGAACATGATAACCCGCCCGCTCGAGGGATCGCTGAACAATACCGGACCGCTCGCTCCCGGGGGTACTGTCTGCGGATTGGCCTTTGTCCACGTGGCCGTCGCGCCATCCCACAGCCATGTATCGCTGAAACGGACAAAACCGCTGGTGCCGCCAAACAATACCAGTTTATGAATCCCGTAATCGTAGGCCATCGAGGCCACCGACCGCGGGGACGGCGCATTGCTTGTCTTCACCTGTGCCCAATTGCTGCCATCGAAGGTCCAGGTTTCGCCCAGTTGCTGGAGCGCGTTGTGGCCGCCAAAAATCACAATCTTTCGGCTGACGGGATCGTACGCCGAAGCAAAGTCAGCCCGCGGCGACGGGCCGTGGGTCAGTCTTAGTTTCTTCCAGGTTAACAGTGCGGCATCGCTGGCCAGCGAGTGAGTGGTGATGACAAACACAAACAGCGCCAATGCTGTTGTGCGCAGAATGCGGGAGGTTCTGTAATTTGAAAACATTAAGAAATTCTTCTCCTTAGGCATTGTGAAACTCACAAAATCTAGCAGATCGATGCGATGCCCCGCTAGAGACGAAGTTCCACTTTAGCGAAAAGAGAAGTTGACTAGAGATCGGAGTTCGGGAAGAGCACGGCTCGAGCCCTTGAGGGAGTACAGATCACTTGCTCTGGGTCGGGCCTTTTTTCCTCTGAATCCAACTCTTGACCTGCTCCTCCAGCACGGTCAGAGGCAATGGCCCATTCAGAAGCACAGCATCGTGAAACTCACGGATGTCGAAGGCCGGCCCCAATTCTTTCTCGGCCTGGGTCCGCAATTCCTTGATCTTCAGTTCGCCCATCTTGTAGGCCAGCGCCTGCCCCGGCCAAGAGATATAGCGGTCCACTTCGCTGGTGACGTTGTATTCACTGGTGGCCACGTTGGCCATGAAATAGTCAATCGCCTGTTGTCGGGTCCAGTGTTTCTCGTGCATGCCCGTATCCACCACCAATCGCACCGCCCGCCAAATCTCGTTGCTGAGCCTGCCAAAGCGCACATAAGGATCGTCATACAAGCCCAATTCATCTCCAAGTCCCTCGCAATAGAGCGCCCAGCCTTCGGCGTAGGCGCTATAGCCTCCATAGCGCCGGAACTTGGGAATGTCTTTCAACTCAATCGCAATGCCGCCCTGAAACGTGTGCCCGGGCACCGCCTCATGCAAGATCAGCGAGGTCATTTCGTACAATGGCCGCGTCTCCGGCTTGTAGGTATTGATGTAAAACTTTCCTGGACGCGATCCATCCGGTGCTGCCGCACTCGCATAAGCCGCTGGCATTCCCGGAGCAATCTCCTTTGGCGCCGGATCAACCCCGTACGGCAAACGCGGAAATGTCCGGAACAACTTCACCAGCAGCGGATCAATCTCCTTGGCCCTGGCCCGCGCCTGCTCCAGCAAATCGTCTTCATTCTTGGGATAGAACTTGGGATCAGTCCTCAAGTATTGGAAGAACTCCGCCATCGTCCCTTTGAATCCTGCCCGATCTTTCTCCTTCTCCATCTCCGCCCGGATCCGCTTCACCTCCTGCAACCCGGTCTCATGAATCTGCTCCGGGCTGTAGCTGGTAGTCGTCATCGACCGTGCCAGGTAAGCGTAGGTGGCCTCGCCATTCGGCACCTGCCACGCTCCCACCTGCTCGAACGACGCCGGCACATACTCCTTCCGCATAAAATCTCGGAAGCGCTGGAACGCCGGCAACACCTCGTCCTTAATCGTTTGCTGCGCCGCCGCCGTAAGTCGGGTCTTGTCCGCGTCGGAAAACGCCGTCGGATATTTCTTGAACGGTTTGTAGAAGCCGTGTTTGGTCGGATCCTGCCAATCCATGCCATCCAGTTGGGTCAGAACCTTCTCCCCGATCACCTTCGGCAGCACCACGTGCAGCCGGATTCCCTCGCGCATCAGCCCGATGTTTTGGTCCATGAAGACAGGGAAGTTGTGCATGCGCCCCAGCCAATCGTCATAGTCCTTGACGGTTTCGTAGCGCAGCGAATTGACCAATCCCTCGATTGTCTGTATGCCGCTGAAAGTGTTGGTGCGCACCAGATACCACTTGTACTGTTCTCCGTCGGCGAAATCCTGGGTGTTGAACGCGAAGACGTCATAACTTAACTGATCTTCCGCAGACAGCCGTCCGCGATCGATGGTTTTTAATTCCTTGAGCACATCCCGCGCGTGCGCGTATTGTTCCTGCATTGCCGCCAGGCTCAAGTCCTGCCACTTGTCGTTCCAGCGGCGGTCTCCCAGCAGGGAAGCCCGCACCGGATTGTGTTCCATCTGGTAGTCCCACTCTTGGTCAAATAGCCGATGCAAAGACTGGGTGGCGGTATCGTCCATTGTGAAGCTGGTACAGAGTGGAACAACAATCATGAGGAACAGAACCACGCGACTACGCACACAGGGCATGGGCATTAGTCTCCGGGAAGAATGAAATGGGGAACTTATCAGAGCCCAGGTGAAGGTGTCCAGCGGCATCTGCGCTCCGTGCGAGAAGTGGGGGCCTAGACTGCTCTCAACACCACCAAACTGGCATCATCCTGAAAGCGTCCGCCGCAGTGCTCCGACGCCGCCTGCATCAGCGCATTCATAACATCGGTCGCGCCGGCGCTTGCATCTCGTGTGGCAACCCTGACCAGGTTAGCTTCCCCGAACGCCGCGTCATCTTGATCGCAGGCCTCGACCAAGCCATCAGTGAACATCAGCAACTGGTCGCCGCGGTTCAAATGCAACTCGCTCTGCTCGTACACCCAATCGGGAAATTGTCCCAACACCGCTCCCGCCGCATTCAATTCTGTCGCGCTTCCGTTAGCGTGCACCAGCAACGGAGGGTTGTGTCCCGCATTGCAATAAGTCAGGCAATTCGACTTGTCATCCAGCACTGCGTAGAAGAACGAGATGAACTTGTTCACCGGCGTCAAATCGCACAGGATGCGGTTCAGCCGCCGGCACAACTCCCGCGGCGCCAGCTTCTGCCATATCAACGGCTTCAGCGCCGCCTGCAAGCTTGACATCAGCAGCGCCGCTGGCATGCCCTTGCCCGCCACGTCGGCGATGCACAACACCGTCTGCCGGTCGCTGATGCGTACCACGTTGTAGTAGTCGCCGCCCACGAAACGCACCGGCTGTGTCATGCCCGCAACCTCGTAGTCCGATACCTGTGGCAGCTTCTTGGGCAGTAAGTTGCTCTGAATCTCGCGCGCTTCTTGCAGTTCATCTCGCCGGCGCCGCTGCGCCTGCCGCAGTTCCCGCATCCGCTCAACCTGTGCTTGAAGTTTGTTGAGAAGCTGGCTGTTTTGCCACGGCTTCTGCACAAAGTCCGAGGCCCCCCGTCGCATGGCCTCAACCGCCAGATCCACGCTGCTCCATGCCGTCATCACCACCAGCGGCAAGTCCTCGTCCCGGGCTCGAATCTGCGAAACCAAATCCAGGCCTTCTCCGCCGGCAGTGGTGTCGCGCGTGTAGTTCAGGTCCAGCAGCACCACATCGAACTCGTTCGCCTCCAACGCCTGCAGCACCCGCGCGGGATGCGTGGCCGCCTCCGTCCGATATCCATGTCCCTTGAGCAACAACTGCAAGGCATCCAGAACGTGCGGCTGATCATCGGCCAGCAATACGCGCGCCGAGGCCGCGCCTGAGGCTCCGTAGACTTGCGTCGTCGCTTGGGTGTCCATGCCGACCACAAGTGCACCCTGCGGGCCAAAGACTGGAACCCCTGTAACTGCTGATTTCAGTGGAGGTTAAGTTCTCTCACACCCGTCGTGCCCAAAGCCTTACTGTGCGCCTGTGGCACCGCTTGTCCGGAAACGAACAGCCGCCTCTGAGAACTGGGAACTGGTTTCTAATCAATCGAACGCAACAAAAACAGAGACCTCGCAACCGGATAAGTCGCTGGCCATTGCCCAGGTGTCAGCCGCGGCCTGCTGCAATAAAAAAGCCCACGGCATAAAGCTGTGGGCCAAGGGTTTTGGAGACGAAAGACGCTCGCGAGTCCTTGCTCCATTCTTCCCTTACTGAATGGTCAGTGTCACCGGCGTGGCATGGACGATCCCTCCCGTCGCCGTACCGGTTACCATAACCGTCAACTTCTGATTAGTTGCGTTCATGGTATTCGACCCGTAGCCGCCGCATCCCGCCCACAGCAGGGTCGAGAGCATAATCAGTCCTAATCCCGCGACCGCCGCTCCTCGCTTGAAGGACTTCTTTGTCCGCGTTCCTCTTTCCGGGCGGCCGGCAAAAACCAACCCCGCCAGGCCCAACCCTGAAAGCGGAATCCACCCCACGGCCATCCCCATGATCGAATAACCCGTAGGCGGTGCCATCGCCGCCAGCGAGATGGTCAAGGTCGACGCAGCTCCCGGCAAGATGCTGCTGCTCGAGAATGCGCAGCTCACCCCTGCAGGTGCGTTCGGACAAGACAACGCAACCGCGCTATTGAAGCCAGCCACCGGGCTGGCGCCCACCATGATGCTGGTGGATCCGCCCGGGGTCACGGTCGCGCTTTGCGACGAGAGCGTCAGCGAGAAATCCGCCTGGCCCGCCGCTGCCGCAGGCACGATCGTGGCAAACAGACCATGTGTCTGGTCGCTGCCTCCCGCCGTCAGATACAGAGTGTTGGGGTCGCCCGTTCCGCCCGCCCCAAACACCAGGTCCCATAAGCCAGGATTCTTGATAGCAACATTGTTTGCATCCATGACCTGTCCCATCGCCGCGCCACTGGTCGCATTGAACGCGCTGATCGTGCCATCGCCAAAATTACCCACCAGAATTGCATTCGAGAACGCCCCGAAGGCTGCCGGCGCCGTCACTACTCCCCAGGGAGCATTCAGGGTTCCGCCCGTGGCGAAGGTCTTAACAAAGTTTCCATTCTGGTCAAAGATATCGATCACTCCACTACCCGCTCCCGGCACCGCATCGTGCTTGGCCGCATCCTGCAGGGCATATGCGACGAAGACTTGGTTGCCGATTACATGCACCCCATGAGGCGCCATTCCGGCAGGAAGACTAGGATCGGTAAACGACCCGGCCAGGTTCGTGAGCAAAAAAGTTCGATCCAGTACATCGATCTTTCCCGTCCTGAAATTTGCCGCCAGCAAAAAGCTGCCGGTCCCGTTGCTCAGCAATGCCAGCCCTTTGTACACCGCCGTAGAAGCCGAGTTATCAAAGGCAAGCACCGCGTTGGCCCCCGTGGCCCAGCTCGCCACGATGCCGTCTTCAGTATCGAAAATGAAATCGCTTCCCCCAAAGTCCGCCGAAGCGTTTGCGACAATTCCCGTAGGGCAGCCAGTGGGGCAGGGATTCACCGACGCGACCGGAATGCCGACCGTTCCAGCTTGTTTGTTGCCCAAGGCATCGTACAGCGTGGATGTGCCCCCGTTGTTGTTCGCAATCCAGAATGGTTGTCCAGCCAGAAACGCGATGCCCCAGGGATTAGTCAGCTGAGCATCCGTGTGATTGGCCACGCCCGCAAGGTTCGCGACCAGATTGCTTTGGGCATAGCCCGTCGTTTGACCCAACAAGTCAGACATACTCCCCACTGTCACCCATAGGCCCAGAAACAAAAGCGCAAAGTTCTTCATGATTCCTCTCCTTCGCGAATCACTCGGGATCGGTTTCCTGCACTTCAAACCCGGATGGTTTCTGTGTTTTACTGGCCCGCGTCCACACCGCAATTCGCTACGTTTTGAGGGTAAGCGGCTGGCCGAATCTGGGTGTCAGAGGCAAGTCCTGCATATGTAAAAAGTTATTGACAAGGTAGGCGCTGAGGAGACGCCGGATTACTCCAGTAATCGCGAGGTCCACAACCGGGTTGTTCAATTCGCGGAGGTGCCGCAATCTACAGGTAGGAGAATACTCGGTTGCCCTCTACTCCATCGGCATTCAAGCAAACACTGGCGGGGAAGTCAGTGATCGTGAAGATTTCTCTTTTCAGCCGCGCCTTCTCCGGCACCATCATGGCTGTCGACGAAACCGGTTTCTGCCTTGACAGCGAGCCCATGATCGCAGCCTTGCGCGAAACTACCGGTAGCGCTATGGCCGCCATGGACGCGCCCACCGTCTACCTCACTTTTGCCAGCTTGGAGTGGCTGGTATCCTCCCAGCCCAAGGCCGCGGCCGCCTCCGCCTAGCGCACCCACACTGCGACCGCCCACCGCTCCGAGTCCCACAGTCGACTTGTGTTTTGTATAACCCATGTCCATCCAAGAGTTGACGAGGTCTCAGCTTCTTGAAAGAATGCATCGCCCGGATAACGCGGATTCAGGCCACCACGGCCTGAAGCCACGGGCGACTCTAAGGTCTCGGGGGTAGTAGATGCATAAGGTCACACGGTCCATCATCTCGTTTTTTCTAGTGACATTCGCTGCAGTCGCGGTTTTCGCTCAGACCGGTAGGGACGGAGTAGTCACCATCAACGGCGGTACCAGGACTCTTTTTCTTAAACCGCCTTCACGAATCTTGGCGCCGGTTGCTCCATTACCAGCGGGAGTAATTACCATTTACAGCAACCTCGGCAAGGGTGATCAAACCTATAACCCGAATTCAGGCGCTGGCATTGTGGGCAAGGACTCTGGTCAACCCCTCCCTCAATGGGTGGGAATTGCATTCACTCCCAGCGCAGATCATTTGGTGCAAGCTATCCGAGTAGGCGCCACTTACGTGAGCGGCACGAATGAACTGGCATTGTTGCTGTACACCGATGACAATGGCATTCCGGGCACACCGATCCGAGCCTGGAAGCTGGCGAATCTGCCGATCTTCGGAACCTGCTGCATTCTTCAAACTCGCAAATACGAGACCGGGGTTCCGGTAAAAGCCAATACCCAGTATTGGGTCGTTCTCAAAACCATGCCTCAGGCCCGGGATACCTACGGAGTCTGGGACGACAACTTTAAGGGGACGCAAGGTACTTGGGCCAACACTACCGGCCAAGGCTGGCACACCAGCTTTCAGGTGCTGCCCTCAGTTGGAGTGTACGGACAGTAGAAAACTGTCGAGGCTTTTAGCGTCGCAACACCGATTTCCGGACAACCCGAGTCCGGAAGTCTCAATCAAAGTGGCGTTGCCGGAGGTAGGACTTGAGGGCTTTCCCTAACGGGATATACCCCAAGATCCTACTTCCCCGGCAATCCATCCTTCTATCCCTGGCAAACACTGCGCAACGATCTGCCGGCTTCGCTGTCAATTCGCAATCAGCGTATGACTCGCCAGATCCACCGTGACCATGTCAAACCGCGACTTAACTTCGATGCAAGTGCTTTTCCGAAGATTACTTGAATCGAAACACAGTTCCCCAATTCGCCTTGCCACCCTGGGCCGTGGTGCCGAAGAAGCCGAACTGGTTGGCGGGAGGGGCAAGCCAGAAGCTAAGAGCCAGAAGCTAAGAGCCAGAAGCTAAGAGCCAGAAGCTAAGAGCCAGAAGCTAAGAGCGGTTTTATGGTGGAGGCGGCGGGAGTCGAACTTGAGGCGCTTAGCAGGCGTGAGCGAAGCGGGAGCCTGCTGCCGAAATCCTGAGCGAAGTCGAAGGACCGAAGACAGATTGAAGTGGTGGAGGCGGCGGGAGTCGAACCCGCGTCCGAAAATGTTACTGGTCAAGAGCCTACATGCTTATTCCAGTTCATGCCCCAGGCATTACCCTGGGACGTTCGCGGCCCCCGCTCAGAACGGACAAGAAACGGTTGCCGCTAGCCTGATGATCTCATCCGCCCTACTCAGACGTGGCAGGGAAGACCAGCCCGCTGTGTGACGTCCGCTCAGCAGCCCACGGGCGAAGCTGCCGGAAGACGGCAACTTAATTAATTAAGCTGCGTATGCCATCTGTTGATTGGCAATTATCATTTTGTCCACGATTACGGGTGTGAGCACCCCGGCATGCCTCTTGGCCGTAAGCATCTCCGTCGAAGCCGTGACGCCCCCACTGGTGGGAATTGGCCTGTAAAGAACTGCTTCCAGACTAGGTTCAGCTGGAAGGGAAGTCAACAAGGCATTCGATGGCCTAACCACAAGAAAAGATTCAACTTGTGGCGCGAATGAGACACTCGTCCCTATTGCACGTATGATTAGGAAGCACCAATGACAGAAAGAGACGACAGTGCCAAAGCTAAGAGGGATCGGGACGAGGCCAACAAGTCCCATGAAGCTTGGCTTCGTTTGCGCGGGGCTTTGAAAGATGTATACGCCGAATATGGCGGAGGCGAAGCCTACCTTCGTAAAGAGCGAGAGGCTTTCGAGAAGGACATGAAGCGAAGAGAGAAGCTAATGTGGAACAGCGACGACTTATCGAAATGAGTAATATCGCACTTCAGGGCTCTTCAATCTATCCCCAATCGGTTTTCCAGCCTTGCCTTCTCCGGCAACTCCCCGGTCCAAAATGCCGAAGCAAACCGCATCCCGTCCCCGTCGCCAGATGCCCGCTACTTGATTTTCCTTCCTAAGGCCAACTGCCCGTCAGCGTAGTGGTAAACATACCCCGTGACCCGGCCCTGCCTGTCTCGCACAAACGTGGTCCAACCCAAATCCTCACGCTCGAAAAAAGTGTCCTTCCCCATAGGCAACGCCTCGATCTTGTCGCCCTTCCACTCGTCGATCAGGTGATCGCCCTCGACCGTGTAAATAACTTTAAACCCCGGCCGAAAATGCTCGTATTCGCCCGCATAGTCCTTCAGCGTTTTGGGATCGGCTTTCACTGGCTCGCGGTGGTTGATCGGCAAAAGACTGTCATGAGCAGCAATCGCCAACCATGCCCCGTTCTTCTTCTGGAACACCTCGGTGCGCCGAAGCTCGAAGATCAGCCTACCGTTTTCGAAACCCTGCTCGGTCAAGGAAAACCGATAGTTCACGATCGCCGTCTCCCCATCCACACGCATACGGACATCGCGGACATTGATTCGCTGGTCCGCCTGGGAAGGATGGCTTGACATTCTCTTCAGGAGTGCAGCCTTTGTCATGAAGATCCCGTCGTCGGTCGCGCCGATGAAGTCGTCTGCCATGAGGCGAGCAAAGGCGTCGAGGTCGCGATGGTTGTAAGCATCCAGCCAGGCATGACTTACTTTCAATACTGCTTGCTGTTCAGCGTCCGCGCTGGCGGCAGCCTGCCCACCGTCTGGAACCCTCGGCACTTCGCAACTCATGCCTCCAATGATGTGCCAGCCATCGGGTCCTCGCTGCCAGGTGTGGGTGATCCGAAAAACCGTTGGCGAGGTCTGATCAGCCTCGGGCCAAAAGTAGTGCGTGACGGCGACATCACCAAAGACCGCGATGGCTAGGGGCTCAGGAGCAATAAATGGATGGCGGGGCACTGGCTCGCTCTTGAACTCCTCGACAGTGCCCGATTCAATTTCTGGCTTTCCTACCGGACGTTGGACGTAGTCGGGCCAGCCGATGAAATGGGCGTCCCACAAAGGCATGTAGTCTTTGAAATTTCGCTGATATTCGAAAAGGTGAAGACTGTGTTCCCCTTTCCATACTTCAGCCTGTGCGGGAGAGCGTTGCTCCCGATCTGTGGGATTGGCTTGGTCCATCGGCTGCGCCGGTGAATGAGTTCCTCCTGCGTTGGCTTGTAATCCGGGAATGTAAAACGCAGCCACATTGTCCGTCATGCGCGTGGGCATGGCGGCTTCATCATCCTCACCCAGGTTCATGAAGACGACGATCGAGAGCCGGTCGTTCACATAGCGGGCAAACCTTGTGGTGAACGCGAAGCCGACGCCGTCATGTTGAATGAGCCGATGCCCATTCACTTCCCGAATACGCCATGCGAAGCCATAAGGGTAGGTCGTGCCGTCGTTGAGTTTCACCGGCGTCCACATTTGATCCAGGGTGGAGCGTTTGATCAGCTTCTCGGTATATAGGGCCGCGTCCCACTTCGCCATGTCGAAAACGTTGGTGTAAAGCGAGCCATCCGCTGTCGTCCATAGGGGCGCCGACCAGGGCTCATTTTTCCACTGGCCATTCACCATCTGGTACCCGCTGACCCGGTTCGGAATGATGTCCTCAGAACTGATGAGCCTGGTCGACGTCATACCGAGCGGGTCGAAAATGCGCTCCTTCACGAAGTCAAACCAGAACTTCCCGGTCACGCGGTGAATCACTACCCCCAAAATGACGTAGCCGGCGTTACAGTAGCTCCACTTCTCGCCGGCCTGAAATTTCATGGTCTGAGCGGCAAACTTGCGGACCAGTTCGTCCTCCGTGAAATTCTGCTGGAGATCGAGCTTTGCGTCACCATCTTCTCCGAAGTAATCCCGTATGCCGGAGGTGTGTGTAAGCAGCCGCCGGATCGTAACCTCATTCCATGCAGCGGGCGCGTCCGGCAAGTACTTGGAGATCTTGTCGTCCAGTCCGACTTTGCCCTCCTCGACCAGCATCATCACGGCTGTAGCGGTAAAGGCTTTCCCCAAGGATTCGGAGTGAAACACCATCTGCGGTGTCACCGGGACGTTCAACTCGACATTGGCCAGACCGTACCCCGCAGCCTTAATGATCTTCCCATCACGGATCACCGCCAGGCTGACACCGGGAATGTTCTGTTCGCGCATCTGCGCGCGAACAATCTCATCGACTTTCGCCGACGAAACCTCATCGCTCTGCGACTGGGCTGACGCCACGCGGGCAAGGCCAAGCAGTACGCAGCCAGCCAAAACAGCAGTTTGTAGTTTCATGGATTCGGTACCAAGCAATACCGAAACGCCCCGAAGGTATTCCCGCATACTACATCGAAATTGACACACCTGGTATTTCTATTTCTGAATCGCAGTACTCCCCAGTCGCTCCTCCAGCTTGGCCTTCACCTCCGGCCACTCGCTGTCCAAAATGCTGAAATAAACCGTATCCCGCACCCGCCCCGTATGGGTCACCAAGTGCCGGCGCAAGATGCCTTCTTCTTTCGCTCCAATCCGCAAAATCGCATTCCGCGACTTCTGATTCAGCGCATCGGTCTTCAACTCCACGCGGATGCATTTCCATTCCTCAAACGCATGCTTGATCATCAAATACTTGGCCTCGGTGTTGATAGCGGTTCGCTGCCACGCCGGAGCGATCCAGGTTGATCCAATCTCCACTCTACGGTTCGCGCGATCAATATTCATGAACCGGGTGCTGCCGATCAGCCGTCCGGAACCCCGTTCCACGGTCACAAACACCAGCGACTCCCCTCGCTCCTGCTCGGCCAAAGCCTTGTCCGCCCACTGCTCAAAGTGCTCAGGCGTTTGCATGGGGTAGGGAATCCAGCGAAAGATCTCCTCCAACGAATCCTTCGCCACTTCCCACAGTGGTTTCCAATGCTCCCGCCGGATCGGCTCCAGCCGAACGAATTTGCCTTCCAAAATCACGGTCTTAATGTTCATAGATGTTCTCTGTGCTCCTCTGTGACCTCTGTGGTTTGCAGTTTTCTCCACCACAGGGAGCACAAAGGATCACAGGGTAAAGCATAATGTGAGTGTGCGAGTTCTAGTTTGGCGGGCCTTGATCGTTGTAGCAGTGCTGCCACTCGTCAGCAGTGCGCAATCTCTCCGGCCCACGTTCTACCACAACGTCCTCCCCATCCTTCAGCAACACTGCCAAAGCTGCCATCGCCCCAACGAAATCGCGCCCATGCCGCTAGTGACCTATGAGCAATCTCGCCGCTGGGCCACGCAAATCCGTAACACCACCAGCACCAAATCCATGCCCCCGTGGTTCGCCGACCCCTGCTGCGGCCACTTCGCCAACGATCCCTCACTCACCGCCGAAGAGATCGCCACCCTCTCGGCCTGGGCCGACACTCACGCCCCCGCCGGCAATCCCCATGACGCACCACCGCCCCCACACTGGACCCAAGGCTGGAACATTCCCCAGCCCGACCAAATCATGACCATGCCGAAGGCGGTATCCATCCCCGCCCACGGCGACATCGAATACACCTATGAAATCGTCCCCACAAATTTCACCGAAGGCAAATGGGTGCAGATGTCGGAACTTCGCCCCTCCAGCCGCGCTCACGTTCATCACGCTGTTGTCTACGTTCGTCCGCCCGATTCCGACTGGCTACGCGCCGCGCCCCAGAACCAGCCCTTCACCGCCTCCAGCCTGCACGACGAGCACCTCCGCCACCAGGCCCACGAAACCACCAGCGACCTGCTACTGGTCTACGCTCCCGGCAGTTCACCCGACCGCTGGCCCGACGGCATGGCAAAGTTGATCCCTGCCCACTCCGATCTCGTCTTCCAGATGCACTACACCAGCAACGGCCACGCCTCGGCCGACCGCACCAGCATCGGCCTCGTCTTTTCCAAGCATCCACCCGCCCAGCGCGTCCTCACCTTGCAGCTCGCCAACGACCACGACGCCATTCCCATCCCGCCGAACGCCGACAACTATCGCGTCGAAGTTCACGGAACCCTGCCAAACGACTGTGTCCTGCTCAGCTTTTTTCCTCACATGCACCTGCGCGGCAAGCGCTTCGAGTACAACCTCGTCCACTTAGACAAAGACCGCCTCGACAAAAGCGTAGAAACTCTGCTGCGCGTGAACTACGACTTCTACTGGCAACTAAGTTACCGCCTCGCCGAGCCTCGTTTCCTCAAAGCCGGAACAGAATTGCAAGCCGTAGCCTGGTACGACAACTCGCGCCACAACCGCCACAATCCCGATCCCGACAGCCCTGTCACCTGGGGCGACCAGACCTACAACGAAATGATGGTTGGATTCTTCGACGTGGCCGTCCCTGCCGATGTCGATAAATCCCACTTCTTCATCCGCCACTAGGGAAAATAACAAGTCAAATTCGCTAGGCAGGATCCGGTTTCCCCGTGATCCTCTGTGCCCTCTGTGGTTAAGGTCTTTGCGGACAGCGCTATCCGCCGCCCGTGCTACACTGTCCCGTTTTCCGAGGAACATTCCCATGCGCAAACTTATTCTGTTCATCCTGATCGTAGCGTCCTATGCTCCCGCTCAAACCCTCTCCCCAGACCTCCGCCACCAAATCGACAGCATCGCCACTGACGCCTTGACCAAAACCGGCGTCCCCAGCGCATCCATCGCCATCGTCCAGGACGGCAAGATCGCCTACCTGCAAGCCTACGGCGACGCCCGCCTCGATCCGAAAACATCCGCCAGGCCAGACATGCGTTACAGCATCGGCTCTATCAGCAAACAGTTCACCGTCGCGGCGATGCTTCTTTTGCAAGAGCAAGGCAAGCTATCGCTCGACGATAAAGTCTCCAAATTCCTGCCCGACCTTACCCGTGCCAACGAAGTGAGCATTCGCCAACTGCTTTCCCACACCTCCGGCTATCAAGACTATTGGCCGCAGGACTACGTGATGCCCATGATGCTGCAACCGGTCACCGCAGACAAAATCCTCGATGGCTGGGCGCACAAACCGCTGGACTTCGATCCCGGCGCCCAATGGCAATACAGCAACACCAATTACGTGATCGCGGGGGTCATTTTCGAAAAAGCCAGCGGTATGCCACTGCTTCAGTTTCTGCGCGAGAAGATTTTCGCGCCGCTCAGCATGAAGAGCGTCGCCAACATTGATCAAGACACCCTCGCCATCACCGATCCCGTCGGCTACATGCGCTACGCTCTCGGCCCCCTACGTCCCGCGCCAAAGGAAGGGAAGGGCTGGCTCTTCGCCGCCGGAGAACTGGCCATGCCCGCCGAGGACCTCGCCCGCTGGGACATTTCCATCATGGATCAAACCTTGCTGAAGCCCTCTTCCTACCGGCAGTTCGAAACTGAGGTGCTTCTGAACAACGGAGTGGGATCGCACTACGGACTGGGGCTGGACATTGACAACGAGAATGGCCATCGCGTCCTGGGACACTCAGGCGAGGTTTCTGGCTTCACTGCTCAGAACACCATCTATCCCCGATGACCACGCCGCCATCATCGTGCTTACCAATCAGGACGCAGTGAACGCCTGCGGCCAGATCGCCCACGGCATCGCGCCCCTGCTCTTCGCCACCGCCGATTCTGCTACCCCGCAGAGGCTCGACCAGGCCCGCAAGATTTTCGACGGCCTGCAGCATGGCATCATCGATCGTTCGATTTTCACCGACAACGCCAATTTCTATTTCAGTGAAGCCGCGCTCAAGGATTTCGCCGCCGGGCTGGCCCCCTTGGGAACACCACAAGAATTTACCCAGACTTACCAGGAACTCCGGGGTGGGATGGTCTTGCGCGTTTACCGCGTCAAGTTCGCGCAGAGAACCCTGCGTGCATGGACCTTCGAAATGCCCGACGGCAAACTCGAGCAGTATCAAATAGCAGCACAGGAATAAATCTAGGACGCTTTTTGCCCAGGCTGGGCGGACGCCTCAATCTGTACCAGTGCCCCCGGCTTCCACCGCGGTGGCCGGCGGTACCCACGCCGAACTTTCCCCACAACCGAGCCCACGTAGGTGGCGCTCAGCGCCACATGTTCGATCTTCACTGGCCCAAAATGCAGCGTCTTCAACCAATGCAGACCACTGCTGATGGCGCAACCGCACTGCGAACAGTCGGGGTTCCCCCCGAAAATGCACGGTTCCACTCGAGTCTTTAAATCAGCGGAATAGTTCGTGGACATGCGCGCGAACATGCAGTGCCCCGGGTCGGCCGGCGGTTTGCGAATCGCTTCCGCGATACCCTCATTCATCAGCAGCTTCGGGTGCAGTTGCCGGGCCCTCACCAGCGCCTCGCCCGCCAGGCTGCGCTCGGGCTCGCTCAACATCTCGTCGCTCTTTTCGCCCTTCTGGGGAGTGTAGGTGCTCATCCAAATGCGTACCACCTCAGGTCGGGCATTCCAGAACGCAATGTACTCCTCGATATAATCAGGTCGTTCCAGCATGGGCCGCGTAATAGTGCCGTGTATGTTGACCTTGCATCCTTCGATGTTCTTCAGAATCCGCTCATATGTCGCCGGTTTTCGCCGAATGTCGTGATGCTCCGGCAGGCCGTCGACCGACACTGCTACCCGCACCTTCGGAATTTCCATCCATTCCTTCGGAATTGGGATCACCGCGCTGGTCACCACCATGGTGTGGATCTGCATCTTGCTGAGTACCGGCAGTATGCGGCTGAGTTCGCGATGGCGCACCAGCGGCTCTCCTCCAACCAGGGACACATGCAGCGGACGATGCTTTCGGATCACCGCAATAATGCCGTCCACCAGCGCATCTCCGCGATAGTCCCTCAAGTTCCGCAGCGTCACCGCGCCTCCCAGGTGATCGTCTCCGTAGGCGTAACACCCTGGGCAGCTCAGAGGACACTCGCGCGTAATCTCAATGGACATGATGGGTGTGCTGCCGGTAAGAATGGATTTCCACGCTGACAGAAGTTCCGAAACCCGCAAACCCGGTCTGCCGTTCGTCTTATGCACAGAGCACCTCGTAGGCCGATCAAGAAGCGGCCAACATTGTTCTTGGCCGCGGACCCGGATTACGCGAAAACAGCTCCGCCCTGACTACTTTGGCGGTTCGCAGAGGAGCCAGGAACAATCGCGAAATTAGCAAAGCCGAGTACACATCAAAGACAGCAAATCCTCAGCGCCGACAAGCGGCGCCACTGGGATCGAGAGTTGAGGAGAAGTGGCTTTGGTTTGAACCACTAGAGAGATACCGGCGGCCGGCAACGTGATGGCGTGATGGGCAACGTGGGGGAGCGTACTGGGCAATTCGTCAAGTGCTGGTGTGATCAGAACTGCGCACACGCCAACAGCAACCAGGATCGCAATTCCGGACTTTGTCGGCCGCCCCACTCAGACTCCCACAGACAACTGCCCACATCCAATGCGGCTCAAAACCACCGAATATTTTTGTAGTGTACACGGAATGGGCTGTTGGTAACGAAAGAAGTTTGACGTCGGTGCGCACCGGCGTCGCTCGTCACATGAACTTGATTCTATGGTTCTCCGCGGAAGAGTCCATCAATTTCTCCAACCGCTTCATCTGGGTCTCTGCTTTCTTTGCACTCGCTACCCACGCGACCGCCATGCGCTGGTAGAAGGGAGGGAAGCGCTGAAAGTTATTCCAAGCCACGGCCCGGCTTCTAAAAGCCTTCTCCAACCCCGAGGGTAGCTCCGTGGGATGAGCCTCAGTCCTCCGCTCCGGCCGGAACGCCAGCGACCAGCCGTCGTCATCTTTCCGGCGGCAATCAACTTTCGCGCTCTCCTTATGTTGATCGGAGACCAGCGGCTGGTGGGTCTTCTCGGGGTAAATCTCTGCACATAACGCTCGGCATCCAGTTTTCCGGTCATACCGTCGATCCAGCCGAAGCACAGCGCCTCTTCGACCGCATCATCATAGGGAATGCGTACCTTGCCGGAATGTTTCTTGGGATAGATCAGCCAGATTTCTCTGGCTCGCTTGCCATTCTTCGCCAGCCAGGAACGCCATTGTTTGCGGTCCTTGACGTAAAGCGTCTTCATGGCGCGAACCATCATCTCTGCGACGTCACCACCACTTTCTTCCGCGCCGCCACCAGTTCCGGACGCTCGTCTCCTACCGCCGTTTCTGTGAGCTTGTGAAAGTACTGATTCGCTAGAGTCACGTTGCCGCTGGCCTCTGCCGCGCTGGCTGCGCCATAGACGGCATTAAACCGGTTAGGCGCGATCTTCAACACCGCTTCGTATTCCACCAGCGCCTCTTTCGGGCGCTTCTCCTCCATCAGCAGTTGTGCCAGCATTTCCCGCGCCGGAGTTACCGCTCCGGGCGTGACTGCGCTCTTATCCATACTTTCCTCGAATTCAGCGGCTGACCGCATGCCAGCGACGGCGTCCTCCCTTTTTCCGCTCTTGTCGAGGATCCAGGCTGCCACTTCGCGCCTCTGTACCTCAACCTGATTGGCCCAATAGGTGTTGCCCACTTTGTTGGTTGCGTCGCGCAGTCCTGTCAGCTTCTGCTCAGCTTCGCTCGCCCTTTCCAAATTGCCCGAGCGCGCGCTGCCCACACCCACCGCCATCCACGTAATCGCCTGTGCCCAGGGCACGGTGTCCTGCCTGGCCTTGAGTTCACTGGCCTCTTGCCACTTGCCAAGTTCCAGGCAATAACGCGCCGGAACTGCGGCGATCGAGTAATCGCCGGTCAGGGTCAAGCCGGTAAGCGGCGGCAGGGAATTCATTTCGTCCAGCACCGCCCTGGCTTCCTTCACGCGCCCGCTCTGCAAGTCGGCATACTCCAAATAATCGAAGGCGTGGAGCCGTTGGTCGCGAGCCTCACCGTTGATGGATGTCTTCTCGGCGGCCGCTGCCAATTGCTCCGACTTGGTGTTGGAGGCGATCGACTCATCCCACGATCCCACCCGCGTGAAGATGTGCGATGGCATATGGTTGGCGTGAGCCGAAGCCGGCGCAATCTTGGCATACATGCGCGCCGCGTTCAGCCCCTGTTCCGCCAGCACCGGATTGTCATAGCAGTGAATAATGTAGTGTGCCACTCCCGGATGGTGTGGCTGTTTGGCGAAGATGGGTTCTAGAATTTCTCCGCATTTCTTCTGATTGGCATAGGTCTTGTCGGTCTTCGGTGCCGTGATCGCCAGCGAGAGCGCATGAAAGATCGCAGCCTCACTGTCGTCAGGGTAGGCGGCTTGCAGCGCGCCCATCTTTTGTTCAAAAACCACGGCATGCGCCGCCTTGTCCTTCCCGTCTTCGCGGAAAATCTCAGCCAGCGCCTCGATGTAGTCCTTATCCCGGCTCGAGGTGCTGGGGTTGGCAGCAGCAATGTTCTGGGCCCGATGCAACGCCTCGCGTCCCGCCGCCATGTCGCCGTTGTCCCACATTCCGTGATAATGGCTCATGGCCACGCCCCATTGCGCCATCGCACAATTGGCATCGTGGCCCGAAATCTCGTTGAAAGCCGCGCGCGCCTGTTCGTATTGGAACGAGTGCAACAGAGCTACCGCGCGATTGAAGCTCACCGCAACCGCCGGCGAGCAGGACGTCACAAAATGCACCGAACCGACCTCCTGTTCGGTAAGCGAGTGCTCGTGTCCTTCATCGCACCATAGGGGAAGAACGAAAAGTGTCAGAAAACAGCAGAGAAAGAGTCGTCGCATTAACCACCTCACAGGGATTGCCGAGAATTCTACACCCGTTAAACAATCTGAGAACTGACATCTGACATTTGACAACTGGTTTTCAGATCGAGCCTTTCTCTGCGATCTCCGCTGCGTTTCTCTGCGTTCTCTGCGGTTAATGGCTCTATGTCTATCCGCACTACCCAAATTGGATCTCTGTGCTCCTCTGTGCCCTCTGTGGTTAGCTCTTTCTCATCATCCCATTACCTTAGATACCTTGTGCATGCGAGCAGGTCGCGTAATCCTCGATGGAATGAACCCTGGATCAACGCCACGACCGCGCATTCTGCACCTGACCAGAAGGCTTGCGAAGAAAATGCTACCCTGTGCGCTCCTGCTGCTGATTACCGCCGCCGTCGGCTGCGCCCAGCAAGCCGCCGTTCCCTTTGAAGTTTCGAATCCCAACAACAAGAAATGGCCGCCCGCGGAAGCTGCCCGTATTTACGAGTCTGCCTGCGATCTTCTGGCCCGTACCATCCGCCCAGAAAAGCCGCTGCGCCTGCGCCCCAGATTCCGCCTGGTTCTCGGCGCCGACAGCGACCAGTTCGTAAACGAAGGGGGCCTAACGGAGGTCCATCTGAAGTCTTGGAATCCAGAAAAATTTGCAGAAGGTGTTGTAGTAGTGGCTGTACGCGAAGTATTACCCGCCAATGACCTCGCCCGAGTGGTACATCAGTCCGTGTCTCTGGCCTCGTCCACCATCAACGTTCACGAACTCGGACGACAATAGCTGTTGGGTGGAGTAGGACGATTGCTTCCGCGCGTTAGCGCCCGAGGCACTCACTGTCGCGCCGAGGCCTGGTGCACTTCCGGCGCCAATTTTGAATGGATGAGAGCTTCCACCTGCCCCCACACTTTGGGATCACACTCGATTTCGGTGTGAGGTTTGATCAAGAGCCGGTTGAACCAGGGATATCCCTCACAACTGATTGGGTTATCGCTGTAGTCGAAGCGGAAGTTCCCCACGATCTCGGTGCGTTCCGGGTCCGCCGCGCGGATCTCCCGCCGGCCGTGCACCAACCCATGCGGCTGATAGAAGTTGACGGCCTGGGCCACGTTGGTGGGAATGACCGCGTCGTTCTCGCCACGCTTCGAAACACTGTCCACCTGAATCGTCAACAGAACCGGGACTCCATCCTTTTCCAGCCTGCGCGCCAGAGTCACGGTCTCTGATGCGCCCCAGCTATGGCCGTAAATGATGATCCGCGCCTCGCGCTTTTCTTCCGCCGACAACGTTCCATCGTTGTCGACATCCAATTGCTTCAGCAACTCCCTGTAGGCCAGATCGCCGCGGTGGTTCTCAAACACTGTCACCTTCACGCCCGTAGGGAACGTGTTGCGCAGGTGCTCCGCCAACTGGACCGTGCTGTGGGCTCGGGCGTCCGGCTTCACGAACCCACCCACAAAGCCAATCACCGCGGCCGGTTGGGTCGAGATCGTGACGGTTCCGGTAGAGGGGCTCGGTGAATCAGCCTCACCCAAGGCCAGGGCAGCCCCGAGGAAGCAGAAGAGAACGCCCACCGAAATGCCCGTGTGACTCATAGACGGGAAAGCATCGTACCAAGAACCCTACTATCCAGTATAGAGCCGAATTTCTGTGTCCCACTGGGCTCTATCTGCCGCTAGGCGTCTGGGAATCCCCTTGACCCCCGCCCGCCCCGAAAGTCATAATTCCGCCACTCATCAAAAGCTCGGAGCTTGCCGTCCAGCGGTTTACTGTGTGGTACATAGGAGGATCTCCCGATGTCCGTTCCCATCAACAAGCGCATTGGCGATTACGAAATCCTTAACGAACTGGGCGCCGGAGGTATGGGCAAGGTTTACAAGGTCCGCAACGTCATTTCCGATCGCATCGAGGCCATGAAGATCCTCCTCCCCGACCTCGCCGGCCGCCAGGAACTGGCCGCCCGCTTCCTGCGCGAGATCAAGGTCCTCGCCGCCCTCGACCACCCCAATATCGCCGCCTTGCGCACCGCGCTAACCCTCGACAACCAGCTCGTGATGGTCATGGAGTATGTGGAGGGTACGACCCTTACGCAGCGGATGCAGCAGGGCCCCCTCTCGGTCGCCGACGCCGCGAATTACATCAGCCAGGTGCTCGACGCGCTCAGCTATGCTCACCAGCAGCACGTCGTCCATCGCGACGTTAAACCTTCCAATATGATGCTCACTCCTCAAGGTTTGGTGAAACTGATGGACTTCGGCATTGCCCGCTCTGGCGACGAATCCACTCTGACCATGACCGGCACAACTCTCGGCTCACTTGGCTACATGTCACCCGAGCAGGTGAAAGGTGAGCCCACCGATGCGCGTTCCGATCTGTATTCCGTTGGCATCTCGCTTTACGAGATGGTCACCGGACGCCGTCCTTTCCGCGAATCCAGTGACTACTCCATTATGGCCGCGCAAGTGAACCAGCCTCCTACTCCTCCGATTGAGATCAAGCCCGGCTTGCCACCCGCGCTCAACGAAATCATTCTGCTCGCGATCGCGAAGGATCCGGCCGCACGCTTCCAGTCTGCGGATGCGTTCAAGAACGCTTTGAGTCGCGTGGTTCCTGTGTCGCCGCCAGCATCGGTCGCCTCTGACCGCACCGTGACCAGCATCGGCTCGCTGCCGCCCACCGCCAGCATGCCGGCGATGGCCGCGACCGCGTCCATGGCGTCTGCTACTGTCAGGCAACCCACGGCCACACCCGCCGCGTCGCAACCTAACATGGCTACCAATGCCGCGCCTCCGCTGCCCGCCAGCCATCGCGGTCTCTACATGGCCGTAGGAGCACTCGTGGTGCTGGTTGCGTTGATTTCAGCAGGAATGTATAGCCGCAGCGCCGAAGCCCGGCGCGAAGCTTCGCACCCTGCCACACCCGCTCCTCCTGCTCCTGAGGCCGCGGCGCCAGCTCAGCAGCAGGAGGCCGAACCCACGCCCGATGCTTCCGTCCCGCCGGTTGACCAGCCGGTCGCGCCGCCGCCCACTGCCCACGCGAAAGTGGCTAAAGTTGCGCCCGACCCTAACGCTCCTCCGCCCATTAATCTCGATGCAATCGAGCATGACATCGACCAGCTCACGGCTCGCGCGGGTTCCGTAAACAGCGGCCTCGACCGCCTCCGCGAAGAACAGGCTCGCGACGGTTTCGGACTGCGCGGCGACATCGCCCAGCGTCAGGAGAGCATGAAGCTCAATGTCTCGAAGGCACAGGACGCCATCACCCGTGGCGACGGTGTGCGCGCCAAACGCTACTCCGACCTCGCCACCGCCGACATCGACGCCCTGGAGAAATTTCTGGGACGATAGAATCGCACGGGGGTAGGAGCGGGCGAAGCGCGGCAGCGCCGCAGGCGAGACCAGATCTCTGTCACGGTGTCATTCGTGACGATGCCAGCCACCACTTCCGGGCGGCAATCACCGACCATACACCTTCAACCAAACCAAAGGGCCATGCGCCTTGAAGAAACCCGTACACCGAGCCCAACACACAAGACACTGCAAAACCCAACACAAACCATCGACTGCGGCTCTCCAGCGCATAGCACACGACCATCGCCGTGACCGCAAAGAGTCCGAACGCGGAGAGACTATTCATGCCGCTCTTTCCGCCCTCCGTTGGTTAACTTCCTATCGATCCGAGGGCAGCCTGATTCCAGGCAAGGCTGCCCTTTATGGCACTACTAATGCGGCTCCGATGAGTAGCGGTTATCGTGGCCAGAGCCAGCCAAACGTCCCAGCCGTCAGTAGTCCATAAACCAGTCCGTCGAGGGTCTCCTTGATCACACTCGACCAGGGCTGCCCCTTCCAGATGCCGTTGCTTAGACCTCCCAGGCCGTAGGCCATAAAACCGGTACAACCGGCCACGCGAAACACCATCAGATACTGCATCCCCGGAGCAACTGTGCGTCCCGTAATGTAGGCGACGAAAAATCCGATGACCAGGCAGTAGACGAACCACTGGAACATGAATTTTCCGATTGCCGGCGCCCCATTCGGACGAAGGGTCAGAAACCCCACCGGCCCCTGCTTGAATTTCTCCATCATTGTCGGCGACTTCATGTCCTGGTGGGTGCAGTGAGGAAGAATATAGAGACCAGGCTGGGGGTTGGCCGAACGCAGGACCGCGAGAACCTTGTCCTCGTCGGGGAGTTTGCGGTAGTCGCTGTTATGGTACTTCAGCAGCATGTGAATGACGGAGCTGGCGACGAAGACAATGACCGCCGACAGCACGATGGGTAACCAGAGAGCGGTGATAGGAACCAAGCGCAGCCTCCTTCGAACGCGAAGATGAAAGACGGAATTCGCCTGTGAAGCTACGCCTGTAACAGTCCGTGGTCAAGTGGGTGCTGGGTGCCCCGCCCCTTGCGCGTTCTGTGCGCAAGGAGTGGGAGGCAGCTAAAATAAAGCTGAGGTCACCAGCATGTGCCGCAACATCAAAACCCTATTCAACTTCGCGCCGCCCGTCACCGACGAGGAGATTCAAGCCGCCTCCCTACAGTTCGTACGCAAGATCTCGGGCTTCAACAAACCTTCAAAAGCCAACGAGGACGCCTTCCTGGCAGCCATCGACGAAGTTGCCGGCGCTTCTACCCGTCTTCTCCGTTCGCTCGAGACCACCGCTCCGCCCAAGAATCGCGAAGAAGAGGCAGCCAAAGCACGGGCTCGTGCCGCCGAACGATTCGGCGCCTGAGTCCGGAGGGTAGCCCCGCTACTACCTGCCTCCCCCGCCCAAGACAGGGCGATTTTCCCCGGTCTGTACAGCGCTGACAGTATCGACCATAGCGGCACCCTCCCTCATCATTTCTGTGGAGGCTTTCATGAGAGCACTGTTTGGGGTGGGCTTGGTGGTTTTAGTCCTCGGGATTTTGTCTTTCTTCGTTCCGGTACCACACACAGAACATCACGGTATCAACGCTGGAGACTTGCATGTCGGCGTCAACACTGAACATAGTGATCGCGTGTCTCCCGCCATCAGCGTGGTACTGCTGGTCGCAGGGGCCGGCATGATGATTGCGGGAAAAGGCAAGGGCGCCTAGGGTTCGGAACGCAATTTTTTCTGGTTTCCGCCCAAAACGGGAATCTCACCCGAGATTCCCGTTTTTTGTCGGCCTGACCCGCAACCCTGTCAAGCCCCCTAACTCATCACTTTCCTCTGAACCCGCTGATTCCAACCCGACAATAAACTTCGCAACCGTGTCTCACTTACCTCTCGCGTTTGCTATTCTGGAGTTATAGAGAGAATTATCTAGACATCCTCAAGCTATAAGAAGGGAACAGGCGTGGACCACCGGTCCGCGCCTTTTGTTTTGCCTATGACGAAGATGAAGCCAAACCTAAAGCCGAACCGCAAGCGCCGCGGTGAACTCGCCGAAGCCGCTTTCCTTCACAAGGCCGCCAGCCTGGGCTTCAGCGTCGCCAAACCCTGGGGAGACAGCGACCCCTACGACTTCATCGTCCAGGCCGGCGGACGTCTCCACCGCGTCCAGGTCAAGTCCGCAGCCTTCGTCGGCGAGTACGGCGGCTACACCTTCCACGCCCGCGGCTGCACCTACGACTCCGTCTACACCGCCGACGACATCGACTTTCTAGTCGCCTACATCGTGCCGCTCAACCTCTGGTACATACTCCCCATAGAGCTATTCCTGCACACCAAGTCAGCCAAAATCTTTCCCACCAGCCACCGCCCCAACCGCCACTTCGAACAATACCGCGAAGCCTGGTCCCTCATGAGCGCTCCCACAGAGTGAACATCCCACAATTAATGTCATCCTCAGCGCAGGGGGTGGAGGCTGTGCCACAAGTTTGGGCGGAGCCGCGGGTGCCCCGCGTCTCGCCGCTTTTGCGAGACGTGGGAGGCAGTGGCAAGGACGGGAAGGGCACGGCTTCAGCCGTGCCGATAGGCTCCAAGGGACGTCGAGAATCGAGAAGGGAACTATGCCGCCGTGCGCGATCTGACTTCTTTCAACTTCACTTCTGCCTGAGCGCCTAGAAGATCCGCATACAGCAACAATCGCGCCACACTCAGCGTCGAGAGCTTGCCGCGCATCAATTCACTCACCCGCGGCTGTTGAATTCGTAGGATTCGTTCTAAATCGCGCGCCCGGCACCGACGCCGCTTTACTAACTGCAGAATCCTCTGATGCAATGCCGCCTTCAGCTTGAGTTCCAGAGCCGCCTGTCGGTCCAACCCGAGTTCATCCAATACGCTCCCCGTGACTCTGTATTCATTGTCTACGGAGCGATTGTTTGGCATGTCGTTTCTCCTCGCGTTCGGCTTCCAGTACCCGCTTAAGGCGCGCCTTGGCGGTCTCAATGTCTTTCTGCTCTATGCTGTTCGACCGCTTCTCGAAGCAATGGAGGACCTGGATAGCAGTCTCTCTGTGTACATACAGAATTCGATACCACGCTCTTTGATCCTGCTCGCGCAGTTCATAAACGCCCGCGCCTACCGCCCGAACCGCTTTTCTGTCGGGAGGAGTCTGACCAAGCTGCAAGCGGTGCAACGCATATCCGAGATCGTGCCTGACTCCATCCGGAAACCCTCGCAACACCCGTATCGAGTCACCCTGAAAGACAATGGGGATCAGGGACGGCGTCTTCGAAGCATCTTCGGACTTCGTATTACTTGTATACACGTTACGCGTATGTCTTGTCACTATAACTCCGGTAACCAGCAGTCACCTGGGCTGAACGGACCATGCTACAGATCAGAATCATGCGAGACGGTGAGGGCGTCACCCATAAAAGTGAAGGGAGAGTGGGGAAGGGGCCCAAATCGGGAAAGGAGTAACTGGGGGCTGGCCCACCCTTGTTTGTATGACGCACCTATGAAAAAGGCTGCCCCAGCTTTCCTTCCTTTGGAAAGCTGGGCACCACGGGCCTCAACGGCTACACCTCAAGCGATCTTCCGAACCTTCATCTCCGCCTTCTGCTTCTCATTCACCAGCACGATCCCGCGCTCTCCGGCAGCATAGTGCCGATAGCTGCTCCAGGCCCATTGTTGCGGCTCCAGCACCAGTCCTCGCTTCACAGGATTGCCATGTATGTAGCGCAACTTCTCTACACGCTTTTTCTCGGTGAACACCACGAAGTCATAGAATCGCGCCTGCCAGATGTGCCCGTTCGCCAGCGCCGTGTCCCAGAGGTAGCCCTGCCGAGGGTTAGCACCAGCGCGCAGCTTGCGCAGAAGCCGGCGCGCAAAACCCTGCTTGATCGCCTGCATCACTTTCGATGGATTACCGCGCTCCGGTTCGCCCAATAACAGGTGCACGTGCTCAGGCATGACCACATAGCCGGCCACCACAAAGCGATACCGTCGCCGCACAGTCTCTAAAACCTCAAGCAGCAAGTCGCGATGCTGCGGCTTGGCGAGGAGTGGCATCCGCCGATAGCAACTCGTGGTAATAAAGTGTAGATATCCTGCACCGTAGTAACGATGAAGTCGGTTGGGCACAAGCGAGGATTAGCATGGCGGGTTAGGGTTTGTATGTGACTTATGAACATAGACGGGCTGGGTCAGCCTTTTTCGTGGCCGCGCCAGGCAAAAAGCAACGCAGGGCCAGCCCCCTGAACGCGGATACCGATCGCCCTACACCATCGCCACCAATCGGTACTTATCCGCGCGAGGTTCCACAATTCTCAATCTACCGTGGCCGGGATTGACCTCATAGCGCGTCGAGAGCAGTCCAAAACGCTCGAGCAAATCGACATCGCGGCTTACGGCGCGGGTATCACGGTTCAGTTCGCTGGCTAGAATCGAGACCGAATGCACTCCTTCGCGAGCCGCAGTGAGAATTCGCACGCGCTCGGGAGACAGTACTTTCATCATGTCGGCTGCGGTCTCAAATGAGATCGTGAGCTCCGGCCCCAGTTCTTCTCCCCGATCCAGTTTGCGGGCATGTTCGCGAGCACGCGTAAAAAAGCCCTTCGCGCCGTCATTCGTGATGTTAACTTTTGCTCTTTTGCTCATCCTCTAACCTCCACAACTCGCGGACTTCACCCTCGAAGCGGCTTACCAGTTCCTCGTAGCTCCGAAACTCAAAATTCTGAACCTTGCCCATGAAATGCCGGTGATGAAGGCCGTGGGCATTGTCATAAGCCAGCACGCGCCCGTTGTCGCCGCCATAGACTCTGGAATTGATGTAGACGAGACTGTACCTCGCCAGACGATCGCCTTCGAACCACACTTCCTCCTTCAAAATGGCCCCCCGCCGCCTGCCTGAAAGATACGATGTTTCATCGATTCTCTTTTCCCGCTCAGGCCGTTTTTGTTTTCCTCTCGGCACAGGTTATGCAGGTGAGACAAGGTATATCCTAGCTGACATCAGAAGGGATGTAAAGAGTACTACCTGCCAAGCCGATCCCTACAAATACCTCTCCCTCACCACCTTCGCATGATGCGCAAAGTGCCCCGGAACGATATATCCCAACGCCCGCACACTAACGCGATTGCCGCTGGCGATGCCACTCCGCGTCCATCCCTCGGCAGGCATGTTCCGGTAGAACGAAATGGTGGCTAAGCGCACCTGGCGGAACTCCTCGACGTGTGCCGCCCAGGAAACCCGGTCGGCCTCGGCGCCCGCGGCCGCCACGTTCTGGTCGTAGCTGTCGAGCGGAGTCTCGAACCCGCGCGCGAACCAGAGCATACGAAAGGTGAAGGCACGCTCGGTGTCGGTGACGTGGTTCAGCACCTGCCGGATGCTCCATTTGTCCGGAGCGTAGCGGTGCAGCGATTTCTCTTCCGAAATGGACGAGAGCAGCGGCTCATCGAGTTGCTTCTCAAGATCGCCAAGGGGATCGTCGCCCGTGACCTGGTTGATGTACAGGAAATAGTAGGGCGCGGCTTCAGTAGCTTCGGGGCGGGGAATCATGCGGTTAATTCTACCGCTGCCACGCCATAGACGCATGGGTACGCCGCTATGGGCGCGCAATAGGGCTTTGCAGGACTTACAAACACAATCGCACTATGTCTATGTTAGGCCGATGTCAGACAGTAACCTTTTCATCCAGCTTCCGTCTCTTACGCCTAGACAGTAAGACTCCAGGGAGCTCAACAATGAAAATCCACACAGGTTCGCAGCGCAAGCTTGTCATCCCGCTGTTGTTTGTATTAATGGTCTCCGCCGCGTACGGGCAAAGCTATACGTTGAAAAGGGTCAGTCCACCAACTTCGACCTACTCATCGGCCAACGGAATCAATCAAAAAGGCACCGTGATCGTGGGTTTGTTCCAGGATGTCGGCAGTCAATTCAAAGGCTTCGTCTACGATGGGACCCGCTACCGGACCATCTTCTTTCCGGGACCCGGCGGCACCCAAGCTCTGGGGGTCAACGATTCCAATACAGTGGTTGGATTCTTTGACGGCAATGACGTGTTCACCCACGGTTTCCTGATTAAGGGTGGACACTTTACCCAGTACGATGTGGACAAGGGTGTGAGCTCGACTTACATCTACGCGATCAATAATGCCGGTAACTTTGCCGGTTTTGTCGGTTTCAACGGCGCCAACCAGGGCTTTGTCAATATTGGCGGGACGGTGACAGAGTTCTCAGTGAATGGCAACCCTACCACAGTCTTTGGCATGGACAGCTCCAACGACACCGTGGGGAGCTTCGTGGATCCCGACCTCATTCATACTCACGGCTTCTATCGAAGCGCCGCGGGCACAATCACTCAAATTGACTTTCCCGACGCCTCGATCACTGTTTGCCAGGCCATCAACGATCTGGGTGAGATTGCCGGGTACTACGTGGACAGCCTGGGTGCGGTCCACAGCTTTGTCACTAGAAACGGTCGGTTTCGGGACGTCGAGTCCCTCCCCGACATTGCGGGAGCCAATAACCGTGGGAACTTCGTGGGCTACTACATCGGCACCGACGGCCTGACCTATGGATATCTGGCATCGCCCCGATAAAAGAGGCTGCCGAGCTTCGCGTCTGCAATAAAAAAGCCCCGCCGTGAGGCGGGGCCTTTGTTTTTAGCTAAGAGCCAAAAGCTAATAGCTAAAAGCCGTTCTTAGTACATGCCTTCCATGCCGCCGCCGCCGTGTCCGCCGCCCATCGGAGCGCCCTTCTTCTCTTCCGGGATCTCCGCTACCAGGGCTTCGGTGGTCAGCATCAGCGATGCGATCGAGCCGGCGTTCTGCAGTGCAGTGCGCACCACTTTAGTCGGATCGAGCACGCCCGCCTTGACCAGGTCCTCGTACTCGCCGGTCAGGGCGTTGTAGCCGTAGTTGGTGTCCTTGGAGTCGTTCACTTTGCCCAGGACGATGGCGCCTTCTTCGCCGGCATTCTCGGCGATCATGCGCAGCGGCTCGGTGATGGCCCGCTTCACAATGTTCACTCCGATATGCTCGTCGCCTTCCACCTTCAGGCCTTCCAGAGCCTTGACGCAGCGCGCCAGCGCCACGCCTCCGCCCGGGACAATGCCTTCCTCAACTGCGGCGCGAGTGGCGTGCATGGCATCCTCGACGCGAGCCTTCTTCTCTTTCATTTCGGTCTCGGTCGCGGCGCCTACTTTGATCACAGCCACACCGCCGACCAGCTTCGCCAACCGCTCCTGCAACTTCTCGCGGTCGTAGTCGCTGGTGGTCTTTTCAATCTGGCTGCGAATTTCTTTCACCCGGCCCTGAATGTCTCCGGGCTTGCCTTTGCCTTCGACGATGGTGGTGTTGTCCTTGTCGATGGTGATCTTCTTGGCCTGGCCGAGATCGCTGATCTGCACGTTCTCGAGCTTGATGCCCAGATCTTCCGTGATGGCCTTGCCGCCAGTGATGGTGGCAATGTCCTGCAACATGGCCTTGCGACGATCGCCGAAGCCGGGAGCCTTGACGGCCGCGACTTGCAGCGTGCCACGCAGCTTGTTGACCACGAGAGTCGCGAGCGCTTCGCCTTCCACATCCTCAGCGATGATGAGCAGCGGTTTGCCGCCCTTGGCGATCTGCTCCAGCAGCGGGAGCAGGTCCTTCATGCTGGAAATCTTCTTTTCGTTGATCAGGATGTAAGCGTTCTCGATCGCAACTTCCATGCGCTCGGGATCGGTGACGAAGTAAGGTGAGAGATAGCCGCGGTCGAACTGCATGCCTTCGACCACTTCCAACTGGGTCTCAAGCGTGCGCGACTCTTCCACGGTGATGACGCCATCCTTGCCGACTTTCTTCATGGCTTCGGCAATGATGTGTCCAATGGTCTCGTCGTTGTTGGCCGAGATGGTCCCGACGGCGCTGATCATGTCGCCGGTGACGGGCTTGGAGAACTTGTCCAGTTCGCCCTTGCCGCGCTCGCCGGTCTTCTTGTCGATTTCGCCGCAGATGGTGTTGACCGCCTTCTCGATGCCGCGTTTCATGGCCATCGGGTTGGCGCCCGCCGCAACCGTCTTTACGCCTTCGCGATAGATCGCCTGGGCCAGAACGGTGGCAGTGGTGGTGCCGTCGCCGGCAACATCAGAAGTCTTCGAGGCCACTTCGCGCACCATCTGCGCGCCCATGTTCTCGAGACTGTCTTTGCAGTTCGATTTCTTTCGCGACGGTGACGCCGTCCTTGGTGATGGTCGGCGAACCGAATTTCTTTTCGATGACAACGTTGCGGCCCTTGGGGCCGAGGGTGACCTTCACGGCATCCGCCAGAAGATTCACGCCGCGCAGAATCGCCTGTCGCGACTCCTCGCCATGTACGATTTGCTTTGCCATAATTCTTTTCTCCTTAAGATATTTAAAATTTCTTGTCATCCTGAGCGCCCTGCTTTTGGGCGCGAAGGATCTGAGTGAAGCGACCGCGCGTCAGCCCGCAAAGCGGGGTGACAATCAAGCGCGACGCGAACATCCTTAGCGTCGCGATCCCGCGGTCTCTTTCTTGGCTGCGCCGCTGAGGATGCCGAGCACTTCCTCTTCCCGCATGATGATGAAATCTTCGCCGTCCAGCTTGATCTCGGTGCCCGAGTACTTGCCGAACAGGATGCGGTCGCCCTCTTTCACATCGAGTGGACGAACCTTGCCGTCCTCGTTAACTTTGCCCTTGCCGGCAGAAATAACTTCGCCCTCCTGCGGCTTATCCTTAGCGGAGTCTGGAATAATGATCCCGCCGCGGGTGGTTTCGGCTTCTTCTACTCGGCGGACCAGAATGCGGTCGTGGAGTGGGGTAAACTTGGCCATGGTTGTTGCTCCTTTCGTTGTGTACTTTTCAGTTTGAAGTTTGGGTTAGATTGCGGGTCATGACAGCCTCGCCAACTGCCTAGGGAACCTTGTTAGCACTCAGTGTTGGCGAGTGCTAATCATATCAGATGTGGGGGCCGGGGTGTCAAGGAGTGGCCATGAACAAAGAAACCAATCAACCACAAAGGGCACGAAGGTACACAAAGGAGAGCCTCTCGTGGCCTGCTGGTCGTGTTTGTACCTCTATGAAACTAATATACATACTGTTAACTCTCTTTCTGTTTCTAGGGGTGGCCTCGGCTCAGGCGGCAGCCTCGTCGGATCTGGTTCTGACTGGGGGGACGGTCTATTCGTCGCCGGAAGCCAAACCGGTCCGGGATGCGGTGGTGGTCGTCCATGACGGCAAGATTGCCGCGGTGGGGAAGCGCGGCGAGGTCCGGATTCCGAGCGGGGCCACGGTTTTGGACTGCTCGGGCAGGGTGATTGTGGCTGGCTTCTGGAACAGCCATGTCCACTTCGAGACTGGGTGGCACGAGGCGGCCACCGCGCCGGCTGCGAAGCTCGAATCGCTGATGCAGGAGATGCTCACGCGCTGGGGCTTTACTACGGTTTGGGACCTGGGATCGGACCCGCAGAACACGTTGGCGCTGCGCAAGCGAGTGGAGTCGGGCGAGGTGCCGGGGCCGAAGATCCTGATGGCGGGGGATATTTTTCCCAAGGGTGGGCATCCGGTGTATTTGCCGGCGGAGATGCAGTTGCCCGAGGCGGCCACGGCGTTCGATGCGGTGCGCATGGTGCGGGGCTATATGTATCTGGGCCTCGACGGCACGAAGCTATTCACCGGCTCATACATGGGCAACAAACCGGTCGTCAATATGGATGTGGAGATCGTCAAGGCGGCGGCGTCCATTACGCACGAGCTGCGCAAACCGGTGTTCGCTCATCCGCAGAACCATGCGGGTGTGGACAGCGCCCTGGCCGGCGGCGTCGATGTGCTGGCGCATACCATTCCGACCGAGGGCAGCTTTACAGCCGATGAGTTGGCGAAGATCAAGCAGCAGCGTACCGCGATGACTCCGACGCTGACGCTGTGGACCACGGTGACGCCGAACGAGGACGCTCAGAAGTACTTGGTGCAAGCTGGGGTTGACGAGTTGAAGGCATTCGCGGCGGCCGGAGGGGTGGTGCTCTTCGGGACCGACGTGGGATTTACGACTAAGTACGATACCGGCGAAGAATTCGAGTACATGGGGCGGGCGATGACTTGGAGTGAGATTCTGGCGTCGTTGACGACTAATCCTGCGGCGTTCAATTCAAGTGTCCGACCAAAGGCCGCGTGGAGAAAGGTATGGATGCGGATTTGGTGGTGCTGGAGGGGGATCCGGCGGCGGATGTTAGGAACTTTGCGAAGGTGGCTTGGACGGTGCGGGCGGGGAAGGTGATTTATTGAGGGGGCGGAGAAGAAGTAGGCGGGCACTATGTCGAACTTATACCCAGGTTGCCGCCAAGGCTCTAGAGCGGACCTGGGCTGGGCGAATCCGCGCTGATGCCGCCACAAAATGCTGGAAATAGCTCGACCCCTCTTATAAGCTAGCGCTAATGGCCGATCCGTCAAAAGATGAATTACCCGAGGAGCAGGATTCCGCTGAGCTGTTGTCCCATGCGCACCAAATTCTAGAAGAGATCGGATCTCTTAAAGGGCAAGCCGAAGCGTATGCAAAGCAGGCTGAGGTTTTTCGCAAGAACGCTGACAGTGAGGCTTTGCTCGCATTCAACGCGAAACAGGCTTGTGAGGGGCATGCGACAGCGATCGCGGGCGTCAAGGGGACGGTAGAGGCGACGCAAACGCGATCGCCACGAACAAGCAACGTTCGGACGAGGCTCTCGCGGCCCTCAATACCGCCAAAGCTACCTTTGACGCGGATACAAAAGCTATCGAAGGTCGGCGCAAGGAGGCGGATCAGGCCGCGACCGCTGTCGAACAAGCGGCAGCCGCGCTTACGAAGGCTTCGGAGACGGGCGCGGCCCGCCTCAGGGAAATTGAGGCGTCGAAGGAGTCTGTCGACGCTCAGGGTAAGGCAGCAGCCTCGTCAGGACAGCTGCCTCTCAGGACGCGTCCGATGCGGCTTCAGCACTGGGGAAGGCGCACGACTCGGCCTCGGACGCGGCGGAGTCAGCGACCGCCGCGTCTGCAAACCGCGACACCACGAATCAAACCGTCGCGGAGACTCTGGCTTTGTTGGCGGACGCTAAGGCGGCGCAGGACGGCCTAAAGTGAGGTTTTGCAGCACCTCACCGAGAGCGACGAAATCGCCACGGGCCATGAGAAGCGGGTACAGACCCTTACTGCGGAGCTACAAGACCTAATTAAGAAAGTGGACGGCCTGCTTCCCGGTGCGACCAGCGCGGGCCTTGCGTCATCATTCAACAAGCAGAAATCCCGATTTAAGGATCCACAGAGACAATCGCTCAGGGCGTTTGTCGCCTGTATAGGCCTTTTGTTTGTCCTCGGGTACCGTCCTACCTTTCGGTGGTATTCGGGTGGCCTCATCCAACGGATGCCGCTTGGCGTAGCTTGATGTTGCGCCTTCCGATAGTATTGCCGATTATTTGGTTGGCGATCTATGCCGGGCGTAATTACATGATGTCCCTGCGCATGGAAGAGGACTACGCGTACAAGGAGGCTATCTCAACCGCGTTCGAAGGATACAAACGCGAAATGGTGAACTTCGCCGCCGGTGATAGCGAGAATCCGACACCCATCATGATTCTCTGCACAAATATCTTAAGAGCAATCGCGGAGCGCCCCGGAAGAATTTATGAGGGCAGGCAAAAGGACATCAATCTATTAACCGAAGCCCAGGAGTTGTTTGAGAAGAGCACCGAGCTTTCGAAGAAGAAGTCAGCTACGCACTAGATATGACGATCGAATTCTCCTTACGGCGTAGGGCAACACGGGCCCGTTACATGGCGTTTGGTTGGCTTACGCTGGCAACCTTGATTCTGGTGGGGACCTACATATCTCTTCCGCTTATTGCGGATAGCACCATGGCCGCCATTCACACTATTGTGACGGAATCCCCCGCGAGGGCGTCCACGACGGTATCCGTGGCCGAGTCGAATGCGCCACACGTTGAACTCTACTCAATCGGGCTACTGGCTCTCAGCCTTCTTGCTGTCCTTTTTGCTTCCTTTCTCGATCGGTCGTGCCGCTTTCGTCGAATCGAAGTTGGCGGCACGGGCCGCCGCGTTTGCTGATGCGCTTTGCCTCGCCGGTGACGACTTTGCATCGCCTGGAAAAGGCTGTCAATTTGCTTTTGCCTGGTACGAAGTATTTGTCAGTTCCGGAGATTTTCTCAACGAAGGATCTTGGCTCCGTCGTCGATATTCTAAAAGAGCTACGCCCCAAGTAAGTGGTGCCCCCGGCTCGAGCGCTGGTTGTGCGCGCTGGGCTAGGCAGCGGACACATTGCTTCTCGCCGGAGCGTTATCGGGTGGGGGTCGCAGAATAGGCTAGCTCCGAGGCAATCCCAATGGATGAAAACGCCCCGATGGAGCCAGAGAGATGGCGCGAGGAACAAGCGCTCCGGCAAGCGGACCTACGACATCATCGGAATAGACTCGGAAGGCAAAGTCTGCGTAATCGAGATGAAGAATACTGAAATGTGTGGACAGACGGGACGTACCCGACGCTGAGACGATTGGCGTACCAGGCGGGCGGTTGGGCGCTGCCAGTTGCATAGGTCCTTCGCTTTGCTCAGGATGACAAATTAGTGGTGGACCGGCGGGAGCTGTGGTGATCCATGCGTTGGCGGACAAGAGTGTCCGCCCCACATGGTTCGAGATGGTCAGCCGCAGTTGGGCGCTGCTAGTTGCATAGGTCCCTTCGACAAGCTCAGGGCAGGCTCTTCGCTTCGCTGAGGATGACAAAATCAAAAAAGAGCCAGCATGTTCACTTGTCACAGACACTTCCTCTCTCGCTTGTCATCCTGAGGCCGTGGAGTCGCTCGCTTGCGAGCGGTTCCCAACGAAGGATCTATGTACTTCTCCCGCGAACGGTCTTTCTTTGTCTACATCATGAGCAACCGCTCGAAGACGTTGTACACCGGCGTTACCAACAATCTCGTGCGTCGGGTGTGGGAGCACAAGCAGGGGGTGGGGTCGGAATTCTGCAAACACTACAAACTCGATCGGTTGGTTTATTTCGAGCGCTTCCAGTATGTCAACAATGCCATTGCCCGAGAAAAGCAGATCAAGGGCTGGCTGCGAAAGAGGAAGATCGAGCTGATCGTTTCACAGAATCGGACTTGGAGCGACCTCAGTGCGGAATGGTACATCCAGCGACCTTGGCCCCGGGGTGCGTAGGTGCGACCGTTCGTGTGGTGCGTGGCGGCAGTTGGGCGCCGCCTGTTGCATAGGTCCTTCGCTTCGCTCAGGATGACAAATTCAGTGGTGCATCATCGTGAGCTGTGGTGATTCATGCATTGGCGGACGAGAGTGTCCGCCCCACATGCTTCCTGGCGGTTCCTTGACGACAGTTGGGCGCTGCCAGTTGCATAGGTCCCTTCGACAAGCTCAGGGCAGGCTCTTCGCTTCGCTCAGGACGACAAAATCAAAAAAGAGCCAGCATGTTCACTTGTCACAGACACTTCCTCTCTCGCTTGTCATCCTGAGGCCGTGGAGTCGCTCGCTTGCGAGCGGTTCCCAACGAAGGATCTATGTACTTCTCCCGCGAACGGTCTTTCTTTGTCTACATCATGAGCAACCGCTCGAAGACGTTGTACACCGGCGTTACCAACAATCTCGTGCGGCGGGTTTGGGAGCACAAGCAGGGGGTCGGGTCGGGATTCTGCAAACATTACAAACTTGACCGATTGGTCTATTTCGAACGCTTCCAGTATGTCAACAATGCGATCGGCAGAGAGAAACAGATCAAGGGGTGGCTGCGGAGAAGAAAGATTGCGCTGGTCGTTTCGTTGAATCCGTCGTGGAGTGACCTCAGTGCGAGATGGTACGTCGAACGATCCTTGCCGCAGCGTGCGTAGGTCTAGCGGGAACTTGGGCGGCAGTTGGGCGCTGCCAGTTGCATAGGTCCTTCGCTTCGCTTGATTGGATAACGACGTTGGCTCGATGGCGGAGTAAGTTGGTAGTTGCGAAACGGCCAAGGCTCCACAAAGGAGCCAACGTCATGCTGATTATAGGCTGTGATTTTCATCCTGGGTTTCAGCAGGTCGCGATCTTTGACAAACGAACGGGCGAGATCGAAGAGAAGCGGTTAAAACACCGCGAGGAAGCCGAGCAGTTTTACCGCGGCTTGGCAGACGAGGAAGTACGGGTGGGGATGGAAGCCTGCGGGCACTATCCGTGGTTCGAGCGGTTGCTGGCGGAGTTGGGGCAGGAGTTGTGGCTGGGCGATGCCAGCAAGATCCGTGCCCGTGAGGTGCGCAAGCAGAAGACGGACCGGCGAGACGCGGAGCTGCTCATGCATCTGTTGATCGAGGATCGGTTTCCGAAGATCTGGGTGCCGAGTTTGGAGGAGCGGGACGTGCGGCAGTTGCTGGTGCATCGTCACAAGCAAGTGCAGGCGCGGACGCGAGTGAAGAACCAACTGCAGGCCATGGCGCTGAGCCGTGGTCGCAAAGCAAGCACCGACCGCTTGAGTGGGCAGCCTGCCTCCCCGAGCAGCGGGGAGTTCGAAGCGGTAATCATGGGAGCAAGCACCGAAGAGATGGGTGGCGGAACTCTGGGCCCGCCGCGGGATTCGAGAACACGAGCCTTGGTCGGCGAAGTCAAAACCTTCTGCGAGAGCGAAATGGCGCTTCACGGCGTTGACGCAGAGGTGTTGCCAAAAACGCCTTGACACGGGCAATTGTCGTTAGAGACAGGATGACAAATTCAGTGGTGGATCAGCGTAAGTTGTGGTGATCCATGCGTTGGCGGACAAGAGTGTCCGCCCCACATGGTTCGAGATGGTCAGCCGCAGTTGGGCGCTGCCAGTTGCATAGGTCCCTTCGACAAGCTCAGGGCAGGCTCTTCGCTTCGCTGAGGATGACAAATTCATTTGGGGGAGACTCGGTACAGATTGCTCTGGGTGACACGGATGACATCGTGTGGTGGTCACTCCCACGTCTCGCAACGGCGGCGAGACGTGGGGCACCCGGCTTCGCTCAGCATGACAATTTAGTGATGGATCAGCGGGAGCTGTGGTGATCCAAACGTTGGCGGACAAGAGTGTCCGCCCCACACGAGCACAGCAGCTTCTCGACCGCTCCCGCCTCTTGCGCAGAGGGCGCGCAAGAAGCGGGGCACCCGCGCACCCAAGATTGAGACTGCATTTTCCTTTCGAGATTAATACTTCACGAAACGGCCGGGTGAGTCTGAGGGCTGGTGAACTTTCGACTCCGGGCGACTTAGAGTGACATGTGTCATTGACAAGGGTTCCGACAGGTGAGAAGTTAAGCTTGTAAGATACTCTTCCCCCTCCCATTTCTTCCTGTGAACGGAGATACATCATGAACAAGCCACTTTTGCTCTTGCTGGCTGTGCTGGTTGCGCCCTTCGCCGCAGCCCAGACGTCCGCTACTTTGTCTTCAACCTACCAGCCCCCCGATCACGCGCAAGCTGCGAGCCACCAGTCGTTACAAAGCGAGCGCGATTTGGTTTCAGACAGCGTGGTTACGGCAGCCGGTGAGATGCCGCTCGCTGATGTGCACTTGCCGACAGTGCACGAAGAACCTCTAGGCGATGTGGCGCGGCGGTACCGTCAGATGTCGAGAGATGCGCAAGCGTCGGCGACACAGCCCATTCTCAAGCGCAGCACCGGGGCGTTTCCTGGGTGGTGGTTGGCGGACTAAGATCAGTTCCGCTCACGCACTGGGGAGTGTGCGGACAGACGGAACATACCCAGACACGAGGCGAGGCCGACACGGTGAGGGCGATCCGGGTTCGGCAGTTGGGCGCTGCCAGTTGCATAGGTTCCTTCGACAAGCTCAGGGCAGGCTCTTCGCTGCGCTCAGGATGACAAATTCAGCGTGGAGCGGCGGGAGTTGTGGTAGTCCGCAGATTGGCGGACAAGAGTGTCCGCCCCACACGGGCGGTGGCGAAGGCGAAGAAAAGCTGATTCCTCGCCGCGGTGCTCCTCGGAATGACAAAAAGCGGGGCACCCGCGCACCCACTACTACCTTCTGCCGAGGCAGGGCATGTTACTGCTGAGGAGTTCGTGTTGGAACCAGCCGGCTATAAGAGTCGCATCCTGCCGCGCCAGATTCTTTGGCTGGCGGTGGTCACGGGATGCGTTGCGGGAATGGCTCTTCTGAGTTTTAAGTGGGGAGCTGTTGCCGGGCTTTTCCTGATCATGGGGGCGGTGGTGCAGCCCTTCATGCCGCGCACAGGTAGATGGTTGCTCTCAGTGGTTGCGCCGTTGCTGGGTATCTGGATTATTCCCCTGGGTGGTTTGTTTCTGTTGGGGGCAGTTAAGGGAGAGGCCTTAGGGGGCGACTTTAATAGCCGGGGCTTGGCCCTAGCCTGGAGGTTGTCTCCAATATTGCTGATTTGGTGCAACGTCGCCCTGGTGATCGAAGCCAGAAGAGAGCGGCGCGCGCGCCAACCTGCACCTCGGATTTCGCGCTGATTGCCTGTGATCAGACAGCTGGCGGACAGGAGTGTCCGTCCCACATGGCCCACTGGTAGAATTATGGCGCTATGGGGAAACTGGGGTGCATCGTTGTCTTGTTGCTGGTGAGCCTTCCGGGGTTTGCGGAAAAGCACGATGACACGGGGCCGGTCTGCAACCTGAATTTCGTGGTGCTGAAAGATTACAACGACAAACCGGTGCGCAATGCGGCCGTGGTCCTGCACCAGGTTAGCGAAAAGGGCAAGCAGGAGCGCGGCGGGATCGAATTGAAAACTGATCCCGACGGCAGGGCCAACTACGAAGGCGTCCCTTACGGTAAAGTGCGAATCCAAGTGCTGATGCGGGGGTTCCAAACGTACGGCGGCGATTACGACGTTAACCAGCGCACCATGGAGATTACGATCCGGATGAAACGGCCGGAGGGACAATATTCGGTTTACGGGCCGAATGGCGAAGAGAAGAAGCCGGAAGACAAGAAATAGGTCGTTGGTCCCAGGTCGTGGGTCGTTGAGATCACACGCACTGGCTGCAGGGCTGTTGCAACGACCAACGACTAACGACCAAACAATGAGGTTCCATGGACTATCTGCTCAAGACTGAACCTTCAGAATATTCGTTTGCGGATTTGCAGCGCGACCAGGCGACGGTCTGGGATGGCGTGTCAAATCCGGTGGCGTTGAAGAACCTGCGCGGGATGAAGCCGGGCGAGCGTCTGGTGATCTATGAGACTGGAGATCACAAAAGCGCGGTGGGGATGGCGACGGTAGTTTCTGTGGACGCGTCGGATGCGAAGAACCCGCGGGTGAAGATCAAAGCCGGCAAGGCGCTAGCCAAGCCGGTGACCCTCTCGGAAGTGAAAGCCAATAAGTTGTTCGCGGATTCTCCGCTGGTACGGCAGGGAAGGCTGAGCGTAGTGCCGCTAAACGCCGCGCAGTACAAGTTCCTGACCGGGGAATGAGGGCGGACAAGAGTGTCCGCCCCTACACGGTTAGTCCTGGCTATTTCTTCTCTTCGGTCTTGTCTGGGGTCTTGTCTGGGGCCTTGTCAGGCGGTTTGATCGACTAGCAACTCGACTTCGAAGGTGAGAGTAGCGTTGGGGCCGATGTCGGCGCCGGCGCCGCGCTCCCCGTAGGCGAGATCAGCGGGAATGAACAGTTGCCACTTGGAGCCGACCGGCATGAGTTGCAGCGCCTCGGTCCAACCTTTGATGACTCCGCCGACGGGGAAGGTGGTGGGCTGGCCGCGTTTATAAGAGCTGTCAAATTCGGTGCCGTTGATCAGGGTGCCGCGGTAGTTGACGGTAACCGTGTCGGTCGCGGCCGGCTTTGGACCGCTGCCTGCCTGCAGGATCTTGTATTGCAAACCGCTGGGCAAGGTGACAACGTCCGGCTTGGCCTTGTTGGCGGTCAGAAATGCCTCGCCTTCCTTCTTATTGGTTTCCGCCATCTGTTGCGCTTTCTCCTGCGCCTGTTTGCGGAACTCGTTCTGCACCTCGGTCAGGACGGCGCGTGCCTCGTCCTCGGTAAGCAGGGTCTTGCTGCCCGCCAGGCTGTCTTTCAAGCCCCGAGCCAGGATTTCTGGTTCAACCGGTACCGACTGTTTCTTCATGTTCATCCCGATGTTCATTCCAAGGGCGTAACTGAACTTGTCGGTCCGGGTGGTGAGGCTGGGAGCAGTCTTGCTCTGGCTGTGCGCGGCCGGAGGGTGTTGGGTTTTGGTGGAAGATGCTGGCGGCGTGGCGGCCGGCGTCTGCTGCGCTGGGGAAGTCCCCGGCAGGAGCATGGCTGCGACCAATGTGGAAGCTGCGAACGTAAAGAATTTTGGCATAGAGATATTGTCACATTGGTTGAACGGTGTAGCAAATGAGCGGAACGAGGGGCGAGCGGCCACGGATTGGCAAGGATTAGCAGGGATCAAGCACTGCGCTTGTGGAAGGTCTCTGATTTCCCTTAAACAGAACCGTCAAGGGCTGCAGCACCAAGGTAATTTGATCGAAAGCGCTCGACTCGCTAGGTTCGTAATAGTTACCTGATTGGCCATGAGCGATCAACCTAGCGTCGTACACCCGCGATTCGCTGTTGCTATTACGGTCATGCTGCGCGAAACCACCGGAGCGGCGATTCTCGCTCAACTGAAAAATATCAGCCTGAGCGGATGCTATCTGGAAACTCCGCGGGAGATTAAAGAAGACTCGCGGGTGCGCGTAGTGTTACAGACGGGCACCATTCATGCCGATGTTTGGGGCGTGGTGCGACGCCGTGATGGCGCAGGTGTGGGCATACGGTTCACCAACGGCGCCACGGTGGAAGACTGGAAGCGGCTGGAGGCGCTGATCGAAGAGTTGCAGGCCTCAGTCCCGGCGCGGGCGGCGGCTTCAAATAGCTAGAGCCGCAGATTTCGCTGATCTTCGCTGATCAAACACCAACCCCAAGAACGGCCGCGGAATTGCACGGATCAAACTAATTGCTTCAATTCGCGACGAAGGATTTTGCCGGATGCGGTCTTGGGAATGGCCGCGACGAAGCGTATGGCGCGGGGCTGCTTGTAGTGGGTGAGGCGGTCGGCGACGAAGCCGCAAAGTTCATCTCTCATCTTATCCGAGGCGACAGAGCCGTCGCGCAAAACCACAAAGGCCACCGGGATTTCACCTGCGGCCGGGTCGGAGCAGCCGACTACGCCACAATCGCGAACGGCGGGATGTTCGAGCAGCACGCTCTCGACTTCGGCGGGAGCGACGGGGAAGCCCTTGTACTTGATCATTTCTTTACGGCGGTCGACGACAAAGAAAAAGTCGTCGGCGTCGCGGGTGACCACGTCACCTGACCAAAACCAGCCGTCACGCAATGCGGCGGCGGTGGCCTGAGGCTCCTTCCAATATCCCAACATGAACTGGGGACCGCGCATGACCAACTCGCCGGGCTGGCCGGTGGGCAGCTCGTTGCCGAGTTCGTCCAGGACACGACATTCGGTTTGAACCAGCGGTTGGCCGATGGATTCGGGGCGGTAGAGTTTGGGATCGAGATATCCGACGTGAGTTACGGGGGAAGCTTCGGTCATGCCATATCCCTGGCAGACCAAAATGCCGGTGAGGGAGGTGAAACGCCTCGCCAGCTCAGGAGCCAGGGGCGCGGCTCCGGACTTGACCCAGCGCACGCGATGGTTCTTGGGGAAGTTGCCGGCTTCGGCTGACTGGCACATGGCGAGCAGCGCCGGAGGGACGGTCGGCATCATGGTGATGTTTTCCTGGGTGAGCAGCGCGGGCACTTGTTGAGGATGGAAGCGGGGAATCAGAACCAGGGTCGCGCCCAGGGTCAGCACGGGATTGAGCATCACGTTGAGGCCGTAGATGTGGTAAAGGGGAAGGAAACAGAGGGCGACGTCATTCGGACATAGGTCGCTGGCGTTGGGTGCGATGAACTGAAAAACGTTGGCCACCAGATTGTGATGTGACAACATGACGCCTTTGGGTAGACCTGTAGTACCGCTGGAATATGGAAGCGCGGCCAGGGTCTGGTCGGAAGGCTTGTCGGGCGCGGGGAAGCTGGCGGTGGCGGTCCGCAGGAGATTGGCAAAAGGCTCAGCTCCGGCAGCCGGCTGGCGCGTGGTGTAGACGCGGCGAAGGTTGGGAAGACCGCCGAGATTGAGGCCTTCGAGGCTGGATCCGTCGGTGATGAGGAAGGCGGCACCGGAGTTTTCCAACTGATAACGGGCTTCGCGTTCGCGATAGGTCGGATTGAGCAGCGTGGGTATGGCTCCAGCGAGTGTGGCGGCGTGGTAAGCCGCGCAAAACTCCCAGCAGTTGGCGAGAAAGATGGCGATGACTTCTCCGGGCTTGAGGCCGGCGGCGATGAATCCTCGGGCCAGGGCTTCGACAGTCTCCCCGTATTCGGCATACGAGATACGGCGGTTGCAGGAAGTATCTAAGATCGCGGTCTTGGTTGGGAAACGACGGCAACTTTCGAGAACGAGATCATGGACGAAACGGCCGTGCGGATCGGCGTAAAGCTGGGTGCGGAGCATGCGGAGAAGATTGTAGCGGAAATGAGGGGAACCCCAAATATCCGTACGACTGATCCAACACGGAGGAAACAGCGACTACGGAGAAATCTCATAGACGACGCCGTATCCACCGGGTCCGCCACCGCCGGCAACTCCATAAATGTTGCCCTTGGAATCGAGGAATAGCTTACCTGTAGGGTAGCCTCCGTCCATGTGGAGCTTAAACTCATAGAGGACGCGTCCTGTCCAACCGCCTCCAGGCTTACTGGTTGCCTTGAATACGACCCCGGTACCCCGACCTCCAAGATTGGTGGTGCCGTAGAAATTGCCCAGGCTGTCAAATGCCAAAGTCGACAAGGGCCTGCAGCCGTCCTGACCCCCAGTAAAAGTATGCAACACAGTGTTAGTCCAAACTCCTCTGACGAACCGCCCTTCGAAAATCGTGCTTTCATCGGCCCCGCAGATGTACGAGCTCCCGGTGGTTCCGAAGAGTTTGCCGGCGCTATTGAATGACACGCCGGTTCCCGGCAACGTTCCGTCGCTTCCTACAAAGCTATGGAGCAGGGAGTAGTTCCAGGTCCCGTCAATGCCAGGTGTCAACTCAAAAAGGGTGCCCAGGCCAGTGGTACCTCCCTCCACGGTCGTACCAAAAAGATTGCCCGCGCTGTCGAAGGTCACGGTTCCCTCAGGGTACTGCCCGTCATTCGGAGTCCCACCAAAGCTGTAGAGAGCGGAGTAGATCCACATACCGTTCACCGGAGTAAGCTCGAAGACCTCACCAAAGGAATAGAGTCCAGCCGCGGTTGCCGCTCCGTACAGGTCGCCGACGGAGTCGAACGTCAAGCGGGGACTGTGAAAGTCGAAAGAGCCGTGAAAGTTGTACAGAACACTCTCGGCCCAACCACCTCCCGAGACGGGCGACAGCTCGAAAAGGACACCCCCACTGTTGGCGCCACCGTAAAGAGTAGTCCCGAAGAGATTTCCGTTCGCGTCCATGATTAGGGGAGCCTCCGGCTGGTAGCCATCCGCGGCACCGGTAAAGGCGTAGATCACGGCCTGAGTCCAACCGCCGCCGTCTGTTGGCGAAAGCTCGTACACGGTGCCCTTGTTATAGAGACCGCCTGCTGCGGTCGTCCCATACAGATTGCCCGCGCTGTCTGGAATTACGCCCCACTCTGGTTCGGTACCGTCGGTCCCGTTGAAAGCATGCAGCACCTTATAGGTGCCTGCCGATCCGGTGCCCGCAAGAGCGAGAGTGATTGTCAAGACTGCTACAGATAGGCGAACCGTTGTTAGGGGTTGTTTGGATCGCATGGGAGGTCTCTCCTTGCAGAATTGCCGACAATCAGGGCTGGGACGGCCCTCCGGTCAGTGAGTATACACCCCAAAAAGGGAAGGCAGTTGATGGAGGAGAAAAGGGACTTCTCGATTGTTGGGCCTGAAACTCTTGTGCAAAAGAGTCAGCTGGCCAGTTTGCGGAGGAAGTCGTGTTCGTCCATGTGGTATTTGAAGGCTTTGCGACCGTCGATGAAGACGACGGGGACCTCGTCGGTGAACTGGCGGTGGAGCTGATCGTCAGAGTCGACGTCGATTTCCTGCCAGGTGAAGCCTCCCCGGCGATGAAGCTTGGTCAAAGTTTCTTTGACGATCTGGCAGAGGTGACAGCCTTTGCGGGTGTAAAGGACGACCTGACGAGGCTCGGGCACGCGGCGAGTTTAGCAGAGAGGGGGCGGACTACGTCAAAATCTCAACCACAGAGAACACAGAGGAAGATCACGGTACAATCTCAGCATGCCGAAGCAGAGACCCCTCGAGGGCAAGGTCGCTTTGATCACGGGCGGGGCACGCCGTCTTGGGCGGGCGTCGGCGTTGGCTTTGGCACAGGCCGGGGCCGATGTGGCCATCACGTTTCGTGAGTCGGGGCGCGAGGCGCAGCATACGGTGATCGACATCAGTAGTTTCGGAGTGCGGGCGGTGGCCCTGCGCTGCGACGTGACCGACGAAAAGAGTGTGAAGGCGGCGATCCGGGAAACAAAGAGGGAACTGGGCGGGATCGACATTCTGGTGAACAATGCCGGAAATTACGAGACGGTGGAGTTCGAGAAGCTGACCTTGAAGCAATGGGATGCGATTTTTGCTTCGAACACGCGCGGGCCGTTCCTGGTTTCGCGGGAGGCGGTAAAACTGCTGCGCGTGCGGCGAGGAAAGATCATCAACATGGGATCGCTGGGTGGACTGCGTCCTTGGGCAACGCACGCGCATTATTGCTCCTCGAAAGCGGCGGTCCACATGCTGACCAAGGTCATGGCTAAGGCTCTGGCGCCGGAGATCGCGGTGAATTGTGTGGCACCGGGGATGATTGATCTGGGAGAGAAGGCGGCAGCGGCGTTCATGAAGCGCATGGCGAAAGAGACGCCGATGCGGCGGAACGGAACTGGCGAGGAGATTGCGGCGGCAGTGCTGTTCTTTGCCACCGCGCCGCATTTCATTACAGGACAGATTATGGCGGTGGATGGCGGGTTAGGGTTGTAGGCTGGCTCACTCCGCAGTAGTGGGATCGATGATTGATTTGACCTCGGAGATACGATTTGCGGGGAAGCCTCCCTGGCTGGCGTGATCGCGGATCATTTTTTCGTTGGGCGCATTGTAGATGCAGTAGATTTTGTCGGCGGTGACGTAGCTATGGACCCACTGGATGGCTGGGCCCAGGTTGCGTAGCACGCCGCATGACTTTTGTGAGACAGCTTGAAGCTCCTGAGGAGTGAGTTTCCCGGCACCGGGTAGTTCGCGCTCAATCACATATTTAGGCATAAGGGCTCCTGAGTTTGGGTTCGTGACAGTGTGCCTTGTTTGCCAAGTTGAATCAAGGGGATGTGTGCTTGGCAGATCCCAATCCTTCCTGTTATCTTGCCAGCTTCATGAAAAACGCACTGGTTGCGGTTGTGTTGGTGCTGGGTTCGCTGGCGTGGGCGCAGGCGCGTCCAGAGGAAGGCGGGCGCGAGTTTCAGGTGTGGATGGGCGGAGGGCATTCGGTTCCGGGGGGCACTGCGGATACCGGTGTGTGGAATGTGGGCGTGCGCTATGGTTGGATTCTGACGCAGCCTCATGGGCCAGGGTTTCTGAAAGGGCGATTCGAGTACGTAGTGGACGCCACGCCGGTGTTCATGATCTTTCAGAAGTCCGATACGGCTTATGGGGGAGGATTCAGTCCGCTGGGATTGAAATGGAACTTTGCCACGCGCGGCGCGGTTGCTCCATACCTTGAGCTCAATGGCGGAACTTTGTTTACCAATAAGGATGTTCCCGCGGGCACCAACGAGGTGAATTTCACCTCAGCCGCGGCTTTTGGGGTACATGTGTTTGGAAAGTATGCGTGGAGTGTGGAGGCGCGCTACATGCATATTTCGAATGCGGGATTGGCGACGCCGAACCCTGGGCTTAATACGGTGCAGGTGCGGTTGGGGATTGGGAAGTTCTGGCACCGGTAAGGGCAAATTCTTCACCACAGAGGGCACAGGGGAACACGGAGGTTGCAGCGCATTCGCCTGCCAGCTATTCTTCTCGCTTATGTCAACACTCGTGGAATGCGTTCCTAACTTTTCTGAGGGCCGGGACAAGGCCAAGGTAGATGCCATCATCGAAGCCATGAAAGTTGATGGCGTGTACCTGCTGGACCGGGAGATGGACGCCGATCATAACCGCTGCGTGATCACACTGGTGGGCGAGCGCGAGCCCATTCAGGAAGCTGCGATACGGGGCGTGGGGAAAGCAGCGGAGTTGATTGATCTGACCGTGCATCAGGGGGCGCATCCCCGGATGGGCGCGGCTGACGTGATCCCGTTTATTCCGATTGAGGGCGTCACGATTGACGACTGCGTTGCCATGGCGCGGCATGTGGGCGCGGAGATATGGAAGCGCCACAAGATTCCGGTTTATCTGTACGAAGCCGCAGCTACGACACCTGAGCGACAGAATCTGGAGAACATTCGCCGCGGACAGTTCGAGGGCATTCGGGCGGAGATTGCCACGAATCCAGCGCGCAAACCCGATTTCGGTGAAGCACGGGTGCATCCCACGGCAGGGGCGACGGTGGTGGGGGCGCGCAAGTTTCTCATCGCTTACAACGTCTTTTTGAACACGCCTGATGTGGACATCGCCAAGAAGATCGCCAAGGCGGTGCGGGCCTCGAGTGGGGGAATGAGGTTCGTCAAAGGCGCAGGCTTCCTGGTACGCGGGTTGGCCCAGGTTTCGATGAATCTGACTGACTTTGAGCAGACGCCGGTGCATCGTGTGTTTGAGATGGTCAAACGCGAGGCGGCGCGCTATGGGGTGACGCCGATCAGCAGCGAGATTGTGGGATTGATTCCGAAGAAAGCTCTGGAATCCGCGGCAGAGTGGTTTTTGCAGGTAGAGAATTTCGATTCTTCGCTGATTCTGGAGAATCGTCTAACGGCAGTAATGGGTGGAAAGATGGCGGTCGGTGGGTTGCGGGCCGGGGTGGAACCGTTTGTCGAGCAACTGGCTGCGCCCACGGCGACTCCGGGCGGCGGGAGCGCAGCAGCTGCCAGTGGGGCCATGGCGGCGGGTTTGGCGACCATGGTGGCCTCGATGTCGCGAGGGAAGAAGGCATATCTGCAATATGAGCGGGAGTTGAGTGAGGCGATTGCGCGACTTTCGCAGTTGCGCGAGGAACTGAAGGCTGCGATTGATGCGGACGCGGAGTCGTTCAATGTGGTGATGAAGGCGTACAAGTCGGCGAAGGAGTCGGTCGATGGAGAGAAGATGATTGAGGCTGCGTTAAAGCAGGCGACCAGCGTGCCGCTGGGCGTGGCGGAAAAGGCGAGGGAAGTGGCAAGCATCGCGGGGAAGCTGGGGCCCATCACGAATCCCAATATGAAGTCGGACCTCACGACCGCCAACGCGCTGGCACAGGCGGCGATTCAGGGGGCGCTGGCCAATGTGGAGATCAATCTGGAATCGATTAAGGATACGGGCTTTGTGGCTGAAGTAAGGAAGCGGGTGGGGAGTGTTGTGGAGTAAAGCCTTCCTCGCAGAGTTCGCGAAGGGGGTGCGGAGAACGCAGAGAAAAGCCTCAACCACAGAGGACACGAAGGTTCACAAAGGAAATCCTCAAGACGGAGGCAGCGCGAATCGGAGTGGCCCCCCGTACCTCCAGCGATACAGGCGATGTCCTTTGGTTTGGAATACGGGCGTTCTGGCTGGCATACAATGACGTTAACGATGCAAGGTTACGGTTCAGGGACGTTCTGCATCTAAGATCCTATATTCCAAAAGGTGTCTATCTATGAAACCCGTAAGAGCTGCGATGTACGCTTTCTTGTTCTGCCTTCCCGCGGCGTGGGGGGCGGCAATGCCGAGTTCGGCGCGGAATGCTGTCCCTTCGACGGTACAGCAGATCATCAGCGTGGACTACCGTACGCTGAAGAATTCCGATACTGCGATGGCATTGAAAGCGCAGGTGCTGCCGCCCAGCCTGAAGGAGTTTGAAGATCACCTGAAGAGCGTTGGTATCGATCCGGACAAGGATGCCGACCAGTTGACCTTCGCATCTTATCGGGGTCCCAAGAACGAGGTTAGGGTGGTGGGGGTGGCGCAAGGGACGTTCTCCAGCAAAGTGGTTTTGAAGAAAATGCGCCTGAATAAGATAAAGCCACTCAAGTATCACGACAGTGATGTTTATCCCATGTCGAGCGGCATGGAAATGACTTTTCTGGATGACAATACTTTGTTGTTTGGCGACGCCCCAGCCCTCAAAGGTGCACTAGATACTCGCGACGGGTACGCGAGTGGTCTCGACTCGAGCAGCCAGGTGGCGGAGATGATTGGGCCGGTGGAATCGGGGACAGTTTGGAGCGTGCTCGATCAGCAGGGAACGCAGAACATGCTGATTTCGGCCTTGGGCGATGCCGGCAAGCTGGCGGATTTCGACATGGTGAAGAAACGAGTGCAGGGTTCGCGCTACACCATGAACTTCACCAACGGCGTCACGTTCGATCTGGATGTGGCGGCTTCGGATTCGGTGACCGCGGGAACGCTTTCATCGCTGGTCAAGGCGGGCGTTATCTATCGCAAGATGACGGCCACCCCAATCGAGAAAGTAGCGCTTCAGAACGTGGTGGTGAACTCCGACGGCTCCAACCTGCAGATGCACTTTAAGGCGGACGACAAGCAGTTCCAGTCGCTGCTGCATTCGGATTTATTTGCGGCGGTGTCGAAGTAACAAGCCGAGAGCTCACCGCAAAGGCCGCAAAGTGATTCGCCAAGGTCGCTAAGAAAACCAGGGCTCGCTGGTTAGTGTAAAATCGTGGCGGACGTTATTTTTGGCTGCTGCGGACCAGCCTTTAGAACTACTCCCGAAATCTTCTTAAATTGAAGCCCGGGCTGGGGCGAGCGGCGGCATGGTCAGGAGACCGAGATGAAGATCGCAAAGACAGCAGATCGTAAGAAGGTGATGGACACAACCAAGAGCACCGATTGCCCCAAGTGTGGCAAGCCGACCCGCATTGTGAAGCGGGTAAAGGACCGCGAGCGTGGGGTTCCTGGCGGGGTGTTTATTTCGTGCTCAGGGTGCGAGTTTTTCGAGAAGTTGTAGGCTCCGGGTTATGGTTTTGGGCGCTCCTCAAGGCCCGGCATCCCAACCGTTCTTTCGCTCCTCCGGAACTCGATCGTGTTTCCGCCTTCGACCCACTTTATTCTTGCACCGCTTCGCGGCTGATTCTGTGTGAGGCTAGAAGCTGATCTGGGCGAGGATGGCGCGGGCTTCGCTGCCCGGGTCGGGCGCGCCGGTGATAGGCCTGCCGACGACGATGTGAGAAGCCCCCGCGCTGATGGCCGTGGCCGGAGTGACGACGCGGGCTTGATCGGCGGCATCGCTGCCGGCGGGGCGCACGCCAGGTGTCACGATGGCAAAGTCGCTACCTAACTCGCTGCGTAGATCGGCAGCTTCCCGCGCCGAGGCCACCACTCCCTGACATCCGTTGGTCAAGGCCAAGGCTGCAAGCCGCAGCGCCTGGTCCCGCACGCGACCGTGAATTCCAAGTTTGTCGAGGTCGCAATCGTCCAGGCTGGTCAGGACCGTGACGGCCAGAACCATCAGAGACGGATTGGCGGAGGCGGCCGCTTGGGTGGCAGCGGCCAGCATCTTCCCGCCCCCGGAAGCGTGAACCGTGAGCATGCTCACCCGAAGTTGGGCGGCTTCACGGACGGCTGCGGCTACGGTAGTGGGAATGTCGTGGTATTTGAGGTCGAGAAAGACCTTTCGGCCGGAGCTGACCAGATCGCGTACGACTTGCGGGCCTTCCGCAGTGTAGAGCTGCATCCCGACTTTGTAGCAAAAGGCACTGTCGCCCACGGCTGCCACGATCTTTGTGGCTGCAGCCGCGGACGATACATCCAGAGCGACGATCAGACGCTGACGCGGATCGTGCATCACTGACAGTGTAGAAGATTCGGGGTTAGTAAGCCACCGGCTGAAACATGGCGATTTGCCTGGGCTGGGCTTCTCTGGAGGAAACCAGATCAAGCCGCACTTGTTGCAGACCCTTTTGCTGGAAGGCAAGCGCCTGAGCAGCACTGTAGGAAAGGTCGATAATGCGGCCTGGGATGATAGGACCGCGATCGTTGATACGGACATAGATCCTGCGTCCGTTGCTCAGGTTCGTAACCCGAACCCAAGTGCCCAGAGGGAGCTTGGGATGCGCGGCGGTGAGGTCGTACATGTTAAAGGGTTCGCCACTGGCAGTGGGACGACCCTCGAAATACTCCCCGTACCAGGAAGCGGTCCCCACTTGATACGCCGGATGTGATTTTGGCCTGGCAGGAGAAACGGCCTTTTCAGCCTGCACCGCCTGCCCGGTAACGGCCACCTGAGTGTCTTTGGACCCGGAGCCCTTCGGCCCCTGGGCAGCTCCTAAGCTGACTACCACCAAAACGCTCGCCATGCTGCGAGCAAAGAGTCTACGCATTCAATCACCTCGTCTCGAAAAGTCTTGTCCCTAGCCAGTTTTAATGTGTGTTTGAGAATGCTAGCGGCCAAGAGGTTGGCCTGTCAACGCCAAAATACTGGAAAGAATGTAACCAGGCAGTTATGGATATCTCACGTAACTCACTGTATATCTTAGGTAATTGCAGTAATGTACCTGTGATAACATTCACTTACGTGTTTATATATTAGTAAATAACCTAAGTTTGGTGCACTGGGAAATAATTGCTTGCCTTTTGTTTTCAGCCGGTTAGGATGATGCCAACACTTTGTGGTTTTGATTCAGCGACTTACGAGCTACCGACCGGGCAGTTGGGCAGAAATATTTTTCTGGTAAGCGGCTTTTAGGTACATTTCGTCTATGGCGCCTACGCCACCCGTGGTTCTAAGCATCGCCGGTTTTGACCCCTCTTCCGGGGCCGGGGTAACGGCTGATATCAAGACTATCGCCGCCCACGGGTGCTATGGCGTAGCCTGCATTTCTGCCCTGACGGTGCAATCGACGGCTGGGGTACGGCGAGTGGAGCCGGTTGCGGTCGAACTAGTAAGCGAAACCCTCGAAGAGTTGGCCGGTGACCTGGAAATTGCAGCGGTCCGGATCGGGATGCTGGGCTCCGCCAAAGTAGTGTGGGCCGTGGCCGAGTTTCTGGGCAAGTACAAGCTGCTGAACGTGGTGCTGGACCCCATCATGAAGAGTTCTTCGGGTGCGGCGCTGCTCGAGACCACCGGGGCCCGGCTGCTGGCTGAGAAGCTTATCCCGCTGGCGACTGTCGTGACGCCGAACGTAGACGAAGCGTCCGCCCTGACTGGCCTGGCGGTGACGAATCTGGAGCAAATGCGGACCGCGGCTCATAAGTTACATGAGCTGGGAGCAGCGGCGGTGGTCATCACCGGGGGGCATCTGGAGAAAGCCATTGACCTGCTGAGTTTCAGGGGCCGGTCTGGCATTGAGCAGGAGACCTTCAAGTCGGCGCGGCTGCGATCGAATTCTACCCATGGGACCGGCTGCGCTTTTGCGACGTCGGTGGCGTGCCATCTGGCATTGGGACGAGGACTGCCAGAGGCGGTCTTGCTGACTAAGGCCTATGTGGCGGCTGCGATCGTCAATGCTCATCCGCTCGGACGGGGCATCGGCCCGGTACATCATCTTTATCGGATGCAGCAGCAACGGCGGGCCAGGGCGGGCGGCGATCCGGAACCAGTGAATTAGGTCATCCCAAAATGCTTCTGAAGAGGTGCCTTCAGCTAGCGGGTGCCGGCGTTTTTCAAGAGAATACCGGCGACGAAAGCTACCAGGGCCGCCAACAACCACTCCAAGCGCCAGAGTTGGATAGCCTGGAAATCTGCCAGGTTCTGCGCCGAGTAGATGACGCCGACGACCATTGCGGCCAGGATGCATCCCAAGCCTGCAAAGAACGCGATCAGGGAAGCGAGAGAGAGGCCGAGCCAATCTTTGACGCTTTGGAACTCCAAGGCTTTGAGAAACTCGAGCGGTTGCATCCAGGCGGGACCTGGGCTGTCTGCCGTTTTAGTCGCGCGCGAAGCTCCGCAGACATGGCAGAAGCGCGCCCCAACCATGAACTCCGATCCGCAGCCTGCACAGGCGTTCTCCAGGGCAGGTAGCGACTGCGGATGGGTAGCGGGGGGCTGCCAAAACTCTTGCGGGGTATTATGGACGGCCTGAGCCATAGAATCCTTTGCTGCTTTAGCCGCAAACCAGGGGCCAAAGCCAAGTCTTCGCAAGTTGTTGCAAAATACTCCAACTCTGGCACTTAGATTCGTCAGAATCCGAATTTCAGGGCAGGATTTACCTGCTCCGGGCAAAGATTATCGGGACTAGGCTTCCTTCCAGAGAGTCTGCACCCGTCGAAAGGTTACCTGTGAGTGACCTTCTTGGTTCGGGAGGGAAGGGGGTACCTACAGGACAAGAAACCGCCGTTTGTTGGGGAACCGGGATACAGTCAACCGCGTATCATGTCTCAGGAGGCTGGTTATGTACTGCAATTACTGTGGGAAGGTCATCCAGGATGATGCCAATGTATGCGCATATTGCGGGACCCGTGTAGGGGGCGTGCTGGCCCGAAAACGGCTGCTCCGGCCTCGCGCCGAGCGGCGGATTGCCGGGGTTTGCGCGGGCTTTGCTGAGTACTTTGACCTGGATGTGACGCTGGTTCGGCTGGTCTGGTTCTTTTCGGCCTTTCTGACCGGGGTGGGACTGCTGGCGTATCCAATTGCCTGGATCGTGATACCGGAAGAGCCGCTGCCGGTCTCTGCGCCCATGGCTCAGCGCGTGACATCCGGTTAGGAACTCTCGCCGCTTTAGAACACCCTTGCGCGGATCAGCACCGGCAAACCACGGCCTCTGAGTTACAATTCTCTCGCCATGATTGATACCTTCCTGGTTGCAGAAAACACAATAGTCAGTACCAAAGGAGACGGCACGGCGGTAGAGGTCAGCGGCGCCGTCAACCGCGTGTTCCTGTTGAGTCTGAACATCGCTGAGATCATCGAGCAAGAGTCGATCGATGTGAGCATCTTTGGATCCGCCGACGGAGTGGCTTGGGGCGCAAAACCATTGATTACCTTTCCGCAAAAATTCTATCGCGCCGAGCATCCGATGTTGCTGGATCTGAGTGGACATCCGGAAGTGAAGTTTCTACGTTCGCACTGGGAGGTGGCGCGCTGGGGCCGGGGCACCGAGACGCCGATGTTCAAGTTTGGGGTGAGCATCCGCGAAGTGCCGGCTGACATTCTGAAAGAAGCTAGAGCCGAGGCACAGGCCTTGGCGTAGAACGTTCTATACTCTTCGACCATCAGAGAGGACCAACGATGAAGAAACACGTGGTTGCTATGTTGTGTTGCATCGCGATTGGGATGGTGCTCGCTTCTGCGCAAAGCGCCGACGAAGGCTACCAGACGGCGACCGTCATCTCCATCGAAAAGCTGGCTGCTGACGCCCAGCATATGGAGAAGGGGGACCAGTTCAAAATATCCATGAGCATGGGGAGTGCGATTTATGTGTGCAAGGTCAGCGCTCCGTCAGCAACTTTCATGGAGTGGACCAACGGAAAAGAATTTCCGGCGAAAGAAAGTGGCAAGACCCTACTGGTGAAGAATAGGAATGGGCAAGTGGTGGAGCTGAACATCAGTAAGAAAAAAGCGAAGTAGAAAGCCACACCGGCCAGAATTCAGCGGGGTGCTGCCTGTTGCTGGGTTGCGCTGCTTTTCGTTTTTACTTCCATCAGCAGTTTCTGAAACTCCGGATCGGCGCGAAGGGCCTGGAGTTTCTCATCTGTCTCCAGGAACTGTGCATCCCTCCAGCCACGCTTGACCGCTTCCCGCAGGTCCTTGATGGCCTGTTTCTTGTTGCCCATGGCGACCCGAGTTTGGGCCAACAACAGGGAAGGCCCGGGGCTGCTTCCCACGTCCGCCATCAGTTCGAAATAAGTTTGCGCGGTCGCAAAGTTGTGCGCCTCAAATGCCGCCTGACCGGCTTCGATGCCTTGCGCCCACAACGCTTTGAACGACCGCGTGTACAGTTTGCGCTTGTCCTCACTCTTGCTGTGCGTTGACTGATCCTTGAGCTGGTTCATGCCCTGCAGGATTTCACCCCGGGCAGTCACAGCATCCTCGCCGCTGGAGCCCCCCAGAGCCGCTAACCTGGAAGATATCTCTCCGACCAGCGAATACTGCGCGGCAATCAACTCTTGCTCGCGCTTAAGCGCTTCCTTCAAGCTTGACGAGGCCTTCAGCGCTTGCAGCTTTTTCTCATATTCGCTGGTGTCTCTCAACCCTTTGAAATCCGTGGCCAGAAGGCGGTACGCGTTCAGCTGTGCAATTGCGTCTCCCCGCGTTTCGGCGTCAGCTGCTGCCGCCTGCGTTTGTTGCAATAACCTGCCCAGGAAGGCCTGGTCCGGCGTGAGACTTCCGGCCTGCATGGCCTTCAGTTGAAGCCATGCGGCCGCATCTTCAAAAAGCTCAACCGGAGCCCACTGGTGCGGGCCGTGAAAGGTAAGTACCCGGTAGGCCATCCCGGTTTCCTCTCTCTCTCGCCGGGTGCTGATGACCTCGGGCCAATTGAAGTCTTCGTCACCTACCGCCAGAAAGTAGAGCAGCTTGTCCTTGTCTGTCGGCGAGTGGTTGCTGGGGTACCCGGCGCCGTGTGCGATCACACCGACGATCTGGCATTGTGAGCAGCGAAAGGCGAGAAGCCCGGCCATGCGTGCGCCGCCGGAAAAACCGGTGGTATATACGCGGCGAGGATCGAGGGAAAGCCGACTATGCGTATCCAACCACATGGCGTTGGCGCCGCGGGAAGAGTCCGCCAGAGAAAAATTGCGGGAGTTATTAGATCCAGCCAAGATGTAGCCGTATTTCTCCGCAACATCTTTGTAGAGCGTGAGCGGGAGTTCCCCTCGCGCCTCCGGATCGAAGGCGTAAATGATGGGCCACTTTCTGGCGGGAGTGTAGGAGGAGGGAAGAAACAAGGAATAGCTCTGCGTAGGCTCGCCCTGGCAGGGAATGGATTCGATCACCTGGCCGGTGGGGAGCGCTGCAGCCGTATTAGGGGCTGGGGTTGCGGTCTGCGCGGCGAAGAGAGAGGAGGCTAGCAGCGTGAGGACGCACAGAGTGCGTGGCAGAAACGAAATCTTCATACACTCGATGAAACTGCAATCAGGGAATTTCAGGTTATGCATGAAGGCCGCTGCCCATGTGCTTCCGCTATATTTAGTAGACACATGGCGGAGCAAAAAGTCATTCGTCCCGCGCGAAATATTTCCGGTGCTCTCCGCCTGCCGGGGGACAAGTCCATTTCTCACCGCTACGCCATGCTGGCTGCGATCGCGGAAGGCACTACGCGTTTGGAGAACTTTTCAACCGGGGCCGATTGCGCCAGCACCCTGAATTGTCTTCGCACCCTCGGAGTGGAATGGGAGCGCACTGGCAACATGGTAACGATTCAGGGGCGCGGGCCGAAATTGCAAGCGCCGGTTGCGAAGCTCGATTGCGGCAATTCCGGTTCGACGATGCGCATGCTGAGCGGGATCCTGGCTGGACAGGAGTTTTGCAGCGAGCTGGTAGGGGACCAGTCGCTGTCAGGGCGGCCGATGGCTCGCGTGATCACGCCGCTGCAAGCCATGGGGGCGAAGATCAACGCGGATGAATCTCATGCTCCCCTGCGGATTACCGGGGGCCATCTGGAGGCCATCAACTACCAGATGCCGGTGGCCAGCGCACAGGTGAAATCCGCAGTGCTGTTTGCCGGGTTGTTTGCGAAGGGTGAGACGCGGGTGGAAGAACCGGCGCGCACCCGCGATCATGGCGAACTGGCGCTGCGGGCGTTCGGCGCGGAGGTGCGAATGCAAGGGAACGGGGCCAGCATTGTAGGTGGGCAGCGACTGCACGGATTGGAAAGCACAATTCCTGGCGATCTTTCGAGCGCAGCGTTCTTCTTGTGTGCGGCGGCGCTTTTTCCCGGGTCGCAATTGACCATCAGCGGACTGGGACTGAATCCGACAAGAAGCAGCTTGCTGGATGTGCTGGCGGGGATGGGTGTAGGAATTTCGATCACGCAACTGGAGGAGCACCACGGAGAGCTGACCGGAATTGTGCAGGTGCAGGGCGGAGAACTACGAGGCACAGTAATCCAGAGCCCCTATACGGAAAAGTTGATTGACGAAATTCCGGTGCTGGCGGCGATTGCGCCTTACACCGAGACCGGGATTGAAATAAGGGATGCACGGGAACTGCGGGTGAAAGAGTCGGACCGGATCACTGCCCTGGCTACTAATTTGCGGGCGATGGGAGCGGAGGTCGAAGAACGTGAAGATGGGCTGAGAATTCCCGGGAAACAACAGCTGCATGGGGCAAAGATTGATCCCTTCGGGGATCACCGAATTGCGATGGCGTTTGCCGTGGCGGCATTACGGACGGTCGGAGATACAGTGATCAAGGGTGCGGAATCGGCTGGGATTTCCTATCCCGAATTCTTTGAAACGCTGGAGGGAGTAGTGCAGGGATAGGATTTCCTGGTGTATGAGAAATCTCCTTGCAAGCGGCGGTTAGCAGTAGTAAGAACAACCCTTATGCGACAGAAGGGTTGCGGCGCCAAACGGCTGGCGGCGCTCCTGTCATGCGGTGAATCCATCTGGTCATGTGGGCCTGATCGGCAAAGCCAGTGTCCGTTGCGATTCTGCACAGGCAGTCGGACCCTCTCGTGATGCGCAGCCACGCCGAACGGGTTCGCAGTTCCGCACGGAGAACCGAGGGTGCTATCCCGTAGGCTGCGGCGAATCCTCGAGACACGGTTTCCCGGGCCAGACCATTCACTTCCGCCCACATCCCAATCTCGGTGGAAGCATTCCTGGCCAGCTCTGCCAGCAACAGATCAGGCCAATCATTCCTTCGCCCAGGCGAAGGCAAGCTTCTTGTTCGGAGAGCGCATCGCAGCAGAAGAGTCGCTTGGATGACATCCTTCTCAGCAGTCCGCGCCAATTCGTCCACTTCATCCAAATGATAAAGCCCGTGGATTTCGCTGTTATCCGGCCAGTCCAGCCTGATTAGCTTGACCCCGGCAGAGACCATCTGATTGGCATGGCAGTCCAGCGCAGGGTGGATTAGCACATCGCCGGGCGTAGCGTGGATGCGGCCAACGTATCCCGATTCTTCAAAGCTACCCGCTAGCACAACCGTCGCATACGCCCGTAAATGGCGATGGCGCGGCAAGCTGAAGCTGCTGGGTAAAGTCTCTATTCCAGGGGTGATGTGGCGAAAGTGGACGCCATTGATGGGTGCGGGCATGTTCGATTGTAGGGCGAAAACATCACCCGCGGCAGAGGTCAGCCCGCGTCGCGGCGCCGTCAGGAGTCAAATAGATTCAAGACAGCGCCAAAATGGTGATTCATTCTTATTGGAAGACGGCTTGGGTTTTCAAGTTGCCCGGTTCCGACGAGTTCAAATAAAGATTGATTGCCTTAGAGATCTGTTATCTAGGGGGTGACAGATGAACACGATCACCAGACGATCGTTCCTGGAAATGGCGGTGGCCATGGGCGCATCCGTCGCATGGGGTACGTCCGCGGCGGGCCCTTCCCAAGTTAGGTGGAACGAACGCCGAGACTTCTATCCACATGGAGTGGCTTCGGGTGACCCTCATTCTGACAGTGTGATTTTATGGACGCGCCGCCCACCGATCGGCGAAAGCAAGGCTCGAACGTTAACGGTGGAGATCGCTGAGGATCGCGCCTTCCATCGCGTCGTGGCTAGCGCAAAGGCAAATGTTGTCGAAGAGACCGACTGGACATGCCGAGTGCTGGCAGCCGAGTTGAAGCCGGCACATGTTTATTGGTTCCGCTTTGCCGACGAGCATGGTTTTGGGAGCAGGGTAGGACGCACGATCACCGCCCCCGCAGATGATGACGGCAGGCCTGTGCGTTTCGCTTTCGTGAGCTGCCAGAACGTGCAGCAGGGCGCGTCGACCGCTTACCGGCGGATGATCTGGGAAGACGAACGCAAGCCGCCAGATGATCAACTGGGATTTGTGTTGCATCTGGGCGATTTCGTGTACGAAATCGTGTGGTATCCCGAAGAGCGGCCTCAGGGCATGTATGCGCGCAAGTTGCGCGATATTGTGCGCTACTCAAACGGCGAAAAGCATGGTGACTGTCACGTACCCACCACAGTGGATGACTACCGAGCGCTTTACAAGGCCTACTTGCTCGATGCTGACCTTCAGGATGCCCGCGCTTACTTTCCATTCGTCTGCATGTGGGACAATCACGAGTTTTCCTGGAAGGGTTGGCAGACGCAGCAGAATTTCGGCTCCGGCGTTATCCCGGCACAAACGCGGAAACTGGCCGCCTGCCAGGCTTGGTTCGAATACCAACCGGCCCGGGTGATTAAGGCGAACCCCGGCATAGATAAGTTTGTGCCGCCCGCGGTTAAAGACGCGGTAATCCAAGATTTTGACAGTACCGGATTGGGTTTGGAGGCGGGGAACCTTGCGGTCATCAACAGCCTGAAGCTTTACCGCACGCTTAAGTGGGGTCGGAACGTGGAGTTGATTCTCACCGACAACCGCACGTTTCGCTCGGAGCCGCTGGGGGACCGACCGGAGTTCGCTGCTTTCTCCCCCAAGGGGTTTCCTCAAGGAGTTCCTGTCGACATTTTGGAGATCCTCGATGCCGGGCGCATGTTTGCGGGCGGGAATCCGCCGGACACCATCGAATTCGATGGAGTGAGGCTGCCCAATCCGCGCAAGAGCGCGCCTGCCCAGTCGATGCTGGGAGCCGAACAAAAGGCTTGGTTTCTGGAGCGGCTACGGACGGCCGCGGCGCCTTGGAAGCTGTGGGGTAATACGGTCGCGATGACTGATTGGCGGATCGACTTTCACAGGTTGCCACCTGGAGTCGGTCCAAAGTGGCCAACGGACGCTTATGCTTTGGTCGAGGACGACGATTGGTCAGCGTATCGGGCCGAACGCGCAGAGATCCTGGATTTCGTTCGTAAGGAAGGAATTGGAGGCTTTGCGACTCTCGCCGGGGATCGCCACGCTTTTTCAGCGGGTTTGCTGTCCACTTCGCTGCCCCCCAAACACTTCGATCCCACGGGCGTCGAGTTCATTACTGGATCGATTTCAGCGCCGGGAATTTTTGAAGCATTCGAATATGCGTTGCCTAGAGATCACCCGCTGAGGCCGATCTTCATCTATCAGCCTGCTTCCGGCGGTCCAGCCCAAGACGCCGCGAACCTTTCGATCATGCATGGGGTGCGGGCGAGCCTCGCGCTGCAAAGGACGGGGGACTTGGGTCAGGCGTTGAAGGAGTCGAATCCAGAAGTCGGCCCTCACCTTTCTTTCGTCGACATCGGTGGTCACGGCTATACCACGGTGCGCACCACGGCAGAGGAATTGGAAGTTGAGTTCGTGTGCATCCCGAGACCGATTGACCGCAACGAGCGGGAAGACGGCGGGCTATTGGCATATCGAGTGACTCACAAAGTGAAACTGTGGAAGCCAGGATCCGCACCACGAATGGAGCGAACGGCACAGGAGGGCACGTTCCCTCTGGTGATATGAACGTGCAGATCGAATCGAGTGCAATGGAGAAAATATGACGAGGCTGGCTGGGGGGTGGCTTGTGGCAGCAGCTTTCTTGAGTGCGGTGAGTTGCTCGGGCGGTGGAAAGACGATCACGCAAGACGAACTTGTGCGAAGGGCACAAGAAAATGTGGACGCTGTGGCGGCCGGCGATCGCCGCCCGTTCGAGAAATACCTTGCGGATGACAGCATGATCTTTGACGAAAGGGGAGAGAGTATGGATAAGAAGGCGTTCCTCGCAGATCTTTCTCCTTTGCCGGAGGGCTACTCGGGATTTATCAAAGTGGTCAGACCACAGAGCCGCATTGTGGGCGATACCGCGATCCTGGGCTACGACCTGGAAGAAACGGAAACGATCTTTGGGCAAGTGAACAAAGCCCGTTACCACGAAACCGACACCTGGATGCGCCGCAACGGAGAGTGGCAGATCGTAGCCGAGCAAATACTTCGATATTACGAAGATCCCGCAGCCGGGAAGCCGGAGGTCAAGAAATACCCGGATTACGCCGGTACGTATGAGCTTGTGCCGGGAAAGACGCTGACCGTATCTATCGAAGGTGCCGATTTGTCTTCGCAGCGGGCAGGCAGGGCAAAGGAGCTACTCATACCGGAAGCGCCGGAAATATTTTTTGTTAAGGGCAAGGAGGGTCGACGTCTATTTCGACGGGATGACAAGGGCAGAGTAGATGCGTTGATTGACCGTCGCAACAACGAAGACATCGTCTGGAAGAAGACAAAATAAACATCACGGCGCGTTCATCGATCTGACGCGCCTCTGTTCCTGATCCCGTTCCCAGCGATCACATGAGGAATCGACGTTCGACAAGAAGGACGCACTTGATCGCCAGGCAGATTTGTACCCGCGCCTGTGGGGCCGGGCTAGTGCTGGCACTGGCTGGAATGGCGGGTTGCCGCGGCTCAGCGACCCTGGGTGAGGGCACGCCGACGCTGGAGTTGACGAGTTCGAGCATCCAGGACGGCAACGTCCTGAAGAGCTTCACCTGCGACGGCGAGGAGGCGTCACCGGAGTTGGCATGGACTGCGCCACCGGCCGGGACACAGAGCTTTGCGCTGACCGTAGTCGACCGGGACTCGCCGCTCAATTTTTCGTTCGTGCACTGGGTGTTGTACGACTTGCCTGCTGACAAGAGGGAACTTCCCGGGGGATTGCGGAAACAAGGGCAATTGCCGGACGGTTCGCGGCAAGGCCAGAATGACTTCGACAAGACCGGCTATGCTGGTCCATGTCCTCCGGGGAAGTCTGCCCATCGCTATGTGTTTGCGTTGTACGCGCTGGATTCAAAATTAAATTTGCCGCCTGGCGCGACAAGAAAACAAGTCGAGTACGCGTTGAAGGAGCACATTCTGGCGCACGGCGAGTTAATCGGCCGGTATCAGCGGACACCCACCCAACCCGGGCAATGAACTCCTCCTACGACCATCCGCGAATTGTAGAGGGTGCCGGCAGTTGACGAGCTGTTGCCACGAGCGCAAACTTGCCGGGTTTACTTCTAGGAGCCGAGCATGAACCGATTCTGCTCTACGGTCTTGGCCGTGGTCTTTGCAGTCTGCATACTACTTCCAGGTCAGGAGCAGTCGCCGGCTCTCAACCTCACAAGCCACGGCGGCCTCGGGAAAGACGATCACGGCCTACACCCTACCTCCTGACCTTTACAAGAAAGCCCACGAGCGCAACCGCATCTACTTTCATCTGGCGCTGATCGGCTTTGTCTATGGCCTGGCAGTGCTGTGGTTGCTATTGCGCTGGAAGCTGGCTGCCAAATATCGCGACTGGGCCGAGCGTTCCAGTTCCAGACGTTTTGTTCAGAGCCTGGTCTTCTCTCCTCTGCTGCTGCTGACTATTGCCGGGCTTACTCTGCCGTTAGATATTTACGGAGAAGTCGTTGAGAAACGTTACGGAATCTCGGTGCAGGGATGGAACTCATGGAGCTGGGACTGGATCAAAGCAGAACTGATTTCGCTGGTGATTGGAATCATCTTGATCTGGCTGCTGTACGTAGTGATTCGCCGCAGTCGACGCCGCGCGTGGTTTTACTTTTGGTTGATTGCAGTGCCCATCGGCGTGTTTATCTTTTTTCTTGAGCCCTGGGTGATTGACCCGATGTTTCACAAGTTCGAACCGCTACAAAAGAAGAATCCGGCGCTTACTGCCAGCCTGGAGCAGATGGTGCAGCGGGCTGGGGAAGACATTCCCCCCGAACGCATGTTCTGGATGGGCGCCGGCGAGAAAACTACGGGATTGAACGCCTACGTCACGGGCATTGGGGCATCGAAACGAATGGTGGTGTGGGACACAACCATCGCCAAGATGAACAATCCCCAAATTGTGTTCGTAGCGGGGCACGAAACCGGCCACTATGCGTTGCAGCACATTCCCAAGGGCTTGGTGTTGTTCGCAATGCTCGCACTGTTTTTCTTCTACCTGGTCCATCGTCTAATTGGATGGGTACTAACCCGATGGGGAGCAGGTTGGGGTGTTCGCGGCCTCGACGATTGGGCCTCGCTCCCGGCGCTGATGTTCTTGCTTTCGGTGTTATTGTTCGTGGCGAATCCAGTGGGAAATGCCTTCAGCCGATACCTGGAGCATCAAGCCGATCAGTATGGACTGGAAGTCACCCATGGGCTCACGCCGGACTCGGCGCAGATAGCAGCGCAGGCGTTTCAAGTCCTGGGTGAAGTGGATCTGGCTGATCCCGATCCGGACCCGGCAAATGTGTTTCTCTTCTACGACCATCCGCCGATTTCTGACAGAGTACGCTTCTGCCTGAGTTATCACCCCTGGGTGAATGGCGGAAAAGGGGAGTTCGTCAACTAGGGCTGGGGTGGCTGTCGCTGATCTAGGTCCCGAATACATGAATAGAGCCCACGGCTTGCGCCCTGGGCTCTATTTCGCCGCTAAGCGGCCAACCTCCGACACGCTCCCGAACCCATTAGATGTGCTCGGTCTTGCCGCGGTACTTGACCGTGCCCGTACCCTGGTTCATACGATCCACGTCCTGATTGGTGTAGGTGCGAGAAGCCCTTCGGGCGGGCGTAGATCCTGTCATGAGCTGGGCGACGCTCCAGGTGCCCTCACTGACTCCGCCGACGAACTCCGATGCGCCCTGCTCCCTCTGGCCATGCATGTGACCGTGCATCGGCCCGCCAACTTCAATGGCGGCTGAGGGACCATACCAGGTGGGCCTGGTGAAAACGCCCACCGCGGGCTCAGCGATGAATTCATCGGACAAGGTAGCGTTGCTCGCACCGGCAACGTTGCCCCAAGTGGCATTGCTGGCCCCAACCGGGGACGGCGATACTGTGGATAGGGTTACGGACGGGGTTGTCACCAACGGAACATAAGGCGCCGCATAAACACCGTATGCTGGAGCCCAATTGCCGGCAGTCCCGCCGACGATGGTGGCTTGAGCGGTTGCAAACCCGCAGAGCAAGAAAAGCAGGCACAGAACCAAGAGCTGACGCATAGAAATCCTCCACTTCCTGGGTTAATCAAGTCTTTGCCAATCAAACCTGGGTAGTAAGATTCGCGGGGCGGGTTCCCGAGATGCTTCCTGGGAGCCGTCCGCGGACCTAGAGCTGAAAGATAATACACCCGAAATGCCGCTCTGGGCGCGGCTTTTCTTAGGTTCCGATGTAGCGGGCATAGAGACTTCTGGCCACTGCCGGGTCGGTAGTGCCCTTGATGATGGCGCGGCCGTCGGGAAACAACGTCAACTCATAGGGTTCACGCCAGAACTTGAGAACAAAATCGCTATGACGGACGGTGCCATGCGGTTGCAGGCGTTCGCTCATTTCTGCCAGATCCACAGGACGACTCCGCTCATGGATCTGGACGGAGTTACGGCCACAGAGCGTAATGTGGGGGCGGCCTTCGCCGGCTAAGTGGGGAAATTCGTGGAGGTCGCAGGTTAGGCAGCCGGGGCGAGGCTTGTCAGCTGTGATTTCGGCGCGGTCGTTCTGCCAGAGATCGAATGACAACAGGGTGCGGCGCAGGTGCTGGGCGGCTCCGACTAGAAATTTAAGAGCCTCAGTGGCGGCGATTGAGGCCGCCAGGTTGACGGCGGTGTTCAGAATCCCGGCGGTCTCGCAGGTTTCGAGCGCGCCTTGTGGAGGTCGAGGGAATACGCACGCCAGACAGGCGGTTTGGCCGGGTATGACATTGAGCGTTACCCCATAGCTGCCGACGGCGGCGGTATAAATCCAGGGCAGAGAATTCTTGACCGCGAAATCGTTGATCAGGTACCGAGTCTCAAAATTGTCTGTACCATCAAGGATGAGCTGCGTATTTTCAAACAGAGCAGTGATGTTGGAGGGGGTTAGGTCGGCGACGCGAGGTTCGACTACGATCTGAGAGTTGAAGGTGGCGACTTTGCGCGCGGCGGCGATGGCCTTGGGGAGGGACTGGTCGGCGTCAGCTTCATCAAACAAAGATTGGCGCTGCAGATTGCTGGCCTCTACGTAGTCGCGATCAATGATGCGAAGGGTGCCGACTCCGGCGCGGGCTAGCAGGGAGGCGAGCACAGACCCGGTGGCGCCGCATCCGACGATTACGACGCGGGAGGCCGAAAGACGGCGCTGGCCCTCCGCGGCGACTCCACGGAACAACACTTGACGCGAGTAACGGTCGTCCAGTTCCAAAGTGATCACCGTTCACAACCGTACAAACCTTTATTATAGGGGCCGCTGGGTTTGCGAAGCGGATGTCGTCGGGGAGCGTTCAGGCGGATGCTAGAAGAGTCGCGGCAGACAACATTGATTCAGAGGCATTCATCGAAAATAATCAGTTCCAGTTGAACAGAGGGGCCGGTTTGCGCGCAGGGAGAGCTTTGCTCACAATATTGCTGGTCATGGGGTTTGCGGCATGCGCCATGCATGCCGCGGCCGAGGCGTCTTCCCAGCAAGGGGAGGAATCGCCGCCCGCAACCGACAATCTGGCGAAGTATCAGGGACTCAGAATCGCAGAAATCCTCTTTCCCACGATCGCATCCGCGGCGGGACAGCAGCAACTGCGCGATCTGCTTCCGGTCAAGCAAGGGCAACCTCTGGAGCGCGACGGGATTCGCCAAAGCATTCATGTGCTTTACGATACCGGGCGTTTTGTCGACGTACGGGTGGAGGCCGACGCTGCCGGGGACAACCAAGTCACGCTTTCGTTTGTGACCAGCCCCAATTACTTTGTGGGGGAAGTGCGGGTGGAAGGCGCACCCACTCGTCCCACGGCAGGACAGATTGTGAATGCCTCAAAGCTGACACTAGGATCTCCGTTTTCCAAAGACGGTATGGACACAGCGGTGACGAATATCAAAGAACTGATGGAGGAGAACGGATACTACCGGTCGCAGGTCACTGAGCAACATTGGGAGGACGCCAACACGCAACAGATCACGATTCTCTTTACGGTGACCTCGGGTGAGCAGGCGCGTGTAGGCATGGTGACGGTCAATTGTGCTTCTGCATGTGTGGCAGTGGATATCCTTCGAATCGCCAAATTTCGTAAGGGCGATCGGGTTTCGGCACAACGCACCAGCAGTGCATTACAGCGGGTGCGGAAGAGATATCAAAAGCAAAATCGGCTGCTGGCCCAGGTGTCGGTTGCCCAAAAGACGTACCGCCCCGAGGCCAATGCGGTGGACTATACGCTCAACATCGTGCCGGGTCCGCAGGTGGATGTTGCCGCGGAAGGTTTCAAGATCCGGCGCGGAGTTCTGAAGCAATATGTCCCGGTTTTTGAGGAGAACGCGGTGGACGAGGACCTATTAAACGAGGGCCGCCGCAATCTGCTGAATTATCTGCAAGGCCGGGGATATTTTGAGGCCCAGGTGGAGTTGCAGAAGCGCAGTGATGATGCTGCCGGGCAACTGCACATCGTCTATACCATTGATGCCGGCAACAAACACAAGCTGGTCAAGTTGGAGATCACCGGAAACGAGTACTTTCTTACCGAGAAACTACGGCCGCTGTTGCAGGTGCAGCCTGCGGGGCGGGTGTTTGCCAATGGCCGCTTCAACGAGCGTCTGCTGGCGAACGATGTGCGCAGTCTGGAAAATCTCTATCGCGCCAACGGCTTTCCGAAGGTTGCAATTGCCGCCACGGTAACGGACGACTACGGAGGCCACGATAATTACCTGGAGGTCAGATATTCGATCAACGAGGGTCCGCAGATGCGGGTGGGAGCGTTTCGCATTGTCGGCAACACCGCCTTCTCCCAGGCAGAGCTGGCGCCAGATCTCAACACTGCCGAGGGGCAACCGTTCTCCGAGTACTACATCGCCGAGGACCGCGACAACCTCTTGAACTACTACTTCAACAGGGGATTTCCGGATGCAACCTTCGAAGCAACCGCGAACCCGATGCCCGGCGAGAGCAATCGCATGGATGTGATCTTCACGATCCACGAAGGCACGCAGGTGGTTGTAGACCGGGTTTTGATATCGGGTCTGGGGCATACGCGGCCTTACGTGGTTCAGCGTGAGATACAAGTCGCCGCTGGCGATCCGCTCAGCCAGATCGACATCTTGAAAACGCAGCAGAAACTGTACGACCTGGGTATCTTCAACCAGGTGGATGTCGCGGTGCAGAATCCGAACGGCAAAGAACCGAGAAAAAATGTGCTGCTGGACGTTCAAGAGGCCAAGCGCTACACCTTCACCTACGGCTTGGGCCTCGAATTTCAAACCGGGCAACCGACGGCGGTCGGGACTAACGAAGCCAAAGGTCAAACCGGGGTCAGTCCGCGGGGTTCCCTGGCCGTGACCCGCCTCAACCTTTGGGGCAGGAACCACACCATCACGTTCAAGGCGGATGTGGGCAGTTTGCAGCAACGGGGACTGATCAGCTATGCCGCGCCGCGCTTGTTCGGGAGTCCTAACTGGAATTTCTCGGTCACAGGGTTCTACGACAACACCCTGGACGTCACCACGTTTACATCACAACGCCTGGAAGGCTCGGTGCAGACCCGCGAGATCATCAACAAGACCAGCACCCTCGACTATAGCTTCACCTATCGGCGAGTAAAGGCCAGCAACATTCAGATCAGCCCGGCCGACATTCCCCTGCTCTCGCTGCCGGTGCGAGTAGGCGAGCCGGGACTCAGCTATATCCGCAACACTCGCGATAACGATCTGGAAAGCACCAAGGGCAGCTACAACGCGGTGATTGGAGGAGTGGCCTCCAGTTACTTCGGTTCGGAAGCGGATTTCAGCCGGCTCCTGCTTCAGGACTCCACCTACCACGCCTTCGGCAAGAACCGGCTTCAGGAAAGGAAGTTTGTAATTGCGCGCTCGACGCGAGTTGGGGTGGAGAACGCTTTTGGCAACACGTCGATACTCCCGCCGGGCCAGGCTTGCCCAGACCCGACGCAGACCAATTGCCCGGGGGCAACCGTCATTCCGCTGGCCGAACGTTTTCTGGCGGGCGGAGGAAACTCACACCGCGGATTCGGGTTGAATCAGGCAGGGCCGCGCGATCCTGTGACCGGTTTTCCACTGGGGGGAAGTGCGTTGTTTCTTAACAACCTGGAGCTGCGTTTTCCTCCGACCTCGCTGCCCTACCTCCAGGACAACATCAGTTTCGCGCTTTTTTGGGACGCGGGTAATGTTTTTGTTGACGGCCGCCACATGCTGGATAATTTACTGCGCTGGCGCCAGAAGAACCCCCAGACGTGCCTGCAGGAAAGCACGGCCAACCAGTGCGATTTCGGCTATATCAGCCATGCTCTAGGAATCGGCGTAAGGTATAGGACGCCGATTGGGCCGGTGCGCTTCGATTTCGGGTACAATGTGAATCCACCAGCGTTTCCAAGTTGTCAGGCGACACCTAGCAGCACCGGGCAGGCGGTTTCCACCTACTGTGCACAAAACAGTACAGGAAACCTCTCCTACTTTGTGCCGCAGCACGCTTCACACTTTAACGTTTATTTCAGCATTGGGCAGAGTTTCTGATGAACCGTTTTTACAGTTTGGTTTGCGGGTTAGCGCTGTTGGCCGCCCCATTTGCGCGGGCGGGAGATGTGTTGGATCGCATCGTGGCGACCGTAAACGGGCACATTATCCTGCAGAGCGACTGGGATGACGCCCTGCGCTGCCAGGCGTTCGAGGACGGCCGGCCGCTCGATCAGCTACCACCCACCGAGCATAAAGCCGCTCTGAATCGCTTGATTGATCAGGAGCTGTTGCGGGAGCAGATGCACTCTTCCGATTTTCAACATGCCAGTGACCAGGAAATCGCGCAGCGAATACAAGAGATTCGACGGCAGTATCCCGAGGGAGCGACGGAACAGAGTTGGCAGGCGTTGCTGAGCCGCAGCGGGCTCGCCGAGGGTGAGCTGAAACAGCACGTCTCCTCCCAGCTCGACCTGATGCGCTTGGTAGATGCCCGCTTACGCCCCAACGTGAATATTGATTCCAAAAGTATTGAGAGTTACTACAACCAGCAACTCCTTCCCCAACTCCGGCAGTCGGGAGAAAAGGAAATCCCACTCGCCGAAGTAACCCCCAAGATTAAGGAACTGCTGACTCAACAGCAGATGAACCAGTTGCTGGTGGCCTGGCTGCAGAACCTGCGCTCAGGCAGCGAGATTCGCCGGGAGGCCGATTCCAAGGGCGAGTTGCAATGAGCGAGGCCGGCGCCAGGCCGGGTCGACGCAAGTGGGGAAAGCGTCTGCTGATCGCGACGCTCGTGGTTGTACTGGTACTGGGCGGCTTGGCCTGGTACACGACCACCGATTCCTTTCAAGCCATGGTGCGCCAGCGCCTGGTGGCAGAGTTGCAGCGGGTCACCGGTGGCCGGGTAGAGCTTGGCAGTATCCATACCATCCCCTTCCGATTCGTCATCGATGTTCGCGATCTGACTATTCATGGACGCGAAGCCGCCAGTGAGGTTCCTTACGCCCACGTTGACCGGCTGGTGGCTACGGTCAGGCTCACGTCGGCATTGGGAATCGGGCTCGGATTTGAGTCCCTGATAGTGGAGCGCCCGGTGGTTCACGTCATCTTCTATCCCGACGGAAGCACCAACCAGCCCGAGCCCGAGGTACGAGCGAGTGGCGGCAACAGCCTTGCGAGACTGGTGTCATTGTCGATCGGCCACCTCGAAGTGCGCCATGGGACGGTGCTGTGGAAGGACCAGAAGATTCCGCTCGATGTGGCGGCTGACGATGTGTCCGCGGAACTAAATTACTCGCTTCTGCACCGGAGATATGACGGCAGCCTGCTGATCGGGAAGATCAATACCACGCTTGACGGTTATCGTCCGGTCGCGTGGATGACAGAAGCACATTTCACTCTCGGTCATGACCACCTGGAAGTGCAGTCATTGAAGGCGACTTCGGGACGCTCCCACTTGCAAGCAAACGGACGGTTGTCGAATTTCGACAACCCTGAGATCGCCGGAGAATACGACGTGACGGTGGATCTTGGGGAGGCGGGAGCGGTTTCACGTCAGACCGAAATGCGTTCTGGAGTCCTCCACGCGACCGGCAAGGGGTCATGGTCGGCGGCGCAGTTTTCGTCAGCAGGAAGGTTATTGGTCAAGGATCTGGACTGGCGCTCTGCGTCTCTTAAACTCCGTGCGGACAGCGTAAGTACACAGTACACGCTCGACCCTCAGCGTCTTGGCTTCAGCGCAATTAGTGCGAAGATACTGGGTGGAGATGTGAGTGGAGATGCGGAAGTCAGCAACTGGCTGCGACCGGCAGGGGCAAGCAACGACCGCAAGCAGAAAGTTGCTGAAGAAAAGGGAAGTGTACGACTGCGGATGAAAGGCCTCTCTGCGCAGGAAATTGTCGCCGCAGTGTCTTCAGCGGACCGGCCGTTTCAGGGCATGAACCTGGCTGGGTCAAGCAGCGGAAATCTCGAAACCCGGTGGCGCGGCTCGTGGCGGAGCGCGGAGACTGAGATCACCGTGGAAGTCGCACCTCCATCCCGGGTCGCACCTGAGCAATTGCCGGTCAGCGCGCGTGGCCACGCGATCTATCGGACTGCCAACTCAGAATTAGAGGTGTCCGAATTCAACGCCAATACTCGCGCCAGTCAGGTGCGGGCCTCGGGGACTCTCTCAAAGCGCGCAGCCATGAAACTGTCGGTGAGTACCAGTGATCTGGCGGAATGGCAACGGGTCCTGGTGGCTGTGGGTTATGCACGGCGAGCCCCCATCACGGTGCGAGGTCGAGCCGCGTTCAGTGGCTCCGCCACTGGGCGACTGTCAGAAATTGATTTTGAAGGCAAGGTGCAATCCCAGGACTTTGAAGTTGTGATTCCTGCGTCCGCGAGCACGCCCAGGAAAGAAATTCGCTGGGACTATCTGGCCGCGGAGGTAGAGCTGTCTCCCCAAACTTTTACTGCTCACAATGGCACCCTCCGTCATGGGCAAGCGAGTGTGGGGTTCGACGTGGAAGCTGAGCTCGAAGAGCGGCGCTTTGTGGATTCCAGTAATTTCACCGCGAGTGTGCAGATGCACGACGCCGAAATTGGCGAGATCCTGGCAATCGCGGGCTATGACTATCCCATCACTGGGAAAATGGATCTTTTCGTGCACGCGTCCGGGACCGGAGCCCAACCGCACGCCGACGGCACCGTCCATCTGACGGACGCAACGGTGCGCGGGGAGCCTATTCAGAGACTCGATTCCAAGTTCTCGCTCAGCCCCCACCAACTTTCCCTCGAGGGAATTCAGCTAGCGCACTACGAAGGTCAGGTTACGGGTGATGGAAGCTACGACTTCGCGACGCGCGCGTTCCGCTTCCACCTGAATGGGACGAAGTTTGACCTGACGCGATTTACCTCTCTACAGACCACCCGAGTGGCGGTGGAGGGCAGCATGGACTTCGAAGCCCAGAGTTCCGGGACCATCGACGAGCCCGTCATCAATGCAAAGATTCGGGTCCACAACCTCACGCTGGATCATGAGCTAATGGGGGAGTACAAGTTCGATGCGGTCACGCGTGGACGCGAATTACGGCTAAGCGGGCTCTCCGAATTCAAGGACAGCCAGCTCGACATCGATGGAACTGTCAATCTTCGTGGCGACTGGCCGTCGACTGTCAACCTCCATTTCAGTCACCTGGATGTGGATCCAGTCTTGCGAACCTACCTGCGCGGCCAAGTCACGGGACACTCGGCAGCGGCGGGGGACTTGCAGCTGGTCGGACCATGGCGGAAGCCAGGGGAGTTGCAGGTCAATGGGAGCATCAGCGACTTCTTCGCCGAAGTCGAACGCATTCAAGTCCGCAACAGCGGCCCCATCCGCTTCGCGGTTTCCGGCCGGGTGCTCAACATCCAGCAATTGCGGCTCGCCGGCCAGGGCACGGACCTTGCGGTTGGCGGAACGGTGCAGCTCGATGGAGAACGGCAGCTCGATTTGCATGCCGACGGCCGTGCTGATCTACAGCTTATTCAGAGCTTCGACCCTGAGTTCACATCCTCGGGCGCCGTGGGCGTGAACGTGACTTTGGCGGGCACGATTGCTCGTCCGGTGATCCAGGGAAGGCTGCAGGTGACCGGCGGATCGATCCAATACAGTGATCTTCCCAGCGCTCTGAGCGATATCAACGGATCCCTGGTGTTCAATACGAATCGCCTGCAGATCGAAACGCTGACTGCGCACGTGGGAGGCGGTACGGTATCGTTTGGGGGATACGCTACAGCCTACAATCGACAAATCAATTTTGATCTCACCCTGAAGGGGCAGGATGTCCGCCTGCGCTATCCGCCCGGCATCAGTTCGGTGACGAATGATGATCTACGCTGGTCGGGGACCTCGGCGGCGTCGACCTTTTCCGGGGACATGACGGTCACCAAGCTGGGAGTAACGCCAGGCTTCGATTTCGCTTCCTATTTGCAGCGCAGCGCGCAAGGCTCGGTGTTATCTCAGGCCAATCCCGTGCTGGGCCGCATCCGCATGGATGTGCACGTGGTGACCACTCCAGAACTGGAAATGCAAACCGCAGTCGCCCGACTCACCGGCGACGCTGACCTGCGCGTACGCGGTACGGCCGCGAAGCCAGTGCTGCTGGGGCGAGCGGATGTGATCGAGGGCGAGGTTTACTTCAGCGGGACCAAGTACCGCATGGAGCGAGGGGATGTGACCTTTGCGAATCCGGTCAGGACGGATGCGGTAGTCGATCTGCAGGCATCGACGCGGGTCCAGGATTACGACATCACGGTGAACTTAAACGGCGGAGCTGACAAGCTCAACCTGAGTTATCACTCGGAACCGCCCTTGCCCACGGCCGACATCATCAGTTTGCTGGCCCTGGGGCAAACCCAGGAGCAATCAGCGCAGATGCAGCAGTCCAGCCAATCGCCTTTTTCCTCGCAGGCTTCGAACGTGGTGCTGGCGCAGGCGTTGAACTCAGCCATCAGTAGCCGCTCGCAGCGCCTGTTCGGCATCAGTCACATCAAGATCAACCCCCAAGGCATCAACACCGAGACGACTCCCACCCAGAACAATCCCTACCCGGCAGTGACCATCGAACAGCAGGTGAGGGACAACCTTACCGTTGCCTACACCACCAACGTGAACCAGACTTCGCAGCAGATCATTCAGGGCGAATATAACGTTAGCAAGAGCGTCTCCATCGTTGGCATTCGGGATTACAACGGGGTGGTGAGTTTCGAGGTTCGACTGCGGCAGCGCAAGAAGTAGGACTCCCGTCACGACTGCGTTGACTTGCGCCTGCTTCCGCCCTAAGATTGCTGCACCCTTGGGCGACCTCTCTCTCAGTGCTCGGCCAAACCATCTCGCACTACCGCATCATCGAGAAGCTCGGTGGCGGCGGTATGGGTGTGGTTTACAAAGCTGAAGACACCCGCCTTCACCGTTTCGTTGCTTTGAAGTTCCTGCCCGAAGATGTGGCCCGCGATGCTCATGCACTGGCTCGTTTTCAACGCGAGGCCCAGGCTGCGTCGGCGCTGAATCATCCCAATATCTGCACCATTTACGACATCGGCGAGCAGGATGGCCACGCCTTCATCGCCATGGAGTTTCTGGAGGGAATGACGCTGAAGCACCGGATCTCAGGCCGGCCGCTGGAGACCGAGCTGCTTCTGTCGCTGGCTATCGAGATTGCAGACGCGCTCGACGCCGCTCACACCGAAGGTATCGTTCACCGCGACATCAAGCCGGCGAACATCTTTGTCACCAAGCGGGGTCGCGCCAAGATTCTGGATTTTGGGCTGGCGAAGGTTAATCTTGCCAGCGGTTCTTCGAGCAACATTGCATCTCTGAACACGCAGACTGGTTCGGTGGACGCCGATCATCTCACCGGCCCGGGCTCCACGCTAGGGACAGTCGCCTACATGTCACCCGAGCAGGCACGGGCGAAAGAACTGGACGCCCGCAGCGATCTGTTCTCGTTTGGAGCGGTTCTGTATGAGATGGCGACCGGGCAGTTGCCCTTCCGTGGCGAGAGTTCGGCGGTCATCTTCCGCGAAATTCTGGACCACAACCCAGTCCCGGCGGTGCGGCTGAACCCCGAAGTATCGCCTGAACTGGAGCGGATCATCAATAAGGCGTTGGAGAAAGACCGCAACTTGCGCTATCAGCACGCCGCTGACATGCGAACGGACCTGCACCGGCTGAAGCGGGACTCTGAGAGCGGTCAGAGTACTGCGGTCGGCGGCGGAAGTTCCTGTGGCTCGGATGGCCAAGCTTGGGAAGATTGCGGCCCTCATCCTGCTGATTGCCTCGCTCGCTGGAGGCGGACTTTACTATCGGTCACGTCAGCAGAGACAAGCGCCTGACCGGGAAGGACACCATCGTTCTCGCCGACTTCGCCAATAGCACGGGCGATGCCATCTTCGACGAGACGTTGGAGACGGCGCTCAAAGTCTCGGTGCGACAATCGCCCTTCTTGAACGTGCTCTCTGACAGTGAAGTCGCGAAGACTTTGCAACAGATGACTCGTTCGCCTGATACGAAACTCGCACCCGAGGTAGCTCGCGAGCTTTGCTTGCGTGCGGGAAGCAAGGCTTATCTTGTCGGATCGATTGGCAGTCTGGGCAGCGAATTTGTGCTGGGATTGAAGGCTGTGAATTGCCAGAACGGTGACACACTGGCTCAGGATCAAGTTACGGCGGCGTCCAAAGAGAAGGTGCTGGACGAGCTCGGCGAGGCTGCGTCCAAGCTGCGGACCGAGTTGGGCGAATCGCTGGCTTCGGTGAAGAAATTTGATGTTCCGCTGGAACAGGCCACCACGTCTTCGCTGGAAGCTTTGAAAGCGTACAGCCTTGGCTGGAAAGCCAATGACGAAAAAGGCATCGCCGCAGCCCTGCCCTACGATCAACGTGCCATCGAGCTGGATCAGAATTTTGCCATGGGCTACCGGTCGGTAGGCACAGATTACTTCAATCTCGGCGAGCCCGAGCGGGCCCGCCAGTATTTCACGAAGGCATTTCAGTTGCGGGAGCATGCCAGCGAACGGGAAAAACTGGAGATCACCGCCGACTACTATTTGAACGTAACCGGAGAATCAGTCAAAGCGGCTCAGACGTATCAGGAGGAGATTGACAGCTACCCGCAGGAACCCGCAGGGTATAGCAATTTGGGCAACGTCTATGGCGAGTTGGGGCAGTATGAGAAGGACGCCGAGACCACCAGGCAAGCCTTGCGCCTTGCGCCGTCTATGGGGTCCTACTCTAATCTCGCGAGCTGCCTCCTGGCCTTACAGCGCTTCGACGAGGCGCGACAGATCATTCGCAACGCGCAGACGCAAACACCGGATAGTCCTCAATACCACGCTACCCTTTACGCACTTGCCTTTCTCGATTCAGACTCCGCGGCGATGGCGGAACAGCAACAGTGGTATGCTGGCAAGCCCGAAGAGAACATGGGCTTGGCGCTCGCATCCGATACAGAAGCTTATGCTGGTCATCTGGGCAAAGCACGGGAGTTGACCAAGCGGGCGGTGGACTTCGCTGTACGGGCTGACGACAAGGAAGTGAGTGCGGCCAATCTGACTGACGCTGCTATGCGAGAAGCGGCTTTCGGCAATGCGACTGAAGCCCGGCGATCAGCGGCAAGGGCTTTGACGCTGGCTCCCGCGAGTCAGAGTGTCGAGAGCGAAGCTGCGCTTGCATATGCCATAGCGGGCGATACAAAGCGAGCAGACTTCCTGGCCCAAGACTTAGAAAAACGCTTCCCGCTCGACACCCAGATGCACTCACTTTGGCTGCCCGCGATTGAAGCGCAATTGGCGCTAGATAGAAAGAACCGCCGCTCTCGCCCTGAATGCCTTGCAAGCTGCCTTTCCCATTGACTTAGGCTACAGCGATTCTTGCCTATTGCACGTGTTTGTACGCGGAGAAGCACATCTGGAAGCCGGACAGGGACGTGAGGCTGCGCAGCTGAGTTTCAGAAGATTCTCGACCACAGCGGTCTCGTCCAGAACTGCTGGACGGGAGCGTTGGCGCATCTGGGAGTGGCTCGGGCCAACGCCTTGCAGTCGAGAACCTCACAGGGAGCGGATGCCGATGCCGCCCGCGTCCGGGCGCTCGCCGCCTACAAGGATTTCCTCACGCTCTGGAAGGATGCCGACCCCGACATACCCATCCTGAAGCAAGCCAAGGCGGAATACGCGAAGCTGCAATGAAGTTCTGTTGGACCCTTTTGGCAATCTATTTTTGCAGTGCAAGCACGGAGACCGTCCTCGTTCCTTCCCTAAGCTACGTCTCGGTGCTGGGGCGGCGACAAGGAGGAATCGGAATGCGGAAGGACAGAGGCTTTTCGCTGATTGAATTGCTGATTGTGGTGGCGATCATCCTGATCATCGCGGCCATCGCCATGCCCAGCCTGATCGGAGCGAAGATTGCGGCGGACGATGGGTCCGCGGTCAATACGCTCCGCACTATTAACACGGCTCAAATAACGTATGCATCCATGTTTCCGGCGGTTGGCTATGCTTCGACCATCGCCGCCCTGGGGCCTGCCGGCGCAGGCGGTTGCACTACGCCGAGCTCAGCCAACGCCTGTCTGGTCGATTGGGTGGTTTCGCAGGCCACGACCGCGGCCAAGGCCAAGAGTGGCTACTACTTCGCGATGGGCGTGGTCAAGGCCAACGGAGTCAACGTTGGCTACACCGTCGGCGGTGCACCCGCGAGCTTCAATCACACCGGGGTGCGCGGGTTCTGCTCCAACGAGGATGGAGTACTGAGGTATACACCGGCCCTGAATGGGGCTCCGATCACCACGGATACAGGCTGCGCAGGATATGAGGCCTTACGGTGAGAACCAATGAGTACATCCGGCCCTTGCCCCCGGCTCACATCTGCCATAGAATCTGCCGATGGTCGCGGTCCCATTGACGGTCGAACGGTTGGGGGCAATTGGGGGGCAGGGTGTGCTGTGTCTGCGCGGACCTCTCACCATGGAGAACGTGTTGCCTTTTCAGAATGCGATCCGCCGGGAAGAAAAAGAGGAAAGCGTGATCGTCGACCTGAGTGAGGTCCCCTACATTGATTCCTCCGGGCTGGGGTCGCTGGTGAGCGCGTTCATCACGCGCCAGAAGGCAGGACGCCGGGTGGCGCTGAGCGGTGTGAATGAACGTGTATTTCGACTCTTTGAAATCACCAAGACGGAATCGCTCTTCCTGATGTTTGAGACTCTGGATGACGCGGTGGCGGCGTTGAGCGGGGCGGCGGAAGCGTAAGGCTTACGGCTTTCCTGCTTTGGCCTGTTCGCGCTTCTGCTTCATCCAGCCTTCCTTGACGATTTGTCGTGCCCGTCCAATCGCCAACGAGTCCTCGGGAACGTCGTCGGTGATGCACGATCCAGCGCCGATGTATGCGCCCTTGGCCACACGCACCGGCGCGACCAGGGTTGTGTCACTGCCAACGAACACGCCATCTTCGATTACGGTCGTGTGTTTGTGGACGCCATCGTAGTTGCAGGTGATGGTCCCTGCTCCTACATTCACGCCTTCGCCAATCTCAGCATTGCCCAGATAGCTGAGATGATTTGCCTTGGAGCCTTTGCCCAGGCGAGTTTTCTTGGTCTCGACAAAATTGCCGACGTGGGCGTTTTCGCCGATTTCGCTTCCGGGGCGCAAGCGCGAATAAGGGCCAACCACGGCATTCATCTTCACGTGCGAGTCGTCCATCACGCAACCGGGAAGGACCGTGACGCCATCATCAATCACAGTGTTGCGTATCACACTGTAAGAACGGATACGGCAATCGCTGCCCACTCGTGAGCTGCCGAGAATCTGGACGAACGGCTCAATCACGCTGTCGGCGCCGATTTCGACCTCGCTGTCAATCACGCAGGTTTGCGGATAGAAAATAGTCGCGCCATCGCGCATAAGCTGCTGGCACTTAGCCATGCGAATGTGCTGATCGATTTCCACCAGTTCGGCACGGGTGTTTCCGCCCAGCACCTCCTTCGGATCGGGGGCGACAACGGCGACCACGCGCTCTTTGGCTTTTCGCAGGATCGCAGCCATATCGGTGAGGTAGAACTCGGCATGAGCATTGTCGGCGCTCAGCTTATCGATGTTGCGGAACAGGGGAGAAACAGCGAATGCGTATGTCCCGGAGTTGATCTCGTGGATCTTTTTCTGAGCTGGAGTGGCTGCCTTTTCTTCGACAATGGCCTGGACCTCGTCGCTTTTGGAACCCTTGCGAAGCACGCGTCCGTAGCCTGTCGGATCCTGTAAACGTCCGGTAAGGATGGTCATCGCCGCGCGTTTGGAGGTATGGAAGTCGCGCAGGTGAGTGATGGTGGCTGGAGTGATTAGCGGAGCATCGCCGTAAAGCACAATCACCTGGTCATAGCTAGAAAGTGCATCCCGCGCGACCATCAAGGCGTGGCCGGTGCCCTTCTGTGGTCTCTGCTCGACAAACTTCACACCGGTGTGGGCGACAGCCTGGCGCACTCTGTCGGCCTCATGACCGATGATGGCGTAGACATCTTGCGCGGGAACGATCTGGGTCGCGGCGGCGATCACATGCGCCAGCAGCGGCTTGCCACCGACTTCGTGGAGCACTTTGGGATGTTTGGATTTCAGCCGTGTGCCCTTGCCCGCGGCCATGATGGCGATGGCGAGCCGTGGCGCTTGCGAATTGTTGCCTCTAGCCTTTGGCATTCAATTCAATATACCGCGAGAATGGCGGCTAAGGCATGAATTGGGCGTTAACCAGAAGGGAAACGAAGGCTCGGACGGCTCCCAGTCGATTTCGCCCGTCGACGCTTAGCCGTGTCCCTTTCTCACAAGGCACGGTGACACTGGTTACTGACAGCGCCGCCGTGCCGGGATAAAAGAAGGGTGTACGACCAGGCTTTATTTTCTCCCCCGGAGAGCAGGCATGCGATATCAGCGCATGGCTGTACTCGCACATTACCCGCGTGCCCTGCCGCCCATCGAGAACGTCTTTTCCGGGGTTTCATCGCAACGATTTTCGTAGATGAGGAGGGCAGTCAGATGGAACGAACATATCTCCCGAGAATCATTAGAGGGTTTCTGATCACTATGGCAGTGACTTTGATGTTGAGCAGCAGCGCCCTAGCGGTCACGTACAAAACGCTGCATATTTTCAGGGGCAGCGACGGTAGCTATCCGGAATTCACCCTCACGTTTGACGCTGCTGGCAATCTCTACGGCGCAACCTGCTCAGGTGGCGCCTATGGATCTGGTGTTGTGTTCAAGCTGGCGCCGAATGGGGACGGTACCTGGACTGAGAGCACGTTGTATCAGTTTACCGGCGGCACTGACAGTTGTCCTCTGGGCGGGCTGGTCTTCGATAGCGCTGGCAATCTCTATGGTTCAGCCTATGAGAGCTCTTCGGGACCGGGTGCAATCTTCGAGCTAACACCCAATCCGGACGGAACCTGGACGGAGATCGTGCTGCACAGCTTTACCGGGGGCGTGGATGGGGCGGCTCCTTCGTCGCCTCTCACCTTCGACGACGCAGGAACCATGTATGGAACTCTCATGGCGGGCACGGTCAACGGATGCGGAGGCGTGTTTAGCTTCACGCCAAATCCGGATGGATCCTGGACAGAGAGCGTACTGCATAGTTTCACCATGAGCGATGGCTGCCACCCTTCGGGGGCTCACCTGATCTTCGATGCTGCTGGCAACCTGTATGGCACAACGTACTGGGGCGGGACGGGGCAATGCGTGTTTGGCTGCGGTACCGTGTTCAAGCTGGCACCGAACCAGGATGGGAGTTGGACGGAGAGCGTGCTCCACAACTTTACCGGCGGCTGGGATGGTGCCAATGCGGCTGGAAACCTTGTTTTTGACGCAGCGGGGAACCTCTACGGTGCAACGGACTGGGGAGACTTGCAGCAAGGCTGTGAGCGCACCGGGTGTGGCACCGTTTTCAAGCTGACACCCAACAGCAATGGAAGCTGGACAGCGCACATACTGCACAACTTCACCGGTGGCAAGGATGGAGGACAGGGGTACGGCGGCTGCGGGCTGACTCTCGACGCGGCGGGTAATCTCTATGGGACAAGGGTCGGGGGCGGTACTTACGGTTACGGTGGCGTTTACAAGCTGACGCCGACGTCTGGCGGCGGTTGGAAGGAGACTGGGCTTGCCTTTAATGATCATCCGGCAGCCTTCCCCGACGGTGGTGTGATCTTCGACGCGCCCGGCAATCTCTACGGCACCACCGCCGGAGATGGCGGCAGAACTTTCGGTACGGTGTTTGAGATCACGCCGTGAGGTAGTTTATTGGTCGAGCGTTCGTGCGCTCTTGCTTCTACGTGGCCCTAGCCAAGCCTGCTCGGGCGCTTTGCTTCTGCCAGACCAACTGGAGCACATCGCGCGCCACCCGGTCGGTGGCGTGGCGGGCGACCTCGCCTTCTTCAAGGTAGTCACCGAGCACGGGCGTCACGCCAAGTTCTTCGATTGCCTCGCGATCCACCACGACTTGGGTCGCACCTTCCAGGGCGTACTTTGCCTTGAGCTCGGGAGACATCTGTTTGCGGTTGATGATGGCGTAGTCAAACACTTGTCCGCCGGCGTGGCGGTTGAGCGCCCGGATATGATCGGCAGCCGTGCGTCCCAGGCTTTCATTGGCCTGCGTCATCAGGTTGCAGACGTATACCTTGACGGCAGACGAAGAGGCAATGGCTTGCGGGATGCCGCGCACCAGAAGATTCGGGATTAGGCTGGTGAACAACGACCCCGGCCCTACGGTGATGAGGTCCGCTGACGCGATCGCCTGCAGAGTCTGAGGCTGAGGTTCAATATCCGGCGGTATTAAGAACAGTTCGTGAATCCGGCCTTTGCTGGCAGTGATTTTGGTTTCACCGCGGACTCGAGTTCCGTCTTCCATCAAGGCTTCCAATTCGACGTGGGAAGTAGTGGCGGGATGGATGTGGCCGCGGGTGGCAAGTATCTCTGACGAAAGCCGCACCGCCTCGCCAAAATCTTTTGTGATAGCGGTCAGCGCGGCCAGAAAAAGATTGCCAAAGCTGTGGCCTTCGAGGCCTGTGCCCTTAGCGAAACGGTGCTGAAAGAGCTTGGAGAGCAGAGGCTCGTCCTCGGAGAGCGCCACGATGCAATTGCGAATGTCGCCGGGAGGCAACATGTTGAGTTCTTTGCGAAGGCGGCCGCTGGAACCACCGTCGTCGCTGACCGTCACCACCGCGCACAGATCGTGGATACGGGGTTGATCGCCCTTGATCCGGCGTTCTCCTGGCGAAGTCACGTAATGCCGCAAGCCCTTCAGCAGGGTAGAGAGGCCGGTGCCTCCGCCGATGGCGACCACTCGCAGGCCGGAACTGCCCCGCCTTTCAGTGGGAGAACGATCGGGGGCCTGAGGAGAAGAGCCCATGGGGCGATCTAGCGCTCCTCAAAGGATGCTGTAGAAGAAGCCTCGGCGCCGGGGTCGGGATATAACATTTCAGTGAAGCGGGGATCTTCTGCTAGATTCTGGAAATCGGAATCATTGCGCGCCTGAAAACGCAGCGCAGGATTGAGGCGAATGGCCTCATCAAGATGACGCAGGGAGTCCTCCACGTGGCCGGTGAGGCAGTCCAGTGCAGCCAAACCGTAGGCCACAAAATCGGCTTTAGGCGCTTGCTTGGTAAGTTTGTCGAGATGCTCGCGCGCGCCGACGTAGTCGCCCACGTTCATCAAGGAAACGGCGTAATCGTAATGCTCTTCTGCGCTCTTGAATTGTGCCGTGACCTTTTCCAATTGTTGGTTGCAAGCGCTGAGGTGCACGTTGGCGCGATCGGCGAGGTCTCTGTGAGGCCCGGCGAGGACCTTCTGCAGGAAGCCCTTGGCCTTGTCGAATTTGTGCTCCTGCATGGCGCGCAGACCTGACTCATAGTTCTGCACAGCCTGTGTAAAACGCGGGTCTTCTGCGACTGCCTTCTTGGGTGTGGTCTTTTGGGCCATGTGTAGCACTCTTCCAGTACTCTTCGTAAGCACTCCTTTATCAAGCACTTAGATAACGATTTCTTAACCATTACTGCGGATCGCTGGACCATCCAGCCGGGAGATACGCGGTAACTTCTGTCGAGGCTCAGGAGGAGGCTGTGGAAAACCCTCGCCTGGAAGCATCCTGAGCAGGTTACCCGCCCCAGCAGAAGGCGTCAACTCGCGCGCCCCGGCTAGTTGATCGACGCTGCTGTCTCCAGGCTGACCTGCCGCCAATCTCCCGCGATGATTCCTTTGCGTATTTGAACGGCCGTCTTGCCCTTCTTGTGCTGCGTATACGAATAGTACAGCTCTTTGAGGCAGACGTCGCAGCGCGCTCCGTGAGTGTTTTCAAAACAGCTATGCAGACTGTTGTGGCCCATGCGATCGCAATAGCAATAGCAGGGCTGCTGATGCAAGATAATCGGAATCTTAGTGGCCAGTTCGTAGGCATGGATCTGGTAAGGCTGCTGGCTGTCGTCACCCCATAGCTGATCTCGTCCTAAGATCGGAGGAAGTTTTGTGTCTTTCGGCGGAGGACCGGCATTATAGGCCGGGACGGCTTCCGCTTGTTGAGAGGCCGCCCAAGGGGCCGAAACAACCAAAGTGATCAGAAAGAGAAAAACTACTTTCAATATGCGCTGCCGCATTGGACTCCTCAGTCTTGGTATTGTACCCGAATTGCGTCGGCGAAGAACTTGAGGTGGCAACAGCGGCTGCACGGGGAGGGCGCAATCCGTATAAAATCAAAAGGACCATGTCTGAGCAAAGCGGTTCCGTGGATCCGGTAGAGATTCGCAGCGAGGAACGCGTGCCAGCGCGCTCGCGCGGGCTGGCTATTTCCGTGTGGTTGCGCGACTTGGTCATCTCCCTGGCCATCTCCGGCTTCATCATCATTTTTGTCTACCAGCCTGTGAAAGTCGAAGGCACGAGCATGATGCCGTCGCTCGAAGACCAGGAACGGATCTTCGTGAACAAATTTGTGTATCGCCTGGAACCCATCCAGCGTGGCGACGTCGTGGTATTCCGCTATCCCCGCGATCCTTCGAAGAGCTTCATCAAGCGGGTCATCGGGTTGGCGGGAGACCGCATTCGCATCAACGCCGGCCAAGTGTGGGTGAATGGCAAGCGGTTGGAAGAAGACTACGTGCCGCGGGCATACGAGGACTTGCGGTCGTATGCGGAGACGACAGTACCTCTGGGAAGCTATTTTGTTCTAGGCGATCACCGCAGCTTGTCCAACGACAGCCGCGATTTTGGTCCGGTAGGCGAGAGTTATATCTACGGTAAGGCCGTGTTTGGGTACTGGCCGATGGACAAGATGGGCAGGGTAAGGTAGTTCTCGCGCAGAATTCTTCACTCTTCCGGACCTGATTTCCACACGAATTTCTTCGACGATTCTGAGCATCCCTGCTAAAATCTGTAAAATCCACTCTCCCCGGAGACGCAATGCAAGCAATCCTTGCGCTGGAAGACGGCAGAGTCTTCCGAGGCAAAGGCTACGGAGCAAAGGGCGAATGTTACGGGGAAGTAGTTTTTAATACTTCCATCACCGGCTATCAGGAGATTTTCACCGATCCTTCCTACGCCGGACAGATTGTCGTTCTCACCAATCCCGAAATCGGGAACTACGGCACCAACCCTGACGACAACGAGGCTACCCGTCCGTACATTGAAGGCCTGATCGTGCGCGAGTTCTCGCGCGTGAGTTCCAATTGGCGTTCGCAACAAGTCACCGACGAATTTCTGGAAGGCTTCAAGATTCCGGTGCTCGCCGACATTGACACTCGCGCCCTGGTGCGCCATCTGCGCGACCACGGCGTGATGCGCGGCGTGATCTCGACGCTTGAAACCGATGCGCAGAAGCTGATCGCCAAAGCGCGCTCCATTCCGAAGATGGATGGGATGGACCTGGCGAAAGTTGTGACGACGAAGCATCCCTATGTTTGGGAAGTTGGCGAGCGTTCGCATGAGCCGGTCGCGGTCGTCGGAGTGAAAGACGAGCCGACAAGATTCCATGTAGTGGCTTACGACTTCGGGATCAAGCAGAACATCCTGCGCAAACTGCGTGGCGAAGGCTGCAAGGTGACCGTCGTCCCGGCGCAGACTCCAGCGGAAGATGTGCTCGCGATGAAGCCGAACGGCGTGTTTCTCTCGAACGGGCCGGGCGATCCCGAGCCATGCACCTATGCCGTCGACAACATTCGCCGGTTGATGGGACGGCTGCCGATCTTCGGAATATGCCTTGGCCATCAGCTTACGGGGATTGCGGTGGGCGGGAAGACCTACAAGCTGAAGTTTGGGCACCATGGCGGGAATCATCCGGTGAAACAGTTGAAGAATGGGAAGATCGAGATCACCGCTCACAACCATAATTTTGCGGTCGATCCCGATTCGCTGCCCATGAGCGAGGTTGAACTCACGCACATGGATTTGAACGACAATACGCTGGAAGGCATGCGGCACAAGAACCTGCCGCTGTTCAGCGTGCAATATCACCCCGAAGCCTCGCCGGGCCCGCATGACTCGCATTATCTGTTCAAGGAATTTACGAAGATGATGGAGGAGTGGAAAGGGTGAGGGTTGCTTTGAAAGGGCGCGGCTTCAAGCCGCGCCGCAAGTGACGCAGAAGTTTGCTAAGGCGCCGATGAGGCGCAACTATATGCGACCCAAACGAGAGCACGCCACGGAGAATCAACAGACCTACATGGTCACCACCAGCACGTGGGGACGGCGCGCTCTTTTTCAGAAAGAACGCTGGGCTGCATTGCTTATCGACACTCTTTATCACTACCGAGGCGCAGCCTATCTGCTTCATGAATTCGTGGTCATGCCGGACCATATTCATGTTCTCTTTACTCCGCTGGTTAGCCTCGAGAAAGCCGTCCAGTTCATCAAAGGCGGCTTCTCGTTTCGGGCCAAGAAGGAGCTCGAATCGAATATGGAAGTCTGGCAGAAGGGGTTTCAGGATCATCGTATTCGAGATGCGGCGGACTACGATGCGCACGTGACGTATATCTGGCAGAACCCGGTGAGGAAGCATTTGTGTCAGAGGCCCGAGGAGTATCCGTATTCGTCCGCGCGTTCGGAATTCGAGCGCGACCCGGTCCCTCAGGGGCTAAAGCCCCAGGTCATGGGGACGGCTGTCGGCGCGGCTGAAGCCGCGCCCTTTCAAAACGGAGCCACGGTCGGTGCGGCTGAAGCCGCTCCCTTTCAAAACAACGGCGAACTGACTCCCCGAAGCAAGGCACCGGAAGCAACCAAACCGACTTTCGATAATAAGAACAAAATTGCATAAATGCCCAAACGCACTGACATCTCGAAGATCCTGATTCTCGGCTCTGGTCCCATCATCATTGGCCAGTCGGCGGAGTTCGATTACTCCGGCACACAGGCTTGCAAGGCGCTCAAGTCTGAGGGCTTTGAAGTGGTGCTCGCCAATTCCAATCCAGCGACCATCATGACCGATCCCGAGTCGGCTGACCGAACTTACATTGAGCCGCTCACGCGCGAGTTCGTGGAAGAAATCATTCGCATTGAGCGGCAGATGTCACCGGGAGCTGGATTCGCGATTCTGCCCACAGTCGGTGGACAAACCGCGCTGAATCTTGCGATCGAACTCGCCGACGGCGGCGTTCTGGACAAGTACAACGTGCAGCTGATCGGCGCCAATGTGACTGCCATCAAGAAGGCCGAAGACCGGCTGGTCTTCAAGGACGCGATGCAGCGCATTGGGCTTGACGTCCCGAAGTCTGCATTGGTGAACAATATCAAAGATGGTTTGGAGTTTGCCGGCAAGATTGGCTTCCCGGTCATCATTCGGCCGTCGTTCACGCTCGGCGGCTCCGGCGGAGGCATTGCCTACAACCGCGAAGAGCTTATGGAATTGCTGGCACGCGGCCTCGACTTCTCTCCCGTCCACGAAGCGCTGATTGAAGAGTCAGTGCTGGGATGGAAGGAATTTGAGCTCGAAGTGATGCGCGACACGGCGGACAACGTCATTATCATCTGCTCGATTGAAAACTTCGACCCGATGGGCGTGCACACCGGCGATTCGATTACCGTCGCCCCGGCGCAAACTCTCACCGATCGCGAATATCAAGCCATGCGCGACGCCGCCATCGCGGTGATTCGCGAGATCGGCGTAGACACCGGCGGATCGAACATTCAATTCGGCATCCATCCCCAGACCGGGCGCATGGTCGTAATCGAAATGAACCCGCGAGTCTCGCGCTCGTCGGCACTGGCGTCGAAGGCCACCGGGTTCCCGATTGCCAAGATTGCCGCCAAACTTGCCGTCGGCTACACGCTCGATGAAATTCGCAACGACATCACGCGCAAGACTCCGGCCTGTTTCGAGCCCACACTCGATTACGTCGTCGTGAAGATTCCGAAGTGGCAGTTCGAAAAGTTTCCGGGGGCTGACGAAAACCTCGGCCCGCAGATGAAATCAGTCGGCGAAGTAATGGCCATTGGCCGCACCTTCAAAGAAGCGTTGATGAAAGGCATTCGCTCGCTCGATACCGGCAAGCGCGTCGGCGGATCGAAGATCGAGCCCAAGATCATGACGCAGCGCCTGGTCACGCCGCATCCCGAGCGGCTGGCGTACGTGCAATATGCGCTGCGCCAAGGCCACACCGTCAAGCAGCTTTACAAGATGACTTCCATCGATCCCTGGTTTCTCTACCAGCTCAAAGAGATTAATGACATGCAACTGGAGCTGGAAAAGCATCCTATGGAGTCGATTCCGGTCGAGGTGTTGCGCGAGGTCAAACGTTACGGCTTTTCGGATGGCCGCCTGGCGGGCGCGTGGCGGCTGAATGGGCAGGAAAAAGTCAGGCATCTGCGCAAGAAGCACGGAGTTAGGCCGGTGTACAAACGCGTGGACACCTGCGCGGCAGAATTCGAAAGCTTTACTCCGTATTTGTATTCCACGTACGAAGACGAAGATGAGGCGGCGCCGACCGACAAGAAGAAAATAATCATTCTGGGCAGCGGACCGAACCGCATCGGGCAGGGAATTGAGTTCGACTATTGTTGCTGCCACGCTTCGTTTGCATTGCGCGACGATGGCTACGAGACCATCATGATCAACTGCAATCCGGAGACGGTCTCGACCGATTACGACACCAGTGATCGCCTGTACTTTGAGCCGCTCACGCTGGAAGATGTATTGGCCATCTGCGAGCATGAAGGCTCCTCGGGGGCTCCGGTGGGAGTGATTGTGCAGTTCGGTGGGCAGACGCCACTGAATCTCGCGTTGCCATTGAAGGCGGCCGGAGTCAGCATCATAGGAACTTCGCCGGAGTCGATTGACCTGGCAGAAGACCGCAAGCGCTTCAACCGGTTGCTCGAAGAGTTGCAGATTCCGCAGTCGCCGGGCGTTATGGCTGCCTCGCTTGAAGAAGCAGTTGCAGGCGCCACGCGCGTGGGTTATCCGGTGCTGGTGCGGCCTTCGTATGTGCTAGGTGGGCGCGCCATGGTTATCGCCTACGACGAAGAGAGCGTCGTCCGCTATATGAAAGAGGCGGTCGAGTATTCTCACGACCGGCCTATCTTGATCGATCACTTTCTCGAAGACGCTATCGAGGTGGACGTGGATGCGTTGTCCGATGGGGAAGACGTGGTCATCGGCGGCATCATGCAACACATTGAAGAGGCCGGCATTCACTCCGGGGATTCTTCCTGTGTGCTGCCGGCGGTGGACATTCCCCAGAAGTTGATGGATCAAATGCGGGACTACACCTTCAAGCTGGCGCGAGCCTTGAAGGTGGTCGGGCTGATGAACATTCAGTTCGCCATCCCGCGCGGCAATGGCAGCGGCGGCGGTGACAAGGTGTACGTGTTGGAAGTGAATCCGCGCGCTTCGCGCACCGTGCCCTACGTTTCCAAGGCCACCGGCGTTCCCATGGCCAAGATCGCTGCCCGCCTGATGACGGGCCGCAAGCTGCGCGAATTTCTGCCTGAATTCATCGAGCGCCGCGCTGACCTGGATACCGGCAACTGCTATTACGTGAAGTCTCCCGTGTTCCCCTGGAACAAATTTCCCGGGGTGGACACAGTACTTGGTCCGGAGATGAAATCCACCGGCGAAGTCATGGGTGTGGCCGACAACTTCGGAGAGGCCTTTGCCAAGGCACAGATTGCTGCCGGACAAAAGCTTCCCACCAAGGGCACAGTGTTTATCAGCGTCACGGACCACGACAAGCCGCAGGTGGCTGATGTTGCTCGGAAGTTCGCCGACATGGGCTTCCACCTGGTGGCTACCGCCGGAACGGCTGACGTGATCGAACGCGCGGGGATGACGGTGGAGCGCGTCTACAAAGTGAAGGAAGGCCGGCCCAACGTCGTGGACCTCATCAAGGGCGAGCGCATGCAGTTGGTCATCAACACACCTCACGGGCTAGAGCCCTGGTTCGACGAACAGGCCATTCGCCGCGCCGCCGTAAACGCGCGGATTCCTACCATCACTACGCTGGCCGCCGCTCGTGCTGCCGCTGAGGGCATTGCCGCCTTGCAACGCGGAGAGGTCAACGTGTTCGCACTGCAAAAGCTGCACGCGGAGCGAGGGGCGAAGGTAAGGCGTTGACCGATCAATCCGCTCGCAAACTGTTAAGCTAGAAGCCAGGAGCGGTTTTCATGCTACTTTCCGGCATTTTTCCTCCCATCACCACGCCGTTTTATCCGCAGGGCAATGTGTATTTCAAAAAGCTCGAAGCCAATGTCGAGCGCTACTCGAAGACGCCGGTGGCGGGCATTGTCGCACTGGGATCGACGGGCGAGGCCATTTTGCTTTCTGACATGGAGCGGCGCGACGTGTTGCAAGCGATTCGCGAGGCTTCTGCTCCAAACAAGGTCTTGATCGCCGGAACGGGAATGGAATCCGCGGATGAGACCCTGCAACTGACCGAGTTTGCTGCCAAGGCAGGATACGACGTTGCCCTGGTTCGTACTCCGCATTTCTATCGCAAGCAGATGGCGCCGGCGAATCTTCTGGCGTTCTATCGCTTTGTCGCCGATCGCTCACCGCTACCGGTACTGATTTATAACGTGCCACCGTTTACTGCCTATGACATTCCCGCGGAAATGGTCATCGAGCTGTCGGAGCATCCCGGCATCATCGGCATCAAGGAATCGGGCGGGGACGTGGAAAAGGTTCGCCGTATGGTGGAGGGAACGCGGTCGGTGAAGCGAGCGGCGACCGTCACAGAGACTTTTGATGCGGTCACGCCGCGCATGTTGAGCGCAGCTGCCAAGGGAAACGGGGAACTGGTGTCGATCGCGGGAAGTGCGGGTCCGTCGAGACCGTCCTCTTCCGCAGTCGCTGTCGTCAGCGGTCTGAAGACCCGCCAGAAGGAAGTCGGCTTCCAAGTGCTGGTCGGCGCCGCGCAGACGCTGGAGCCGTCGCTTACGGTCGGCGCTGTGGGAGCGATTCTTGGTTTCGCCGATCCGGCGCCTACTGCCTGCTACGAAATCTACGCTGCCTGGAAAGAGGGCGACGGCGAGTTAGCTCGCCTCAAACAGCAACGCATCACCAAAGCTGCGCAGCGGATCGTGGGCGAGTTGGGCATCCCTGCGATCAAGTACGCAATGGACTTCAACGGGTACTACGGCGGCCCGGCGCGACTGCCGCTGCTGCCGATCACGGCGGATGTGAAGGAAGAAGTTGAAGGGCTGCTGACGGATATTCGCAATTAGGCAATTTCAAGTCGTTGCGCCCGGTCGCGTCATGTGCTAAAACTCGCGGAATATGAAACGCTGGTTCACATTGTTGCTGCTGCTTCGGTTCAGTTCAGCATTTGCCAAAGATAACCCCGTAGTAATGTATTGGCCGAGTCAAGACAATGCGGCTATGAGGCTTAGCTTCGCGAAGTTCCAGCTGTTCGCTACAGGGAAAAGCCAGGGCATGTATCTTTCGGATGTGACGGTGGAGAACCTGACCACCAAGTTCATCCCGCGTATCTACTTTGATGTCTACGTGACTGACAAGGCGGGCGTTCGCATCGGGGACGGAGTTTTAACGATCTCAAATGTCGGGCCCTCGCAGCAAATAAAGACTCAGGTGCAAGTTGTGTGCCTCGGCACACCGGCGGGATTTTCCATATCTGCCCGGAAAGACATGATGGAGCCGAAAACTGTGCCCCTGAAGATACTCTCCAACCCGCCCGGAGCGGCGCTTAAGGTTGACGGTCAGGACGGTGGAGTCACGCCGGTCGTAGTGAAATTGACTGTCGGCACCCACTCCCTGCTCCTGAACAAGGAGGGATATGCGACAAGCACGACGCCGGTTGAAATCGCGCCAGACGAGCTTCCCGGAGGCAGCATCACTATTGATTTGGGCGGCCTTTCGCGTGATACCGTCGAATTGCGTGACGGTACGGTTGTTTTAGGAGATGTACTGTCGATGACTCTGACTTCTGTTGTAGTGCGAGTTGACGGAAATGACAAAACCTACGATCGCAACCTGATCAAGAAACTTATGCTAGTGGAGCACGTGACGACAACCCAGCAACCTACGACGCCACCCACGACCGCAAATCCAAACTGAACAGCTGGCAATCCGGGCGCGGAGATGCTCCGTTTCCGGTTTCCTGATTTCCTGCTATACTATTTGAACGAACGTTCGAACTTTATGGCCTCTTCTGCTCCAGTCACGTCTTCGGTATCCGCGCGGCGCCGCACGCCAGCGGACGCCCGGCTGCCTCGCTTGAGACGCGGTTTGACCGCAGGCTGAACAAGATTCTGCTTCATGCTACGGAAGTCTTCTACGAAAAGGGCTATGCCGGCGCGTCGATGCGCGATCTTTCGCGTGCCAGTGGCATGTCGCTGTCAGGGCTTTACTACTATTTCGAGTCCAAGGAAAAGCTACTCTATTTGATTCAGAAGGAAACGTTCACCACCATCGTCGAGAGGCTGCGGGAGCGTCTGGACGCGGTTTCCGATCCCGAGCAGCGCATTCGCATTTTCATTCTGAATCACCTGGAATATTTTCTGGCGAACCGCAAGGCCATGAAGGTCCTTTCCCACGAGGATGACGCGCTGACGAATGGCTTTGGCGCTGAGGTCGCCACCATCAAGCGCGAGTATTATCGAATTTGCGTGGGACTACTCGATGACTTCAGGCGTGAGCGTAGACTGGAAGGATCGAGCCGCCTGGCTGTCCTGAGTCTGTTTGGCATGATGAACTGGATTTACACCTGGTACAAGCCGCGAGTGGACGCCGACGCGGAAGAAATCGCTGGCAAGATGGGCGACATTTTTCTTTGTGGCGTCGGTTCTGTCGCTTCGCGTAGAAAAACTCGCAAGAAGAAGTCGGTACACTGAACTCAAATTCTATGGATCGTGAAAAGGAGTTTTGACATGGCAACCACACTATCGCCGGCCGCCGGTGAAACCACCAAGCAACTGATCAACTACCGCACCGATCGCGGCGTGGCGGTGATCGAGATGTTCGATCCTCCCGCCAACACCTACACCTATGAAATGAACCGCCAGCTCGACGAGGCCATTCTCAAGGCCCGCATGGACAACGACGTCTATGTGATCGTGCTCACGGGGTCTGGAGATAAGTTCTTTTCCGCCGGCGCCAACATCAAGATGCTGTCGAGCGTCGATCCTACGTTCAAATATTACTTCTGCCTGCATGCCAATGAGACCCTGCTTCGACTCGAGCACACGCCCAAGCTGGTGATCGCGGCCATCAATGGCCATTGCGTTGGTGGCGGGCTCGAGATCGCGATGGCTGCGGACATTCGGATCGCGCGCCAGGATGCGGGGAAGATCGGCCTACCGGAAGTGAATCTCGGCGTGCTTCCAGGAACTGGTGGGACGCAACGGCTGTCGCGCATGGTAGGGAAGAGCAAGGCCATCGAACTGATGGTCACCGGCAACACGTTCTCTTTCGAAGAGGCGAAGGAACTGGGAATCATCAATGACATCTTCGAGCGTGACGGTTTCATGGACAACCTGATGGAGTATGCGCGGCAATTCTGCCCGCCCAACAAGGCTTCCAAGGCGGTCGGACGGATCAAGCGTGCGGTGCAAACGGGCTGGGAGATTCCCATGGAGTCGGCGCTGGCGGTGGAACGGGAGAACCAGCAGTTGCTGTTCCAGAGCGAGGATGCCAAAGAAGGTCTGGCAGCTTACGTGGAGAAGCGGCCGGCAGTGTTCAAAGCGAAATAGTCGAACCTATGGAGGACGGACAGTCTCGCCCGTCCTTGCACGGGCCGGGCGGGGACGTCCGGCCTCCACAAACTTGGACTGGAAACCAGAATGATTGCAGCGACTAAAGCTAAACTTTCCCCCGGCCGGTTATTGATTGACGGGCAGTGGGTGGAAACCGCGAAAAACTTCGAGACTTCGAATCCTGCGACTGGGGAAGTGTTGACCCAGATTGCCTCTGCATCCGCTGCCGACGTTGATCGTGCTGTGGCCGCGGCCCGCAAGGCGTTCGACGACCGATCCGGCCCCTGGCGCAAGATGTCGGCCAGTGAGCGCGGGCGGCTGATCTGGAAGCTCGCCGATTTGCTGGAAAAGAATATCGATGAGTTTGCGGAGCTTGAGACGCTCGACAACGGCAAGCCGATTTTCGAGTCGCGCTACGTCGATATGCCGATGGTGGTCGACGTTCTGCGGTACTACGCCGGGTGGGCGACGAAGATTCACGGCGAGACGGTCAACACTTTCGAGACGGCGTTCACCTATACCCTGCGTGAGCCCGTGGGTGTTGTAGGCATGATTGTGCCCTGGAATTTCCCCTTGCTGCTCTCGTCCTGGAAACTGGGACCAGCTCTGGCGTGCGGCAACACGGTGGTTTGGAAGCCCGCCAGCCTGACTCCGCTCACGGCGCTGCGCTTCGGGGAATTGGCGGTGGAGGCCGGCGTTCCGGCGGGCGTGATCAACGTTGTGACCGGGAATTCGGAAGTCGGACGGACGATGGTCAAGCATCCAGGCATCGACAAGATCGCGTTTACCGGATCGACCGAAGTTGGCAAAGAAATCATGCGCGGTGCGGCTGACACCATGAAGCGGATCACGCTCGAGCTGGGCGGAAAGTCTCCCAACATCGTCTTCGCGGACGCCGACATTGATAACGCCGTGAAAGGCGCGATCACTGGGATCTTTTACGGCAAGGGCGAGGTCTGCAACGCCGGGTCGCGGCTATTCGTCGAGAGCAAGGTGCAGGATGAATTCCTCGAAAAGTTGGTGGCTCGCGCCAGCAAGATGCGCCCCGCCGATCCACTCGACCCCAAGACGCGCATGGGGGCAATCGTCAGCCAGGAGCAGATGAACACTGTGCTGGGTTACATCGAGACGGGCAAGAAGGAAGGCGCGAAGCTGATCGCCGGTGGAAATCGGGTCGCGGTCGATGGCAGCAAAGGCTTCTTTATCGAGCCGACGATTTTCAGTGGCGTCAACAACAACATGAAGATTGCGCAGGAGGAGATATTCGGTCCGGTGCTGGCGGCGATTGGTTTCGATGACGCCGATCAGGCAATCGCGCAGGCCAATCAGAATCCCTACGGGCTGGCTTCAGCGGTGTGGACGCGCGATCTGAAGAAGGCGCATCTGGTATCGCGACAGCTGAAAGCTGGAACGGTGTGGATCAACACCTACGGGTTGATGGATGCGTCTATGCCGTTCGGGGGGTACAAGAGTTCCGGCCTTGGGCGCGAGCTAGGAGAAAAAGCTTTGGAACACTACACCGAAAATAAGACGGTCTGGATGAACTTAGGGTAGAAAGCATGAACCACAGGGGACACAGGGAAGCACAGAGAAAAAAGCCCAATGTTGTTCTCTGTGGTGAACAAAAAGGACTCATACTATGCCAGGAAAAGTAGCAAAAATCGGGACCTTCAGTGACTGGGTCGGGCTGTTTGACGATTGGCGCAAAGATATTGGCGTCAATCACAAGGAAATTGCCGACTTCAAGTTTGACACTCTTTACGGCGCCATCGAAACCGACGAGATCCAGTTCGGCGCGTTCAAAGGCAATAAGAAGTGGGAGAACCTGCGGCAGGTGCCCACGCAGCAGATGCGCGATGCCCTCATCAATCTGATTGTTTATCAGGGCGATACGGAGTTTGCCAGCGTTGAGCAGCAGCGCAATCTGTTTGAAAGCGCTCCCACCGACTGGGACCGCAGTGCCATCACTCGCGTGATGATCGAAGAAATGCGCCACGGCTGGCAGATGTGTGCGCTGTTGATCGCACACTTCGGCTACTCCGGCAAAGTGGAAGCGCAAAAAATGCTGGAGCGGCGGGCGTTTGAGAACAAGCGTCTGCTCGGAGCTTTCAACGTCGACGTCGACAACTGGATGGACTTTTTTACCTACACCGACTTCGTCGATCGCGATGGCAAGTTTCAGTTGCAGATGTTGAAGTATTCGGCATTCGCTCCGCTTGGCCGTTCAATGTCCTACATGCTGCGGGAAGAGGCCTTCCACATGGGTACGGGCAACGATGGTCTGCGGCGCATTGTGGAAGCCGGCGTGGTGCCTGGGTGGCTGATTCAGCGCTACCTGAACAAATGGATTTCGAGCTCATACGATCTGTTTGGTACCGATCATTCTTCGTCGGCGCATTGGGCCTACGTTTGGGGCATTAAAGGCCGATACGATGAGCCCAAGAATATCGAAGCAGCGAACGTGGACGAGTTAAACGACTACAACCGGCAGCTCTATCGGGACGAAGTGGCGGGCCTGATCGAGCGTTTCAATAGTGTGTTAAAGCCAGGGCAATCAAAGCTATATGCGCCACATATCAAGTTCAACCGCAACATTGGACGCTGGGCTGGGCAGAAGTTTCACGCCCAGACCGGTGAGCCGCTGGACGACAAAGCGTACGACCAGCATGTGAAAGAGTACATGCCGACCGCCGAAGACAAGAAGTTGCTGCTCGATATCATTGCCAACGAGAAGAAGTGGATTGCGCCGAAAGAGGGGGCGCGCGATCCGCTGGCCTCGATTGGCGAAGTCAGGAAGTCGGCAATCAATTTGTAGAGAGCTGCGGAGCTTCGGCTCCTGGACGGGCGAGGTCGCCCGTCCCCACAATTTTCTTCATGACCACCTCGACCACCATCCCGACTCCAACCGCGCATGCCTACACCATGGGCGAACTCATGGTGGCGACCGCGGCGCGAGAGATTCGCGACGGCGAAGTGGTGTTCGTCGGCATGCGGCTGCCGCTGATTGCTTTCGTGGTGGCGAAGAAGACGCACGCGCCGAATGCAGTCGGTTTGTTTGAAAACGGAGTGATCCGGTCGACTCCGGCGCCGGAGCTGATCTACACCATGGCCGATCCCCCGAACATTCTGGGGGCGACGCAGTGTCTGGACATGCTGGGGGTGATGAGCCTGCTGCAATCCGGCCGCGTGCATCTGGGATTTCTGGGAGCGGCAGAAGTTGATCGCTTCGGCAATTTGAACTCTACGGAAGTTCAGGGAACGAAGGGCATGGTTCGCTTGCCGGGATCAGGCGGGGCCTGCGATATCGCTTCGCTGGCCCAGCGTTTCGTGACATTGCTCGAGCACAGCAAGCAGCGTCTGCCGGAGCGCGTTTCGTTTCTCACCAGCCCGGGAAACGGCGATGGCCAGGAATGGAGAAAACGTGTGGGCCTGCCGCGCGGTGGTCCGTCTGCGGTGATTACAACCAAAGCTGTGCTGCGATTTGGCCAGGATGGCGAGGCTTTTCTCGCTTCCGTGCATCCTGGGATTGAAGTCGAAGATGTGCTCGACAACACCGGCTGGCCGCTGCGCTGCGGCAGGGAGGTACCACCCACGCCCGAGCCGAGCGTTGCTGAATTGCAAGCGATTCGCGAGTACGACAAGGAAGGATTTTGGACGAGTTGAGCGCTATGGGGACGGCGACAAGCACAAGATCGCGGATCGCGCTGGAGTTGGAGCCGCCGGTGGCGCGGGTGCGGCTGCAAAATCCTCCGCTCAACGTGATCGACATTCCGATGATGGAAGAATTGGCGGCAGCGCTGACCGAGATTGAAGCCCGGCCGGACATTACCATCGTCATTCTTTCCGGCACGCAGAAGGCATTTTCGGTGGGCGTGGACGTCGCTGCCCACACTCCTGACAAAGTCGAGCAGATGCTGGGCAAGTTTCATGCGGTCATCCGCGCGCTGGTGGCTTCGAAGAAAGTCAGCATCGCCGCGGTACACGGCCATTGTCTGGGCGGTGGGGCTGAGTTGGCGATGGTATGCGATCTGGTGTACACCTCCGAGCTTGCGACCTGGGGATTTCCTGAGATCAAGCTGGGTTGTTATCCGCCGGTAGCGGCCACCGCACTGGCGGCTCTGGTCGGGCAGAAGCACGCTGCGGACTTGGTTCTGACCGGACGCAGCATTCCCGGCAAAGAGGCCGCTGCCATTGGTCTGGCCAATGCTGTGCTGGCTGAGGTTGATCTCGATCACGCGGTGCAGGAAGCTGTGCAACACCTTTCACAGCTGAGTCCGGCGGCCTTGGCGATCACCAAGAAAGCCATCTACGCGTGGGATTCGATTCACTTCGACAAAGGACTGGCGCGGGCAGAGAAGATCTACTTCGAAGATTTGATGAAGACCGAAGACGCGCAAGAGGGAATCAACGCGTTTCTTGAGAAGCGGCAGCCGAAGTGGAGAGGGCAAGTGATGTCTAAGCTCCTCTCCATGCGCGATGCGATTGCTGACCTTGTGCCCGACGGCGCTTCGGTCGCGCTCGGCTTGCAGATGGAGCAGATGATTCCCTTCGCCGCTGGGCACGAGATCATTCGCCAGAAGAAGCGCGGGCTGACGCTGATCGGACCGATCTCCGACATTCTGTTCGATCAGATCATTGGTGCGGGATGCGTCGAGAAGGTCATCGCCGCGTGGGTGGGCAATGTGATGATGGGCTCGGCCTACAACTTTCGCCGCGCCGTAGAGCACGACGGAATGAAGGTCATCAACCTGACCAACTTCACCGTGGCTCTGGCGCTTCAGGCGGGGGCGATGGGCGTGCCGTTCTTGCCGACGAAAACGGCGCTGGGCAGCGACACCACCAAGGGTAATCATTTCTTCTATCAGATATTTTCCCCGTTTGAAGGAAGAGAGTCGCTGTGGGCTGTGCGGGCGCTGACTCCTGATGTCACGATTGTTCACGTGCAGCGAGCCGATCGCGAGGGCAATGCGCATTGCTGGGGCAACTTCGGCGTGATGATCGAGGGCATTCGCGCGGCCAAGCGGGTGATCGTTGCGGCGGAGGAAATCGTTGAGCCGGAAGTCATTGCCAGCGATCCGAACCGCACCGTGATTCCTGGATTCCTGGTGAATGCTGTCGTCGAATGCCCGTACGGCGCGCATCCTTCGCCGGTACAGGGATACTACAAACGCGACGACGCGTTCTTCCGCCAGTATCACGAACAGACGAAGACGCAAGCCGGACACGGAAGCCTGGCTGTCACGCTGGGTGTATGGTGCGGCCGATCGCCGAGCTTACATGAATCAGTTGGGCGCTTGCCGAGTGGACGAGCTTGGTGTAAAGCAGCATGCGTATGCGGCGCAGGCGGATTTTGGGTATTAGAGGGCTTTTGGCTCTTAGCTTTTGGCTTGAACCAAAGGATTTGAGCTAAGAGCTAAAAGCCAAGAACCAATAGCTACAGCATGAAAAAAGAACTCATCGAACTTCGTGTGAATGGGCGCTCGCACGAGATCGCCATTGAGCCCAGCAAGCTGTTGCTGGATGCGCTACGCCAGGACCTCGATCTCACTGGTTCCAAGCGCGGCTGCGATGATTCTTCCTGCGGCGCCTGCACCGTGCAGGTGGATGGCATTCCCATGCTTTCCTGCACCATGCTGGCGGCGAGTTGTGAAGGCCAGGAGATCACGACTGTAGAAGGCGTGAGTGAGCATGGCAGTCTGGCGGCTATTCAAAAAGCTTATGGAGATTGGGGAGGTTCGCAATGCGGTTATTGCACTCCGGGCTTCATGATGACGGTGAGGCATCTGCTGGCGCAGAACCCGAATCCGATCTGACGCAGAAATTCGCAACGGGTTGAGCAGCAATCTTGTGCCGCTGCACCGGGTATAGCCAGATGTATCAGGCGATCAAGGCGGCGATTGAGGCGGAGCAGAAGGGGATGGCGGTGGTGAAATGAAAAGCAAGTGCCTCGTCGCTGCGCTTCTCGGAATGACGAAGGGTTTCGTACATGACTGACTTTTCCATCATCGGTAAATCCATCGCCATGGTCGATGCGGCGGGTAAGACCACCGGCTCGGGCAAATACGCGGACGACCTCAGCGCACCGGGCATGCTGATCGGCAAGATTCTGCATTCACCGTATCCTCATGCCCGTATCAAGCGAATTGATACGAGTCGCGCCGAGAAGCTCGATGGCGTGGTCACGGTGGTGGTCGGAACCGATGCTCCCAACCCTTACGGCATTCTTCCCGTGGGCCACGATGAATACGCTTTGGCGCTCGACAAGGTCCGCTACGTAGGCGATAACGTAGCCTGCGTTGCTGCGGTGGACGAGGCCACCGCCGAGAAGGCTCTTGAACTCATCGACGTGGAATACGACGTACTCCCGGCCTACTTTGATCCCGAAGACTCGATGAAGGCCGAGGCCAATCTGATCCACGACAACAAGCCGAATAACATCGAGAAGGACTATCACCACGTTTTTGGCGATCCGGAGAAGGGCTTTGCGGAAGCGGATCACATCGCCGAAGCCCGTTTCATTGCCAACGAAGTCACGCACGCCGCGATGGAGCCGCACGCCACCCTGGCTGCGTTCGAGATCGATCCGCAAACTGGCAATCCCGGCCGCCTGATTGTGCAATCGTCTACTCAGGTTCCTTACTACTTGCAGCACAAATTGTCCCTGGTGCTGGAAATGCCGATGTCGCAGATTCGTGTCATCAAGCCGTTGGTGGGTGGCGGCTTTGGCGGCAAGAGCGAAGTGATTCCCCTCGAAATTATCGCCGCGATTGCCGCACGCAAGGCGAAGGCGCCGGTGAAGGTGACGTACACGCGCGAGGAAGTGTTCTGGGCGCATCGCGGTCGTCCCCGAACCATCGTCGATCTCAAGACCGGCGTCAAGAAAGATGGGAGTATCACCGCGGTAAAAGCCCGCGTGGTGCAGGATGGTGGCGCCTATTGCTCCTACGGCGTGGTCACGATTCTTTACTCGGGCGCGTTGCTGGGCGCGCTCTACGACATTCCTAATATTCAGTACGATGGTTACCGCGTGCTCACCAACAAGCCCGTCTGTGGCGCCATGCGCGGGCACGGTACCGTCAATGTCCGCTTTGCTTTTGAAACCCAGCTCGATGAGTTGGCCGCTGCCATCGGAATGGATCCTGCTGAAATCCGCCAGCACAATCTGCTCAAGCCGCCTTGCGTTACCGTGAACGGCCTTCGAGTGCAGAGCTATGGCCTGCCTGAGTGCATTGAGAAGGTGGTGGAGCGTTCCGGTTGGAAGCAGCGCAAAGGGAAAATGCCCAAGGGCCGCGGTCTGGGTGTGGCGTGCAGCCATTACGTGAGTGGGGCCGCCAACTCGATTATTCGCTCGGACATGCCGCACTCCACCGTGAACATCAAGATTGATCGCGACGGCGGCGTAGTCGTGTACACCGGTGCATCCGACATCGGCCAGGGGTCGGACACCATGGTCGCGCAAATTACCGCTGAGACGCTGGGTTGTACGATCGCCCGGGTCAGAGTGATCGCGGCTGACACCGACCTCACACCCATCGACATTGGGTCTTACTCCAGCCGGGTGACTTTTATGAATGGCAATGCCACCCTGCGGGCGGCCCAGGATGTGAAGAAACAGATTGCTACCGCCGCGGCGCGCAAGATGAATTGCTTGCCAGAAGAGTTGATGTTTCGCGGCGACATTGTCAGCAAGAAGAATGGCGTGGCGCACGCGCCCGCACTCGCGAATTCCATTGCCCAGCCGGAAGCTTCGGTCTCGGGACGGGTTGAGGGCCAAATTCTGCGCGGTTCGCTGCAACAGAAGCGCAAAGACGAAGGACCCAAAGATCAGCTGTCGTTTGAGGAGGCGGTGGTCGCGGCCATCGACTTCCACGGTGCGCTCAGCGGGACGGGTTCGTACGCGCCTCCACAGGACGCTCGCGGCGGCAAGCACAAGGGCGCCGGCGTGGGGCCTTCGCCTGCCTACTCTTACTCGGCTCAGGTTGCAGAGGTCAGCGTTGATGAGGAAACCGGCGAAGTCACCGTCCACAAAGTCTGGGCATCACACGACTGCGGCCGCGCGCTGAATCCGGTCTCCGTCGAAGGACAAATCATCGGCTCAGTGTGGATGGGCATGGGCCAGGCGCTTGACCGAAGAGATGGTCTGGAAAGATGGCATGCTGATGAACCCCGGCCTGCTCGAATATCGCAGCCCGTCGTCGGTGGAATCGCCGGAAGTGGAAGCCATCATCGTCGAAAGCATCGACCCAGAGGGACCGTTCGGCGCCAAGGAATGCAGCGAGGGCTCACTGGCTGCGACCATTCCTGCGATCTCGAATGCCATCTACGATGCCGTCGGCGTGCGGCTCCATGAGTGTCCGTTCACGCCAGAGCGGGTGCTGGCGGCGCTGCGAGCCAAGAAAAATGCCAAGCACATCAATTTGACGGAGGGCGTCGATCCGACGGCACCGGCGCGGTTCCGTGAACATGGGGGATCGCTATGGTTCCGAGGCAAGGGCCCAGAGCGGCATCCGCTGGATCCATCGCGACGGGAAACGCCTGCCGCGGCGGGCGGTGACGATTGAGTCTTCCCGACTTCAAGCTGTTGCGGCCGCGCTCGCTGGATGAAGCGGTGGGATGCTTGGCGAAACATGCGAGCTCGTCCGCCCGATTGCGCATCGTGGCCGGCGGGACAGATCTGATCCCCTCGATGCGACAAAAGCTGTTTGAGCCGGAGTTTGTACTCGACCTACGCCATATCGCCGAGCTGCAAGGGATCCGTGAGCAGAAGGGAAGTGGCGTCGAAATCGGGGCCCTGACCTCACTCACTGACGTCGAGCATTCGGCGTTGCTGCGAAAACGTTACTCCGTGCTAACCGAGGCTGCCGCCACGGTTGCATCCCCGGTGCTGCGTAACATGGGCACGATCGGCGGAAACATTTGCCTGGACACGCGCTGCCTCTGGTACAACCAGTCGCTCACTTGGCGCAAGGGCTGCGGCTTTTGCATCAAGAAAGACGGCGACCTCTGCCACGTGGCGCCCGGGGGAACCAAATGTTGGGCGGCTTTTTCGGGAGACACTCCAGCCGCATTGTTGTGTCTGAATGCGGAAGTGGAAATTGTCAGCCCCAAGGGCACTCGCCGTATTCCACTGCGCGAGTTCTACACCGGCCTCGGGGACAACTACCGCAAACTGCAACCGGACGAACTGCTAACCCGAGTGTTTCTGCCCGAAGCTTCCGCTGACTATCGTGGCGTGTACCGCAAGCTGCGGATTCGCGGCTCGATTGACTATCCCCTGGCGGGAGTCGCAGTGGTCATGAAACGTTCGAATGGGCACGTGGCGGACGCGCGCGTGGCGATCACGGCCGTGAATCCGGCGCCGTTATTGGTCAAGGGTGCGAGCGAAGCGCTCAACGGAAAAGCGGTGGATGATTGCGTCGCGGATGCCGTTGGCGTTTTGGCGGCCAAGACCGCGAAGCCACTGACGACTTCGGCGCTCACGCCGGAGTATCGGAGGGAGATGATTCGGGTGTTTACAAGGCGAGCGGTGCTGGCGGCGGCTGGGAACTAAGCGAGCCCCTGCGCTCACCATGTCCCGTCCTGGTGCGTCTGACTCCTATGAGCAAATCACCTGGGTCCTTGCTTCTTGCCTTTATACCGCTGCTGGCCGCCGCGGCATCCCCAACCCCCTCCCATCTCGAGCCAGACCATGTTTGGATCATGGTTTCGCCAAATGCTCCCGAGCGGACGGCACTGGAGCGAGCTGGTTTCCAAATATCGCCGGACCTCAACCGACACGAGGGACAGGGCACGGCATCGGTCACCAGTGAATTTGAGAATTTTTATTTGGAGTTGATGTGGCCTGATGCGACGGTTCCGGTGGCGCCCGGCCTGGAGCGGGCGGCGGAGAAATTCCGGCAGCGGATGTTGTGGCGCACCAGCGGTTGGTGTCCAATTGGCATGGGGTTCCGGCGCACAACCCAGGCCGAGGTTAACTTGCCGTTCTCGACCTGGTCCGTGACCGCACCGTGGTTGCCGGCAGGCTCGTCGATAGTAATGCTTACTCCCCGCGACGACACGCACAGCCCGTCGGTCTTCATCACCCCGAGCGCCTTGACGGACACGCATGAGCAGGCAGCCCGCGCCGCCCGGTTCCATCATCCGATTGGCGTAAGACGATTGACGGCGATTCGTCTGTTGTTACCGAAGGCCTATCAGCCAATTGAGCCACTCACATACCTGCAGAAATCGCACCTTCTCGGCGTGGAGCAAGGCGAGGGTTGGCTGGTGGAGCTGACGTTCGATGGCGGCAAGGGGAAAAAAACCAAGGACCTCAGGCCGGAGCTGCCGCTGGTGATTCGATACTAGAGGCACCAGCTACCGCGATGTGAACAGGTGCCCCATCTTCTCTTTCTTAGTCTTCAAGTAGTCTTCGGAATGGGCGCTGGCGGAGACTTCGCAAGGAACTCTCTCCACCACCTTGATTCCTCCGCGTTCGAGGGCCGCGACTTTGTCGGGGTTATTCGAAAGCAAGCGAACTTGCGAAACGCCCAGTGCCTTCAGAATCTCTGCCGGTAATCCGAACTCGCGCTGGTCGGCCTTGAAACCCAGACGCTCGTTCGCCTCGACGGTGTCCAGGCCGGCGTCCTGCAACTCGTAGGCCTTCAGCTTGGCCATGAGGCCAATGCCCCGGCCCTCCTGCTGTTCGTAAATGAGAACTCCGGCACCTTGTTCGGCAATCATGGCCAGGGCCATTTCGAGTTGCTGACGGCAGTCGCAACGCAGCGAGCCGAACACATCTCCGGTGAGACACTGGGAATGGATTCGCACCAGCGCCGGCGTAGAATGAATATCGCCCATCACCAGGGCCACGGCTTCTTCCTGGCGTCCGTCAAAGTTGCCCTGGAAGCCGAAGATGCGGAACTTGCCCCAACGAGTAGGGAAGTCGGCGGAGGCGACTTGCTGGACGGAGGAAGCGCTCACCAGGACATTATAGCGGGGCCTCTGGCAAAGCCGGTGAAGGACGGGCGTCCGGAGAGCACAGCTATGGTGAGCCTCCCCTTCAAGCACTCCGGAAGAATCCAAGTTCTACCACGCGGCGTACCGGTTCCGTCCGGGCCGTTCTGGCATCAGCTTGATCAATACGATACCAGTGACAAATCCGCCCACATGGGCCCAGAAGGCGATGCCCCCGCTGCCCTGGTTTTCGGCAATCGAAGTCGCGGTGCCGCTCAGGAACTGGAACACGAACCAGAAGCCCAGGAAGATCCAGGCAGGCAGCCACCAGAAAGTGAAGAAAATGATCAGGGGAACCAGCGTCAACACCCGGGCCCGCGGATACAGTACAAAATATGCACCCATAACCCCCGCGATGGCGCCGCTGGCACCGACACTGGGTACCTTCGACCCAAGGTTCAGGAGGATATGGGTCAGTGACGCGGCAAACCCGCTGACCAGATAAAAGATCAGGTAGGGGAAGTGGCCGAGATAGTCTTCGATATTGTCTCCGAAGATCCAGAGGAACCACATATTTCCGATGATGTGTAGCCAGCCCGCGTGCAGAAACATCGAGGTCAGGATAGTGAGCGAGAGTGCCGGCAGCGAAAGTTGAGAGGTCCCGGCCAGGGCCCTTTCAAATCGCATCGGAACCACTCCGAACTGGAACATCAAACCGTTCAAATCCCGGTGACTTTGGGCGCCCACCGACAATTCAAACAGGAACACAGCTACATTCAGGGCGATAATGAAATAGGTGATGTAGGGGGTACTGAAGCGGGGCGTATCGTCACGGATGGGAATCATGAGAGATTAGAAGAATTGGTAATTAGAGAACGTGCTGTGCACTCCCGATTCCGATGCCGATGCCGCGTGTGCTCTACTAAATTACCAAATAACCGAATACCCAACTCAAACAATTTCTGTGAATGGCGTTCTCATCATCGATAAGCCTGCCGGAATGACGTCGCATGACGTGGTCAACCGTGTGCGCCGGATTCTGCACGAGCGTTCGGTGGGCCATCTGGGAACGCTGGATCCATCGGCCACCGGGGTGCTGCCGCTGGTAATTGGTAGCCTCACTCGCCTTGCCCAGTTCTACACCGCCTCGGAGAAGGCTTACGAGGGCGTAATCCGCTTCGGCTTCGCCACCGATACCTATGATGCTGACGGTGAAGCGGTGGGCGTTCCCCAGGCGGTGACGCCGACTTTGGAGGAAGTGCGCCGGTTGGCCGCAGGCTTTTGCGGATTCGTAGAGCAGATGCCGCCGCCGTTTTCGGCGAAAAAGATTCAAGGGGTTCCCGCGTACAAGCTGGCTCGGAAGCAGAAGGAAGTCGTCCTCAAACCCGTGCGGGTCGAGATCAAAGAGTTCGAGATCCTCGGTGTGGAAGGCGACCGCGCCAGGTTCCGGGCTCGGGTGGCTTCGGGCACCTACTTGCGTTCGGTTGCCCATGATATGGGGCAGCAAATGGGATGTGGCGCACACCTGCAATCGTTGCGACGCACCGCGGTGGCGGAGTTTGAGCTAGCGGATGCCCACACACTGGAAGAATTGCAGTCCGCCGCCGGGGGCGACGCTCTTGAGGATCTTTTCGTTCACCCGCGCAAGCTTCTGCCGCGCTTGCCTTCGGTGACCGCCAACCAGGAGATGGCGGCCCACATCCGGAGCGGGCGCACTGTGAACCTGCCGGAGTTTTCAAAGGCGCAGCAGGTTAAAGTGTTCAGCGGGCAAAGGGAGCTGATCGCGATCGCCAGCCGGGTGGCGGGGACGCTGTTTCATCCCAGGATCGTTCTGACCGGAAACGAAGCGACACATACGGTCAAGTGAAGTAAGCGGCACAATTTACAGCGGATGCCAGGTCATCTCCATCTGTACCGGGATGTCATTCTTTACGGGGATTGCCAACAGTGACGGTGGCTCGATTTTGAAATCAGACAGGGTGGCTGGAATGGTTCCCGAGATTCGAGTCTCATTGCCTTGCGTCGAGAGCTGCAGTGGCACCTGCTTGTAGTGAGCCGTCTGGCCGGCGAACTCAATGTCCAGATCTACAAGGACAGTGGCGGATGTGCGCTCCGATTCAGGTATTCGTGTGCGCACGGTGACCATGGGAAACTGGGCGCCCCGTGTCGCTTGCAACATGTGAATATCGCGATTGCTGTCTCCTGAGTCAAATGACTTCACCGGTACTGCGATCAGAAAATCGCACTGCCCGGTGTGGCAAACGCCCTTGCCCCGCGCGGCATGGCTGACTCCCTCGGTCTGATGCAGGGGATGGGACACTCGATAAGTAAGAGTGGACTGTTCCAGCACCCATTGGCCGTCCGCTACCGCCAACGCGGGGAGAGCCAGGAACAACAGCGCCACCAGGGTATTTTTGTTCATCGACTCTCTTAGAATTTCAGCGAAACCGACAACAGCGCGGCCCCGAACGCTCCGGCGGTTACGATGGCGACCGGCATATGAGCTGCCGCGATCCCGTGAACCTTTTCGCCGTTATTTTTCTGGTTATAGGCCAGGGCTCCGAGGATGGGTGTCAGGATCATCCCAGGGCCATGAATCCAGGCCATCGCTTTGTGAAAGCGAATGGGGCCGCGAGTTTCGATTCCGGGCGGCTTGGGCGCGCGGATGGCATAGTAGGCGGTGATGAAGTACAGATCTCCGGCTACGGCGCCCAGGGCCAGGTGCAAATCACGTCCGGTTGTGCTGCTACCCTTACCGCCGGCTCCTGCTGACGAGAAGATGGCAGCAAGCATGGGGATGGTTGTAATCAGGCCCATGCGTTGATGAATCTTGAGCATGTGGGTCCGCTTGTCGAGGAGCGCCTGAGTTTTCGCGTCGCTTTGGGTCGCCTCCGGAGGAAAGCCGAGATCGGTCAGGGACGGTTCCTGCTGGGAACTGGAAGGGGCATTCGGCAACTGGTCGTGAGTCTCACTGCTCTGAGGGGTCTGGGTTGACGGCATGGCTGGCTTCTGAGGCGGGGCCGACGAGTTGCCAGTGGTTTGGGCGAAGGAGTGCGACGGAAGCATCGCCAGACAACAGAAAACCGTGAAGATCCTCAGGGGATTCGCCTTCATGTCTTTCAGGCCTCTATTCCCAGCCTAGATGATGAGGGGGGAAGAAAAGAGGCCTGGGGTTTGCGACGCCATCCTAACACAGGAGTGCAAAGGGCTTTTCATGGCAAAGATGGCTGCCGGGCTGCGGTAACGAGGGTAAATTCGAGATGAGCGGGCGGGGGTGAATGGCAGTTGTAATGTCCGATAACAGGTATTATGTAAAGTCCGAAACGGCACTGACCCCAGCACGGCTGCACCGCCGCCCTCTAGTTTACCTTGCTTGCGGAGATTAGCTCCACGGTGTTTGCCCTCGGATCGTCGCGGCCAAGTAGTGCAACAATGCTCTGATCCAGGGTGGCAAGTTTTCCCTTCTTCTGGATCGCGAGGCCCAGAAGATAAGCATCCGTGATCTGCTGATGGCCCACAAGGCGATCCTCAAAGCGCCGAATCGCGTCCCGTAGTGACAGATTATCCGTCCAAAACTGGTGCCTGGGATGGTTCAGGTTGGTGGTCAATAGGTTCAAGGCCTCCGATGGTGAGACGGCGTCGGAAGAAAACGCTGGGTTCGAGACAAGCCGAACGAACGCTGCCTGAGTAAAAGGACACGTCGCCCAGCCCTTGCTGTTGTTTCTGGCAAACCACGCCTGTGCCGCGCTGTGGTCGGGATGCCCATTCCATCCAAGGGCGATGAGAACGTTCACATCTAGCAAGAAAGGGGTCATTCGAGTTCAGAGTCGAGGTCTTTGATCCGTCTTGAGGTGATCCGGGGGTCTGGAGGGACATCGAAAACCAGGAGTCCGTTCACACGGCGCGTAGGAGTTGGCCCTCGCAATCCTTTACGAACCAGCTCCGAAACCGCCTTTCCCAGTGCCAACGAGCGGCTTTCGGCATAACCCTTGGCGAGCTGAAAGACATCATCGTCAAGACTCAGGGTTGTCCTCATGGCACAATGATGCCATAACGCACTTATGATGTCAATTATACACGATCGTCATCACTGTATGATATTGATGCTTAATGGGACGATTGATGTTGGGAGCGATTTATTGCTTCCGGATTAGGTTCTGGAGCTCTTCCCGGAAAACCTTCAGCCGTTCCAGCTGCTCGGGAGTGGCTTCCACCATCTCCTCCTTGGCCTGAAACACCTGCCGCCCACCGACTTCGGTCAACACGCCCATGACTTCTCCGATCTGCCAGCCGGGAGTGCCCAGCATCTGCAGGCCGTCGGGTCCAGGCACCAGCAGGGCGATGCAATCGTCGCGCACAACGCCGACGCATTTTGGAAACCGATCGAAGGTCTTGAGTTCGAATCCTGCCAGGTAGATTTGCTGAAGTTGATGGGCGGGATCAGGCATGGACTGGGAAATTCAGATTCCTCGCTGCGCTCGGAATGACGCCTGCGGGCTCAAACGCCTGCAAAACGGCGTCACATCTTGTAGCGGCCCAGGTCCTCGTCGTTCAGGCCTTCGAGCCACTTGCGCAGTTCTTCGCTGGTGACCCGGTCGGAGGCGGTGGTGGCCTGCTTGGAGTTCTTCAAGACCTCATCTTCTACAAAGATTGGACAGTCCACCCGCAACGCCAGCGCCAGCGCGTCGGAAGGTCGGGAATCAATGCTGATGACATGCCCATTGCGTTCCAGCCAGATAACTGCGAAGAAAGTATCTTCCTTGAGTTCGGTGACCACAACCTTATGCACGTGTGTCTCCAGGCCGGTTAGCACATTCTTGATGAGGTCATGGGTCATCGGCCGAGGGGTGCTGACTTTCTCGATTTCGAGCGCGATGGCGTTGGCCTCATAAATCCCGACCCAAATCGGCAGCACGGTGTCGCTGCCGGAGTCCTTCAGAATCACGATGGGCATGTTCGTGACTGGATCCATCAAAAGCCCACGGATTTTCATTTCGACTTCCATCGTGATCTCCTGCCAAGCTTTTTATATCACCATTTCGCCGACCAGACTGTTAGGAAAACAGACGGTAGCCAGGGCGAGAGTATAGCTGCCGATGCCGGGAGCTATGCCCACCGCGGCGGTGAAATTGAACACCTTATTCTGGGAGGTCCGGCCGATCCACTGCCCGCGGGCCGTATTCTTCCCTTCAACCATAACTTCAAGAATTTGGCCGAGATGGCGCTGGTTGCGCCTCTTCTGGATGTCACGCTGGCGCTCGTTCAAAGCCGCGAGGCGACGGATCTTCTCCTCCTCTGGGATGGCATCATCCAGTTTGAGCGACGGGGTATTTGGCCGGGGAGAATACTTGAAGCCGAAAACGCTGTCGTATTCGACTTCGTCCAGCAGTGAAAGTGTGGCTTCGAAGTCGGCTTCACTCTCGCCCGGAAAGCCGACGATGATGTCGCTGGTGATGCTGATCTCGCGGCGCGCCGCCTTCATCCAGGCAATCCGCTCGAGATACTGCTCGCGGTTGTAGAGCCGCTGCATGGCGTCGAGCACGCGGTCGGACCCGCTTTGTACCGGCAGATGCACGTGGTCGCAGAGCGTGGGAACGGCGTCGATGGCATCGACAATGTCGCGCCCGAAATCGCGGGGATGGGAGGTGGTGAAGCGCACGCGGCGAATGCCGGGAACTTCGCCGACCGCGGCCAGCAATTCCGCGAAGCTCTTCTTCCCTGCCGGATCTTTGTAGGAATTCACGTTCTGGCCGAGCAGCTGGATTTCTGTGTACCCCGAATCGGCCATCTGGCGGGCTTCGGCGAGCACGGAGTCCGAGGTCCGGCTGCGTTCTTTGCCGCGCGTAAACGGGACCACGCAATAGGCGCAGAACTTGTCGCAGCCTTCGATGATGGTGATGTAGCCGCGATGCGGATTGGTGCGAGAGGTGAATTCGGTCTCGAAGCAGTCGTCGGTTTCGCGGTCGTCGAGCCCGGTCGCTCGCTTCCCTGCTTCGATCTGAATCAGCATCTCGGGCAGATTGCGGTATGAGGCCGATCCGCAGACCAGAGACACATAGGGCGCGCGCTCGAAAATCTTCTCGCCTTCCTGCTGGGCCACGCAGCCCAGCACGCCGAACTTCTTGCCTTGCTTCTGCAGCTTCTTGTAGTCGTTCAGGCGGTTGAAGACTTTCTGCTCGGCTTTGTCGCGGATGGAGCAGGTGTTGTAGAGAACCAGCCCAGCCTCTTCGACCGTCTGGACCTGCTGGTAACCCTCGGAAACCAGCGTCCCGATGACCTTTTCGGAGTCATGGGCGTTCATCTGGCAGCCAAAGGTTTCGAGGTAAAACGTCTTCTGGGACTCCGCCGGCATACAAGCCAAGTATAGCGCGGTTGCTGTCGGCAGTAACCGTTCTGCGAAGATTACGTCCAACCGCCGTAGTGCCGGTAAAGGCTGGGCGGAGGCCCGGCCGGGAGACAAGACTCCCCGTCACTGTGGAGATAAATCAATGAAAACGATATATGCCATGATCGCCTTGCTGGGTCTGTTCGGGACGGTGAGGTTCGCCTGCGGTCAGGAGGCGTCCGAGCTGTCCCTCCCGCCCAACGGAGCGAATGAGAGAGCCGAGGTCTCGCAATGGATCGGCCCGGTAAAGGTCAGCATTGCTTACCATAGTCCGAATGTTCATGGTGGCACGGGGGCGGACAGAACAGGGCATATTTGGGGCGAGTTGGTGAAGTACGGGTTCTTTGACGAGGGCCTGGGCCCGTCGCGGGCTACGCCATGGCGGGCCGGTGCCAACGAAACCACAACCATCACCTTTTCGCACGACGTGAAGGTTGAGGGCAAGGAACTCAAAGCGGGCACCTACGGGTTGTTCCTGGAATTGGAGAAAGATAAGCCGTGGGTGTGGATCTTTTCCAATAACTCAACCGGCTGGGGCAGTTTTCAGTACGACCCCAAGGATGATGTGCTGCGAGTCTCAACCAATCCTCAGGCAGTTCCCTACACAGAATTCCTGACCTACGGATTCGACGAGCGCCGCCCAGACTCGGCCGTGGCCTTTCTGCAATGGGAAAACAAGCGAATTCCTTTCAAGATAGAGGTCCCCAACGTGAATGAGCTTTACGTTGCCGAAATGCGGAACGAGCTCAAGAGCTGGCCCGGGTTCAAGTATCAAAGTTGGCAGACGGCTGCGCAGTTTTGCGCCAGCCACAAAATCAACCTGGACGAAGCCTTGATTTGGGCAGACAAAGCCCTCACTGAGCCGTTCAAGGGGCCGTCCCGGGGGCACGTGGACTCTTCCACTTTGGCGACCAAGGCTTCGGTGCTTCAGGCGATGGGACGAGACTCCGAGGCCGATGCGATCATCGACCAGGCCCTTGCCCTGCCAGAAACCGATGTTGTTCGTATTTTCATTTACGCGGCAAGTCTGCCGCCCGGAAGAGCTGCGAGAGCGCTGGAGATTTCCAAGGCCAATCAGCAACACCATCCGGAGGAACAATTCTGGACCTACCTCGGCCTGGCGCAGGCCTACACCGCGGTGGGAGACAAGGGCAACGCAATTAAGAACTGGGAGATTGCACTCCTGAATGTCCCGCCAAATGCCAGAGGAAGCGTGCCGACCTATGAAAAGGCATTGAAAGAATTGAGGGAGAAGAAATAGAAACCGGGTACGATGGCATTCCTCAGGGCGTTCCAGGGGCGGAGAAACTTTGGTTCAGTTTTTCAATCTTGCCGTGAGACAGCGCCCCCGAGCGAAGTTGTTGCTTCAGGAATGCCGGGAACGATTCCCGTGTGCCATCGAAATGTTGCTCTTTCATCAGGCTGTACAGGGCGACAGCCAATACATGAATACCACCGTCCTGCTCACGCCAGTAGGCGCGCGGATCGCCGCCCATCCCGAAGTGCTCCGCAATGATCTGCTCCAGCGCCTGCACACAGTCTTCTTCCTCCAACCCGGCTAGCGTGTTGTAACCGAAGGAAGCGTCGTGGTGTTCGACCTTGCCCATCAGGAACGCATCAGACTTCAATGATTCCAGACCGGAGCGCAGTTCGGCGTCATGAGCCAGATCGTAGGGCGGATGCATCATTTCATGAATGGCATTGCGCAGCACGATGCGAAAAGGATACGAGTAGTGCGTCAGAAAACGTGTACCAGTGATCTTGATGCCATGCGGCTCTGAGTAGTAGAGCAGATATACGGTAATCTTGTTGGTCGGGCGCGGGCTGCCAAGGACTGCTTCGACCGCAGGAATCACATTGTAGTCGGGCAGCTTGGCAGCGATAGCGGCGCGGGACTGCTCGATCTTCGGTTTGACATTCTTCTCCCAGTCTCCATCGAAATGAACTCGCTTCAGGGCGCGGAACGCCGCTTCCAGGTCGGGACGGCTGGCATCGTAGAGTTTCCAACCGTCGTCATCGTAATAGGTGGTGGCTTGGAGGTTTCGGCGCATGGTACTGCTGTCCTGCACGGTGTGGATCAGATCATCGAGCGATTCGGCATCGGCAGCGGAGAAATAAAGCGCAAGCGCAGCGGAAATGATTCCGCCGTTCTGATCCTTGATTCGCCGCTTCAGATTGACGAAGGCTGCGAGCTCTTCCGGACGGAACTGTTTGACGAGGCGGTCGTAATCGGCCCGGTAGTACTCGAGATAATAGGGGTCCCCGCTCAGCATGTTCAGGGCGCAGATTGCGTCAAACTTGAGAGAGGGCTGCAGGTCCCACTGGGTGGTGGTGTGGACGGGATGCGGCGGTCCGCGTGAACCGCACGAACAACCGATAGGAAAGAAAGGTGCAATGAACAGTGAGCGCATGTGAAACGTGGCTGCTCGACAGTGGTATTCCTCTTACGGTGAGTCATCAGGAGCCAGAGCATGCCGTATCGACCTTCCCTAGCCAACGGACCAATACGGGCGTTCCGTCGGGGAAACTCGCCCAGCAGACCGCACGACGCGCGGTCGACTGCCCGCGACAGGACTCTAAGCGCAGAGAATGCCGAGTATGCCGAGAAATTCCACCTTCCGCACCAAATCGAGAAAGGTGCGGTGGATCCGCGTGTCCTTGCTCAATTCGGGATGGAACGTAGCAGCCATCACGCTTCCCTGCCGTACAGCGACGGGCTCGCCGCCTTCGGTCGCGATGACTTCGACGCCGGGGCCGAGGCGTTCAAACTTGGGCGCGCGGATGAAGACCATCTCGATTGGCGTGTCATTCGAGCTTCCCTTCGCGGATGGAGCTCTCGAGTTGACGTCCGTACGCATTGCGGCGGATTCGGACGTCGAGAACTCCGAGCCCGGTCTGCTTCGGATTCTCGACTTCGTTGGCCAAGAGAATTGCGCCGGCGCAGGTGCCGAACGTGGGTTTCACACGGACGAACTGTTTCAGCTTCTCCAATCCGTCGGTGCCCAACAGTTTGAGAAATGTGCTGGACTCGCCGCCGGGGATGACTAAGCCGTCGATCTCGTCGAGTTGCTCAGGCTTTCTGACGAGCACGACTTTCGCGCCCAGCTCTTCGAGCCGTTTGCGATGCGCGTCAAAGTCGCCCTGGAGGGCAAGTACTCCGATGGTCATTGATCAAGACCCTCCACCACAGAGGACACAGAGGGACACAGAGAAAATATAAGCATCTTCTGGGATCCCCTGTGCCCTCTGTGGTTGAGCCTCTACCAGCCCCTGGTCTGCAGCATGTGAGCTTCGTCCAGTCCAGCCACCGCCAGACCCTTCATCGCGCCGATCAGATCCTCGCTGACTTCAAGTAAGACTTTAGGGTCCTGATAGTGCGTGGCCGCTTGCACGATGGCCTTGGCGCGCTTCTCCGCTTCCTGCGGATCGGCGAAGGTGGTGGAATCTTTCATGAAGATTCCGGAGCCGACAAACACAGCTTCGGCGCCGAGTTGCATGACCAGCGACGCGTCAGCTGGCGTGGCGATGCCTCCGGCGGAGAAATTCGGCACGGGTAGCTTCCCTTCTTTCGCTACCATGCGTATCAACTCGTAGGGCGCCCCGTGTTCTTTGGCTTTGGCGTACAGTTCTTCTTCGCCAAGCACGGTCAGAATCCTCATCTCCTGCACAATCTGGCGAATGTGCTTCACCGCGTGGACCACGTCTCCAGTACCAGCCTCTCCCTTGGTGCGAATCATACATGCGCCCTCGGCGATGCGGCGTAGAGCTTCGCCCAGGTTGCGGGCGCCGCAGACGAACGGGACTTTGAAAGCGTGCTTGTCCACATGATGGGCCTCATCGGCGGGGGTGAGGACTTCGGATTCGTCGATGTAGTCGACGCCCAGTTCCTGGAGAATCTGCGCCTCGGCAAAGTGGCCGATGCGGCATTTGGCCATTACGGGGATAGAAACCGCGGCCATGATCTCGCGAATCTTCTTGGGCGAAGCCATGCGGGCGACGCCGCCTTCGGCGCGAATCTGTGCGGGTACGCGCTCGAGGGCCATGACCGCGACTGCTCCGGCTCGCTCGGCGATGACTGCCTGCTCGGCATTGGTGACGTCCATGATGACGCCGCCTTTGAGCATCTCGGCCAGACCGGTCTTGAGGCGAAGGCTGGTGGAATTTCCGTTGTTTTGTGACATGGGTCCTCTCTGTTCGTTCGGAATCTAACTTTAGAATAGACCGGTAATGGCTAGTTGACTACGTCCATTTTGTATAATCCTTACATACCATTTGCGGATGGCAACCCTTGAACACAATGGTCGCTAAGGTCGTGAAGAAACGCTTAAGAGCTTCTCAACGCAGAGGCCGCAGAGGAGCAACCGGAGAGCGTGGAGAAAACCGCCATGGCTAAGAAGCTGAGCACATTGCCGTTGAGCTTGCGGGGGCCGAAGCCGGGGACGCCGCTCTATCGCTGGCTGTACGACGAGCTACGCGCGCGAATTCTCGCTGGACAGTTGCGGCCCGGTATGCGGATTCCCGCAACCCGCGATCTGGCTGGGCAGTACGGGCTTTCGCGGCCCACGATTGTGACCGCCTTTGAGCAATTGCGGTCGGAGGGATACGTCGAAGGCAAGGTCGGCTCGGGCACCTACGTCAGCCAAACGCTTCCCGACGAACTGCTGCAAGCGCCGCGTGCCGGATCCGCGGGAAAGAAAAGACGGCGGCGCATTGCGTTGTCCGCCTACGCACAACGTCTGCGGAAATCTCCCAGCGAGGTCGCTCGAAACACTCTTCGTGGCCAGCGGTCGGGCCACCGAGGCAGCGCAGCCCCACGCGCCTTCCGTGCCGGACAGCCGGCGCTTGACGCGTTCCCGGCGAACCTCTGGGCGCAAGTGGCGACGCGGCGCTTGCGGCGGGTTTCGACCAACCTGCTGGCGGGCGGGGAAGCTTTGGGATATCGTCCGCTGCGCGATGCGGTGGCGGAGTACCTGAGCACTTCGCGGGGAGTGAACTGTTCGGCGGAACAGGTGTTGATTATCTCAGGTGTACAGGAGGCTCTGGACCGGGCGGCCCATTTGCTGCTTGACCCCGGCGATACAGTTTGGATGGAAGAACCTGGCTATCCCAGGGCCGCATCCAGCTTCTCTGCGGTAGGGGCGAAGATTTGCCCGGTGCCGGTGGACGCGGAGGGTCTGGACCTTGAGGCTGGACGGCGACGCGGGCCGCGCCCGCGGCTCGTGTACGTCACTCCGGCGCACCAGTTTCCGCTGGGCGTGACCATGAGCCTGCGGCGGCGCTTGTCGCTGTTGGAATGGGCGCGTAAATCCGGCACCGTTATTTTCGAAGATGACTACGACAGTGAGTACCGTTACTCCGGGCGACCGGTGCCGGCGTTGCAGGGTTTGGACCGGGCGGGAGTCGTAATTTATGCGGGCAGTTTCACCGACGCACTCTTCCCTGCCCTTCGCCTGGGATATCTGGTGGCTCCGCCTGACATGGTGGACATTTTTGGGGCGGCCGGGTCGGTGAGCACGCATCATCCGCCGCTGATCGATCAGGCGATCCTCTGTGACTTCATTGTGGAAGGTCATTTCGCGCGGCATGTGCGGCGCATGCGCGAGCTGTATGCGGAGCGGCTGGGCGTACTGCTGGATGCGGCTCGCGAGCGATTGGGAGGCTTGCTGGAGATCTCCGACGTGGAAGCGGGGCTGCGAACGGTGGGGTGGTTGCAGAAAGGGATTTCGGCGGAACAGGTGGCTAAGGCGGCGGCTGAGCGCGACGTTGAAGTCGTGCCGCTGGGGAGGTATGCGTACGGACGAACTCGGCCCAACGGCTTAGTACTGGGATTCGCGGCGGTCGACGGCCGGGAACTGCGGCGCGGCGTGGAGGAGTTGGCGAGAGTGTTGGAAGCGTGCTGATCGAAGATCCCCGAGCGCATGGCTCACGGAACAACGGTCAACCTTTTGTTACTACTGAGAACTCCACGCGGCGTCGTAACCACTACTTCACCACTTGTAGCCCCGCTGGGGACCGTGGCAGTTAGGTAGGTATCGCTGACCACATTGTAGGTGGCGGAAACCCCATTGACGGCCACGCTCGTAGTTCCATTGAACCCTTGACCGAGAATCTCGATTTGCTGTCCGACTCTTCCGAACATGCTGACCAGACTGACAAAGGGCTTCAGACCGCCACGCCCGCGGTAGAACGTCCCGTCGTTGAAGAGCGCCGCCGAATGTCGCATCGCCGTAGAAGCTCCCGTTGGTGTGCTGCAGCAGTGTAGTTTCCGGGGTGCTGCCGGTCATGCCGTCGAAGATGTAGAGGACAGAGAACCGGCCCTGCGGGGTGATCCTGAACATCGTCCCCTGGTTCGACGCGTTTCCGTTGTAGCTGTTCACGCCGTAAAAGCTGCCGTCCGTTCCCTGCACCAGGCCCGCGTAGGGATTGCCCCCATCGGTGCTTCCGTTGAAGTGATGCAGGACGGAAAACCTGCCCTGAGCGGTGATCTTGAAAACTGTTCCTGTGCCTTGTGCCCCACCGCTGAAGGCAGTCCCGTAAAGGCTCCCATCGTTTCCTTCGACCAGCAGACTGCTCGGATCAAAACCATCGGTTCCGTCAAAATTGTGAATCGCGGTTAGCTTTCCCGCGGGGGTAATCCTGAATACTGTCCCGGCATTCGCGGGCCCGCCGCTCACCGTGGTGCCATAGAAGTTGCCGTCGCTGGCCTGAACCAGCGGACCAATGGGCTGTGCTCCATGGGTGTTATCGAATGAATACAGCGTAGTCAACACGCCGGCGGGTGTAATTTTGTAGATCGTGCCGGCATGGTTCGTGCCCCCGATTTCCGTTGTGCCGTAAAAGTTCCCGTCGGCTGCTTGGATCGGTGGAGCGTACGGAACTGCTCCATCGCTTTTGCCGGTAAATTCGTAGAGAAGTGTTGGTACGCCGTCCGGCGTGATCTTGAACACAGTTCCCTGAAATGACTTGCCACCGCTGCCGTTGGTGCCATAGAAGTTGCCGTCAGTACCCAGCGTCAATCCGCCGAAGGGCGCGAACCCGATCGCGCCGTCGAAGCTATAGGGGACCGTCAACTTCCCCGCGGGAGTGACTTTGATCATCGCGCCAGCTTGAAACGCGCCGCCGAATGCCATGGTGCCATACAGGTTGCCGTCACGGCCCTGCGCGAGGATGCCTGAATACGAGGGGTTGATGGGATCGTTGGGGTTTTGTCCGAAGTCGTACAGCACGGAAAAGGTCTGTCCGGCCGCGGCGACAGTCACAAACACGATAGCCAGCGATAGTGTCACCGCATAGGAAGTGTGTTCTTGTATGTCTCGCATAGGAATCCTCAAACCTAGCCTCAAACCATCCTCTTTGACTTGCTGCGCCCTTTCATCCTGCCTTGACCTTTGCTGCTCGAATCTGCGGCATCAGGATGTCGCGAACGTAGTGCCAGTAAGGGACGATCTTTAACGCTGCTTGCGCGTCTTCCTCAGCCGCCTTCAGATCCGGTGTGGCCCGATTCAGATTCGACCAAGCGAGATTCATCAACAACTCGGGCTCTCCCCATGACGGCTCCAGCGGATCGCTCTGGGGCTTTTCCTTACGAATTTCCGCTAGTCCGCGGTTATACAGGTCGAATGCCTTGTCCTGGCCACCGCCGCGCTCAGGCGGTGACGACCAACGAATCGGGCCCAGGACCCACAGCAGCCTCGGATTGTCGGGATCTGATGCCATGACTGCCTTCAAAAGCGGACTCGATTGTTGGAGAAGCTCCTGAAGGCGCGTCTGGTCTTTTTGGTGGAGGTACATCAGGTAGCCGAAACTGGAGCCGGCTCCTATTTTCGGCTCAACGAACGCAGGGTCGCGAGCAATGGAGTCCTTGAAATCGGCGATGCCCTGGTTAAGATCATCCTCCAAATCCTTCGGAGTTGGGGTTTCGTTAAAGCCGTTGATGGCCCGGCGCCACATGGCAAATCCACGCCAGTAGAGTACTCGCGACGCCAGCTTGTTTTCTTCCGGGATCGGCGCCAGTTCGTCGTGGAGGCGTTTCAGGGCAGGGCGGTCGCCCTCATAGTCTGCGCGCTGAATTTGGGTGACGGTGCGAATGATGGAATCGCGGGCCAGATCGGTGCTTCGCTTGGCTTGAGGCTGGGTGTGCGCAGCGGGGGACAGCGCTAGCATAGCGACGAGCGGTAGAGCGCGGCTCCACATGCGATCCTCCAGGTCGGTCTGGGCGGTTGGACGGGAGATTGGGCGAAAAGATATCCAGATTCAATGGGCGGTAACACATTTTTGTGGGGCAAATCGCGGCTGCCGATGGCTATCGATCCACAAACTTGGCAAACATCTTATGGGGATCGATGGCAATAAATAGCGCCTTGCCCCGGGCCAGGACTTCGCCTTTGGCATTCAGGATCTCAGCCACGTTGACGTGCCTTCGCCCACGTACGCTCAGCTCCCGCGATTCGACTCGCAGGGAGTGATGAAGCGGGACCGGCTTCAGATAGTTCACGGTCATTTGCGATGTCAAAGCCACGACGTGGCGAAGCTTGTTCACCTTCCCCATGGCCTCGTCCAGAATGGTCGCGATGATGCCGCCGTGGGCGTGGCCGGGCGGGCCGGAGTAGCGTTTTCCCAAACGAAAGCGGCAAACGAAACCGTCGAGTTCTTCATCGTAGGCGAATTTCAAGTGCATGCCGTCGGGGTTGTTCTTGCCGCAGCCAAAGCAAGAGTTCTTCTGCAAGCGGATGTAGCGCGTGCTGTGACCGTGACCGTGTGGCTTCCGGGGCATCGAGAAGAAGATTGTATCGTGGCCGGAACCAAGGCGTCGGATGAGTTGGGCGCATGAAGGACGCGTGTCTCTTGGATCAGGACCAGTCTTTTGTTCTCAACCTCAATCATCGTTGTGAGGTGGGGAACCAGAATCGCAATCGCAAGCTTGCCCAGGTTACTTCCAGCTGTGATAAACTTCCGGGCCATCGACATCTTTTTGTTTTCGGGGCGCAGCGGCATGCACACACCACGATCTTCGGAGGTTCTGTAGATGGGGCTGGCACTGCTCGTCATCATCTGGCTGATCACCTTCTTTAGTACCTACTTCTTCGTAGCACAAACCTGGTGGCTACCGCACGGCGCTGCCACCGCTGCGGCCTTCATTGACCACCAATTCGCCCTCACCTATGTATTGATGGGCGTGGTGTTTGTGGCTGCACAGGGTGCTCTGGGCTACCTGGTGTGGAAGTATCGCGACGGCGCTTCCAACGGCCCGGTCGAATATTCCCACGGCAACACCAAGCTCGAGCTGATTTGGACCACGCTCACTGCCGTTCTTTTCATTGGGTTGAACCTGATGGGCAGCCATGTGTGGGCAAGCGAGCGCTTCGAGCCAGCCGGCCCGGGTTCGGTCCCGGTTGAGGTGACCGGCATGCAGTTTGCCTGGTACTTTCGCTATCCGGGCGCGGACGGGAAGTTCGGGCGGACCGAGCCAAAGTTAATGGATCCCTCGGCGGGCAACGAAGCGGCGCTGGGTTTGGATACCACGGATGCCGCATCCAAGGATGACGTCGTCACCGGGACCATGTATCTCCCAGTGAACCGCCAGGTTGATTTGACCCTGCGAGCGGTAGACGTGATCCACAGTTTCTTTGTGCCTTCGTTCCGCTTCAAGCAAGATGCGGTACCGGGGCTTGCCATCCACATGCACTTCACCCCAACGGAAACTGGAGAGTACGAGATTGCCTGCGCGGAACTGTGCGGGCTCGGTCACTACAAGATGCACGGCATGGTGCACGTTGTAAGCCAGGAAGACTTCGACAAATGGCTGGCCGCACGGGAGGCGGAGAAACAATAATGGTTGCCCAGGATGCTCACGCGCACGCAGCCCCTCAGGGCTTCATCCGGAAATATGTATTTAGCCTCGATCACAAGGTCATCGGCATTCAGTATTACTTTCTGGCGTTGGCGGCGGTTTTCGTAGGGATGTTCCTGTCGCTGCTGATGCGTATCCACATGATCTGGCCGACAGCGATCCTGCCAATCGTGGGAGAAATCAAGCCCGAGACCTATTTGCAACTGCTGACCATGCACGGCACCATCATGGTCTTCTTCGTTCTGACCACAGCGCCACAGAGCGGATTTGGCAATTACTTTCTGCCCATCCAGATCGGCGCGCCGGACATGGCTTTCCCGGTCCTGAACATGCTTTCGTTCTGGACGACACTTGTGGCCTTCATCGTCATGCTGGCGGCATTCTTCGCTGTCGGCGGGGCGCCGTTGCACGGGTGGACAGGCTACGCTCCGCTCAGCGCGCTCACTAATTCCGGTCCCGGTGAACAACTTGGCGCTGACTTGTGGATCACAAGTATCGCCATCTTCTGTATTGCGTCGCTGATGGGCGCGCTGAACTTTATCACCACGGTGCTGGATTTGCGGGCCAAGGGCATGACCATGATGCGCATGCCGCTAACCTGCTGGGCGTGGTTGATCACTGCGATTCTGGGACTATTGGCGTTTGGAGTGTTGTTGTCGGCAGGCATCTTGTTGCTGCTGGATCGCAATCTCGGAACCAGCTTTTACGTACCGCTGGTGGTGGTGAACGGGCAGGTGATGGGCCACAAGGGCGGTTCGCCACTGCTGTGGCAACACTTGTTCTGGTTCTTCGGACACCCGGAAGTTTATATCGCGATTCTGCCGGGCATGGGCGTCGCCTCGCAACTGCTTTCCACGTTCGCTCGCAAGCCCATTTTTGGCTACAAGGCGATGGTGTACGCGATCATGGCGATTGGCATCCTGGGTTTTGTGGTCTGGGGACACCATATGTTCATGAGCGGCATGAGCCCCTATTCGGCTTTTGCATTTTCGATCATGACCATGGCCATCGGCGTGCCCTCGGCTATCAAAACATTTAACTGGCTGGGAACGCTGTACAAAGCCAAGATTCGCTTCCAGACGCCGATGCTCTATGCCATCGGCTTCGTTTCGCTCTTCGTCTCGGGCGGTTTGAGCGGACCATTTCTGGCGCAGCCGGTGCTCGACATTCCCCTGCACGATACTGCCTTTGTGGTTGGCCATTTCCACTTGATCATGGGGGTGGCAGCCATCTTCGGCATGTTTGCCGGAACCTATTACTGGTTTCCGAAGATGTTCGGCCGAATGATGAACGAGCGATGGGGCCGTATCCACTTCGTGTTTACGCTGGTCGGTACCTACTCCATTTTTATGCCCATGCACTATCTGGGCATGGCGGGACAGCCGCGGCGCTATTCCCAATTCACCGAACTAGCTTATCTGCAGCATCTGATGCCTCTCAACCGGTTTATCACCTATGCAGCGATCGTTACGATTGCGGCACAGTTCATCTTTGTGATCAATCTGTTCTGGAGCATGTTCAAGGGACCAAAGGCAAGTGACAATCCTTGGGAAGCAACCACTTTGGAGTGGACAACGGCGACTCCGCCTCCTCACGACAATTTTGGCGGGCATACACCCGTGGTTTATCACGGACCCTATGAGTACAGCGTGCCCGGTGCGGCGAAGGATTACGTGATGCAAACCGATCCGACGGGAGTGCCTGCGCATTGATCTGGTAGCCGCGCCGCACGGGCGCTACAGGAAACGGATATGGCGACGTTCAGTTCCACAATTCGGGTTCCGCAGGCGGATAAAGGCGGGGGCGGTACTCCTCCGCCGGTTCGCGGTGGTGGCGGAGACAGTGGGCGCGGGGATGGCTCTCCGGATTACGGGCAGCGCCTGCGGCGGGTTCGAGTGGGGCTGGCGGTTGGGCTGACTTCGGTCACCATGATTTTTGTTTCGCTGACCAGTGCCTACATTGTGCGTCGCGGACTGCCGACATTCGACGATCACACCGGCACCTACACTCAGGACTGGATACCGGTACAACTTCCGCTGGCGCTTCTGCTGATCAACACCGCGCTGCTGGCGGCCAGTAGTTTGACCGCCGAGTTGGCGCGGCGACAGATTACGCGCCAGGCAGCATTGGCTCCAGTACGGTCAATCCCAGGGGTGTCCCTGGGGCGGGAGAGTGGCTTTCCTTGGCTGGCGCTCACAGTCGTGCTGGGGTTGGGGTTTCTGACCGGGCAATGGCTCGCGTGGCGCGAGTTAGCGGACCGGGGATTCTACCTGGCGACCAGCGCCAGCAGTTCGTTTGTCTATTTACTCACTGCGACCCACGGAGTGCATCTGCTGGGAGGAGTGCTGGTTCTGTTGTATGCGGCGGCGGTATCGCTGACGAGCCGGCCAGTTGAGGGGCGGCGAATCGTGGTGGATGTCACCGCCTGGTACTGGCATTTCATGTTCGTGCTATGGCTTGGAATTTTTGCTTTGCTGTGGTTTGTGCGGTAAGCGAAGTACGCGGGCGGGGACGCCCGCGCCACACAATCTGGAGGAAACTGAACAATGTCCGATATTGCGGTGTCGCATGGGATGGCTGGGGTTTACGAGCCGTCTCTGTTTGGCGCCTATTCGAAAAAGATCGGGATGTGGCTGTTCCTGCTCTCCGACACGTTGACCTTTGGAGCCCTGCTATTTGCCTATAGCTACGGGCGGATTTCGAATCCCGACTGGCCCACGCCCTTTCACAAGGAAAGCATCATCAACGCCACCATCATGACGGGATGCCTGCTATCCAGTTCCCTCACCATGGTGCTGGGGGTGCTGGCGGCCCGGCGTGGCGACCGCAGTTGGACCCGCAACTGGATCCTATTCACCATGCTATTCGGCACGGCGTTCATCGTGCTGCACGGGATGGAATGGACCAAACTGATTGCCGAGGGGATGACGCCCTCGAAGAATCCGTGGTCATCGACGGTGCAACAGTTTGGCGGAACGTTTTTCACCCTGACCGGCATGCACATGATGCACGTCACCATCGGGGTGATCTATCTCGGCGTGGTGGCATTGCGTAAGAAGTTCTTGCCCATCCTGCTGATTTGCTGGCTGGCGGTATGGCTGGGGACGCCCGCGGACAGCGTGTTTCATGTGGGCGCGCACGTGATATTGATCGGGGCAATTGTCGCCGCCATGATCATGTTTCTCAAGCCTAAAGACTACGACGCGCATGACGTGGAGATTGCCGGACTGTACTGGCACTTCGTGGATTTGGTGTGGATGTTCATTTTCCCGCTGGTGTATTTGATGTCCACGCGGATCACAGGGTGAGCTGCTGATCAAGACTGGAGAGGCTTAACGATGCATACTGTGGATACGCATCACGATGAAGGCAAGGGTCAGTACCTCTGGGTCTGGGGAGCACTGTTGGTGCTGACCGCGGCGGAAGTAGCGCTCGCCTATAACCAGGTATTCCAGCCCACCCAGATGCTCGAGGCTTTGATGATTTTGTCGGTCATCAAGTCGGCATTAATCATTGGTTGGTTCATGCACCTAAAGTACGAAATCGCAGCCATGAAGTGGGTGATGATGACCGCCGTCACCATTTGCCTTTGCCTGATGTGCGTCTTCTTTGCGGACGCGTTCCGCATTGTCCACTTGGGAGTGAAATGAAGCGACGATTGGGGATTCTTGCGTTCATGGGCCTGCTGTGGGCCGCTCCGGCATTGGGCCAGGGTTGCGCCATGTGTTACAGCAATGCTGCCGGGACCACGAAAGATGGGCAGCGCGCCATCAGCCGGGGCATTCTGGTGCTGCTGATACCTCCGGTTGGCTTCATGACCCTGGGAGTTGGCTTGGCGTATCAGTATGGCAAAAAGCGGGACGCCGAGCAGGTGGACTGAGCATTTCCAACACAGCCAGCCTGACTTGAGCGGGAGCGAACGAAAAGTGTCTTCCGCATCGCCGACGTCGCCCCAGGTTACTTCAACTCCCATTTCCCTTACCTCCGCTACTCACAACCTACGTCGCATCGGCCTCCTACCATTCGTGGCTGTATTGTTCGCCTATTGCACCGGTGGACCCTTCGGGTTCGAGTCCATGCTTTCCACGTCCGGACCCGGACTGGCACTGGTTTTTCTGCTGGTCGTGCCCCTGCTGTTCGCTGTCCCCATCGCTCTGGCAGCCGCCGAAATGACCACGATTATGCCGGTGGAGGGCGGCTTCTATCGCTGGACTCGGGCCGCGCTGGGGACTTTCTGGGGGTTCCAGTGCGGATGGTGGAACTGGACCGGCACGTTCCTCATGAGCGCTGCTTACGGGGTGGCGATGGCGGACTATCTCAACGCCTGGGTCCCGCTGCACTCCCGCCTACAGCACTGGATGGTAGCGTTCCTTTTCCTGATCCTGGTGGCCGCGATTAACGTTCTCGGGATTCGACTGGTGGGCAACCTCACGTTGGTTTTGCTGGTGGCGTCGTTCCTTCCCGTGATCGCCTTCATCGTCCTCGGTTATCGCCAGGCACACTTCAACCCGTTTCACCCATTTCTTCCCGCCGGAAAACCCTGGCGCGAGGCCTATGGAGTAGGACTGTCTCTGGCCCTGTGGGCATATGCCGGATACGAACAACTGTCGACAGTGATTGAAGAAGTGGAAAATCCGGCGCGGAATTTCCCGCTGGGACTGGCGATCGTGATCCCGCTTACCGTTGTGACTTATGTCTGCACTCTGTCCGCGGGGCTTGCCGCTCTCGGAAACTGGCAAGCATGGGAGACCGGCTACCTGGTGACGGCGGCACGGTTGGTGGGAGGCGCTGGCCTAGGCACAGCGATGTTTGTGGCGGCCGCAATTGCCAACTTCATTCTGCTGGAGAGCACTGTGCTGTCGGTGACGCGCGTGCCACTCACCATGGCCGAGGATGGGTACTTGCATCCAGGCTTGGCCAAGATAAACACTCGCTTCGGGACGCCGGCGCGGTCGATCCTGTTGACCACCGGGTTCTGCGCGCTGTTGGCGGTGTTCAGCCTGACGCAATTGATCGCGGTATATGCGTGGTCGCGGATGGCGACCTCAATGCTGACCCTGATTTCGTTTTGGGAGTTACGCAAGAAGTATCCGGATGCGCCGCGGAGTTTTCGAGTTCCGGGAGGATCCTGGGGAGCGGCCGGGATTGTAGTTGCTCCTGCGCTGCTGTTTGCCTGGGCGATGCTCTATAGCGATCCCTCGACGCGGCTGTGGGGCGTGTTGAGTTTGATTACGGGGCCGGTGGCGTATGGCTGGGTTCGGCGTCACCGCACCGTTGCCGGTCTTAGTAGCTGAAGCCAGGTTGTTTTCGAAATCGCACGTGGCTGCTGCGCATCCCTCTCCTACAGCACACGCTTCAATCCGCTTGTCCAGTTCGGCTATATGCCATTCTTTGACAACACGGTTTTGGCGCGGCTGAGTTCGGGGCGACCCGAGTTTTTTCCGTCGTTGCAGTTCTTAAGCAGTTGGGCGTAGTAAGAGTTGGCCTTGGCGGTCTGGTTCGCCATTTCGGCGGCCCGGGCGGCCCCAGCGAGTCCGTTGAAGCGATTGGGATCGATCTTCAAGGCGCTCTCGTACTCGGCCAGTGCTTCCTGAGGCCGGTTGAGTTCGAGGAGCATATCGGCGAGCATTTCGCGGGCGGGAATGTCTACCTCGCGCTTCCCTACTTTGTCCTGCAGATCGGCTACCTCCCGCATCTGGCGTAATGCGTCGTCGTTCTTCTTCTCGGAAAATGCGAGCCAGGCGTGAACCTCTCCGCGGGGGAAGTCTGGCCCGTCGAGGGTATAAGCGTACTTTGTCTTGCGTGTCTGGTCCTCCATGGCATCAAACTTTTGCGCGTTCGCACGGGTGGCTTCCACGTTGCCCTCATGCGCAGCGCCAATCGTCCGCGCCCAGTAAGTGATCGTCTGTCTGTGGGGCGCAGTGCCAGCCGCAGGTTCCAGCGCCGCTACATCCGACCAGCGGTGCATTTCCAATGCATAGAGCGCGGGAAAATGGGCTGCAGCGTAACCGTAGTACTCGAGCATTCCCATGTCGTCGTCTTTTGGAGCGCCGGCCACAATCTGCTGGGACTCCTCCACTGCCTGCTTGGCAGCCTGATCCTGCCCGGTCTGCAAATAAGCGTAGATGAGGAAGTGCATAGCATGCAGTTCGTGTCCGTGCATATACATTTCACTGGCGGGATGCGCGAGAGCCACGGATTTCAAGTTCGCGTCGATGTCTTCCTGCCAAAGGCCGAGCCGGGCGAAGATGTGACTCGGCATGTGAACAGCGTGCGCGGATGAGGACGCAATGGCCGCATAACGCCGCGCGGCATCCAGGCCGAGGGGAGCCATCTGTGGGGAGTCGCAGGCATGGATAATGTAATGCGCCAGTCCGGGATGATCAGGCTGCCGCTGGAAGAGCGGGCTGAGCACCTCGACCGCTTTCTGCCTCGCCGCAAGAGATTTCTCATCCGCAGGTTCGGCAGCCAAAAGCGACAAGCCGTAAAAAGCGCCCACCTCGATGTCGGCTGGATACTGCTGATAGAGCTTCCCCATTGCCTGCGAATATGCGGTGGCGCGCTGCGTGTGATCCCGAGTGGCATAGTCGCGATAGAAGGTGGAGAGAGCGGAAATGTAGCCCTGCTCGCGCTCCGTCTTGGCGCCAAGCTTTTGAGCTTGCTCCATCTCACTCCAGCCGCGCTTCAAAACCTGCTCTCCGGGGCGTTCCCAAATTTGATGGAACAGGCTCAATGCGACCCCCCAATGAGCTATGGCGCAACCTGGATCCTTCTGCGTGATCTCGATGAACTGAGCCTCGGCCTCTTCGTAGCCGAAGGAATGCATTAGGGCGACGCCCCGTTCGAACGGCTTCTGCGAGTCTGCCGCGCAGGAGATCGGAAACGAAACCTTGCCGAGCTTTTCGCCGGCGTCGAGATGGTGCGCGTGCATTTCATCACTCAACGCCGATCCCCGAAAAGACAACAAGACACAAACGCAGGCTAGCAGACCAGCAACGGTTTTCCCTCGGACCATCTTCCCCTCCGAATTCGACAACTACTTTACACGATGGCGGGGTGGAGTAGCCTCGTTTTGAGACCGGCGCTGGCCATCCGGGACTCCCGCGTGGCAACATGAAAGGGATGGCAGATCAACTGAAAACAATCTTCTTCGACGTCGGCAACACCCTGCTCTTCCCTGACCGCGAACACATTCTGGCCCCTCTCGCAATACTGGGGCACTCGCCCAGCCTCGAACAGTGGCACGCCATCGAACGCACGACCAAGAGAACATTTGACCGGGTCATGCAGGAGGGCGACCCGGCCGACTTCAACTTCTGGTTCTTGTTTTTCGAGCGCCTGCTTGACGATCTGGCAGTGAGAGACACACAGGTACACAATGCGCTGGTCGAGTCGATACGTCAGTCAGCAAACTGGTGCGTTATTCGTGCGGGGACGCGGGAACTGCTGCAGCGTCTGGGCCAGCGTTATCCGCTGGCGGTGATCTCCAACGCCGACGGCAAGATTGAGGACGTACTGAAACGCTGCAAGATTGCCGACTGCTTTGCCTCGATTACAGACTCGGGCTTGGTGGGATATGAGAAGCCGCATCCAGCAATTTTTCACGCGGCATTGCAGGCCATGCAGGCGAAGGCGGAAAACAGCCTCTATGTCGGAGATGTGTACTCGGTCGATTATCTGGGGGCGACTGACGTGGGCATGCAGGGGATTCTCATGGACGTTTCCGGGGCGTATCGGGGGGCCGACGCGGACCGCGTCGAGTCTCTAGAGGAATTGGTGCAGCGGCTGGTGTGAGCGTTCAATAACCTCTCTACAGCGAAATCAGCTGATGATCCAAGCAGTCCGGGTGAATGGACTCATAAACGCCGCGAAGCAGATCCGCTCCATGGCGTGCAAGGAAATACACTCCCGCGAGTTCACGCTCTTGCAGCACTTTGTTGGGATAGAGCGCATTGCTGAGGAAAGCTGCTTTGCGGTCGAGGATTTCGCTTTGGAGCAGTTCCGCGCGAGCAGCACGACCCTGCAGACTCTCAAGCTGATGCAGCATCTTCGATTCTGCGTTGTTGGCTGCATCTACCAAAGTCTTGTCCAGACGTTCCAGGGACTGGCGAATGGCTGCGAGAGACTGCCTGGTCGAAGCTTGAGCTCGCTCGAAGGCTGACTGCAGGTCTTTGGACAAGGCATGCGCTGCGAGTCGTTCGCGCACAGGCTCTACGCCCAGCAAATCGGTGAAAGCGAGGCCGTAACGCTCCAGCAGACTCTTCGGCTTGGCTTCGATCAGGGTGGCGGAAAACCGCGGAACGACCGGCGTGGTTCGCCCCAGCAACGCCTGGTACACGACTGCCGCTTGCGCAAAGTAGGCGACTTCGGCAGAGCCGCCGGTGTAGGCCAGGGTTGGCAGCAGATAATCCTGCACCACCGGGCGGAGCAGCACGTTGCCGCTGTAATCCTGCTGGTGATGACGCCACGCCGGCTCAGCAATTGCGCCGGAGAGATAATCTCCTGATCGATGACGAAATCGGCACCCTGACGATGCACGGAGACGCGAGCGCCCTTGTGCAAGCTGAATACCAGCGAAGATGATGGCGTGATCTTGACCTGCTGATGGTATCCAGCCGCTTCGAGTTCGTGTCCGCGGGCCTGAAGTGCTTCTTCGAGTTCACCAGAGCGCTCCAGGGCAGCGCGATAGACTGGTTCGGCGATGCGATGGAGCTCAGGGTCAGATGCATCGAGGAGAATCACGCCCCATTCCGCAAACCATTGCGTGAATAGACGCGCAAACGAAGTGCCGAAGGTCTCGCCGGGCCGGTAGCAGGCGCGCAGACTGGACAAGGCATCCGAATCGCCAAGCAACGCCGCAGCCGCATCCAGCGCCGACTGGATCTCATCGCCAAATCTCACCGTTCCGACGGGTGCGTCAGGCGGCCCTTGCGTTCCCACCGCAATTGCCTGCAGAGAGCCATCCGGCCCGGGCATTGCGACGTGGCTTATTTCTTCCAGGTCGTGATCTTCGGTCGCCAGCCAGAAAACCGGCACACAGTCCACTCCCCCGTTAGTTGCGACCTCCGCCAGTTTGACGGCGGTGAGGGCTTTGAAAATCGAAAATAGCGGACCGCCAAACAACCCCACCTGCTGGCCGGTGACAGCGGCTGTCGCGCCCGCCCGAAGGCGGCGAATGTTCTCCAATGTTTTCGAAGACCCGCCCCAGGACTCATTTTGGCGCAGCAGAATGGTGGCCACGCGCTCCCGGCGGGCGGCGTCATAGCGGATGGCCGCTGCTTCGTCCCTCATCCATTGGTTAAAGTAGGCGGAGCGCGGGTAAAACTGTTGCACTTTAGAGTGGGCGGAAAGAAAGTCCGAGAATAGCGGCGTGGTATGCGGAATCTGGCTGAAAGGTAAACACTCGGATTTCACCGGCAGTTCTCCTGACAGCTTTGGACGACGTTAAGCATGCAAAGTTATCGCCCATTGTACAGGCGTGCTCTAGATCAGATGTCTGAAAGGGCAACGGGATGCAAGAACTGATGTGCTTCAGGAAGCGGGAATATGGTCGTGCGCATGGGCATGCTTCGAATGGATGCGAATCCCGAGGAAGGATATCGGTAAAGCACCGAACATCCCGAGTCCGATGCCGGCAAACGGGTTCCAGCCCAGATCAATGGTGCGCAGGCAGACGGCAAAGGCCCAGAACAGCGCGGTGGCCTGAAAGATGTAGAGCATGACCTGGCGTTTCATAACCTACCCAGATTCTAGTAGGTCTACAAACACCTGGCGATCAGAAGGTAGGGTTTGGGCGAAACGGAAGTAACCTCGCAGAGTGCCGTCTGGGGCCTTAGTAGCCCTTGGATTTGTCTACGAGGGCCAGCAGGGGCTGGTGGGCCAGATAGCGCCGCAGATTCTCGGAAATCAACACATAGTGACGCTCCCACAGCCTTTCGGTCAAACCGGCGGTATGAGGGGTCAGCAATAGGTTTTCCAGGTCCCAAAGCGGGGAATTGGCAGGGAGCGGTTCTTGCTCGAAGACATCGAGGGCAGCCCCGCCGATCCTCTGGCTGCGCAAAGCAACTGCGAGGGCCGCCTCGTCAACCAAAGATCCGCGGCCCACGTTGATGAGGACCGCCTCGGGCTTCATGTGGGACAGGCGTTCAGCGTTGATCAGACCGGTCGTTGCCGGAGTGGTTGGTGCGGCTAGCACCACGTAATCGGAGTTTTCCAGCACGGTCGTGATTGCAGTCGAGGGATACACCTGCTCCACAGCTTCGGGGGTTCCCTTCTGCGGATTTTCTCGGGTGGCGATAACGTGCATGCCGAGTACCGATGCACGCTTGGCGACCTCGCGGCCGATGCTGCCTATTCCGACCAGTCCCAGGGTAGCGCCGGCGATTTCCCGCGGACGAGGCCGCCCGCGCCACATGATCTCCTGCCCCCAAATGTGCTTCTGTTGCAGGCGGACAGCTTGAGGAATTTGCTTGGCGAGGGCAAAGATCAGGGCGATGACATGTTCAGCCACCACTGGTCCGTGAACTTGGCGAGCGTTGGTCAGGACTACATCGCTCTGGACAAGAGCTGGGAACATGAGTTGATGGACGGCGGCCGCGGGCGAATGGATCCAGCGGAGGTTCGTGGCCAGCCCGAATTGCTCAGGGCGGAGCGACCAGGTGACGATGATTTCGGCATTGCGCAGGTGGGGTTCGATGCCGTCGTAGCTGGCGAAGTGGACAACTTCGATCTGCGGGAAATCACCCTGCAGACGCTGAGCAAACCAGTCAGGCGCATTCCACAGCTCGAAGCGATGATGGAGAACGATGAGAAGCTTCATGCAAAGACAATCTTAACCACAGAGGGCACAGAGGACACGGGGGAATCGAAGTCCCTCTGTGACCTCTGTGCTCCCTGTGGTTAGGTTTTTGTCAGCAAGCGCAGATCACTCCCTGTCATTTCTTTCGGCTCGTCGAGGCTGAGCATTCCCAAGATGGTCGGCGAGATGTCCCGCAGAGAGCCATTGGCCTTGAGCGTGAACTGCTTGCTGTCCTCCGCAATCACGATGAACGGCACGGGGTTTGTCGTATGGGCGGTATGCGGACCTCCGGTGACTGGATCGACCAACATTTCAGCATTGCCGTGATCGGCGGTGATCAGCATGGCGCCCCCTTTGGCTCGAACCGCGGGCTCGATGCGGCCCAGACAGGCGTCGACAGTTTCAACCGCCTTGATGGTGGGTTCGATCTTCCCGGAGTGGCCGACCATGTCGGCATTGGCGAAGTTTACGATGATAACGTCGAATGCGCTGTCATTCACTGCCTTGATCACAGCATCGGCGATGCCGGCGGCCGACATCTCTGGTTTAAGATCGTAGGTCGCGACTTTCGGCGAGGGGACAAGGACGCGATCTTCCCCAGGAAAAGGCTGCTCCACGCCGCCGTTGAAGAAATAGGTCACATGTGCGTACTTTTCGGTTTCGGCAACGCGCAGATTGCGCATGTTCATTTGGGCCATCACGTTGGCCAAAATGTTATTCATTGACTCGGGCGGAATGACGACCGGCAGAGTGAAATTCTTGTCGTAACGGGTCATACAAACGTAGGAGAGGTTCTGGGGCACGCGGTCACGGGGAATGGTCGCATCAAGATCGTCAGCTCCGGGAAGATCTCGGCCTCCTTTTTCATTCAGGCCGCTGTTGCGTGCGAGTGCGCGCGTGATCTGCCGCACACGGTCGGCGCGGAAGTTGAAACAGATACAGGAATCGTCGTCACGAATGGTGGCCAGCGGTTCACCGCGATTGTCGACGCAGACGAAGGGGACGATGAATTCGTCGGTCACGTCTTGGTTGTAAGACGCTTTCACTCCTTGAACGGCATCCACGTACTTACCGGCTTCACCATCTCCGTTGACCATAGCGTTGTAGGCTTTGGCAATGCGCTCCCAGCGCCGGTCGCGATCCATAGCGTAGTAGCGTCCGTTGACGCTGGCTATCTTGCCGGAGTTGTACTCGCGCATTTTCTGTTGCAGTTGCTCGAGATAGCCGGCGCCGTTGGTCGGCAGGGTGTCGCGGCCGTCCATGAAGGCATGGACCAAGACGCGGTCCACCCCTTGTTGTTTGGCCATTTTCAGCAGGGCGTAAAGATGACTCTGATAGGAATGCACGCCGCCATCGGATACCAAACCGAAAATGTGCAGGCGACGACCACCGCTACGTGCATGCTTCATGGCGGTAACTAGGACGGGGTGGGAAAAGAACTCGCCATTCTGGATCATTAACTCGATGCGGGTGCTGTCCATGTGCACAATGCGTCCGGCGCCGATGTTAAGATGGCCGACTTCACTGTTACCCATCTGTCCGTCGGGCAGGCCGACGTATTTGCCGCTGGTATGAATGAGGGTGTTGGGATATTCGCGCAGCAGGCGGTCGTAGGTCGGCTTGCGAGCCAGCGCAATGGCGTTGGCCTTGGTTTCGGCGCGGTATCCCCAGCCGTCGAGGATGATGAGGACGAGTGGTTTAGGACGCAAGTGCGGCTCCTAGCTTTGGCTTCCAGCTAATTTAAAACCCGCCACGGATCTATACGGATCAACACGGATTCTAGCAGTTCCAGAATATCTGTCACCCGGCCGAAGTACCGAAGCTGCGATATATTTATACTGTCGAGGGAGAACAAATCATGCAGATCAACGAACTCTTACTACCTGAATTCGATCACGAAATGAAAACCACAAGGACCATGTTGGAGCGCGTCCCATTCGACAAGAAAGACTTTGTGCCCCATCCCAAGTCCATGCCGCTGGGTAGCCTGGCGCCGCACGTTGCTGAACTGGCCGGGTTTGGTGCGACCGTGTTGACCACTCCAGAACTAGACTTTTCCAACGCCGGCAACCGCACCCGTCCGCCATTTGAGCTAGCCGGGCTGCTGAAGGCCTTCGACGAGAACGCCGCCAAGGCCCGCGCCGCACTGCAGAGCATGAAAGACGATGCCTGGCTGCATCCCTGGAAACTAAGCTTTCAGGGCAAAACTATTTTCAGTGGCTCGAAATTTCTTGCTTATCGGCAGATGTTTCTGAACCATCTGGTGCACCACCGCGCGCAGCTAGGCGTTTATTTGCGGCTCAATGAAAAGCCGCTGCCGGCGACCTATGGGCCTTCGGCGGACGACAGGATGGGGTTCTGAGCAGAGACTTGGCTTCAGGCTTGCGCCGATGCGGGTTGGTGAGCTTCGACGCCGCTGTCGCTGGCGGCAAGGCCCTAGATTCCTCTCGCGGCTAGTTCGCTTTAGTTGCTTTCACTAGCTCGGCAATCTTCTGATCTAACTCCTGCGATTTGGTTGCTAAGGCCCGGCGCCCGATTTCTCCGCCTGCCTGCATTGCCTCTGACATAATCGCCGGCATCTCTTTGAGGATTTTCTGCCCCGGTGGTGACGAGTAGAAGGCGGTGACCTCGACCAAGTCCGCTTTGGTCAGATGCCTCTGGTAGATAGGGACGATGGCGTCCAGCATGTCGTCAATCGGCAGTGTTTTGAAGATGCCGTCAAAAAGTTGATCGACTCTGGCCAATTGCTCAGGGGTCGCGTCAGGAACCTTCGCCTTAAATCCTTGTTCGGCGCCCAAGCGCATCTGCTTTGCCATTCCGTCTAATGCTTGAACCATCTGGGCTTTCGAGTGCATCAGGTCCAGAAACTTCAAGACCTCGGCCTTGCTGGGGACATCGGAATCGGGCACCGGCTGCCCGGCACTGAACACAGAAACGATTGCCAGGAAAACCAATGTCATTGTAGGCACTGCCTTTTTCATGTCGATCTCCTTCCGCGCTCTGAGTCTTATCATCCCCTGTAATTCAATGCCTTCAGCCCCAGGAATCTCGCCGTGCCGCCCAACTCTTCCTCAATCCGCAGCAACTGGTTGTATTTGGCGATACGGTCGGTCCGCGAGGCCGAGCCGGTCTTGATCTGCCCCGCGCCCGTCGCAACAGCCAAATCCGCGATGAAGGTGTCTTCGGTCTCGCCTGACCGATGTGAGATCACTGAGGTATAGCCGTTGCGGCGGGCGAGGTCGATGGCGTCCAGCGTCTCACTCACCGTGCCGATCTGGTTGACCTTGATCAAAATCGAGTTTCCCACATGCCGGTCAATTCCCTTTTGCAGAAACTCGATGTTGGTTACGAAAATGTCGTCGCCCACCAACTGGATCTTGCCGCCAACCTCTTTTGTCAGCGCTGCCCAGCCCTCCCAATCTTCCTCCGACAAACCATCTTCCAACGAAACAATGGGGTAGTCCTTCACCCATTGCGCCCAGAAGCGGATCATCTCGTCAGAACTCTTCGCCGACTGGTCGGACTTCTTGAAGACGTACTTGCCGTCCTGGTAGAACTCGCTAGCTGCCGGATCCAGGGCAATCGCGATCTCTTTGCCCGGCTTGTAACCCGCTTGCTGAATCGCCTCCAACACCACCTCAATGGCTTCGATGTTCGATTTGACGGATGGCGCAAAACCGCCTTCGTCGCCAACCGCGGTGTTGTAGCCACGTTTCTTGAGCACCCCTTTCAGGGTGTGGAAGACCTCGACTCCCCAGCGCAATGCCTCCGAAAAAGACTTTGCGCCGACCGGCATGACCATGAATTCTTGAAAGTCAACGTTGTTGTCGGCGTGAGCTCCGCCGTTGAGGATGTTCATCATGGGCACTGGCAGGAGATTGGCGGCTGTGCCTCCCAGATACTGATAGAGCGGCTGCCTGGAGCTGGTAGCCGCGGCACGCGCTGCGGCCATTGAAACGGACAGAATCGCATTGGCGCCCAGGCGGCTCTTGTTATCAGTACCATCGAGTTCGATCATCTTCTGATCGAGGGCGCGCTGATCGCCTGCGTCCATTCCAGCCACGGCCTTGGCAATTTTGGCGTTCACATTCTCAACTGCCTTGAGAACGCCTTTACCCAGGAAACGCTGTTTGTCGCCGTCGCGGAGTTCGACGGCTTCGTGTTCGCCGGTGGAGGCCCCGCTGGGAACAATGGCGCGACCCAGAGCTCCATCGCCGAGCATGACCTCAGCTTCGACTGTGGGATTACCGCGAGAATCCAGGACCTCACGGGCGTGGACTTTAGAAATCGTGCGCATAAGGGCTCCTCGTCTGTGGAAAGTCGCGATTATAAATCACTGCGAGAGAAAGGTCTGTGACGGATGGCCATGGCAGGCTTAGCCAGAATCATGGAACCATGCAGGCCGTGGGTGACTCTGCTGGTTCGCGCGGCGCTTCCCTGCTTGTTCTGCACGCGCTACTAACCTAGAGTCAACTTGAGATGCGAGAATCGTACGGAAACCTTGGAGATTGGCTCACGGGCTCCGGAGTTTTCGTTGCCATCAGCAAACTGGGAAGGCAGCATATTTACCCTTTCCACCATGTTGGGGCGCGGTCCGGCGATCGTGGAATTCCTCCGCGGAACTTGGTGACCAAACTGCGTCAAGCGAATGGCCCAGTTCGAGCCATACAAAGACGAAATCAGGCAAGCGGGAGCGCAACTGGTCTACATCGCGGCGGAAAAGGGCGAGGGGATGTTCAAGCCTGCCAAGTATCTGGCGGAGCACCCGATTTCTTTCCCTTTCCTGCTCGATGAAGACCGCTCGGTGACCAAAGCCTACGGACTGTACCACCGGATCGGGCATGACGCATTCAACATCGCCCACCCTGCAAGCCTGGTCGTGGATCGCGGAGGAGTGCTTCGTTACATCTACCGCGGCGACACCCAGACTGACCGGGCAGCAGCAGAAGAAATTCTGGAAGCGATCAGAAGATTGAAGGCTTCAGACTGAAGATTGCAGATTTACATCTTAAAGGAGGCTCAATGAGGAAGATCGAGACATTGATCAGTGTAACGGTGCTTTCGCTGATGGCGATGGCGCAGAACAATATTTCGTTGCCGACGGGCACATCGCTGACGGTCAAACTGGAAAACAATCTCGCCACTTTTTCCAGCAGGACCGGCGATCCATTTTCGGCGCGGGTCACAGAGGCCGTGGTGGTTGACGGCAAGACAGTGATTCCGATCGGCGCTACGGTGCAGGGCCGGGTCACTCAGGTCAGTGAACCACGACGGATCCAAGGCTTGTCCACCATCGGGATTTTCCCCGAAGCGCTGGTGATGCCAGACGGCCAACGCTACGTGCTGAGCGCGTCGCTGACCGATACCGATCTCGACAACGGCACAAGCGTCAACAACGAAGGCCAATTCAAAGGCAAGGGACATAACGGCGAGGACATGGCCGAGTTTGGCATCGGCACCGGCGGCGGCATGCTGATTGGCGGCCTGGCAGACGGTGGTAAAGGCGTGGTGATTGGCGGCGCGATCGGAGCGACCGCTACGGTGGTGCATTGGCTGGGCAAGAAGAAATCCGCGAGCCTTCCCGCCGGAACTCAACTGGTGATGGAATTGAGCCGGCCGTTGGAGATGGCTCCGGCAGTTGGGGGACAATAGAATCAGTTCTGAGCATTCACACCAGGCCGAGGAACTTACCTCGGCCTTTTTCTTATCTGGCACATCAGAAGGCGGCCGAGATCAAGTCCTGCTCGTTCAGCAGATGCAACTCAATCCAGCCTTCGAGCGGCAGCGCGTCAACCGGCAGATGGTCTTGCCAGAGGCTGAAGCGCAGCCGGAGCTTGGTGCCGCCAGCCGAAGTAGGACCGGCAGCGAACGCCTGTGTGGCAACCAGCCAGGAAAGTGGGAGTTTGAACTCAAAATTGCGCGCAAAAGCAACCACCGCCGGGGCACTGGGCTGACGGAAGCTGGCCAGCGGTTGGTCTTCGCCGGGCGCAGAAACCTCCCAGGATTGCATGCGACCGCCCACGATCCTGACATCTAAACGCAGGCTGCGCAGCGGACGCGTTTCTTGGGCTGCCCACGATTCCAGGTTGACCACCAGGTCGAAGTTGGTGTCTGGAGGCTTGCCCGCAAAGTCGAGCCGCCCATAGACGTTCTCTTCGTCGATGCCCGCCTGCACCGAGTCGACTAAAAACTGCTTGCCATGCATGGCGCCGGCGCGGCGATCCGCGGTGTAGACGGCGGCACCCATCCACTCAAAATAGCGCACCATGTCACCCTCAACCCGGGGATGGATGTAATGAGTCTGTGGCGTGAACGCAGCTCGCGCCGCAAGCGTAGCGATGGGTTGGGCAAGATAGTCGGGCGGACTAGCACCCAGCGCCTGGTAGACGTTCGAGAGATGCTTGCGATACAGTTCGTCGAATTCGCGGTCGTTGGCGGAATGATGCTCCGGCCCGTACCACCAGTTCCAATCACTGCCTTCGGCAATCAGCAATTCTTCAAAGGCCAATTTGCGCTGTGCCTCAGTAACACGGGAGGCGATCTCCGCATAGAGATTGCGGGCGTGGTAGAGGTAGTCCCATGACTTGTTGTCTTCAGGTGCGCCTATCCAGACATTGAAATTGGCGTGGATCCAAGAACCGGGTACCAACGAAGTGAGCGGGCTGAAGTGCTGGTGGCGGGCGATGGCTTCCGAAATTGTAAGTGCCTCGACCCCCGGCTCGCGCTGTAAGGTGTCATAGAAGCGGCGAAGAAACTCGCGGCCCGAGCGCGGGTAGTATTCCCAGGCATTTTCACCGTCGAGGATGATAGGTACAACTGCATCTTGCCCTTTGTCTATAACCGGTTGCGCGGCCTGCTTAATGTTGTGCATGAGGTGGGCTGCGGCATCCGATGGAGCCATCCCCGAGTACACAAAGCCGACCAGATCCGAAATAGTGTGGTCGCGGAAGACCAACTGCATTTGCGTCTGAGCATTCTCGTAGCGATGGATGGTGTAGAGCTTTTCTGGGTTCTCACGTGGATTGATGCCCAGGGTGCGGCCGAGCACGCCTTCGTCGGTGGCCATCCACTTCACCCCCAGGCTCTGGGCGATGGTCAGGACTTCTTCGGAGACGCTGCCCTCTGAGGGCCAGACCCCGACCGGACGAATACCGAAGACTTTCTGATGCAAATCCAGGCCGCGCTAGCAGTTGCTCGCGGGCATCCTCGGGGTGACGAAATCGGTTCTGAGGTAAGGGCAGGCCGGGTGTGGAAACCCCGCCCATATTGGTGTCACAGACTAGCGGCAGAATCGGGTGATAGAAAGGCGAGGTGGAAAGCTCAATTCTTCCCTGCTGCGCCGCCGCTCTGTGGGCGGGCAGAACCCGCCCCAGCAGTTCACGCTCGCGCGCGATCACCAGACGCTGGTCGTCGAGCGAATAGCATTGTTCTTTCTTGACCAGCGCCGCAATATCGGGATCATCGAGGAAGAACTCGTCGAACCATGCGATTTGCGAGAGCACTTGCAGATCAGTGAAGTCCTGGGGCTGAAAATATTTCTCGGCGCGTTCCGGTGAATCACCGGCCCCTCGAAAGCGTTCCCAGAGCTCACGGTAGCGCGGGTAGCGCCCGATCATGTGGACCGGGTTGGCCTGAAACAGATATTGCAGGGCGAAGCGCCGCTCTTCGGCTGAGAGATCGCGAGCCGGTTTGGCAGCGACATCGAGGAATGGATCGTGTGCGGTTCCATCCACATAGTCCTGGATTTGCGTCATCAGCGACGGCACCAGGTTGAACGTCTGGTGGACGTTGGGAAACTCGTCCAGCAGCTTGACCATGCCGTAATAGTCTTTGAGGGCGTGCAGCCGCACCCAGGGCAGGCGGTACTCACCCGTAACTAAGTCCTTGTAGAACGGCTGATGCTGGTGCCACAAGACGATGACGCGCAGGACGGGCATGTAGGTGGATATTGAACGCCAGTCTAGCACGCGAACCCAGCCCTCTTGGAGGCACGGTGGGTCGCGCCCTAACGGCGTCTACACTCGCCAAGCCATGCTTGGACGAGAAATTCAACAGCAGGTGCGCCGCCGAGACTGGGTCAGTCTCGGCGTTCTCGCGATGATAAATCGCCGCACTGCTGCCGGATTCAGAATGGTGAAAAACGGTCGCGCGCTCCCCAACACTGTACGTCATCGCTCCACCAGACGGGGCCATCTTCGTTGGTTTGAACGATGCGGGCGCCTTCAGCTACTGTGAACTCGACATACGACCACGTGAAGATTTGCGGGTCGTGCGGCATCTCTTTCAATATCAGCGAATTCCAAATTCCGCAGTCGCGCGCGCTATGTGGATTCGGAGCGGTTTGCGGATTGACCGCTTTCACGGTATAGAAGTTGTCCAGGATCAACCCCACTGGCTCCAAGTTCCCATCCGAATTCATGACCTGCATCTCAATTGCGAAGACATAGACGTCGACTGGCTTACCCGTGCTCACCTCGGTATCGTGATGAATAGTCAAGCTCCTGGGCTGACCATCCAGGATGGAGAAGAAATCGTAGTTTGGTTGGGGCGGCGGGTTCACCGGAGTAACAGCAGTCGATGGCGTTGCTGGCCGCCGTTCATGCCGGATCTGTCCATCCTGCGCTCCCACAAACGTTGCCGCGAGGAAGCTCGATAAAAACACAATAGCCAGTATGATTCGTCGCTTCATATGTCTCCTCAGTTTTGATGATCCGCTGGCGCCGCCAGGGACAACCATTGTAATCGCTGCCGACGGAGAAGATCGTCACGATGGTGATGAATTTACAAATGAAATTGACCGCTGCGCGAGAACCGCACGGTCAGGTTGCCGCAAAGATCGGCGACGCACGAGCACTCTTTGCCGGGGGGCCTGAGCGGGCCCTCTGGAACACGATGAGGGCCCTAGACCGACCAACCCCGCGCTATTTCTCCGACCATACCGCCAATTCATTTCCACTGGGGTCGGTGAAATGAAACCGTCGCCCGCCTGGGAACGGGAACGCATCTTTGGTGATGGCGCCACCCGCATCGCGGACTTTCTTTTCAGTGGCAGCGAGGTCGCTGGCGTACAGCACTACCAGCGGCCCTCCGCGCACCACTTTGCCTTCTTTGGTGAAGCCGCCGGCGATGCGGCCGTCCTCGAAGCTGGTGTAGTCCGGGCCGTAGTCGGTGAACTTCCATCCGAAGACGCGCTCGTAGAAGGCTTTGGTTTTGGCCACGTCGGTGGCGGGAAACTCGAGGTAGTCGATCCTTCCGTTGTTGGCTTGGTTGTCCACGGTTTTCTGCTCCTGTTGGGGAAATGCGATTACGAACAAAACTAACGTGATGCAAAGTGTGCGCATGTTTTCGTCCTGAGGCAGTTCATTCACCACAAAGGACACGAAGGTACACAAAGGAAACCTTCATGCGGATACTTCGTTTCGTTCGTGGTTCGGTTGTCATAGTAGTGGAGTGAAATCCGGCGGGATAGGAAAAACCGGTCACGCGGAGTCGCGCAGATAGTCGGCAGGAGTTTGTCCGGCGAAGCGCTGGAATTCCGCAATGAAGTGCGACTGGTCGAAGTATCCGCAGTCGGCGGCGACGTCAGCATGTGGGCCGGCATGGGACTGGACCTGGGCAAGGGCCTTACGGAAGCGCAGGACCCGCGCCAGCAGCTTGGGTGACACTCCGGTGTGTTGGACGCAGACCCTGCGGAACTGCCGCGGGCTGAGGCCGCTTTGGAGGGCAACGTCATCCAGTGAAACCGAGGCGGGATCGGCCGCCATCCAAGCGAGAGCGCGCTGCAGAGGCGTCGTAGGGGCCGGCTGCCGCAGGCCTTGGCCAAGCAGCGAAGCACACTGCTGTGGGGACCCGGCGTTGGCCATGCTTTCAAGCAGGCGCCGCGCAGATGCGCCCCACAGGTCCTCAAGGGTTAGACGCGTGTCTGTGAGTTCCTGACCCGAAACACGAAGGTAGGCCCCCCACATCCCCGGCCGGAACCGGACACCCACCATCCACTGTCCGGAGGGTATTTCGAAGTCTTGATAGCTGGTCATGGTGCCCACGACCGTCAGCGAGGCTTTGGAGTGACGAGTGAAGAGGATGTCGGCACATCCGTCTGGTAAAACTCGATGCCGGAACGACTGCTCTGCCTCTAAAGTCCAGAAACACTCGACGCTATCGGCCAGATGCGGCGGCGGAGCTAGTTCGAGATACGGCGCCATGGCAGATAGAAAGATAGCAGGTGAGGGGAAATCGGGTCTAGAGGGGCGCGCCGGTGACATGCGGATCAGGCATTAACAATCCAGTAACCACTGTACTGTCGAAATTCAGCCGGGGGAGCCCCACTCCGGTAAACTAGAGGTGGCGATATGGCGAAGACGATCGAAAGCTCGGGCACGGCGGTCCGCCCTGATGTCAGTTTGCTCAGTCCGCAGGATCTCCATCTTTTCAACGAAGGCCGGCACTATCGCGCCTACAACAAGCTGGGTGCGCACCTGACCGACGCTGGGGACGAAGCTGGCGTGTGCTTCAGTGTGTGGGCGCCGAATGCGCGCCAAGTATCGGTGATTGGCAGCTTCAACCGCTGGGACCCGGAGGCACATCGACTGCAGGCTCGTGGGAGCTCAGGCGTGTGGGAGGGGTTTGTCCCCGGAGTGGCTAAAGGGGCGTTGTACAAGTTTCATATCGTTTCACATCACAACGGCTACGTCGGGGACAAGGCCGATCCGTTTGGCTTACTGCATGAGAAGCCGCCGCGTACCGCGTCAGTGGTCTGGGACCTGGAGTACGACTGGGCGGATGATGCCTGGATGGCGCAGCGCAAAGAGAAGAATTCGCTGCACGCGCCCATGGCAATTTATGAAGTCCATCTGGGTTCCTGGATGCGTGTACCGGAGGAAAACAACCGGCACTTGAGCTACCGCGAACTGGCCCCTCGCCTGAGCGACTACGCAACGCGTATGGGGTTCACCCACGTCCAATTCTTGCCGGTGATGGAGCATCCCTTCTACGGCTCATGGGGATATCAGACGACCGGCTATTTCGCGCCTACCGCGCGCTACGGCGAGCCACAGGATTTCATGTATCTGGTGGATTACCTGCATCAGCACGGCCTAGGGGTAATTCTCGATTGGGTGCCTTCGCACTTCCCTTCGGATGGGCATGGGCTGGCGTATTTCGATGGCACACATCTGTTTGAACATTCCGATTCCCGCCAGGGCTTTCATCCCGACTGGAAGACGCTAATCTTCAACTACGGACGCACGGAGGTACGCAGCTTCCTGCTCTCCAGTGCAATGTTCTGGCTGGAGAAATATCATGCCGATGGCTTGCGAGTGGATGCCGTGGCCTCGATGCTATATCTCGATTACTCGCGCAAAGAAGGCGAGTGGCTGCCCAACAAATATGGCGGACGGGAGAATCTGGAAGCGATCGAGTTTCTACGGCAATTTAATCAAGAGGCCTACGGAGAGCATCCCGCCATTCAGACGATTGCCGAGGAATCCACGGCATGGCCAATGGTTTCACGGCCGATTTATGTGGGCGGACTTGGCTTTGGCTTGAAATGGGATATGGGTTGGATGCACGACACGTTGAAGTACTTTTCCAACGACCCTATTCATCGCAGATTTCATCACAACCAGTTGACCTTCCGCATGTTGTACGGCTTCACCGAAAACTTTGTTTTGCCGCTCTCTCACGACGAAGTGGTACATGGCAAGGGGTCACTGATTGGGAAGATGCCGGGCGACGAGTGGCAGAGATTCGCCAACCTGCGACTGCTGTTTGGTTATATGTACGCGCAGCCGGGCAAGAAACTGCTGTTCATGGGCGACGAGTTCGGCCAGGTGCGGGAGTGGGCGCACGACACCAGCCTGGAGTGGCACGTCTTGCAATACCCCCTGCACCGGGGCTTGCAAAACTGGGTGGAGCAGTTGAATCGGCTTTACCGGCAGTATCCCGAACTGCACGAATTGGATACCGAACCGGCTGGGTTCGAGTGGATCGACTGCAACGATACCTTGTCCAGCACGCTTTCATTACTGCGCAAGGGAAAGACCGCAGCGGACAACATCGTGGTGGTGTGTAACTTTACTCCGGTTCCGCGGGTTGGATACCGGTTAGGAGTTCCCAGCCCTGGGTTCTGGCGGGAACTGCTGAACAGCGACGCCAGGGATTACGGTGGCAGCGGCATGGGCAACATGGGAGGAGTTCAGGCTGAAGACCAGCCCGCTCACGGTCGCTCCCACTCGCTTAGTCTGACTCTGCCGCCGCTGTCCGCGCTCTACCTGAAAGCCGAATAGTCGGCACGAGCGCCGAAGCGTCGGCAGCATGGAAGCTGTTCCAGGGAACCTCCGTCAGAAACGTTCCAAGCAATCGCTGTGTCAGGGAAACCCTCAGTGCGCGGGTGCGGAACTGAAACAGTTCCGGTGCTCGGGTGCAATCCTTGGCCTAACTGTTGCATTATCAAACTCGCCGAGGAGATCCTAGTAGAAGCCCAAGAATCTCCCCGGCGTCGTGGGTGCATAACGACACTAAACATCTCACAAGGGAGGGCTGCCTTTCCTTCCGCTCGCCCGAGGGGTAAGGCGAGTGCCTCTGCGCATGCACAAGCAGCTTGAATGCCACTCCGAACCTGCGTGCTAGACTCAGGGAATCGGCGCCCATGCGGATCCTGACCCGCTACATCCTGCGCGAAGTCACGACACACGCGTTAATTGGCGTGGGTGTATTCACGTTCGTGCTGTTCACGCGTGATCTAGGGCAAATCCTCGAGCTGGTTGTGCGCAACAGCGCTCCCCTGCCCAGCGTGGCGCAGGTGTTCTTTCTGATAGTCCCGGTAGCGCTCACCATCACCATACCGGCGGGAGTGCTGGTCGGCATCCTGATCGGGCTGAGCCGTCTGGCTGCAGACAGCGAGATTACCGCCATGCGGGCCAGTGGACTTGGAGTGTGGAGCTTCCTCAGAGTCATCTCCATCTTTGCGGCTGCGGCATGGCTCCTGGCGCTGGCCAATGGGGTGTATGTGGCTCCACGCTCGCAGGCGGCGATGGCGCGATTACAGGATCAGCTTAAGTCGTCGCAAATCTCATTTGAAGTTCAGCCTCGGGTCTTCTACGAAGGCTTCCCCCAACTCGTGCTCTACGTGCAGAATGTGCAGGCTGCCCAGGGCGCCGCGGTCTGGAAGGGCGTGTTTATCGCCGACACCAGCACTCCGGCGGCGCCGCGCATTACCCTCGCCGAAGAGGGGATTCTGGTGAGTGAAGGCCCGAACCGGCTGCATCTTCGACTGAGTAATGGTTCGATGCACGAGATAGACCCAAGAGCACCTAGCAACTACCAAATCTCAACCTTCGAACACACCGACCTCCCGATTCCGGTGCCCACAGCGGAAAATGGGAAGGAACAAGAACCGGCCCCGGTCTCACAACTGAAAACCACGGAGCTTTGGCGGCAGGCGCATGACCGAACCAATTCCATGGCGCGGTGGGACTGGATCGAACTTCATCGTCGCTTTGCTCTGCCGACTTCCTGCCTGGTATTGGCCCTGGTAGGAATTCCGCTGGGCCTGTCATCCAAGAAGGGTGGGAAGTCCACTGGCTTTGTTCTGGCGATCTTACTGGTATTTGCCTATTACTTCGCGTCGCTGGTGGGAGTGTCGCTGGCTCGGCAGGGCAAGGTTTCCCCTGGTTTCGGAGTGTGGCTGGCCGACCTCGTGTTCTTCCTGGGCGGAGCATTCTTGTTGTGGCACGCAGAACGCAGGCCGTTTGACGTCTCAGCATGGCGCGACCGTCTAAATCCCTTCAAGGGACGATTGAAAACTAACGGCGCGGGGGCGCTGCGCGTCAATCGCGCTGAAGATGTGTTCCAGCGCGCGTCGACGCGTCGACGGGTTTTCAGTGCCCGCTTCCCCATGATTTTGGATGACTATGTCCTGCGCGATTTTGCCGTCAACCTGGCGCTGGTGCTGGGGACCTTCCTGATGCTGCTGTTGGTGTTCACACTGTTCGAGTTGCTGGGCGACATTTTGCGCAATCAAGTCTCACCCGTGGTGGTGGGTGAGTACCTGCTGAATGTTTCGCCCTATTTCCTCTACAACATCACGCCGTTGAGCATTCTGCTGGCGGTACTGATCACCCTGGGGTTGATGCAGCGCTCCAATGAAGTCACTGCCATCAAGGCCACCGGCATCAGTATTTACCGGATTGTGACCCCGCTGCTGGTGGCTTGCGCGGTGCTGGCCTGCGGGTTGTTTTTCTTCGATCAGTTCTATTTGCCGCATGCCAACAAGCGACAGGATGCGCTGCGCAACCAGATCAAGGGCAAGCCGACGCAGACTTATCTGAACCCAGACCGGAAATGGATTTTTGGGCAGCATTCGAATATTTACTACTACCAGCTGTTCGATTCAGAACGCGATCAGTTCGGCCGGCTGGCGGTGTTTCAGTTCGATCCGGCTACCTTTCGACTGACCCAGAGAATTTATGCCGAGCGCGCGCATTGGGAAGATACGCTGCAGCGCTGGGTGTGCACGCAGGGATGGGAGCGGAACCTGCGCGGAGACGCCATTGAAGGTTTCCGCAGCTTCGATGTAGCGACCTTTGCCGGGGTCAGTGAACCACCGACGTATTTCAAGAAAGAGGTCAAGCAGTCCTCGGAGATGAACTCCCAGGAATTGCGGCGCTATATCCATGACTTGCAGCAGAGCGGCTTTGAAGTGGTGCGGCTCCGGGTTCAACTGGAGAAGAAGTTCGCTTTCCCCATGATCGCTCTGGTGATGGCGGTGCTGGCGATTCCGTTCTCGCTTTCGGCCGGGCGGCGCGGGACGATTGCAGGAGTGGCAGTTGCCGTAGGAATTGCCGTGGTCTACTGGACGGTTTCAGGCTTGTTCGAGGCTATGGGGAATATCAGTCAGTTGCCGCCGTTTCTGGCGGCATGGTCTCCCGATCTGATATTCGCGCTGTTAGGCGGGTACATGATTTTGAAAGTACCGACCTAGGGTCGAGTCGTTGGGTCAATGAAGCATTCAATCTTCAGGGAACACCCTCCGTCCAACGACTCTAATTCGCAGCGACCGCTGTGGGGTTCACCGAAGTGACGACCGGTGTACCTAGCGGGGTCAGGACCCCGGTAGCAGTATTGAGCGTGAAGGCAGAGAGCGTGGAGCTCCCATTATTGACGACATATACGAAGTCGGTGGGATTGGTGGTGGTGTTGCCCACGTTCGTCCCCGTGGCCCCAGAGACGATAACCAACGACGCGGGAGACTGGCCGGTGGAAACAGTAGGCGCAGTAGTTAGAGGGCTCAATGCTCCAGTGCCGGTACCGTACGTAAAAGACGAGATCTGATTGGATCCCTTTTCGAGCACGTAGAGAAAGCTGAAGGCCGGATCAATCGCAATGGCAACCGGGCCTCCGCCATCCGAGAAGGGCGATCCCCCCACCGGCTTCAAACTACCATCGGGGTGGTTAACGTCAGCGCAGCTGGTGACGACCTTGTCACAAATGTTGAAAACAGAAATGTTGTTAGACCCCGAATTCGCGACGTACAGGAAAGCACCGTTCGGCGGTATAGCCAAGCCCGAAGGAGCGAGTCCGACAGTGAACGGCGAGGCACCCAATACAGCCAGGCCACCAGTGGACGAGATCGAGTAGGCCGAAACAGTGCCGGTGAAGTCGTTGGCGACGTACAAGAAGTTACCGCTGGGACTGACCACAACTGCGGTAGGCCCGGTCGGGATTGTGCTGCCGGCAGGGATGGTGGTAAAGGGCGAGCCTGCAACTTCTTTCAAGGTCGCGCCGCTAATCGCGAATACCGAGACGCTGCTCGATCCCTGATTAGCCACGAACAGAAATTTTCCCGCTGGATCAATCGCCATGCCCATCGGCATGGTCCCAGTTTTAACGGTGCCGCTGCCCGCCGTCAGGGTTCCATCGGAATTAATGGTGTAGGCGGAGACGCTGTCGGAGGCGTTGTTGTCCACAAAGACTGCCTTTGTAGCCGGCGACAAGGCGATGGCAAAGGGAGATGTTCCTGTGGCCTGCGCCGAACCCAGGATGGTCAGGGCGCCGCTACTAAGCGTCGCCGTGTAGGCGGTCAGCGAGCTGTCCCCCGCGGCTGCGATGTAAAGCACACCTGTACTGGCGGTGGTGACGGTGCTGTTGGTGCTGCTGCAAGCGAGTAGTCCGCACAGCGAAATGGAGAGCAGACAGGTAAAGAAGCGCAACCTCATCCTTATTGATTCTCCCGTTCTGGTGTGACGGGGCGTTGGCCCGGTAGCTGTATGACGTTGAAAAGTTCCTTCAAAGGTGTATCAGGAATGCGGGGCAAAGAGCAAACCCCGGCTGTAAGTAGGAACCACCACCGAGGAGAAAAGTTGCTTTGTAGCGGCAGAGCTAACTGCGTTGGGTGGTGGAAACAACATCGGAGACGCGGAAGTTGCTGTCGTCGCTAGCTTGGGGAGCCAGAGGCAACCGAATCTCAACCATGAGTCCGCCCTGCGGGCGATTCACGGCGCGGATAGTGCCGCCATGGAGTGCGACCGCGCGCTCCGTGATGGCCAGGCCGAGTCCTACGCCACCGGTTTGGCGGCCGCGGGCATCGTCGATGCGATAGAAAGGTCGAAACAGCTTATCGATGGCCTCTTCCGGGACACCCGGCCCGGAGTCGGTGACCCGGACCACGGCTTCCGGCCCTTTCACGCCCAATCCTTGCTCCAGCCGAATCTGAACGCCGGTTCCGGTCTCGGTATAGCGGATGGCATTGCGCACAACGTTTTCGATCGCGCTTTGCAGCAGTCGGGAATTACCTGTGACCACGCAGTCGTCAATCACGTCCACCTCCACCTCGCAACGGCGGTCCTGAGCTTCGAAGGCGGCATCCTTGGCAATCTCACTGATCAGATGTTCCAGATGCAGAGGCGATTTCTGGATGAATTCATCGCCGCCATCGAGCCGGGCAATGGTGAGCAACTTCTGAATCAACTGGTTCAGCCGGTTGGTCTCGCGATCAATCCGGTCGAGGGCGCTACCGGCCTCAGATCCGCTACGCCGCCGGGCAAGCTCCAAGGCAACGTTCAAGCGGGCAAGCGGTGAGCGCAACTCGTGAGAAATGTCGGTCAGCAAGCGCTTTTGAGCATTGACCAACTTCTCCAGGCGGTCCGCCATGCGGTCGAAATCGCGCATGAGTTCGGCCATTTCATCGTGGCGGCGAGATTCTGGCATACCGGCGCGCGCTGCCAGGTCACCTTCCGCGAGTTTCTGCGTGGCCGCGCGCAGACGGACGATGGGTGAAGTCAGTTGGCGGGCCAGCAGGTAGCAAACCAATCCAGAGGACAGAATCCCAACGAAAATGGGCAGGCCATGAGGCCCAAACATCCCGCTGGGAGAGGGAGGCAGTTCAATCACCTGGGTGTAGTGATGCCCATCCGCGGTGGTCATCGAAGAACGCAGGAACTGCTGCGGAGTGAGACGCCCCCAAAAGCTTTCCGCGGTGCGCATCTCGCCCCGCTGGGCGCGCTGCACCCACGGAGGAGGCGTACGTCCCAATAGGTCTCTTCCCTGCTCGTCTGCGATGAAGAGGCGGATGTGATGGGCCTCGTGAACGCCGTGAAGATACTTCCACACTGCGGTCTCACCCCCGGTCTGATACGCGCGCACCGCTTCGCTTAAAAAAGTGGTCTCCTGAGACTGCAGGTTCGAAATTTCGCCTGAGGGTCGTAAAGCCGAAGCGATGATGATGGCCAACACCACGAACAGAGCTTGGGCCAGCCAGTAAGAAAGAAAAATTCGCAGGAACAGGCTCTTCATTGGTCTTCGCTCCTGGCATGTTCCCGGGGATGAGCGAAGATATATCCCACGCCGCGCACGGTCTTGATGTGGTCGGGACCGTTATCGGAATCACCCAGCTTTTTCCGCACCTTGCTGACATGCATATCGATGCTGCGGTCGAAGGGAGAAAACTTGCGGCTCAGAACGGTGTCCACCAAGTGCTCGCGAGTCACCACCCGCCCGGCCTCGCGCAGTAACGCATGCAGGAGATTGAACTCCACTGAGGTCAATTCCACCGGCGCGCCGCCCCTAAGGACGGTGCGGGTGGCAGGGTCGAGTTCGACGTCACCGACGCGAATCACCTCGGGAATGGCCTCTTGCTCACCCTTGTCGCTTCCCTGCGTGCGTCGCAGGATGGCACGGATGCGGGCGACAAGTTCACGGGGATTGAAGGGCTTGGGAAGATAATCGTCCGCGCCGATTTCCAGACCCACAATGCGATCGACATCCTCGCCACGCGCAGTAAGCAGCAAGACCGGAGTTTTGGAGGCGACCCGCAGGCGCCGCAGCAAATCGAAACCGTTGAGGCCGGGCAGCATCACGTCCAGCACGACCAGCAGGTGATCGCCGGACAGGGCGCGTTCCAGTCCGCGAATGCCGTCATGAACCGCCTCGATCTGAAACCCTTCCGGTTCGAGGTATTCTCCGACCAGGGCACAGAGCTCAGCATCGTCATCGATGACCAAAATGCGATCCATTCTCTTCATATCAGTTCTATAACAAGCGGCTCGTGGGAGCCGTAAAGAATTGTCAAAAACGGCACCCATTTACAAAACTTTACGCCGGTTGACCGACTCTTTACCACCTGCTTGCGGGAAAAGGTGTTCTTATCAGAGAAAGCGAAAACTCAGCGCTCCACACCGAGCGGACAGGAGAAGTCATGAAGAGCAAGAAAAAGCTGTTGGCGGCAGGGCTGGCGCTGACGTTGTTAGCGGCAGTAGGAGTAGCACAGACACTGAAGAGAGTGGACATGCATCGCGGAGGAATGCACCACGAGATGCCATTCTTCGCGCTTCACGATTTAAGCGACACACAACGTACCCAAATGAAACAGATCTTCGAAAGCTCGAAGCCGGCGATGAAGCCGCTGTTCCTGCAGGAACGACAGAACCATCAGGCGATGATGCAACTCATCACCAGTGGCACCTTCGACGAGGCCAAGGCGCAGGCGATCGCCAATCAGTCGGCCCAGACCCATGCGCAGCTCGAAATGGAGCACGCGCGGGTCACATCGCAGGCCTACCAGGTGCTGACCCCGGAACAGAAGACCGAACTAAGTGAACTCATGGCCAAGCACCAGCAACGGATGGAGGAACACATGCGGCAACATCAACAGGCTCCAGAACAGTCCCCAAATCAGTAGTTCGAACCATCGGGGAGGGGGAGGGGCCAGGGGAAAGCCCTCCCCCGGTTTTTCAAGGGAGGCGGTGAGTGATGGCTACAGCGACTGTACCTAGAGAAATCATCGATGTGATCGCAGACGAAATGGCATGGGGAGTAGAACGAGCGGTGGAGTACTGGATGTCGCAGGTTGAGCATGCCCTTGCAGACCAGCAATTGACGTCACTGGGACGGTTGTATGCTGTCAAAGATGTGGTGGAAAGATACAGAGGTCTCACAGGCAAAGAGAAATTAGGAGCTCGAACTGCGTAAGCGAGGTTAAGCATGAGCATTGATATGGTGTATTCCTACCTCATCGATTCGGCGGTTGTCTTTCTGGGAAGTTGGGTGCTGTTTCTGCTGGGAGCTTATGCCAGAGCATTCGGCAACGACGCCCAGTCCCAGAAGGGTTAGACCGTCGGGGAAAACTGAAGCCTGGGCTGGTAGAATCTCATCTACTGGAAGCACATGCTGCCTAAGAGCCTTCGGCCCCTATTCCCCTATCTTAAGAAGTACCGCGGCAGCTTTGCCGTGGGGACGCTGTGCGTTTTCCTCAACAACGGTATCTGGATCCTGTTCCCGCAGATCATCCGCCGGGCGGTGAATGACCTTCACCTCGGAGTTACTCGGCACAAACTGGGCACCTACGCTTTGCTGCTGCTGGCGGTGGCCTGCGCGAAAGGCATCTTCCAGTTTCTGACGCGCTGGATTCTCATTGGCATTTCCCGCGAGATCGAATTCGACCTGCGCAACGACCTCTTCCGCCACCTAGAGAGCCTCTCTTACTCCTACTACCAGCGTACCCGCACCGGCGACATCATGGCGCGCGCTACCAATGACCTCAACGCCGTGCGCATGCTGCTGGGGCCGGCGATCATGTATTCAGCGAATACCATCGTATTTACAGCGGGCGCCTTGGCTTTCATGCTCTCGATCAGCCCGCGGCTCACCCTTTATGCGTTTCTCCCCCTGCCCATCGTGAGTATCACAATTCAGTATTTCGGAAAACGCATTCATGAGCGGTTCGAGAGAATCCAGGCCATGTTTTCTGAGATCTCGGCGCGGGCGCAGGAGAACTTTTCCGGCGCACGGGTAATTCGGGCCTATGTACAGGAGGAACCGGAGATCGCCGGGTTTGAAACCTCCAATCGCGAATACATTGCCCGCAGTTTGAAACTGGTTCGTCTGATGGGAATGTTGTGGCCGACGCTCGAGACCATGCTGGGCTTCGCCATTGTGCTGGTACTTTGGCTGGGTGGGAAAGAGGTGTTGCTGGGCCGGATCAACGTAGGGGACTTCGTGGCTTTCAACACCTACATGGTGCAACTGACCTGGCCGGTTATTGCCCTGGGTTGGGTAATTAACATTTTCCAGCGTGGGACGGCGTCCATGGGGAGAATCAACGAGATCCTGGTGGAGAAACCAGAGATTGCCGATGGCCAGGAAGTGAGAGTCACGGGCAAGAGCGCCAACGCTGAAAAGTTTAAGGGTGAGATTGAATTTCGCGATCTGAATTTTGCATACAACGGAAAAGCGGTGCTGCACCATGTGAATTTGCGAATTCCGGCGGGGAGCAGCCTGGCAATTGTGGGACCCACGGGATCGGGGAAGACCACGCTGGTCAGTCTGATTCCGCGGATTTACGACACCTTGGCGGGAAGCGTGCTCATCGATGGCAGACCAATCCGGGATTACAGCCTGGAGTTCTTGCGTGCAAACATAGGCTTCATTCCGCAAGAGACGTTTCTGTTCAGCGAGAGCGTGAGGGAAAACATCGCGTTTGGCAAGGCCGACGCCACCGACGCCGAGGTACGATCGGCGGCGGAGGCGGCGAACATCGCCGAAGAGATCGAGGGCTTTCCTGAAAAGTATCGAACCATGGTGGGAGAGCGTGGCATAACGCTTTCCGGCGGGCAGAAACAGCGGACTGCCATTGCTCGGGCGATCATTCGGAACCCGCGCATCCTGATCCTGGACGACGCCCTCTCGAGCGTGGACACGCATACCGAAGACAAAATTCTGAACCACCTGCGGGAAGTCATGCAGGGGCGGACTACGATTTTCATTTCCCACCGGGTCTCGACCGTTCGCAACGCGGACCTGATTGCGGTGTTGCACACTGGCCGCGTGGTCGAACTGGGTACACACGCAGAACTGATCGAGAAAAACGGCTACTACACGGACCTGTATAACAAGCAACTGCTGGAAGAAGAATTGGCGGAAGTGTAGCCGAGCCCCCGTGACCACGGAGGGGCGCCCGGTCCTTTCAAGGCCTTTTGCCGGAGCGTGCTTTTCCATGAAGAGGGTGGTCATTCCCGAACTGCTGGACTCTGACGCTGGCACTCCGTCGGAAATCGCGACTTCCCTTTCTGACTTGAACCGCATCAACCGCTGGTTTGGGGGCGTCGCGACCACACAGTTCCTGGTGGAGCGAGTTGCAACAGGCCTAAGCGTCAAGTCGCTTTCGCTCCTGGAAGTGGCCGCCGGAGCCGGCGCGGTGCCTGCCGCAGTCTCGGCGGCCTTGGCGCCGACTGGGATTCAGCTGAAAACCACCTTGCTGGATCGGGCATCCTCTCATTTGAAGAACGGGAATGGACGAGCTGTCGCTGGCGACGCCCTGGCACTTCCCTTCTCTGACGGCAGCTTCGACCTGGTGAGTTCCACTCTTTTCGTCCATCACCTGGCGCCGCATGAAGTTGTTCAATTCGTGAACGAGGGACTGCGAGTGTGCCAGGCCGCCGTGCTCATCAATGATTTGGTGCGGCATCCGGTGCACTTGGGGCTGGTGTATGCCGGCTTGCCCTTGTACCGCAGCCGCCTCACCCGGCATGATGCGCCGGCGTCAGTACGGCAGGCCTACACCATAAACGAGATGCGGGATCTACTACGGAAGTCGAACGCCGGGCGGGTGGACATCACTCGAGCGTTTCTGTTTCGTATGGGCGTGATCGCGTGGAAGAGTGCACGGGGACAAGGGTGATGGCGATGTATGACTTGATTGTCGTCGGCGCCGGGCCGGCTGGTTCAGCCACCGCAATCACCACAGCGCGAACCGGCGCCCGAGTCCTACTGCTTGAGCGCGGACGGTTTCCACGCCAAAAGGTGTGTGGCGAATTCGTTTCCGCTGAGTCGTTGGGACTGCTGGCGGAGCTGCTCGACGCCAAGCACCGTAGTCTGCTGGACGATGCCATACGGATTGGTCGAACGAGAATATTTCTGGACGGTCACGTACTGCAAGCGACGGTCCTCCCTGCAGCTGCCAGCATCGCACGTCTTGACCTTGATGATGATCTTTGGGAATCCGCTCAGGCCGCGGGGGTGGAAGCTTGCGAACAGGTCACGGTCAAGGGAATTCAAGGGTCAGGTCCGTTCGTGGTTAGCACCACGGTCGACAATTTCGAGACACGAGCAGTGGTGAATGCTTCCGGAAGATGGTCGAACCTGAATCCCGCGGCACCAAGAAATGGTGAGCCGAGGTGGATTGGCGTGAAAGGGCACTTTGAAGAAGCCTCACCCCCGGCATCCGTGGATCTGTATTTTCTTGATGGCGGATATTGCGGGGTGCAGCCCGTCGATCTTAAAACCGGCCCGGGATCCGGCCGCATCAATGCCTGTGCCATGGTGCGCGCGGATGTGGCGAGCACCCTGTCGGATGTGTTCCAGTATCATCCTGCGCTGCTCACCAGGAGCCGGCAGTGGAAGTCATTAGGGGATCCGGTGAGCACTTCGCCGCTGGTGTTCCGTGAGCCACAGCCTGAACGCCACGGCGTTCTGATGGTGGGCGACGCTGCCTGTTTTGTAGATCCGTTCGTGGGAGACGGAATCTCCCTGGCACTACGGAGCGGGACTCTAGCGGCGCAAAGCCTGATCCCGTTTTTTCGGGGAACGACGAGGCTGGGAGAGGCGTCACGACGATACTGCAATGAATACATCGGTCGGTTTACTACTGTGTTTCAGACTTCGTCCAAAATCCGGAAGATGCTGCGCCTGCCGCGAATACTGCGGCGTCCTGCGGTGTCTTTACTGGCAAGGGTCCCGGCGGTGACTCAGTATCTGGTGAGGAAAACGCGGTAGACGATTTGCCGTGAAACTGAGCTGGCCGTGGAGGAAAACCCGCTTAGGGTACCTGAGGCGCTCGAAGCAGAGGGCTTGATGCAGAACTGAAGCACGGCTCAACCTGAAATCCCACCCTGCATTTTGCCGGCTGTTTCTACCGGACCACCAGGACTTCACGAATATTGTCGCGAGTGAGAAAGAACTTGATGGAAGTGAAATCGCGAAAGAGGTTTTCGATGTGGCGGTTATTGAAGACACGCTGCAGGCGGAAGTTTCCACGGGCTGACGGCGCGCCCGGGCCTTTTCCAAAGTCGCCCCGGGCCTCCACGTGTTGCATTTCCAGGGTATCGTTGCCGGTGATGTGGTAGCGGTAACAGGGCGCATCTGGTCCGGCCTCCTGCGTGTGGAAAAAGGCCAACAGCATGCCGCCAGGGCGGATCATGGACCACAGTCGTGCCACCAACGGCTTTACCAGATCTTCGTCCAGGTAATCGGCCAGATTCCAGCACAAGACAACATCAAAATGGGCGTTGCGAAAGAGCACATTCTCTGCCAGAAAGCGCTTGTGATCAAGCGTGGTATGACCCTGCTCGTCACGAATCAGCAGCGCAGGATCAGTCGAGGCTTCGAGAAGGTCTTCGCTGTATATCTTGTGTCCACGCTCGGTCAGATAGCGAATATTAGCGGCGGAGGTAGAGCCGATATCAAGAATACAGAGCGGTTCTTCCGAGCGCAGCAGGTTGGCCAACTCTGCCAGACCGCTGGAGCGGCGAGTGAGCCGCTGGGTGGAGCGCGACGGCCTCACACTTTGGCCGGGTTCCGCGAGGGACTCAGTGGATGGACCTCGAAAGAGCTTCATGAAACTATGTGTAACCGATGCCATTGCGACTTCTTTCTGGCGTCCGGTTTAGAGCGCTCCCCAAGGTCAACTATACCGCGAGGGGCAAAGCTAAACCGGGCAAAAACTCTCAAACCTTGGTTACCGACGTGTGTGGCACCGGGGGATTGTTTCCACCGCCGGCCATGCTTGCTGCAGCTCCTGACGCCGGGGCAACAGGTTGCACAGCGGTGCTCTTGGCTTCCGGTTCGGGCTTGGCTGCCGGGGTTGAAGCGGGCTTGGCCGCCTCCTGTTGGATATCCACCTTGCCCTTAAAGTAAGCGCCCTCTTCGATGGCGATTCGCTGCGTGAAGACGTCACCCACTGCAACCGCGGTCTTACGAAGCTCCGCTCTCTGGCTGGCGCGGATGTCTCCGTCCAGTTTCCCCTGAACCACTACACCCTTGGCATGAATGCTAGCCTTCACCTGACCATTGGGGCCGATCACCAGGTTGTTGTTGCGCAATTCGATGGTGCCTTCGACTACGCCATCGACAAACAAGTCCTCACTCCCGGAAAGTTCTCCCTTGATGATGACGGACTTGCCGATGTGAGCAAACTCGGTGGTTTTTGGCGCGTCCATAGCCCCAGCCTCCTTAAGGGTGTCCCGCTTGGGTTATGCAAGCGTGACTATCGGATTCTAAACCATTTGGCGACTTTGAGGGGACACGAAGGGACGCAAGTCATGCCGTGGGCTTAAAATGCATCAAAAGGGGCTTGCTTTTGCCCGGGACCACCACCGATACAACGGTGAAGACTGGGCTCTCGTCTAAGCTAAAGGGGCGGAAACATATGAGATTGGCCAGACTAAGACTGAAGATGGTGGCGTTCAGCGTACTGATAAACCTTCAGGGCGCTGCTCTCTGGGCACAATCCGTGTCCGCAGCTCCGGTCGAGTTGGTACGGCAAACGGTTCAGAACGAGATCGATTCCAACAACACAGCCAAGTTCATGTTTCGGCAGCGCGAGGAAAACGAGCACGGCTCGCAAACCAAGTTGATCGTGGAAACCAGGGAGTTGGCAGCGGGCATGTTGGTGGCCATCAACGATCGGCCGCTCACCGCGGAAGAGCGCCAGAAGGAACAAGCGCGTTTAGATGGGTTGATCAATGACCCGCAAGAACTGAAGAAAAAACAGAAGGCCGACAAGGAAGATACGGAACGAACTAATCGCATCATGAAGGCGTTACCGGACGCCTTTCTCTATGATCCAGACGGCACCCAGATGGGGACAAACGAGACGGGCAATCCGGGCGATGAGCTGGTGCGCCTTAAGTTTCGTCCTAACCCGGAGTACAGCGCGCCGTCTCACACTGAGCAGGTCCTGACAGGGATGTCGGGCTATATGCTGATCGACAAGGAGAAGCGGCGCATTGCGAAGATCGATGGCACGCTGGAAAAGGAGGTCGGCTTCGGCTGGGGCATTCTCGGCCGCCTCAACAGGGGCGGGCGCTTCGTAGTACAGCAAGGCACGATGGGCACCGGAGTGTGGCAGGTCAGTCGCATGGACTTGGACCTTACTGGCAAGATATTGTTCTTCAAGAAGCTGGTCATCAAGTCCACCCAGACATTCAGCGACTTCCATGAGGCGCCGCCAAATCTTACCTTCGCTCAAGGGGTGGAACTGCTGGAGAAGCAGGCGCAAGAACTGGCGGAAAATCGGCCGCAGAACGAAACCGCAGCTCAAAGCCGGAAGTAGACCTCTCGTGGTCTAGAACCGGTCGTCAGACCTCAGTTCCCTCTCAGCGTCTCTTTGCGCACGGTCAACTTCTCGATCCGATCTTCGAGCACACGATATCCAGTGCCGGGCGTGTCTCGAATCGCGATCATGCCTCGCGCACTGACCTCGACTTCGGGCTCGATAATGTCTTCCTTCCAATAGCGTTTGCTGGCGGAGACGTCTCCGGGCAGAGTGAAGTTTGGCAGGGTTGAGAGAGCGATGTTGTGGGCGCGCCCCACTCCTGATTCGAGCATCCCGCCACACCAAACGGGAATCTTGTGGGCGGTACACACCTCATGGATCTTGCGGGCTTCACTGAAGCCTCCCACCCTGCCGACTTTGATATTGATGATGCGGCAAGCGCCAATCTCAATGGCCTGGGCGGCATCGCGGGCATGATGGATGGACTCGTCCAGGCATACGGCGGTACGAAGTTGCGGTTGCAAGCGGCAGTGATTGTAGATGTCGTCGTCCCAGAGTGGTTGCTCGATCATCAGCAAATTGAACTGGTCGAACTTTCGCAAGTGCTCGACTTGGTCGAGAGTGTAAGCGGAGTTGGCGTCGCAGCTGAGCGTAATGTCTGGCCAGCGGGAACGAATGCGTTCCAGAACGTTGAGGTCCCAGCCGGGCTTCACCTTAACCTTGATGCGACGATAGCCGGCAGCCAGTTCGCGTTCGATCTTGCCCAACAGTTGCTCGATCGAATCTTGTATGCCGATGGAGACTCCACAAGGAATCTCTCGCAAGGTGCCCCCCAGCAGTCTCCATAGGGGCTTTTCCTGCTGTCGCGCAGCGGCATCCCAAAGCGCGTTTTCCACCGCGCCCTTCGCCATGCGGTGACCGCGCACCCTGCCCATGAGGCGAGTACTTTCGGCGGGATGGTCGATGACCTTGCCCAGAATGGCGGGAGCGAGCCAGTGTTGGATGGTGATCCAGGAGGAATCAATCCACTCGGAACTGTAGAAAGGCGCCCCGTCCGCGACACACTCTCCCCAGCCCACGATTCCGTCGCAATGGACCGTAACCAGCAGAATCCGACGGTCGTAAATCCGGCCAAAGCTGGTCTCGAAGAAATCGACGAGAGGCATTTTGATTTCCCGAAGGGTGAGGGCTTCGATTCTCATAGGTGTGAACACGCAAGGTCCTGGTGAATCACGGAAGGTATCGAGGATACCTTGAAACTGCTAACTCGGCCACTCTCCCAGCAGAAACTGTCCATTCCCCTGCTGGTCGCGCTGGTAGCCCAGGGCTGCCAAGCCACCCGCAAACGCTTGCTGAAATATTCCACGATTTCGATCCTGGACCTGCTGTGCGTGATTCCTGGTCGCCGCATCAGCCTTCCATTCGTAGACCTGGGCCGGTACGGAAATCGTTTGCAGGGTGGTGAAACCCGAAATCTTGCCGGTCGCCAGCAGCTGCTCGACCCGCTTTGACGTGAGCCACCACTCGGCTACCAGGCGATCCGTAGGCAGGCCGCCTTGTAAAGGTGACGAGGTAATTCCGTATTGGTTCACGTTATAGCGCCGCGCGATCGCCCCCAGCCTTTCGAGGTTGAAATAGGAATTCTTGATCTCCAGCGGATCGAAAGTCCATTCCATCAGGTCGAAGCGGCGGTTGATGGCATCTTCGCGCTGGGCGAGTTTGAGGCGACGGCCCAATCCCGTGTTTCGATATTGTTTGCGGACGGCTAGCATGTGCGAGTACAGATACGCATGTGCGTCGCGTACGCCCGGAATGGCGAAAGCGAAAGCGATCAGGTCATCGCTTTCAAAGGCCCCAATGACCTGGCCGCCAACCTTTTCGGCGACCACAAACATGCGCAAGGGGACCAGTTCGATGTCAGTGAAGCCCCAAACCTCTTTTTGCAATGCCACGCAGGCACGCATTTCATCAAGCCCCTGGCACTTGCGCACTAAGATCGAGTCTGCGTTCACGGGCCGCTCGTTTCCCGCTGTTTTGCCTGTTGCCACAGGGATTCCAGTTCTTGCAGAGGAACCTGCTGCGGGGTGCGACCTGAGGCACGTAGTTGCTCTTCCATCCATTGAAATCGCCGGCGGAACTTCCGGTTCGTCTTTCGCAAAGATGATTCGGAATCGAGCGACAGATAGCGTGCGATGTTGACCAAGACAAAGAAGAGATCCCCGACTTCGCCTTCCAGGCGCTGACGCAGGTCGTCGCTGATCCGGGGCTGCCCCGATCCCGCCACGCCCCTGCCAGCAGGTTGGGGACCAGGTGCGGGAAACTCCTTGAGGTGTTCTTGAAGCTCGCCGGTCTCTTCCCGGAGTTTGTGAAACAAGCCCTCGATATTGGGCCAGTCGAAGCCGATACTGGCAGCCCGCGAACTCAGTTTGTGCGCTTCCAGCAACGCAGGCATGGCGGTGGAAACTCCGGACAAAATCGACTCCGGGGGTTGGCTTTCTTTCGTCTTTGCTCCGTCCCGCTTTTTCTTCTCTTCGGCCTTCAGCGCTTCCCAGTTGCGCAGCACGTCAGCTGGAGTCTCGGCTTTAACATCACCGAAGACGTGGGGATGGCGTCCGACCAATTTGCTCGCGAGCCTGTCCAACACTTCATCGACGGAGAATGTTCCCTGCTCGCTCGCCATTTGGGAGTAAAACAACACTTGCAGGAGCAAGTCACCGAGTTCGCCAGCCAGTTCCGGCCAGTCGCGATTGTCGATGGCTTCTAGAACTTCATAGGTTTCTTCCAGGGTGTAGGGCTTGATGGAGTCGAAGGTCTGTTCGCGGTCCCAGGGACAGCCCCCGGGAGCGCGCAAACGGGCCATGATGGACACAGCGCGCTCGAAGCGGTCTCCGGTGGTGGGCATGGACAAATCACTCTAAATGAGGTGAACGGGTGCGGGCAATTCGACCACAGGGTATGCAGGATCAGTGCGTGCCGTTGCCGTAATGGCGGAAGATCAATGAGGCGTTGGTCCCGCCAAATCCAAAGGAGTTGGAGAGAGCATGCTGGATTGGCATGGGACGCGCGGAGTCAGGAACGTAGTCCAGATTGCAGCCTTCGCCCGGGGCCGCGAGATTCGCTGTCGGAGGTGCGACTTGATGATGTACGGCGAGCACAGTAAGACCGGCCTCAAATGCTCCCGCCGCGCCCAACAGATGACCGGTCGTGGATTTGGTGGAACTCACCGCCACTTGCGAGGAGCGTTCGCCAAACAGAGCCTCGATAGCCTGACTCTCGGAGCGATCGCCGAGTTCGGTGGAGGTGGCGTGCGCGTTCAGGTACTGAACGTCGCAAGCGCAAATGTGAGCATCGTGCAGCGCCGCCCGCATGGCGCGCAGGGCGCCATTTCCGTCACTCGGGGGACTGGTGAAATGATGGGCGTCAGAGGTGGCGGCATAGCCGACCATCTCAGCCAGAATGTTGGCGCCCCGCCGTTTGGCACTTTCCATTTCCTCGAGCATCAGGACGCCGGCGCCTTCTCCCATAACGAAGCCGTCGCGATCCTTGTCCCAAGGACGGGACGCGGTCTGGGGAGTGTCATTGCGGGTTGACAGCGCGCGCATGGCACCGAATCCAGCCACTAAGAGAGGCGTAATCGCAGCCTCGGAGCCGCCACAAATCATGGCGTCGACCTGTCCCAGTTGAATCAGACGATAGGAATCACCCACGGAATGCGCCCCGGTGGCGCACGCGGTCGAGTTGGCGAGGTTGGGTCCGCGCGCCCCGGTGCGCAGAGAGATAAAGCCCGACGCCAGGTTCACGATCATGGCGGGGACCAGGAAAGCTGAGATGCGCGAGGGGCCCCGTTTCAACAAGGCGCGGTGTTCGCGCTCCAGGACTTCTAGGCCGCCGATGCCGCTGCCCACGCATACTCCGACGCGTTCAGCGTTGCAGCATGTGATCTTGAAACCAGATTGTTGCATGGCCATGTCCGCCGCGGCGATGGCGAACTGGGTGAAGCGGGCCATTCTCTTCAGGTCTTTGCGATCGAGGTACTGCCGAGGATCAAACCCCTGGACTTCGGCGGCAATTTTTGTCGCGAACCCTTCGGTATCGAACTGGCTAATCGGACGAACACCGGACTTGCCTTTAAGAACACCGTTCCAGACTTCCTCCGTGCTGTTGCCCACGCTTCCAATCAGACCCACACCGGTGACTGCAACCCTGCGGAGTTCGACGACGTGAGCGCCATTTTCCACTGCTCTCTCCTCTGACTCGGCGGTGAAGCTGCCGGTTGCGTATCCAGCGTTTCGGTGGACAAGTCGTCAGCCAACGAAACTCCGGCCCGCAATCACCTGAGTTCCGTTTCGGCTCGACGGTTTAAAACTGTTTGGGGGAACTTCAGACCTGCCGAACTCTCCTCGCTGCAAAGCCCGAACGAGACAGCCCTCTTCCTTCGAAATCTCTGCCCCGGGCTGCCCCACCAAACCTACCCGGGCACAGTAGGCTGAGTGTACACCGCGCCCGATAAGAAGCAATGTGACTAACGTCTCCCGATCACTAGGGCCCACACGGCCATTGTCGGTGAGGCAGAAAGTCTCCATCGCCCCGGTTTCGGCGGTTGGAAACCAGGATTCCTACCGCAAGTGCAGAGAGATGCAGCCGCAGAGCCGAGAACAGAAACAGATAGCGGTAAACATCTGATTACCCGTTACTTATGAGTTCGATTTCTGGCATGAGAAATGCCGTTGAACGGTGGGAAGAAATTTTGGAGTATAGTGCTGGCATGCCGACGCCAGCGGAGGCGACGACCGTGGCCCACGATTTTGAGACCCCATTTGACAGCATCGAGGGTGCTCAGGAGTACCTTGCGCTCCTGGCGCAAGCCCTGACCGAGGCCAAGCAAAGTACAGAGGCCGATCTGGCGGCAGACATCCATGCGCAAGCGCCTCGGCGTCTGGAAGCAATGCGTCTCGCGCTCTATAAGCTGGATAAACTGGAACAGCACATGAAGGTCAGTCGGCGCCTGCTGAATGATCTTCGCACTTTACGGCGACTGCTTTTCGAAGAACGGGCCCAACCCGCAATTTCACAAAGCGGATCTGATCGGAAGAGATAGTGGAGAACCGCCCTAGGCCGCTGCGTTAGGTTCCCCTCAGTGTTGCACCGTACAGACTGGAAATGAAGCTGGGGTTGCGACTCAATGTGCTTTACTGCAATGTGACCAGCACCTGGATCACGCCCTTCCCTTCCCGCAGCGGTTCCAAAGCTTTGCCGACGACCGCACCCAGCATGCGGGCGCGATCCGTACCCTTCATCGCATGACCCGGAGTGGATGAAGTCACCAGCAAATCGCCGGGCTGGATGGCTCCATTTTCTGCGCTTACTTTGCAGGGAACGATTCCGACGATGGCCAGCGGAATCTCATTCGCCATGATGTCGTCAATTCCGTGCGGAGTTGCCAGGACGCCGGGTTTAGTCGAGTAGATGCCGGCGACCAGAGTAGAGTAAGGCTGGTCTGCCAGTGTAAGTTGACGGGTGGCGGCTGCATCCACCACTAGAAGATCGCCGGGACCGCGTAGACTCCGGTCTCCCGCAATCGCCACAGCCTCGGCGAAGTCAGCGCCGCCAGTCTGTGTGCCGCCATCAAAGAAACCCTTTCCGGTGCCATCCAGTCGGAACTTGTGAGTGCCGTTTACTGCGCCGATGATGATGTTGCCGCCGGCGGTGTTGTCGAAGAAGCCACCCACGCCAGAGGACCCGCCGGTGGTACCGCTCACACCGGTACTACTGTTGGCTTGTCCGGAGATGCCTGCGCCCTTCGGTGCCAGACTTATACCGATGACACCACTTCCCGTCCCGGTGGTGCCATTGAAGATCCCAGCCACGCCGCTGGCGTTACCGCCGTCGCCACTGCTGGCATCACTGATGCCCTCTACACCGATGCCCTGTGGACTCACGGTCACGCCGGTGGTTCCTACAGCAGCGCCGGTGGTGGAAGTCGCGTCGCCATAAACGCCAACCCCCATTGGGGCCGCAGCGAATCCAACCACCCCAACCGGAAAAGTGGTTTTGGATGTCGATGTGTTTTGTCCGAGGATGGCAAAGCCAGTCGCGCTGGTCGTCACCGTATGCAGGATTGCGGCCGGGTGAGTGGTGCCGATTCCGACGCTGCTGCCGTTCTGGAAGAGCACAGAATTACCCAGCGTCGTGTTGCCCGTCCAAATTGGAATGAAATTCTTGGTTCCGGAACCGGTGACCTGCGCGCTTCCCAGTGCAGTCCAGAACAGAAGCATCAAGAAGAAACCGGTGTTCTTGCAGTTCATGGCGCAATCCTCCTCGGTATTCCAGAAAAATCTTGTCTTCGGGAAAGCAAGGGCTTGCTGCGGGGACGAGGTCACACACACCACGACCGGCCGCTGGCAAACCGCTGCAGCCCAGCGCTTTTAGGGGGAGGATTTCGTCGCCGAAAATCCTTGCCGACGACGCGGGCTAGTCTATCATTCCGGGGCCCCAAGTAAAGATGAAAGAGTTTGCATGCCAAGGCGCTACAGTGGGGTCTTGGAAGGGGTTAGGCAGGGTCGCAAATAGAACGTTGGGCTCGATATCCGAGGTCAGATTCGAGCCCACCACGGGGGCAACGGATTAATGGTGCTTCGTGTTCCAAACTCTGCGCATTCCTCTAGAACTTTGGATAGGAATACGTCGGGAAAGTGTCAGGCACTGACGGGGGCACGATCACAGGATTATTTCGCCCAGCGTTGTTGATGGTGTCGTTCGTGAAACTGTAGTCGAAACCGCCAATCGGCGTGCTAGACAGCAGGAAGTCGCTGGCTTGCCCGCTATTGCCGAAGCCCGGATTCACTTTCACTGTCCCCTGGGTGTCCTCTTTCATCTGCAAGGGCGTACCGTTCACCACCGGTGTCCCGCTCTGCCATTGTGAGAAGGTCAGATAGGTGTAGTTACTTGGATCCTGATAGTTCAGACATGTATTCGCCTGGCCAGGAGGTGGTGGGTTGGTCAGCACATAAAATGCATTGGCGTAGTTGGCAAATCCGCCGTCGGTTCTCCAGTACAGGTTCCCTTGAAAATTCTGGTATTGGTTGTAGGTCATGCCGCAGGAATCGGCACAGCCATTCACCGCGTGAAAGCCCACGGTGTCGTCCAGATCGAAATAGAACAGATTGTGGGTGACCTTGACCTTAAGCGTGCTGGTGCAGTTCTCCGGCCAGGGATTCTGTTCCTCAAACATGGCCTTGCGCGCATACGCCACAATGTTGTTGTTGAAGGTGTTTGCAGGTTTTCCTTCGTGCGGGCCCTCGGTCATGGTGAGACCACTTACACCAATGCGATACAGGACATTGTTCTCCACGTCCACACCTGAGGATTCAATGTCCAGGTAGATGCCGTGGGCCCCGTATCCGCTTCCATGTATGCCAGGATCGATAATCGATGAATCGGTAACATCGTGAACTAGATTGTTGAGGATCTGGTTTCCTGTCCCGCTTCCGTTCGCCCCACCGATATTGTAGTAAAGCGCGCCTCCGTCAGAGGTAAGGCCCTGCATCACGTTCCAGATGTGATTGTATTTGGTGATGATATTGATCCCGTTCGCAGTCTGGTTGGACGAATAGCAGCCAAACATACAGATCGAGATGCCGGCGTGATAGCCGTCACTGATGTCGTTGTGCTGAATCGTGACATCATGGCCGTTCCCCATGGACACGCCTTCTCCATCCGCGAACACTCGCGAGTATCCCTGGATGACGTTGTTCTGCACCATCAGCGATTGCGGCACATAGGCATATTGGTCGCCGCCCGAAAGATGCCGGCCGATGCGAATGCCGCTCGCCCCAATGTCATAGAACGCCGAGTTCTGAATGGCATCGTTGGCTGCCGGTGTGCCCCCGTTGCTCGCACTCGAGGCCATCGTGATCCCCGAACCCGACGTGTGTCGCACTGTGATTCCGTCGAACACCACCTTCTGGCAGCTCTCACAATCGATGGCTTGCGGCAGCGCCAGTTCTTCGTTGCTGTCGTTGTTGAATCCGGTGGCCGTCGGAATGTAGTTATCCACCTCGAAGCTGATGCCGCTGAAGGTCACATTGCTCAAGTGGCTGGCGAACAACAAACTCGCTCCCACAAAGTCCGTGGCCGGCTCTCCCGGAATCGTGCCTCCCAACTGCGGAATTACCACCGTATCCGTGTTCGGATTTTCCACCGAGTTGGCCAGGTAGTTTAGCGTCCAGGGAGAGGTGGACCGATCCAGAAACCAGATCCCGGTTTGCCCGGACGACTGCGCCGCATTAAACGCATCCCGGGTGTTGTCGACCACGTAGCGATGCCCCACCGCCGGACCAAAAAAGCCATATTGCGACACGCTGCTGGATTGGGTGGCCCCGGTAAGGTAAATCACATGGTTGTTGGTATCGACACAGCTGATGCGCATGACATCCACGGTGAAGGCATCGAACAGGGTAAGCTCGACTTCCCCGGATGGATAATTGCCTGAGGGCGGAGCGCTGCAGGGATTGCCATTAGGCGGATTCAGGTTGATCCAGTTGCTGATGGGATCGTCAGGGTCGTATTGAAAACGATCCATACACTTGGAATTCGTGCCATCGGTATACGACGGACAGCCGGCATTCTTGCCAGTGGGCGGAATCTCCGCCGCCACCCTTAGAAACGTCCCCAGATTACACAATGAAGTGCTGACCATCTGCTGGCTTTGGCTGGAGATACAGGACCCGCCACTCATGTAATAACCAGTACCTGCCGACGAAGACTGCAATCGCGACCGCATTCGCCGCTCTCCGTTGTAAAACAGATACTCGAAGGGTTGCGTGTTCGCGGGCAGTTGAGCCTGCCAAAGATTGCCCGAGGAGAGGATCCAACCTGATGCTGGCATACCTCCACTCACGACCGGGGATTCATCGGGATAATTCTCCCAGGTGACCGGAACTGCCGCGGTGCCGGAATCACTGGAGGTGAAATTCAACGTCCCCGGGTTGGTAGGACTCAACGGAAGATAGTAGGTTCCCTCGCGCACCATCACCACAATGGGCGAAGTAGGATGGCCTTTCAGCAGGTTTTCAACCGCAATCTGCGCCCGGGCAAGAGAAGCGAAGGGTCCATCTGTGAAACCAACGTTGGGACAATCGAGCGTCCCCGACCAAGAATCATTACCATTCGGACCTACGTAGAAGTTGGCAACGCCATGGCCACCGCTACATCCCGATGCCCCAAGAAAGTTAACTCCGTTAACGTCGGCCACTTTAACGACCGCATCTTGACTGTAGGGAGTGAAGATGACCTCTGCCTTAGCCGGCGTCACGGTATACGAGCCACTCGCAAGACCGGTGAATACGTAGTTGCCGTTGGTATCGGCCGTCGCGATTGCATCGCCCGCACCACTCAGAGTCACGGTCGCGTTGCTCGCGCTTCCGGCGGGGGTGATCGTACCGTGAATACTCCATAACTGCGAAGGACCGCCATTGAAATCCATGCCGGGAACGTCCGCTCCGTTCACCGTAACGCTTTCTTTCGAAGGGCTGAAGACCAGACCGGTCTTGCTCGGCGTGATTGTGTACGAGCCATTTGAAAGTCCGGAAAATGTGTACTTGCCGGATGCGTCTGCAGTGGCGGTTGACTTAGCAGTGCCGCTCAGGGCAAGCGTGGTGCCGCTGACGCCCGCTGTAGGCGTGATCGTCCCAGAGATGCTGTAGGAACTTCCACTCGGTGGCTTTGCCCCTCCCCCAGATCCCGACGAAAGGCCGTTGCATCCAAGAGTGGCCAGGCAGCACGAAAGGAAGACAATAATTGCGAAAGACCGAATAAACCGAGTTTTGTGGAGGAGTCTCATTTTCCCGACTAATGCCCTCGTCCGCCTCGCCCGTTCAACAAGGGAGGCACGACTTTCCGAAGCTAGGGTGACATCGGGGTTGGCACGTGAACAGGTTCCGTAAGGGCGAGAGTTCAGCGAAAGACTGGCCGCGGGGGGAGCGAAAGCGGTACCTGTACTACAGAGTGGAGACTCCGCAAGTTACTGCATATGTTGGGCCGTAGCCGACCGACCGAAGATCGGCGTCAGCCCTGCTCTTAACGGCAATTCAGGAGGAGGAACTTCAGATTCGAGAACGTACCGATATGAATCGCAGCTCTAATTCGGGCAGCAAGAAATCCACTCGACAAAAAAGCCGGAAGAGCGATCAAACTTTGCTCTTCCGGCTCCTATTGAATGGACGATCCTCGCACAGCAGAGTCACGTTTCGCCACTATTTGTGGGTATGAGCCGCGTGGGCTGTCGATGCTGGGTGGTGCGCTTGGTGGTTTTCGTTGTATCTATTATTCGCTTCAGCTGCCTGAGTAAACTCTTTGGGATGCTGCTGCCACTGCTGCTTTACTTCAGGGTGCTTTGCCAAATAGCTGTCGAGTTGCGGATGCTGGGAGAGAAACTTTGGGTCGTTGATCAGGTTCGGATTGCTCTTCAGATCCTCGGCAACTTTCGGATGGTTCTTCATGAAGGCATCCGTCCCGTTAAGCGCCTTGTGATCGGCCGCCAGATCGTGGCGTTCGGTCTGGTTGACAAACTCCCCGGGATGGGACGCTGCATCGGTCCTCATCGACGGATGGCTGTTCATCCAGTTTTGCACCTTCGGATGCTCAGACAGCCATTTGGGATCGTTGAGTAGTGCCGGGTTGTCATGCACTTCTTTTGCGATCCGCGGGTTGTCGTTCAAGTATTTGTCCATGGTATTGGTTTCCGCGCTGCTTGGGTTCACCATGGGCGCATCGCTGGTGGCGGATTGCGCGAAAGCCATCCCCATACAAGTGGTCACTGTAAGGGTGATGGACAAGAAACTGCGCTTCAGGAGTTCAGGGGAAAGGTTCAACATCTTGTCCTCCGTTGCCAAAATTGTTTTGCCGCACGCGATGATCGCTGGGCGAACGTCGCTTCTGCTGTCTAGAACCCGCGGGTTCGCTGAAAGTTGTGCGGGCTCGAAGTTTTTCTTATCAACTACTTACCGGGTGCATGGTATTGTACATCCAGCACAGGTTTTCGGGCTGGGGATTCTGGTTGTTGCGAAGCACGTCCATCGCACTCATTTAACGTAATTCCTAACAGTTTGAACCGCCCGCCGAATTGATTTAGTTTTTTCAAACCACAGAACGGCTGACTCGAGTACACTCGGAGTGCCTCCTTGCAGCAGGGCGGCCTCCCCTATCACGCAGTAGTCAGAAATGCAGTCTCGAGACTTGAAGAGTGGACACGCTAACCAAGGCTACGGCAGCAGCCGCTGGAGCAAAAATCCGTCTGGCTGTCTTCGATGATTACGCGGGCATTGCCGCCGTGGAATTGCGTAACGGCTTGCGGCCCAAGAGCCGGCCGGAGTGGGAACATCTCTGGACTGAAAATCCGGTCTGCAAGCGTCTAGGCAATTGGCCCATCGGTTGGGTGGCAGAAGATGAACGGCAAGAGATTGTTGGCTACATGGGCAGTATTCCCTTTCGCTGCCATTTCAAAGGCCGGGACCTGGTCGTAGGAACGACGCATGCGATGACCATGGACCCTCCTCATCGCGGCATTGCCGGCTTCTTTCTCAGGCGCTGCGCCAGACTTCGCGCTGATCTTTTTGTGGTCACCACGGCAAACGAATATTCGGCCAAGTTTAACGTCATCTTTGGACGAGCCACGCCGCTGGGTAACTGGGATCGGTCGGCGTTTTGGATCACCAACTATCATGGTTTTCTTGCCAGCACCTGCAAAAAGAAAGGGTGGCCGACATTTCTGTCCTACCCAGGGGCCGCAACCCTATCGCTGCGCGACAGAGTCGTCGGAGCGTATTCCTGGGTGGATCATAGGGCTGGCGAGGTCGGAACCTGCTCCCAGTTCGACCAACGTTTCGACGTATTTTGGGAGGAACTCAAACGCGCTTATCCGGAGCGGCTTTTGACCGGCCGATCGAGCGAGGATCTGCAATGGCATTTCAAGTATGCGCTAGCCGATAAGCGGCTGTGGATCGCGACCGTCGAAAAACATTCTCGCTTGTTGGCTTATGCCGTTTTCCTCCGGCAAGACAAACCGGATATACACCTGAAGCGAGTCCGCCTGATCGACTTTCAGGTGCTGAACGGCGATCATCAACTTCTGGTTCCGATGCTCGCCTGGGCAATCCGACGTTGCCAGCACGAGGGCATTCATATGCTGGAAGCGTTCAGCCTGCGTCCCGACAAGCAGGCAGTGATCGATAGTCTCTCTCCGCGCTGGAGGCGTCTCCCAGCATGGTTGTATTTTTATATGGCTACCTCCAAGGGCTTGACTGAAGAACTGAAAGACCCCAATGTCTGGGACCCGTGCCAGTATGATGGCGACGGCAGCCTTTAGGAAAGCAACTCCCAAGTACAACATAATGAAGTTGATTGGCATGATTGGAGACCTTTCTCTCATTACTTCCTTCCTCTGGCATGATCTTGCTTCCACCGTTATGGTGTAGGACAGGTCGTGGTGGTCTATTCCCCTGATTCTTATTTTTTCTGGCCGCTCCATGCTAGATTGCAGAACCGTTGAGGGCTGTGTCGTAGCAGTGTTGCCACCAGCCACCGCAAGTCAAGATAAGGCTCCCCGCTAGTCCGAAAAGAGGATGACTACGCGCATGCTAATTCGACGGCCGAGTCATGAGAAACGCCTGCGCCTCAGCGGGTGGGGCTCACTCCTGCTGTTGATCCTGCTCGGCGACTTGCTGGCCGTCGCACAGAACAGCTGCGGCAGCATGCCACCCACAGGGACCTGCGCGGCTCCGCCGTCGGTACAGACATGGTGTGCCGGAAACAACATCAATAGCACATGTCCTGGCGGCACTTCATGGATCGGCTTCTCGACTACGCCGCCGGCTGCGGGTTCGTGGTCGAATCAGTTTGAAGGATTAGACGCCGCCGGACTTCTGCTTGCCGGCGCGAGACCCCGGCCGCAGCCTGATCCCAACGGAGCCGTGGGGCCCACCAATTCCAGTGGCACCGGCCAATATCTGGAATTCTCTGCCAACTACGTTCAGGCATTCGACCGCCATACCGGCAGTGGAATTTTCAGTACGCAGCCGGGTGGGGGAGCATCTCCTCAACCGACTTCTGCTGCATTTCTGCCCGGCGGAAGCAACTACTGCGCGAACGGTTCGGTAGACGGCATTGCCAGCTACGACCGCATCGATGGCGTCTTTGTTCTGGCCAACATCTTCAATCCAGGCGGCGGTACGACCTACTACTACTGCATTGGAGTCAGTGCTCCGAGTGGTTCTGTCCCCGCCAGCAATCTACAAGGCTCGAACAACCGCAGCCACTGGAACGTGTATGCGTATTTCATCAATCCTGTCATACCGCACGATTCGGCAGGGCACCTGTACTTCCCCGACTATCAGCGTTTCGGAACCTGGTCAGATGGGTACTACGTGGCATGGGATTTAGAGGACCCTACTCAGAACTACGATATCGTTGGTTTTGAAGTCTGCAAGCTCGACAAGGCCAACATCATCGCCGGTCTTTCGTCCAATCCGCCCGTCTGCTACACCTATATACCCTCGTACGTTGCTGGCGCGAACGGAACCGATCGCAGTCTGATCCACACTCTGCTGCCGGCCGACTTCGAAGGCAGCAATCCTGTTCCCGGCAATACGGCGGGAGAATATTTTCTTGCCCAGGTGAATCCCAGCAATCCGGGAACCAACAATCAGTGCACAATAGCCCCGTGCACCTCGAATCAGTTGGCTTTCTGGACATGGTCTGGATTTAACAGCGGCGCAGGTCCCACCTACATCAGCTTTCCCGCCCAGCCCTTCACCCCGGCATGCTATAGCCTTCAGCACCCTTACAATACGATTTGTGTCCCTGAGCCTTATGGCGGGCTGATTGACGGCCTTGGCGACCGGCTCAACTATCGCCTGGCATATCGTTACCTCACCACGGGAAGTAGCGGAGAATACCTTGCGGTTGCGCAGACCGTGCTCGAGAACGCCACAACGCAGCGCACGGGTGTACGCTATTATCTGATCGCAGCAGGAAACAGCCCATCCATTGCTCTGCTGGGAGATATTCAGGACGCCACCTATCATTTGTTTGCATCAATGCCCAGCCTCGCAATGGACAGCGCCGGCGACCTCGGCATCACTTTCAGCGTAACTGGAACCACGGCACGAGGCAGCGCTATGAACTACGATCCGTCTCCGTTCTTTCTGACCGTTTCCCGCAACGGGAAGCTGGGCGTGCCGGTCCCTATCCTCAGCAACAGCGGCGCCAGCGGACAGGACGAAACCGATGACTTCTGGGGAGAATACGTGAGCGTAAGCTCAGACCCCAACGATGACATGACGTTCTGGGCTGTCGACGAATATATGAAAGGCAATCAAACCGGCAACTGCACACCCAAAATTGGAAGCGGTTGTACCTGGGCGACCCGGGTGTTTACCTGCAAGAAGGGTTCCGGGTGTTAGGCACAAATGTTTTGTGGCGGGGTCATTCAAGAATGAACACTAGAATATACCGGCTGTTACCGATGCTGCTCCTGTTGGGTAGCGTAGTCTCTTACGCACAGAACAACTGTACCGGCACTCTGCCTACCGGGACTTGCCCCGCTCTAGCCCCTCCCGTACAGGTGTGGTGCGCAGGTAACAATCCGGCCAGCACCTGTCCCGGCGGAACCTCGAAGGTGGGCTTCTTTACCTCGTCTCCAAAGAGCGGCTCATGGACCGGCCAGTTCGAAGGTGTCGATGCCAAGAGCATTTTGAACAGCGGCGCCACGCCGCGGTCGCAACCGGATCCCAATGGCGCTGTCGGCCCCACCAATGCCGGCGGCGTTGGTCAGTATCTGGAAGTCGCGGGTGGGTTTGTGCAGGCCTTCGACAGGAAAACGGGCAACGGCATACTCAGTCATTCGGCGAACAGCGGAGCCGCCCCTCAACCGCTGACGGTCTTGTTTGCCCCGGGTGGGAAGAACTACTGCGGAAGCGGCACTGCGGATGCCATTGCTACCTATGACCGCATTGATGGCGTGTTTGTGTTAGCTAATATTTTCAACCCTGGCGGCCTCGGCACTTACTATTACTGCATCGGGGTCAGCGCTGCCACAGGCGGTGTTCCTGCCAACAACCTGCAAGGGTCCGGCAGTCAAACCAATTGGAACGTGTACGCCTACAGTCTGAATTCCTCCCTGCCTAAGAACAAGAACGGCAAGTACTACTTTCCCGACTACCAGAGGTTTGGCACTTGGTCCGACGGATTTTACGTAGCCTGGGATCTGGAAGACCCGGACACAAATGACGTCAACATCGTTGGCTTTGAGGTCTGCAAGCTGGACAAGGCCAATATTATTGCCGGACTTTCGTCCAACGCTCCAGTCTGCTACACCTATATCCCGAGCTACGTTCCGACGACCAATGCCAGCCTGATCCACACCCTGCTGCCCGCGGATTTCGAGGGAAGTAACCCCATACCCAGCAACACGGCAGGAGAATATTTCCTTGCTCAGGTGAATCCAAGCAACGCCGGAACCAACAATCAGTGCACGCTGTTGCCGTGCACTTCGAATACCCTGGCCTACTGGACCTGGACTGGGTTTATGAGCGGCGCTGGTCCGACTATCATTACCGTGAATGCGCCATTCACCCCGGCTTGTTATACCCCTTCGCACCCCTGGAACACGGTTTGTGTCGAGCAGCCGTCTGGCCAGTTAAGCGATAGCGTGGGTGATCGCCTCATGTACCGCCTGGCATATCGCTACGTCACCGGAACAACGTCCCACGAATATCTTGCGGTTGTCCACACTATTCAGGAAGATGCGAATACGCTGCGCACGGGCGTTCGCTACTACCAGATTGCCGCCGGTACCAGCCCGACCATCACCATGAAGGGTGACCTCCAGGACACCAGATATCACTTTTCTGTCTACATGCCCAGCGTTGCCATGGATCATAACGGGAATCTCGGCATCACATTTACCGTCGCCGGCAATTCGACCACCAGCACTACGAACTATGATCCTTCGCCTGTGTTCATGACTGTGAGCAGCGGCAGGCTCGGACCCGTAGAACTGATCCTCGCCAACAGCGGCCTCAGCGGGCAGGATGAAACCGACACTTCCTGGGGCGAGTACGTTAGTGTGTCGTCGGATCCCAATGATGACCTCACGTTCTGGGCCCTGGATGAATACATGAACGGCAATCAAACCGGAAATTGCAACGGTCAAGGGGTCAGCGGTTGTACTTGGGCGACTCGTGTTTACACCTGCAAGAAAGGGTCTGGTTGCTAGCACGCGCAATTGTGTGATGCGGTCCGGCACAGATTCCCTCAATCTGCACCGTCTGTTACCATAACTGCGTCCGACATTCTCGATGGCGAAACCGTCCTTTTCGTCTGCTCGCACAAATATCTGCCCCTGATCCCATGAGGAGGAGTACTTAGGTGAAAATTCTAGTGGTTGGCGGAGCTGGTTACATCGGAAGCCATACGGCGCGCGTTTTGAGAAACGCCGGGCTCGAAGTACTGATCTATGACAACCTTTCCACAGGTTTTGAATTCCTCACCAAAGGGTTTGAAATGGTCGTTGGCGACGTGCACGACCAGAAGAAGCTGGCCGAGGTGCTGAAGCGATGCGATGCGGTCATGCATTTTGCTGCCAACCACTACGTGGGCGAGTCCATGGTCAACCCGCGAAAATATTTCCGTAACAACGTGGAGGGTGGCATCTCGCTCCTCAACACAGTCGTGGACTCGGGAATCAAGTACTTTATCTTTTCTTCCACCTGCTCCGTTTATGGTTCTCCGGAGCGAATGCCGATTACCGAAGAAACTCCGCGCCTGCCAGTCAATCCCTACGGAATCTCCAAAGTGTTCTTCGAGGAAATGCTGGAATCCTATGACACCGCCTACGGGTTGCGATTCTCAGCTTTGCGCTATTTCAACGCGGCGGGCGCAGACGAAAGCGGCGAAATTGGCGAGTGCCACGAACCCGAGCCACACCTCATTCCCCTCTGCTTGCGGGCAGCTGCCGGACTCGGCGGCGAGCTTCAGGTTTACGGGACCGACTATCCCACCCCTGACGGCACTTGCATCCGCGATTACACCAACGTGGTCGATCTCGCCGAAGCTCACGTCAAGGCATTGCAACACCTGATCGCGGGAAACCCGTCGTTCACTGTGAATCTGGGCAGCGGCGAAGGTTCGTCGGTAAAGCAGGTTATTTCCATGGTTGAGGAAGTGACCGGCAAGAAAGTGCCGCATCGCATTGTGCCGCGGCGCGCGGGCGATCCACCCGCGCTGGTTGCGGATCCGAAGAAAGCGCAACACATCTTGAATTGGAAGACCAAGCGCTCGTTACGCGACAGCGTTACCACCGCATGGACGTGGTTGCAGAAGCAGCAGGCGATGGCGGGGGCGTCAGTCCGGTAACCGGCGGTTCCCTCTCCTGCCGGAGCGTCGGAAAGAACTCTAGTTCTTATTCGCATTCCCTTCGGCAGCGAAGTACGCCTGGTTCACGTCAGTCGTGAACGGCTGCTCGACTTCGTGAATCATCTTTTCGAGCCGCTGTCGTCGCAATGTCTTGCTGATTTCTGACGTTACCGCTTCCAAAGACTCGGTTTCTCTCGATTCCAGCTTGTAAATATAGTGGCCGCTTACATCGCTGATCACGGGCGATACCTCGCCGGTTCTCATATCGAAAACCGAGGCATGCGCGGGCGGCAATCCGGGCCGTCGCAGCTTTTCCATGCGAGGATTGGTTTCGGTATCCCCGCTCAATCCCGCCGCATCGTAAGCTTCTTTTTGCAGCTTGCCAAAATCCTCTCCCGCGGCGGCGCGTGCGCGCAGAGACTCCGCCAGTTTGCCCAAAGCTGCTTCGTCAGCGGTTCCCTGCTTTGTTCCTTGCGCCCGATTGGGAACGACAATGCGGTCAAGTGTGACTTGCTCGAACTGGCTCGTGTTCTGGTGGTAGTAGGCGTCGATGTCCTTTGCGGGCACTTGGGCGGCTTCTTCACGAACCTGGCCGACCAGTTCCTGCGAAAGGATCTGAAGCCGGGCAAACCTGAGGCGCTCCTGCACACGTTCCTGTTTATCCAATCCGCGCGCTACCGCTTCATGGGCCAGCACCAGAATCTGAGGATACATAGTGACAAGCTGGTTCCTGCTCTGCGGGTCCCTGTCGGCCCTAAGAACTTCCATCAACCTCTCGAACTCAGCCCGGGTCACCACCGTACTGCATCCGGGATTTGGACCGCTCGTGGAGCCGGCTGCGGGCTGGGAACACAGTCCCTTGATGGTGAGCACTGGAGTGTCAGGCGCAATGCTCGATGCTGGCGTCACCGCATGTTGCCCGTTCGCTTGACCCGCTCCCGACGCTGTGTGGGGCGCCGAGGGATCGGTAGGCTGCACCTGCGCCCAGACGAAAACCGTTGCCAGCACACAAAACGGCCAAACATTACGGATCATGGAAACTCCTCGGGACCGGCTGATTTGCTCAGAATGCTAGCACACGCTCAGCGGGTTCCGGCAGCTTGACACACTCCTCTAAGCGAGTCACAATCGGGACAATACTTGCAGCAGAAGGCTCTCCCCAAAAGCCGACTCACTCCTCGAAAGTGCGCAAAGGAATCCAAAATATAGCTAGCATTTCCGCAGCTGGGATTATTGTTTTGACCACATCAAGAGAATTCAGCCGCGTGATGGTCGCCGCCGGTGCAGTTACTGTTCTTGCGCTGGGTTTCGTGGCAGCCGCTTTTCCCGGTGAGGCGCCCGCTCCCACCTTCACCAAGGAGGTGGCTCCGATTCTATTTGCCCACTGCGCCAACTGTCATCGCCCGGGCGAGATCGGGTCATCAGTGCCGCTAGTGTCTTACGACGGTGCGCGACCCTGGGCAGAATCGATCAAGGAAAAGGTTCTGAAGCGCGAGATGCCGCCCTGGTCGGCGGATCCAAGCGCGAGCCTGAAGTTCCGCAACGACCCCCGGCTCAGTCAGCAGGACATCGATACGCTGGTGGCATGGGTCAATGCGGGCTCCCCCAAAGGGAAGGATGCCGATCTGCCACCCTTACCGCGTTTCTCAGAAGGCTGGATGAACCCGGAGGGGCTTGCTCCCGACCTTGTGCTCCCCTTGCGGGAATTTCACCTGCCGCCCAAGGGTGAAATCCCGTATGTCAGGTACCTTGCCAAGGTGCCGTTTTCCGAAGACAAGTGGGTGGTCGCAATGCAGGTACGCCCTGGCAATGCCGCCGTCGTGCACCATATGGCGATTACCGAGGTGGCGTTGGATCCTGGAGTGACCCCGGAGGGCCTTGATCAACTGGCGTCGCTCGCACAGCAACTGGGCCTTCCGAACAACCTGAGCGCGATGCGACCTGCAGTTGCCGATCCGACGAATCCACAGGTCTACGACATGCTGGGAGTGTACACGCCGGGCACCACCTTCGAGATGTACGGAGATGGCAGCGCCAAGCTGCTGAAGGGTGGCAAGAATATGTACCTCAACTGCAACATCCACTATCAGACCACGGGAAAGCCCGAGTCGGACCAGTCGATGCTTGCTTTTTGGTTTCGGCGGGACCCGCCGAAACATCCGCTGTATCGCGTGCCCGCTTCCGGCGAGACGATCATCGCTGACGGCAAGGAGTTGCTGACGGATGCTCCGGGACAGAAGGCGGAGGGAACCAGTGTGGCGATTCCTCCAATTCCGGCCTACGCGGAGAACTATGAAGTGATCGGGGTTACGGCCTACACCGAGCCGGTGACAATCTACCAGTTTCAACCGCATGCGCATCTGCGCGGCAAGGATTTTAGATACACCGTTGTCTATCCCGACGGGCGCGAGGAAACTGTACTCAGTGTGCCGAAATACGAGTTCCACTGGCAGCTGGCCTATGAACTCGATCAGCCGCTCCACTTGCCGGCAGGCAGCAAACTGATCGTCACCGCCCACTATGACAATTCGCTCAAGAACGAGCATCTGCTGCATCACCACGACGCTTCCGATTCCGCGCACAACCCCGGACCCGAAAAGGAAGTGCACTTTCGCGAGGCCAACCAGAGCTGGGATGAAATGTTCACCCCGTTTATCCAGTATTCGATCGACAGCGAGGACCCAGCGAAGCCGCCACGGCCCCAACCCTCTCCCAGCGAGACGACGAAGACCGGACAGCCGCAGGAACAACCAAAAAAGAACGCGCTTGAGATCGCCGAGGTGGTTGGCTGCCTGGAAGAAAGGCCTGCTGGGACGTGGATGGTAAGTAAAGCCGGTGAACCCACCGTGTCCAAGATCCAGCCCACATCGTCGGTGGCCCTAAAAGCCGTGGCCAGCAGACCACTGGGCGATCAGCAGGATCAACTGCTGGGCGTTGGGGTATTCAACCCTTCGAGCCAGAAAGGCAAAAAGGTGGCTGTGAAGGGCGTGTTGATCAAGAACGCCAAAGACAGCCGCCTCAACGTGACATCGCTGCAGCCCGTCGCTACAACCTGTTTCTAGCAGCGTATACGGCTCTATGGGAGCCGATTTCGCCCACTCTTCCGCAACCACCCGAGGGAAGACTTGTTCCCTGCAAGTGCATGATTTTGCATCTTGACAAGGCTTGCCACACGGGCCACAATCGATGATCGTACCGGCATACGACGGTTCCCCCAAAACCCAGGTTACTCCCGTAAGAGAGGTTCGATTCATGAGTAGAGCCCGTTTTACCCCCCCAGCCATTCTGCTTTTTCTGGCATTTGCGGCGCTCACACCCGCCCAGGGTCAAACCTCCACTTTGGGAGTGTTTACGCAGCAGTACACTAATGCGCGGACGGGAAATAATACTTACGAAAAAATTCTGACGCCGAAAAATGTGAACTCTACCAAGTTCGGCAAGCTATTCTCCTTCACCGTCGATGGTCAGATTTACGCCCAGCCGCTCTGGGTCTACGGCGTAAAGATTCCCGGCCAGGGCACGCACACTGTGGCCTACGTGGCCACGGAATTAGATAGCGTGTATGCGTTTGACGCGAATACCGGCGTCCAACTCTGGCAGGTCAATTTTACCGATCCGTTACATGGCATTGGTCCGGTTCCCTGCGAGACGGATGGCCAGGAACAGATCAGTTGTGCGGTTTTCCCGTACTACGGCATCACCGGCACTCCCGTGATCGACATCGCAACCCAGACCATGTATCTGATTGCCCGCACCTGGAACAACAATACCCAGGCGGCATTTCAAACCCTGCATGCGCTCGATATCACTACCGGTGCAGAAAAGTTTGGCGGGCCGGTCACGATTCAGGGCTCTGTGCTTGGCACGGGTGCCGGGAGTCAGAATGGCGTTATCACATTCAACCCCTTGGCAGATGTCCAACGCCCCGGATTGCTTTTGCAGAAGAATAACGTCACGAACGTCAAGACCGTTTACATCGGATGGTCGGGCGCGGCCCACGGCTGGATCATGGGCTATGACGCCAAGACCTTGCTGCAGACCGCGATTTACAACACTACACCCGACGGAATCCGTGGCGGAGTCTGGCAGAGCGGAAATGGGCTGGCGGCTGATACCGCTGGATATATCTACGCCTCCACCGGTGACGGGCCTTTTGACGCCGATAGCGGCGGTCGGGATTACGCGGATTCGCTGCTTAAGATGGACGGTGATCTGGCCGTTGTTGACTACTTCACACCGATGGACCAGGCATGCCGATATCAATATGACTTTGACGTGTCCTCTTCAGGCCCCATGATTTTGCCAGCGCAGCCGGGGCAGTTTCCGGACGAGGTGCTTGAATCGGGTAAAGGTGGCGACCCCTGCGATCCTTCCGGTTCCGCTCCCATCTATCTCGCCAATCGCGACAATCTGGGGAAATTCAATTCAGGGCTGGACAATGTCATACAGCAGGTTCCCGGGTCACCAGTTGGCTACTGGAGCAGCCCTACCTACTGGCGAGCCGGAACCCAGGCGGCGATCTATTACGCGGGCGTAACCGCAACCGGCGGGACCGGCGATTATCTGAAGATGTGGACTCTCACCAACGGCCAGCTTTCGACCGCTCCCACTTCGCAAAGTTCAAATATTTTTCCTATCGGTGCAACGCCTTCGAGTTCTGGCAACGCGAATACGAATGGCATTATCTGGGCCACGGAGCGTCAAGAGCCTCTGGGTCTGCAACCCGGACAGTTGCCTTCGATTCTGTACGCATATGACGCCACCAACCTTGCGAGCATGCTCTACAACAGCTCGCAGAACTCCGCCAGAGATCTGGGGGGATGTGGCAACAAGAACCAGGTTCCAGTGGTGGCGAATGGCAAGGTATATGTAGGTACCCAAAACGAGGTCGATGTTTACGGTCTCCTGGGAACTCCGCCTCCGGCCCCGACGGTTAGCCTTTCCAGCCCTTGTTACACATTCAACAAGCAGACGGTCGGGACCACCAGCGCTCCTCGTTTCCTGGTCTTGACCAACATCGGTACCGCGAACATGACCGTCGGGACCATTTCGATTCGTGGGTTGAATGCGTCGGACTTCGCGCAAACTAATACCTGCCCCAGCACACTGACGGCGAATGCCAGTTGCACCATTAAGATCACTTTCACGCCGTCCGCGGTTGGGGCCCGCGTTGCTCAGGTGATGATTTCCGACAATGCTGCCGGCACTCCTCACAATACCGCTGTGCTTGGCAGAGGAATGTAGAAAGGGCTTGATCCTGGGTACCGGAGGCTTTGAGCCGGAATCCAGGGACAGTGTTTTGTGGAAGCGAAGTTGGGTTTTGGAGCAGTAGTCTCGCGAATTAGTGCAACAACAACCGCTGTAGGCTGCCGGCCACACCGTAGTGTCCCCTGGGCCGTTCGCGAATTTCTAGATCCGAAAAACTTAAGGAGACGGCATGCAAGGTGACACCCACATTTCTCTGGCCGCGCGCTTGACACTATTGGCGCTCGGCATTCTATTGGCAGTCGGCCCGGCCGCTGCCCAGGTAACTGACACTGTCCTGAACGATTTCGTCGGTGTCAATGGATCCCAGGTCCTGGCTGGTCTGATTTTTGATCAGGCTGGAAATCTCTACGGCACCACAGCGACCGGCGGACTCGGTTCCGGAACGGTTTATGAGCTTAGCCCCGCGGTGGGGGGAGGCTGGACGGAAACCGTCCTCTACAAGTTCGGGAGCCGAACCAAAGACGGCGCCAACCCTTACAGCGGGGTAGTTTTCGATGCAGCGGGCAACCTGTACGGCACGACCCTTCAGGGCGGCCTTCACGGCAAGGGCACGATTTACAGGCTCTCGCCGGCGTCCGGTGGTGGCTGGACCGAGGCCATCCTTCATAGCTTCGGACTAGGAACCGACGGCGTTAACCCGGTGGCCGCCCCGGTCATCGTGGGAGGCAATCTCTATGGCACGACTTACTACGGCGGCGCCAACAATACGTGTCCATTTGCGGGCAAGACCTATTCTTGCGGCACCGCGTACGAATTGAGTTCAAGTGGAGTTTACAGCGTCATTCACAACTTTTCGAATGTGAACGATGGCTATTTCGCGGTCGCCGGGCTTACTCCGGATGCCAACGGCAATCTGTTTGGCCAGGTTCTTTATGGGGGCTTGTACGGCGGAGGCATTCTCTATGAGCTGATACCCGCAAACGGCACCTGGACGGAAAAGGCAATCCACCCTTGGGGAAGGGTCCATGACGGACGCCTGGATGGAGCTCAATGCTACGGCACTCTGGTATTCGATACTGCAGGAAACCTGTGGGGCACCTCCACGATTGGTGGCACTCACGGTGGTCTGGGGACCGTTTTCAGGTTCAACCAGAACGCACAAGGCTGGGATGAGACCAGCGTCCATGGGTTCGGAAATCCTGGGGACGGGTCATACCCCTACGCAGGTTTCGTTATCAACCCTGCCGGCCATCTGTTTGGCACTACGTACAAAGGCGGTGCTTCAGGTGATGGGATTGTTTACGAGATAATTCCGCTCCAAGTCGGTTTCGAGTACAAGCTTCTGTATAGCTTTACGGGTAAGACGGACGGTGGCCTGGTAGCCGCTCCGGTGATCCTGGACGGCGCTGGCAATCTCTACGGAACCACAGTATGGGGCGGCGACCCCACTCATTGTTTGACGGCTTCCCCTGCGGGATGCGGTGTGGTTTTCGAGATTTCCGGAGCTGCCGCACAATAGGGCGGCTCCGCGAAACCCGATTACTTGCAAGCGGCATTTGTCAGGCCGAAGACGTCAAGCTGGCCCGTGGTATTGGTTACATCGCTCGGATCCATGGTTCCGAGGTAGACCATTCCATTCGCGATTGTGGGCACGACAAATTTTGTCGCGTTGCCCGGCGTGTCCCGGATGGGACACTGTGTGCTGTCCCACAACTCCGGAATCGAGCTGGCTGGAGTGACATGCTCCGCGTCATACGCGTACAAAATGGCGGGCTCCGGCCCGCCCTGCGTGTTTGGCCATCCGTTTCCACTTTGCGCCCACAAAATGGCCGTTCCTGCAGCATTTCCTGACGAGGAGATCGCTGGGTTGGCTGCGTAACCAAACTTTACCGCAGAGCTGTCGGTGCCGCTGGTACAAACCGGCCCAGGATTGCAGTTGAGGCTCAACCGGTAGCGGGTCAACGGAGACTGCATTGGAATGTAGTACAAGTGCAGGTTCCAGTATGCGGGCGTGGTGAAATATTGGCGGCTCGCGCCCTGGAAATATTCCTGGTTGCCATTGGTGCCCGTGGCCGGACAAGTCTGATTGGTCGGAGGAGTGAATCCGCCCGGATTAGCCCGATTCATTACAAAGACGGTCCCGGTCTTCGATGCGGTCACAGCGTAATAATTGGAAGTGATGTTGGGCGTCAACATCACCCCTCCTGAACCGAAATCCTCATCTGCCGGATTTAGACAAGCCTGATTAAACGGCGTGAAATAGCCATTCGGAACGTTGGCAAGCGATGTCGTGAGCTTGACCAGACTGTCCCCGTAGTCCGAGCCACCGGCATTGACGTCAAAGGTCCCATCCCCCGTCGCAACATAGAGGAACGTCTGCCCATGCGGCGAGTCGATCCCGGCCGCCAAACCGCCGCCGCTTTGCCACATGCCGCCACCTTCTCCATTCGGTGTGCTGCTCCACGCCAGCGGAGTAGATGCAAGATTTGCAGCGTCGTACCCAAATACCCAGCCCTGCGGTGTACTCTCTCCAGGTTTCCCGAATCCAGCGATTGCAGAAAAACCAATGTAGACTGCGCTGTCCCCGTTCGGCATCACCCCCGGCAGCAAGAGCAATCCCGGTCTTTGAATGTGGTCCTTGGCAGTGAAAGTCGCATTGCCGTATTTTCCCGTAATCGCAACTGGGCCGTTGAACTTCTCAGCCAAAGTTGCAAGGTCCAAGGCGTGCAACCGATGAGTAAAACAAGACTCCACGTGGTTGGTTTGGCAAGAGCTCGTCGTGGACTCGGTTTCCGTGGTCACATAAATCGTATGTGTACCGGGATCGATCACCGGCGTCGACAAGCTGCCAATGAGCGGGACAATCACGGAACAGCGGCCGGTCAGATCCGCGCATTGCACAGCTTCCTCGTTTTGCGGGACCAGCGACACGTGGTTGAGTTGGCTGCAATTGCCCCCGTCGATCGCATACACGCTGTCGTTCATAGTCACGACAAAAACAATATTTTTGCCCTGAGCAAAGATGACCAAAGGCTGTCCGAAAACCTGACCATCTACCGCTGTCGAACAAATCTTCCCGAAACTCGCGCGATTGACGTTGGCCTGGTTCAGGACGTTCTCGATGGAATTCAAACCATCGCGGGAATTGTCGTTACGTGAGGTCAGAACATTGGTTTGGGCGCTGAGTAACGCCGCCAGAAAGATGAGGACAAGGAAGACGCAGCCGCAAACAAACTCATGGGTAGCCGGACGCTTCATGTTTCCTCCAGGGCAGGGCGCGGCCAAACATTTAAGCACCGATTCCGTCTTGCTACAAGGAGTCGAATGACCTATAGAGGAAAACAATTACCTTCTTGAGAAGTCGAAATTCGATCTGATCTCAGGCTGTGACCGGGACCGAGGGCACGCCCGCCACGCTTGGTTGCGCTCGCTCCTGCAAATATCTCGGCAACGCGTCTTGCCAGGACGGGATCGAGAGGCCGATTCGGCGAAGTTTGGCTTTGCTGAGGACAGAATAAGCCGGGCGTTTCACTGGGCTGGGGAAGTCACTGGTCTTGCAACCCGTCAAATTCGCCTTAATCCCTGCGCATTCGAAGATGTGGCGGGTAAACTCGTACCACGAGCATTGTCCTTCGGAGCTGAGATGATACAGCCCGAATTCTCCAGTCTGGATCAACTGGCGCACTGCCTTCGCCAGATCGACGGTGTAGGTAGGGGTAAGGACTTGATCCTCGACTACGCGAACGGCTTCGCCGGCGAGCGCTTTTTTCAGCATGTTCTCGACAAAATTTCCGCCCTTGCCACTGCTGCCAGCAATCCCGTATAGCCCGCAAACCCTGACTACGAAGTAGCGGTCGGTGTTGGAGGGAATCAAATACTCCCCGGCCAGCTTCGAAATGCCGTAGACATTCAACGGAGCGGGACGGTCCGTCTCCTCGAGGGGAGTATTGCGAGAATATCCACCAAAAACATAGTCGGTGCTGAAGTGCACCAGAGTGGCGCCCGCTTTCTGGCAGACCTGGGCCAGATTCATCGCGGCCGATCCGTTCACCTGAAACGCCAGCTCAGGTTTCTTCTCGCACTCCTCCACTTTGTGGAATGCCGCCGTATTAAGCACGACCTGCGGCTGAACTTCCGCGACCACCGTCGCGACCCGGCTCGCATCACAGACGTCCATCTCAGCGTGCTTGAGGGCGACAACTTCATCGCCAGCCGCGGAAAAGACTTTGTTAATATCGCTGCCCAGCTGCCCGTTAGCACCAATTAGTAAAACCTTCACTGTTTCCCCCAGGGTTCACATCACCACTCTGCTACTGTTAAGCCGCAAGACGGTATTGTAATTCTTCCCTTCCCGAAGATGAACTCTCGCCGGGTGGATGTTCAACAGTAGTCTAGTTTTTCAGTAGTCGTCGGGTGGGTCTGACGATACCGGCTCGTTCAAGAAATGTTGTGGGCCTAGCGGAGCGACGATCGTCTTGAAAGACCGCGGTCGCCCACTGAAGTTAAAGAAAGTGTTCAAATCATTCGTTGCGCGTGCGTCCGAGAATCCCAGAGAACCCTCGGGAATGTTGAAAACGCCCTGCATGAATCGCAAAATGCTGCCAAAATCATACTGCAGGTTGGAGACATATGCTTGGGGCGTGTAGGCCGAAATGGCTAGAAACGGCACCCGGAACCCCAGTTCCATGTCGCCTTGGGGGCCGGGCAGGATAGGCGGAGGCACATGGTCATACCAACCACCCCAATCATCCCAGGTGACCAGGATCACGGTGTCAGACCAGTAACCTGCACCATTTTCGCAGGTCTTATCATTGCCGATGGCATTAACGATCGAGGCTACCCACGATGGCCCACCGGTGTCCTTCGGGGAGCCGGCGTGGTCCGCCTCATTGGCCGTCGGAGTCACCCATGACTCGGAAGCAAGATTGCAATTTCCAATGTCAGTCAGGATGTCGTGAGGATTGAGATCAATGTTGGTGGTGAATTCGGGCGACGTACATTCCGGAGGGTCGGTATTATAGTCCGGCAAGCAGATGCCGTAAATGGAATTCGGCGCAGCAAACATGTGACCGGCTGGATTGTAACCCTTCTTTAGCGGGTCATTGGGATAGGGATTGTTGTTTTCCGAAATGACATAATATTTCCAGGAGAGCTGGGCCGTGTCCAGAAGGTCCGCCATCGATGAATGATCAAAACAAAATACGCCCAACGGATCATTGGTGATGGTGTATGTATTGGGCGCGGTCTGCGGAGAGATCAAGGCGTTAATTTCGCCATCAGGAGCCAGACAGCCGGTATCGCTTGATCCGATGTAGTTGTCGTTGAAGTGGGGCTGACTGGGATTTCCGGCAACCAAAACACCCTCGGCATCGTCCTCAGCCGTCTGTGCTGAAGTGCCCGAAAAAAGAATCTGATGCGCCACGTAGCTGGGGCCCTGATTGGTCTGGAACATGTAGTTTGCCCAGCCGTACAGCGCTACCAGTTGCAGGTAAGGATCGACATCCGCTGCCTGAACGTATTTATAAGAAAGAAACCTACCCGCGCCCCCACGGCACTCGACTGCGTTCACATCGCAGTTGGCCACGATCAAATTGGCGCCATCCATCAGTCCGTTGTCCCACATGCTGTTGAATGCGACATGACTGTGCGCCAAATCGTAGTCGCCTGACAGCCGGGTTGAAGTCAACCACACCACCTGCTGATGTCCGTCGATCTTGGCCAAGCCACTCGACGCCAGATCATAGTTAGCCGGATTGATGCCCGGGTAAGTCAACAAGGCGTGAAAAAGATTGTCCGGGGTGCGATTCTCCTGGATGATCAGGATGACGTGCTTGATCGGGTTCGGATACGGGATTCTCGGAGTCGTTCCAAAACTCTGGGCGGTGGCTGGGGCCGCCCCGGACCACACCAGAAAAACTAGAGTTGCAATAAGGTATTTCATTATTTACTCCTGACCACTACACCAGAACAGCCTGACCATATTTCCCGCAATGCCGAGCCGCTAGAGGGGCGCGGATCACTGGAACATGGCGAGGCCACCACACCCGGTCGGCTGCAATGTAGGGCTGGGTACCGGGCGGTTGTCGCTTCCCGGATCGTAACCCTGCGCGCCGCCCCCCACGAAAATCTTGCCATCAACAACGATGGGCGTGACAAATTTCACCGACCCGGGATTTCCTGGCTTTGTCGTACTGTAGTCCGAACTATTCCAAAGTTCCTTCCCCAGTGCACCGGAGGGAGTGCGGCTTATGGGAATCGCCCGGTAGGCATAAAGAACCTCGGAACTGATGGGCCGATGCCCAATCCGCCCGGCGCCAGGAGTATCCACGACCCAGACAATTCCATCCTTAATGTTGCCCCCGGGACCGTTGTTCCAACTCACCATAGGAGACGCACCGTAGTTGAAATGGTGGGGCAAAATCGCTGTCCCAGGAGTAGTCAGGAACCTGCCCACGCCATCGTCACCCTGGAACAGGAAGACTTTGAGAGCGTCATCCATGGCGACGGTGTAGAGGAAGTTATATTGACTTCCCGGATTGCCTGCCAGAAACGCGGGGGAGCCACGCAATCCGCTGTCATTCTCCTTAGGATCAGTCGCTACCGGGAAGCCTTGAAAGCATTGAGCAATAGCGCCGGCCTTGGGCGTGCTCGATGAGGTGCAAGCATACTGATCGGGGTTGGCGGAGTGCGCATCGATATGCCCTAGGCTGTTGGCGTAGGCAACATAGACCATGCCCTGCTTACCAGAGGCCAGAATCTCTGGATTGTTGAGGTTGAAGGATGGAGACAGCAACAAGACCCCGCCCGCGCCTAAGTCCCAGTCATCAGGCTCCAGCTTGATCTGACAGTACTGACCCGTGCCATCGAACGCGCACGGCTTGGGACAACTAGAGGGGTGGGGATTGGTGCAGGCGACCACTGTTTTTCCAGCATTGAGTGCGTGAAAGTCTGGCGGTGTGTAGAAATCCTGCAGGCCGTTGTCATTAATGCGCAAAATGCGGTTGCTGTACTCTCCATCTCCTTGATACTCATCGGCTCCATTGCCGGATGATACGTACAGGTTCCCGTTCGCATCCACTGCGGGCGCCGCACCCGACATCCAAATACCATTCTTGCAGGGCTGTGCCGCGCACGACGAAGACGTATTCACCACGGTGTAGGTGCTGGAAAAATCAGCCGTGCTGCCATAGTTATAGGTAAACTCAACCGCAAAGCCAGAATACGGAGTCTTGTCACAAGTCGACCCCCAGGCAACCCAAATCTTGGCGCTCCCATTTGCCGAATGGATCAGCGCCAGCCCAGGTCTTTGAAGGTGATAGAGGGGATCCAATCCGGAAGCGAATTTTGAGGCGAAGTTGGAATCGAGGATGACAGGGCTGCCAGGAATTTCCTGCAGCGTATCCGCATAGAGACCGTGCAGCTTCTGCCGGTACGTCTTCACTCCCTGACTGTCCACGTCTTCGTGTTTCGAAACCACGTAGATCACGGGAGGCGTGACCGATATGTCGATGACAGGAGTTCCGGTGATTCCCACCTCGGGGACAACCAAAGTGCAAGTCACCGGGAGATCGAGATACGGAACTGCGATCTCGGTCGATCCTTCTGAGAGATCGCTCGCAGTGTTGAGGTTCACCTGGGCCAGAACGGCTCCTGAAGAGCTGGCACTGTCGGAGTCGAAGGCATACACGCTATTGTTCTCGGTGACCGCATATACCGTATTCTTTGTGCTGCCGCCAATCGACAACTGATGGATGTAAAGCGGCTGCGCATAAATCATCCCGTCGGTGGTCGCCAACCACCGCGGCTTCGGGCTGTTGTCGCTCAATGTGCTGGCCTTGAATACGCTTTCGTGCGAATTTACTCCGTCCCGATTGTTATCGTTATGTGCGGTCAGAACACAGGGGGTGGCGCCGGCACAATAGCTCTGGCCAGACCTCAAACGAGTTTTCCGCGTTGCGGTCTGGCTCTGGCCAAGAACCGGGAAAAGGACGGCTAAGAACAAGAACGCAAAGACGATCCTGGATACCAATCTCATCGTATGTCACCTGGTCGGGCAGAAAGAGACAGGAGGGAGGCGCCCGGAGCGTCGCGTAACAGAGTGCCGTGGGTTCGCATGATTGTCAAGGGTCGAATGGAGGCTTTCTTCCGTCACCAGCCTTAGTAAAGACTAATGACTCCATTTAACTGGAGACCTTTGTCTCGTTGGCTTTATAAGTCGTACAACTTTCCTTTAATCCCTGGGTTTACTCTCCGTACACCCTGGGAAAACTGTCCGGCAGTCGGAGGCCGAGAAATGCGCGCTGCTTTCAGAGACGCAGGCTGCCTGCTTGCTCTCCTGGTCATTTTCCTGTTAAGCGGCTGTGGTGGTTACGGCTCATCGTTGTCGCCTCAGCAAACTCCGAACGGTCCTCCCCCAGTAGTCGCGGTACCCTCTCAGCCTGCGGAGGTGTTTTTTGGGATGCACCAGTCCCACACCGCGGCCTGCGATTCGGGGAAACTCGCATTCCCCTTGTTCGACGCTCGCGCGGGCAGCTTCCGGATTTGGAGCACGTGCAATACGCAATGGGCGGACATGAATCCAGCCAGCAATCGCTTCGACTTTTCCGGTCTTGATGCCCTGCTCGCGGCCCTGAAAATCAAAGGCGTCAATGATGTTTTTATCTCTCTCGGAAGCACGCCCAATTGGATTTCCTCCGATCCCACGGACCTACTGTGTGACCGCGCGAACGTGAATGGCAACCCTCCGGGCATGTGCGATCCCCCGTTAGACCTCAATAAGGATGGCTCCGGTACGGACTTGGCGTGGCGTTCATTTATCACTGCTCTGGTCAGCCATGTGTCCGACCCGTCCTACCTGTCAACCCACTCGCGCCTGACCTATTACGAAATCTGGAGCGAATTCCATCGCTCCGATACGGTTGGGGTTCCCGGAACGACTTGCACCACCCCGGGGGACACGTCTGGAATCCCATGCAGCTACCGTGGTACGTTTGCCCAAATGTTGCGTATGACCCAGGACATGCGCTGCATCATCGAGGGACATGCGAGTGAACCCATCACCGCCTTGGGCCAGACCTGCGGTACTGCGAATTATCTCCAGATAGGAATTGATCCAACGGCTCTGGTGATGGAAGGCGACGCTGGCGGCCAGTTGTTGGACGATGGTGCCGCTACGCTGGAAAATTATTTGTATTGTGATGCTAACCCACCCACGGGCAGCGAGTGCACATGGAACCGTGCCAATCCGCTGGGATCGAATTCGACCGATGTGATCAGCGGACACTCCTACTTCAACCTCGGGGGATTTCCGGAACAAGTCATGAAGTACATTGCCCAGGAAAAGGCCATGCTGTCGCCAGCGGATGCTGCGAAACCATATTTCACCGGGGAAGGCAGTTGGGGTAAGAACGATACTGTCTCCGGTGCCGACGTGGAGGCAGCCTTTGTGCCTCGCTGGTTCGGGGTTTTGCTGCTATCGCACGTGGATCGCGGCTACTGGTATGCCTGGGACCAATTCGAAAGCTTCGGCACGGGTGGACTGTGGTCGCCGGATCCCATTACTTTCCCGCCCGTAGAATGCTCGACGCCTGACACCGCGGTTGGGGGCTACTATTGCTCGGGCGGCCTCGCCTACATTCAGACGGTGGATTGGTTGTCAGGGGCGACGGTGGTGACTGGTTCCTGCCCGGGTAGCTGTTCGACTCCAAGCCGGGGAGTTTTCAGCCTGACCATTTCCCGCCCGGGAGGGTATCAGGCGGAGGTTCTGTGGGACAGCCACGATGTGACCTCGTGTTCGAATGCCATGTGCGGCTCGACCCCAAACCCTGCGCCTCCATCTTTCGCTGTTTCTCAATGGCGTGATGTCACCGGGAGCACGCACAATGGCATGCCACCTAACATCGGAGCTTCTCCCATCATTATTGAAAACATGACTGCTCCGTAACGAAGAGTCCTCACGAGTTACTCAATCGCGACACCGGCAACTTTCTAAAATCGACCCACTCAGTGGGGCGAACGGTCCACGATGGCATTTTTCTTCCGATCGCTCAATCCGAGGATTGTAAGTTGCTGGCCGCTTGCAATGAAAACCTTGCCATTAGCAACCACCGGAATCAGGTTTGCGTTCCCGTTGTAAACCCAGGTGCCGATGGATGATGAAGATGAGGAAAAAATCGGTGTCAGGGTGCTACCACCTGCCTTGGGGTCAAAGGCGTAGAAACTGAGCGGTGGGGTCTTGAACGTCTGGCGGCCAAGAGCCCAAATAATGGGATTGCTCAGTCCGTTGGAGGAGACGGTGGTAAAAAAACCGTGGTTCCTCACGAATAGCTGCCCGGAATTGGCGACGTTGGTAAGCGTGGCAGTGGGATTGGTCTGAAGTTTCCATATTCCCGAGACTTGCTCCGCCGCTGGCGACCACGCGGGGGGTGAGGTCGGATGGATCCAGAAAGTAGGACTCTACGCAGAAGCACGTACCTATGTGAAATGTACCCAGCACATGGTTCGCGTTTGGATCGTATCCCCCAAGGTTTTCCTGGTTCATCAGGAACATGTCTCCGTCTTTATCGGCCGCAACGGCGAGGTTGGGGGGCGCATTCCGTCCAACTGCGCCCGCTCGCGGCGGCAATAGCATGATTCCCCCCGCGCTGAAATCCCGGTCGAACTGGTCCATAATCGCCCAGTTCGAGGGAGTGAAGAGGTCGATCACGTGGCTCAAGTCTGGAGAAGTCTTGATGACGCTCTCCTGTATATTCGTCACCCCGTCGTAGGTGGTTCCCGACGGGTCGGAGTTCCCGGTAATGAAATACAAATTGCCGGATGGGTCCGCCGCGATTCCCGATCCGGACATCCAAATCGCGGAAAGAAAGTAGTTGTCAGGCGACGTAGCTTGGCTATCGGTAATCTGGTTCATCGGAAGCGGAGCTAAGGTCTGGGCGTCCCAACCCAGCAGCCAACCGCGGGAAGCATTCGTACCCTTGTCGCAAAAGCTGCCAAAGCCGGCATACACATTTCCGTTTGCCAGCAGAAGCGCCGGTCGCTGCCGCTCATAATTGGCATCGAAATCTAAGGTTGAACCATCGCTCAGAGTGTGGGCGGCAGAAACCACCACCGGTGGTGCCTGATCCGTCAAGGTGCCAAGGCCAAGAGCATGGAGGCGGTAAACCGGGCCATTTGCCTCCATGGTGTAAATCATCACGTACATGGTGTTGGTGGGTAAGTAGAGCACGGGCGTGCTGTTGATGCCGACGTCCGGATTGACCGGACACCCGATCGGGGTAAAAACGGGAGGACCGAAGTTCGGACTCAAGAGCACCGTACCTGTGTCGTAATCGATCGCGTAGATGGTGTTGTTCTCGCTGGCGACATAGACGACATTGTGTATGCCTGGGAAGTCGCCTGCCTTGATTAACTGATTGGGAACGACCAGCGGCTGCGCATCCACCTGAGCATCCAGAGGAATGGTTTCCAGTACTCCGAAGGATGAACTAGCTACGTTGTGGGGTGTCAAGATGGTTTCGGTTTGGTTCCAGCCGGTGCGCCCGTTGTCGTAGTGGTAGGTCGTGATCGCGGTCCGCTGGGCCAGCAGAACTTGGGGAGTAGCCAGCAACGCCATTACACCCAGGAGGACAATCAACGAACCACACGCGCTGGTTCGCGTTGCGTGACGCGAGTAAAGCGCACCAGAGCTTTTCTCAAGTTGTGAATTTTCTTTCTGGCTCTTGGCAGGAAGCACCTGAAAACATCGCATTCAAAATCCTCCGGGGCGGTTCACAGGAGATGCTGGAACCCTTGTTAATGGTCGGTGTGGAACAGCCTCTTCTGTTGCAATGCTACCGCACGATGGGCGAATCGCGCGGCGAGGCCGGCATCAGAACACCAGCGTTTCGTCTGGAGTGTCCCAGACAGCCCGAACAGTTCCACCGGCGCCGCCCAGAATCGCACAGACCTCCAGCCGTACCAAGGTAGGACTGGTGGTTAATGGCTGCAAGGAGCCAAAAGCGCCAGAGAGAAAAGACTCCAACTAAAAATCGCTGTCAGCTATGAGTTGAACCAGCTAGGATGGCTGGCGCGCGATTACAGGGGTCTGACGAACCCCGTGCAAAATCGAGGGTGGGTGCGGGTTTTAGTACGTGGTTCCAGGTGTCCTTCTGGGTCTTGACCAGCGACCAACCTGGGACCAGAATTGGAATACCTTCGCGCCCGACGTTTTCCCAGTGCTGTGTTTTTCTGAAAAGCCGCTTTGTCACAGATTGGCCGATCCCTGTCGAGGTGTGTCTATGTGGATGTACCGTGTTCTCCTCTGCGGAGTGTTCGCGGCTTTGGTTTTGACTGCCGAGGCCTCGGATCAGCACGGATCGACCAAGGGTTTGTCTGACTTGCCACAGGCTGCGCAGTCCCCCATCTCGGCTGTGCTGGGAAACCGTCTGCCAACGTATGCAGTTCGTAAAGCGCCGGCGGGTCTTCAGGCCGATAACACCTCGCAACACCTGCTCTCCAGCTTCCGCGCCAGCGAAATCGAAGTACGCTCCGGATTGGCAATGTGGAACCTGAAACTGGAAGGCTACGGCTATGGTGTCGACCTGACGCCGCTGCAAAAAACTGCTCCTGAGGCAGAAGGAAATCGAGTCCAGTATAGGCGTGGGGCCGTCACCGAGTGGTATATCAACGGACCCGTAGGGCTGGAACAGGGCTTCACGATCAACCGGCCTCCTGGGCCATCCAAAGGGCAGGAACTAACCATAGAGTTGGCACTCTCAGGAAATCTGGAGGCTTTCAAGGACGATGACCAGCAACTGACGCTGAAGGACGCTACGGGCACGCCAAGACTCCGATACTCGGGCCTGCAGGCCCACGATACAACCGGCAGGGACTTGGCGGCGCACCTTGAAGTGCAGGGTAAACGCCTGCTACTGCGAGTGAACGACCGCAATGCGCGCTATCCCATCATTGTCGATCCCTGGGTGCAAACCGCGGAACTGACCGCTTCGGACGGCGCCGCGGGTGACCAGTTTGGCTGGTCCGTTTCGACCAGCGGAAACACCGTCGTGGTCGGCGCTCCTTTTCACGCGGTCGGCCTTAACCTGAGCCAAGGTGCGGCCTACGTATTCGTCGAGCCGGCAAACGGTTGGGCCAACATGACGCAAACCGCGGAACTGGTGGCGTCGGACGGAAACATCAATACCTTCTTCGGCTCCTCGGTAGCCATCGATGGCAACACCGTCGTGGTCGGCGCTGGTGGTAGCACCGGTGCACGGCGATCCGCATCAGGGTGCGGCCTATGTTTTCGTCGAACCGGCCAACGGCTGGAAGAACATGAATGAAACTGCGAAACTGACCGCATCCGACGGTTACGTGGGCGACGATTTCGGTGCGTCGGTCGCGATCAGCGGAAGCACAGTGGTGATCGGGGCCCCTTACGCCAGCATCGGTTCTGATTTTCAGCAGGGTGCTGCATACGTTTTCGTCCAACCGGGTGGCGGCTGGACTAACATGACCCAAACGGCAAAATTAACCTCCTCAGATGGTTCCGCCAATGACATTTTCGGCAACGCGGTTGCCGTCGACGGCACCACGGTTATCGTTGGAGCCAGCGAAGCCACCGTCAGCGGCAATGCAAACGCAGGCAGGGCCTATGTATTCGTTCAACCGGGAGGCGGATGGACGACTATGACACAAACTGCGGAGCTTACCGCGTCCGATGCCAGGGGAGATGACTATCTGGGCAGTTCTGTGGCCATCAGTGGCAATACTGCGATCGCAGGAGCCCCCAGCGACTTTTCCGGCACGGCGTACGTTTTTGTGAAGCCAGGCGGTGGATGGACCGACGCCATGCAAACCGCCGAACTGACTTCGAGTTCGGCTACTTCCCTGCTCCTCCTGGGGACGTCTGTCGGAATCAACGGCAGTACTGTAATGGGCGGAGCGGCGGCGGCGAAAATCGGTGCCAACGCGTTTGAGGGCATCGTCTATGTGTTCGCGGAGCCTGGCAATAGTTGGTCGAATGAGAACCAAACCGCGCAGTTGACCTCGTCCGACGGGGGCGCAGGCGACTACTTCGGACGTTCTCTCTCCATGAGCAGCGCCGCTGAAGCGGTCGGCGCGCCGTTTCATCAGGTCGGACTCAAGCTTGCACAGGGTTCAGCGTATGTCTTCCAGCCATTGAATTCCCGTCCGACTGAGACTTCCCTTTCTCCCAGCAGCGCCATCGTGGGCGGTCCCGGGTTTCAGTTGACGGTAGGGGGCACGCTTTTTGCTCCAGGAGCAGCGGTGACTTGGAACGGCTCTGCGCGCAGCACGACGTTTGTCAGTTCAACCGTGCTGAAGGCCCAGATCCTGGCTTCGGACATTGCAACGATTGGAAACTACACGGTAAAAGTTACCAACCCGCCGCCCGGCGGCGGCACCTCCAATGGCCTGACGTTCTCCGTAAACAACCCTGTGCCTGGCATCGGTTCGCTCTCGCCCAGCCAAGGCTTGGCTGGCGGACCCAGCTTTACCCTGACGGTCAACGGTGGAAACTTCGTTTCCACATCAAAGGTTTATTGGAACAGCGACAAACTGTCCACCACATTCGTCAGCGGTGCGGTGGTGAAAGCCAATGTGCCCTCCACCGAAATCAAGACGGCGGGCACCGCCAGCGTGACCGTGGTCAACCCGGCACCGGGTGGTGGTACTTCTAATGCGAAGACATTCAACATTAACAACCCGGTTCCCAGCCTTACGTCATTGAGCCCGCCCAGCATCAAGGCCGGAAGTTCCGCCTTCAGTCTGAAAGTTTCTGGTTCAGGTTTCGTGGGTGTATCGCAAGTGTTGTGGAACGGATCCCCGCGCACCACGACCTTCGATGGCCCCGGCAAAGTGGAAGCGACAATCTTGAAGTCAGACGTCGCTAAGGCTGGCACCGCCAAGGTCACGGTCACTAATCCGAAACCCGGCGGCGGGACTTCGAACTCGTTGACATTTACGATCAATCCGTAAAGGACTGGTCCGACCGGCACGATTGAAGGTGTTACTTCTTCCACCGTGCTCCGGGCCGTGGAGGAGTGGCCCTCCTGGGCCCGCACTCCAAACCCCCAAAGGTAGATCACCCCCCAACCGCTGGACCTTTCCATGCTAGACTCGCGATATCCATGAGCAAACATCCGCGAGAAAACGCCTTCTGGACGGCGATATTAGCGATCGGACTGACAGTCCTCCTCCTATCTTCCCTGCCCTGCGCCGCCCAGGTGCAGGAAAGCTTCTTCGGCCTGCATCAGAACAAGTACACCCGCGGAGAGCCTTGGCCCACCGTCCCTTTCAGCATTCGCCGCACGGTGAGCGATCGCCTAACCTGGGATGACGTTGAAACCTGTCCCGGCGGCCCGGATCCAAAGAATTCCTGCTATCACTGGGGCCACAACCGTGAGGATGGAGACTTCGACAAGGTCATCAATGACTCCGTCGCACACGGCGTCGACGTCATGTTCACGGTCTACGACACCGCGGGATGGATTTCCAACCGCGGAGAGCGCTGCCGCGCCAAGGGTGTGCCCGATGCGAATTGCGCCGGCCCTGCCGACGTCGACTGTGGATCGAACTCCATCGGACTGTGCGATCCGCCAGCCGATGTCGATGCCGTCGTCGGCAGCGGCGAAGGCGACGGCTCCGACAAGGCCTTCAAGGACTTCGTCACCGCGATCGCAACCCGTTATGGAAAGAAAATCAAATACTGGGAAATGTGGAACGAAGCACCCAACATACGTTCCGCTAACCCCCAGTACTGGACCTTTAAGCAGTGGGCCAGGATGACAAAAGACTTTCACGACGTGGTCAAGGCGGTCATCCCAGACGCTGTTATTCTGGCCGCCAACACCTGCCACTGCTATCCACGTGGTTCAGCCGATTTTGAAGACTGGACCGAGGGCTACTTTGCAGCTCTCGACAAGTACGGCCCCTCAGTCGTGGACGGAGTCACGTTTCATGGGTACGCCCCTCGCCCCGAGCGCAACGTGGACCTGGTGCACACCCTCACGGAAATTATGAACAAGCACAGCAGCGTGCGCGGCAAGCCCATCTACGACAGCGAGGATGCCTGGCCGGGTGGCGGCATGTTTATGCGCGGGAACGGCAAGCCCGATTGGGACATGCGCTCCGCCTGGCTGGCACGGTCGTTGATCCTCACCGCCTCACTCGGGGTGAAGGACTACATTTTTTTTGGCTGGGATTTGGGCCCGGTGGGACAGATGTGGGCCCGTGATCAGGAACCGTGGGACTGTACGATTCCCAACAAACATGGAGAGGCAGGCTATCTTTGTCCGACCGCCCCGGCTTACGAGCAGGTACGATCGTGGCTGCTGGGTGCAGTCTTTGACAAAGAGTGCGGCCCGAAGAGCCTGGGAGTCTTTTCAGGGTCGGCCTGGGTGTGCGACTTCAGCAAGAGCAACGGCAGCTACCGCGGCCGAATGGTCTGGAGTGAAGGCACAGACTCCGTCAGTTACACACCGGAGAAACAGTTTGCCATGAGGCGGGAATTGGACGGGACTACTGCGGAAGTCACGAAGGGCGCGATTCGGATCGGGCCGAGGCCGGTACTTCTGGAGATGAAATGAAAGGTCTTCAAACACGATCAGCCAGCACGCACGCGAGACTTGTGCGGCTGGCCTGATCCGAATGCAAGACTTGAGAACTGCAGGCTGGCTAGAACATCGTGTAAATGAATGGCGCGAGCGAGGTTGCTTCTCCAACGATCAAGAGCACGCCCAAAAGCACCACGGCAACGATGACGGGCAATATCCACCACCGCTTCTTGCCAAAGAATCCGAACAACTCACCTGCGGTTTGCAACTTGCTGACCGAGCTGCTGATGACCCCCATACTGCTCCTCCTAGAGTTTATGATCTTATCACTGCAAACTTGCCTTAACTAGAAACTGCCCTTAACTCCTTCACTGGCTCAGACCATTTCAGGAATGGCCATTCGCTCTCGAACCCGAGCGCCGCAGAGCTTGTATCATCACCGGCAAAACAAACTTGTGAAAATCCGCGTAATGCCGCTTCTTCCAAAACAGGCTTGGGTCCTGACTGATGCGGTACCAGAATTCCAGGCCGCGATGCTGCATCCAGCGCGGCGCCCGCTTGCGCATTCCGATGTGGTAGTCGAAGGCTCCGCCCACGGCACCAGTGAAATGTGCTTCAATACGCTCTCGGTTCGTCCAAACCCAGCGTTCCTGTAACGGAGCGCCCAGTCCTACCCAGAAAATGTCGGGTTGAGTGCGTGCGATCTCGCCCAGGATATATTCGTTGTTCTTGCCTTCAATCGGTCCCCAGGGAGGGGTCCACGCACCCACAATCTTCAGATTCGGATGCATTTTCTGGAAGGCTTCCGCGGTGCGTTCCGCCTTCCGGTCGCCGCCGCACATGATGTATACCGTGTAGCCCTTCTCAGCGGCGCGTTTGTTCATTGCCGTCAGAAAATCCGGACCACACACCCGGCTGGGTACGGGGTCTCGCAGCACCCGGCTCGCCCACACCAGCGGAATCCCATCCGGCATGGGGAAACTGGCGTCGTTCAAGGCCTGGCAGTACGCCGCGTTACTGCGGGCTTCAATGACGTTGTAGACGTTGATGAAGACCCCGTACGTCCGCTCGCCGTCCCGGATCACCCTTTCGACCTCGTTCACAGTTTGCGCCAGGTCCAGCGGTCGCACGCGTACACCCAGGATGTCAACGCGACGCCCGTTGCCGTTGGTCACGGGGGGCAGGCTATCCACCGATAAGTCTCGACATGCGTTCATTCTGAAAATCCGTCCCTAAGCTGCCACTTCTGCAAGTTCCCGCAGGTGCTGATTCTTTGCCGTAAGCAATTTCAACGTTTCGATGTTGTAATACTGCGGATTGTCCCAATCCTGGAACTTGTCCATATTCTCAATCAGGTTTTTCACAATGCACTTGACGCTGTGATTGGGGTGGAAACTCAGGGTGTTCTCGGCCTTCTGGATACTGACCTTGTAATTGCGGAAGTCTTTCTTGTGGTGGATGGTGAGCCGCACGGAAATACCCAGTTGCTCTTCAATCGCCATCTTGACCAGGTCGCCCACCTCTCCCACTGTGTAATTCCCAGAGGCAACGTTGAACACTCCGGAGATCTTGTCGCTGGCTTCGATGGCACGAATATAGGCGTTGGTAGCGTCCTCGATGCTGAGGATGGGACGCCAGATCGACGGATTATTGACGGTGATTTCCCGGTTGCGGATACCGTTCTTGAACATGGTGTTGATGATCAAGTCCAGCCGCATGCGCGGGCTGTAGCCCGAAACTGTTCCCTTCCGCAGCGAGATTACAGAAAAGTTCTCGTCCATCAGGTTCATCACCGCCTGCTCGCCCTGCAGCTTGGAAATTCCATATGGGTAAGAGGAGGACACCGGACGGGTTTCATCGAATAGTTCGTTGTCGGTATACCCATAGACAGAACATGAACTGGCATACACACAACGCTTCACGTTCGCTTTCTTGGCGACGTATGCGAGGTACGCGGGAGCGGCGGCGTTAAAAATGAAGTTCTGGCTGGGAGAAAACTCTGCCATCGGATCGTTGGAAAGACCCGCCAGGAATACCACCTGCTGGTAGCTTTGCAAATCCTCCACGGTGAGATCGAAGATGTCCTTGTGGATGATTCTCGTCTGTGGTGGCAAATGGTTGCCGAACCAGAACAGGTCCACTACATCCACTTCATAGCCGCGTTCCAAGAGCTTTGGAACCAGCACCGAACCCAGATAACCTGCTCCGCCTGCAATCAAGATTTTCATGATTCTTATCTCCCCACCATGGTGTGAATTTCCGCGTACCTGAAGTTGTCCGATTCCGGTTTGGCCAGCCACTCTTTCAATGTCTGCGCCTTGACGTCTTTTGCAGAAAGTTGGGCGTCACGAATCGGCCATTCGATACCGACATCCGGGTCATCCCAGCGAATTCCCGATTCTCCGCGGCTGTTGTAAATACCCGTGCACTTGTACTGAATTTCCGCATAGTCGCTGAGCACGCAGAAACCGCGGGCAAACCCTGCCGGAGCCCAGACTTGCTTCCGGCTCTCCGCTGAGATTTCGGCTCCAAACCACTTTCCCAGGGTGGGAGATCCTTTGCGGATGTCCACCGCCACCAGGAACGCAGTTCCCCGGGTCACGCGCATCAGCTTGCCCATGGGCGGTTCCCATTGGAAATGCAACCCTCGAAGCACTCCGCGAACTGATCCGGAATGGTTGTCCTGCACAAACTCCGTTGGCAGGCTCAGGGCTTTGAACAGATCGGCCCGAAACACTTCGGTGAAGAAGCCGCGCTCATCCTGAAAAACCTGCGGCGCCAGGACCACAATATCGCCTAAATGCCTCGATTCGATGTTTAGATCCATGCCTCTCTATGCTCCAAGTCCTACACGATGGGCGGGCATACTCGTTGCTGAAACGGGCAATGCCGCCTTCGACAAGATAAACCGGTCCATGATAAGTGCGTCCAACCCCGAACTGAAGTAGCTGCGCATGGCGTCCCTCGGCGTGACCACCAGCGGCTCCCCAAACAAGTTGAAGGAAGTGTTCAGCAACATGGGAGCCGGGGCCTCTTCGCCAAAGCGTTTCAATAACGCCCAGTAGGCGGGATTGCTACGCCGATCCACGACATGCAGCCTTACCTGATGGTTGGGGAGCAGAAAACTCTCCGGCAGACACTCGCTCCCGGGCCGGACGGTAGCCACAGAATTCATAAACCGGCACTGTGGCGACGCCTCAAAGTACTTTCCGCAATCCTCTTCGGGAACTGAAATCGCGAATGGACGAAACCACTCCCGATGCTTGATAAAATCATTCAGATTTTCTTTGACGTAACCCGCCCAGGGCGACGCGAGTACGCTGCGGTTCCCCAGAGCCCGCGGCCCAAACTCCGCCGCGCCGTGGAACCACCCAATGATCTTGCCCGATTGCAGCAGTTGCACTCCGACGTCGAGCTTCCGCTCCTCCGTGTTTGACAACATGTAACGATTCTTCGAATTCTCCAGCACGTCCTTGATCGCGTGGCGGTCAAACTTCGGCCCCAGATAGGCGTTCGGCGGAGCGTCATTGCGAGGATTCCCCAGGACTTCATGCCAGAGCAAACGGGCGGCTCCGAGCGCGGTTCCGGCATTCCCCGGCGCGGGAGGAACAAAAACCTGGTTCATGCCCAGATTTTTTTCCAGCGCGGCAACCAGCAGCACGTTCTGAAAAAGTCCCCCGGCGAAACAAACGTCCTGAATTCCCTCGCGCCGGCGCAAATCTTCCACCAGATCCGTTACCACCTCAATGCACGCTGCTTGAATGCTGCTGGCAAGCGCCCTGCGCTGACTCTCATCAAACTGTCGTGGATCAGCCGGCAGACCAACTTCGCGATAAAACTTTTCGGAAAAGGAAACCTGGTTAGCCAGGCCGCGATTGAAAAAGCTGTAATCAAGGCGCGGCAGTGCGCGGCCGCGTGCTCGAAGCATCTTGAGGAACACGCCCTTATGTATGGGTTCACTCTCGAGGCTGAGCCATTGGGTTTTGTGTTCCTCACGGCGCGGCCGGAAGCCAACCAAGTCGGTGACTTGCGAGAACACCCAAGCGAGCGAATGCGGAAAGGGGATAGTACGCAATACCCGGATACGATTGCCCTCGCCCACGGCGAGCATGGCTGAATTACCATCGCCATCCTCGTCCATCGTAACGATCAGAGCACGGTTGAACGGTGAGGCAAAAAAAGTGCTCGCGGCATGGCAGAGATGGTGATCGAAGGTTAGAACTTTGTGCCCGCTTCCCGTCGCATACCGACGCAGCACGCGTAGGTCATTCAATTCGCGGGCCAGGACCCCAAGCTCGTTCACCCCGTAGTATGCGCTGGCTGCTGGTCCCAAGGCCGACAGTTTCGTGCGCAGCAGAGACTTTCGCGACCAGCTGCGGAGTGGACGTGTGGCAACGGCCACCATGTCGACGCCATCCCAGCCGGTACCAACGCTTTCGAAGCATGAGCGGATCGCGGCCTCAGGACGGTTACGATTGCGGCCGCGCTCAAGCTTGTCGTTCTCAATCGCAGCAGTAGGAATTCCATCCTCGAGTAAGGCCGCCGCGGTATCGTGTTTTAGAGACGACAGTCCGAGTATGCGCATGTCGCTGATTCTTACAACTGGCTTGGTAGAGATCTTATCTGCTCCCAACTACGCTAGGCTTGGAATCGATGTGCCGCCGGTTCCAATGCACCCTTTCGTTTTGGGGGGATTTACTGCAACCTAAGCGTTTTCTATGTGTTAGCTGAACATATGCCAACCACTGCTTCAGCTAGGTTAGGGGTCACCCTGCATTCCTGCAAGTAGCCGAAAGCGTTGGAGTCCAAAGACTCTATCCCCAGCGCTGCGCCCTAAAAACTTGAGTCTGAATAATAGTACGTCGGGAAAGTGTCAGGTACTGCCGGGGGCACGATCACAGGATTATTTCGCCCCGCATTGTTGATGGTATCGTTGGTCAAACTGTTATCGAATCCTGGTATCGGAGAATTGGACAGCAAAAAGTCGCTGGCTTGCCCGCTGTTGCCGAATCCTGGATCCACTTTCACCGTCCCCTGGGTGTCCTCTTTCATCGACAAGGGCTTTCCGTTCACCACCGGTGTTCCGCTCTGCCATTGGGAGAAGGTCAGATAGGTGTAGTTACTTGGATCCTGATAGTTCAGACATGTATTCGCTTGGCCAGGTGGGGGTGGGTTGGTCAGCACATAAAATGCATTGGCGTAGTTGGCAAATCCGCCGTCGGTTCTCCAGTACAGGTTCCCTTGAAAATTCTGGTATTGGTTGTAGGTCATGCCGCAGGAATCGGCACAGCCATTCACCGCGTGAAAGCCCACCGTGTCGTCCAGATCGAAATAGAACAGGTTGTGAGTGACCTTGGCCTTAAGCGTACTGGTGCAGTTCTCCGGCCAGGGATTCTGTTCCTCGAACATGGCCTTGCGAGCATACGCCACAATGTTGTTGTTGAAGGTGTTTACGGGCTTTCCTTCGTGCGGGCCCTCGGTCACCGTCAAACCACTCACACCAATGCGATACAGAACATTGTTTTCCACATCCACACCTGAGGATTCAATGTCCAGGTAGATGCCCTGGGCCCCGTATCCACTTCCATGTATGCCAGGGTCGATAATCGATGAATCGGTGACATCGTGAACCAGAGTTGTTGAGGATCTGGTTTCCCGTCCCGCTCCCGCTCGCTCCACCGATGTTGTAGTAAAGCGCGCCTCCGTCAGAGGTAATGCCCTGCATCACGTTCCAGATGTGGTTGTATTTGGTGACGATATTGATCCCGTTCGCAGTCTGGTTGTGCGAATAGCAGCCGCTCATGCAGATCGAGATGCCGGCGTGATAGCCGTCACTGATGTCGTTGTGCTGAATCGTGACATCATGGCCGTTCCCCATGGACACGCCTTCTCCATCCGCGAACACTCGCGAGTATCCCTGGATGACGTTGTTCTGCACCATCAACGATTGCGGCACGTAGGCAAATTGGTCGCCACCCGAAAGATGGCGGCCGATGCGAATGCCGCTCGCCCCAATGTCATAGAACGCCGAGTTCTGAATAGCATCGTTGGCTGCCGGTGTGCCCCCGTTGCTCGCACTCGATGCTACCGTGATCCCCGATCCCGACGTGTGTCGCACCGTGATTCCGTCGAACACCACCTTCTGGCAGCTCTCACAATCGATGGCTTGCGGCACCGCCAGTTCTTCGTTGCTGTCGTCGTTGAATCCGGTGGCCGTCGGAATGTAATTATCCATCTCGAAGCTGATGCCGCTGAAGGTCACATTGCGCAATTGGCTGGCGAACAACAAACTCGCTCCCACAAAGTCCGTGGCCGGCTCTCCCGGAATCGCGCCCCCCAACTGCGGAATCACCACCGTATCCGTGTTCGGATTTTCCATCGAGTTGGCCAGGTAGTTTAGCGTCCAGGGAGAGGTGGACCGATCCAGAAACCAGATCCCGGTTTGTCCGGACGACTGCGCCGCATTAAATGCATCCCGGGTGTTGTCGACCACGTAGCGATGCCCCACCGCCGGACCAAAGAAGCCGTATTGCGACACACTGCTGGATTGGGTGGCCCCGGTAAGGTAAATCACATGGTTGTTGGTATCGACACAGCTGATGCGCATGACATCCACGGTGAAGGCATCGAACAGGGTAAGCTCGACGTCCCCGGATGGATAATTGCCGGCGGGCGGAGCGCTGCAGGGATTGCCATTAGGCGGATTCAGGTTGATCCAGTTGCCGATGGGATCGTCGGGGTCGTATTGAAAACGATCCATACACTTGGAATTAGTGCCATCGGTATACGACGGACAGCTGGCATTCTTGCCCGTGGGCGGAATCTCCGCCGCCACCCTTAGAAACGTCCCCAGATTACACAATGAAGTGCTGACTACCTGTTGGTTCTGGCTGGAGATACAGGACCCGCCACTCATGTAATAACCGGTACCTGCCGCAGGAGACTGCAATCGCGACCGCATTCGCCGCTCTCCGTTGTAAAACAGATACTCGAAGGGTTGGGCGCCGGGTGGCACTTGAACGCGCCAGAGCGGACCAGACACATGGGTCCAGCCGGAGGCCCGGACACCTCCACTCACGACCGGGGATTCATCCGGATAATTTTCCCAGGTGACCGGAACTGCCGTTGTGCCAGAATCACTGGAGGTGAAATTCAACGTTCCCGGGTTGGTAGGACTCAACGGAAGATAGTAGGTTCCCTCGCGCACCATCACCACAATGGGCGAAGTAGGATGGCCTTTCAGCAGGTTTTCAACCGCAATCTGCGCCCGAGCAAGTGATGCGAAGGGTCCATCTGTGTGCTGTTGGTTGGGGGCTGACAACTTTCCGCTCCACGAGTCATTCCCATTGATCGCGACATAAAAACTGGCGTTGGTTACCTGTTGACTGGCGGGAGGATCCGATTTGCGATCTTCAGTGTCTCGGTTAGGCACAGCATTTGCGGCACTGGCAACTCTCCCAGGACAAACAACCGCCAAGACTAGAAGTACGCAACCGGCTCCGGTCAAACGTGCTCTTCGCTTGACACGTCGAGCAAACATCATGGGGGACATGGCACGCTCGCGAAGGATAAAATACGGACAATAGCGCTCGAACCTTGCCTACCATACGTGCCGAAGCTTCAAATTCACAAGACTCGGAAGTACATTCTCCTAACTAGACGTATTCCCCGTCTGTAGCGGGATAGAGCTGCTCTGTAGGGCCACGAACTCGTCCTCGTTTATAGGGAACAAACCTCAAGTCCCTTCCCGACGACCTTTCTCAGGCCTTGACGTAGTCGGATGGGGCGCGGTCGGCGGCAGAAGTGCTTACCATGCTCGTCTTCTCTGCCCGGGCCGATCCCTTCTTGCGGCCTATCATGATGAACAGACCACCGGCATCCCCCAGCTTCATTGCCAATCCCATTTCTGTCATCAAGCGGGTGGCTTTGGTACCCGGATCGTGTGCCTCGAACAATTTCTCTTCTGGGGTGAACGCTCCCAAGTCCGGTTTAGGCACGGCAGAGAGAAACTCGAATCCGTTAGCCTCGAACCAACCGTGCAGCACCTCCTCATAGGAGTGCTTGCTTTCGTGGGGGTGCTTATACTGGTCCATAAACCAGGCCCGTTTCCGTGCCTCAGTGTAGTTCTTGTTGCGTTGATGAGCATCCAGCAGTCGTAGCTTGTCTCCGGAGATGCGAAACAGGAAGCGCAAGAAGTCGGTCCCCAACCGGCCAATGGTGTTATACAAACCGATGATGATGAACTTGCCCGGCTTAACTAGGCGGGCAATCGATTGAAACCCTCCCAGCGGATCGCTGGTGTGGTGCAGCACCCCGTTGGAGATGACTACATCGAAAACGCCCTCTTTGAATGCCGGCCGGAACAAATTCATCTGCAAGAAGCCGGCGTTCCTGACGTCACAACGATCGCGGAAGCCCTTGGCCAAGCGCAGTGAATTCAGACAGAGGTCCGATCCGAAAACGGTGCGATTCCACCGCATGCCCAGAAAGTTGCTGAGTTGTCCGGTGCCGCATCCGCACTCAAGCACCCGCGCCCCGCCAGGGATTTGATCATCCAGCAGTCGCGCGAAAACACCCCGGCTGGCTTTCTCTGCCATACTCTCTTTGGAATCGAACTCGTCGTAATTCGGGAAGGGGTTTTCTTCGTAAAAAGCTTTGACCACGTCGGTCACATCCCGCGCCTGATCCTTGGCATCGTGGGGATGGAAAAGCAACGGAATACCCCCATCACTTGAATACACTTTGCCGCAGCCTTCGCAGATCAGATTCTCTCCGTCGATGCGCAACGAAGCACGGCACTTTGGACAGCAGAACATGTCCAGATGTTTCCCGAAGGTATCAAGCATGGAACGGTTCTCCTGAAAAATGATTTCTGGGGTTGCTTCTCAGTCTAATATCAAATGTAGCCGATATGAATGTACTGAAAAAGTACGCGTTTTGGGTACTCTCGCGAACCGGTTTGGCGATCTATTCCCGGTTCCCGATTTTTGGAGCATTAAGTGTCGCCGTCGGGGTGATCAGGAACGACGACACCTTCCTGGTGATCGAACGCAGTGATGGTCGAGGACTCTCATTTGCCGGAGGAATCGCCATGCCCTGGGAAGACATTGAAAAAGCTGTCGTGCGCGAGATTTCCGAGGAGACGGGTTTGCACGTGACCCGCTCTCAGTTGAAATTCCGCTATTTCTCCAACGAAGAACTCCCGGTCAATTTGGCGGTGTTCGAAGTCGAAGCAGAAGGCCAGCTTCGCGCCTCGTGGGAGGGTACACCCCGCTGGCTGCTTGCTGCGGAGTTACGTCAACGCCTGGTTCCGAGCCAAAAGCGAATCGTCGATGCGTTCTGTCAACCTTGATCTGGAATAGAACGAGGTGACCCGCCATCGACTGTGCAGATCACCTCGCCGGTGCTGCGATTGCTCTACTGGCCAGTCCCAGTCAGCGGCAACTGTCCGACTCCGAGGCTGGTCGTCACATTCAGAAATGCTTTCCGGGGCCCCTTTTGCGTAGGCGTGAAGGTGACCGTAATGGAGCATGGAAGCCCGGGGGCGACTTGAGGCATGCAAGTGTCCTGGTTTTGGTAGATAGCAAAATCGCCAGGATTTGCTCCCCCGAATTGTACTTTGGTGACAAAGATATCGTTCAGGCCTGTGTTCTTAAATTGTGCCGTCATTGGCGCACTGGTTTGCCCAACAGGTGTAGATGGGAAGGCGAGCTTGGGGGTCAGCGCGACACCAACCGGTACTGTATCGACTTGCCGAATTCGATTGTTGCCCTGGTCTGCAATCAAGACATATCCCGCGGCATTCGCGGACAGGCCAAGATTGTCCAATGTGGCTTTAGTCGAGGCGCCTCCGTCCCCGGCAAGGCCAAGAGCGCCCGGTTTACTGGGATTTCCAGCGACTGTGATAATCGTACCGGTAGCGGCATCGATGCGCTGCACAACCAAGTCAGCGCCCCCGCCCACGAACAAGTTTCCGGCAGGATCAAGCGCGACCTCAAGCGGGTCTTGCATGGACGCCTTGGTCGCGAGGCCGCCGTCTCCACCGAATACGGACTTCCCATTGAAAGCATAGGTGATGATGGAGCCAACCGGAAGTGAGGATCCACCGCAACCTCCGGCGACCCCGATCACGCAGCGGACGCGGTTGTTCAACGAATCCGCAATATAAAGGTTGCCGGCGTTGTCTGCGGCAACGCCGAAGGGATGGTGCAGTTCGGCCTTGTTTGCCGGACCATTGTCGCCGGTATACCCAGGAGTTCCCGTCCCCGCCACAGTGGTAATGTCACCCACCGGAAGAGAAGACCCATCGCAACCTCCAGGAGCGCCAACTACGCAACGGACACGGTCGTCATAATAATCCGCGATGTACAAGTTGCCATGGCCGTCCACGGACACCGAGGACGGGTAAGTTATCCTCGCGCCGGATCCTGTTGCCGGCGCTCCATCACCGCACAATGCCGTCGGATTTTCGCAAGAAAGTCCGCTGCCGGCAACGGTGGCGATGTTACCAGGTTGAATTGTGACGTTGAGTAAAGTAACGGGGGTAGCCTGCATGTTGACCGCACGAACTACAGAGTCCAGAGTATCCGCGATGTAAAGATTGCCAGCAGCATCGACTGCAACGCCACTCGGCGTGGTCATAGTTGCAAGCAGCGCGCTACCTCCGTCGCCCCAATTTCCAGGATCCCAGTAACTAGGCATGCCGTTACCGGCCACCGTTGAAATGGTCTTGTTGGCCGCAACCTTTCTAATCCGGTTGTTCGCGGCATCGGCGATGTAGTAACTGGTGCCCGAAGGATCCCAGGCCGCGGTGATCGGATTGGCAAGGCTGGCAGCCGTGGCCGGACCGCCGTCTCCGATAGATCCCCCGCCGGCGACTGTATTTATGTTCGTACCCACCACCTGCCGAATCCTTCCATTGCCACTATCCGCGATAGTGATGTTGCCCGCTGCATCCAGGATGACAGCCAGGGGGCCATCCAGCGAGGCCAGAATCGCCTTTCCTCCGTCGCCTCCGAAAGTTGCGTTGCCAGAACCGGCAACGGTGGTAACAAACGCGTTGGGGCCGGTCGTCACCTTGCGAATCTTGTAATCCCATTGATCCGCGATGTAGAGATTGCCACCGCTGTCCACCCACACGCCTGCAGGATTGTGAAAACGTGCGTTGAGGGGAGTCTGACCATCGTTACAGGAGTTGGTCGGTACCGGGCAGAAGATGCCACTGCCCGCGTAGGTAACGATCGTACCGACGGCGGGATTGGGAAACGTTGTATTAGGACAACCTCCGGCTACATTGACCACGCAACGGATTCGCTGGTCTCGGGTATCCCCGATGTAGAGGTTTCCGGCGCTATCGGTGGCCACACCGATCGCAAGGTCCAGTCTGGCACCGTTGGCACCTTGAGCGGACGCCGGACCGCCGTCCCCACATGCTTGTGTCGGGCCATTGCAGGTCAGGCCGTTCCCCGCAATCGTGACGATGTTTCCGGCTGGAACGCTGATCCCGGTGACGGTGACGGCCGTGCTTTGCGTATTGATGAATCGAACCCGGTCATCGCCGGTATCGGAGATGAACACGTTGCCTGCGCCGTCCACATACAGGCCCAAGGGTTGGTAGAATCTCACGTCGCTGCCGTTGGCCGGTCCGCCGTCTCCGCAGGGATCAATGTTTGGAGTGCAGAGCTGCCCGTTCCCGGCGAAGGTATTGATCTTGCCATCGGGTGTGACCACCCGGACACGGTTGTTGTCTAGGATGTACACATTGCCGGAGTTGTTGTCCACCGCAACCGCAACCGGCGCGGACAGTGTGGCGCTTGTGGCTGGTCCACCATCGCCGCTGAACCCGAAAATCCCACTGCCGGCAAAAATCGTCAACGCGTTCGTACCCGGGTTTACTTTGTACACGTAGTAACTGTATTGCGCGGCGATATAGAGGTTACCGCTGGCATCCTCACCCACACCGGTAGGATTCGGAATTGCCGCAAGAGTCGCGACTGCGTTTGTCGGCGCCCCGCCCGCCACGGTGTTGATGGTGTTGTTCTGCTGTGCCAGGCCGTTGGATGTGATGAAGAACAACGAGCAGCTAAGCGCCAGCATCTTGAAAAATCGCGGTTGAAGCCAGCGCGTATTGCGCAAACAGCCAGCCGAGCTCAGAGCGGGAACGTTCAGGTACATATGACCTCCAAAAATGTCTAAGAACTTAGTCGAACTTGCCCAACCATAGTGGGGTTCGATTTGAGTTGGTTGAGTTGGCGATGCTTCTACCCGGCTCCCAAGAAGGGAGCCGGGACTTCTTCCCAAGGGTGTGCCGGGACTGGGGAAGCTCCGGCTAGAGTGAGGATTTCTCGACGATGAAATTCTCCATCACCAAAGCATCCATTTCGCTCTTCGAAAATGTACTGAATGCATTGGCCGGTGTATTCACGATGGGCTCACCCCGCAAATTGAAGGATGTGTTCAGCACCACCGGCACGCCTGTGGCTTGACCAAAGCGTTCGATCAGATGGTAGTAGCGCGGACTCTCATGCTTGAAGACGGTCTGCAAGCGACCCGTCCCGTCCACGTGTGTAATTGCAGGCAGGGTACTCTGCTGGGCGGGTTCCACCGGAACCACGTAGAGCATGTATCGCGCGGGATAATGCTTGGTGGCGTTCGGCAGAGTAAAGTATTTCTCCGCGGATTCGGCTAGGACTGATGGGGCAAACGGGCGATATGGCTCGCGGAATTTGATCTTCGCATTGACGATATCCTTCATGTCCGGATTGCGCGGGTCCGCCAGAATGCTCCGGCTCCCGAGCGATCGCGGTCCCCATTCGAATCGTCCCTGGGCCCAGCCCACGACTTTGGCATTGGTCAGCAGCCCGACAACGTTGTCCACCAGTTCATCTTCGTCTTTCAGCCGGCGATGGGGAATGTTGTTCTCGACCAGGAAATCACTGATCTCAGCCTCGGAGTTCTCGCGCCCCCAGTAAGCGTGCTTCATGGTGAAGTCGCGGGGATGCCCCAGCAGTGTGTTGTAGGCCCACAGGGCCGCACCCAGGGCGCCGCCGCCGTCTCCCGCCGCCGGTTGCACATACAACTCTTCGAATTCCGTTTCCCGAAGAATTCGCGAATTGGCCACGCTGTTCAGCGCGACTCCGCCGGCCATGCACAGCCTCTTCATTCCGGTCTGCTTGTAGACATTCCGAGCCATGCCCAGGATCAATTCTTCCGTTACCTTCTGAATGCTGGAGGCAATGTCGGCATAGTGCTGATTCAGCTTGCACAGCTCGCGGTAGTTCGATGGCGGATCCCCGAAATACTTGGGGAAGCCGGTGCCTTCGGTAAAGAACTGCAACTTCGTGTCCCGCGAGTCGCCCCACAGTGCTTCGAACTTTGAGTTGTAGGTGCGATTGGTGGAGTGATGGAAGCTGAAGTAATCCATGTCGAGCGAGAACGAACCGTCCTGGTTCTGGTGGACTACCTTCCATACTTTGTCCATGTAACGGGGCTGGCCATAGGGCGCCATGCCCATGACCTTGTACTCACCCTCGTTGACTTCAAAACCCAGAAACGCGGTGAAGGCGCTGTACAGTAACCCCAGCGAGTGCGGAAATTCCATCTGCTTGATCAGCTTGATGTCGTTGCCGCGTCCCACGCCATAGGTACCGGTCACCCACTCGCCCACACCGTCGATGGTGAGAATCGCCGCTTCTTCGAAGGGAGAGCACAGAAAGGCGCTGGCGGCGTGCGAAAGATGGTGCTCGGAAAACAGAATCCTATCCTTCTTGATGTCGCCCAGTTCCGCCTGCAGCGTGGATGCGACCCACATCTTGTCCATGGTCCACGTCATCATGGACTCACGGAAGACCTTCCAGGATTGGGGATAGGTCTGAAACGCAGTCATCAGAATGCGGTCAAGTTTACGAAACGGCTTTTCGAAGAACACCACATAGTCGAGGTCCGGCCCCTGAATCCCGCCCTGCTCCAGGCAGTACTTGATCGCCATCTTCGGGAAGCCGTAGTCGTGCTTAATGCGGGAAAATCGTTCTTCTTCCGCTGCTGCCACAATCTTGCCGTCGCGCAAAAGCACCGCCGCGGCGTCGTGGTAATAACAAGAGATTCCCAGGATATCCACAGTTACTGCCTTCTGGCCCACTGCAAATCATGGGCCTCATTAGGATGGTCGAGCCATTCGGTCGGACGTTTCTTGATCCGCAAGGGATCAGAAAAAAAGCGTGCGCCTAGCCCAAATGGCCAAACGAAAACAAAATAGAAAACGGTTAGTAATACTCGCGACTGAAAGTTGCCGATTTTATGGGCAATTCGCTTCCAGGCCTGCCACATGCGTTTGAACATAGTTAGTCTTCTTTCCTACTCAGAATCGGTTACGGCCGGTTCGCCGGTTTTTCGGTCAACGAAGTCACCGCCGTGCCAGTGGAGGCCATCCGGCAAGCATTCTGATAGGACTCCGTGCCCGTCAAGGTGTTGAATAGCTCCTCGGCGATCAACGTATGCCCGGCCGGCGTGGGATGAACGTGATCCAGGAACATATCGTTGAGGTTCTGACCGCGCATCAACCGAATAATATCCACCAGAGGAACGTTGTTAGCGTGCGCATAGTCCACCATGGCGGCTTGGTAGGGATGCGCCGGACCCGGCTCTCCCTTGGAACCAACCAGCAGGAAGATCATCTGGGAATGGTGCGTATCCGCGACTTCCTTGGCTTTCTGCAACCGGGCTAAGAAGTGAGAAGCGGGCAGATCCGGGCTCGACCTGGCTGAATCCCAGGTTCCCAACATCAGCACCTCGCGAAACCGATAGTAAGCGACCCCGCGAAGCAGATCCTCGATCAGGAAGTTATAAAGTGCGCTCCGCCGGGCCACTGACTTAAGCTGCACTTTCTTCAGAAATGTTTCCCGTTCTTTTCCCTGTAGATCCGGAATGCCTTCAAAACCGGTGTTGGCGCTGTACGAAACCACCTCGGCATCGGGTTGGTAGCCATCTTCGATTACTTTCATGGCGCGTTCTTCGACCAGGGCGTTGGGATATGCATTCACACCAGCTGAGATCACCTGGAATTTCAAGCCTGAGCAGCCTTTTGCGTTGAGCAGTTTCTCCAGTTGTGAACTGTAGTTTGAATCGTCATCCACACCCCATCCCATCGTGGTGGAATCACCGAAGGCAAACACGCGGTAGATTCCGGGATGGTCCAGCGACAGAACTTCACGGTAGCGGAAGTTTTGTGGGCTAATCGTCTCCGCCTCATGATTCATCTCTGTGACTCTGTGAGTTCCCGGCTGCGGAAGCCAAAGCAGCCGTGCATCCGGCCGGTATACAACATAGGAACCGAAACCAAAGAGCCGTAACCCGATCTCGAGCACTACGCAGACTGCCAAGAACCAAAACACGAACTTGCCAAACTTGCGCATACCGCTCTTCGGTTTCTGCGTATTCGGCGTGTTAGCCACGGACATAAGACTGTCTCTCCTTTTTGTTTCCCTGCAAACTTAAAGCTTTTGAATTTCGGATCTGCCCGGTTGCCACCCTTTTATCCCCCATATTCCCAGGGCGAATCGCGAATCGTCAGAGGCTGGACGGCGGCGCGGCACTCCGCCTCGAGTACTTCCATCACCACAATGGCGTGATCGCCTTCGCCTTCAAGAATACGCTTGATGCGGCACTCCACATAGGCTCCGAAATTCTTCAGTATCGGCGCCGACGTCTTCCCTTCCCGAAATGGCTCACCGTTCAACTCGCCTTCATCCGCGGATGTAGGTGCAAAAAACCTTTGCGCAATCTTCTCCTGGCCCGAATCCACGATGTGCACTGCCACCGCTCCGCTCTTCCGCAGGCATTTGAACACGTTGCTGTTGGCCTGTACGGCGGCCATCAGCAGAGGCGGTTTGAAGGACGCCTGCGACAACCAGGTCACCGTGGCGGCACCGAACTGATCGCCATCCCGTGCCGTCATGATGTACACGCCATTGGAAAGAAGCCGTAGCGTTTTCTTTCGGCATGCACTGTCCATGAAGTGTGAGGATGCCCGGCTCTACGCAGGCGATCCACCCGCCTTGGAAAGCTGCGGAAGGCTGTCCTTGTTCTTGCGCTGGATCAGGAGCGCAGCAATTGTCTCGATGCAGCGGAAGTTTTCGATCTCAAAATCCTGGACGTCAATCGGAGTCTGGAAGTCCTGCTCGATGAAGAACAGCAACTCGACTAATTTCTGCGAATCCAGAATACCCGAATCGAACAGGTCGGTGTCGACGGAGGGCACGTCGACGTGCATCCGGGAAAACAGTTCAGCCACTTTGGCCTTAGTCCCTTCAAAATCCCCATTTGTCATATTAAGGTCAATCACGAACTTGCGAGACGGTCTCCTGGCCGCAAAAAGCCTGCCGCTGGCAGGTACGTACCACTAACCTGCAATTTGCTCGCCAGAACCCACTCATCCCGACAGGCCACCTGAACCCCGGAATCCGTAGAATCTCCCACGGTTCCGGGAGAAACGCCGCAGGCCTGCCCTGTTCGACTCGCCTTCACGAGTGCAAATTCTTGCGCACCCCGCCGGGTTCGCGGGTGTCCCCAGGGGGAAGTAAAGGGAAAGTAATCACATGCTCTTACAAAGTTTACTACTTTATAAGCTGGCCATGACCACGAAAGTTGTCCCTGTTCCGGCACTTCCCTGCCGAAGTATTCTCTCATTGCCAGATCCTGGGGGAAAAGAGGTAGATCGTCTCCCTTTTCCGCAACCTCCAGCAAGCGCTGCATTAAGGTCACACCCTCGCGCACGCACTTAAAGCTCAGCGACAGCGCCGTATCGCCGGCCTCAATCGGGAACCGGGTCTGGTAAACAATAGGCCCAGCGTCGATTTCGGGATCCATGCGATGCACGGTCACGGCGTGTTCCTGTTCGCCACGAAATATCGCCCAGCTAACAGCGTTCAAACCAGCATACCGAGGTAGTGGTCCGGGATGCAGGTTAAACGCACCCAGTCGGGGTGCAGCGAGCACGTGTGGATGAACAAGGTAGAGCGAATGTATGTTGAGAAAAATATCAACCTTCTGGGATCGGAGCCATTCGCCAAGCGCCGCGTCCTTCAACTGCTTTGCAGGACGTGTTTCCAGCCCCAGATTGGTGGCAACATTCCATACGCTGCCGGTGGCACCGTCTTTCGGCGGTGCGGCAAATACCACTAAGCGATGCTTGCCGGCCGCCAAACTCCGGAGCATCTGTAATCCGGCCGACTCCTCCGCCGCTAGAACGATGTTCATCTTGGGTCCGGCACAATCGTCGGCTGGCTCGAGTCGCCCAGCGAATCAGTTGGCTGCAATTCAGATCCATCACCTGTGGGGACGGAACCATGCTCCAAACGTTGCGTTACTCCCCGGTTCGCCTGCAACTCGCCAGCAAACAATTCCTGAACTTTCCGGCGGTCGATTTTTCCGTTCCCATTATTAGGCAGTTGCGGCAGCACCATCCAGTGCGATGGCACCATATAAGGCGGCAACGCCCTGCTCAATTGACTACGAACTTCAGAAGGCGTAATGCTCGGGTCGCGTCCCACGTAGGCGCAGCAAATGAGACTTGTTTCAAAACCATCTGTGGGCAGCGCCACGACCGCACATTCCTTCAACTCCGGCAAGTCATGAAGCGCCACTTCAATTTCTCCCAACTCAATGCGATAACCGCGGCTCTTGATCTGAGTGTCGGCTCGGCCTACGAAGTAAACCAAACCGTCCTGCCCAGTCCGCGCCAAGTCTCCAGTGCGGTAGATCCGCCCCAACTCACCATGGCTAACAAACGCGCCTTCAGTGGCGCCGGGATTGCGCCAGTAACCGGGGCTTAACCCGACTCCGCCAATGTAGAGATTGCCCACTTCTCCCACCGGCGTGGCGCGTAGATCGTTGTCCAAGACAAGAAGCTGCTCACCGTCACAGGCACTCCCGATCGGAATCGGTTGTGCCCCATCCGCCGGACACGACTTCACCGTGTGATAGCTGCTGGCAATGGTTGTTTCTGTGGGTCCGTAAAGGTTGGTAAAGCTGACGTGCGGCAGCCGCTTCATCCAATACATTAAGGCCGGTGTGGGAAACACCTCTCCACACCACAGTAAACGCCGCAGCGAGGGAAAATCATTGGAGCCCACCACGTCGAACTTTGCCATGTAATTCAACACTGAGGGCACTGAAAACCACTGTGTCAGCTCAGAATTGCGAATGAACTCTGCGAGTTTGTTCGGCAACGGCGCCATCTTTGGAGGCACCAGGTGGAGTTGCGCACCCGCAGCAAACGCTCCAAAAACGTCAAACACAGAAAGATCAAAATGCAATGGCGGATGACAGGAGACCCGATCCGTGTCGTTGATTCCGAAATAGCGGGTCGCCCACTCCACAAAATGAATTACGTTGCTGTGGGTGATCACCACGCCCTTGGGTTCGCCGGTCGATCCGGAGGTGAACAGAATGTGCGCCGGATCATCGGCGTGTTGGCCCGATTCCAGTGGTTCACCGGAGTGTCTGTTAACGTCTGGCCACTGAAATCTTGGGGTGAAGTTGCGATGCTCAGAGGATGACGCCTCCATCCACCCGACGCCCACGGTATCCCGGAACTCGCCGGATTCGAACAGTTCTTCCAGCAGGTTGGAGCAGGATTCCACTCCCAGGATGTAACGCGGTTCACTCGAACGGATGATCTTCGAGACTCGGGGAGCCGGACTTGAGGAATCGATCGGTACGTGAATGCAATCGGCCTTCAGGATCCCTGCAATCGCGATGATGGCCGCCGGCGACTTTGGGATCGCAAAACACACGCGATCTCCTCGACGACATCCTGCCGCCTTCAAGAGTCGTGCCAGCCGGTTTGTCGATTCCTCGAGTTGGCCGTAGGTTAGAAATTGGTCCTGCATCACCACGGCAACGCCTTCAGGGCGGCGTTGCGCGGTTTGAGAAATCCAGTTTTGCAAGAGCTGATTCACTTGCTCACCAACTGACGCGCGCTGGAGAACACGACCGAAATATGTTCCAACTCATCCTGAGCTGGCGGGATGTCGAGAATAAATGTCAGGTGACCGAGTTCAAGATACTTCGCCAGCTCCGCAGCGACCTGGTCGTAGCTTCCCACCAGGTAGGGGCAAAAAGTCTTGTAATTCTCGAAAGGCCACAACCAGTAGGGGCTGCCATCGCCGCGGGGCGCCGCTGCCATTTGTGAGAGCTGTTTGTGCCACGCCGAGTCGGAAGTCTTCATGGCCAGCTGGTGAGTGATTTGACCTTTGCGGTCTCCCGGAAAGCGCTCATTGGCTACGCGCCAGGCTTCGTCTTCCGACTTCCGAGCTATGATGCCCACACGCACGCCCGTTTTGACCGCGGAGTCATGGCAATCGGGTTCCTGCTCTGCCGGCTGCGGATATTTCACAGCGGTCGCACCCAGCGCCTGCGCTGCCGCCAGGCCTGCTTCCGACGAGCCCGACACAAAGACCTCGGGCGCCAATTCTGGGGAGAGAGGAGGAGTCATTCGTAGTTTGTCGACAACGTAAAATTCGCCTCGATAACTCACCGCTGCCGGACCTTTGAGCAATTCCTGAATGATCGTGGTGTACTCCACCAGCCTGGCATAGCGTTTATCGTGTGGTGTCGTGTCATTCAATGCCGCCAGATCGTTGGTGAACCCACCCGCTACCATGTTCAGGTATATCTTGCGACCGTAAAGATGCCCCAAGGAAGTCGCCATCTTGGCTACGGTATAGGGATGCATGTAAGCCGGCTGGATCGCAACCAACGGCGAGAGTTTTGTGGTGTTCTGAATGATGATCTGCGCGACCAGCCAGGGATCGACCAGTGAATTGTCGGTATATACCAGTATCCCTTCGCAACCCGCCTCTTCGCTCCAACGTGCTACCTCGATCACTTTGGCGATGTAGCCCGCCCGCTCCACAGCGCTCGACTGTGGCGAAGTAGAAAACACGCGGAGCTTTGGTCGTTGCAATGAAATATCCACTGTCAAGGGGTCAGACGAGGGAGGGCGAGGGAGGGCTGGAACCGTCTCTACTGGGCTCTTTTCAAGAGTTCATCTACATCAATGCCTATATCTTTGAGCAATTGCTCATTTCCCAGGGTGACTTTCCGTATCAGTTCCTGTTTTCCCGGACCCGCCTTTTCCAGCAGACGGCGGATCCTTCTGCCTGCGATGTACCTTCGGTATCGTCTCCAAACCGCGGTGGGCACAAAGGAGAAGATGACCGGAGCAAAATGATGAGTAAACTGAAGAAAGGTATAGTTGATTCGATCCGAAACTCTCTCCCAAAGGGATGGGATTTCCGGGTTAGTCTCGAGCGATTTGGGATAAGCCGGCCACGTTCCGTTATAGCGCTCCCGCCACATCTTGACGTACCGTTCGATTTTGTCCCGCAATTCCTCAGGAAGACCCGCCGACCCATTTCTGGTGGCAACGATTTGTTCGCCCTTCACCAGCGAATGATGTCGGAGATCGGAAATCGCCTCGCGATCCGCTCCCGCCAGGTTGCTCATCCGGCTGTCGTAAGGAATCTCGAGGAATTCGCAAATCGCCTTCATGTGGCTGACAGGATCGCGTACCAGGTCCTCATAATTAAGCTGATGAACCCGCCCTCCCTGCTTGACGAGCGAGTCATACTGGGTCTTCAAGTCCTGACAGCCAACGATGGCGCGAAGTGTCATGCCTCTCCGGTTAAAGAACGGGGAGGTTTCTGCCGCCGCCAGGATGCTGCGACAGATGTGCCTCACATCCCGCCAGATAATGATAAAGCGCGCATTGGGGAAGGTTCGGCTGAGTCGGGTCACCTCATCGTGATAAGTGGGCGACTTGCATCCCCAGATAATCGCCCCTTTTTTCTGACGGGCATACTCTGTGTACACGGCTTCCACGGCGGTTTTGAGATCCCTGATGCCGTCAGGGATGGTGCTGGTGTCGAACTTGTGCCGGGCCAGTGCCGTATTCCAGAATTCCCACCGCTTCAGCCACCGCGTGGTGTCACGCGGGATCCAGAACAGGGCCTGCAAGTGTGCCAGATCGCCCTCATACATCAAGGCTATTTGCGGGTGCTGGTTCAGAAGGGCATAGAGCAGCGAGGTCCCGGAGCGAAACATCCCGATGACAAATAAGGGGTCGGGACGGGGCTGAAAAGTCTGGCCCGCCTCTGTACTGCCCGGCAATGGGTGTGTTGTTACCTGCTGCATTCGTTCATTCTCTCTATCTGGGACTCTCGGTAGCGCACTGTCAGAGGCTACTGTCTCCGTCATAGCAGGTTGGATCCCAAGCGCCCGCTTCGCGCAGGCTTGCCGACAGATATGACTTATTAGTGCGATAAAAATAACGCCAGGCACTCAGCTCGCGATAGTGGGGATTCATGCTGTCTATGACTTTTTGCTTGGCGGATGAGAAGCCGATCGCTTCCATCATGTGTATGCCTTCGCGTTGACACCGTTCCAAGGCTAAACCCAGCAGGGGTTTCAACTCTTCCTGTGATTCACTCAGACTCTGAAAGTCTATCAACCGCATCCGCTTGAGTGCGAACGCGGGATTGTCTTGGCGACAAACAATCCCGTAAGCGGCGAGTCTGGAGCCTGCGTTGACCGTAAGCAGCCAAGCCTCGCCTTTCTGCAAGGCATACGTAAAATGCCATTCGAGAACGGCGCGCGAACGATCAGCGAGCAAACGGCCGGGACCGCGCTCTCGCAATTGTTCCCAGAAATAATCAAATCTCTCGTCAAACTGCGTGCAAAACTCGACCTGAGCACCCTCGGGCTTGGTTGGCAGACCCTTCCTTGCCAGCAGGTCCCGGACAAATAGCCCGGCGGCCACCGGATAGCTCCACATTCGCGGTCCGGAAAATTGTTTTCGGCTCAGCAGGCTCGAGGTAAATCCGTGGTAATTCGTAATCCAAAACGAAGAACGGTCCCAGGCTCCGGCCGGCACTCGCAAAGCGTGGAACAATTCATGCAAGCGGGAAACTCTTTCGTTCACCGAGGTGTTTAGGAAGAGATCAACTTCTTTCTGTCCGAAGAAATGGCTCAACAGCGGAAAGGAGTAGGCGCGATACCGGGCGTCCACCACCAGCCCCCTGCTAGTCGCGGTAACCAGACGTCGGTTCTCAAACTCGAAGGACAGCGGAATGTTGCCAATGCTGCCGACAATTTCTCCCTGATCGTTTTCGCACACCCAACCGATGGGCCAGTGGCGGAAATCGTAATACGCAGGATTGTTCACCCACAGGTGCTTCCACTCCTCGAAGCTCTTGGCGTGCAGTCCGTATCGCGATTCCAGAGCCGCAATCTGCGCATAGTCCTCAAACGCCGCCTCACGGAAGCGCGGTGGAGCCGCCTTGGAATGGCGTGCAGTTTTCAACAGGACAGTCCCAAGTTCGACAGATGTTCCGGACGAGAACGCCATTCAAGCAACCTGTTCAACGGCTGAAGCGTGATCCTTGATAGCTTCCGACAAACAACCCTTCAATTCGTGTGCGAGGAGATCGACATTCTCTTCATGGAACATCGATTCATGACCGCCGGAGATCTTGAATACCCTCACACCTCCGCCAATCAATCCCTCCCAACTGGCATAAAAATCCCAATATTCTCCGTGGGGCCAGTCGGTGGACTGAAAGAAAACAACCTCGCCTGCATAGGCGTCGGGTCGATAAACAAAAGAAGCCGGGTGCACGATCGTATCCAGGTCCTGCAAATGCTGACGGTCGACCGACAAACCCATGGCGTGGCGCATTCGCCAATACCGGACGCTGGCTCTACGCTGAATTCCGGTCACGCGCTCATTCAAGTAATCCATGAGTTTTTGGCGGCGCAAATTCCGTAGATGGTGCCCAGTCCGGCGTAACAGCAACTCAGCGCGGCTTTGATGGGAAAAGTTTTCGTAATACGCCGGATTCTGAGCGTCGAACATCGCCAGCAAAGCAATCTGTTGTCCCTGCTGCGTGAGTTGCCGCGCCATCTCGTAGGCGATTACTCCGTTGACGCACAATCCGGCGAGGAAATACGGCCCCTCAGGCTGCACCTCCCGCAACTGTCGTACCAGGGCAGCAGAAATATCCTCGAACTTGTAAGGAACGGGCAGGTTGCCGGCGTCCGCCGCGGGAAGATGCAGACCCAGAATCGGTTGATCAAGCCCCAAGCGTTTGGCGAGCGGGAGCAAAAAGGAGCCGCCGCGCACCCAATACAAAACCGGCTTGGAGCCGTGCGCTTGAACCGGGACCACCGCCGGGTGATGGCTTAAGACACCGTGGCCGTCCAACATCTCCGCCAGTTGCCGAATGGTGGGCGCCTGGAAAACATTCGCCAGCGACAGCCGCTTTTCAAATTGCTGCTCGATGCGCAGCAAGAGCTTGGCAACCAGAAGCGAGTGTCCGCCAAGATCAAAGAAGTTTTCCGTCATCCCAAATCCGCGCTTGCCGAGGACCTCTGACCAGATCTCCAGGAGCGCAACTTCCAGCTCGCCGGTAGCCTGCACTGATGAACTCTCCGAGAACGGCCGCGAAGGGACTGACAAGGCGGCGCGATCCACCTTCCCGTTGGGCATCAACGGCAATCTCTCCAAAACTACGAAGCTGGACGGCACCATCGCCGTGGGCAACTTGGTCGCGAGAAAGCCTTTCAGGCTGTCTGCATCAAAATCTGAAAACGAGACCGGCACCAGAAATGCGATCAGATACAACTGGTCCTCGTCTGCCTGGCGCACCACCACCACGGCCTGACGCACACCGCTATATTCCGCGATGACCGCCTCGATCTCCTCTGGCTCTATGCGAAAGCCACGAATCTTCACCTGGTGGTCCAGACGTCCCAGCAACTCCAGATTCCCGTCTGGCAGGTACCGAACTAAGTCTCCCGTCTTGTACATCCGAGTCCCAGCGGCCTCGCTGAAAATGTCAGGGATGAATCTTTCCCGGGTCTCTTCTGGCCGCTTCAGGTATCCGCGCGCCACTCCACCGCCAGCAACATGAAGCTCGCCCGGCACCCCAATGGGCAGTAGATTCATGTGCGTATCGAGAACATAGACTCGGGTATTTGGAATTGGACGACCGATGGGGACGTGCTTTGTAGATTTCCCTGCGGCGCATGGATACACCGTGCTCCAGACCGTCGCCTCCGTAGGACCGTACTCGTTGAACAAAGCGGTGCGTGGCAGCTTTTTGTAGTGGCGTTCGACAAGCTCGACCGGGCAAGTCTCGCCGGCAACGATGGCCACTCGCAACGATGCTAGCTGTCCCGCCTTCGCTTGCTCTAAAAGCAAGCTATATAAGGACGGGACGCAGAGCAAGTGCGAGACCTGATGCTGCTCAGCGAAGCTGGCAAGCTGCGTCAGATTGGACAGTACTGGTCCCGACGTCAATACCAGTGCGCCTCCGTAGCACAGGGTCGAAAAGATTCCTGCTAACGAGCTGTCGAAGGCGAAGGAAGAGAGCAATAGGAACCGTGCCGGGTCCGCACCGTACAAGATCGGACGCGCACAAGTCGAATGGATGAGGTTTCCATGCGTAATCTGTACGCCCTTGGGCTTTCCCGTGGAGCCGGAGGTATAGATGATAAAGGCTAGGTTGTCCGCTCGCAGCCCACCACGGATCGGCTCTGCGGTGCCAGCGTAAATGTCTTCGTCGTCAACGTACACTACTTCCGCACCGTTTTCCGGGATTTGTCCGCGTAGCCGCCTGTGGGTGAGCAGCACCTTCATGCCAGTCTCTTTCAGCACATGAGAGTGCCTCCGAACCGGATAACTTGGATCCAGTGGAACGCATGCTCCCCCTGCCTTCAAGACCGCCAAAATCGCCGCCGGCATTTCCCATGAAGGCTCGAGATAGAGCCCAACGGGCTTCTCAGGGCCCACGCCTCGAGCCTGCAGAAGGGCGGCCAACCTGTCACTTCTTGCCTGCAGCTCTCGATATGTGAGCTGGCAGGTTCCATCGATCACCGCCACGGCGTCCGGCGTACGTTCCGCTTGATTGATAAACAATTCATGAACGCAATCGACCGGGAGGGCTGCTCCCGTATCATTCCATTCGACACAGAGTTGTTGCCGTTCGCCCTCCGTGAGCATCGGCAAACGGGAGACGCGCTGGTCAGGATTCGAGACGATTGCTTCAAGCAGAGTCGTGAGGTGACCTGTCATTCGCAGAATGGTTGCAGGCTGAAACAGATCGCTGCTGTACTTAAAGCGCCCCACTAGCCCGGAGGCACGATCGTCCAGTTCCAGGCACAAATCCACCTTCGAAAGTCCCGTATCGACTTCTGACTGTGTCAAAGCTATGGTCCATCCATCCTGACTCTCAGACATCGGTGGTTCCAGGGTCAGAAGCGCCTGAAATAACGGATTGAAACTCAAGCTGCGGTTGGGATGGACCTCATTGACAACCTGGGTAAACGGCGCATCATCGTTCGAGAGAGCATCCAGCGTCACCTCTCGGGTCCGTCGCAAGAGTTCGCGAAAGGTTGGGTCCCCAGAGAGGTTGTTCCGCAACACCACCGGATTCAGAAAATATCCCAGCAACCCTTCCAGTTCAGATCGCTTGCGCCCTGAGCTCACCGTCCCAATGCTGACATCTTCACAAGACGAATAACGCGACAGCAGCACGGCAAACGCCGCGATCATTCCCATGAAAAGAGTTGCGCCCTCGCGTTGGCTCAACAGTTTCAGAGCATCGCGCAGCTCTCTGGTGAAGCTTATTGGCTGAATGGCACCTCGAAAGCTTTGTACCGGCGGACGAGGTTGATCGGTTGGCAATTGCAGGACGGACGGATTTCCGTCCAACTGCTTCCTCCAGTATGCCAGCTGCGAAACCAGACGACCGCCTTGTGGAAGCCACCCTCGTTCCCATCGCGCAAATTCGGGGTACTGTGTTGGTAGCTCTGGAAGGTCTGCCGATTTTCCGGTTGCGAACGCTTGGTAGAGTTTTGCCAACTCGGGGAGCAGTACCCGGTAAATCGAATAGCCATCAAAAATGATGTGATGGAGGGTCAGGAACAGCCGGTGTTCGGTGTCGCTGAAATGCACCAGCAAGGCCCGAAACAATGGGCCTTGCGATAAATCGAAAGGCCGCAGCGCGTCCTCAACTGCCAGCCGCCGTCCTTCTGATTCCCGCTCGCCGGTTGGCAAGCCTCTCAGATCCGCAACCCGCAAGCGAACCGGCATAGCGGGTTGCACAATTTGAACTGGTTCTCCGCCCACTGCGCGGAAGATGGTTCTCCACGCCTGGTGACGCCGAACAATCTCCGTTAAGACGCGCTCCAAGACCTGCACATCCAGCACCCCGTTTCGGCGGATGGTGATGGGTTCGTTATAGATCGGTATTTCCGGAACCAACTGAGCATGCACCCAGATTTGCTGCTGCGCAAAAGACACAGGTGCATATGCCTGCGCCGGTTCAGGTACAGAGCCCACAGACGCGCAAGTGTCGAGTGGACATGCGCCAGCCTCCTTCAGGCCCATCGCGTTCTGTGTGAGTTGTGGACTCAAGCCGTAGTCCTAGCTGTTTTCTGGGACCCGTCCGACCAGGTCACCCATAATGCAGTGAGACCTCTGAGGCCCAGATTATTCCGCCACGTCATGGAGTCCGATTCCAGCTTCAATTCTGGCAGGCGTCGCAAAAGAGTCGAAAAAGCAATCTGCGCCTCCATTCTTGCCAAGGGAGCTCCAAAACAGAAATGTGCGCCGGCCCCGAAAGCCACATGACGATTGTCTTTGCGGGTAATGTCCAGGCGGTCGGGATCGGGAAAGCGTTGCGGGTCGCGGTTGGCCGCCCCCATCACCGCAATCACCGCGTCTTTGCGCTTGATGCTCTTGCCTCCGAGTTCAACATCGGCAGGGGCAATGCGCGCGGTGTGCTGGCTTGGGCTTTCATAACGCAAGAGTTCTTCCACCGCGGAAGGAATCAACGACAGATCCAACCGCAACTGGCCCATGACTTCGGGATTGCGCAGCAGTGTAAGCAGTCCATTGCCGATCAGGTTGGTCGTGGTCTCCTGGCCTCCCACCATGGTGACGATGAGGTTGGCAATCACCTCTTCCTCGCTCAAGCGACTGCCGTCCACTTCTGCCATGAGCAGATGATGGATCAACCCTTCTCCCGGGTGCTCCCGAGCTGCCGCGATGGCCGCGCGGAAGTAGTCTGTCATCTCCTGCACCGTACGAAGCACACGCGGTGTGCGATCGGGGTTGTGTTGAAAATTACCCAGCATTTCGGCGAAATCGGCTGACCAGGCCTTCAATTGCACGTGGTCGGAGGTGGGTACACCCAGCATCTCCGCGGTCACAGTGGCCGGCAATGGTGCTGCAAAATCCCGGATCACATCCATGCGCCCGCTGGACAACATGGCGCTGATCAGCCTGTCAGCGATCTCCTGGATGCGGGAACGCAGCATCTCTACCCTGCGCGGCGTGAACGCTTGTGAACACAACCCCCGCAGCCGGGTGTGAGCGGGAGGGTCCATAAAAAGCATCTGCTTTACCATCACTTGTGCGATCGGAGTCAGTTGGGGAAGCCCCATCTCTTCCAATTGCTGCGGCGTGAAGGTGCGATTCGCAGAAAAATCCTGCAGCACGCGAACCACTTCCTCGTAGCGTGTCACCACCCAGGCGTGCAGGAAAGGATCCCAGTGCACGGGGTCCTCGTTGCGCAACCGATGATATAGGGGATAGGGATCTGCCAGGACCTCCGGATCCAGCAACTGGTACAGGCTCAAGACGGATTGGTGCGGTGCGGAGGCATCCCCGCGAGCAGTACCGGCAACTGGTTGGGTCGACATGGAAATCAATCGGCGGCGCTGCTGTGGGCCTGACGCAGCATGCGCTCGATCTCGGCAGAGAGTTGCGATGCGGTCGGTGAATCGAATACGGTGCGGAGCGGCAATTCGATGCCAAATGAGTCGCGGGCCCGCGCAATCAACTGCGTGCCCAGCAGCGAGTGTCCTCCCAGGAAGAAGAAGTTGTCGTGGACACCCACCTTCTTGACTCCCAGCAGTTCCGCCAGAATTGCCACTACGCGGGCTTCGACCGGCGTAGAGGGACCAACCAGGACTTTGTCTTCACTGGTGTTTTCCGCGGTGGGCGCAGGCAGCATCGCGCGATCAATTTTTCCATTGCTACCGATTGGCAACTTGTCGATTCGCACAAAAGCGGCAGGGATCATGTAGTCGGGCAAGTACTTTTTCAGATAGGCCTGCAAGGAATCATGATCGAGCTTCACCCCGGCTGCCGGCACTACATACGCGATCAATCGTGTGTCGCCGTTTTCGTCGCGGGCCACCACCACGCTGGCTTCGACACCGTAACATCGATCCAACAGAGTGACGATCTCCTCCGGCTCAATGCGATAGCCGCGTACTTTGATCTGCTCATCAATGCGTCCTACGAACGTGATCTGGCCATCGGGCAAATAACGCGCCAAATCCCCGGTCTTGTACATCCTCTCCCCGGGTGTTTGGCTGAAAGGATTGGCAATGAACTTCTGTGCGTTGAGATCAGGGCGATTGATATAACCCCGGCCTACGCCGCGCCCCGCAATGTGCAACTCACCGGTGGCGCCCTTCGAAACAGGCTGCAGGTGCTCGTCGAGTATATAAATCTGGAATTCGTCAATCGCCCTTCCGATGGGCGGAACTCCATCCGCGTGACCGCCCGCAACCACCAGGCCAGAAGTGGCGACCACCGTGCACTCTGTCGGCCCATAATTGTTGATCAGCTGAAAAGGCAGATGTGCGGGAGGGTAGTGATGTAAAGCATCCCCGCCGGTCAGAAGAAGGCGGAGAGCGGTCTCGCTCGGCCATTCCAAAGCAATGAGGGCCTCGGCCAGGGGAGTCGGGACGAAGCTGACCGTGATCCGCTCCGCCACTAGCCAATCGCGCAAAGGCTCGGGAGCCACACGCACAGCCTCATCAGGAAAGTGCACACTACTTCCGGCAGCCAGATTAGGCCAAATCTCCCACACAGCCGCATCGAAACCAATGCTCGCTACCTGGCTGGCACGATCTGACGAAGAAATTGCGAAGGCACGCTGGTGCCACCCTACCAGGTTTAGAAGGCTTTGGTGGGTGATCTGGACGCCCTTCGGACGGCCCGTCGAACCCGACGTATAAATGACATACGCCAAATTATTTCCGGAGGCACTCCCCTCTGGTGTGGTTTCCGGGTAATCAGAGATCTGAAGCGCCCTTTTCTCAACATCCAGGGTCTTACAGCGCCCGCTGCCGATGCGCTCACCGATCTCCTGACGTGCGATTAAGACTGCCGCCTTAGCATCATCCAACATGAAGCGCAGGCGTTCCGCCGGATAATTCGGGTCGAGCGGGATGTACGCTCCGCCTGCTTTCAGAATCGCCAGGGCTGCGACCACCATCAGCGGGGAACGGTCCAGACAGAGTCCAACTAGTACCTCGGGGCCGACTCCAAGCTTGCGCAGATGATGGGCGAGCCGATTCGCTCGAACTTCCAGTTCACGATAAGTCAGGGTCTGGCTGGCTGAAACCAGTGCCGGTCCGTCGGGCATCCGTTCGCTGCGGGCCTTGACCAAGTCAGTTATCAGCAAATTGTGCCGCAGATCTCCGTTCCCGGATGCTTTCGGATTAGACGAAGATTCCGCGTTCATTGCAGGGAACGAATTCCCTTCTGTCGGGTTGGGGACTGACGACTTCAAACTCTTACCTCCAAATCCAAATCTTGTGCGATCTTCATCAGAGCTCCATCAAGCCAGGCGCGGAGCGCAGTCGGAGTCTGCGGCGGAGGTGTTGGGAGACAAGCACCCTTGCCCGACTTTAGGCGGCTCAATCTACAGCGATGCCGATGAGCCTCCTATAGGTACTTTGCTGTAAGTCTAAAGTATCAACCTTCGCGGCGGAATGCCTTTGACGGCAGACTTCCTAAACGATTGACTGGCCATTACTTCGGACGGGCCACCGGTGCTGTCATGGCTGCCGGAGCTACTCTTGCGGAACTCCAGAGCCGGTACAGGTCGCCGTTGCTCACTGACGCCAGGCCGCGGCGGGAAACAGATTCAAGTACGGAGTCCAGCTTGTTCCACTCTCCCATTTCCTCGATTTCCCAGCTATGGAGCATTAGATGCGCCATACCGCCATGTTTCTCGACGTGATCCAAGGCATGGGTGAAGTGTTGCTTCCAATCTGTCGAGGCCTTGTACTCGCCGAAAAAATTCCGCATTCCGGCAAAGTTTCCTTCAAGAAGAGCATGCCGGACGTGTATCACCTTGCTGAGCGGATACGCGAGAGTACTGACTCCCCACAGGAAGCGGTTGCGGGGGAATTCGTAGAGATTCAAGAGCGAAGTGCGTGCGCCCGAAAAACCGGCTTTCTCCACCAGGCGGGGTGTGGTGCCATTGAACTTCCCGCGCGGATAGCAGAAAGAATGCACGTGTTTCCCCAGAACGTCCTCTGCCCATTTCTTGCCTTCCGTAATCTCTTGAAAAGCCTTCTGGTCAGACACAAACTTCAACGGCATGTGGTTCAAGGTATGGCTACCGACCTCAAATCTCTGGGACAATTCCCGGATCTGGGGCGGAGCGATGACGGGACGCTCGGGATTGTGCGCCGGCACGTAGAACGTGGCCTGCAGGCCGTGCTTGTCGAGCAGTTCGGCAGTCCGCATGTCACCTGCAGACCCGTCATCTACACTGATCGTCACGTAGCGGTCAGTGAGTGAGGCATCACGATCTGACGAAGAATAAGGCGCGGCATTCATCCTAGGCGGTTTTTGCTACCTCCACGGGTGTTTTCGTTGCGGTGACGATGTCGGCATAGGTAAAGTGATCGGTTCTCCCGCTCCACCCACCCAAGCGAATGGGATCGGTCGCAAGCGAGTATCGCCGAAGCAAAGGCGCGATGGCGGATTCGTCGTAGGCGACTGCGGTTTCTGGAGTGACGGGATCGGTGGTCCAACAGCCAGAAAGATCATAAACAAATTGCAGCGCGCTCTTGCCAGCAGCCACTCCTCGTCGCGCTTCGTCGTCCAGCAGAAAAAGAGTGATCAGGCACTTCCCGCCCGGCCGAAGAACGCGTGAGATCTCAGAGACGTACTGTTCCATGTCGGTGGGTAGCAGGTGCGAGAACAGCGATATCAGAAACACCAGATCGAATTCTTTGTCCGGAAACGGGAGCCGGTATTCCGAGGGTTTGAATCGGCCGCCTGGGTTGTATTGTTTGTTGTGAATGTCGGCGACCTGAAAGTGAAACCTTGGATACTTGCTGGTAATGTGTTTCTGGCACCAGCGGATACCACTGGGCACAATGTCCAGCCCCTCGTAAGAACCGGTCGTCAGATACCCGGTGAGCGGCACTGCCATACGGCCGATGCCGCAACCCAGGTCCAGCACCCGCTGGTCGGGTTGCAGGCCGCAGAACTCTTTGAAATAACGCAGGTGCTCCTGCCCCGCTTCCGTAAATCCCCGAAAGCCCGCGTAGTTCAGGTAGCGCGGTGGAACCAATTCGTTGTGTTTGCCACGCGCCCAATCCATGCCATCGAGCGCGATCAAGTAAGGAGCGCGGAGTATGCGACGCCACCAAAACGGAGTGTACCTCCGCACGAACTTCATAACTCCGTGAGAGCGCCAATACTCACGGGCAAAAAAGACTTTGGAGACATCTTCTGCTGGCCGGATGAGGGGTTCCTGTGCCATTTTCTTTCTCCGTACGTGGATTCGATTTACATAGAAGACACCCCCTCGAGGTCTTCGGCGAACACTGCCTTGGCTTCGGGGGAGTACGCTGCAATCACCTGATGGTAGATATCCATTAAGTGCAGATAATTGGCTGAGGCTGTGTACTTTTTTTCGTATTCCTTCCGTGCTTGTTCGCCGAGGCGCCGCATGTGCTCCGGCTGTTCCCAGGCGTGTCGCGCCACCCGAGCGAGGTCGTCGGCGTCGCCCGGCTGAAAGAAAAATCCGGTACGGCCGTCGCTGACGATTTCCTGCATGGCTCCCAACTTTGAAGCCAGCACCGGAACCCCGCAAGCGAACGCCTCGATGATGGTCAATGGCAAGTTCTCGTAAAGCTGACTGGGGAAAATCAGAAAGCGAGCGCCTTTCATCTCCTCGATCACGCGTTCCCGTGGCAAGCGTCCCGTAAAACTGATGTTGGAAAGCCTCTCTGCTCTGACTGCAGATTCGAGTTCTGCACTGTAAGGTCCGTCGCCAACGATTCGCAGGCTGAAATCCCGGGGCAGTTGGCGCCATGCTTTGAGTAAAGTGGGAACTCCCTTTTCTTCAGATACGCGTCCCACAAACAGAGCATAAGTTGGTTCACCGGTGCGCTTGCCCGGGTCGGGATCGACGCAGTTGGGCTTGATCGAAAACTTCTCTGGAGGAAAGCCCGCGTTCACGAACCGGCTGCGCGCGAATTCTGTGAGCACGATATAACGGTCCACAGCCTCCGTCCAGGTCTTCTTGGCGCGATGCACGGACAGCATCAGCGCCACAGCCGCAGTTTGTGGACGTGAACCCCGGTAGCATCCGTGCGCGACCGATTGCCAAATGCTACCATGGGTGCAATCCTCGCACGGTTTTCCATCGCGGATAAAGTTTGCTCCCGGGCACAGCAATCGGTAGTTGTGCAGGGTATGCACGACTGGTACTCGCTCCCTTTGGCAAGCCCACAGAATCGAGGGCGAGATCAACGGGAACGTGTTATGCACATGCACAATGTCCGGCCGGTTCTGCCGCAGCAGTTGTGTGAAATCGCGATAGGAATCGGACGCCCACACCGTGCGTCCAATGATGGTCAGGCGGCGCGCGGCTGAATACTGCTCCATTTCGTGGTTAAAGCGCTGGTATTGCAGCACCTGGTGACCGCCTTCTTGCAGCAAGCGGCGCTCTTGCCAGAAGACGACATCTTCCCCGCCCTGCTCCAGGTACGTATTGTGGACCAACGCAATCTTCATTGAATGTCCGACCGATGCTGGATCTCTCCTTAGCCTCGGCTTAGTTTTGTGCAGGCACCAGTTGCAATGTGTCCAGGTCGGCCACAGAAAAGAGTGGTTCCCGGGTACGCATTGCTTGTTGCAGCATAATTTCGGTGACACGGCGGGTAGCTGCTGTGAGCATGGCCAACGCAAGCCACAGCATGTACGGACTCATACATCTGCCGCCAAAATGCCCGCCCAGCAATCCCTGCAGAAAAGTATGGACGTACAAGGCCAGCATTCCGATGGTGAGCAGATAGGCGTGCCAGGCTTGCTCACTGAACGGCCGCAGGTTCCGCAGGATCTTGCAGGTTTTCATCGAACTGAAAATGTTGCGCAGCATCATGAAGTGGATGGTGAGCAGCAACAATTCGCCCAGCACGCCATTGTTGTATAAGACCTCCAGGAAGCCATTGTGGAGGTGAACCGCCCCGCGCGCCAACCCGCTCGTGTTCTCCCATGAAAAGTACGTACCTAGATAACCGCGCCCCAGGATTGGAGTCTGCTTGACGGCGGTAAGAGCGTAGCCCCAGATTACGGTTCGTCCGGTCAGGGTAGAACCGCCGCGGTAGGTCTGCAGATAATTACCCAAAGGCGTGATCGAAATGATGAACATCGCCAGAACGCCGAGACCCATCAGCAGACCCAGACTGCGCACCACCCTTTTCTGCAGGAGCATGAAAATGCCCGCCGCAACAAAGCCTCCGATGACCCCCGCCTTCCCGAAGCCCAGCAGCATGATTACCGCGCCGACAACCCCAGTGACTACCCACTGACGCTTTTTGGTAATCGCATACAACATCATCGAGAACACCATCAGCGAGGCTGCCAAAGGGCTCAACAGGTCAGGATCGGCATTGAGTCTGCCTTCAAACCAGAATCCATCTGGATCCTTGGTAGCATAGTAGACGGGCAGCACCGTCAAGAACACGAATGCCACGGCAGTCACTTTCAGAAACAACTGAATGTCAGAGATGTCTTCGATCAGGCTGGCGCAGAATTGCAGCAGGCAGATCGCCAGTGTCAGCTTGAAGCCCCATGCCAGGGCATAGGCCGGACCCGGCGCCCAGGCGATCGAAATCAGGCAAAGCATCACGAAGAACGTTACCCACTTAGAGGTGCCCTTGAACAGTTGCAGCAGATATCCTGGCTTGCGTAAGGTTAAGATCAATAGCACTGCCCCACACACCAGCCACATTGCACCTTCCGCATATGCGTACAACGAAAACTGCCCTTTGCCCATGCTAAAGCTGGTATTCACGCGGCTGAAGAGTACCTCGTCAACCAGCAGCATCCACCAGATGGTGAGTGCTAGTCGAAACATCATCTGTCGCGTGTCCAGCTCTTTCACGATTGCAGTGCCGACAACGATGCAAAGCAGAATAAAGAACAAGCCCGCATCGGCAAGAATGGGGACGGTTCCGTCATCGAAGGAAACCGCCGGCAATATGGGCATGAAGAAAATTCCAAACGCCGTCGCCAGGACGATTCCCGCAATCACGCTCCACGAAAACCAACCCTTTGCCGAACGACTGGTCATGTTACCGCGCATTCCTTATCTCCCTCGCCTATCTCGACAACACTTGCAGAACACGTTCCCCCTCCGCCTCTTCGCTGGAGAGTGGATACCCGAGCCGATGCAAAACCTCGCCTGCATGTTTCGCGATGAATTGCAGCTGCTCGGCGGTCAGTTTCGCGCGCCAGCCCTGCACCTCACCCTTACGCACAAACTGGCCCTTTACGGAAGCCCGCTGTGGCGCAACCCGTTCCTTCTCTTTCATTTTGGCCAGTGAGTTGTGCTCAATCGCGCGCTGAATCAGGGCCGAGTCACTATCTACGCCCAGAAAGTTTGCAACCCGCGTAAATCCTTCCAGCGGATTCTTGCGTAACTCCTCGAAGTGAACTTTCAAGAGATTAGGAGTGCCGGCAATAGGAGAGTCCAACCAGGAGCTGACATGTTTCTGCCACGGCCCGAAAGGATTCACTTTCTTGCGCAGGAAATCGGAGATGAACGCGTCCAGATCCCCTTTGAAAAACTCCAGCGCTGTTGTGTATGCAAATTCCGAGAGGATTACATCTCTCACATCCCGCACCAGGTAGACGGCCTTGTGATACTGCTTCTGGTACTGCTCGTGGGTTGCCAGCAAACGGCCGCCACCGGGAAGCACACGGGCTCCGGTCGCCTGATTGCCGACTCCATGTAACATACCGTTCACTTCATCGAACCCACCCTCGTGGCCGGTGAGGATTTCCAGCAGCACAAACCGCGACCATGTGGTTCCTGACCGCGGATAGGATCCAAGAAAAACGTCGGATGGGCGGAATCCATGATGTCGCAGCCAGATAAGGGGAGCACGCAGCGCAGTTCTGGACAACCTCCGGCGCAGCTTGCGATAGGCACTTGTCGGCTTACTCCTCTGCTTGGAATAGAGTCCGCGCTTTGGTAGTTCGAAATCGTGAAATTTCTTAGTCATTATTCCGTCCTTTTCAAAATTACGTCGCCACGTCCATCAGCCGAGCATCTGTACTTTCGCGACGTTTTAGGATTACTCGGAAACTCCCTCGACGACACTTACATCCTGCCTCCCGCGCCAACCTGCAAACCGTTCGATTCCGAGCGAACGCCCAATCATCTTGCGGCGCAGGATCCATACCAGAAACACCCAGGAGAGCAGGTCAGACACATTCGTGCCCCAAATAGCTCCAGAGAGCCCGTAAAACCAAGTGGCTGGAATCCCGATAATCAGAGAGGCGGCCGTCGAGAGCGCAAAAGCCACAAACACCGAAGAAGGAGACTCCATTGCCCGCAAAGCGATCGCCGAACCAAAACTGCCGCACCAGGCGATCGAGCCCAGCGCCACGATTGGCAACAGGTGGGCAACTTCAAGATAGCGTCCAGAGTAAAGCGCGTGAAATGCCGGTCCCCGCAGCCAGAAGATGGCCGCCCAATATGCGATGGCAACCCCCACTGCAACCAGTGTCATTCTTCGGCTTAAGGCCCCAGCACTGGCCTTCCCTTCCCGTCCGATCACGGAAGCTGCATATGGCAAGAAAAGCAACCCGAGCGCGAGTTTTACTTGCTCGACTGGCAAGGTGAAGTTCATCAATGCCTTCAACTGTCCGGACTGCGCCATGGTTCTGAACGATCCCAACAACGGGTAGTAAATGTTGGCAGGAATCCAACTGGCTACGCAGCTCAGCAACGCCCAGCGCCCGTAGCGCCAATGACGGCCCCAGACCTCGCCGACAGGATGATCGAAAGTGCCAGGGCGAAGTTCCTTCCTCAACCGAACCAAAAGATAGGATCCAGTGCCCAGAGCCGCTATCCCGAGTAACACAAAGGCGCTGAACGGTGAGAGCAATCCTCGCCGGTACACTACAAACAGTAAGCCCAGGCTGATGGTGAAGTAGATCAGCGCCCCGACTGCGGCCTTTGCCGGCGATAGCTCCAGATAGAAGGTGCGCCGAGCCAGCCAAAACAGCAAAACGCAGGGGGAAGCGATAGTCACGCCCGCCAGAGCCCCGCCTAGACCGCCGGTCGGCGCAACCTTCCAGGCGGTGAATGCGCTTAGACCAAATGCCGCAGCAATCGCCAGCGACATTGCCACATGAATCCAGATCAACGAGCCCAGGTATCCCCGCAGGCCCTCGCGGTAGGATGACCCTCCGAATACCGCCATCGGCTCCAACACGAGAGAGCCATAAACCAGCGACAGCAGAATGAAGAATCCGAACGCAACTGCATAGGCCCCGTACTGCTCTGGAACCAACCATCGGGCAAGCAGGATGCTCACAACAAAGTTCGAACCGGAAATCAGCGCCTGGTCAAGCACGGCGCAGCCTCCCTTGTGAAGCCAGGGCACGAACCGTGACATCACGGTCTCGTGGCTGATGCCAAGAAGTCGGGACGGAAAGATGCGCTCCAGGACAGTCGCAAACCGTCCCGCCGCGGGGCTTTGTTCAGCCAACGTCTCAACTTCCTGAATGTCTATTTCTGGCAAACTTGATCTCTCTGGCTTAGTTGATTGTGAGAATTCAGGAGGCTAACCCAGACGCCTGCAGGCTGGCGTCGGCATTTTCATATTCGGACTTTGCGGTGCCAATCCAGTCCCGCAAACGATCTGACAACTGTTGGACTCGCGGTTCCAGCAAGATGTCGTAGTGATCGCTCGCAATCTCATGAACTACCAGGCTCCCGGCCAGATCCTTCCACAAGGCGTGCGGATCGAACGAGCCTTCCAAGGGTTTCTCCGTCGCTCGCACCAGCGTCACCTTACCTGGATACGGCTGCAAAACATATTTCGATGCCGCTGCACGATTTGCATTGTGAACATCCCAGAGTGACTTGGGGACGTGCAAGCCACGCCAGGTCCGTCGAATCTTCTTTCCCAACGCCCTGGGCACATCATGCAGCCAGTGTTTCCGTGACGGCTTGAGCAGCACTCTCAACAAGGAAACTGTTCCAGCTTTCACGTCACCCGGATAGGTATCGAACAGTACCAGCAATGCCACCTCTTCGCCTGCGGCGCGAAGTTGCTGTGCGATCTCGTAGCCGACCAGTCCCCCGAAAGAGAAGCCACCCAAAAAATAGGGTCCGTGGGGCTGCACGCTGCGCATTTCTGAGATGTAGTGCGAGGCCATCGCCTCAATGCTGGTCAGGCACGGGCTCTTTCCATCCAGACCTTGTGACTGCAAGCCGTAAAAAGGATAGTCGGGCGCCATGTGCCGTCCCAGGCGATTGAACCCCACGACGTTTCCACCCACTCCGTGGATACAGAAGAACGCAGGTTGTGTTCCCGAGGCTTGGATCGGTACAAGCGACGACCAATGTTGGGACCATTCGTCCTTACGCAGCACTGTTGCCAGTTGCTCAATGGTGGGCGCGTGAAAAAGCATGGCGAGCGGCAAAGTCTTGTCCAGCGCCTGCCCCGTACGATGCATCAGTCTGGCCGCCAGCAAGGAATGGCCGCCTAACTCGAAGAAGTTATCACCGATGCCGATCGGGCGCTTGTCCAGCACCTCTTCCCAGATCTTTACCAATTGCGCTTGCAATGAGTCTTTCGCAATCGCAAACGTTTCGGACGCCGCCTCAAACTGTGGTGCGGGCAGTTCACGTCGGTTAACTTTGCCGTTAGGGGTCAGCGGCATGGCCGGCAATCCAACAAAGGCGGATGGGACCATGTAGTCCGGCAACTGCTCCTGCAGGTAGCGGCGAATGTCAGCCACAACAGGCTTCGATCCCTGGATGGCTGTGAAATACGCCACCAATTGTTTGCCGCCGCTTGGATCCTCTTTTGCTACTACCGCCGCATCACGAATGTCCGGGTACTTGGCCAGCAGGGTTTCCACTTCGCCAAGTTCAACCCGAAAACCGCGGATTTTAACTTGATCATCCACCCGGCCCAGAAACTCGATGTCGCCAGAGGGCAAACATCGGGCCAAGTCACCGGTTTTGTACAACCGGGCTTCGGGACGCGAAGAAAACGGGTCGCGAATAAATTTCTCCGCAGTCAACTCCGGGCGATTGAGGTAACCACACGCGACTCCAACTCCGCCCACATGTAGCTCGCCCGGAACTCCAAGCGGAACCGGATTGAGATCGGCATCAAGCAGGTGAACCTGAACATTCGCCAGCGCACGGCCAATCGGAATATTCTCAGGAATTGCGGCGCCTGCTTCGTATTGTGGCTCGAACGCAGTGGCACAGATGCTGGTTTCTGTCGGCCCGTAGGTATTGATCCACCGAACGCTCTTCGCCGCCGAATTCAACCACTTCGCATAGGCCTGCGAAGACGGCTTCTCTCCCCCCACGATGACCAGCCGCAAGCCAGCCGGAATTACCTTTTCCAGTTGAGAAAATTCATGAACCCATTCATGCCAGTAGGCAGTCGGCAAATCCAGAACAGTAATGCGCTGTCGCTCTGTCCACGACAAGAAATCCGCAACCGCCAGCGGCATATCCTTGGTCTTCAGAACCAGAGTGGCTCCGCTGAGCCAGGTGATGAACATTTCCTCGATCGCGATATCGAAACTAATAGAGCAAAATTGCAGCACCCGATCTTTCGGTGTAATGGCATACATGCGCGCCGCATGGGTGTTGTAGTTCGCCAACCCCGCGTGAGTGAGCAGGACACCCCGCGGCTTTCCCGTTGAACCCGATGTATAGACCACGTAGGCGACGTCCTCTGGAGTGACGTCAATGTCCGGATTCGTCTGCGACTGGCTCGACACGGCACTCATCGTGTCGGCCATGAGAATCACTTCGCAGCCCTCGGGAACCGCCGCCGGGAGTCTACCTGTATCGGTAATCACTACCCGCGCCTGGCTGTCATCCAGCATGTACTTCAGGCGATCCTTGGGATAGTTGGGGTCGAGGGGAACGCATGCCGCTCCCGACTTCAGCACTGCCAACACCGCGACTGCGAGTTCAGGCGAAGACTCGAGACAAATTCCAACTCGCTGGCCGCGTCCCACTCCGCGGCTGCGCAGATAATGGGCCAACTGGTTGGCACGTGCGTTGAATTCGCGGTACGTCAGCCGCTGACTGGATCCGATCAGCGCAATCTGTTGCGAATGATTCTCGGTCTGCTCTTCGATCAACTGGTGGAGACATTGTCCGCAAGGATAGTCACTCTGGTTCGCGGCGAGCGGGAGTGGTTGCCTCTCAGCTTCAGTCATGGTTGGAAATGATTGCAGCTTCGCCTGCGGACTAGTTCCTTCCACCAAATTCGCTTCGTTCGAAAACATCAGGCTGCGCCGATTCCCCGGAAAACCGCCGGAATCGTCTTTGCCAGGATCTGCATATCCAGCCAAAGTGACCAATTGCGCACGTATTGCAGATCGAGCTCCATCCACTTGTGAAAAGGCAGAGAACTGCGGCCGCTCACCTGCCACAAACAGGTAATCCCCGGCCGAACGCTGAACCGGCAGCGTTGCCAGTCCTCACCTGCCTCCGTGAGGAGCTCATAATCACGCAGTTGCAGCGGACGTGGACCAACCAGGCTCATGTCGCCGTTCAAGATATTGAAGAGCTGCGGGAGTTCGTCGATGCTGGTCTTACGCAAAAACTTGCCAATCGGGGTGATGCGAGGGTCATTCTTGATCTTGAAAACCGGCCCGGAGACTTCGTTCAAGTGTTCCACGTCCCGCAATCTCTTCTCTGCATCGAGTACCATCGTCCGGAACTTGTAGATGTGGAAGACTCGCTTGTTCAGGCCGATTCTCTTCTGTATGAAGAAGACTGGGCCGGGAGACGTAAGTTTGATGAAGATCGCCGTCAGCACCAGCACCGGCGCCACTAGAATCAGCAGCACCAGCGACAGCATGAAGTCAATGAAACGCTTGATGGTTGTTGGCCAGCCCTCAACCATCCCGCTGTAGTGCGTGATAACCGGAGAACCCTCGAACTCTTCTGTTTTTGCCGGTTTGTGCTTCAGGTTAAATAAATCGGAAAGCACCCGCACCACAATGCCCTGCTGCTCGCACATGGCGACGACATCGGAAGCAACGTCATGAAACGAACGCATCGGTACCGTGAGTACGACTTCGTCCACGACGCTGCGGCGAACGAATGAGTTCAGGTTGTCGAAATCGCAGACCACACGCCAGCCATGATCTTGAAGTGCGCCAATACCACTCCATTCCACGTCGGCAAAGCCCAGGATGCGATAACCAAGTTCTGGCTTTGACTGGATGGTTTTAGCAAACGCAATGGCGCGCGGATTGGAACCAACGATCAGCATGTTGCGCGAGTCACGTCCGTGCATCCGTACCCGCCGGAGCCAGGTTCGAACCGCCATGCGCGTGAAGACGACCAGGATGGTGCTGCAGACCCAGAAGGTCAGTACGAAACTCGACGTGACCCACTGGAAGTTGAGCAGGAAGGAGGCGAGCGCCAGGACCCCAGCGCACAGTGTAGTAGCTTTGGCCGCGTCCAGGGCTTCACTCTTACGGCTGGTCAGCCGCTTGGACCCGTAGAGTCCGAGGAGACCGAAGATGATCTGCCAGGTTCCTAGAAGGGCGGAGAAAATAACTAGATCGACCAGCCTGATCCTGAACTGGAGGAACTGTGCAAGTGAGACTGAACCGGTGGCCCGGACATGGGGCAGGGTGGCGACTAGAAAAGAAGCGATCAGGAGGACCAAGTCACAAAGCTTGGTAATGCTGCTTAGTACTTGGCCTTTCAACGTGCCCATCCGGAAGTCCTCTCAAACAGCTAATGTTGGGGAGCCCGCGTTCTTGGGATCAAGGAAGATGATCGGTGACAACTGAATGGTCCGCCCTTGGCAAACCATCAATGAGAACGAAGGAAGGTGGCGGCGCGCTGCGTATGGGTGGGATGGAAGAATCGCGGCTCACCCCGCCCACATTTGCGATGCTGGCACTATAGGCGGTTGTAGATTCTCTCTGGAATCGGAAAGGTTCGTTGATTCAATACTGCCCCCAGCACTTTCACTTTTGAGGCTTGCAGCCCTTGAATCGTATCCCGGGTAGTGTCGCGACGGGAAGCGTGCGCTTTGAGCACGATCACCACACCGTCCGTCAGGTGTCCCAGGATGACGCCGTGGTTTGAAGAGTTAAGCGGCGATACATCGAAAAGGACGTAGTCGAATTCAGCGCTCAGTTCTGCGACCCGCCGGCGCATACGATCCGAAGTCAGAAGCCCGAGCGCGCTTTCGCTGGATGCACCGCAGCTCACCAGCCAGAGATTGTGTCGCAGGTGGGTTGCATATTGGCGCACCGGACCATCTCCCTGCAATGCATCCGCCAGTCCATGGTGATTCTCTATCATGAATTGTTTATGCAGAGAGGGAGACTGCAAATTGCAGTCTACGATGCACACCGACCGGCTGACCTGAGACGCCAACATCTCACCCGCGTGGGCACACACCCAGGTTCCCCCGTTCCCCGACTCCGTGGAGGTGAAGACCACGCGACGCGGTCCTTCGGCCCCCGCCAGAAGGAAGGTTCGATGAACCAGTTTCGTGATCTCGTCACGTGCGATTCCATCGATTGGCAATGACGGAAGAAAGCTGGACACTTCTGCCGCCGGGACCGGTCGTGGCTCCGCTTCTGGTTGGAACGCAACTGCCTTGCCCATCTGGTTCAAGAGTTCAAAGTTTCTGCTCATGGTGCCCCGAATACCCTTTCTTGGCCGTTTAGCCGAGGTGGTGCTTGCTGCTGACGACTGGTTGGATTGCTTCTTGAAGGGTCTGGAACCCGTTGCGCCAAAATACAACGGGTACCCACCCATTCTGGTTGCGGCTTAGCAGAGTTAAGAGTTCATCGAAATCGACTCATCGGAGGACCGCGCATGGCTGCCCCCGTTCAATCCGTGCCCGTTTCCATTACTGTGAAACCCATTAAGCCGGTATGGGACTGCCGCCAGTAACGGAATCGGCAAACTGGTGGCCACTTCGGTAGGTGTACGGAATGAGGGATCAAGGTATTCCTGAGTGAACACGACCCCCATGGTCAGCGTCGCCGCGACCAAGGTACCGATCAAAACGATCAAGACCGGAGAATTGAAGGGCGCGGTGGGGATGACTGGTTGCTCCGCAATTGAGACGTTCACGATCCGGGTGTTATCCAACGCCTCCGTCATCCGAGCTTGTTCCTTCTTGTGTAAATACAGGAGGTAGTTCTCCTCGTCGTTCTTCATGGTGCGGTACAGGTCCGACTCGGTGAGTCCCTTGTCCTGCAGGTCTCGAGCTTGCGCTTCGTAGTGTTCGACTGTGGCCTCGGTGGCTGCCAGCTTTGCTTGCAAACCACTGCGTTCTGCCGCGGTCTTCGCCAATTCCTCATTGATCCACCCGTAAGTCGGGTTGCGATCTGTGGTTTCCTGCCGGATGGGCTTGCTTTCTTCCGCAGCGATGGCGGCCTGGGTTTGCGCAATCTCCTTGTCAACCTCTTGCACCAGGGGATAGTCCTCCTGGTACTTCATCAGGTACTCGGTTCGCTTCAATTGCAGGGTCATGAGCGTGTTCTTGAACCCCTGCAACACCTGAAAGTTATCTTCCTTCCAGGTAGAGGTCGTCAGTCGTTCCGGCGTCGTTCCAGACTGTTTCCGTAACGAATTGATACGCTCGTCGGCGGTGGCCAGATCAGCCTTGGTTTGCTGCAACACCGACCGGAAATCGCTCAGCTTTTGCAGCACAATATCTCTCTCGACGTGAGGTGCCACTCCGCCCTGTTCTTCCGCGAACTTCTTGATTGCATCTTCCGCGGTCGCCAGGTCCTGCTTGTAACGCTGGGCCTCTCGGTCGAAGAACTCCACCTGCCCTGGCGGCGTGAACACATCCTTGTGTTGTTGCATGTAAGCCTCGCCCAGTGCATGCAGAACCTGCGAAGCCAGCTTGGGATTAGACGACGTATAAGTGGCCGTGATCACGTGACTCTTGTTCACCGGATCAATCTTGAGGTCACCCATCAGGCGATCAACGGCCTTGGACGTTCGCTCCTCGGGGGTGGCGGGCCCCAAAATGTATTCGGAAAGCGATTTCTTCTTGTCCAGACCGACTGCGAGGACGACGCGGCGCGCAACGTCTCCACTCTTGAGAATTTCGATTTCCGAGTTGATCTCCTCTTCCGACACATCCGGCGGACGCATTTCGGGACTGTCCTGCTTCGACGTCACCACTGGATCCATGCGTTCGTGCGACACCAGGAACTTGGTCGAGGCGCGATAAGGGTTCATTAAGACAGCGAAGACCGTGCCCAGCAGAATGCCGGCAAAGCAGACGATCGCCGTTCGTTTGTGCCGGAAGGCGATGGCCAGCAGATCCCGCAGCGTAAAGCTGGAAGGTGGCGCACCGCTCGGTAGCATCAACTCTTGGTTGTTCATAATTTCGGACTCCCTGTTCCTAATATTGGGCAGCGTACGCTGCCATGCCTACGTTAGTGGTCGGAATAAAGGGCTTGACCTTGGACAGGCGATTCTTGGGTACGAACAACATGTCGCCGGGATGCAGGATCGGATCCTCCGCCATATTCCGATCGACTTCCATCTTCTTCACGTTAATGATCTGAGCCGAAGTCCATTGATCGTTCACCCGCCGGTACAGCACCACCTGCGAGTGCTTCGAGGTCTCCAGAAATCCACCGGCCATGGCAATGCCTTCTGACAGCGTCAGCGGGCCATGTAATTCGTACCGCCCGGGATGGCCAAGTTGGCCATCGGCGATGAAAAACGGCTTCTGAAATTCCCTCAGCGTGATCGAAATGATCGGTTCGTGCAGTGTCTTGCTGTAGGCGTTGCGGATGGTCTCACGCAACTGTGGGATGGTCAGTCCTGCGACCTTGACGTCTCCGACTCCGCGGAAGGTCACGAACCCGTCGGGCTGCACCGTGATCTGTTGCTGATTGAACTCAGGGCTCAAGTCGAAGCTCACATCAAAGACATCGCCCGACACCATCCGGTAGCGCGCGTCGCGCTCCTGGAACTGAGGCACGCTGTTAACCTCCGAGCCGGCCGATGGCGTGCCACTAACACTGGAAATAGACGCGTTATTCTGAGACGCTGTCTGCGCGGTTCCGACCGCCAACAGAGCCACGATCACTAGTGCAACCGGAACTGAAAATCGACACATTTTATTCATTGCTCTCCTCAAGTTACTCACAATGCCAGGAATTCTTGATCGTTCGAAAAGCACAGTGCGATGCGCATCTTGCCCGGTTCAGACCACATTGCCGCCGCTCACCTTTGCGTTAGCGATGCTATCCCAATGCTTGCCTGCGGTAAAGACATCAGCGCGGTCCGGCTTTCCCAGTCATGCCGGAACCACATCGTAGTTCTCAACCGATGTAGCTCCGCCCTCTCAGTCACATTGAGTGACCCTAGAATGTCCCCCCCCCCGCGCCCGCAACCACCCTCCCGCAGAAGCGGTAATTGCAAGAAAACCAAACCTAAAAGCTCTTCTCTTCAACGAGGGAAGAGCACTCACCCCGCCACAGGTGTCGTTCAGTTGCGGCTGGGGACAAAATCATACAGACAAATGAAAATAAGCCAAATAACTTTCATCACTGGGGGTACATTTGGTGACGGTCGCAATAATTCCGGGGCCAAATATGCAAATATCTACACATGCGTACCGGGTAGTTTTCCCTATCATTTCGGGTGTGCTAAAAGGGGGATTTACTCGTTACGAACTGGCGCAACGATAACGGCTGCGCTGTGTCGTCGCAAGGGGCTGAAGCTCTTAGGGACTAAAGTCTCTATCCGGCAGTTCAAGAAGGCCATGACGTAGAACCCCCTTACCGAACACCCCATTGGGCAAGGCACATCTGGGCCGGTAGAGACTAAAGACTCCCTCGCCTTCGGTTCTATCCAGCAAAGGCGTCCTACTCTTGTCATAAGTCTGCAGACCTTGGAAAATCACCCTGGTACTTCCTCCAGTATTTACTCCCTCGACAGTCCCCCGATTCGATCCCCAACGTGAAAGGTTCGGAGCACAGCGGCCATCGTGCCAAATTCCATTTCAGGTGATTCAATCCGATGACGAGGCGTGGCGTTTCCCTGGTTTTCCTTGGTTGTCTCTCTCTTTTGGTGCTTCAGACAGCTTGCGGAAGCGGTGCGATCAGCAGCATCATCGACACCAGCGGAGGCACTTCCCTTCCAAGTGTCACGACTGCTTCCCTTCCTAACGGCACCGTAGGTGCAGACTACGTCGCCAATCTCCAGGCAACCGGGGGTAAACAGCCTTATGCATGGTCTTTGAAGTCAGGATCTCTGCCTGCCGGTCTGTTGCTGAGCCGAACCGGCACCATCACCGGCTCTCCCACAGGACAAGGCACCTTCAGTTCCATCGTCTTTCAGATCGCCGACGCCAATGATGCGACTGCTGATTCCAGCGCGTTGAGCATCCGAATCAAACCTACTGCGCCGCGAGTTTCGACCTCGATTCTGCCGGAAAGTGAAGTCGGCGCGCCCTACTCCGTCACTTTACAAGGAACCGGCGGTACCACGCCGTACAAATGGTCTTTGAAGTCGGGCACGCTGCCTGCTGGCCTATCGTTGAATCCCAACACCGGCGCACTCACGGGCATACCCACCACCCCGGGAACCGGAGCCTCGCTGATCTTTCGACTGACCGACGCTAATCAGAACACCGCCGACTCGGGGAGCTTCAGCATCCGAGTCATCACGGCGCCATCTGTCGTCACCGCTTCCCTGCCCGCAAGCGAGGTAGGAGCGGCATATTCCGTTTCCTTGCAAGCTACCGGGGGCACCGGTTCGTACGCTTGGTCGTTAAAGTCGGGATCGCTACCGGCAGGACTATCTTTGAGCACCGGCGGCATGATTACCGGCACTCCGACCACTTCAGGAAATTTCGGTTCGTTAGTTTTCCAGGTGACCGACACGAATGGCGTGAATGTGCTTTCAGCTCAGCTCAGCATTAAAACGGCTTCGGCGCCCGCTGTTGTAACTGCGTTCCTGCCGATGGACAATGCCGGCAACCCATACTCTGTCGCTTTGCAGGCGAACGGCGGCACATTGCCCTACGTGTGGTCGTTGCGTTCGGGCACTCTGCCGGCAGGCCTATCATTCAATCCAAATACGGGTGCGATTACCGGCACACCAACCACGCCAACCATAAACCCTCTTATCTTCCAGGTGACTGACGCGTTCACGATGTCGGCGGTTTCGAGCGGCCTCAGTCTTCAAATCAACGACGTTCACGGCTGCAGCGCCGGCGCCGAATCGAAACTAGGGACGAATCCCTATGCCTTTCTCATCAAGGCGTTTGACCTGAACGGTCCAGTTGTCATGGCTGGCAGCTTCATCCCGGACGGAAATGGCAACATTACCGGCGGCAGTGCAGATGTCAACCGCACCACCGGTGCACTGAGCGGCGCCATCACTGGCGGAACATACACTCTGGGCGCTGACAACCGTGGCTGCTTGAATCTGACCACCGCCAGCGGCACCACTGCGTTTCGCTACGGCATGGGCGGAGTCAACGGCGTGGGCGCACTTACCAAGGGACAAATCGCGGAGTTTGATGACAACAGCGGAACCGGAACCCGCGGATCGGGCATTCTCCGGCTTCAGGACACATCGACCTTCAGTACCGGCCTTAGTGGGATGTACGCATTCCTATTTACCGGCGCCGATGCAGCTGCCGGTCACGTCGGAGTTGTGGGTTCCCTCTCCGCGTCGGGCGGAAACTTCTCGAATCTCACGCTGGACTACGATGATGCCGGCGCAATCGGCTCCAATTTGAGCGGCGGGACAGGCACATTCACCAATTCTGACACCAATGGCAGGGGAACCGCTTCATTCTCCGGGGGGCCTTATCACCTGAACCTGGTGTTCTATCTCGTTAACTCCACCGAGGTGATGTTTGCTTCTACCGACCCGATCCCGCCCAGTCCTATCATCAGCGGCGAGGCCCTGGCGACCGGCGGTCCTTTCTCCGCCGCCCAGCTTTCGGGCAACTACATCGGCCACGGCGTCGGCTTGGCAGTCAGCGACACTCCGGTCGCCAGCATTGCCACCGGCACTTTCGACGGCGTCAGTGCGATCACCGGAGGTACGCTGTTCCAGTTCAAGGCTGGTACTGCTTCCGCATGGGGAGTCCAAGGGACGTACACGGTCGATTCCACAAGCGGACGAGTCGTCTTCACTGGCACGTTCATCGCCCCCGTGGGTTATCTGGTCACGGGCGTTCCCGGAGTCACCGCTTTGGTTGCGGGCAACGACTTCCCGGCGACGTCGGGCATCTTGTCGGCACAAACCAGCGTGCGTCCCGCCGGCGGCAACTACACACTTGGTACCGAAGAAGACGTCGATTATTCGGTGATCAATCAGGCGGGAACCTACCACGTCAACACCAGCAACTTCTCCGGGACTAAGGACATGAACATTGCAGCTTCGCCTTTCCTGGTTGAGAACCAGATGGTTCTTTCGACACCGTACAGCTTCGGAGCAGATGGAACCGGAACGTTTGGCGCCAACACCGTCGCCGTGACTAACGGCTCCTCTGTGTACATCATCAACGAGGCGCCAACCGTGACACATCCCTCCGTGACCGTCCTGGTGAAGTGAACCGCATGGGAATCCATATGGGCCGGCTTGTCCGGCCCTTTTTTTTCCCGCTCATGACGACAAACTCGTCCGCCGGTCGATGACCGGGCCGGCGTCGATGAGAAAGAACGTCCAGGGCCTATCGTTTCTTGGTTGAGGCCACACGCGGCATCTGGTTCCGGGGCTTTGTCGGAAGGAAAGTTCACACTCAGATATTCGATGAAGCCCTCGCGGTCGGCAGGATCAACCAGCGCGCCCCACTTAATCATCTTGTCCACTTCTTTGGTCCATGCGCCCTTGCTCAGACGTTGCTGGATGATGATGCGCGACTCGTGGCACTCCGTGCACGCAGTCGTGATCTTAGCTTGCAGGGATCCCGCGGGCAGTTCGGGAGACTGTGCACGCAGAAGCGGCAGGCCACATAGAGCCAGGAGGGGAATCGCCAATCGCAGACTAACCTTGCACATGGATCTTCACCTGATCAAAGGCGTTATACAAATAACCGCTGGGATTCCAATCAGCCGTCTCCGGCTGCGTGCGTCCGCCGCTGTCAACAGCACGCGACAGGATGGTATAGTCACCAGCCCTGGGGGCCTTCCAACTATGACTCCACAGTCGCCAGGAGTACCTGGCCTGGTCGTGCCCCAATTTCGCGGCTTGCCAGGTTGCGCCAGAGTCGGTCGAGACTTCCACCTTCACGATGTCCGCTTCCCCCGCCCAGGCCGCCCCTCGAAGGTGAATGGACCGCGAATGTGAGGTCCAATCATCTGCCGGACCAGCGATCACCGACTTGACGTTGAGAGCTGTGACCACGTGACTGTCGTCCACATTCAGCGGATCACCTGGCTTCACGGGATGGTTGGGCATGCGGTATCCCGGCTTCATGAAATTCCCGTCGAACTCCTTGTCGAGGACCTTGATCTCGCTCAGCCACTTGCAGGATGCTGCGCCGATCCAACCCGGAACCAGGGCGCGCGCAGGAAAACCATGATGCTTGGTGAGCTCAGCACCGTTCATGCGAAGGGCGATGAGGGTATCTTCATCGCTGGCTTTCTCGATGGGAATGCTGCGGATGAACGGGGGCACTTTGCCGGGCACTTCGTCCAGACCGTGGAACATGACGTGTCTTCCCGCTGGACTTCACCCCGGCTCGCTGTAAGAGGTCCCGCAGCCGGGGGCCGCTGAAGCGGGCGGTGCCGACCGCACCCCTCTGCCACTGCACGCCCGGCACATGGGGATGGTGAAACGCCCGCCCATTTCCTGCACACTCCAAGGTGTTGGTCACCGCGTGTGATTCCATCTTCTGTAACTCGATAAGCGTCAAGGTCAGTGGCCTCTCAACTTCCCCACTGATCTTTAGTTCCCAGGTGGCTGCATCGAGGGTGCTCGGCTCGTGCATGTGATTGCGCACGAAGAAGTGCGGCACAGGTGTAATCCAGGAATCGAAGAATTCAGCTGGCATTTCCAAGTCAACAAAGCGAGCGGAGCGGACGATCATCCCGTCTTTGCCGGGTACAACCACCAAAGAATCGTCGGAGGCCCACGTAAGCACCGGATGGATGGCGCCAGCCACCGCCACCGCTCCCGAGACTCCTTTCAGAAAATCACGCCTTGAGATCATGGGTCAATCCTTCTCTGACGACTACGCATTTAAACAGATTCCAGCAAAACCAGCCACGGATTTTCACGAGCCAAGAATGGTCCGTTCCAATCCGTGGCCAGGTTTCCCCTCGTGCTAAAACGCGTAAATCAGGTCGAACTGCAAGCGGTTCAAATAGGGCTCTTGCTGTCCGGCCTTGGTGATGGTGGGAACGCTGCCGTTGTAATTGTTGAACAAGGCAACGTTGTTTTCGAGGTTCGTGTTGAGCGCGCGACCACGCCACCAGGTGAAGCTGGCCAGCGTGTTGGCGCGCAATTTCCACAGCGCGTAGATGCGATTCTGCAGGATATTGGTGGGGGCACGCTGGTCGCTCTCCACGAATGATGCGATGGCAGCGTCCTGCTCCTCACGGTACCAGGAGTATCCAAATTGCAGGTCGTTCTTGTTCTTGGTCTGGCCCAGACTGAAGTCAAAGCCGTATTCCTTGTTCTGGCTGCCCAGGCTGGCAATCACGTTGCCCTTGGTATCCAGGGGATGCGCGATGGCGTCTGGGTTGTCCAAGAACTCCACCAACAGGTTGATGGGAAAGCGAGGCAGCCCATCCTGCACCTGGTTGTTGAGGATGAAATCCACATAGTTGAACTCGGAGGCAAAGTGGACTACACCTTTTGAATCCACGAAAGTGGCGTTGGTCATGCCATTGGAAGCAAAAACGCACGGCGCAAAGGCGGGAAAGCCGTTGCCCTTGGCGCAGCCCTGGCCCTCTCCGGGAATCGGAATCCCGGTCGTGGGCTTGGTCGCGCCCGATGGAAGGAATCCGGTAGTGGTGGCTTGGGTAGCAAATGCACTCTCCGCAAGCAGTGCGTCTGCACGGTTCCACTTCAAGGTCAAGATGGAGGGTGTGGCAGTCCAGGGTCCAAACTGCAGTCGCGCCGAGACCTGACCGCCAAGCGCGTAGGAATCCTGTGATGGAATGCCGGGTTTACCGTTGGCTTCGTTGTAGAAAAGTTCGATCGCCTGCGCCGTGACATTCTTGACCGGCCCGGAGAAATTGAAAGAGACTCTTTCGTTGAAGCCTTCCGGGTTCAGGTCGGGATCGAAGGTCGCTGAGGTCCGTTGCCAGGTGTAGGCAAACTTACCGCCCGTAAGCGAAAGCCACGAGTGCGCCACAGGGTTGTAGGTGATGAATCCACGATCCAATCCGACGGTTTTGCGATCAAACGCATTGGTCAGAGTTTCGTTGGTGGTGGTAGGGTCGCCCAAAGAGCCCGTGGCAAGAGCGAAGCCACCAAAAAAGTCTTCATTCAACTTGCCATCAATCCCGAAACGGACGCGAACTCGTGCCCGGTTGCGGTCGGGTACACCCTGTTGGTCGTAACTCTCGCCGCGTATTCGGACATCCCCACCAAAGCGGAAACGTCCTAGCACCGATTGCAGGGCGCTGATCTGCTTGCTCTCTTCCTGGGTCTGGGTACTGACCGCGGCCAACGCCGTTGTCGCTTCGGCGGCTTTGGAGGACGCCTGATCCGCAATTTTCTGGGCTTCGGCTGCCGATTGCTGCGCCTGGGTAGCCGCACCTTGAGCCTGGTCCACGCTGTTCTGGGTTTTTTGTGCGCTGGCATTGGCTTGCTGCGTGGCATCGAGCAATTGCTGTACCTGCGACCTCAATTGCTCGAGTTGGCGGTTTTGCTGCTCGGTCTGGCGTTGTTGTGCTGCCAGTGCATCGCGCAAGGACTGCACTTCTTGCGCGCTGACGGTTGTCTTGGTTGTGGTTTTCGCACCAGCCTTGGCTTTAGGCGCTGTCTGCGCTGCGACAGTCACTGCCAAGACCAGAACGACGAACGGGACGAGCGATTTCATGATCATTTTCTCCTGGGTAGACACTCAAGGGCCGGTGCCGGCATTTGCCGGAACCGAAAACCCGTACTTCTTCAGCAAATCCACAACCTCGGGGGATTTCACAAAAGCCAGAAACTCGCGGGCAGTCGCTTTTTGTTGCGACGATCTCAGAATCAATGCCGCCTGCTCGATCGGCGGATAATCGCCTGCCGGGATTTCTACATACTTCCCTTTGTCTTTAAGAGCGGGCGCCAGTGCCAAAGACAGGGCTACGAAACCGATATCCGAACTGCCGGATGTGACAAAAGTCGCAGTTTGAGAGATGTTCTCCCCCAGTACGAACTTGCTGGACACTTGGTCGTATAGATTTTCGTGCCGCAAGGCAGCAACTGCCGCACGTCCATAAGGCGCATGTTCCGGATTAGCAATGGCGATTTTCTTGATAGCGGGATCGAGCAGCACTCGTAGACCGCGCGTAAGGTCAAGCTGCGATTGTTGGGGGGCCCAGAGCACGATCTTGCCGGTGGCATACTCGTAGAGCGTCCCCGGCTCAGCAAGCCCAGCGGTGTCGAGCTTCTTGGCATAGTCGAGGTCTGCGGAGAAAAACAAATCGAAGGGCGCGCCATTTTCGATCTGGGCAAAAAAGTTGCCCGAGGACCCGAAGATCAGCTTCACTTGCTTGCCGGAGCTCTTCTCAAAACGGGTGGCTACATCCTGAAATGCAAACTGAAGATCGGACGCGGCCGCGACGGTGATAGTTTGGGCGCAGGACAGAGAAACACTGGCGAGCAAGAATAGGACTACACACAAATTGTGAGTTTTCATGCGACATCTTCCCATGTTGCGAAAAACTGCGGCGATCCTCGGTCTAGGATTCATATCAGTATATGTACAGTATGTCTATCTGTTAACTTGTATTGATGGAATGGCCATCCCCAACTCTCGTCCTTTCAGTTCTGAATCCGGGAACTGTGCGGAACCGCGACTCTCTACAGCCTAGGCCGCCGGAGCCAGCCCCCACTTGTGTTGCAACCGGCGCTCGATGGTCTTGAAAACCAGTCCATCGACCAGATACCCGATGGCGATAATCAAAATCATCACGGCAATGACCTGGCTCATGTCATTCAAGTCACGGCCCATCATGAGCAACTGCCCCAGTCCAAGGCTGACGAAAATCATTTCCCCGGAGATGAGTGAACGCCAGGCAAAAGCCCACCCTTGCTTCAAGCCGGAGAGAATGTAGGGCAAACTCGCCGGTAGCAGAACATACCAAAACAGTTTGAAGCCACGGGCGCCTAGGTTGCGTCCGGCCATACCGTAGATCTTCGGCATCTGCTGTCGCCCGGTTTCCATCGCGATCGTGACTGACAGTAAAGAACCCATCACCACAACGAACAGAATGGCTTTTTCTGTCAGCCCAAACCACAGCACCGCCAGCGGCAACCAGCAAATGCTGGGCAGACTCTGTAAGCTGACCAGCAGCCCTCCCATGGTTTCTTCCAGAAACTTGTTGCTGGCCACTCCCAGGCCCAGCACCATTCCGAGCACTACCGAAAGGCTGTAACCCAGCAGCATACGCTTCATGCTGACCGCGATTGCGATCCAAAAGCTGTGGTCGGCGAACCCGGCCCACAGTGAATCGAACACACCCTGCGGAGTCGGAAAGACGTAGGGCGGCCAGATTTTCAGTTTGGCTAGAACAACCCACACTGCGACCAGCACCGAATAAAAGATCGCGTGTTTAGCGAAGCGCTTCATGGCCGTACTGCTCCTCCAGGGACTTATTGATCTCTTCCCGCAGATCGTTCAGAATCTCACGGGCACTCTTGGCCACGGTGACGTCTTCCAAATGCCGCGGCCGTGGCAGGTCAATGAGAAATTCACGTTTCACCCGTCCGGGACGAAAGGTGAACAACACCACCCGATCCCCCAACCGCACCGCTTCACGCACGTTATGAGTCACAAAGATGATGGTGCGGCCGGTCTCCGACCAGATGCGCTCCAATTCGTCGTGCAGCAAGTCGCGGGTTTGCGCGTCGAGAGCCGCGAAGGGCTCGTCCATCAGCAGCACATCCGGTTCCGAGGCCAGCGCCCGGGCCAGTGCCACCCGTTGCCGCATTCCCCCGGAGAGCTGGTGAGTGTAGCTGTCCTTGAACTGCCCCAGGTGCACTAGCCGAAGGTAATATTCTGTCTTATCTTTTCGCTCGGCCCTGGAGATGCCTTTCATCTTCATGCCGAACTCAACGTTTTGTCCGACCGTAAGCCAGGGGAAAAGGCCGAGCTCCTGGAAAATGAGAATGCGATCAGTGCCAGTGCCTTCGGCCCGCTTGTCATCCACCAGCACCTTGCCTGAAGTAGCCGCCTGCAAGCCTGCGATCAGGTGCAGCAGCGTGGACTTGCCGCAACCGGACGGTCCGACAATGCAGAGAAATTCGCCGGGTTTCACCTTCAGATTGATGTTGTCCAGCGCCAGCAGCTGTGATCCGTCATTGGTCTTGTAGCTGAGCGAGATTCCGTCTAGCGCATACTTTGGGAATTCCATTCCTGTTCGCGTGACGTGGCGGCACGACCAGTGGTACGGGGCTGGCTTTCCAGCGCGCCGGGGCCGGGCGAATCGGGCAGCGGTGATCGCCGGTGGCGATAGATTGTTGTGCGCGATTGGGTGTCATTGAATCGCCTGCTTCCCTTTTTCTTTCAATACCTGGTTGAGCAAACCAAGGTCGTACAAGCTGGAGAGATCCGGCAGTTGCTTGCCTAGAAAACCAGCTTCAAAAGCCGATTTCGCCGAAGTCAACAGAGAGCTGCGCAACGGGTCATAGGTGATTTGCAGCCGTCCGAAGGCCTCGTCCAGCACGGCAGGCGCGAGCGCTTTGCCGGTTTCTTTTTGAATCTGCTGATTGAGAATCTTCTTGGCTTCCGGCGAATGGCCGTTAATCCAGTCCGTGAGGTCTACGTGTGCGGTCAGCCACCTCTTCACCACCTCGGGATGCTCTCTCAGGAACTTAGGGCTGACAATGAGGTTGGTGACGACAAACTGTCCTTGCGGCCACAAGTCGCGCTCATCCAGAAACAAATGAGCATTGCCTTCATGAATCAAGCGCGTCGCCCAGGGTTCTGGCGCCCAGGAGGCATCCAGCTGCTTTTGCAGAAACATAGTCAGCTGATCTGGATTTGCCAGAGGAATCACCTGCACGTCGCCACCTTTGTCAGTCGGCTTCATCCCATGCGCCTTCAACCAGGCGCGTAACGCAACGTCCTGCGTATTACCCAACTGGGGGGAGCCGACTTTTTTGCCATGAAAGTCCTCAGGCTTGTTGATTCCCGAATCGTTCCGCACCACCAAGGACGCGCCACCACTGGCTGCGCCCGCAATGACTCGCACCGCTTCGCCGTTCGAGCGCAAATAACCGCTGATAGTGGGATTCGGTCCGACATAGGTCATATCGATGGCGCCGGAGAACAATGCCTCGATGGCTGAAGGGCCGGCGTTGAAACTGGTCCACTCGATCTTGGCCTCCGCTCCCAGCGCTTTTTCGAAAGCTCCATTCGCTTTTCCCACCATGGCCTGAGCATGCGTGATGTTGGGAAATGCGCCAACTCGCACTACGGTCTGCGCAAAACCCGGAACTGCCATCAAGGACAAAAGCAACCACAAGAAGAATTCTCTACTCATCTCTGCTCCGGTTCGGGTTCCCATGAACTACCATCGGCAAAACACTGGCATCGTCTTTCTTCTTGCGGCTTTTCTTTGATCTTGGTGACTTCGGGCCCACGATGTCGGCCAGGGTGGTGTGCTCCAGAATCTTGGCGGCGGCATCGCGCACGTCCAGAAAGATCTGATAGAGCGCGCGGTGCTCGGCGTCGCGATCGATCAGGCTGCGCAATTGCTCAGCGTCGCCAAATGGCGCCAGCGGGCCATCAATCAGCCGGATAATCTCGCTCAAGCGGATATCGGATGGCGGTCGTCGCAACTGGTACCCACCCTTGGCGCCGCGTGCACTTTCCACGATGCGGGCATTCTTCAGTTCCAGCAGAATCAGTTCCAGGAATTTCTCCGGCAGAGCTTCTTCGTAGGCAATGTCGCGAATGCGAATCGCCCCCTGGTTATAGTGGCGGGCCAACATCATCATGGCCTGCAGCGCGTAGAGTCCTTTTTGCGAGATCTTCATGGCTTGGCAGTATGCCATAAAACTCTATCGTTTTAATAGAGTTTATTGACTTGCAGTGGATTAGCACGCGCTTCGCCAATCCAACGCGTTCGCAAGCTAGAAGGAAATTGTTATCCATGAATACTTTAGAAGATCATCGACCAGAGAGCGGAACTTGACCTGCGCAGGAAAATGCACGTAGATGAAAGAAGATTGCACCGCACCAGCGGGCTATTCCACCTGCAATACCTGTACGGTGATGTTATCCGGCCCTCCGCGTTCCTTGGCGAGATTGACCAGGGCGCGGCAGGCAGTGGCGGGTGGGTTCTGCAATACGGTGCGTTGCAACTCCAGATCGGTGAGTTGACCCCAGAGACCGTCCGTGCACAGCACCACGGAGTCGCCGGCCTTCAACGGGATGGGAGACTCTGGAGTTTCAACAACAATCTCGACTCCCGCACCCAACGCCGCCGTGAGGATGTTTCTTTGCGGATGGCCTTCGGCTTCTTCCGGAGTAATCACGCCGTTCTCGACCAGCCGGCCCACGTAAGAATGATCGTGGCTCAGGCGAGTGATTCCTTCCTGGTTGACGCGGTACAGACGGCTGTCGCCGATATGCGCGTAATAGAGACGGTTGGCCAGAATCACAACTGCTGTAGCTGTAGTCCCCATTCCTCGTAGTTTGGAGTGGGTCACGGCGTAGTTTTGAATGCGCTGGTGAGCTTCGTAAAAGCCGGCGGTGAGCAGCGTTTGGGGATCGTTAATGGGTCGGGTGGCGTAGGTTTCCTGGATAGCCTCAACCGCAATGCGGCTGGCCTCCTGGCCACCTTCATGGCCGCCCATGCCATCGGCGACCACTGCCAGCCGGCCTTTGCGAGCAAATTCCGCATCGCTCGCCGGCTCCCAATAGCAGTAGCTGTCCTCGTTGTTTTCGCGCTGGCAACCCAGATCGCTCAGGCCAGCCACTTCAATACCCGGTCGCATCGGCATGAAAGACGGGATTATACCCTGTGAGCGGGAAAGTGAGGAATTCGCGGAGCTGAAATGACCCCAGTGACGCCATCGAGGTCGCAACTAACACTATCGTGGCGACTTCACCAAATCGTGTCAACCACCCGCGATCGTTGGATGGCACGGTCCGCGGTGAGTAAAGACAAGCCTTCCACCAGAGCGGTGGCTCCAATAATACGGTCCGCTGGATCCTTGGGATACGACGCTGGAAGGCCGAGGACGCGGACACATGCGCGGCCGCTGATGGGCAGGATGATGAACCGCGTTTCGACGTCGCGGAGGAAAGTTTCGAGGCTAACGTCAAGGCTGATGCGTCCCTTGGCGAAGAGCGTCGTTAACTCCAGCAGCGTTACATCGGAGATAGCCAACCCGTCCCCGTCCTGGCGGGCACGGTTGATGGCAGCCTTGGCGTTCTTGGAAAGCCGGCCTTGATCAAAAGCCAGCCAAGCCACAACATGTGTGTCGACCAGTATCACTTGAGTTCGCCCCACTCTTCGTCCGATAGCGCGGGAGAAACAACATCGCCTGTGATTGAGCCCTTTCCGGCCATGAAGTTGTAGATGTCGTCTGTGTTCTTGTCAGCCGGGACGAGCTTCGCCACTGGCTTCCCGTGTTTGGTGATGACAACGGTTTCCCGCTTGGCCTGGACTTCATCCATCACCGCCAGGCAATGCACCTTAAAAGTACCTGCCGCCATTGTCCTCATCTTTGAGCTCCGAGATCATAGTCATTATACCATGGTCATATCGGTTTTGGGCCGACTATCCGGACGGCCATGATCAGATGACATTTGTCACTGCCCATGGATGATGATCTCCACTGGCCCCGCTGCCTGCGATCCCCGAAGATGAACCTGCCCGGCGATTCCAACCGGGCAGGAGGATCCCAAGAGTGCTCGCCACCATGCCAGACATTCGGGAATCACAACAGAGCTCCAGCCGTCCGCAGACCGTAGTTGCCCAACTGCGGCAGGTCAGCAAGACTTTTGGTGAAGTGCAGGCCCTGCGCAACCTGGACTTCTCCGTGCGTGCCGGCGAACTGCTGGCGTTGCTCGGACCCAACGGCGCCGGCAAGACCACAGCAGTCAAGCTATTTCTGGGACTAGCCCGGCCCACGACTGGGTCAGTGAGCGTCTTCGGCGGAAACCCGGTTCACGCCGAGGTCCGCACCCGGATTGGCGCCATGCTGCAGGTTGCCAAGGTTCCCGAGACGTTGCGTGTGCGCGAGCACATCGACCTGTTCTCCTACTTACTATCCGCGGCCGCTGCCGCAGGCCTGAGACTCTGGCCATCGCCGGTTTGCAGGAGATCAAGAACCGTCCTTTCGGCGAACTTTCCGGAGGACAGAAGCAGCGAGTCCTGTTCGCCCTGGCCCTGTGCGGCGATCCCGACATTTTGTTCCTCGACGAACCCACCGTAGGTCTCGACGTCGAGGCCCGCAGACTCTTGTGGGAGCAGATTCGCAAACTGGTGGAGCGCGGCAAGACCATCCTGCTCACCACCCACTATCTGGAGGAGGCGGACGCGCTGGCCGATCGCGTCGCCGTCATCAATCGCGGCGAAATCATTGCCGAAGGCACACCCTCCGAGATCAAAGCCAAGACCTGCGGACGCCGCATCCGCTGCGTCAGCAGCCTGCACATCGAAACCATTCGCGCGTTTCCTGGCGTCGCCGAAGTACGTAAAGACCGCGACATTTACGAGATCCGGGTAGTCGAAGCCGAACCGGTACTGCGCGAGTTGCTGCACCGCGATTCCGCGGTAAGGGGCATCGAGGTAGTCGGCGCCGGCCTGGAAGAGGCTTTTCTCGCGCTCACCCAAAACGGGAATGCATCAGCTCCAGGGAGGCAATGAAAATGGCAACCGCTGCAACCACAATCCATCAGCCCGTCTTGACACGGCCCATGGGCAAGACCCTGGCCATCTACGCGAAGGAAATCAAGTTCGAGTTCCTCACCCGATTGCGCATGCGAGCCTTCTCGCTCTCAACCATCGGCTTCCCCGTCATGTTCTACATACTGTTCGGCCTGGTGCTGAACCCCAAGGAAGCAGCGGTTAACGGCACGCACTTTGCCACCTACCTGATCGCCACCTACGGCACCTTCGGAGTAATGGGGGCATCGCTTTTCGGAACGGCCGCAGGACTAGCCACCGAGCGCGGCCTGGGATGGCTGCAGGTAAAACGCGCCAGCCCCATGCCGCCATTCGCCTACTTCGCCGCAAAAGTGGCCATGAGCATGATCTTCAGCACGGCCGTGGTGCTGCTGCTGTTCGCGCTGGGAGTCACTCTCGGCGGCGTTCACCTCTCGGCTCCGGAAACTCTGAAGCTGCTCGGACTTCTGATTGTCGGCTCCCTTCCCTTCTGCGCCATGGGACTGGCCATCGGATACTTTGCCGGCCCCACCTCCGCCGCACCGATTATCAACCTGTTCTATTTGCCCTTGTCATTCTGCTCCGGCCTCTGGGTTCCGTTGATGTTTCTGCCCAAGCTGCTGCGCGACTTCGCTCACCTTCTGCCTCCGTATCATCTGTCACAACTGGCGCTGGGCGTGGTCGGCGGTGGACAGCACGAGCCAAGTTGCGACCCATTGGGAGGTCCTGATCGGATTCACTCTGATTTGCCTGGGCGTAGCCCGGGTCGGCTTCCAGCGCGACGAGGGCAAGAGTTACGGCTAAGGAAAGAAGGAGTCTGCGATGCAAACGAAAATGTGCACTGTGGCAACTTGGACTCTGGTCCTGCTGGCAGTGCTTTTACTTTTGTTCCAGGGCCGGATGAGTTTGCTGGCGGTGGTGATACCTATCTCTCTGCTATTGGCGCGCGCCATGGTGTGGTCGGGAAACACCCACACCAAGCTGACGCGTGACGGTGAAAAGCGGTAGCCTAGAGCTGAAGATGAAAATCGTGACCAACAAGACGGAGCACGGTTGGGCCTTCTACATGCCCCTGGCATACTTCGGCTTCTTCTGGCTGCAGCCGATTTTTGAGCACACCAGCCGGAAGCAATGGCTGCTTACCGTGTTGGGTACCGTCATCTTCCTGGCACTTTATCTGGGCGTGCTTTGGACCGATCGTAGGCCCTGGCAATTGGCCGGCCTCGGGGCGCTGGTCGTCGTTGGCACTTTGTACTCTCCCTTTAACAACGGTGCCTCCTGCTTCTTCATTTTCGCCGCCGCTCTGCTGCCTTACATCGTGGAAACCGAGCTGAGTGTACTGGCATTGATCGCGGCGATTGTGGCGATCGTAGGCCTCGAGACCTGGCTTCTCCACCTGTCGGGTTGGTTTGCGTTCTATGCCGTCGGCCTATCGGTAGTGGTGGGCGGCACCAACATTTACTTCGCGCAGCGCACCCGCATGTACTACCGGCTGAAAACGGCCAACGATGAAATTGAGCATCTGGCCAAGGTTGCGGAGCGGGAGCGGATTGCCCGCGATTTGCATGACGTGCTCGGTCATACCCTGTCTGTGATCATCTTGAAATCGGAATTGGCTGGAAAACTCATCGACCGCGATCCTCAGCGTGCCAAGGCAGAGATTGCCGACGTGGAGAAGACTTCCCGGGAGGCGCTGGCTGAAGTGCGAACCACCATTCGCGGTTATCGAGGCTACAGCCTTGAGGCGGAACTCAAACAGGCTCAGGCGACTCTCGAAACCGCTGGCGTGAAAGTGAAGTCTGAGTCGGCCGAGGTTAGTCTCACGCCTGTACAGGAGAGTGTGGTGGCCTTGGTGGTGCGCGAGGCCGTCACCAACGTTGTGCGGCACGCTGGAGCGCGAAATTGCCTGCTGCGGCTGACGCCAGTCAATGGAACCTGCCGCTTTGAAATTCAAGACGACGGCCGCGGCGGTGGCGACATCGAAGGCAACGGCTTGCGTGGAATGCGCGAGCGCATCGAGGCCCTCGGCGGCACTCTGCAGCGGGAGACCAATCCCGGAACCCGTCTCACCATCGAGTTTCCCGTCGATCCCGCGACAAAGAAGGGCGAGTCCGTTGACCGTAGCCTCTAAAAGTGTGCGCAAGACGATCCGCGTGGTAATCGCGGAAGATCAAGGCATGGTTCTGGGCGCGCTCGCCGCGCTGCTCGAGATTGAAGGCGACATCGGCGTCGTGGCCCGATCGCGCAACGGTAAAGAAGCCCTACGTGCAGTCTTGGAGCACAAGCCCGATGTCTTCATCACCGACATTGAAATGCCGGAGATGACCGGCCTGGATGTGGCCGCCGAATTGAAACGTCGCAAGACGGGTACGCGGGTCATCATCCTGACGACGTTTGCCCGCGCCGGATATCTGCGGCGCGCGCTGGAAGCCGGAGCCTCCGGATACTTGCTCAAAGACATGCGCGCCGAGGAACTCGCAGAGGCCGTACGCCGTGTGCAGCAGGGCCTGCGGGTCATCGACCCCGAATTGGCCACCGAGGCCTGGGCCGAACCGGATCCCCTCACCGACCGCGAGCGGCAGGTGCTGCGCTTGGCCGGCGACGGGAAAGGCAGCGGCGACATCGCCACCGATCTCAATCTGTCCGAAGGAACAGTGCGCAACTACCTTTCTGAAGCCATCAGCAAGCTCGGCGCCAATAACCGCGTGGAAGCCGCCCGCATCGCCCGCACCAAGGGCTGGCTCTAGGAAAGCTCCGATTTCCCCGTACGAAGAAAGACTGCCCCCTTTACAGCGGGTGTACAATTCACGGCGATAGTCAGTGACTGTCTATGACTGTTGTGCGGTCGCGTTAATGTTTGTTCGCCGCGTGTGAATCGGAGGGGCACCGATGATCTCCCGCCGCCTGGCCGTTCTTGTTCTGCTAATCCTGCCTGTCCCAGCCGCCTTTGCTCAACTTCATGGCCCCAATGGCAGCGGGCATCTACACCTGAAGCTCGTCTTCAAAGATGGCCGCCCCTGTAACCTTCATGCCCACGTCATACTATTGAGCGGCGCCAGTTCAAGTCCCATCGCAGATGTTTACACTAACGACGAGGGCACTGCAGACTTTGCCGATCTGGCCACCGGGAGTTATCACCTGCGGGTTTCCGGCGACGGCATTGAGGAGACCGACAGTGAGCGGGTTGAAGTCAACGCTCACGAAGGTGTGCAATCATTGTTCGTAACGGTGCAGCGCACTGTGGAAATTGCAGCCGCCGCGAAACATTCGAATGCTCTTGCCGTGTCCGCGGTTGAACTGAATATTCCAGGCCAAGCCAAGAAAGACTTCGACAATGCCACTACCCTGATGGCGAGACAGAATTGGAGCAAAGCCAAAGACGAACTGGTGAAAGCGGTCGCGACGTACCCTCAATATGCCTCCGCCTACAACAACCTTGGGGTCGTCTATGCGCGCCTCGGTGACCGCGTCCACGAACGCGAATCCCTGCAGACCGCGATTCACCTGGACGAACACTTTGCCGCCGCGCTGGTGAACCTCGCCACCATGGCTGTGGTCGATCACAACCTGTCTGAGGCCGAGCCTCTGCTGAATCGCGCTGCTGCGGCAGACCCTGACAACGTTCAGACGCTGGTACTACTGGCCAAGGTACAGTTTGCACAGCAGCATTGGGAGGCCGCCGTCGCCACCTGCCATAAGGTGCACTTCTTGCACTTGGGCGAGGAACCCTTCGGACACTACATCGCCGCCCAGGCTCTGCAACGCGAGAACCGGCCCTCCGATGCCGCCGTTGAGTTACACACGTTTCTAGAGGAGGAACCGACCGGCCCGCGCGCCGACGCCGTGCGCAAGCAAATGGCGGCGATGGAAGTACGGGCACGCTGAGCCGCATCCCTCAGTACCTCGTTGCGCACAACCTCCCACTGATATCCTTGGCAGGGAGAGTCTTGTGAGTCACACGCCAGGAAATCCTGCTATGCCGGCACAAAACGCAGCGGAGAAGTCTGCGAAGGCTGAAGCCAGGTCCGGCTTGGACGCTCTCTTCGTCCCTGATTCCGTGGCAGTAATCGGCGCCACTGGTCGCGCCGGTACACTCGGCCGAACGGTGGTGGCGAATCTGATTGAAAGTCCTTTTCGGTCGAAGGTCTATGCCGTCAATCCCGGCCATTCTGACGTTCTTGGACTCAAGGCTTACAAGCATATTGGAAACGTCCCCGGACCGGTGGACCTGGCGGTCGTGGTCACTCCGGCCAGCACGGTTGCAGAGATTATCGGAGAGTGTGTCGATGCGGGAGTAAGGGCGGCAATCGTGATCTCAGCTGGATTTCGCGAGCTGGGTCCGGAAGGCGCAGCCTTGGAGCAACAAATCCAACAGCAATTGCGTCGCGGGACCATGCGGCTGGTCGGTCCCAACTGCCTCGGCATCATGAATCCTACCATCGGCCTGAACGCCACCTTCGCCAAATCCTCTCCTAAAACCGGCAATGTAGCCTTCTTAAGCCAGAGCGGCGCCCTGCTGACCTCCATTTTGGACTGGAGTGAGCGCGAAGAGGTGGGCTTCAGCGCCATCGTCTCGACCGGCTCCATGTTGGATGTGGGTTGGGGCGACTTACTCGATTACTTTGGCGATGATCCCTACACTCATAGCATCCTGGTATACATGGAGTCGGTGGGCGATGCGCGTTCATTTATTTCCGCCGCCCGGGAAGCATCTCTCAACAAGCCCATTATCGTGATTAAGGCTGGCCGTTCTGAGGCCGCATCCCGCGCCGCGGCATCGCACACCGGCGCCCTCACCGGAAGTGACGAAGTTCTGGATGCAGCGTTTCAACGCTGCGGCGTCTTACGAGTACACAACATTGCCGACCTGTTCTACATGGCGGAAACTCTCAGCAAGCAACCTCGACCCAAAGGGCCGCGCCTTATGATCCTCACCAACGCTGGCGGACCCGGCGTTCTTGCGACCGATTCGCTGATTGCCAATGGCGGCCAACTGGCCACGCCTTCCGGTGAGAGTTTGCAGAAGTTGGATCAGTTTCTGCCGCGCCACTGGAGCCACAACAATCCCATCGACCTTCTGGGCGACGCCGGTTCCGAGCGTTATACGAAAGCGCTGGAAATCGCGTCGAACGACCCCGACAGCGATGGTCTGCTGGTGATCCTGGCGCCGCAAGGAGGGGCGGACCCGCTTGAAATCGCTGAACGATTGCAACCTTACGCGCAAGCCTCAGGCAAACCACTGCTCGCATGTTGGATGGGAGGGGTAAGCATTGCCGCTGCAGAGAAAATCCTGAACGCTGCAGGCATCCCCACCTTTTCTTACCCCGACACTGCCGCGCGTGCATTCACCTACATGTGGCGCTACACCTACAACCTGCACGGCCTTTATGAAACTCCCACCCTGGTGGAATCGTTGGAGCCGGAAGGCGCCGCGCGAAGCCGCACTGCGGAGTTGATTAAGAAAGCCCGGAGCCGCGGACGGGTGCTGCTCACGGAACTCGAGTCGAAGCAGATTCTGTCGTACTACGGAATTCCGACAGTAGAAACGCGTTTCGCCAAGAGCGAAGACGAAGCGCTGAAGTGTGCGGGGGAGATTGGTTACCCCGTGGTACTAAAAGTTCACTCTGAGACCATCACTCACAAGACGGAGGTTGGCGGTGTGAAGCTGAACCTGCAGGATGCACAGTCGGTGCAGTCCGCATTTCGCGCCATCCGTGCGTCGGTCGGGGAAAGAGCCAGCGCGGAGCAATTCCTGGGCGTCACCGTGCAACCCATGGTGCGGATGGAGGGCTATGAGTTGATCCTGGGGAGCAGCGTGGATCCCCAGTTCGGGCCAGTGATCCTGTTTGGTTCCGGCGGCCAGTTGGTCGAAGTTTATCGCGACCGTGCCTTAGCCCTTCCGCCCCTCAACAGCACGCTTGCCCACAGGTTGATGGAGCAAACCCTCATCTTCAAGGCGCTCAAAGGGGTTCGTGGACGCCTGCCAGTCGACTTGGCTGCATTGGAAAACCTCATGGTTCGTTTCAGCCAGCTGGTGGTCGAACAACCTGCGATCGCGGAGATCGACCTGAATCCCCTGCTCGCTTCCTCAGACGGTCTGTTGGCTCTGGATGCGCGTGTTCTCCTGCAAGACCCAAGCCTGCAGCCAGATCAACTTCCTAAGCCAGCCATCCGTCCTTATCCTTCACAGTACGTTTCACAGTTCACCACCAAGGATGGCACCGAGGTTACGCTGCGGCCAATCCGCCCCGAAGACGAACCGCTGATGAGTAAATTCCACGAGACGCTTTCAGATCGTAGCGTGTATATGCGTTACTTTGCCGCGTTGAGCTTGCGATCACGAGTGGCACACGAACGTTTGGTACGCATCTGCTTCGTTGACTATGATCGGGTGCTCGCTCTGGTGGTGGACCACAAGGACAAGGTCACGGGTGAGCATCGCCTTCTCGGGGTCGGCAGACTGATAAAACTGCACCGGAAGAATACCGCCGAAGTTGCCATTCTAGTGTCCGACCAGTGGCAGAGGCAGGGGCTGGGCATCGAATTACTGCGCCGAGCCATCCAGATCGCGCGCGAAGAAAAACTAACCAGCGTCTCTGCCGAAATGCTGCGGGACAACCTTGCCGTGCAAAGTGTTTTTAAGAGTGTCGGCTTTCGCCTGCGGCAACTGGCCGACCCGTATTCCATATCGGCGATGCTTGAGCTTTAAGGCCTTTGAGACACGGGCAGCGAGTAGTTGGGGAGTGAAGAGGACCCTGAGCGGCCTGTCTGGGCCGCAAGAAGATTAACTTTAGCCAGGTCTTCGCCGGTCAAGCCGTGGGCGTCAAGGAAGTCCAGGATGACATCTGGCTGGTGAGCTTTATGGATTATGATCTGGGTTACTTCGATCTGGAGACGTGTGTGCTCGAACCGCTGGAAAATCCGTTCGGCCCAAAAGTGTTACCCATGTCTCAGGTACGTTCTGTAACCCATGTCTCCGGGCTGGACCCCCAAAATTTGGTGAGCGCGGCAGGACTCGAACCTGCGACCCATGCCTTAAAAGGGCATTGCTCTACCAACTGAGCTACGCGCCCACTCTTTCTAAATTTACACTAACCCGAAATTTCCTACACCTCCAGTCAAAATGAGCCTCTGAATTTTCTTATGCAGTCATTGCTCCTTCACATGCGGTCGCGTCATCCGCAGACACCCCTGCCAACCGTTGACTCTTTCTCCTTGCACGATGGCAAGAGATCTGTTCGCCCCCAGGCCCGCGCTGGCTGGCCGATCCGTCGGGGAGTCTGAGATAGAGTCGAAAGTCTCCTATGACAGACTCTAAGGAATTTTCAATTTGCACCTTTACGAATAAAGGCGTAAATTCCCTCTCCAAGTCCCAACTGAAACTTTCTTCGGGGTGTTCCTGAGTTTTGCTTGTTCGGCGACTCCTGCGGTTTGAGGCCGAAAGTGTGGGCTGGGCGATCACTGTTTTGAGGCGTTACCGGGGCCAAATTAAATGACAACCGAACTCGAAAAAGACATTACTCATATGTTGGCGGAAGTAGTTGAAATGGATGAGGCGGAGCTTTGGGAAAAGCGCAACCAACGCTTCGTCGAAGAACTGGGAGTCGACTCAATGCTGGCATTGGAGATCCTTGCTCTCTTAGAAAAGAAATATCGCATTGAGATTCCCGAGGAAAATCTGCTCGATTTGGTTTCCCTTCAATCAACCATAGATTTCGTAGACCAAAAGCTCAAGCAGCGCGTCGCCTAACAGGAGGCACAGCCGTGCTTGATTACGAGGACGTACGTCGTTTACTTCCTCAGGCTCACCCGTTCATTTTTGTGGACCGGGTGCTCGACTTTGAGGCGAAGAAGCGAATCGTGTGCCTGAAAAACGTCACCGGCAGCGAATCTTACTTCCCCGGACACTTTCCCGGCATCGCAATCATGCCCGGAGCCCTGATCGGCGAGGCTGTCGCCCAATCGGCAGCGCTTCTGTTTGTGCTCAGCGAAAAGTATCCCGAGGAAAATAGCCGGCTCTTCGTGGTCGGCACCACTCGCACCCGCTTTCTGAAACCGGTGTTCCCTGGTGACACCCTTACCATCACTGTGGAAGTTGTCAAATTACTTTCCAGCTCAGCCATGGTGAAGGGATGGGTCGAGGTTGACGGAGAAAAAGTCGTGACCACTTCGCTGGCCCTTGCAGCCATTGATGCCTCCGAGTTGAAAGCACAGAAGCGCACGCTCGCACGCTCACGTATCCCGCAAGAGGTGGCGCGATGAAGAACCGCGTTGTGATTACAGGAGTGGGTCCGGTCACCCCGATTGGCAGCGGGCGGGAAGCTTTCTGGAATGCCGCCCTGGCAGGAACCGACGGTTCGGGAGAAGTCCAGAAATTTGACACCTCCATCTACCGCTTTCACCGCGCCTGTGAAGTCAAGAATTTTGTGGCCCCAAAACTCGAGGGTGATCCCGGCCCTGCCACTGGATTAGCGGTCGTAGCGACTGAACTCGCTCTGCAGGACGCGGGCCTCGAACTGCCGTTGGGCGAAGTGGGTTTGGTGATTGGCACCACCGGTGGCGAGATTCCGGTGCTCGAGCACATCAACCGGGTGCGCTTCCACGACGGGGAAGATTCGGTCGATCGCTTCGAATTCCTCAAGTATCCGGTGCACGTGATTTCCACCAACGTGGCCCGGCACTTCGGCTTCACCGGTCCCAACGTCGTGGTTCCGACGGCGTGTGCTGCCGGCAACTATGCCATCGCCATCGCCCGGGATTGGATCCAGAGTGGCCGGGTCGATATGGTCCTGGCCGGTGGTGTGGATCCGCTCTCGACGGTTACATTCACCGGCTTCGGCCGGATGTTCGCGATTGCTCCCGACCGTTGCCGTCCCTTCGACAAGAACCGTAAAGGGATTACTCCGGGCGAAGGCGCAGCCATGCTGGTGCTGGAAACGCTGGAGTCAGCCCACAAGCGCGGTGCCAAGATTTATGCCGAAGTTGCCGGTGCCGGTTTTTCCTGCGACGCCTACCACCCCACCATGCCGCATCCCGATGGTATGGGCGCACGCCTCGCCATGGAGCGAGCGTTGCACGATGCGGGGTTGAACCGCGATGCCGTGGATTACATCAGCGCGCACGGTACCGGAACTCCGGCCAACGACAAGATTGAAGCCACTGCAATCCGCGATGTCATGGGCGATCGGCCCTCCAAAGTGGCGGTGAGCTCGATCAAGTCAATGATCGGGCACACCATGGGAGCCGCCAGCGCCATTGAGGCGGTCGCTTGCGCGCTGGCAATCGATACCGGGGTAATTCCCCCGACGATTAATTACGAAACGCCGGACCCGGAGTGCGATCTTGACGTCATCCCCAACCAGGCACGATCGAAGGCGGTGACAGTGGCTTTAAACAATGCCTATGCCTTCGGCGGAAACAATAGTTGTGTGGCCTTCACAAAGGTAGCGTGATGAGAATCGTCATTACAGGGATCGGGCTGCTGTCCAGTCTTGGAATCGGCGCCAGTTCTGTTTTCGACCGCATGGTGGCGGGCGAGACCAGCAAGAGCGGCGAGATTCCCGGTTTCGATGCCACAGCATTTCTCGGAGATCGCGGACTTCGGCACTTCGACCGCACCGCTCTGGTCTTGGCCAGCGCGGCGCGGCTGGCTGCGGAACAGAGCGATCTGGAAAAAGCAGGTTACGGCCCGGAAGAAATTGGCGTAGTCGTGGGTTCGACTCACGGCAGCATTCAAGCCATCACTGAGTTTGACCAGGAAGCGGTGCGTGAAGGTCCCAACTACGTCAACCCACAGGATTTCGCCAATACTGTCATCAGCCAGCCCGCCAGCCGGGTCTCGGTGATCTTCAACGCCACCGGCCTGAACACCACCATCGCCACCGGCGGCGCCTCGGCGCTCGACGCACTGGCATACGGGATGACTATGCTGCGCCTGGGGCGTATTTCCACTTTACTTTGCGGATCGGCCCTCGGAACTTCATCCGAGATTGAAGCAAGTTATGCGAAGGCCGGCAAAATGATTATCTCCAGCAACGGTGTTGGTCCCTTCGCCGCCGGTCGGAAAGGGCCGAAGCTTGGCGAGGGCGGCGCGGTTCTGGTTCTGGAAGAGGAAGAGAGAGCGCGACGGCGCGGGGTACGCCCGCTGGGAATTGTGTCTGGAGTGGGTTCATTTTTCGGCAACGGCGCCGCGGGCATGGTGCGGGCCATGAAGGAGGCCGTTCAGCAAGCTGAGCTTACTCCCGATCAGATCTCGTGTGTGATCTCCTACGCGTCAGGAAGCCTTCACGGGGATTGTGAAGAGGGGCTCGCAATCAGCGATTTCTTCCCGGGTGTTCCCGTAACCGCGCCGAAATCACAAACCCGTGATTGCCTGGAAGCGTCGGGCGCGATTCACATAGCGGTGTCTCTGCTTACGATTCAAAACGAAAAGATCACTCCGATCCCAGGACTCGACCATGTTGACTCTGCGTTCTCACGGCTCGACCTGGTTCGCGGAAACGCCAGGTCCGTTCCAGTCAAGCACGTTGTGGTGAATGCCCGGGACGATTCCGGTCACAATGCAGCCGTTGTGATCTCAGCAGCCTCATGATCTCGATCGCCAAATCCGACCTGCGCAAACACTACGACGTTATCGTCATTGGCGCCGGCGTCGGAGGCATGGTGTGCGCCGGGTTTCTGGCGCGCGCGGGCAAGAGCGTTCTGCTGCTCGACCATCATTACCTGCCCGGCGGTTGCTGCACCGCATTTCCCCGCAAGGGTTACACCTTTGACGCGGCGGTACACCACATTGGGGCCTGCGGACGCTACGGAATCATTGGTCAGATTCTGTCGCGCTTTGGCATGAACTTTCCTTTCGTCCATCTGGATCCAATGGACAACTTAACCTTTCCCGACTGCGAGGTGCAGATTCCCGCGGATCTCGATTCCTACACCGTCCAATTGAGCCAGCGCTTTCCTGGAGAAAAAGACCAGATCGCCCGCTTCTTCAAGGATTTTGTGCGTTTGTATCGGCAGATTCTACGGCATGAAGGTCAGCTTCTAGAACAATACCGCGCAGCCAGTTTCGATGCTTTCCTGAAGAATTACTTTAGCGATGGTACCCTGCAGCGCGTTCTTGGTGCGCAATGGGGATATCTGGGATCGCCAGTCGAAGAAATCTCCGCCGTGGGCATGTGCCAGATGCTGGTCAGCTACTGGAAGGACGGCGCTTACTATCCCATGGGCAGTACTCAGGCGTTCTCAGACGCACTGGCTGGAAATCTGCTCCAGGTCGGCGGGCACGTGCTGTTGAAAGCCGGCGTTTCAGAAATCATTGTCGAGAACGACCGAGTCTGCGGCGTTCGTACCCAGGATGGCACTGCTGTTCGCGCTGATGTAGTGGTAAGCAACGTCGATGCGCGCCAACTCTTTCAGGACTTGCTCCCCCCCGATGTGTGCTCACCAGAGCGCACGCGTATCGGCAAGATGCGGGTGGCGCCCTCATACTACGGTTTGTATCTGGCGGTGCCGTCAGAACTGGATCTCGCCACTCTTCCCCGTGGCTTCTACTACCTCTCCGATGATGAGGGCGGCAGTGCCTTCGAATGGATCTATCTCTCCGTGCCGACGCGTTACGACCCGTCTCTGGCGCTCCCGGGCAAGCAGATTATTTCCATGACGGTGGGAGTCCGCAACTCGGCTCCGGAATTCGTCGCCTGGCAGGATGACAAATCTGCAATGGCCAGGCTTGTAATAAGCTACCTCGACACCCGTGTACCCGGCCTGAGCAACCATATCGATTTCATGGATACCGCCTCCCCACGAACCATCGCTCGCTACATTCGCACCAAAGATGGCGTGGCCTACGGATGGGCTGTGTTGCCGGATCAATCCGGTGATGCCCGCTTCCCTTCCAAAACCTCGTTGAACGGTCTTTACCTCGTCGGCCAGTGGACCTCCCCCGGGCCGGGTGTAGCCGCCGTTGCTGCATCCGGTTGGGCAACCGCTGCCCGAATATCAGGAGCCAACTGAGATGAAGAAGAAGCTGATGCTGATTAACCCCCACCCTGCCGGCCGCTACGGCGAAGAAGACATCCGTGTAATCGTTCAAATGCCCCTCAATCTTGCCTACATCGCGGCGCATACTCCTCGCGAAGAGTGGGAAGTCGACCTCATCGATGAAACCAACGATCCCGCGGTTGATGGCAACGGCAACCTGACCTTTGAGGCTGATCTTGTAGGCATCACTGCACTCACCTACCAGGCGTCGCGGTCTTATCTGATCGCGCAGAAATGCCGCGAGCGCGGCATTCCAGTCGTCATGGGGGGAACCCATGCCACCACGATCCCCGAAGAAGCCACCAACTACGTGAACTCGGTCGTTAAAGGTGAGGGCGAACAGGTGTGGGCGCAACTGCTTGCCGACTTTGACAAAGGTGAACTGAAGCAGTTCTATGACGGCGGCTTCCCTGCTCTCGAATACATGAAAATCCGCCCTGACCGTAACCTCTTCAAGGACAAATACCAATACCGGTTCTCCTCCATCGTCACCACCAAAGGATGTCCGTGGAACTGCGAGTTCTGCAGCGTGCCTTTGGCTTCGGGAAAAACCTACCGTGAGCGCGATGTCGAAGATGTTCTCGATGAAATGGAAGAAACAGACTTTCGCGGTTTGATGTTCGCCGAAGACAACTTCTACGGCTACCTGCCCAAGTCCAACGAGCGTGCCCGTCGACTCTTCCAGCGCATGGTAGAGCGCGGCATCCACAAAGACTGGTTCGGCTTCACCCAGTTCAGCACCGGTCATGATCCCGAAGCGCTGAGCTATATGTCGAAGAGTGGATGCCTGGGCTTTCTGATTGGCATGGAATCCACCGATGAGCAGGTGCTGCGCAAGCTGCGGAAAGGGTCGAACCTCAAGACCGGTGTAGCCAACTACCCCAGTGCCATCAAGAACATTCACGACAACGGCATGGTGGTGTGGGCGTCCGTGATCTGGGGGGCCGACTTCCAGACTAAGGATTGCTTCAAGGTCATGACCGATTACATCCTTGAACATTCCATCGACATTCTGACTTTCGGCGTCCATTGCCCGTTCCCGGGCACACCCTTATTCAAGCGCATGGTGCAGGAGAACCGGCTGCTGCGGCCGAATTTCCCTGAGGACTGGAGCTACTACGACACCGCGCACCTCACTCACACTCTCAGCCACATGTCCTTCGAAGACTTCGTCGAGGGCATGCAGTACGTGTACGACAACATTTATGGCGCGGAGAACCTGCGCAATCGCTTCATCAAGACTCTCAAATCGAACGGCAGCCGCCGCACGGCAATGTTCGCTTACAAGGTCGGATGCGATTGGGACAAGGTATTTCGCCAGGTGCTGGACAATCTTTACAAGCTGCAGGAGTCCGGTCTGTACGATCGGGTAATGCGCGAGCGCGGGCTGAGTTGGACGACCGACATCACTCCACGGCCGCCGAAGGCGCCCATCGCGCAGATTCAAGTCGCCAGTTAGTGCATTGAGTGGCCGCCCCCTACTTCATACCAATGGGCGGCCATTTTTCTATTGGGGGATAATCGTTGACGCTCGAAGGCAAAACTGTTCTCGTCTCCGGTGGAAGCCGTGGCATCGGCGCTGAAATTGTGCGTGCAGTAGCCGCAGCCAAGGGCAAGGTTGCATTCACCTATCAGCAAAGCGAGGCTGCGGCGCAGGCTCTGGCCAGAGAACTTTCCGACGCCGGATCACAGGTCATTGCCGTTCGTTGCGACAGCCGCGACCTGAAGGCAGCTCGTGCCACCGTCGAGCAGGTCACCAAGTCGCTGGGCTCGATCTCTGGTCTCGTGAACAACGCCGGCATCACCCGCGACAAGCCCTTTGTCATGATGAGCGAAGAGGAATGGAAAGACGTGATTGACACGGATCTCACCGGGGTCTTCAATTTTTGCCGCGCCGTCGTCTTTTCCATGATGAAAAAGAAAGCCGGCAAGATCGTGAACATCGGCTCCGTCAGCGGCATCATCGGCAACCGTGGCCAGGTGAACTATTCCGCCGCAAAAGCAGGAGTAATTGGACTGACCAAGGCGCTGGCCAAGGAAACTGCGCAGTACGGCATCACTGTCAACGTAATCGCCCCTGGCTACATTGATACGGATATGGTGAGGCGACTTCATGAGGAAACTCTCAATGAGGCCATCGGATACATCCCCGCCGGCCGCCTTGGGACCGCGCAAGAGGTCGCGTCCCTGGTCTGCTATCTCCTAACCGATGATGCCAGCTACATTACCGGGCAGGTGTTTACTATCGCCGGTGGGCTGGCCATTTGAACTGTGAACTGATCGACTAGAACTGCAGTAGCGCGGCGCCCCAATGCAATCCGGCGCCGAATGCGGTCAGCAAAACCAGGTCGCCCTGCCTGATGGCATTCTGCTGCAGGGCATCCCAGAGGGCAACGGGTAATGAGGCCGGGCCGGTGTTCCCATACTCCTGCAGGTTTACAAAGAATCTCTCCAGCGGCAGCCCTAGATGCTCCGCCACTGCCTCGATGATGCGCAGATTTGCTTGATGAGGAACCACCAGCGACACATCAGCCGCCGAACGTCCGGCTTTGCCTAACGCGTCCCGTGCCGCCTGGGTCATTCTCCTCACGGCCTCTTTGAACACCGCGCGCCCTTCGAGCGTTACGCGGCGGTGCAGGTTCTGTTGCGCGGCTTCCAGGGTAAATGGCCAACGGGTACCCCCTACCGGCAAACTGATCGCGCCGGTGTGACTTCCGTCAGTGCCTGAAACCATGGAAAGAATTTCCGGACCGGGGCCGTTTTCTCCCACAATCGCCGCGCCCGCAGCATCGCCAAATAGCACGCAACTGTTGCGGTCTGTCCAGTCGATTAAGCGCAAGAGAAGCTGGACGCCAATCACCAGAACCTTGCCGCCGTTGTGCAGCACTCGCGATCTGGCAATATCCACTCCCTGCAAAAATCCATAGCATCCGCCACCGCCCAGGTCGTACCCCGGAACCTCGCGCGCGCCCAGGCGATGCTGAACAAAAGACGCCGTGTCCGGAATGCGCATCTCCGGAGTATCGGTTGCCACGATGATTTCGTCGATCGCCTCCGGCCTGAGGTTTGCGGCGGCCAGTGCGCTCAGTGCAGCCTTCACCGCCAAATCGACGGTGCTCTCGTCTTCGGCCGCGATATGGCGGCGCTTGATTCCGGTTCGCGTTGTGATCCACTCGTCGGAAGTGTCGACGTATTTGCCCCAATCTGCGTTGGTCATTACCTGGGTTGGAGCATAGGCCCCGACCCCCAGCAAGCGAACCGCACGCCCGGATTTTTCCGCAGGTGACAAGCTCTGGTCTCGCGCGGCAGTATACATCGCGACTCTCAACAATACGGTGTTTTAAGCTCTTGCCCTACATGTCTATCGCTTACTCTTCAAAAAGCGCACGTCATCGAGAGCTTTCCCTCGCCGGGCCGCCTCTGTACCAAACTGTACAACTCCACCTGAATGCCCCGATTGAAGACCTGGTTCCCTAGTGACAGAATAGACACTCTACGAATTCCGAGGTGTCCCATGCCCCAATTCAGAAACAGAATAATGGTCACCGCCTTCGCTCTAGTCGCATGGATGTCACCCCAGGCTGAGGCCCAGAAAGTGCTGGTCACCGTGGATGTTCCCGGAGCCAAAGAAACCGACTGCAATGCGATCAACAAAAATGGGGTGGTCGTCGGATACTACACTGACTCCAGCGGCGTGAACCACGGCTTTGCTAATATTCACGGATCTTTCCAGTTTTTCGACGTGCTCGGCGCACAAGCTACGTTCCCGTACGGGATCAACGATCAGAATCAGGCCGTGGGGTGGTACACCGACAGCAACTTCATCACCCATGGCTTCCTTTACAACGCAGGCAGCGTGACCACCCTCGATCCTCCCGGTTCCACCCTCACCAATGCCTGGAGCATCAATAACTCCGGAACCATCGTGGGGACGTTCGTTGACGCTAGCGGGCTGCATCATGGCTTCACCTACTCCCGCGGCGCATACACCACCTACAACGCCCCCAACGCGATTTTCACGGCCATCACCGGAGTCACCAGTTCCGGTCAAATCGTGGGGTTCTACGATGATTCCACCGGCGCGCAACATGGTTTTGCGCTCTCCAGCGGAAAGTTCTTTTCGCTCGATTACCCAGGCGCTGCATCCACCGTAGCCACTCGAGCCAATGATGCGGGAAAAATCGTCGGCTATGACGGTCCCAGCGCACAAGGCCCGTTCCATGGCTACATTGAGAGTGGAGGCGTTTTCACCAGCGTCGACTTCCCCGGCGCCTCCGACACCCGTCTGCGTGGCCTCAATAGAGCCGGAACCGTGGTGGGACGCTACACCGACCTGGCCGGCGTAGTGCACGGCTTCATGGGCACTCCTTAGGGAAATCACTTAGATATTTCGCCGTAGGCTTGCGGTTCCCCGACGCTGGTTGCGCTATCCTTGGATTGCTTCCCCGCTAAAAGCCGCGTCTGGCAAGGAATTTGGGCATAACAGCTCTTGACACCGGCACCCGGTGTGAATACGATGGGTCGCCCAATCTCTCAGGAGGCTTTAAATGTCAAAGAACCGAATCGTGCTTTCCAGTTTTTTGTCGATTGCCATTTCTCTCACCCTAAGTGCCCTGCCCGCCCAGGCACAATTTAAGACCATTGACGGTCCCGACGCGTTCGAGACCGACTGTAACGATATCAATACCGCCAACATCATCGTCGGATTTTTTACCGGCAATAGTGATGGCGTCACCCATGGCTTCGCTTTGGTTCACAACCAATTCAAGGTCGTGGACGTCCCGGGCGCAAGTGACACCCGTCTTTACGGTATCAACAACAAGAACCAAGCGGTCGGCTGGTACATCGATGGAACATCCTTCGTCACTCACGGTTTGCTGATGGATGCTCAGCAGCATCTGACGATCATCGATCCCCCGGGATCGACCTTGACCAACGCCTGGGGAATCAACGACGCGGGTGTGATCGTCGGCGCTTATACCGATGCGAGTGGGGTGTTTCATGGCTTCTCACTCACCAATGGCACCTACAAGACCTATGACGCCCCCGGCGGCTCGGTCCTCACCCAATTCACCGGCGTCAACAACCTGGGAGACATGGTAGGAATCTTTGATGACTCCGCGGGTGTAGAGCACGGGTTCGGCCTGAAGGGTGGACATTTCGTTCAGATCGATGATCCAAATTCAGGCGGTGATGGTCACTGCAACCGACCGCGTGAATGACAGTGAACAGTACGTGGGACTCTGGGGCACAAGCACCAGTGGCCCATTCAGCGGCTACATTGCAAAAAACAATCACTTCACCACCATCATGTTTCCCGGATCCTTCGAAACGCGGACGCGTGGTCTCAACAACGCTGGTATCGTTGTAGGCCGTTACAGCGACCAGAGTGGCAACATCCACGGCTACGCTGGAAAACCGTAGTTGAGTCTTCCGACTGGGGAGCGGAGTCTCCGCTCCCCATTTCGAAGCATCGCGACACCGGCCGACGAGGTGCCGCAGTAGAAAGTTTAGGAGGGCGAGATGAACAGAGTCTTCTTCGTGTCGGCTCTCAGCGTCCTTTTATTAAGTCTCAGTGCAGCCACTTTCGCGCAGAGCCCGTACTACGTGCTGACCAACGACGATAACGCCACCAACACAGCAACCGTCTTCAATCTCAATCCCAGGGACGGAAGTTTGACCCCGGTGCTGACCCTCGATACCGGCGGCCAGACTTTCCAGGGCGGGTTTTACGCTGCCGAGACGCAAGTAATTTCGCCGAACGCGGCTTGCATTTTCGTGGCCGACGGTGCCACCCCGGATATCGCCTCCTTTTCCAAGGCTACTCACTACTCCAAGGTCGGCAACTACGCCGATCCGGCACTGCTGGGCGGAACCAACATGCCCATGATCGCAAACAGCCAGGGCACGTTGCTTTATGCCGCCTACGAATCATCGTTCAATATCGGCGTATGGACCATTAACCCGGATTGCTCGCTGACCATCGCGAATATCTATGCGGCGCCACCCTTCCTCGGGAGCATGGCCATCACCCACGACCAAACAACCTTGCTGGTGACCTATGAGATCGTCAAGAAAATTGGTTCGTGGACGATCTCCGGCTCGACCCTGAAAAACAATGGGACAGTAAAGGCCATCGCCAATGTCTCGAGTATTGCGGTCACCAACGATGACCAGGTCGTGATCATGGGCACCGCTTACAACCAGGCGCATCCCAGCCAGATTGTGACTGCCAGTCTCCCCGGCTTCACCAATCAGACCTCTTGGACCGTCGGCCCGGGATACAGCGCTGGCAGCATCGCCCTCACCCCCGCGGCGGCTGCGGGCAGTGGCTGCTTGTACATTGGCAACACCGGCGACAGCAATAGCGGGAACGCGGGCATTACCGGCGCCACCTTTACCGAGAATCCCCTCAACCTGACCTACGTGAACAATGTGACATCCGCATTGCCCACCTACGTCGGAAGCATCAACACGATTACGGACCAGGGGAACGGGGCCGGCATCTACGCCGCCGAGAGCGCCGGCTATATCGGCGTCTATTCGGCGAAGCCCGACTGCTCAGTAAAGCTGGTCAAGGAGACTCCCGACCCCAATCCCTCATTTTTGCTTTCGCTAACGGGGTGGACAAGGTAACTGGGGATTGCAACCACGCCACGTGAGGGCGGCCCGGGCAACGCGAACTAGCCGCGAAGCGGCGCAAGAATACAGCCCACGGCGCAAGCCGTGGGCGCAAAGCCAAAAAGAACGGAGCCCCGAAGGGGCGAAAAGACTTGGTGGAGCTAGTCGGGATCGAACCGACGACCTCATCGTTGCGAACGATGCGCTCTCCCAGCTGAGCTATAGCCCCACACGGCCGCAAAGTTCCGCGGCCTTAGTAATTTTATCAGCCCAAGCAGAAGCAGGCCATACGCATCGACCCACCCTCTGGGGACCGTGTAACGGAATTCCTTGCCTTTTTCCTCGGGGCGAGGTACAACCATCGGTTCATGTTGCAGTGTTTGTGCCGTTTCGTTCTCGCCCTGACGACTGCTGGTGCGGTCGCGCAGATTTCTCCCAAGCCCGCTGACGCCAAGCCGGATTACTCCAAAGAAGCCGTGGTTGACGAGGAGGATCTGGCCAAAATCGTATTCGAAAACGACGGCACCGGCACCCGCGAAACCTCCCTCCGCTTGCGCATTCAATCCGACGCCGGCGTGCAGCGCTACAGCGTGCTTTCCTTCCCTTACCAAGAGGCAACGGAAACCGTCGAGGTCGTTTACGTTCGCGTGCGAAAACCCGACGGCACCGTGATCGTCACTCCCGCTGAGAACGTTCTGGACATGCCGTCGGAAATTACCCGGCAGGCACCCTTCTACAGTGATTTACATGAGAAGCACGTTGCCGTGAAGGGTCTGACTGTTGGCGACGTGCTCGAGTCCCAGGCCCGCTGGCATGTTACCAAACCGCTGGCCCCCGGCCAATTTTGGTTTGCCTTCAACATTCTGCGCGACTTCATCGTATTGCACCAGGAACTCCAGGTCAGCGTGCCGAGAGACCGAGTGGTGAAGTGGAAGAGCCCCGCCTCTAAGCCCGTAATTACCGAGGAGGCCGGACACCGCATTTTTACCTGGACCTTCTCCCAGCTCCAACACCAATCTGCCGATCAGGACAAGGCCGATCAGGAAGAAAAGGCATACCAGGCGGCGCGCGGCAAGCTGCCTGCACCCGATATCCAGCTTTCCTCCTTTCAGAGTTGGGAGGAGGTCGGCGCCTGGTACGGCGGTCTGCAGCAGGAGCGGGTCAAGCCCAGCCTCGAGATTCGGGCCAAGGCTGCCGAATTAACCAAGAACGCCACGGACGACAACGCCAAGCTGCACGCCATCTACAACTACGTCAGCACCCAGTTCCGCTACATCGGCGTGGCCTTCGGCATCGGCCGTTATCAACCCCATTCCGCGGCAGATGTGCTGGCCAACCAATACGGAGACTGCAAAGACAAACATACCCTGCTGGCTTCCCTGCTCGATGCCGCCGGCATCAAGGCCTACCCCGCGCTGATAAACAGCTCTCGTGATCTTGATCCCGATGTCCCGTCTCCACAACAGTTTGATCACGTGATCACCGCGGTGCCGCAAGGAAAGGATTTCCTGTGGCTCGACACCACGGCGGAGGTGGCGCCATTTGGGTACCTGGTCGGTGTTTTGCGTGACAAACGCGCCTTGGTCATCACACCGGACAAGCCCGCCGCCTTGATCGCCACTGCGGCAGACCCACCATCGCGCGGGTTGCAGACCTTCAAACTCGACGCCAAACTTAGCGAGACGGGCATCTTGGAAGGTAAGGTGGACCGAACTCTGAGTGGGGATGATGGGGAAATCCTGTTCCGCGCCGCCTTCCGCCGTATGCCCATGCCTCAGTGGAAGGATCTGGTTCAGCAAGTCTCATACGGTTCCGGGTTTTCGGGCGATGTAAGCGAGGTCATTGTCGATCCACCTGAGAAACTCGACACCGCCTTCCACTGGACTCATCTCTACTCCCGCAAAGACTTTCCCGACTGGCCGAATCACAAAGTCGACTCGCCCCTGCCGCTCATCCCTTTACCTCACCCCGACACCAAGCCGTCTTATCCCGTCTGGCTGGGTTCGCCGGAGGAAATTCATTACGAAGCTTCTGTGGAGCTGCCCAAGGGCTACGAGGTGCAACTCCCTGCGCCAGTGGACTTACAAGAGAATTTTGCTGAGTACCATGCTGCCTACGCCATCAAGAACAATGTGATCAAGTCAGATCGGAAGTTGGTCACCAAAGTCCGCGAAATACCCTTGGCCGACTATGACATATACGACAAATTCGTGAAGAAGGTCGAAGCTGACAACGCCGCGTTCTCGATCGTTTTCTCGGAATCGGCGCCTGAGCAGTCTTACAAGACTGCCATGACGAGCCTTCCCGACAGCGAAAATGCTGAAGCTGCGAAGGCGTTTCAAGACGCGCAAGAGCAGCGCTCTAGCGTGACTTCAGTAACGGAGTCCCTTAAACGCGCAGTCTCGCTCGATCCTAAGTTCACTCGTGCCTGGCTTGCGCTCAGTCAAATGTATTCGATGACCCAGGACAATGATTCCGCACGGGAAGCCTTGCGCAAGGCGATTCAGGCCGACCCGCGACAACTAGTTCTGTACAAGATCCTTGGGACTGCACTAATGAACACGCAGAAGTATGAAGAAGCGGTGTCCTTGTGGCGCGATTTGCTGAAATCGGCCCCAGAAGATGTTCCGGGGTTTTCGGATCTAGGGGGTGCTCTGGCGAAGCTGAAGCGATACGATGAGGCATCCGCCGCGCTCGAGTCGGCGATTAAGCTGGATCCACAAGCGGACTACCTCTACCTGCAATTGGGATCCGTCTATGCTCGCGCTGGCAACGAAGCGAAGGCAATCCTCGCGTTTCGTAGGCTTCTGGAACTGAACAGCAGTGCAGAGATGCTCAACGACGTTGGCTATGAGCTTGCTGACGACAAGTTGCAACTACCACTGGCCCTTGAATACGCTGAAAAAGCTGTAAGAGAGGAGGAGGAAGCCTCCGCCAAGGTCAAGCTTTCTGATTTGAAGACGAAGGATCTGAGATATACCTCTAGCCTCGCTGCCTATTGGGACACTTTGGGGTGGGTTCACTTCCGTGTGGGGAACCTTGAAAGGGCGGAAGAATACCTGAAATCCGCCTGGACACTCTCGCAAGGGCCGACTGAAGCAGATCATCTCGGACAGGTTTATGAGCAGCAACACAAGAAGGACCAGGCGGTGAGGATGTATCGCCTGGCACTGGCTGCATCGAAAAGACCCGATGGCCTGAAAGAGACACAGGAGCGTTTGGATCGGCTCGGTGGTGCGACGAAAGCTGGGCGCTTCGGGGAAAATGGAACAGCAGAACTGACTGAGACTCGTACGTTTGTGGTGGATAGAATCACCAAGGAAACCTCCAACGCAGAGTATTTCCTCCTTATCGGCTCCGGATCAAAGGTAGTAGAAGTCAGGTTCATAAGTGGCTCAGACGAGCTTAAATCGGCTGACAAGGCCCTCAGCTCTATAGACGTCAAATTCCCATTTCCTGACGATGGTCCTTCACGGCTGGTCCGCCGCGGAATCCTGAGCTGCTACCCCGTCACTGGCTGTAGTTTCGTGCTCTACAACATCTACGACGTGCACTCAGTAAATTAAATCTCCGGCTTCCCCTCCCACCCCACTTCGCGTTATATTCACAAGCCGGTTCATTTCGGAGGCATTCATGGCTACGCAACCTAAGACAGAAGGCAAAGTCCGCAGTTTCGGCGAGAATATCGAGAGCGATCTGGCATCACGTTTCCTGCGCGTAGTCGAAGTCGCTGCCATCGCCTCCGCCCACACCATGGGTCAGGGCGAGCGCAAATTGTCCGACCAGGTCGCCACCGAGGCCATGCGCCAGACCATGGACACGATTCCCATGCGCGGCACCATCGTGATTGGTGAAGGCGAACGCGACGAAGCTCCCATGCTCTACATCGGCGAGAAGGTGGGCGCCGAGTTTCCCAACGGCATTGACGTCCCGGAAGTCGACATCGCCGTCGACCCGCTCGAAGGCACCAACCTGTGCGCCACCGGAGCGCCCGGGTCGATCACCGTGCTGGCCGCTTCAGAACGTGGCGGTCTGCTCAACGCCCCCGACTGCTACATGGACAAGATTGTGGTCGGGCCTTCCTGCAAAGACGCGGTGGAACTCGACGCCCCCGTCGCAGATAACTTGAAGAACATCGCCAAGCGTCTGGGCCGCGACGTGGAGGATCTGGTGGTGATTGTGCTCGACCGTCCCCGCCACGAGAAACTTATCGCCGACATTCGCGCCGCCGGCGCGCGCATCAAACTGATCGGCGACGGCGACCTCTCCGCCGGCATCGCCGCCGCGGTCATCGGCACCGGAGTGCACGCGGTTATGGGTTCTGGCGGTGCGCCGGAAGGCGTCATTACCGCCGCCGCGATTCGCTGCCTGAACGGCTACATGCAGGGACGGCTCGTCATCAACAAGCCCGAACTCGAAGAGCGCATCGCACGCATGGGCATCAAGGACAAAGATCGCATCTACGAGGCTGAAGACCTGGCCCCCGGACAGCAACTCATCTTTGCTGCCACCGGCGTCACCGAGGGCGCACTGCTGAAGGGCGTGCGCTTCTTTGGCGAAGGCACGCGGACGTCGTCCGTCATCATGACCCTAAGGACCGGCAAGGTGCGCTTCATCGACAGCATCCACCTGGAGAAGGGGCCGGATGTGAAGGTCAGGTTCGCGTAAAGGAGCGCTGTTCCTCGGGGACCCGCTGTCACGCGAAGGGATTCTCAATCTTTAGACCCTCGAGCTTCGCGCCATGTTGCAAGTCTTCGGTGTAAAGCGTTTCGCACTGCCCCTCCAAGGCGGCCGCGACGATGAGCGAATCGTACCAGCGTATCCGGTATTTCCCCGTGATTCGCAAGGCTGCGACGAAAAGAGCGGGTGAAGAGTGGATGGCAAGCAGCGGGCGGAACACTGTGATCAGATATTGTTCCGCCTCGGCCGCATTCATCGGTTCTACGAAGCGCCGCAAGGCAACATTGAAGAACTCCTGCACCACCTGATAGCTTACGATTCCCTGCCCAGTGTCAGCTGCGCGTCGAACCAGTTGTGCGGCCTTCTTGGCCTTGGTGGGTGCCTTGACGTCGAAAGTGTAGGCAAATATGTTTGTATCGAGAAAAAATCTACCGCTCATTCATCTCGTCCCTGGTGTAAGGACCGGCGGAACGCACGTGTCTGAGTCGACGCATCAGAGCATCCACGGCTGCCCCATCGCCCGCTTGCGCCGCGTATTGTTCTAGCCACTCCCGAAATGCCGCGTTCAGCGTCACATGGCGCGAGCGTGCGACCAGGCGCGCCTGCTCAATGAGAGTTTCGTCGGCGCTCAGAGTAATGTTCTTCATACTTAGGCAGTGTACACTATTCTAGTGCAATGGTAAATGCCTTACGCAATGTCGAGATTCCCTCCCTCCTCCATTCGTCGATCCCTCGAACCAGGAAAATGAGCAGTGCGGGTCTGGTTCCTTGTTAGGAGGAATCTATGCTGTGTGCTGCCTGTGGTCAGGAGTTGCGACGCGCCCTCCACAAGCCTCACTTAAATTCCTTCATCACCTCGGCCGGAACTTGCGGCGCTGCCGGAAAGTCCAGCGATGCCCCCGGAAACAACGCCACCGTTCTTTCCGCACGCTTCGTCCCGTCGTGCACCGCGATATTGTGCGGCGGAGACGCTTCATAGCTCTCCCACAGCGAAACCCCGGCATACGCGCCGTCCTTGCGCAGAATGTAGTAGGTCATGTCCACAAAACGCAGCTTGCCCATGTCGTTGTTGTAATTGCGGACGATGCGTTTCAGCGCATCCATACCTGCTTCTTGCGGTGACATACCATGCCGCATGTTCTCAACGATCGTGTGCGCCCCTGCCACCTTAATGTTTTCTTCCCCGCTCCCCGTCGCTCCCGCCGACCCCACGTCCTGATCGGTATAGCAGCCCGCGCCAATGATAGGAGAATCACCCACGCGTCCAGGCAGCTTATAGGCCAAACCGCTGGTGGTAGTGCATCCGGAGATTTCTCCTTTGGCGTTTAGAGCTGAGCAGTGGATAGTGCCTGTCGGCGGGAACAGAACTTTGTGGACCGCCTCTTGACGCAACTCCGGAGCGATTCCGAGATCAGCCGCATGTTCCTCCAGCCGCCGGAACCGTTCCTGCCACAGTTCAGATTGCGGCTTGGCATCAGGCGCTTGCCAATGGGGGTCGGCCAGCCCTGGCCCCCACCAGTCCTGTGTTGAGTGGTATTCCTTCCACAGCAGCCAGATCTTGCGCGAGTGATCGGTCAGGAGGTTCTCGCGGGGAAATCCCATGGCCACCGCGAATCGTTCTGCCCCCTCTCCAACCAGCATCACATGGCCGGTGTCGGTCATGACTGCCTTTGCCACCAGCGACACGTTCTTTATGTTCCTCACGCCTCCAACTGAGCCCGCGCGGCGCGTCGGCCCATGCATGCAGCAGGCATCGAGCTCGACCACGCCTTCTTCGTTGGGCAAACCGCCGAGACCAACGCTGGTGTCATTGGGATCGTCTTCCGGGCCCTTAACGACTCTGAGCGCTGCATCCAGCGTATCTCCACCAGCAGCAAGGAATGCGTAAGCATCGTTGAGATATTCGAAGCCGTTGTGAGCAGAAACAATAATGGGACGCTTACCCGAGGAGGCAGCCTCACTCTTCTTCGCCTCTTGCCCGCTGCTCTTCGGGTTGAGCAATCCAAGCGAAAGTGAACCTGCGACGGCGGTTCCCAAAAAGTCACGGCGTGAGATGGTCATCTTGCCTCCGGCGAATGCTGGTCTGGTTAAGCGTGCGCCAGAATATCATGCCACCAAGAAAACTGGACACACTCGAACTGAGGGTCACAACACCGCAACTTCACCGCAAGCCCCACTCTACTTCCGCCCAAGAGCGTCTTCGAGTTTGTAGTTGTGCCTTGCCGCTCGCAATCCTGTGCTACCTCTCTTAAAGAACTTTCGTCTCAGTAAGGGGGACCTTCCATGATCAAGCTATTCGGCAGGCAGTGGATCCAGCAAACAACACTCGGAGGACTCATTTTTGCGGCATGTCTTTTGGCGACTGCTCAAACCAACGACCTCAAGCCGAAATATGACTTTTCCCTGCCACGCGAAGAAAAAATCAAACTAGCCGAAAGCGCGGCACCAACTGAGATTTCGAGCAAAGCCTCTGTCTACGTCCTAGATCGAACCGGCTATGTGAAAGTCCGCGAAGGGACCAACAAATTCTCGTGCTTCGTGGACCGGCAGACTCCCCTGAACATGGAACCCACCTGCTTCGACGCCGAAGGGAGTGCTACAACCCTGCCGATTAGGCTCTTCGCCGAAGAGCAGCGTGCCCAGGGAAAAACCGAAGAGCAAGTCGATGCCGCCATCAAGGACAGATACAAGAGCGGGAGTTTCCGCGCGCCCGGAAAGCCCGGAATTGTTTATATGATGTCCGATCAGGCCTACATCCTGATTCCCAGCGCCCAGAAGATCGTGCACGTCCCGCCCCACCTTATGTTCTACGCCCCCTATGCCAAAGATGGGGACATCGGTTCACCCCCGGCGTCGGCGAGTATGCCGCATTTGATACGAGCCGGTCAGCCCGATGCCTACATTATTGTGATGCCAGCGCCACCCAGTGCTCCTAAGTGACGTGTTTTGGGAGAAGAATATGCTTGCCGGTCTGGCCGAGAAGAGTCAGGAAGCCGCAGACAGTGCGCTTCCCCGGCTCTGATCTGCACGGAAGCGTAGCAAGGCGGCAATGTTTCCGGCCCGGTCGAATTCCGGATCATCTTTCACGTAGAACAACTCAATATCGCGACGGATGGCGATCGGAATGATGGCATCGCAAATATCTTCTAGTTCCCGCGTTTGCCGTCCACAAGCCGGACAATAATGGACCATATGAGCGTCGAGATGGCCGCAGGCAGTGCATTCCACCGCCGCGTGAGAGAAGTTGTCCCCTAGCAGCAGGGTTTGTACTTCCCCGAGTTCCAGCGATCGTAGCACCCGCCGCAAGCCCGTCACTCCACGGCTGTTGCTCTTGGCCTGATTGAGAACTTCACCCACCAACTCATGTCGGCGGCGGTCCATCGACTCCCGCAGCAATCGGCCGGCTTGTTCTTTGATCTGATCATTTGTCATCTTGCTGACGTCGGTTGAGAACCGGCCCACCAGCCTGTCCTTCACATAGGGGTGAAGGTGTGACTCCAACTGGTGCCAGTTGGTATCGTGACAGCCAATTACCAGTTTTTCGCAGATTCCCTTCTCCAGGGCTTCGCGCAGGTGGGCGGCAACATCTTTGAAGTGATGCAAGGCGTCATCCTGTACGCGCCGCTGGGCGTGTGCGGCATCGTAACCGGCGTGACCGGTACCCCGTCCCTGACGAAGCGCGGGCGAGCGGAACAATCCTTCTCGCTCCTGGAGTTCGTCCAGTCGCAGATCAAAAAATCGGGCCTTCTGGCGGTCCACCAGCGCCACCCACAGCGACGGCTGTGCCCCCAGAACTTGGGCCAGCGGCTTCATGTGGAACCGGCGATTCACCGACAATTGGGTTCCCGGCAGTTGCGCGGGCAGGTCAAACTCGCGCCAAAAGTTGCGGCTGCCGCAGGCAAATACCGCCTTCGCCCGCGCCTGGTTGCCGCGCAAGTTTTCCGCCAGGGTCAGGATGCGATCGAGATCGGACCTCACTGCACTGCTCTTTCCCTCCTTATCCACCTCTTGCAGAGCCCTGCGGACAAGGTCTTTGACCACAATGACCTCTTCACGGTGGGACTTGTCGAGCGGAGTGCGCGGTCCGAAATAGAAGCTGATGGCGTTGCTTTCATGCCCATCGCTATGGAATTGCGCCAGCTCGCGGATATCTTCGCGCGTAATCATGAGGGCTTCTCCTGTTGGTTCAGATGCGGATGCTCAGGTTCCGGTAGCCCGCCACGCCCTGCCGTTCATCCGACCCGCCAGTGGCGGCGACTGACGCAGATGTTCGCGGGCGGTGGCAATCGAAGTCCGCACCTCATCGGCCTTGCGGTCGGTGATGGCAGCAATCTCCTCCACTGAGAACCCCTCTACCGCATGCAGGATGAACGACTCGCGGTCCGGCCGCTGCGCGCCATCGAGCACCAACTGAACCAGGGTGATCATTTCATCGGAAGATGCAATGTCCTCGGGCGTGGCACTGCGCTTATCGGCAATCACGCTTTCTTCAGTCAAGGTTTCGTCGGGTTGATGAAACTGGAGTTCCGCTTCGTCGCTGGCACGGACGTTCCGCTCGCGTGCCGAGTCTTCAAGATGGACGGAATCCACGCTCTCCGGCGTACGGCGTGAAAGGTCGTCCAGGGCTTGCAATGCTAGCCGGTACAACCAAGGCTCCAGAGCCAATCGCTCCGGCTTGTCAGCGCCATTCCCAAGAGCGCGAGCGATGGCCTCGTCGATGACCTCCTCCTTGGTGACGGAATCCACGAGAGTTTCTTCGCTGGTCTCACGGAAATACAATTCTCGCTCCACGAAGCGCTCCAGGCGCACCAGATTCGCGTTGACGAAAGAACGGATATCGTCTGCCGAAATCGTAGGCACCTGTACCGCAGCCACAGTATCTTCAAACCGGACCTCCGACTCCGAACGGAAATCTGCCACGCGGCGGCGCGGCCATTTGTGGCTGTTTCGCAGCAGGTCCTTGTGCTTGCCGATCTGGTGCAGCAAGTCCTCCGCCGCCGTTTTCATCGCCGCTGCGGCTGATTGCGCTGACTTCTGCACTGCCATCTGGCCGGACGGCAAGCGCAGATTCAAAGAAACAGTCGTTCCCTCACGCGGTGAACTCTGTTCGACCACGCCCTTCAGATGCACCAACTCCGGCCGGAAGACCTGCAGCCGTTTGCGTAGTTTTTCGATCAGGTGGTTAACTTCTTTTTCGACATCCGGAGTTCGGTGGCTCTTGTAGCTGAAGTGAACATTCATGCCAGGCCTCGGGTCACAGGAGCAGATCCCGCGATGATCGCCGGTTCCCTACAAGCCGATTCTACACCCGTCGGGAAACCAGATAGCGCAAATAAGGGAATACCAGGACCGGTCACACTCGAGTGTGACGGCTGCACTTGCAGAGGCCGGGCAGCCTCGATATGGCACCTTACACCGCCACGGTTACCGACGTCTCCGTCCGGATCACCGGCCGGTACAATGTGTCCCGCTCAACGGGTTCCCGTCCAGCTTCGCGGATCAGGCGCATCAGTTCTTCGCGCCGCATGCCTTGGGGAGTGGTCGCTCCGGCGTCGTGGTAGATTTTTTCTTCGATCACCGTTCCATCGATGTCATCCGCGCCGAAGCGCAACGCAATCTGCGCGATCTTCGCCGTCATCATCTGCCAATAAGCCTTGATGTGCGGAAAGTTGTCCAACACCAGGCGGCTGACTGCGATCTGCTTGATGTCGGTCATTCCCGTGGTCTTCGGCAGGTGCTGCAACACCGTATTGTCGGGATGGAACGCCAGCGGAATAAAGGTTTGGAAGCCACCGGTCTCGTCCTGGAGTCCACGCAGTTTGAACAAATGATCTACCCGGTCTTCGTCGTTCTCAACGTGCCCGTACAACATGGTCGCGTTCGATTTCAGCCCCATTTCGTGCGCCAGCCTTGCCGTTTCCAGCCACTGGTCGCCGTCGATCTTGTGATCGCAAATGATATGCCGCACCCGGTCAGCAAAAATCTCAGCCCCGCCGCCGGGGAGCGAGTCTACGCCGGCATTTTTCAGTTGCGCCAGGGTCTCCCCGATCGATAGTTTGGCACGCTTCGCCAAATATGCGACTTCGACCATGGTGAACGCTTTCAGATGAACCTGCGGAAAGCGCTGCTTCAGGCCGGAAATCAAATCCAGAAAGTACTGAAACGGCAAATCAGGATGCAGCCCGCCGACGATGTGAAACTCGGTAACGGCTTCGCTATATCCCGAGGCGGCAGTCTCGAAGGCCTCTTCCAGCGCCATGGTGTAAGCGCCAGGGGAGTCTTTCTTGCGGCCAAAGGCACACAAGCCGGCAAGCCGCCACGCAGACATTGGTGGGATTCAGATGACGATTGACGTTGAAGTATGTCTTGTCGCCGTGCAACCGCTCACGCACCGAATTCGCCATCCACCCGACCGCGAGAATATCCCCGGTGCGATAAAGCGCCAATGCATCGTCAACGCCTAACCGCTCACGAGCGATGACCTTCTCGTGAATCGACCGCAACCGCGCGTCGTCAGTCTGAAAAGGATGGAGTCTGAACATTCTCTTGATGATACCGCAGAAGTCTGATTTTCGAAGCGTGCAGAGGGCAATAGGGCACCCGGGTACAACGGGAACCCCGGCTCGGGGCCCCACCGCCAACCCATACCCAGCCCCTTTTATCTATTGACTCCGGGCCTTAAGTGGCGGTATAAACTTTGCCCCATAAAGCAGCTCGCCCCCTCACTGGATCTCTACGGGGAGGTGAGATGCCCAGCCGATCTGGCAGCCCACCTCGGTCTGGAGAAAGGTGCGCCACCATGAAGAATTCAACGAGAATCCAAGTGCTGATTCTGCTGCTCAGTTTGCAGCTTGCGGTATTTGCCACCGTCAGCCTCGGGCAGACCGTCACCACGGTTGCAGGGGGATACGTTGGCGACGGCTCGTCGCCCCTCAAGGCTGCCTTTCGGCTGCCGGTGGCCGTTGCTCTGGATAAGAACCAAAATGCCTACATCACGGAGCGGGGGGACCACCGTATTCGGAAAATCACTCCCACCGGAGCAGTCAGCACGTACGCTGGCACGGGGATCTCCGGCTACAGCGGAGATGGCGGCCCGGCCAACGCCGCCATGATCAGTTATCCCACCTGGTTACTGGTCGACTCGGGCGGCAACCTGGTCTTTGCGGACTTCGGTAACAGCCGCGTCAGGAAAATTGACACTACTGGCAAAATCTCCACCATCGCAGGGAACGGAACTTTTGGGTACACCGGAGATCGCGGCCCTGCGACCCAGGCCGAACTCGAGAACCCCTGGGGCGTGCTCTACGACTCCGCCGGAAACCTTTACATTTCTGATAGCACGGCCTGCGTGGTTCGCCGAGTGGACACCCATGGGATTATTACGACCGTTGCGGGCAATGGTACTTGTGCTTACGGTGGTGACAACGGTCCTGCGACCCAAGCTGAACTGAATGTGCCCACCGGCCTCGCGCTGGATACCAGCAAGAACTTATATATATCTGACGCGTTTAATTCGCGGGTACGGATCGTGAACTCCTCCGGCACCATCAAGACTTTTGCCGGCAACGGTCTGCCTGGGTTCAGTGGTGACGGCGGTCCAGCCACCTCGGCTGCAATTGGGGCTCCGCGGGGTCTCGCCTATCGCAGTGGGGTTCTATACATTGCCAACGCCGGCAAGAGCCGGATACGTACCGTGACTACTGGCATCACCAACAACATCAACACGTTTGCGGGATCCAGCTTCGGCTACGACGGGGACGGTAATCCTCCTCTATCCACGCAATTCGCCAACCCGTTTGCCGTTCTTCCCCTCTCCGCCAGCACTGCCGTGTTCACGGACCGGGGCAACGCCCGGATCCGAGAGTTGCTGGGAGGCAAAGTTAAGACTGTGGCCGGCGGGTTCCTCGGAGATAGCAATGCCGCCACTTCAGCAGCTCTTGTGGAACCGGAAAATGTTGCCTTCGACATCCATGGGAACGCCTATCTTGCGGACGCCGCAGGCAACCGGATTCGCAAGGTTGACACCACGGGCAAAATCACCACCGTCGCAGGTACGGGAGTGAGCGGGTACACCAATGACGGAGGGTTGGCCACTCAGGCGAAGTTGGATTTTCCTTACGGCGTTGCCGTCGATGCCAACGGCAACATCTTTATCGCGGATAACTTTAATGGCGTCATCCGCAAGGTAGACACCAAGGGGGTCATCACTACTTTCGCCACCAACCCCAACTTCTTCAGTTTGCAAACCCTGGCGCTAGATGGGCTGGGAAATCTGTTTGCTGTGGACTCGGGAACCTGCGTCGTCTGGAAGATCGATGGCAATGGAAATGTCACCGTCGCAGCCGGCGTGGAGTTCACCTGCGGCTACAACAGCGACAACATCCAGGCGACCAGCGCAGAGTTGAACAATCCGTACGGCATCGCTTTCGATTCCACTGGCAATCTCTACATTGCAGACAGCAATAACAACCGCGTCCGCTTGGTGAACACCTCCGGAGTAATCACCACGACAGTTGGCGACGGTAACTGCGGTTTCACCGGCGACAACGGTCCGCCGGCCTCGGCCGAGGTGTGTCTCCCGGAGGCGGTTGCACTCAGCGGTACAACGCTGTACATCGCGGATACTTTCAATGTGCGTATCCGAAAGGTGGCGGGCAATGTCATCACCACCTATGCTGGTACTGGAATTTCAGGATATAACGGTGACGGCCTGGCGGCGCTCAGCACCAACCTCGACGACCCGGTGGCGTTAGCCGTGGATCCCACTGGTAAGTTATACGAAGTGGATGATCTGCAAGGGCGCCTGCGGCGCATCCACTGAAGCCGGTGTACGATCTGAAGGTCGGGGCTTCATCGGTGCCACAACAAATCGGAGGCGACGAACAGGAAGAACATCACTGAAATCACTCCATTCATCGTAAAGAAGGCGGCATTGAGCTTGGACAGATCATTCGGAGACACCAGCGAGTGCTCGTAGGTAAGCAGCAGAGCGACCGCTACAACGCCCACAATCGCCAGTGACCCCAGCCCAAAGGCAACGACCAGAGTGCCCAGCAGCAACAGCATGGTCAGATGAAAGACCCGGGCGATCCACAATGAGTTGCCGATACCAAGGTAACGTGGGATGGAGTGCAGGCCGCTTTGCCGGTCGAAATCATAATCCTGGCAAGCGTAGAGCACATCGAAGCCCGCGCCCCAGAATGTCACCGCAGCAGTCAGTAACAGAATTCGCGGATCAAGCGATCCCCGTACCGCAATCCATGCTGCCGACGGCGCCATCCCCATAGCGAATCCCAGCACCAGGTGCGACCAGCGCGTAAATCGCTTGGTATAGGAATAAAGGAGAAGGACTGCCAGTGCCACTGGCGAGAGCAACAGTGACAGGCGATTGAGTTGCGAGGCCGCAAAGATGAATACAGCGCACGAAACACAGACAAACGTCGCGACGAACGCTGGCGTAAGTGCGCCCGTAGGCAGGGCCCGCGTCTGGGTACGCGGATTCGCTGCGTCAATCGAGGCATCAGCGAGGCGATTGAAGGCCATCGCCGCCGACCGCGCTGCCACCATAGCAACAACAATCCACGCCAACACTTTTCTCTCAGGAACGCCGTTGGCTGCCAACATTGCCCCGCAAAGCGCAAACGGCAGCACGAACACAGAGTGCTCCCACTTGATCATCTCCAGGGTAACGCGCAAGTTGTGAAGAATCGCCACGCTGAAATTGTAAAGCAGGCTGACGGCTCCGGGTCGTCCGGGGACGCGGCTTGCTACCATCCCGCACCGTACCCCTGTTCGCCAATCAGCGGCACGAAGCGGCATCCCTCCAGGTTTGCAATTACCGCGAGGCCCTCCTGCTTGCGCACCAACTTCAACTCCTGGGCATCCGGTGGGCCCACCGGAATGATCATGCGTCCCCCTTCGCGCAATTGTTCAAGTAACGCTTGAGGGATGTGGGGCGCAGCCGCTGAAACTACGATGGCGTCGAAAGGTGCACATTCGGCCCATCCCCGGCTGCCATCACCTACCGCTAAGCTCACGTTCGTGTAGCCCAAATTCCTGAGTGTCCCCTCCGCCGTCTGCGCCAGCGACTCTATCCGCTCCACCGAATAAACCTGTCGCGCCAATTCCGCCAGCAGCGCGGTTTGATACCCCGAGCCGGTCCCGATCTCTAGGACCTTCTCCGAACCCTCGAACGATAAAACCTCCAACATGAAAGCGACGATGTAGGGCTGTGAAACCGTCTGCCCTGCCGCAATGGGAAGCGGGTGGTCCTCGTAAGCGGTGTCCTGATATTCGTCAGCAACAAACAGATGGCGCGGAACTTTTCCCATGGCGGCCAGCACCCGCTCGTCGCGAATCCCCCGGGCGCGCAGTTGCGCACTTACCATCTTCTCCCGTAGTACCGTAAAACGGTGGTCCTCAGTGTCGTTCATGATGGCAAACTCGGCCAGCGTGATTGTACCCCCAGCGAAAGGCGAGCCTCGCACTCGTCGGCCTGGCGACTCTTCTAGTACTATGCGAGAACGCAATCTCTGGAACGCCAGGATGAAACCCAGTGAGTGACCCCGAACGGTATGCCCCCGGCTGGCCGGGAATTCCGGCACGTTGGACTTCAAGCGCGAAGAGTGGCGTGGGTACCGCCTTGAACCTCAACAGCCGGATCTGGTTCACCACCAGTCACGGCATTCTGAATGAGGTCTACTACCCGCGCGTGGACCAGGCCTGCACCCGTGACCTGGGGCTGATCGTCACCGATAGCAAGCGTTTTTTCTCGGAAGAGAAGCGTCACTGCCAGTGCACGAGTGCTCCAATCACACCCGGAATCCCTCTCATCCAACTCACCAACACCGAGCTGCAAGGCAGGTACCGAATCGAAAAGGAGGTCTTCACCGATCCCTACCGCAACGTTGTCCTGCAAAAGGTTCGATTCGTCCCACTGCAAGGCAAGCTTGGCGACTATCGGCTCTACGCCCTGCTCTCTCCTCATCTCGCCAATTGCGGAGGCGGAAACACTGGCTGGGTGGGCGATTACAAGGGCGTCCCCATGCTGTTCGCGGAGCACACTGACACCGCGCTTGCTTTTGGCTGCTCCACCCACTGGCGAAAAATGTCAGTGGGCTTTGTCGGCTACTCGGATGGATGGCAAGACCTATCCCAGAATTTTCAACTGACCTGGGATTACACTCGCGCGGAGAACGGTAACCTGGCCCTGACCGGCGAGATTGACCTTGCTGCTTGCGACGGAGAGTTTGTCCTCGCGCTAGGCTTTGGCGGAATTGCAACGGAAGCCGGACAACAGGTGCGTTCCAGTTTGCTGGAGCCCTTGGACGAACTCCGCCAGCAATACATGGACAGGTGGAAAGCATGGCAAAACATGCTGCTGCCATTGGACCAACCGCGCCGTGAGCCGGATCTTTACCGTGCTAGTGCCGCCATGCTGCGCGTTCATGAGTCCAAGGATTTTCTGGGAGGCGTCATCGCCAGCCTTTCCATTCCTTGGGGTTTCAACAAGGGCGATGAAGACCTGGGCGGATATCACCTGGTTTGGCCACGTGATCTGGTAGAAACCGCTTTCGGATTTCTGGCGGCGGGCGCCCGGTCCGATGCCATTCGCGTCCTGCGTTACCTGGAGTCCACTCAGGAAGCCGACGGACACTGGGCGCAGAATCTGTGGCTTGACGGTCGCCCCTACTGGATGGGCGTGCAGATGGATGAGGCCGCCTTTCCCATCCTGTTGGTAGAAACCCTGCGCCGGGAGACCCCCGGTGCTTTGGGCGACTTAAAACGATGGTGGATGATGGTCTCGCGCGCGGTTCATTTCATCTACCGCAATGGCCCGGTTACGCAGCAGGATCGTTGGGAGGAAGACGGCGGTTATTCTCCGTTCACTCTTGCAGTAGAGATTTCGGCGCTCCTGGCTGCTGCCGACTTCGCAGACGCCGTGGGCGAGAAGAAACTTGGTGGATACCTGCGCGATACTGCGGACGCCTGGAACGACAACATCGAGCGCTGGACCTACGCCACCGACACCGACTTGGCGCGCAAAGTGGGCGTCGAAGGCTACTACGTGCGCATTGCACCACCGGACTCGGATGGAGCGTCTTCACCCTTGCAGGGGTTCGTGCCCATCAAGAACCGGCCCCCAGGAGACAGCACCGCTCCCGCTGCCCAAATTGTCAGCCCGGATGCTCTGGCGCTGGTACGCTTCGGCCTGCGCGCTCCGGACGACCCGCGCATCCTGAATACAATCAAAGTGATCGATGCCCTGCTGCGGGTCGAGCTGCCACAGGGCCCGTGCTGGTATCGCTACAACGGAGACGGCTATGGCGAGCACCAGAACGGCTCGCCGTTTGACGGAACGGGAGTCGGCCGCCCCTGGCCCTTGCTGGCGGGAGAACGTGCGCATTACGAATTGGCCGCCGGCAATCGCCAATTTGCGGAAAAGCTCTTGGCGGTGATGGAAGGCTCGGTCGCGGCCGGCCACTTGCTCCCCGAGCAGGTTTGGGATGGGCCGGACCTGCCCGAGGCCGAATTGTTCACCGGCAAAAGTACTGGCTCTGCGTGTCCGTTAGTGTGGGCGCACTCGGAATACATCAAGCTGCGGCGATCCCTGCGGGACGGCAAAATTTTTGATCAGCCGCCGCAGCCGGTGCAACGCTATCAAGTAGAGAAAAGGAAATCGCCGTACTGCGGCTGGCGGTTCAACAACAAATGCCGATGCATGCCCCCGGGAAAGACGTTGAGGTTAGTGTTGCAGAATCCAGCGACAGTGCATTGGAGTTTTGACGGCTGGCAAACCGCAGAAGACCTTCAGACCGACGATACCGGCGCCGGCGTTTACGTAGCCGATCTGCCCACCGCGAAGTTGCCGGTGGGGCGAGAGATCGTCTTCACCTTCTATTGGCGGCAGGAACAACGCTGGGAAGGGGCAAATTTCTCAGTCGCGGTGGAAAATCCACCGTCGTGTATATAGGATCATCTATCCCGTAAATACCAATTCCACCACCGTGCAGTCATCGCTCAAGGGCGTACCGCAACAGAAATCCGAGATGGCAGCAAAGATATCTTCCAGGCCGCCCACTTTGGCGGCCACTTCGAGCCGCGAATCTTCAAAGAAATCTCCACGGGCGTTCTCCGCTTCGGTGACGCCATCGGTGACCAGCACCAGACGATCACCCGGCTTCAACTGGTAGTGCGCACTTTCGTACTTGGCGTCCGGAAGCAACCCTACAGGAAGATTTGCGTCCGATGGGCGCTCCACATTTCCAGCGGAGACCACCAGCGGCGGAATGTGCCCGCAGTTCACATATTCGAGCGCGCCGCCTTCGGCCACACGGGCAATCAGAACCGTGGCATACTTCTCGCCGATGTGTTTGGCAGTGAAAAAGCGATTGACCCCGGTCACGATGTCGGTCAACGGCATGCCCGCCGTAAGTTGCGAATAGATCATCCCTTGCAGAGTGGACGCCAGTATGGCCGCGGAGACTCCCTTTCCGCTGACGTCGGCCAGCACCACGGTCAAACCGGCGTCGGTATTCACGGCATCGAAGAAGTCGCCGCCTATTTCTTTGCAGGAAAGGTTCCTTCCACTCAGCCGCGCGAACCGGACCTCAGGGATGGTTACCGCCATGAGGCGCTGCTGAATGGACGCCGCAATCGCCAGTTCCTGTTGATACCGCCGGGACGCTTCTTCCGCCTGCACCAATCGCGCATTCTCGATCAGCGAAGCCGCCTCAGTCGCGATGGCATGCAAAATGTCGTTGCTGACCCCGGAAATATCCCGCGAGGCGAAGCGCGAGTCCACGTACAACGCCCCCATGGCCTCAGCAGCAACTGCGGGAGCTGGAGAATCGGTATCACGAGTGGTCTGTACCTGCGGCTTGCGCAGCGGAACACAGATCACCGTCCGGAGATCGTAGGCCACGATGCTCTTGCGCCCGGTCAGATCGAGCGACCGGCTGGTATCGGTAAGCACGAACTCCGAGTTGGACTTCAGCGCGTCTTCCAAAATCGAGTGTGAGATCGTGGTGTCTTCGAGCAGCGGCTCGCTTTTGGAATTTCGCCCCGCGGCCAGCCGTAACTCGCCTTGCTCGTTCTTCATGAACACATACGCGCGCTCGGCGCGGGTCAGCTTCAGGGTTACGTCCAGCAGCGTCATCAGGATTTCGTCAAGCACTCCGACTGTATTCAGCTTGCGGGCAGCCTCCAGAAACAGAATCAGCTTTTCCAGGTCGGTGGTCTCATCCGAGATGTGCATCCCGGAAATCTGACTCAGGAATTCGCGGGCGGAGTTGGTGGTCCCGTGTAACGGGTTGAAAATCACGTAGGCGACTTCACGCACTCCGAATTCCAGGCGGTCGTTGCGCTCTAGATTCTTCTGCTGGATGCGCTCGCCGTTAACAAAGGTCCCATGTTTGCTGCCCTGGTCAACTACGCTGAACTGGCCGTTTTCGGAAACAATGAGGGCGTGGTCGCGGGACACCCGCGGATCCGCTATCACCAGGTCTTTGTCCACCTTGCGTCCCACGCTGAAGGGACTGTGGTCAAGATTGATGATGCGCTGCTCGTTCCCCTGCACGAACACGAGTGTGGGGAATACTCCCGAACTCGACTCCGGCGGAGGATTGATGATGGTCTGAAAGCTCATGTGCGTTTGGACACTCCTCAACCTGCGAGGAGCCTATCAGAATAATGCCAGCATCGAAGCGCGGTGGGAAGGGGAGAGTGCGATTTTGTTCAATTCCCGCCGACAAAATGACCGGAAAGGCCGCCCAGGCGGCTCACTTGCGGCTACGGTCAAACGACGCCAGAGCCTCCTGCTCAGTGTCATAGACTTCGAACACGGTAACCAGCTTGGTAATCTGCAGCACATCCCGCAGACGCTGGCCCACACCCGTCAGCTTGATGTCTGCGCCGCCGGAGCGCGCTGAGGAGTACACGCCCACCAGGGTGCCCAGCCCGCTGCTGTCAATATAGTCGACTCCGGAAAGGTTCAGCACCACCTGACGTGAGGTTGTCAGCACCTTCTTGAGGGTCTCACGCAATCCTGCGGCTTCTTCTCCCAAAACAATACGGCCATGGCAAGTGACCACACTGATTCCGTTTACTTGCCGCGTTTCAACCTTGAGGCTCATTTCATCCTCCGCATACTCTGCACAATGATTGGTTCGAGAAGCCTAACGCGGGTGCCGGGGGAATGCAAGGCGAGGAAATCTCCGGCAAGGCCTAGGCCGATTCATTGACATCTGCAAGGCCGCATACTAACAAGCCCAGCACCGCAACTGGTATGGCCAGGTTCGTGTAAAGCGGCAAGGCCCATCCTTTTTGGAGGAATGCCACCGGCACCAAGACGGATGCCACAAAAAGCACAAACGCCGCCAGCCACGGCCAAACGAGAGCCCACCCACAAATCGCAATCATGGCGCGTCGGGCCCAGCCCCCGCTCCACAGCTCCCGCCCTTGGTGCAACACCAGAAGAATTCCCGGCAGCAGCAGCACCTGGTTGTAGGGAGCGGTCTTGGGCATGACGACAACCGTCGCCGCCAAAACTAGCACGGTGACGTGATCATGGGTTGACGACCCCGCCTCTCTGCCCCGACGTCGCCACGCCACCATGGCCAGTGTCACCCCAATCGCAATGGCCACCCATTTCCCCAATTGCGGTGTGAGCAGAGTGTCGAGCACCGAGTTCGCACCCTGGTTGTATCGGCGGTAGGCCGCGACCGCCTCGCGAAAACGCATAGCCCACCCGGGCAGCACGTACTGAGCCGCAGCCACCAGCGCCGCCATGGTGCCTGCAAACCCCCACCAGAAACCGCGACGGCGCGTCCAATTGCTTAACGCCCAAAGCAAGAACCAGGCAGCGACCGGCAACGTCAATTGAGGTTTGATGGTCGCAAACGCCAGCAGAGCTCCCGCGGAAAAGAAATGTCCCTCCGCAAGCAGCGCGGTGGCAACCGCAATCAATCCCGCAACCAGAAGGCTCAACTGCTGCAACTTGATTCCCTGTATCACCGGAAAGCTGCCAAGTGTCAGCACAACAAAGATCGCGATTGTCTCCGCGGAAACCCTCCAGCGCAGCGTGCGCAACCACAGAGGCACCGAGGCAGCAGTCAAGACCACCAGGAGCCAACGAAATCCCATCTGCACAATTGCGAACGGCAGCGTGACGGTGGGCGCAAGCAGAAACACCACGTAAGCAGGGTAGGCGAAACCCTGTTCGTCTCTAGGATCATGCGGCAAGGACAGGTCCAGCGGTCGCCCATAGTATCCGGTTTGAATTTCCCGCGTGACTTCTGCGCTGTAAGGATCGCGATGATGCAAAAGCAGCTCTCGCGCCCCCAGCCAGCGAGGATAGAGGTCAGACAGATTTCCCCGCGGAACCCCGTAGAGGGCAGCCTCAGCCTGCTGATGCGGAATCAGGATGTGCTGCACATAGAACCACATGCTTCCCGCAAAAAGCAGGGCGAGAAACAATCGCAGCGTGGAATTTGCTGGCACGTTCAAGAGGAAAGACGCACCTGGGGCGATCCGGCCTTAACGTCGCGTCCAATCCCTGGCAGCCGGGTCTGCAAAACTATACAGGAAAATACAGTACAGATGACCAGCATCCAGGGAATCAAGGGAGACGTCCACATGATCCCCAGGCCGAAGCGAAGCAACCCGACCCACGCAACCATCCACAATAACCCTGAAACAAGCGTCAGCAACGTACGCCTTTGAAGGAGTGGTTCCGTGGCGGCCTGGATGATCAGCGCAAACGGGACTGCCGCTACTAGATCTACAAAGTAGTGCTCCCCCAGACCGAGCGTTGCCAGCACCGTGCCTGCAAGAAACAGCAAAAGCAAGACCCTGGTGAAACTCGATAATTCCTTGCCGTACCACCACGCCAGCAATGCCCAAGCCAGGTGCAAAGAAGGAAACGCATTGCGCACGCCGGAAACAAGCACGGGCTGAACCAGCATGTCTCTGACCTGCTGATTTGACAAAGGTTCAAACGGAAACCTTGATCCAAACAGATAGATCGGGCCGCAGGCGGGTATCAGATTGTAAAAAATAACTCCGACGGGACCGACGATGAAGAACCCGAGAAAAGCAGCCATAGCGCGCTTCCCCCAACGAACCAGCTGTTGCGCGTAGACCAGCATCACAGGAATCGGCAGCGCGTAGTAGAAAAGCAACGCAATCCGGGTAAGCCAGTGCGACCGCAATACCAGTCGCCCCACCACAAAGCTCGGCTGCACGCCAAGGCTGGCGTCAAAATTGTTGAGATAGAGATCGAGCGTTGTTGGATGTCGCCTACCCGTGATATCAAGCAGCGAGGAGCTTGCATATCCCAGCAAAACCCACAGCAAGGGCGGGAAGAAAGCGTAGAACAACCGCTTGCTCTCTTCCCCAGTACTCCATACTCCGCGAAAACCCAGGAGGCCCAAACTGGCAACTCCTAAGAGTGCAAGCGCCGGCATCATACCCGGCGACACGTTGAGTGCAAAGGTTTGTAATAGGAAAAGCAAACAAGTGAGGATGGCCAAATGTACAGCCTCCCACAACGGTCGGACATGAAGAAAAACTATGGCGGTACTGGCCAGAGTAAGAGAGAAGAATAGGTCCCTCGCCGTTTGGTCGTAAAAGCTACGGCTCAATGCGAGTGTAGCGGTCACGACAATCAAGAGGCCGGTCGCCAGCAACGGCATGCGTCTTCTCAAACGGCCTCTCCCCTTTGGGGTTTGCGCAAAGAGATTTGCCCGGCAATGCCTGCCATCAACAGCAGGACTGCCCAACCCATCAACGCCAACCGGTGATTCTGCATAAGCAGAATCAGCCCCGGCGAAAAGAACAATGCCGGGACTGCGGCAACGATCAGCACCCCCGGCCACCTACCCCATCCGCCTGCGCCGGGCAGTTCGTTTGCCAGCAGCAGAAGGGGCAGCATCAGTAAGCTTAGGTCATAGCTCAAAAGATGATAGCTGACGACGATGGTAGCAACCATCGCCAGACACAACTTCAAATTGAAGGAATTTTCCGTGAGAGCCAAACGGCATTGCCATACCGAGAAAAGAAATACTCCAATCGACAACACCAAGGCAACAATGCCAACGCTGGGACTGCCGTGCAAGAGCACAGAAAGAACACCGCGTAAGTTCGGCATGTCCGAAGGCACTATGGCACCACCCGCCATGTTGGTCTCCAGGCGCAACACGTACTGTGGGTACAACACCGTCCCTTGCCAGCCAGCAATCGTGGCGGAAACCAACGCCAGAATAGCCGCCATCGGCAAGAACCCGAACAGGACTTTCTTTTTACCCTGCACCAGCAGGAGGAGGACAACCGGCAGCACGAGGTGAGGCTTAAACAGCCCAAGGGCAAGCCAGCCACCCGCGGCAACGTCCCGGTTCTTCTTCAGACAAACAAAGGCGAGGGTATAAAGAAACAGGAGCAAGATCGCGTCCTGCCCTTGCAGCAGCGCGACGAAGATCGGAAAGAAACCCAGGCTAGTGAGGAGCCACAGCGGCCAAGCATAATCCTGAAGCCCACGCAGGTGCGGACGCAGAAGGAACGGCAGGGCAACCAGCATGGCCAGGGTTGCCAGGTCCCAAAGTACGAATGCCGATGCATAAGGAACGTACGTGAAGGGAACAAACAACAATGCCTCGAACGGCGGATGGTTGTAGGGTAGCGCTCCAAGACGGATGGCGACCTCTGGAGAAAATTCCCGTTGTGTCCTGAACTGCGCCCCGGCGTCGTACAATTGGTGCCCGAGCCCCTGCCGCACCATGGTTCCTGCACCGTAGTAGATCGCGAAGTCTGAGTATCCCTGCCTTAGTGGCTCCCTCACATTCCAAAACACTGCAGCGTGGATCGCAACCATGCCGGCCAGGTAGACGAAAACAGCGAATTTCAATTTTGAGGCTTTCATTTGCCCATTCGCTAAGGCGAGCCGATTTTATACTGTGGGGTGCCGGGCAAGGTATTATCTTCGGACTGGTGAAACAGTTTCTCCAGACTCGCCGCGTGTTCGTCTTTATCCTCGCTATCGGTCTGTTCGTCATGGCCGCCCGCAGCGTGACCGACCCCGATGTATGGTGGCACCTGCGCACTGGGCAACTCACCCTCCAGAATCACCGCGTCTTCCACGCCGATCCCTACTCGTTCACCCGCCTCGACCAGCCCTGGGTGGATCACGAATGGCTGTCGCAGGTCTTCATCTTCGTACTGTATCGCATAGCCGGATGGGGCGGGCTGATCGTCGGCTTTGCTGCGCTCGTAGCTGCTGCGTTTCTGCTGGTCTTTCAACGCTCGTCCGGCCAGCCGTACGTTGCCGGAGTTATCACGGTCTGGGGTGCGGTGGCATCCATCCCATGTTGGGGCGTGCGTCCGCAAATGCTCACACTATTGCTGGCCAGCGTCTTTCTACTATTGCTGGATCGTTCCTATCAGCACCCGAAGCTGCTGTGGTGGACGCCGCCGCTCATGTTGTTGTGGGCAAACCTCCACGCCGGCTACGCGGTCGGCATCGCATTGCTCTTGCTATTCCTTATTGGCGACGGGCTCGATGTCGCGTTTGGGGTCAGAGACCCACATCTCTCCCCGGCGCGTTTTCGCCAGTTGGCCCTGGTCACTGCCATCTGCGCTGCAGTCGTCCCCCTGAATCCATACGGAATACAAATGTACCGTTATCCTCTCGAGACGCTGCACTCGCGTGCCATGCAGGCCTACATCGGAGAGTGGCTCTCGCCCGACTTCCATCAGCCACGCTACCTGCCCACGGTTCTTCTGATGCTGACCACGCTCGTGGTACCCGTACTCTCGCCGCGCCGTTTACGTCCGCGAGAACTGCTGCTGCTGGTCGTGACCACCTATGCGGCCCTGAGGTCGGTGCGTCACATTCCGATTTATGTGCTGGTGGCGGTCCCGCTGCTGAGCGGCATGATCACAGCCTGCTTACGAGAACGAGGCAAAACCGCTTTGCTCGACGCTTCGCCACGCCCGCTCACTTCCGCCAAGCTGATCGCCAATACAATTCTTCTCGCCGGCTTTTTATTCTTCACTGTGGCGCGAATGCACTATGTCATCCTTCATCAACCGGAAACTGAAGCCAAGGAATTCCCTGCCGCCGCCGCTTCCTTTTTAATGTCTTCCCGGCCCACCGGTCCGTTATTGAACCACTACAACTGGGGGGGCTATTTCATCTGGAGGCTGTTTCCGGCGTACAAGGTCTACATTGATGGCCGCGCCGACCTTTACGGCGATGCTTTCCTGGACGATTTCGCCGCCAGCTACTATCTGAAGGGCAAGTCATGGCAAGACTCGCTGGCTGATTGGGGGATTCAGACTGTGGTGCTCCCACCTGATGCACCTCTGACCTTGGCCCTACGCGGCGTCCCTGCCTGGAAGCTGGTCTTCTCCGATAGCCAGGCAGTAGTTTTGACGCGGGCGGCTTTAGCGGAAGAGCACTGACAAATGCAGCCCTTGAACTGCTCGCATCGCCGCCAAGCTCCAGTTATTACGCAAGTTACTTCTCTGGGCCAGTATGCAATAAATTGTCGCGCCAACCCGCGTGGCTTCGGGGTATCATGGAGCGGGGACACGAAGAATGCGTCCTTCCCCCTTCGCAAGCTATTGATTTGGAACACGCAACGATCTGGCGGTGCGTGCCCGGACGTGGTCGTACTATGTCTCGGCGGGGGTACTCCCTCCGTGACGGGTCATCTTTTTTGAGGAGGTTGGCAAATGAAGGAGATCTTCCGCAGGCTTTGGCGGGATGACGAGGCGCAAGACATCGCCGAATACGCAGTCATGTTGGCTGTGATTCTGGTTATCGTGGTGGGCACCATACGTCTTATCGGTGCCAACGCGAACAACGTGTTTTCTTCGGTCGCCAGTTCGATCTCGCAATAGCGCGAGAGCGGAGTGGGAGTGCAGGCCTCCGCCAGTGCTGTTCTTATCTGGTGGAAGAGCCGGGAGTCTTTTGCTGGTGGCTCGACACAGGCATCACGGTACGACTTGGGTTCCTGAGGAGCAGTAATGAATCGTAATCGGCTATTGATGATTGGGTTCATCGCCTTGGTATTGGGCGCGTTCGTCAGTTTTGTCGTTTACCGCAATCTGCAGTCCAGTCGGGGTGGCAACCAGGCGCCGGGCGAAGATGTCATCGTGGCGGCCAATGATCTGCAGGTGGGCGCGAAGATCGAGGAAAAGGACATCCGGTTCGTGCGCTATCCTTCCGCCGACCTGCCCGCCGGTGTGTTTCACCTCAAGAACAAGGTTATAGGCCGCGGGGTCGTATCACCGATTTCGCGAAGCGAGTTTATTCTCACCAACAAACTGGCGGGAGAAAACGCGGGCGCTGGATTGCCATCCCTGATCCCTCCCGGCATGCGCGCCGTGTCGGTGCGCGTGAATGACACCACCTCGGTCTCAGGCTTCGTTTTGCCAGGGACCCACGTGGATGTGCTGCTCACGGGAAATCCCCAGGGCTCCAGCGAACCGCAGACGACCACTGTGTTGGAGAACGTCGCGGTTATCGCCACTGGACAGAGGCTCGAGCGTAATTCTGCCGGCGAACCCCAAACCACGCCGGTCATCACTCTGCTGGTATCGCCCGACGATGCCCAGAAACTTACGCTGGCCAGCAATCAGGGCCATATTCAGCTGGCCCTTCGCAATCCCCTGGACACCCGGCAGCAGGATCTGGCGGCAGCCAAGTCTGCGTCTCTGTACAAAATTACAGCGCCTACGCCCGCGGCTCCGGTCCAGTCCCGGCCTCGGCACATTGCCGCGCCGGTTGTTCCCCCGCCGCCGACGGTTTTTACAGTCGAAGTTTACAAAGGGGATAAGAAGGAAGAAAGCAAGTTCTGAGCACAAGTCCGGGTTTGAGGGTAGAAAACATGGCGATGCACTCCCGCAGGTGGGAGAACCGAAAGATGCAGACTCACAGGCGGCTGATAATCGCGGTAGCAATTCTGAGCCTTTCGAGCCTGGCCTTGGCTGGCCAGCCCCAGCAGGAGCCTGCGGCCAAGGGTCCGGAGGCCAGCGCCCAAGCTGCACCGCCGGAATCACAAGGCTCAGCTCCCTTGCGGGTGCTGGTGGGCAAGTCAATCTTGATCAACACCACTGAACGCATCAAGAGGGTTTCGGTAACCGATGCCGGCATCGCCGATCCGATTGTGGTCGCGCCCACGCAAATTCTGGTGCACGGCCGGTCCGCGGGCGAAGTTTCGCTCTTGATCTGGGATGAACTGGATCGCTCCCGCAGTTTTGATCTGCGTGTCGATGTCGACGTCAGCGCCGCGGCGGAAGAAGAGAAGGCTGTGTTTCCCGACGAGCAAATCACCGTCACTCCATCGCGTTCAGCGATCGTGCTCTCTGGCCATGTCTCCACTGAGGACGTTTCCAAGCGCGCCGGCATGATTGCCGAAGCCTATTCCAAGAACGTGGTCAATGTGCTTACCTTCGGCCCCGTGGGAGCACAGGAAGTTCTTTTGGAAGTAAAGTTCGCGGAAGTGGATCGAGCTGCCGTCGTGCAATTGGGAGCCGAGTATTTACTGCCGGGCGCCGGCCACACCACTGGCACTCTGACCACCGGCCAGTTCGGTGGGGTGACGGTCTCCACCAGTTCCACGACCACTGCCACGACCGGGGGCACCACCACCACGTCGACCAGTAGCACAAACCCCACCATCAATCTCACCAACCCGCTGAACCTATTCCTGTTTCGCAGTGACATTAATTTCGGCGTGGTGGTGCAAGCGCTTCAGCAGAAGAACCTGCTGCAGATATTGGCTGAACCCAACCTGATCGCGGTGAATGGAAAAGAAGCCAGTTTTCTGGCCGGTGGCCAGTTTCCATTCCCCATCGTTCAGCCTGGCCAGGGATTCGCCGCAGTGACCATCTCCTTCAAGGACTTTGGTGTGAAGTTGCAATTCACTCCGGTGATCATGCCCAATGGCAACATTCACCTGAAGGTTGCGCCGGAAGTTAGCACGCTGGATTTTACCAACGCTTTGACCATTTCTGGTTTCACCGTGCCAGCACTCAGCACCCGCCGTGCCGAAACGGAGTTTGAATTACAGGACGGACAGAGTTTCGTGATCGCCGGACTGCTGGACAACCGTGTCACGGATCTTTACAACAAGATACCTGGGCTGGGCGATATCCCAATCCTGGGAAACCTCTTCCGCAGCCGGAATCTGCAAAAGCAAAAAACGGAGCTCATGGTGCTATGCACCGTGCACCGCATTTCGCCCAGCACGCAAGCTCCGCCGGGCCCGAATTATCCCCAGCCGTTCTTGGATAAAGAGAAGTTTGATCCCAAGAAGCCGGCGAACGGCAGCAAATAATGCCGGGTTGTGGAACGAGGATTTTGTAATCTTCGGGAATGAAGGGTTGGTAGGAGAAGACGCAGTATTATGCCCGAGCTTTCAGTGGTGATTGTTTCATCGGATAGCGAACAGCGGGCCGTCCTGCAGGTCCTGGTGGACGGTACCAGCGTTGCCCGCACCGTGCATACCTGTGCCAGTTTTCCGATTGCGCCACAGATCCGGTGACGCGCCGCATTCAGAGCGCCAACGCCGACGTCATCCTGGTGGATATCCCCGCCGACAATGCCAGTCCTGCTTTGCATGCCATTGAACTGCTTCACAATGAGGTGCCGGACTCGGCTCTGTTTGCCATCGGCAAGCTCTCCCAACCCCAAGTCATCGTGAATGCGATGCGGGCAGGAGCTTGCGAATTCGTGGAGAGGCCCACCACCACCACCGATTTGCTGGAAGCCTTTGTGCGGCTCACCGCGGCTCAGCGAAAGAGCCGTCGCGAGGAAGCACGCGGCCGGATGTTTACCATGGTGAACGCCAAAGGGGGCAGCGGCGCCACCACGGTAGCCGTCAACCTTGCTTTGGCCGTGCAAGCTGCGCACGGCAGCACCGCCTTGGTTGACATTGCACCACTTGGACATTGCGCGCTACACCTGAACTTGAAACCGCTGTTCACTGTGGGAGATGCCATTCGCAACCTGCACCGCCTGGACAGTTCCCTGCTGGAAAGTTTCATGACCAGGCACAGCGGAGGCTTGCAATTGCTAGCCGGCCCTACCACGCCGGTGCAGGCAGAGCCCTCGACCGCGGAGTTCGCCAAGCTGTTTGACTTGCTGATCGGCCACTTCCGCTACGTGGTCGTGGACGCCTCTTCCCGCATCGATGCCACCACCCGGTTGGTCTCCAATTTGGCGAACATCGTTCTTATGGTGGCGCACACCGACGTGGCTTCCCTGTGGAGCGCAGCCCGGGTGCAGCAGTATCTGAGCGAGAGTGGCAGCCGCGAAAAGGTTCAGCTGATTCTCAACCGTTTTCGCAAGATCCCCGGCTTCAGCGAGACGGACGCTGAGGCTGCCGCCGGAGTGAAACTGCTATGGAAAATCCCCAACCAATATTTCGCGGTGTCCACGGCCATCGATCGCGGTGTTCCGCTTTCCCAGCAGAACAATACTGAGATTGCCCGGTCGTTTACCGGCTTGGCAGCGCGCTTGACGGAAGATGATCTGGATGTGAAACGCAAGGCTTGGTCGTTGTTTAAAACGGTTTAGGTCAAGACGGTTTAGTTAGGACTCTTCGGACATTCCCATGGCGAATCTGCAGGCTTTCGAGAGGACCGAGTACCAGCAAGTCAAGGCCGATCTTCATCGTAAGATCCTCGACCGCCTGGATTTGGAAAAGCTGGGGCGTGCTCCCAGCGACACCGCCCGTGACGAAGTACTTCTGTTGATTCGCAACACCGTCAACAGCGAGGCTGTGCCCCTCAGCTTTGCCGAGCGTGAGCGCCTGTCGCGCGAGATTCTGGATGAGATCTTCGGTCTGGGCCCGCTCGAACCTCTTCTCAAAGACCCGACAGTTTCCGATATTTTGGTGAACCGCTACGATCGGGTGTACGTCGAACGCGCCGGCAAGATCGAGTCCACCGGTCTGAGTTTCAAGGATGATGCCCATCTCATGCAGATCATCGACCGCATTGTGTCGCGCGTCGGGCGGCGCGTCGATGAATCCTCACCCATGGTCGATGCACGTCTGGCCGATGGCTCCCGTGTCAACGCTATCATTCCCCCGCTGGCCATTGATGGTCCCTGCCTCTCCATCCGCCGTTTTGGCCACGATCCTCTCACCGCGCGCAACATGATTGCGAACAAGACCCTCACCGAGCCCATGCTGGAACTGCTCTCCGCCATGGTAAAGGGCCGGCTCAATATTCTGGTCTCGGGCGGCACCGGTGCCGGCAAGACGACCCTCCTGAATGTGCTCTCCGGGTTTATTCCCAACTCGGAGCGCATTGTTACCATCGAAGACGCTGCCGAGTTGCAGATGAAGCAAGAGCACGTGGTGCGTCTGGAGACCCGACCTCCGAACATTGAAGGCAAAGGCGCCGTCCGCCAACGGCAATTGGTCATCAACAGCTTGCGTATGCGTCCTGACCGCATCGTGGTCGGCGAGGTCCGCGGCGAGGAAGCCTTCGACATGTTGCAGGCCATGAACACCGGCCACGAGGGATCTCTCACCACCGTGCACGCCAATTCGCCTCGCGACGCTCTCGCCCGGTTGGAGAGTATGTTCTCCATGGCCAATCTCAATCTGCCCGAGCGTGCCATGCGCCACCAGATTGCCTCCGCCATCCACGCCGTGGTGCAGGTTGCACGCATGGCGGACGGCACCCGTAAGGTAATTTCCGTCTCCGAAGTGACCGGCATGGAAGGTGACATCATCGCCATGCAGGAAGTGTTTGTGTTTGAGCGGGTGGGGATCGATAAGGACGGAAAGGTCAAAGGACGATTCCGGGGAACCGGAATCCAACCCAAATTCTCCGACCGCCTGGCGACCGCGGGGTGCCGCTTGCGCCGTGACCTGTTCGAGGCACACATGGACGTTTGATCCTCCGCAACTGCTGAAGTTAAGAACCGGAAACAAATGTTGACGCTCATCGCCCTCGTAGTATTCATCCTGGTTACGCTGCTGGTGTTTGCCGCGGGTTCTTTCCTTGACCAGCGCAGCGCACAGGCCCGCCTGCTGCGCGACCGTCTGGCCACGGTGCAAAAAGCCGAACAACAGAGCAACGAAGAACTTGCCCTGTTGCGCGATGAAATGATGAGCAAGATCCCGGCGCTGGACAGTCTGCTCCGCCGCTCCGAGCGCATGGCCAATTTCCAGATCTTCCTCGAGCAGGCCGATTTGAAAGTTCGTGCCGGAAACATTCTGCTTCTGTGCGTAGTCAGCGCCGCCGTGATGGGCGTGATTGGATACTTCGTCGCCGGTTCGCTGCCACCCAATCAGGCAGTCCTGTTCGTCATGGTCGGAATCGTACTGGGCGCAACTCTCCCCTATTCTTACGCTTCCTACCGTCGCACCAAGCGCTTTCAGAGGTTCGAAGAATTGTTTCCCAATGCCATCGATACCCTGGCCCGGGCGGTGCGTGCCGGCCACGCCTTTACCACCGCGCTGGAATTGATCGCCAATGAAATTGCCGAACCTATTGCCTCGGAGTTTCGCAAACTCTTTGAAGAGCAGAAGTTCGGCTTGCCGGTCCGTGACGCCCTGATGAATCTGGCGGGGCGAGTCCCGCTGGTGGACGTAAAATTCTTTGTTACCGCAGTCATGCTGCAACGCGAGACCGGCGGCAACCTGGCCGAAATTCTGGATAACCTTTCTTATGTGATCCGGGAGCGCTTCAAGATCATGCGCCAGGTGCGTGTCTACACCGCCCAGGGCCGCTTGACCATGATGCTGCTGATGGGCCTGCCTCCCATTATCGTGGTGGTGATGCTGACCACCAATCCGGCATTTATCCGCCCTCTGTTTGCTGACCCGATCGGGCATATTTTGGTGGTCGCCGGGATCGTGCTCCAGACCATCGGCTATTTCGTGATTCGCAAGATCATTCAGATTCAGGTTTAAGCTATGGCTTTGGCTCTTACCATCCTCGTGTTTTTGTCGGTTGTCGCGGTGATCTTTTCCTTCGGGGCCGCGGCCTATGCGCCGTCTTCCGTCCTGGGCGCCCGTCTCCGCGCTCTCGGCTGGCAGCGTGAGAAAGCCCCGGAAAAGCCCGCCATGCGCGAACGTATCGAGCAGGCGCTGGATCCGCTGAGCAAAGCCATTCCACTGTCGCCCGGCGAGGTTTCTCGCGCGCGCGCCTGGCTGATCCAGGGCGGTTACCGCGACCCGCGTCATTTGACCATCTACGTTGGCAGCCGTCTGGCCTGCGCCTTGTTTGGTTTCGGACTGGTGGTGCTGAGTAGCGGCTTCGATTCACCCCTGCTGCTGGTAAGCGTCACTGCTTTGGGGTTTTTCCTGCCCCGGTTTGTGTTGAAACGCCTGATTCGCAACCGGCAGCAGCGCATCAAACTGGGCTTGCCGGATGCGCTCGACCTTACCGTCATTTGCGTAGAGGCCGGCCTAGCCCTCGATCAGGCTCTGATGCGCGTGGGCCAGGATCTACAGCATGCCCACCGTGAATTGAGTGACGAGTTTCACATGGTGAACCTGGAGATGCGGGCCGGCAAGCCCCGGCCCGAGGCTCTCCGCAATCTGGTGGAACGCACCGGTGTGGACGATATTCGTTCGCTCGTCGGGACCCTTATTCAGACCGACCGCTTCGGCACCAGCGTGGCCCAGGCTCTGCGCGTGCATTCGGATTCTCTTCGCACCGAGCGCCGGCAGCGGGCCGAAGAACAAGCCGCCAAAACCACCATCAAAATGGTGATCCCCCTCGTACTTTTTGTCCTCCCCTCGATTATCTTTGTCACGCTCGGGCCGGCCGTGATTCAGTTGGTCCGCACGCTGATGCCCGAGTCGGCAAAGTAGCAGGTCCCCGACCAGGAAACGCGCTCAGGAGTTATGATGTCTTTACCGGGTTCCACAGGCTATGCCTTCAACCGGACGCGCCAAGCGTATCTGGCCACTCGTGTCACGCTTGCTGCGACGCATTGGTCCCGCTTCGTAGGCCTGATGTGCACGACTGCCGCGGAGTTTCGTTCCGGTGATGGCTTGTGGATTGTGCCTTGCCGCGGAGTCCATAGCTTCGCCATGAAGTTTCCCATTGATGTGCTCTATCTCGATGATCGCAAGTGCGTGGTTCACATCGAGGAGGGCCTTCGGCCCTGGCGGGTGGCCAAAGTAAGTTTGCGGACGGTTTCCGTCCTCGAGTTGCCGGCAGACACACTGCGCTCCAGTCGCACCGCAGTCGGGGATGAAATCGATATCGCGATGGGTCAGGCACGCGGAGCCAGCACGGCGTGAAGCAAGAACTCAAACTCGACGAATTCGAGAGCGATGAACTTGAGAAACTTGAAGTGCGTAACACCGACCTCAAGCTTCTGATCGAGTGGTCATCCCCGTGGGACGAATTCGTCACCGCCATTGGCCCGGCCTTGCGCAAGTCCCCCAAGCGCCTCGCCGGTGAAGCCCGGACCAATTCGTTCCCTTACCAGGGGATGCTTCTTTCCTGGCTGGTCGAAGTCGTGGTGATACTTGCCCTCATCGTGCTGCCTGCCCGCCTCGCCAGCCTGCGCCCTTATCAGCCACCGACCATGCCGAAGTATGACGTCATTTATTTCTCCGGAGACGAACTGCCCCAAACGGAAGACCGCGGCGGAGCCCGTGCTGGCCGTTCCGGACGTGCCGGCGGACATGAGGCCCATCACCGCAGCCAGGTTATCCGCGTGGCCCGCGGCGATTTGCTGCGCGAAAAAATAGTGGATGCCCCCAAGCTGAACCTGCCTACATCGAGTTCCGCGGTCGCGAACCTTCTGGCCTATAAACCGGTTCCCGGCCCCGCCCCCGCCGAAGGCTTGAGACATTCGCGACAAGCGCCGAAGCTAGCCGAGACTCCGGTTGCACCCGCTCCCCAGGTGGATCAGGAAAAGATCCGTAAGGCACCGGCCATGAGTGCGGCCATCGTTCCGCCGCCACCAAGTGCTACGCAGCGCGATATCACTTCGATCCGGATTCCAGGTTCCCAGGCCATCAGCGTCGTGCCGCCACCCGTTTCCGCGCCCGAACAGCTCACCAACTTGCATTCTCAGCTCACCATGCCTGCACCCAGCGTGGTCGCGCCCGCTCCCACGCAAGTTGCGCGTGACCTGAAAGCCAGGGGGCCAGGATTCAGTTCCGGGGAACTGCAAAAGCAAATCGTGCCACCGCCAGTACAAGTGGCTGGCGCTGCCTCCGATCGCCGCTCGTTCGGCGGATTGGGCACCGCCAACGTGGTGCCACCTCCAGTGCAGGTAGCAGCAGGTTCGCTAGGCGGTCAAACCGTCGCTGGACTCGGTGGAAGCCCGGCGATAGTTCCGCCGCCACCCACCGTCTCTGGGACGGGAGCACCCGGCGGACTGGGTTCTGGCAATCGGGGTAAGGGGCTGGGTGGGCCGCTCGACGCCGGTTCCGTCACTGCGCCACCCAGCAACACGGGTGGCAACACCAGCGGTAATGGAATCGTTCTGTCCAGCCAGCCCGGATCGAAAGTTGGCGTCCCCGGCGGCGCTGGAGCCGGCTCCCTAGCGCTCTCTCCCGCCGGAGGAAACAAGCTCGGCGTCGGAGAGGGTCAAGGCGGGCAAGGCATCGCCCGCGGTGAAGGGCCGGGCGGCGGCTTCTCCGGGGAAGGTCCCGGCGGGGCCAAGTCAGGCGAAGGCCAGGGGACGGACGCTGCCGCGCACGGCGGCATATCGCCTTACCCTGGCTCCGGCGGAGCCGGTACCGGGACCGTCGGAAAACCGCCCTTGCCGGGCGTTTCCGTGCACGGCGGAAACAACATCATCACGTTGCCGAGCTTTGGCGCGGACGGTGGCGGGGCCAACGCTCCCGGCCGCTCCTCCGCCATGAAAAGCCACGAAGGCCCGGACATCACTATCGTCGGCAGCTCGCGCTCCGGCGGCGCCTTCAACTTCTACGGCGCCCTCAAAGGCGACAAGGTCTACACCATCTACATCGACACCGCTCTCGGCCCCGCCGTGCTGGAATATGCTGACCCCACTTCCGCCACCCATCCCTACGCCGAGGACCTGACCGCTCCACACCCTATGCGGACCGATCTCCCTGCCAACCTCAAACGCTCGCGGCTGGTGATCTCCTGCGTTCTCGACCGCTCCGGTCTGCTGCGCAACCCGCGTGTCCTCGAACCCGGCTCGCACGACCTGACCACCAAGGTCCTGGCTGCCCTGTCCGCCTGGAAGTTCCGCCCCGTATTTCGCGGAGAGCAGCCCGTGGAAGTCAACGCCATCCTGGGATTCGACATCGACACCCGGTAAGGCGATATTGATCTCCACGCTCAGCTTTCCTCCCAGTGTCATGGGCATGACCCGGTTGCCCCAGGGCAAATTGAACTGCGCGAAAGTTGTTCCCCGTTTTCTCGTTGTTCTACAGCTTGCCCACCACGTTAATGTTGTATCCGGCCACCCAGATGTTCGCCCCGTCAAAGGCCACTCCGGTATTGTTTGTGTGCGGACTAAAGAATCTCACCATTACTCCGTTGCTTGCCCGCAACTCGACTATGAAGTTACCTGTAACCCAGATGTTCTCTCCGTCGAATGCCACCCCGTAAGGTGAATCCCCAGCTAGAAACGTTCCCAGCACCGCGCCGTCGCTGGCTCGAAGCTTGGAAATCGTTCCAGTGCCTTGGTTCACGACCCACATATTCGCCCCATCAAAGGCAATCCCGAAGGGTGTTCCCCCGACGGAAAACGTACTTAGGACGGTGCCGTCGCTTGCTCGAAGTTTCGTCACAGTGTTGCTTCCGAGGTTCGTCACCCATACGCTCACACCGTCGAAGGCGACAGCGGCCGGGGAGTTGCCCACAGTGAAATTACCCAGATTCTTGCCATCACTGGCCCGCAGTTTTGTCACCCAACCATTGCCAGTCTTCGATGAGCTTGGCACCCAAATATTGGCTCCGTCAAAGGTCATCCACCACGGCACCACGCCGGGTAATGGAAAAGTCCCCAGGACCTTGCCATCGCTGGCCCGCACCTTGCTCACCGTGGCATCGGTGCTGTTCGTCACCCACATGTTGGCTCCGTCGTAGGTAACTCCGGCGGGGGCATTGCCGGTCACGATGGTTCCGAGCGACGCGCCGTCGTTGGCCCTAATCCTGGTGACGGTGCTGGCGCCGTAGTTAGCAATCCAGATGTTGGCCCCATCAAAAGCCACGCCCACCGGATTCGGTCCGGCAGGAAACTCCGTCGGAACAGCGTTGGCCTGATACCACTTCAGCAGTGCCACCTTCAGCGGGTTCGACAGTGGAGGCGCGCCGTTGGCTGCCAACTGCTCAGGTGCACTAACCGTTTGCGCCTGTCCGGCGACGAAGCTGGCTAAGGCCAAAGCCACCAATACCAGCAAGAGTCCAACCACTACCCGTTTCATGATCTCGTACCTCCCCAGCGTCTACTGCCGACAAACTGAAGAACAGATAAGCGCGGGATCCCGCATCGCGCAATCGAAGGCAAGCACGCGCGACGCCTAAAACAGGCGGAGTCTGCCCCACTTCCGGGAGAGAGTCAAGCTAAAAGATGAAGGCAACCACACTTACAACTACTCAGGCATCTGCCTGTACTCCTTACCTCACCCGCCGAAACAACACCGCCGTCTTATCCTCGTATGTCAAATCCCATCCGGCCTTCAATCTGAGCATATTCGCCAGCGGCGAGTCCGCCGGCATCAACACCCAATCCACCTGCAGCTTGTCCAAAGCTCCATCCCACCCGGGCTGAACCAACATCGCCTTCAAATACTCCTTGAGAAACTCGTCGCCATACAAATCATGGCGATCGTCGGCCACAACCTTGGTCTCGGGATAGAACCGATAGATCAAATATCCACCCCAGTAATCCAGACTGAAAATCGGCCCCTGAATTCCCCGCGTCGCAATCGTTTCCGACGCCTCCACCGGAAATCGCTTCTCGTCAAAATATGCGTTGATGAACTGGGTCGGGCCAATACGTCCCTGATGCGCGCATGCCCACAGGCCGAGAACGAACGCCAGCACAAGCCAGAAATGACCATACAGACCCGCCTCCAGCCGCACCATGCGCTCGCCAAAGGAATGCGTCCACGAAGCTACCCCACGCAGCCAACCTGCAGCATCAGCATTCTCACCCAACCCCGTCACGCTCTCCGAAATCATCGGAGCGATGATCAACACCATCAACAGCGACGACGTCGGCAGACTGCGCGTCGCGTAGAACCCGCCATAAACCGCGACCAGCAGAACCAGGACATGCGTCGCACTTGGCTTTCTCCGCGCACTTGCCAAAGCCACAATGGTGATCAGCACCAGCACCGCAAAGCACTGCTGCGCCGCCCCGTGGAAATCAGGAGACAAGAACTCGCTGATCCGATCCATCAGAAAGCGGTCGGTCAAATAACGGTAAACGTGAAGGTGTAGCTGATAGGTATACGGATTGATGAAGCTGGCGACCGCCACCAGCAAACTCACTCCACCCAGCCGTTTCAGCCAAACTCCGGTTTCGTCACGCTGGGCTCGAGCCCTGGCATACTCAATCGCTCCGCCAAGCAAATAAACCGCCAGCAGCACAAATCCCAGTACGAATCCACCGTGTACATTCACCCACAACAGCATCACCAGCGGGAGCCAGAGCAACCGCTTCTTCTGTTCCGCAGCCGGTGCACCAGCAGCCGAATCCAGCACCTCGAACCACATCACCGTCAGCAGCCAACTCAACACGTGCGGCCGCGCCAGAAAATGTACCGCCGATGACGCCAAAGCCAGAATCAAGAGAAAAAGCGTAATCGGCAGATTCCCGCCACGCCGCAGCCCCAGGTGCAGGGTCAATACAAAGGTCGCGGCGATGATCGCCGCCGTGTAGAAAACAACTCCGTTAAGCCCCAGCCCATGGTGGATCGCGGCAAACACCACGTCGTAGAGCCACTCCCACGCATACCATGGCTTCCCACTCATGGTTGAGGAAAACGAATCGGTGCGAGTGATGGCATGAGTCAGCAGCATTTGCTGGCCGTTGCGAAGGTGCCAGCCGATGCTGGCATCGCGCAGCAGAAGCCGTCCCAGAGCTCCGCAGCTCAGTCCAAACAGCAACGCGGCAAAAAGCACATCGCTCACCGACGGCACCAGGAAGTAGAGCCAGTGCCGGCCAGCATCCGACGGCGGTTCTGTCTGTGAGATTTTCGCGGGCAAGGCGTTCGCTCAAGTCTGACCCGGCCATGTTAACCGATCAAGCCCGCCGGTATGAGTGGCTGGCGGGTTTCCACAGAGCGGCGGCGCGAAACTTTTCGACCTCTACCCGCCTGCGGGAATCTAATAAAAGCGTAAGATGCTACTCTTTTGTCGCAGGATCGCATGTCGACCAACCACATTCCGCGAATCGTGATCGTCGGCGCCGGTTTCGGCGGCCTGCAGGCTGCGCTGCACCTGGCCCGCTTACCGGTCCAGATCACGCTCATCGACCGCAGAAATCACCACACGTTCCAGCCCTTGCTCTATCAGGTCGCGACCGCTGGCCTTTCCCCGGGTGAGATCGCCGCACCCATCCGCTGGATCGTACGCGGCCGCCGCAATATCGAAGTGTTGCTGGATGAAGTGCAGGATTTCGACCTCGCGCAACGCCAGGTGAAGCTCCCCAATCTCGAAATCCCCTACGACTACCTCATCGTGGCCGCTGGCGCCAGCCACGCCTATTTCGGCCATGATGAATGGGAGCCCTTGGCTCCCGGCCTGAAAACCATCGAAGATGCGCTCGAGATCCGCCGCCGCGTCCTGCTCGCGTTCGAACTGGACGAACGCCAGGCTGCCAGCGGAGGCCCACAGACCCCGCTGAATTTTGTGATCGTGGGCGGCGGGCCGACCGGGGTAGAACTCGCAGGAACCCTGGCCGAAATTTCCCGGCGCGTGCTGGCCGATGAATTTCAGTCCATCGACCCCAAGAGCACGCGCATCATCCTGCTCGAAGGTGGTCCGCGCGTTCTGCCCGTCTATCCTGAAGATCTCTCCCGCAGCGCGGAGGAACAGCTCCGCCATTTGGGAGTTGACGTGCGTACCTCGACTATGGTCACGAGCGTCGAACCCGGCGTCGTCCACATGGGAGAAACGCGTCTCCCTGCCGCCGTAATTCTGTGGGCCGCGGGAGTCGCCGCATCTCCTTTGGGAAAGAAGCTTGGAGCACCCATCGACCGCGCCGGGCGCGTGTTAGTCAACCCGGACTTGAGCATCCCCGGCCATCCCGAGGTCTTCGTCATCGGCGACTTGGCATCCCTGAAGGACAAGAACGGCAAAACGGTTCCCGGCGTCGCCCCCGCCGCCATGCAACAGGGCCGCGCCACCGCACGCAACATCGCACGCGAACTACGCGGCGCGCTCCGCCGCAATTTCCATTACATCAACAAGGGCAACCTCGCCACCATCGGCCGTGCCGCCGCTGTCGCCGAATTCGGCAAGGTCCACATCTCCGGCTTCCTGGCCTGGCTGGCATGGTTGTTCGTTCACATTTTCTTCCTGATCGGGTTCCGCAACCGGGTCCTCGTGATGATCCAGTGGGCCTGGTCATATTTCACCTACGAGCGCGGTGCCCGTTTGATCACTGGGGATCAGACTCTCCCCGGCTGGAAAGCTACACCAGGCAAGAAAACGTAATTTGGGGATGGTGTGGGGACGGGCGCCCTCGCTCCAAATCAACTATTGGACGCGCTCTACCGCTTCTTTTTTCCCTTGGTCTTCTTGGCCACCGGCTTGGCAGCCTTTTTCTTGGGGACAGGTTTCTTGGCAACAACCTTTTGCGGCTTGGCAACCGCAGCTGCTTTAGGCACCGGAGTCGGAACCGGCGCAACCGCAGCTTTGCCTTTCTTTCCTGCGACTGGAGCCGGCGCTGCGGCCGCTTGTGCCGTAGCAGCGGCTTTCGCACCCCGCCCGCGCTTCGGCGGAGGCGGAGGTGGCGGAGGTGGTGGCGCCAGCGGCTTCAGGAACTTCAACGTCTCGGTACGCGAGCGCAGCCGGCCATCCAGCAACAGCATGAACACATCGTGAGCAATCTTGGAATACTCGGGCAACTGCGGCGTAATGTGCAGCTCGGTCATCTCCGGCAGCGGTATCTTCTGCTGCACCTGCCGCCACTTGGTAAGGAAATTCTTGATCTTCTGTGACACCGCCTCTTGTTTCGCGGTCACCGCCAGGAACAACGTCATCTCCGGCCGCGCTTCCGACAGTAACTTCCATGTACGGGACGGCGTCGCTGCCTCTTTCCCGGTTAGTCGCTTGGCCAGATCTTTGGCATTGTCTTCGAGATCTTTCCACGACTCCACCAGGTCCTTGCGCGGAATCGATCGCCGAAGATCAGCCACATCCTTGTCGCTCAGCCGTGACGTCAGGAAATACAGGATCGCGGATGAAGGATCAGGCGTATATCCCAGCTCATTCATCTGCTGCCGCGCCTTCACCAGAGAACTCAAGCCTACCGTGTCCACTTTGGCTGTCGTCCAATGCGGGTTCAGTACCTTGAGCCAATCGTCCTTTTCGAGGGCGCGCACAATGTGCAGCGGATCGTCCTCATAGGCCAACTGCTCGGTTTCGATCCCAATCGAGCGGTGGCTGATGTGGTCGATATAATTATTTTCCTTCGCCGACTGAAACCGCGCCTGTGTGCGTTCCTCGAGCGGCCAGTGAAAGCGGGCCGCAAAACGCGTGGCTCGAATCAGCCGCGAGGGATCTTCGACAAACGCATAATTGTGCAGCACCCGGATCAGCTTGGCTTCAATGTCCGCCGCCCCGTTGAAGGGATCCATCAACAGACCCCGCGAACCTGGGTTCAGCGACAGCGCCATCGCATTCACCGTGAAATCGCGGCGGCGCAAGTCTTCGATAATGGTCGAAGGCGCAACGATAGGCGGCTTCCCTACTTTGTCGTAGCGCTCGGTGCGGGCCGGACTGATCTCCGCACGCACTCCCCCCGGCAGCACTAGATAAATCGCCTTCAGATCTTCGTCCGCCCATGACACCACGGCGCCCGCGCGCTCCAGCTCCTTTTGCAGTTTTAGAGGATTGCCTTGAACCGTGAAGTCTAGGTCGCGAATGGGAAATCCGCTGATGATGTCACGTACCGCGCCGCCCGTGAGATAGATGTTCATCTCCGCGGCGCGTGAGATCTCCTGTACCAGCGTCACGCCCCGCTGTTGATCGGGCGTCAGACGGATCTCCATGGTGTATATGTAATCAGCCATGTGTCGTTCGCAAGCGCAGAGCTTGGCCCCCGCTCAGACTGGTGTTGAATTTTTCCACAGGGTACACCAGGGACGCACGGAAAGACCCGCCAACTTCACCGTAACCTGCTCTGTAGACTAGCTTTAGGCGATTCAGGCGTGGCCTCTGTAAACTACACAAAATATCACAACGTTAACGATTTGGCTACTACGAACCAGATGACTGACTGAGTTCGCGGTAAAAGTGTGAGAATGTGACTAAGCCGGACGCCCAGGAAGCCGCAATCCGGGCGGTTTTGGCCCAACCAGCATGCCCTCGACCCACAAGAAGGTCGTAGTCCGCAAACTTGACCGCGATACGGTCAATGGCTTCGTCGCGCCCGCCAATTTTGTCCACGAAGGCAAGCTGGAGATCCTCAATACCACCGGCAACGTTATCGCCATTGAACTGCGCGAGGTTAAGGTCGTCTACTTCGTCCGCGAGTTCGGCGAATCGGATTCGACCAGCCGCAAGACCTTCACCACCCGCCCCCGCACCGAGGGATTGTGGGTGCGCCTCCGCTTCAAAGACGGCGACATTCTCGAAGGAATGATGCCCAACGACCTGCTGCAGGCCTCGGCCGACGGATATTTGATCAATCCCCCGGACCTGCGCTCGAACACCCAGCGCATGTTCGTCCCCCGCAGCGCGCTCGAGTCGCTGACCGTACTGGCAGTGATCGGGGCCGCCCGCCGCCGTCGCCGCGGCATGCCCAGCGACACCCTCCAGGTACCCATGTTCGGAGAGCAGTAGCCTTGGAAGGTCGCAGCTTCGGCCGCGCCATGATGACGGGATACACACGCGGCTTCAGCCGCGCCAGGATGACGGGACACACACCCAGCCGCGGAGCGGCGCAAGAATAAAGCCCACGGCGTAAGCCGTGGGTCCGGGTCGAAGAAGCCACCAAGCCCCGGAGGGGCGAAAGACACTTTCTCTGCGACCTCCGCGAAACCTCTGCGCACTCTGCGTTTTAAGATTTTGCTTTACCCCCGAACAACCGCTGATCAAACGGATACGCCTCATGCCACAACACCCGCACCCGTGCCGCATCCGCATGCCCCGGATTCAACAAGAAATTAAACGTCTCCGGCAAAATCGCCGACGGCACCTCCAGCAACGCCGTCTGTCCCTGCCCCAGCCATTCATCCCCCAAAGTGCGAGAAGCAATCTCGTTCTGACGCCAGTCTTCTGTAAGCGCCGAGAAATGCATCTTGGGTAAGTCGTCCGGAGCCTCCGCTTTCATCAATCGATAACTCTTCGGCAACTGGTTAGGCCTAAGTTCCAAATGCACTAACGCCTCCACCAGCGCCCCCGCCGGAGTCGTTGCCAGATAAACCACCGGACGTCCGCGCGTATGCCAGCGCGCCGAAGCCAAAAGCCCGCCGCGTCCATCGAGCGCATCGTGGTTGCTGATTCTCCAGAGAAACACTCAGGCAAACATTCCTTCGTCGATCTGTACCAGCATCTCTTCCACTAAGCGTCCGCCGGTTTCGGTGGACATCATCTGTATGGGCGTCTTGCCCTCGAATCGCGCCTTCGGTTCGCGCACCCAGCTCAGCGCCGACGCGGCATCGCCCAGCGTAGCCTGCGCCCGCGCCAGAATCCGCGCCGTGCGGATGGCGCGATCCGACTCTTCCTTCGACAACTTCTGCCGGCTGGCCTTGCGATGCTTAAACGTCCGCCGATGAATGACCAGTGAATGCACTTCGTCGCGAGTGAGCCCATGCCGCGTCATGCGGCTGACCGTAGTCAGCGGCAGCCCGCGCTCGGCAAGCGAAGCCAGTTCGAGTTCAGATGAGGCGCGTCCGCCAAGCCACTCGCGGAGGAAATCGGAGAGTTGGAGGGCGGTAGAGGGCAGGGTTGCCGGGTGGGTTTGCATATGGACATTATGCCATATAAGTATGGGCGAAATGTATCAATAATAATCGGCATCGCTGTAAGTATATGAAACAAAGCGATAAATAGACGGGAGTATGCACTTGACGCAAGATAAGGCGTATACTTTCCGCGTCGGCATGATCTCCCGAATGTATTTTGCGAAATACTCGGGAATCAACGCGGAGGCATGGGCGATGGTTAATGGCTGGTTCGTCGGGCTACTTGCAGGTCTTATCGTGGTGGCTGCTGCAATGCTCACTGAGTGGACGATGGACATGCTGGCGAAGATGGCAACGGCCATATGGAAAAGGTTCGCAAAACTGTTTCCGAAATTGTCTCGACACGTAGCAACGTGGGGATGGGCAGGTCTACTCGTGGTGGCATTTGCTGCAGAAGAAGGACGCGAATATTTAATAGCGTTAGTGGTGGTGATTGCTGCCGCTGGTTCATTGGTGGCAACCTGCATCCACTGGAAGGGGTGGGAGGATGATCGAGGGCTTACGAAGGTTATTCGGGTCAGTGGATACGTGTTTAGCGTGGTAGTTCTATTGTTGGGGGTGGTGTATGTATTGGGAGCCAAAGGTGGTCAACGGCTATCTAGCATTGCCGGATGCATGGAACACGCTATCGCACCACGCCGATGATGGGCTGTCCGTTTCAGCCAATAATATCCCATGATCGAACCTTCCTACGATGTGGATCTGATCGGATTGCCCATTGTGATGGAACCATATACCACAATTCACGGATCTCGCCAGCAAGATCGGACGGTAAGGTTGGAGAACTTATAAATGATAAAGGCAGCAGATCTGAATGGCCGACCAATGAAACAATTTCACTGCCAGAACAACTGGGCCATATCCGCTTGGCAAATCATGGGGACATCGGTGCTTTCAATTCATTCGCTGAATGTTGAGCACTGGAACAAATTGGACGACAAAGTAATGAGCTTATTAATCTTCCCTAGTGATCAGCAACGGCCCTCCTAAATCTTTCAACATTGTGAACTGTTCATCGTTTCTTGCTATGGTGCGGCTATCCGATAGTGCTGTTGCGCTCGTGCAGGGGGAAAAGACAAGGCGGCGAATAAACATACCGCATCGCAAGCTAACATTCTTCGATACGTTCTCTAGCTTAGTTTCATCGTCACACAAGTGGGATGGCATGAAGATGATCGAACCGGATAAATGGAAGAAGCCCACCACCGCTAGGTTTGCGAACACCCCTAAGCAGAAGAAATTGACACTAGAGGAGATGGAGAAAATAGTCATTCCCATTACAGATAAGTACAAGAGGGCCCACGGAGGACGCTTGGCTCCTCCTGATTGGGTCAATGAACAACTGCGAGAGAGGGGTTATGCATTCCGTATAGGTGTCGAGGAAGACTGCAATCCCGCTGTTGAGTTAGACCAAAGCCCCAATGTGACTTTCAATAACTTTACGATTGAAGACCATACAGGATGTGGGGGCCAATATAAGTTCGGAGTCTCCAGGTTCCAAGGTGACAAACAGCAAATCTGTTATCAGCAATGGAACATCAGGAGAACAAAGTTCTACGCAGCTAAGTCCTAAGCGGCCTTAGTGAGTTCCTTGTATTCGAGGTTGTCCGAATGAATGAGTCGGAGCATGGTGTCACGGAACAGAGACAGCTTCTCGGCCAATGGCGTTGCCGTCGTCCTCGCGGTCGGTTTGAATGCTGAATCGCAAGTCTGAACTCCTATATCCCACGGGGGGCTTACCGCCGGTTATTTCGTCGAGGCAGGCAGGGATATCCTTCGCGGACGAGCCTCGAAGCCACCGGCCGGACCCCTGAGCTGATCCGCTTGCCGTTCCCTTCTGCCCTTCGCGAGACCGTAGCAAGCCAATGCGAACCCCACTGCAACCACGGTAAGCAACTGTAAGGTATAGGTCATAGCTGGCGTCTCCTCTCCACAGTGAGAGCAGTTGGAAGGCATTTACCCCAAACGAGACATCGCGGCCCCTTGACGAGGGTCTTTGTCGTCGCGAGTTTCAGGAGAATAGATGGAAGGTTGCCGAGTTTCCGGCTGCGAGGTGTGTTCCCTTTTGTCGCGGTAAAAACCAAACGCAACCAGTCCGGCAATTGCGCCGACAAAAACGAGCAACTGCAATGCTGGTGTCATGCTCGTCTCCTCTCTACTTCGATGCCAGTCAGCAACAATCCGATGCCAACCACAATCATCATGAGCACAATAAACCACGCTGGCCGATCATGCTCAAACATTTCGTACAAGGGAGTAAAAACAATTACCAGTGTCCCGGCTTCGCGCAGGGCCTCCCCAATCATTTCAAGCGTGTATTTCTTGTTTGGCAAGGTTACCTCAGTGCACGGGGAGAACGCCCCTACTTAAGCAGCCTCGGTCATGCCTCATCCGGAACCAAAAGATCGTACCACGAAACAGGCAGGGTACATCTAGGGTTGCGGAAGATCGCTGTCGCGGAGTTTTACGTGAGAACGGGACTGCGGTCGGCTTTCACGCTTATTACGGAGAACCGAGTGGCTCTGACAAATGTCTTGGTAACTGGTGGTCTTTAGAATGAGCCCGCCAGAGCTTGGTGTCCCGAAACAGGAACGCTCTCGACTCCTCCACCCTTCTTCCGGATACAATAAACAACCCAAGGAGACCCCATGCCCACTCCCACCCTCGACCCGGCTCAACAGAAATTCCTCGAAGGGCGCCATATCGCTACTCTCGCCACCGAGAACCCGGACGGCAGCATCCATCTGACCGCGGTCTGGTACATCTTCGAAGATGGCTGCCTTTTTGTTGCCACTTCTTCCAAAACCCGGAAAGCCCGCAATGCGGCAGCGCGGCCGAAGGCTTCACTGATGGTGGACATGCGAAAACCAGCCAGGGAGCGCGGCGTCACCGCGGCAGGCAGCGTGGCCGTGATTTCAGGCGATCAGTCGCGGCAGATCAACCGCCGCATACACAGCCGGTACATGAGCGCCGCAGCCATGGCCGATCCTCAGGTTGAGCCAGTCTTTGCCGCATTCGATGATGTCACCCTGCGGCTCACACCGACTTCGTGGTTCTCCTGGGATATGGCCGTGCTCGATGCCCAGGCCTTCGGCGGCCGATTGGGCAATACACCGGGATACCTGCTTCCGCTGGATTGATAGCTCCGCTTTTTGGCCGAGCTACGGGATCGTTCCCTCGAACCCCGCAAACTGCCCATTCTGACTCAGCACAAAGCGCCCGACCATCGTTCACGCTAATGCTGCTCCCTCCGTTACAATCACCCTTCCGATTCTCTTCACCGGATACCACCATGAGACTTGCACAAATCGCCTCCACTCTCGGAGCCCGCCTCGAAAATGGCTCGCCCGACACTGAAGTCACCGGCGTCGCGGGCATCGAAGAAGCCGGCCCTGGACACATCACCTTCGTCGCCAATCCTAAGTACGCGGCCGCGGCTCGCACCACTAAAGCCGCTGCGGTCATCGTGGCTGAGGACTTCCCTTCCATCCCCTCAGCCATGCTGCGCAGCAAGAATCCCTACTTGGCATTCGCGAAAACGATTGCACTTTTTCACCAGCCGCCCAAGTATGCACCTGCGGTGCATCCGACGGCCGTGGTGCATGCTTCCGCCCGCGTCGGCGCCGGCGCGCACGTTGGGCCTTACGTCGTGATCGGAGAAGACGTCGAGATCGGTAACAATGCCGTGCTACTGGCGCACGTCGTGATCTACCGCGGGGCAAAGATCGGCGACAACTTCTTCGCCCACGCGCATGCGGTAGTCCGCGAGCGCTGTCGCCTGGGAAACAACGTGCTGCTGCAAAATGGCGTGGTCATCGGCGCGGACGGTTTCGGCTTCGCTAAAGACGACACCGGCCGCTGGCACAAGATTCCCCAGCCGCAACCCGTCGTAATTGAAGACGACGTCGAGATTCAGGCCAACTCCTGCATTGACCGCGCCAGCGTCGGCGAGACCCACATCGGCCGCGGCACGAAGATCGACAACCTGGTGCAAGTCGGCCACGGTTCGCACATTGGAGAAGATGCGCTGCTGGCATCGCAGGTCGGCCTCGCGGGATCAACGGTGATTGGCAATAAAGTCATTCTCACGGGGCAAGTCGGTGTGGTAGGCCATTGCAAAGTCGGAGACGGTGCCATCGTCACGCCCCAAAGCGGCGTTGCCGGAGACATTGAAGCGGGCGCGATCGTCAGCGGCGCTCCCGCGGTGGAACACAAACTCTGGCTGAAGTATTCCGCCTTGCTGAGCAAGCTGCCGGAAATCGCAAAAGCAGTCCGCGAGAGAAAAAGCTAAGGCCCGCTCTTTGGGGCACGAGTTCCATTCGCGCCAATCCGTTTACGCCTTGTCATTCCGAGGAGCGAAGCGACGAGGAACCTGCTTTCCCTTCCTCGTGCCCTGGCGTTGGAACGTTTTGAAACTCCGGCGGCAATCCGCTCTCAATCACAGCCCGAACCTTCTCCATCAACTCGTCGCGGCTGCCAAAATCCTTAGGCTCAATCGGATCATGAAAGATCACATCCACTTGCCCCGGCTTGATGGCAAACCGTCCCTTAGGCATCACGTAATGCGTGCCCACAATCGTGATCGGCACCACCGGCACCTTGCATCCCTCCGCCAAATAAAATGGCCCTTTCTTGAAGGGAATTAATTTGCCGTCGAACGAGCGATGCCCCTCCACATAGATCGTCATATTGACTCCCTGACGCACCACTTCACTGGCGAATTTCACAGCCGTGATGCCCGCCTCGCGGTCTCCGCGATCTACCGGAACCATCGACCCCATGCGCATGGCCTTGCCCAGAATCGGGACCTTGAACAACTCTCGCTTGATCAGGACCGAAGTACGCCGCGGCAGCAGCGGGACGGTAATGGCCGGGTCGAGGTTCGAAACGTGGTTCGACATGAACACATACGTGCGCTTGGGATCGAACCGGTCGAGGCCAATGACGCGGGTCCGCACCCCCGTAAGGCGCACCCCCGCGGCCGTGCCCCACATGAACATCCGATACATCAGTTCAACGTTGCCCACAAGAAACGACCAGGGAATGAAAAATAGCGCTACCGGAATCAGCGCCAGCGCCCAGAATGTCAGCATCACCAGAGTGCGGATCACGGTTTCGGTTGAGTCTCCATCTCAGTGCCCGGCCTTGGCCTGGCTCACAGCCAGCGACCGCAAACGCTCCGGCAGCTTCTCGTAAATCCCGCCAAAGCCTCCGTTGGAAAGAATTGCGACGACATCTCCCGCGCGCAATTCCGGCGCGACCAACTGCACAATGCCGTCCACCGAGGGTACGATTTGCGCCCTGCGCCCCTGCTTCTGCAGTTGTGCTGCGACCGCCGTCAGATCCAACCGCTCGGCCTCGGGAATAGCTTCCGACTTGAAAACCTCCGCCACTACGACCTCGTCGGCCAGCGCCAAGCTTCCTGCCAGGTCATTCTGAAAAACATTCCGGCGAAGTGTATTAGAGCGCGGCTCAAGAATCACCCATAGCCGCGACTCCGGGTAGCGAGATCGCAGGGCCTTCAGCGTCCCCGCAATGGCGGTAGGGTGATGAGCAAAATCATCAATGATTGTCACCCCGTTGATGGTCGCGCGAACCTCCAACCGGCGCTTCACGCTCTTAAACGTCTTGAGGGCCGCAGCGATCTCTTCTTTGGCAATCCCACAGCCCGCCGCCATCGCAGCGGCAGCAGTCGCGTTCCAGACGTTGTACTCACCGGCCAAAGAAAACTCGAACTTGGCCCACGGCTTGCCATCGTGCAAGACCGTCCAGGTGGTACGCGCAGGATCCAAACGCAGGTCCGTAATTCGCCACGCCGCTTGCGGGCTCGATCCGTATCGCTCGACGGGACAGAACGCCCGGGCCAGGCAGCGCTCGACGCTTTCTCCGGTATCAAACCCGACGATCCGTCCGCGCTTCGGGACCAGGTTTACCAGTCGCTTGAAGGCAGTCTCCACCGCGTCGAGATCTTTGTAGATATCGGCATGATCGAACTCAACCGACGTGAGTATGACCGCGTCGGGAAAGTAGTGCAGAAATTTAGGCCCCTTGTCGAAGAACGCGGTATCGTACTCATCACCTTCAAGGATGAAGTGCTTACCCTGTCCGAGTTGAAAACTGCTGCCGAAGTTCTCGGCGATACCACCGATCAGAAATGAGGGCTGCAATCCCGCCGATTCAAAAATCCAAGACAGAATCGAAGTCGTGGTGGTCTTACCGTGGGTGCCGGCCACAACCAGCACTTCCTTGCCGCGCAGAAACTCATCATGCAGAATCTGCGGCAGCGAGCAGAAAGGAATGCGCTGATCGAGAATATGCTCCAGCTCAACATTGCCCCGCGAAACTACGTTGCCTACAACCACGAGGTCTGGCCGCGGCTCGAGATTCGCGACGGCGAACGGCTGGTGCACAGGAATCCCCAGCGATGCCAGGAAGTCCGACATCGGAGGATAGGCAGCAGCATCTGATCCAGTAACGCGGAAGCCGCGCTGCCGCAGCATGCCGGCGAGTGAGGCCATCGCCGTGCCGCAGATACCGATCAGGTGGATATGCTTACCGTTAGTCATAAGTCAAAGACCGCCAACACAGCCCGCCTCTGTGGTCCTCTGTGCCCCCTGTGGTTAAGAATCTAAGCGCAGCGGCCTCGCAGTCGCCGGCTCCAAAATCTTCAGAGTCACATCCCCGCTCCCAAAGCTCAACCCCGCCCGCACTCCAATCGGCAACGTGATATTGCCCCGTGACACGTGCCCCGACCGCAGCCCATAGGCCACAGGCACTTTCAGGTCTCCCACCACGCGCAATACCACATCCTCCAACCGGTAGCCCTGGTTTGCGTTCTGCAAACAGTCCAGCATTTCACCAAACACAATCCCCCGAACTCCCTTCAACTTTCCAGCTAGTTTCAACTGCATCAGCATGCGGTCAATCTGGTAGGGACGGGTGGCCACATCCTCCACAAACAGGATGGTTCCCGCAGTTTCGATTTCATAAGGCGTCCCCAGCGATGCCACCAGCATCGAAAGACAACCACCATACAGAACACCCTCGGCCGAGCCTTCGACCAAGGGCTTCACGCCTGCGAGATCGATCGCCCATTCCGAACTGCCGCCCAGCGCAGCTTTCCATGAAGCTAAATCCACTCCATCCGCATGCGCGAAATCCTTGGCAACCATCGGCCCGTGAAACGTAACCAGCCCCGCTGCGTCGGCAAAGTAAGTCAGCAGCGTGGTGATGTCGCTGTAGCCGACAAAGATCTTAGGGTTAGACTTGATCTTCTGCAGGTCGATAGCATTCAGCAGATAGTTCGCGCCGTACCCACCCCGCGCACAGACGATTGCCCGGATCTCGGGCCGCAGGAACATGTCTTCAAGTTCTTGCGCTCGTCGCCTCACTGATCCGGCGAAATACAAGTCTTGATCGAGGATCGAGTCAAAATAGAAGGGCTTGTAACCCAGCATACGCAGGGCCTCGCATCCGGCATCGAGCAATTCGCGCTTGATGTTGCTGGCGGGTGCGATGATGCCGACGGTGTCGCCGGGCTGAAGGGCCGGTGGCTTGACGCGCGGGTTCGGCGGCGTAGGCGGCATGTGAAGTCCAATCTTAAAGGAAAAATTCTCCCCGGCAGACTAGCTGGGCCGGTCCGCGTAGAAACACTTCGGAGTGCCACCTTACCGTCTGTGTGCCTCCGGGAGCATGCACGCGCACCGGCGACTCAGCTTTCCCTTTGGCAATGGCTGCGACTGCAGCCGCGCAGGAACCGGTGCCGGAAGACTGCGTTTCGCCGACTCCACGCTCGTAGAACCTCGCGTACACATTCTGCTTGTCTTCAACCGTAACCAGCTCAATGTTAACCCCCTGCTTGAAGTCAGAATGACGCCCAATTTCGGCCGCCTCCGCCTGCCATCCGCGGGCAAACTCTTTCACAAAAATCACGTAGTGAGGATTTCCCATGGAAACGGGAATACCCAGAACTTCCCGTGTCGCGAGCCTTACCGTCAATTCAGTTCCGACCTGCGGCCCACCCATGTCGGTTTCGAACTCGTACCGCGTCTCGCTATGCGACGTCAGCGTGCAAGTCTTAAGTCCGGCAACCGTGCGCACTACCACCTTTTCTTTGGGCCGCTCCGCACACAGATAAGCCGCGACACAGCGAGTGCCATTTCCTGAGATCTCCGCCTCTGATCCGTCCGCATTGAACAGACGGGCGCACACATCGGCGTCGGAAGCGGGATATAACCACTCCACGCCGTCGGCCCCGATACCTTGATGGCGATCACACAGGCGTCGGCTAAGACCGCCCGGATCTTCCGTCGCACGTGTACCGTCAATAATCAGGAAGTCATTGCCGCAAGCGCTGGCTTTTACGAAAGGAATGACCGCGGCGGGCAGACTCATTCAACCCTGCACTCCCACCGAAACAGCACTCTGAAGAACGGTAGACTGCTTGAGTCCGTGGAAAACCTGCTGCTGCTCTTTCCGAGTTCCTTCAACTTCGAACTGATACCGCACGTGCTCCCGAGTGGCGGCAATCTGGACATTCTGCGTAACCGCGTGGACACCCTCCAAAATGCGGTTAACCTCGACGCTAATCTCCTCTGCGCTGGCTCCCGCGACTTCGTAGGTATGAACCGCAAGCTTAAGACTGAACCGCTCCTCCGCACGCCCCAGAAGAAAGAGACAGATTAAGATGAGTGCGGTGGCGAAGGTGGCCGTGAGATAGAAACCGCCACCAACAGCCATGCCAACCGATGCCACTACAAACAGCGTCGCCGCCGAAGTAATGCCCGTGACCAGGTCGCGCCCGGCATGAATGATGGTACCGGCGCCGATGAAACCAATGCCGGGAATGATCTGCGCTGCGATGCGAGTGTGGTCCCCGATATGTTCCACGGCCAAAGCGTCGGAAAGGATGGTATACATCGCCGCGCCCAGACAGATGAAAAGGTTGGTACGAAGCCCAGAGGGACGGTGCTTGAGTTCGCGCTCCAATCCAATCAAGCCACCCAACAATGCGGCCACCACCAGCCGAACGGTGGAGACTCCGGCGGTCGTGGACATCTCCGTCCGCAACATCTCCGAGATCTGGTGAAAGGTTGGCATGAAAGCTCGATTTGGCTGGATTCTATCACCGGCTAACCGCGCCGGAACCGCTTCCTCCGCAGCCGAGTTAACCTGCGTGATTACCGGGTGGCACGGCCGGTCCAGTAGATGGTAGCTGTGGGTTGACCCTCGGTGTGAATCACGACCACAGAAGTGAGGTTCTGCCTCTGCACCTGGTTCGCGACCAGATCCCCATCCATGGCAATCACGTAGTCGACGTACCGATGGGGATCCGACAGCGCCCGCTCCCACATGCCATTCGGATCGGCCGGCGTTGCCCACGGTCGATGGTTGCCTTCGTTAATCGTCTGACGCAACCGAATCCCAGCTCGCTGCAGCGCACCCACGTGATCGCCGAGGTACATGAGGAGCGTGGCATCATGCGGAAGCAATCTCAAAGTCGATGCCAGCTCGGTCTCCAGAGTGATCCGAGTGCGCGAGTTGACCCACGCTTCGCGGTAGCAGATCGGCTGAGCACGCCAAACCGACGCATAGCTGCCGGCAACTAGTCCAGCGAGGGCGACGCCCACCGCGGCCTTCATCCATCGGCCCCGCGCCAGCCCCAGCAGGAAATTCAAAAGCAGTCCGCCAAATACTGCGAACGCAGGCAGCAGCTCCAATCCGTAGCGAGTGTTGTAAAGGGAAAACGGCCACCAGGGCGGAAGATAGATTGGCACTCCTCCGTGCGCAATCGACAGCACATAGAAGATCAGCGGCGTCCACACCAGCAGCAGGGGCCACAATCGCAGGTCGAAGACGAAGATCGTCAGCGTGCCGAGCAGCAACACTCCCACCCACAGTCTTTGCCAACCGGCCTCCGTCATATTCAGTTCGGCTGATTTAAGGAAGAAACTGAAGGCCACCGAAACATCGTGCGCCCCGGGATGGCTCTGCCCACTCTTTTGCTCTATGGCTCGGGCAGAATAAGGTCCGTTGGCGAACTCCAACGGATTGCGGTAGACCATCGCGTTGTAACCCAACCACAAGATCGGCGCAGCCGCCGCCAGCAAGACGAAGCGCACAAAAGCAGGGGTCAGGCTGCGCCCTTTACCCGATCGAATCAACAGCAGTCCGGCCCCCAGACACATCACGACAGCGAGTAACCAGCCGTCATAGCGGGTGAGGCAAGCGGCCGCCAGGCAGAGTCCGCACTTGGTCAGGGACGAGAACGGTGCACGACCTTTGATGTCTACAATCGATCGCGCAAACTCGCCAAGGTGCACCAATGCCCATACGAACAAAGCCAGATACAACGGCTCCGTCATTGCCGTGGTCTGCAAATAAAGAAGGTTGGGATTGCCAGCATAGATCAATGCCGCAAGCCATGCCGAAACTCTCGCAATTGCGCTCGGCTGGGCATCTTGACTCAAGGCTCCGAGCACTAGGCGGAAGACTCCCACCGTGCCTAATACGTAGGCCACCATGGAGGGAATCGCCCCAGCAATGCCCGTCTCCCAGGCCGCGTCGGAGAGCAGGAATGGAATCATCAGCAAGTGAGGCAACGGCAACCAGACCGTCCCCAGTTGAAGCAGTCCGGGCGTGCTGGAATCGATCACCCGCCGCGCGATATTAATATGAGCCACAGCATCGCCGTAAAGCAGCAGGTCGCCGCGCCGGAAGTAAAACAGGAACGCCACCAGCGACGCAGCAGCCGCAAGCTGTCCCACGAGTGTGGTCTCGCGGTCCCAGCGGCCTGTGGGCTGAAGCTTCATTCCAGGTGAGTGAGTTCGCGGAATACTTGAAAGCGGCCGTCGATTTCCTCGCGGGTAAGGTTCTGCAGACGTTCCGTGCCGAAGCGTTCTACCGCGAACGATCCCATCACTCCCCCATAGAACAACGCTCGCTTCAGAACTTCTCGATTGAGGGTCTCCTGGGAAGCAATGTATCCCATGAATCCTCCGGCAAATGAGTCGCCTGCCCCGGTGGGGTCTTTCACTTCATCGATGGGCAGCGTAGGCGCACGGAATGGATGCCGCCCGATTCCGAACGCGCCTTCGCGAAAGAAAATTGTCGCGCCATATTCCCCGTGCTTGATGACCAGCGCCTGCGGTCCCATCGCCAGCACCTTCTGCGCCGCCCGCGGCAGGTTGCGCTCTCCGGCCAGCATCTTGGCTTCACCGTCATTGATCAGCAACACGTCGATGAGTTTCAATGTCTCAAGCAGTTCAGCCCGGGCACCCTGAATCCAGAAGTTCATGGTGTCGCACCCGGTAAGCTGGACTTGGTTCATTTTGCGCCGCACCTCAGCTTGCAACGTAGGCTGGATGTTGCCCAGAAACAGGAATTTCGAGTCCGCGTATTCCGGTGGAATGCGGGGTTTGAACTCCTGAAAAACATTGAGCTCGGTGAAGTCAGTCTTGGCCTCATTCAGATTGTCGAGGTATTGCCCACCCCAGCGGAAGCTCTTACCCTTGGCGCGCTCAATGCCTCGAATGTCGATTTTGCGCTTCTTAAACACGCTCTCGTGCTCAGACGTAAAGTCTTCTCCGACCACAGCCACTACCCGCACCTCGGTAAAGTAGCTGGCAGACAGCGCAAAGTATGTACCCGACCCGCCCAGAATGTCCTGCACCCGGCCCGACGGTGTAGTGATGGAATCAAACGCAACCGAACCCACAGCAACAATGCTCATGTAGTTTTGTCCAGATACTTTCCCAGGATTAGTTTCAATCTTTCCCGCGTGGCCGCCGGGATCATACTGCGGTCGGTCAGAATGGCGTGGGCTAGCGCCGAGCCGCACTTGCAGCTTCGCCCCTTCGGCAGTGCCGCAACCGTTTCGCGCACCACCTTGCTGGCGTTCTCGGCATTCTTCACCAGCACCGAAAGAATCTGCTCGACCGTCACCGAGTCGTGATGCGGGTGCCAGCAGTCATAATCCGTCACCATAGCGATGGTCGCGTAGCAGATCTCGGCTTCCCGCGCCAGCTTGGCTTCCTGCAAGTTCGTCATGCCGATCACATCCATGCCCCAACTGCGGTAAACGTTCGATTCAGCCTTGGTCGAAAATTGCGGCCCTTCCATACACACGTAGGTCCCGCCGCGCTTGCCGGTCACACCGGCTTTCTTGCAGGCTGTTTGCACCACCCCGGCCACTTCCGCACAAATGGGATCCGCAAAAGCGATGTGGGCCACCACCCCATCGCCGAAGAATGTATCGACACGGTGGCGGGTGCGGTCGAAAAATTGATCGGGAATGACGAAGTCCAGCGGCTTGTGCTCTTCCTTCAGCGATCCCACCGCCGAAACCGAGATAATACGTTCGACGCCCAACTGCTTGAATCCATAAATGTTGGCGCGAAAGTTGAGCTCACTCGGCAAAATACGGTGCCCGCGGCCGTGACGCGCCAGGAATGCGACTTTCCGCCCTGCCAGCGTGCCCAGCACATATGGATCAGACGGATCACCGAAGGGAGTCTGCTGGCGCAGTTCTGTAACGTCGCTGAATCCGGGCATGGAATAAAGCCCGCTGCCGCCGATGATGCCGATTTCCGCTTGTGACAAAGGTGTCCTCTACCCAGGTATGCGAATGGAAGATTATACAGAAGGCAACCCCGGCCGCTCCCCACAGCACCTATTTCGCGCCCGTCGCTGTCGCCCCCAGCAACTCCTGCTCCAACCGCTCGGTCGTGGCTTGCTCAAAGCTCTCCGTGATCAGCACGTTAGCCGCCTGCACCACAATCACCACCGGCCCCTCCTCAGTCAGCCAGGTGTGAGTACCGGTAAGACTCTCGGGCGGCGGCAACCGGGCAACATCTTTCGTCGCTTGTTCTTCAACCGAGTGCACGTGCTTATATCTCTTCTCCAATGCCGCTGCATAGATGGCCGCAAATTTCGACGCACTCTCCCCATCCGACCAGCGCGAAAGGTATAGCACATCCAGCGGCGCCACCGCGTCACCCTTCGGCCGTGCGGCGTAGTAGTAGCCGCCTCGCCAATGCGGATAGAGCGCGTGTGACACCTCGACTCCCGCATACTGGTCGATCAGAAGCGCAACGTCGAACTCCCCGATGGCCCCAATATCGAAACGATCGTAGTTCTTGAAATCGTGGTCGAAATCCGGCAACCGCATGGGCTCCAACCGCTCACCCGACAGATACGTCTTCGGTTCCATAATCTGTCGAGTATTCCGGGGCGGGTTGGTCAGAGCATCGGCAAAGGCCTTCTGCTTGCCGCCGCTGCGCAGCACCTCCGCCTCAAAATCCAGACCATAGCGATACGGAAACGTAAGCGACTCTTTCAGAAATAAGGGCGCGTTCTTGAACTGGACCGAATCCGCCGTCCCCACCAGCATCCCTTCCTTCAAGGCCTGCGCAATCTGAGGCGATCCCAACAACGACTGGCCTGTCGGCTCCAGCATGTAGTCGATCAGCGTAACCATGGCCTGACCTTCAACCACCGCCTGCCGCGCTTCGCCGACTTCGTCTTCTTCAATGTCCGCCGCCGTCGGCTCCTTCTGGTCGTTCACGTCGGTGTCAGCTTTCAACCATTTGTCCAGATCGAACGACTGGTCCTGCAGCGCATGTGTCAATTCATGCGCCAGGACCGGACGCTGCTGCTCAGCGTCAAGCCAATCCAGCAGGTTCACTGTTTTCGTCTTGGCATCGTAGTATCCCGCCACTTGCTCACGCAGCAACGCCACCAGGAAACTCTGCAGGTCAAAGTCTCTCGGCAGAAGGCCGAACTTCTTCAGCACCAACTCCGAGCGCCGCAATCGTTGCGCGTCCTTGTCCTCCGCCATGCTCTTTTCCAGATAAGCCACAACTTGGTCGCGACTGGTGAGTAGCCGCTTGACGTCGTGTTTGATCGGCAACCCCGAGTCCCTGCTGGCAAACTCCAGAATCTTGTCTACGTCGTGGAAGAGCTGTTCAGCTTCCTTAGGTGAGATTTTCTGCTCCTGGTTCGTGGAGGTTTGCGCGCGCGGGTCGTCCCCGCCCGGTGTCTGTGCCCAAGCCAATGACGTTACTACAAGGATCAGAAACCACAAGAACGGTCTCGGATACAGCCGCTGAAATTCGCTCAAATCAAAAACCTTTCGTCACGGACCTACCTCGATTAACAAGAATAACTCCGTTTATCCGTGGCCGATCTTTTTTGCGACCCACTCCCCGACTTCCCGCGTTCCCAGATTCCCGCCGATATCCTGAGTCGTTTTCTTCTGGCAAACCGCTTCCAGCACCGCCGCTTCGATCCGTTGCGCTTCCTTTGTCAACCCCAGGTGCGAAAGCATCATCGCCGCCGTCAAAATCGCGCCCAAGGGATTCGCTATGTTCTTCCCTGCGATCGGCGGAGCCGACCCGTGCACCGGCTCGAACATCGAAGTCTTCCCCGGATGAATGTTCCCGCTGGCCGCCATGCCCAGCCCACCCTGCAGTCCGGCAGCCAGGTCGGTAATGATGTCGCCGAACATGTTGTTGGTGACGATTACGTCAAACTGCCGGGGATCGCGCACCATCTGCATGCACAGTGCATCCACGTACATATGTTCGGCCTTGATTTGCGGGTTCTCGTCACTTATTTCTTTGAACACCCGCTGCCACAAACCGCCGGCGTGAGTCATGGCGTTGGATTTATCGCACATGAGTACGCGATTGCGTTTGCTGCCGTCGGCCTTGGTGTGCCGTTCGCAGTATTCGAAGGCATGCCGGATGATCCGCTCCACACCTTTACGGGTGTTGATGTCTTCCTGCACCGCAATTTCGTCCGGCGTTCCCTGCTTGAACACGCCGCCGGCATCGGTGTACACGCCTTCAGTATTTTCGCGGATCACCACGAAATCGACGTCCTTCGGCTCCAAGCCCTTCAGCGGACACAAACCCGCATCCAGCAGACGCACCGGGCGCACATTCGCATAAAGATCCATCTTGAAGCGCATGCCCAACAGGATTTCTTTGGCATGGATGTTGGTACGCACACGCGGATCGCCAAACGCGCCCACCAGGATGGCATCGAAGTCGCGCTCCAACATCGCAAAACCATCAGGAGGCACGGTGACGCCATCGGCGAGATAACGGTCCGCGCCCCAGTCGAACTGGGCGGTTTCGACGTCGGCGCCACTGGCAGCGATAGCGCTCACGGCCTGGGGAATCACTTCCTTCCCGATGCCGTCCCCCGGAATAATGGCAATTCGCTTCTTCTGGCTCACCGATGAAGAAGGTAACATACTGAGGAGGCAAAGGCTCGAGAGCAGAGACCTGCTAGCTGCGCCTCTACGGCTTTTTCCGCGTCATCTCATAATGAAAATGCGCGTCTTTCCCTTCCTGTTTCCAGGTCCACTCTTCGCTATAGTGCTCAGCGTCCGTGAACAGATACACCGCCTTGTGCATGTGTCCCGCCTGCGGCCCCGCCAGGTTGGTGGCATCGAGATATTCAAACGACACGGTTTTCAAATCGGGAGAAATCGTGGCTTGCATGCGCGGTTGATTGCCCGACGGGCAGAAGTGGGTCATCATCAAACGCTCTCCATCCACATAGAACATGCTGGTCATGTCGTCGCTAATCATGTGGCTTTCGCCCATCACCGCCGTCCCCCCCGCCACCAACTGGTATTTAACCTCGGAAGTCTGCCCCTTGGGTGACTTCCCTTCCCAAGTGCCGACCAGCGTTTTGAAACGATCCAGGACCTTCTGCGCGTCCGACTGCGCCAGAAGCGAGTTCGCGGAAAACACCAACATAACGATTGCCGCTGCACGAAGTGATTTCATACCATCCTCCTGGCACGTGAGACGTGAAACACTGGTCGAGGATAGCGGGGATGGCGGCGCTTGCCTTGTATAATTCAAACATTGGATATGACTCCCTCTGCCGTTCACAGCGACGCCATTCCGCCTGCCTCCGGCCTCGGAAACCTGCATTTCGAGTTCACGGAACTGGTGTCCGGCTGCGGTCTCATTGATCTCAGCAGCCGCGCCAAGGTTGCTCTTACGGGCAATGATCGCATCCGTTGGCTGAATGGCATGGTTACCAATAACATTCGAGACCTGGCAGTCAGCTGCGGTGTTTACGCGTTTCTTCTTAATCCCCAGGGCCACATCCTCGGCGACCTGTACGTCTACAACCGGGGCGAATCCCTGACCGTGGACGCGGAGCAGTCTCAACTGGACAAACTGCTCGGAATTTTCGACCGCTACATCATCATGGATGACGTCGAGGTCACGAATCTCAGCGACCGTATACAGTCCATCGGGATCGCGGGGCCGAGAACAAAGGACGTGTTGCGCGGAGCGGGATTGCAGGTTCCTCCTCTGGAGGCTTTGCATCTCGCCGATGTGACTTGGCAAGATACAGCTCTGACCATCGCCAGGGGAGACCACCCAGGTGTCGAATGGTATGAATTGTGGCTGGCCCCGGAACAGGTATCGGTACTGCGGGGCGCGTTAACCCAGGCGGGCGCTAAACCCGTGAGTAGCGCAGCTCAGGAGTTGCTTCGCATCGCCGCCGGTGTCCCCCGCTATGGCCAGGACATTCGCGAACGCGATTTACCACAGGAAACCAGCCAGGAGCGTGCCTTGCATTTCAGCAAGGGATGCTACGTCGGGCAGGAGATCGTCGAGCGCATTCGTTCCCGGGGCGCCGTGCACCGCAAGTTTACCGGATTCGAAGTCGCAGGCACGCTGCCCGCACCTGTCACCAAGGTTCAAGCCGAGGGCAAAGATGTTGGCGAGATCACCAGCGTAGCGTCTTTGCCGGCGGCGGGTGGCGAACGAAGTGTGGCAATCGGTTATATTCGTCGCGAATTTGCTCCTGGCAAACAAGTGCAAGCGGGTGACGCGCAGCTCACCGTAACCAATTTGCCATTTGCCGGAGTCTTTTCGCCCAGAGACTAGCACTAAAGGAAAACTCAATGCCTGAAAAAAAGCAGGAAAGTTTTACAGTAACCGACCGTCGGCTCTTCACTTCGGAAGGTGAAGCCCGCACCGAGGTTACCCAAGAGGAAGTCTCCAGTGCTGACTCAAAACCCGTTGCAGCGCCTGAGCCCACCCCAACCTCCGCGCCTGCGCCGCCGGTGCCTGACATGCCTCCCATGCCCACCGCGGCCGAGCAGCAACAGCAAGCCGACGCCTACCGTAAATCGGCCAAAGACCTCGACACGCGGGTAGAGCTGAGTGGCCATTCTGCCAAAGAACTGGAAATGACCTTTGAGCGCTTCATGGCCTCCCTTTACATGAATGCCATGCTGCAAATGGGACTCATGCACGAGCAGGGCGGCCAGCCGCGCATCGACCTGATCGGCGCCCGCCAGACCATCGACACCCTGAGTCTGCTGGCGGAGAAAACCAAGGGCAATCTCACCAGCGCGGAAGAGAATTTCCTGCAGAACTGTCTCTACGAGCTGCGCATGGCCTATGTAGAGGTCACCAACGCTTTGGCACATCCTCCGCAAGCGACAGGCACTGCCGGCAAGCCATGAAAGCAATGCTAACGGTCTTGGGCAGCGGGACCTCGATGGGCGTTCCCACCATCGGCTGCGACTGCGCGGTGTGCCACTCCTCCGACTCGCGCGACCGTCGTACCCGTCCCTCGGTCTTGATCGAGTACAACCACAAAGCGGTGCTCATTGACACCACTCCCGACTTCCGCGAACAGGCCATCCGCGAGAAGATTCACCGGCTCGATGCCGTCCTCTACACCCACACTCACGCTGACCACATTCTCGGCATCGATGATCTGCGCCCGCTGACTTACCAGTTGCGTCCCAACAAACTTCCACTCTATGCCCGGCCCGAAGCCGCAGAGTTCATTCGCAATATGTTCCGCTATATTTTCGACGCGGACTACAAATTTGGAGGATTGGCCCAAGTGGAACTGAAGGTCATCGATGGCCCTCTGTCTCTCTTCGGCGCGAACTTCGAGCCCATACCGGTCATACATGGGGAGACGGAGATCTACGGCTTTCGTGCCGGTAGTGCGGCTTATTTGACCGACCACAGCGAGATTCCTGAGGCCTCTCTTGCCAGGCTGCATGGCCTCGACATTCTCTTTCTCGATGCCTTGCGCTACAAGCCGCACCCCACGCATTCCACCGTGGACAACTCCCTGCGTATTGTGGAGCGGCTCAAACCGAAGCGCGCTTTCTTCACCCACATTTGCCATGATCTGCCGCATGCGGCCACCAACGCTTCCCTACCGCCCAACGTGCAGCTCTCCTACGATGGCATGAAGCTGGAGTTCGAAATCTAGTTGTCTCTGTCCATTTTGGACGACGAGTAACGCGGATCGAATCTTGTATGCAGGTTTTTCACAAACTCGAAGACATACCCCCTGACTTTGGGCCAACCATCGTCAGCGTGGGTAATTTCGATGGCTTGCATCGTGCCCATCGTGAGGTGCTCTCCAACATCGTGCACCGCTCACGCGACGCCGGTGCCAAAGCAGTAGCGGTGAGTTTTGAGCCCCATCCACTGCGAATTCTCCGGCCCGACTTCGCTCTGAAGCTCATCACTCCCACGCCCGAGAAGATTCGTTTGCTCAGAGCCACCGGCATCGACGCCGTCCTCTTGCTCCCCTTTACCCGCGACTTGTCCCTGATGACGCCGCAACAATTTGCCATGGACATCTTAAAGAAAGGCTTGAAGTCCCAAGAGGTGCACGAGGGCTTCAACTTTCGCTTCGGCCACAAGGCCGCGGGAGATGTGAACCTGCTGGCCGAACTGGGAAAACAGTTGGGCTTTGACGTCCGCCTGTATTCCGAGATGCGTCTCCGCGGAGAAACTGTCTCCAGCACTCAGATTCGCAAACTGATCGGTGAGGGCCGGGTGAGCCGGGCTCGTTATCTGTTGGCCCGCCCGTTCAGCGTGCTGTCCACCCCCGGCCGGGGGCGAGGCTACGGCGCCAAACACACCGTTCCCACCATCAATCTGAGCCGCTATGAGGAGTTGCTGCCTAAACATGGCGTCTACATCACCCGCACCCGCGTCGCTGAAGAATGTTTCGATTCTGTCACCAACGTGGGCAATCGTCCGACATTCGGCGCCGATTCCTTTGCGGTGGAAACTCACCTGCTGAATTTTCATCCTATTGAGCTGACACCGGAGACCGAAGTTGAAATCCATTTCCTGCAAAGGTTGCGCGACGAAATCAAGTTCCCTTCCATTGACGCCTTGCGCGATCAGATCGCCAAAGACGTGAAAAGCTCCCGGCGCTACTTTGACCTGCTCAGCCGGTTCGGCCAATGAACTGGCAGCTGCGCGTCATGACCGCGGCGGACATCGCCACTGCTGTCGCCCTCAAGGACCTAGCCGGATGGAACCAAACGGCTCTCGACTGGGAAAGATTCCTCGCGGCCTGTCCTCGAGGCTGCTTCGTCGCCGACAGCGATGGCCGCATCATCGGCACCTCAGCAACCATCACCTACGGCAGACAACTTGCCTGGATTGGCATGGTGATCGTCGCCGCCGAACATCGCGGCCAGGGCATCGGGACTGCCCTGCTGCGGAAGGCAATTGAATACCTCGACTCAGAAGGCGTTCCCTGCATGAAACTCGACGCCACGCCTCTGGGCAAACCACTCTACGAGAAACTGGGTTTCGTCGCCGAGCTCGACATCGAGCGCTGGATGCTGATGCGTACCGCTCCACCTCGGACCAGCAACGCGCCAAGTCAGACTAAGAACATCGACGATGTACTTGCACTCGATCGCGAGATCTTCGGCCCTGACCGCAGCCAACTACTGCGTTCGATCGCTGAATCGGATCCACAATTCACACTGCAGAGCCATCGCAACGGAACGCTTTCCGGCTACTCTTTCGGACGCCGCGGCTCACTGGCCGATCAACTCGGTCCCTGGATGGCACGAGACGAAGCATCCGCCACCGGGTTGCTCGATCAGTTCCTGGAACGCTCGCAACGGGAACTACTGTTTGTGGATTGCCTGAAGACCTGCCCATGGGCAATCAAGCTGGTTAAAGCGCGGGGCTTTACGTTTTCACGTCCCCTCACTCGCATGTTTCGTGGAACCAATTCGTTCCCTGGACACCCCGACTTGTTGGGAGCAATCCTCGGTCCAGAATTCGGATAGCTAACTGGAAAGGCTGAGAATATGCAATAGCGCGGCAAGTAGAGCCGTGTAAGAGTACTACGAGTCCCGCGGGTCAATGCGACAAGTATCCCTCTTCCATCGGCAACTTCCCGCCCACTTTCAGGACCGTAACCTGGTCATTGATAGAGCGGACATCCACAAATCCCACCGCACCCTGTACCGTCTCCACAATTCGCAACACTTCAGCGTCAGAATTGACCAATGTAATCGCGTCTTTGTGTGATGACATCAAAACTTTCAGCTCACTTTCTGACATGCCTGTCAGATGTTCCAGAGTAGCCGATCCACCAGCCGAATCCTTATGCAGCACCAGCACTACCTCTTTTCCGTCGGGCCATTTCCTGGCCTCCAGGCGGCAGAGGCGCGCCAAGTGGGCTGCGGTAATATCGGCGAGATGGTTGTCCTTGTTGACCACCACAGCCATGTGGTGCGCAAAACAGGGGACGACCGCTATCATCAGGAACAACGCCAAACCCATGCGAGAGCATTTCATCAGTACTAACCTCAATCCATATAAAGAATCTCATTGCGCCGGGAAAGGATGTCTGAAAAAAAGGTTGGGGTAGTTACGTCGGTGATTCTCTCTTCAGTCAGTCGATCGGTTCCACCAGAGTCATTGCCTCCCGCGACTTCCGATCCGGCCATTGCACTACCACAATGGCGATCAGAACCAGCACGATTCCTAGCGTCTGTAACGGCCGCAGGATTTCACCCAGCGCAAACGCTGCGATTACGATAGAAAACACCGGTTCCAGACAGCTAACCACGATGGCCCTCGTCGGCTCCAGATGCTGCAGGCCGGCAAAGTAAAACGAAAACGGCCCCAGTACGGAAACCAGCGAGAACCCCAGCAGGAACAGCCACTGGCTTCCAGCGTAATGCGCGGCTGCGATTTTCCATGGCGGGTTCACCACTAGCCAGAACAACGACGCTGAAAGCAGAGTGTAGAGCAGCACGATCCAGCGGTCGTAACGCGCCAGAATGCTGTGACCGCCAACGTTGTAGAACGCGAACGAGAATGCCGCCAGTACCGCGGCACTCACGCCAATCGTGTCCAGACGGAACCCGCTCGCCCCAAAGACTCCAATCACCAGGGCAATTCCTGCAAGGGCCAGGCCTACCGCCGCAATCCGTTGCAGAGTTGGCCTCTGCGCTCCGCGCGCCACCGTATACAGCAACACCCACACCGGCGCCGTATATTGCAAAATGATCGCGGTAGCAACATTCGTTCGCTGGATCGCGAGATAGTACAGATAATTCGAGGCGGCCACGCCCAGGATTCCCAGCAGAAACATCCGCCGCACGTCGGCCATCGGCAATTGCAACCGGCGCGGCCCACGAACCGCCAGCAGGACGGTCAACAACACCAGCAAAGAAAACGTGGTCCGGCTCTGCGACAGAATCAGAGGATCAATCGGGCGTAGCGACTGTCCCTGCGGCAGCAATCGTCCGGTAAACGCCGCCCTGCCCAGCGTGGCCGCGACACCCCACAAGAAAGCCGCAGTGGCAATGTAGAGGTATCCCCGCAGCGGATGAGATCGAGTCGGCAAGTCAGTAGATTATCGCGCAGGCGAGCATACACGACAGGATAAAGCTACCGGTTTCTTCGTGTAATCTGCGGGTCTTCTCCGCGACCTCTGCCATTCAAGACTTTGCCTTTCCCCGTAGGTAGTCCCTACTCGTCCGCATACTCAATCCCATATGTAATCTTGGCCGTCTTGTTCAGCATTGCCGCCACCGAACAATACTTCTCTTCCGACAGCCGTACTGCGTCCTCCATGGCCTTATGCGAAACTTTGCCGCCAACTCGATACACCAGCTTGATCTCCGTGTACACCGTCGGCGGACTGGCCGCCCGCTCCGCTTCCGCTCGCACCTCCAAACTGGTAAACACCTCGCGCTTCTTGCCGAGGATACTGACCACGTCATAGCCGGTGCACCCACACAGCGCTATGAGCACCAGCTCCATGGGGCTGTTGCCGGCTTTCTTGTCGCCATCCATAACAATGCTATGGCCGCTGCTGGCGACTCCCTCAAACTCCTGATTTCTCTTCCAACTCGCACGTGCTTCAGTCATGAATTCCTACCTTCGATTGTCAGTCTGGGGCTCCGGATGGATCAGCACCCGGAATAACTCCGGTGCTTCCTGCTTGAAACGAATCTCCAGTTCGGTCTGGATCTCGTGAACTCGCGAAAGCGGCAGCTCATCGGAAAAAGTGCAGTGACACGACACGTAGATTCGACCGCGCACCTGCTTCACCGCGACCTCATGAACATCGAGGACCTCAGGAAACTCCTTTACGATGGCCTTCAGCTTCTTCTCCAGCGCCGCGTCCCGCACGATCTCATCGCCGGTTTCGATGGTCGCGGGCTCGCTCTCAATGTGAGTCAGAATCGATGAAATCTCCGGCACATCATCTCGAATCTCTGATTCCAGCCGCGTCACCTGGTCATGAGCGTCTTTCAGACTTAGGTCTTCGTGGAGTTCCAGGTGCTGTTCTACGTGCAGGCGGCCATGCAGGTCCTGCACGCTGACGTCGTGGACATTCAGGTTGTGCCGGGTTGCCACCGCCCGCACCCGGTCGAAAATGTTCTCTTTCCGGTCGGCCCGGGGAATGGGATGTACCACCACATCGGCGTCCGGCAACACCTCACGCACCGCGGCCGTAACTGCGTCAGCCACCTGCTCGGAGCGCTGAAAGGTCACATTCCGCGCCAGGCTCACCGAGAGATCGGCAAAATAGCGATTGCCTGCGCGGCGAATCCGCACTCGGTCCACTTCCAGTAGTCCCTCCACTCCACTCACAACCGCCAGAATTCGGTTGCGCACACCCGAGGGCGCGGCATCCAGCAATGCGTCGATAGTCTTCCGCGCCAGCCTGGAACTCACATACACCACCACTCCGGCCACAAATAGTGCAGCTACCGGATCGGCGGCATCCAGACCCGCGATGTCATACGCTCGCCCCACTTGCACCAGCACCAACCCCGCCACCACCACTCCACTCGACCAGATATCCGTGGAGAAATGCAGCGCATCCGCCTCCAGCGCCTGGCTGTCGTACTTGGCGGCGATTCTTCCCAGCGCCCGCGACCTCCAAAAATCAACTCCCATCGAGATAAACAGCACCGCGAACGCCCACAGCGTGGGTTCGATCTCCACATGATGAAAGAAAAGCCGCTTGACCGCTTCGTAGACAATCCAAACACAGGTCATAAGCAGCAGCCCGGTCTCGATGAAGGCGGAGAAGTTTTCCACTTTGCCGTGGCCGTACTGGTGCTCAGCATCAGCTGGCTTGTCTGACACCCGCACCGAGAGCAAAGTGACAATCGCCGCCACCAGGTCCAGGCCCGAGTGGGCCGCCTCCGACAGGATGCCCAGGCTGCCCGTGGTAATCCCAACCACGATTTTCAAGCTGGTAATAGCAATCGCCGCCAGCACCGAGTTTCCAGCGACTGCGCGCTTCTCCGCTCGCATCGATTCTGGACTGTAGCCTGCCAGCGATCCTGCCATGTGGGCATTATCGCCGCTCCTACCTCTGCCGCCAAGCCGGAACTCTCCGAATTACCGGGTGCAGGTCAACTTAACACCGACTTTGTGCTAGGATTTTTATTCGTATTTCGATTGTCTCTGGAGGAATCCCTAAATGTCTAAGTACTGCTTGGTCTGTCTACTGTTGGGGGCTATGGCTTGGGGCCAGGCCGCCAGCCAAAAACCTGCCCCTGCTGCCCCACCCTCACCGGTAGGCGCGCCCGCGCCCGGGACTGCTCCAGCCAAAAGCCCCGCCCCGGAGGTACCACCGGATACCGCCGTGATCACCATTAAGGGTTTGTGCAGCAACCCTGCAGTCGATAAAACCGCAGCCAATTGCGTGACTACCATTACCCGCGCCGAATTCGAGAAGATTATCGACGCCGTACAGCCTTCCATGCCGGCGCGCTCCCGCCGCTCCTTCGCGGACCGCTACGCCCATTCCCTGGTGATGGCGAAAAAAGCACAGGAAATGTCTCTGGACAAGGGCGCAACTTTTGACGAACGCATGAGGCTGGCGCGGGTTCAGATCCTAGCCCAGGAACTGGGCAAAGCGTTGCAGGATCAGGCAGCGCAAATCTCTGACAAGGATATCGAAGACTACTACCACGCCAACATTACAAAATTTGACGAAGTGGACGTCGATCGCATCTATGTTCCCAAAAACCGGACACCTCCCGACAATGACAAGACGCCCAGCGAGGCGGAGGAACAGAAGTTCCAGGAGGAATCCGAGAAAATCATGAAGGCGGAAGCCGACAAACTGCGCGCCCGTGCCGTTGCTGGAGACAGCTTCGCCAAGCTGCAGGAACAGGCCTTCGACGCTGCAGGAATCAAGACTGGCGCTCCCAACACCGAAATGGGCAAAGTGCGCCGCAACGTTCTCGCCCAGAATCAAGCCACGATTATGGAGTTAAAGGTGGGAGACATTTCAGAGGTCCTGGTCGACCCCAACGGGTTCTTCATCTACAAAGTCAAAGCTAAAAGCACCCTGCCTCTGGATCAGGCGCGCGATGAGATCAAGGCCACCATGCGCTCCCAGCGCCTGCAGGACGCGATGCAGGCCGTGCAGCAATCCGCAACTGTCACCCTCGACGACCCCTATTTCGGCCCTGAAATGCCGGCGCGTGGGCCCATGATGCCGCCCCCCGGAACCCCACCGCCCGCCAAGCCTGGACCCAAATAATGGACCCTACCAAGCCAACTGTCCTGGTTACTGGGATTGCTGGCAATCTGGGATTGCGACTGTTGCCGTTGCTGGCGGATTATCAGGTTATTGGAGTGGACCTGAATCCGCCCACGGCTTCACCCGCGGTCTCTTTTAAACGCATGGATCTGGCCCTCGAGGCATCCTGCCGTGAATTGTTCTTGCTTTTGAAGGAAACCCGTCCTTTTGCCGTGCTGCACCTGGCTTTTGTAATTGACCCTCTGCGCTCCGGCGTGCTGGATCTCGACCGCATGTGGCAGATCAACGTGGCAGGTACGGCGCGGGTGATGGAGGCCATCACCGAAGCCAATCGCACGGAACCGATTGTTAAGAGATTTGTTTTCCTCAGCAGCGTTTCTGCTTACGGGTCAGATTTGCCCGCGCCCGCTACTGAAGACTCTCCCCTCGCCGCCCATACTCTCCCTTACGCCATCCACAAGATGGAAGCCGACCGCGTGGTGCAGCAGCGGGCGCCGGCCTTGCGCGGCTGCAGCGTCTACGTGTTGCGTCCCCATATTTTTTCCGGAGCCAGTATGGAGAACTATATGATCGGGGCATTCCGCGGTACTCCCAACGGCCGGGGCAAACGGGCAGAGGAGATGCGGGCCCAGGGGAAACGCCTGCCCTGTATGCTTCCCTACGGACAGAAATATCTCGAAAACAAGGTTCAATTTGTCCATGTGGACGACATGGCCCGCCTGCTGGCCGCCATCCTCCACAAGACCGAACCCGAAGCCCAGCGTCTGACCGTTCTCAACGTCGCCGGACGGGGCGAGCCCTTGACCTTCGCCGAGTGCATCCAGACCGCTCAGGCCAGACTGCGTCGCGTGCCGGGAAAGTGGGCATTCCTCCAAATCCTGCGATTCCTGTGGAAGCTCGGCATCTCGGCAATTCCGCCTGAAGCCCTGCCCTACATGACCGGTCAATACATCATGAATACAGACCGCCTACACCGCTTCCTGGGTGAAGACCACGAGAATGTCATTCGCTATACCATCGCCGACGCCTTCGCCGACTCCTTTTCCACCTCCACGCATTCGTAACGTGGCGCCAGCGTCAGCGCCGGCTGTCGCGAAGGCATCCCGCCCCGCGCTTGTGCGACAAACTTTATTTTCCTCCCCATGGAATAAATCTTCAGTTTTCCGGTTTACTCTATGGAGGTGCACCCAGAACGTGTGACAGCCGCCACTTTCGAAGAGCTGGCCATGCCGCTCTTCGATCAGCTCTACAATTTCGCGTGCTGGCTCACCCAGGATCGGACGGAAGCCGAAGACTTGGTGCAGGAAACCTATGTCAAAGCGTTGCGGGGATTTTCATCATTTCAATCCGGCACAAATTTTCGCGCCTGGATCTATCGCATCCTGCGCAACACCTTTCTCACCTCCCGTACCGGACTGAAAGCAACTGCCATGGTCCCACTCGATGCCGAAGACGCTGACGAACTACCGGCCGGACCCGAGACACCGGAGACCCTTCTCATCTCTCATTCCGAACACCAATTGCTCCAGCAAGCGCTGGAGACCTTGCCGGTCCACTTCCGCGAGATCCTGCTGCTCTCGGAGACCGAGGAGATGTCGTACCAGGAGATCTCCGAAACCTTGTCTATCCCCACCGGAACTGTGATGTCACGCCTTTCCCGTGCTCGCAAGGCGCTTCGCAAGATCATGCAAGAGAAATTGGTGAGGGCCTGACATGGATCAATGGACTGACAAAATCGACCTCTACCTGGATGGCGAGCTCTCCTCGGCCGAAATGAAAGAGATGGACGCTCACCTTCGCACTTGTCCTGCCTGTACCGCCGATGCGCTCCAGCACGTCCAACTCAAGCGCGCCCTGCAATCCGCTGGGCGCCGCTACACCCCCAGTGCAGATTTCCGCCAGAAAGTGCGGCAAAGCATCGCAGCCCGTCCGCACCGTTCCGCAATCTGGCTATGGCTTCCCGCGACTGCCGTTCTTGCTGTGCTGGTTGCTGGCACTGTCACCTTATCTATTAAAGACCAGCGCCTCGCTCTGCAGCATACCTACAGCGAACTTGCCGACCTGCACGTAACTGCACTCGCCAGTGCCAACCCCGTCGACGTGGTCTCTTCCGACCGCCACACCGTGAAGCCATGGTTCGAGGGCAGGATTCCCTTCACCTTCAACCTGCCAGAATTGCAGGACCCGGAACTTGCCCTGGTCGGTGGCCGCATCGCCTATCTCGGACAATCGCCCGGGGTTGAGTTAATCTACCGGGTCCGCAAACACCAGCTCTCAGTTTTCATTTTCCAGGAACGCGGCCATCTGCTCAGCTCGGACTCTACGTTGAAGAGGCAACAGGAGACGTTCAACTTCTGCAGTTGGAGTCAGAATGGACTGTACTATTTTGTGATTGGTGACCTGGGCGGTAACGACTTGTCAAAGGTTGCAGAGTTGTTCAAGACTGCCGGGTGATTGCGCGCTCTTACCCCACGGCTTTCAGAAAAGGCACACTCTCACTCACTTCCTCCCCCAATACAGCCCCGCAATCCCGAAAGTGTACGGCGTCCACGAAACTTCGTGGAATCCCGCCGCTCGCATGCGCTCCAACATCGCTCCCGGCGCAGGAAAACGCTCCACCGACGAAGGTAAATATGCGTAAGGGCCGCGCACCCCGGAAATCATAGTCCCAATCACCGGCAGCACTCGTTTGAAATAGATGCGATAGAACTTCCCAACCATCCCTCGCGGCTCGCCGAAATCCAGGATGCCGCATTCTGCCCCCGGCCGCAGCACCCGGACAATCTCTCGCAGACCGGCATCGTAGTCAGCCAGATTGCGGAATCCGAATGCAGTCGTCACCAAATCGAATTGTTCGCTCGGAAACGGCAGGCGCAGCGCGTCGGCCTCGACCCACCGCAACGACGTCCCTGCCGACTTCATCCCCGCCCGTTGCAGCATGGCGTGGGAAAAATCGGCGCCCAGAATTCTTCCCGCAGACTTACCACTCTGCCGTAGCAAGGCGAACGTCATATCGCCCGTGCCACAACACAAGTCGAGCACGCTGGCTTCTGGCCGCGACATGACTGCCGCAAAGCGTCGCGCCGTCTTCCGCCACCACCTCCGGTCCACATTGAACGAAAGCAGATGATTGAGCAGGTCATAGCGCGGAGCGATCGACGTGAACATCTCCCGCACCGCGCGCGCCGCCGCCTGCGGATCCTCTGCCCCCTCCGGCGCGGCTCCCATCACGGTCGTATCAGTCGATCTATTCATACGAACTCTGGGCCTCTTTGTGGTGACACTCTTCTCTGCGCCCTCTGCAGCCGTTCTCCGTGTTCTCTGCGATCAAAAGCTTTTTTTGCACTCCGTGCTCATCGTTGCGAATCCGTGGCGGGCATTATTTCGACCGCCTCCCAATCTCTTCCACCGCTGCCACTACCAGATCATCCGGGACATCCCTCACGATCTCCACCTTCCCAATCTCGCTCGGCAAAACAAAATGCACTACCCCATTTCGTGTCTTCTTGTCGCCTTGAATCGCCCTCACAATCTCCCGTCCGCGTACCTTCACCCGCGGCAACGGTCCCAAACCTTTTACAGCCTCGGTAATTCTCCCTGCGGTCTGTTCGTTGCACCTGCCTATCGCGAGCGAAATATGTGTCGCCGCAATCATCCCCCAGCCCACTGCTTCCCCATGCAGGAATTGCCGATATCCCGAAGCCGACTCCAGTGCGTGACCAATCGTATGGCCGAAGTTCAATACCCGCCGCAGCCCGCCCTCGCGTTCATCCGCCGCGACGATCTCCGCCTTCATCTTCACCGCCTCCGCGATGAACCACTCCAAGGTCGCCGAATTCCTTCGCAACTCCCGCCCGTTGACCATCTCTACCCGCCGGAATAACTCTGCATTCCCAATCACGCCGCACTTCAGCACTTCGTACAGACCAGCGCGGAATTCACGCTCCGGCAGCGTCGAAAGAATTTCCGGATCAATCAACACCACCCGCGGCTGATGAAATGTTCCCAGCAGGTTCTTCCCCGACCGCAGATTAACTCCTGTCTTCCCCCCGATCGAAGCATCTACCTGGGCCAGCACCGTGGTAGGGATTTGCACCACCTCAACGCCGCGCATATACAACGACGCCACCAATCCCGCCACATCCCCGACCACGCCGCCACCAAACGCTACCACCACGGCTTCCCGATCGGCTCCCAGACGCACCAGCTTCTCCGCCAGTTGCTCGACCGTGGCCAGTTTCTTGCTGCGTTCACCGTCCGGCATCTCCGCAAACTGCGCTTTGAAGCGCGCCCCCGTCAATGACGCCATCAGTTTCTTGCCCCACCTGCGCCGCACCGGAGGAACCGTGACCACGAACAACCGCTCCCGCCCGCCTAACGCCTCCCGCAACCGCGCTCCGGCTCGCTCAATGACGCCAGCTTCAATGATCGCGTCGTAAGGACACGGCGGCACGGCAATAGTCACGCGAGGCATGGAATCTCATCATAACTTACCGCTTGGCGCATCCGCCGTCACAGTAAGTGATACCATTTTTGTGTATGGCATCCGCGCCTTCCCAAACCGATTTCCTGGTAGTTGGCGCTGGAGTTGCCGGCCTGCGCGCCGCCATCGATCTCGCGGCCGCTGGCTCAGTCACCGTTCTCGCCAAGCGCGAAGTCGCCGACTCCAACACCCAGTGGGCGCAAGGCGGCATCGCCGCCGCACTCAGTGACGAGGACGAAATCAGCCTCCATCTGCAGGACACACTCCAGGCCGGCGACGGTCTCTGCGACCCCGACGCCGCCAAAGTCCTCGTCGAGGACGCGCCCGAACGCATTGAGGAACTGATTCAATGGGGGACGGAGTTCGACCGCCAAGGCACCAAGCTGACCTTCGGCCGGGAGGGCGCGCACAGCCGCAACCGCATTCTCCACGCTCACGGCGACTCCACCGGACGCGAGATTCTTCGCGCTCTCTACGCCAAAGCCCAGACCCTGAAGAACATTTCTGTCCTGGAGTTCGAATTCTCCACTGACTTGATCATGGAAGCCGGGCGCGTCTGCGGCATTCAACTCATCACCGAAAAAGGTGAAACCCAGCACATGACCGCCTCTGCCGTACTTCTCGCCACCGGAGGCCTGGGTCAGCTTTATCGCAACACCACCAATCCCAGCGTTGCCACCGGAGACGGCGTCGCCATGGCCTTCCGCGCCGGCGCCGAGGTTGCCGACATGGAGTTCATCCAGTTCCACCCCACAGCGTTGTATCTGAAAAAGGCCCCGCGCTTCCTGCTCTCCGAAGCCTTGCGCGGCGAAGGCGCCTACCTGCGCAATCTCGAGATGGACCGCTTCATGCCCAAGTACCACCCCATGGCCGAACTCGCCCCCCGCGACGTGGTAGCCCGCGCCATCGTTCACGAGCTCGAGGTCAGCCGCGCCAAAGATCCGGTCGCCTATCTCGACCTAACTCATCTCGATGCCGAGAAGACTAAGAAACGCTTCCCCCGCATCTATGCCACCTGCCTCCAGTACAACATCGACATCACCACCGAACTCATCCCCATCCGCCCCGCTGCGCATTACTCCATGGGGGGCGTCCGTTCCGATCTCGCAGGCCGCAGCACCCTCCCGGGCTTGTTCGTCGCCGGAGAAGCCGCCGCCACCGGCGTGCACGGCGCCAACCGCCTGGCCAGCAATTCCCTGCTTGAAGGATTGGTCTTCGGCGCCCGCGCCGGTCAGAGTATGCGCAATGAACACGGCAGGTCGCCCGCGACTCTACGCAACGTTCACCCCCTCGCCTCAAATGGCCCCATGACGACGCCGATCGAGCAGACCGTCGGCGAGATTCAGGACCTGATGTGGCGCGACGTTGGCATCGTCCGTACAGGACCGACACTGAAACGCGCGCTCGATCAGTTAGCCCAACTGGCCCCCCGCGTCGCCCATCCCCAAACCCGGCGAGCATTCGAAGCACGTAATATTCATCTGGTCGGAACACTTGTCGCGCGCGCTGCCTTGGCTCGCGAAGAAAGCCGTGGAGCCCACTACCGTCTCGACTTCCCTGACCACAACGACGCCAAATTCCTGAAGCATTCCATCGTCAAAGGCGACTCCATCCGGTTCGAGTAAAAGCTGATGTACATAAATATTGATTCTATGTACATTAGCTGTTATCCTGACATTGGAGAACGGAGTGTCTTCATGGGAGCGACCAACAGTCGGTCACACAAACACTTTCAGTTGGACTCAATGAAAATCAAACGCGCCCAGAAAGCTCTGCGCGCCAAGACCGAAACCGAGACCATCGAACGCGCGTTGGATTTGGCAATCGCCGAGCACCAGAAAAACCGCCTGGTCCTCGAAGCTACTGACCGTTTCGTCAAGAGTGGTATCAACATCAAAGACGTTTACGGCACACTGGATGCCTAGATGCAACCCGCGTTGTTCGACTCCTCCATTTACATTTCTGCATTGCGCCGGGGAGATGATGCGGCCCTGGCCCTCCGCCGCTTAGCCACCGATGTGCCCCTTTGGCTCAGCGCAGTGGTGCTGGAAGAACTCTATGCCGGCGCTTCCGGTCCGGAGCGCCAAGTCGTGGAACGCCTGCAGCGCGATTTCGACCGAGCCAATCGCATTCTGGTGCCCAATCTCAGTGATTGGACACATTCCGGTCGGGCGTTGGCTCGCCTCGCAGCCAAACACCACTACGAAAAGATTGGACTGGGACGATTAACCAATGACGCACTGATTGCAGCCAGCGCGGGGCGAGCAGGCATCCGGGTGATGACCGCCAATCAACGAGACTTTAGCAAGCTCGCCGACTTTCTTACTTTTGAATGGCAAATAAGCACGCTTTGATCGTCCGTACCACCACGTAGGCCCGCTGCCCCGCAAGCCTCCTTCGCCGGGCCCGCAACTTTAGAAAGTCTCGCCAAGAATTGAGCCTCTAGCATGTTCACTCCCGTCGTCTCACCCCGCCCTCTTCGGCCTCACCACCGACGCCACCATAGAAATCAGCAACACTCCCCCCACCGCCCCCAAAGCCCAAACCGTCGGGACTTCAAAATAGTCTGACGCCAGCATCTTCCCGCCAATAAAAATCAAGCACCACCGCCAGCCCGTAATGCAGAAAGTGGAAATACATCCATCATCCCCGCCAGCACGAAGTACAACGACCTCAGACCCAAAATCGCAAACACATTGGACGTATAAACCACGAACGGTTTCAACGTAATGGCCAGCACCGCTGGAATAGAATCGGTCGCAAAAAGCAGGTCGGTTGCCTCAACCACCACCAGCACCACCAGCAAAGGCGTGGCGTAAAGCCCACGGCGTCGCACCAGAAACTTGTCGCCTTCGTAGTCCTTAGTGACCGGGATCAGGCGGCGAACCAGCCGCACCATCGGATTCTTCTCCGGATCAATTCCCACCTCTTTCTTTCCCAGTAGCCGGATCCCGCTGTACACCAGGAACGCTCCGAACACGAAAATGATCCAGTGAAATCTCCGAATCAGTCCGATTCCAACCACAATAAATATCCCGCGCATCACCAGCGCACCCACAATTCCCCAAAACAAGACCTTGTGTTGATAGTCCGACGGAACCTTGAAGTAGCGGAAAATAAGAAGAAAGATGAAGAGATTATCGACGCTCAACGACAGCTCGATAACGTACCCGGTGGTGAACTCGACTGCGGTTTGCCTTCCCTGCCAGAAGTAAACCAGCACCGCAAATGAGACCGCCAGCAGGATCCAGCCGATACTCCAACTCAGAGCTTCGCGAAACTTGACGGTGTGCCCCGGCCGGTGAAAAACCCACAAGTCGACCGCCAGCATGGTCAGAACAAACAGATTGAACAGGCCCCAGAACAGAAGCTGGTTCACTCACTCCCTCCAGCGCAGTCGAGACAGCGAGTTTATTCCGTCCTGCCCATCTTGCCCTTTTCCCAGTCGGCCCACATGCCGAAGGTCTTCATCAGATCATCCAGGTGGGTCTCATGCATGCTTTGTTCGATCTGCCCACGCGTGAAGCGCGGCCCTATTCTCTCCGCGTTGTTGGCCAGACTGAAGCTCAGGTACGCAGCCTCGGCCACGTGCTTCTTCAGCTGCCCCAAATCCACTTTGTCGAATGTGTCCGACATCGCATGGTAATTGATCAGATAATTCGCTTCCTGTTGGTTGGCCATGAACGTCGGAACACCCTCCAGCATGAAGTCAAAGTGATCGGTGCCCCACGACATATCGGTGGTAAGGGTAGTGGCCCCGAATTGTTGCAGCGGAGCGACCAGCGTCGTCACCGGCTCCACCAGATCCTTGCGTCCGCCCAGCGAAAAGCCTGTGGTAGTTCCGCTTCCCGAATCAAACACCACCATCCCCGCCGCCTTGTCGAGCTCGTTGCGATGAGCTCGGACGTAGGCATGCGAGCCCAATAACCCTTCTTCTTCGCCCGAAAATAATATAAACCGCATGCTGCGCCGCGGCTGCAACCCCGAAGCCTTGATCGCCCGCAGCGCATCGACCACCAGCGCCGCGTTGCATCCATTGTCTAGCGCGCCTGTCCCTAGTTCCCAGGAATCCAGGTGAGCCCCCAGCACCACGAATTCATCCGGCTTCTCGCTGCCACGCAACTCCGCGACCACATTCTCCGTCGTGATTGGCCCGCCAACGAGATTGGGAACGGCCAAATCGGCGTACAGCTTCTGCCCTGATTCCAGCAGCCGCGCCATTCGCCCTCCGTCTTCGCGCGCCACCATCACCATGGGCAGACGATCAATCTCTCCCGCCAAAGAATTCGTATGTCGATAGAGCAGGTCATGCGGACGCGTCGATTGAAATGCAATTGCCAGCGCCTTTCCCTTCACCGCTCGATCAATGATCGCTGGCGCGTTCAGATATTCCGCAAACAGGTCCTCCCAGGTGTGCATCTCGTGGGTTGTGACCAGCACCACGTCGCCGCTCACACTCCCCGCTTTCGCGAAGCCCTCATCCGTTCCTTCGCCCACTGAGACGATGTCGCACATGCTGTTGGGGAGCCAGCGCCGGTGCCCACGCCAGCGATACCGCCCGCACCACGAACGCCTCGGGCGCGACCACGGTCATCTTCGTGGCTCCCTCCGCCCAGGAGGCCTTGATCGTGAACTTCTCGGTATGCACGCTATCGGCGCCCGCAGCCTTGAACGCCGCTTCTCCCCAGGCGACCGCCCGTTGCATGGCAGGAGTCCCCGGCACCCGTCCACCGACCTCGTCCGTCAGCCGGCGTAGGTTGGCCTCCAAAGTGGAAGGCTTGAGCGCCTCAGCAATCACTTGGTCGCCGGGTTGTTGAGCAAAGGCAGCAGTTACAAGTAAGAGAAGACAGCCAATTTTCGCAGTTCGCATAGAACCCGCATTAGAAATGAGAATTGAAAAAAAAGAAAGACGAAAAGGAATTTGCTCGCAGATGCGCATTCGGTGTTAGGTTTTCCTTCGTGTACCTTTGTGTCCTTTGTGGTTCAGGCTGTTAGGTTTCCTGTGCGTCTAAGGCTTCCTATCCAGCATGCCCACAGTTTCCAGCGTGACTGTGCCCACAATCTCGAGACTCTTCGGGCTGAGCTTGTCCATCGTGTCCTCGGGCGTATGCCAGAACACATTTCCATAGCCATAGTCGAAGTCGATCAGGTCAGCCGAAGGCACGCCACGCTGTACAAATGGTATATGGTCATCCCCCACAAGATTCTTTCGCCCGAAGAAGTGCGACTGGTATCCGCGCCGGGTGGCAGCCTGATACACCAGGTCCTCCAGCCACGGCGTTGAGTTCGTATCACGGTCAATATTGAGGTCGGCATCCCCAATCATGTCTTCCAAAAGAAACGCTTTGATCTTCTTGATGGTTCCATCGCCCTGCCATTTCTCCGCCAAATGCCGCACTCCATAAAGGCTCTCCGGGTCGTACCAGGGGAGGCGCATCGACTCTTCGGCATCGTCCCAAAGCAGCCACACGCTGTAGCCATCCCGGGTCTTGCCGCGCAGTTGGTTCGCAATTTCCAGCAGCAACCCACTCGAAGAGCCGCCATCGTTCGCGCCCACGTAGGGCGTATCGCGCAACGGCCAGTTGGTATCGTAGTGGCTGGCGATCACGATGACGCCATCCCGTGTCCCCGCATACTTCGCAATGATGTTGTGGACGGGAAACTTCCCTTCCCTTGTCTCAATGGTAAAAGCGTCATCCTCGACCACATCGCCTTTCAAGTGGTCGTGAATATAAGCCTCAACTTTCTTATGATTCTCGCTGCCGATGGGACGAGGGCCGAATGCCACAATTTCCTTCACGTACCGCATGGCGCGAGTTTCGTTGAACGCCACCACCGCGTCCGGGCCGCTTACCGTCCTGATCTCAATGTGGCCTGCAGCACCGGGATCAGTCCCGTCAGGCGCCGCCGCGGCCGCATCTTTCTGCTTGGAGCATGCCACCAGGCTCAAAAAACATATCAACCCAAGAATCTGGAAAACTCTCATGCTCCCTTTCTCTCGCGCCGCGCCTTCCTCTGCTTGGGATGAACCAGCCACGCCAGGCCGATGCTCATCAAGTAAAGCACGACCATGGGAGCGGCAAAAATGCACATATTCAGAATGTCTGTCGTCGGCGTAAGGATGGCCGCAATAATAAAGATCACCAGAATCGAATAGCGAACGTTGCGCCACATCCAGCCCGCGCTCACCACCCCCATCAGCGCCAGAAAAAAGACCAGGATGGGCAGCTCAAACACAATCCCCAGTCCCAGAATCACCGTTAGAAACAGATCCGTGTACTCGTGAATCGTGATCATGGGCTGGAACTGCTTGCCATATCCGATCAGGAATTCCAGCGCTGCCGGATACACCAGCTTGTACCCGAAGTATCCCCCCGACAAAAACAGGCCGATGGTCGAAACCATGAAAGGCACCACGTAGCGCTTCTCATTGCGGTAGAGCCCCGGGGAGATGAACATCCACACCTGATAAAGAACGAACGGACAGGTTACAAACACACCGGCTAACGCTCCAACCTTCAAGTAAAGGTTGAAGGGGTCGGTAGGGTTCAGGTACACCAGCGTCTGCGGCATGCCATTGCGCTTGAGCGCTTCCATAATCGGCTGCTGCATCCAGCCCACAATCTTTTCGGCATAGCTCCAGCACGCGAAGAATCCCACCGCCACCGCAATAATGGAATAAATGATGCGCCGCCGCAGCTCCTCCAGATGCTCGAGAAAGCTCATCGCGGGCATGGTATCGGGCACAGCTTCCGGGGAAGGCACTTCCGCCAGCTCAGGCATCGGGAACCTTTGCCATGGCAGATTGATCGGCTTGTCCTGAAGAAGAAGGTCCGGTGGCCGAAGGCAAGGCCGCTACCGTATTCTTGGGTTTTTCGGAAGCAGGCAGCGCACGCCGCTGCTCCTCCAGTTCCAAATGCGAGATTTCAGATTCGATCTGCGCCTTGAACTCGTTCGACGCGCGCTTCAAATCATTGATCACCTTGCCCACCTGGCGCGCGATCTCCGGCAACTTCTTCGGCCCAAAGATCAGCAGCGCCAGAAAGAACAGGAAGATGGTCTCCGAAAACCCCATGCGCTTCATGATACTGCCCAAGGGGATTGCCAGCAACGCAGGGCCACGAAAAAAGCCGCGACTCTCGTCGCGCTTTAATCCGTGTTAGTCAGTGAAAATCCGTGGTGGGTGCCCCATTCCCTGGCGGGGTTGCCGGGTGACCCCACCCGCTGGGTGCCCCGCTCCTTGCCGGGGTTGCAAGGGGCGGGTTTGTGGGTCATGCCGGCTGTCGCAGGCTCATCAGCAGAGTGTCAGTATCGTTGACGCCGACTAAGCCCGCCTCGCGTCTGTTTCACGCTTTGCATGGCGATAGAAGGATCGCCCAGTTGAGGTTCTGTCATGAGCAGGTGAAAATGCTCGGGCATGATTACGTATCCGAGGACGACAAACCGATGCTTTTTCCGCACGTCCTCGAGGATCTTTAAGAACAGATCACGTGGATGGCTTCCCGGAAAAGATGTGATGGTTGAACACGTCGGGCTTCCCTGGGTCTATGATGCTTTCGGCTACCGCGTGGAGGAGAATTTGGGTTCCGGGGTCACTGACTGGGTGTATGGGCCGTCCGATCACCCCATTTGGGGCTTCACCGCGGCCAATCAGAACTCGGGAGGAGTGCGCAGCGAAGTCTATGCCGGCAACGCGCATCTCGCGACCTATGCCAACAGCCGCACCTACTTTGAATACAGCGACGGTCTGGGCTCAGTGCGCACGCACACCAGCACGGTGCCGCTGAGTCCGAATGATCTCTGCATCAACCTGCCGTTTGGCGACGGACTGAGCTGTGCCGGCACTTCGCCCGACTCGCTGCACTTCACTGGGCAGGTGCTCGATCCGCATGGGCTGACGCACCTGATGTATCGCGACCTGAGCACCACGCAAGGGCGCTGGGTGGTGCCGGACCCTGCGGGGACTGCGGCAGCGAGCCCGGGAAACCCGTGGACATCCATGATAAGTAAAAGTCAAGAGGAGACGGAGGTCTCCTTTCGCTTGGAAGAGTGGGCTCTCGAAGCGAGTGTGCTGCGGTTGAGTTCGTGAACGGCCTGCGATCCTGTGTAGTGGCCAAAGCAGCAGCTTGGCCAGACATCCATTTGCGGGAACCGAGTGTGCGCTCAGTCCACGAAGTATGAGTTAGGGTTAACCGGCCGGCCTCGATACAGACGGTAAGGAGCATCGGGAGTCGGAACTCCTCTGCCCAGTCCCCGAGATGGCGAGGAACGGCCGGTGGATCGCCGCTGGGTTCAAAGGGTTTCCTTATTAGGAAGCTTTTGCTGTTGGTTCTTCCGAGGGCGCACGCACTTGGAACGCCTGGCCGCTTTTGTCGACGGCCAGCAGATACGCGACCAGTTTGCGGGCCACGGCCAAGGTGGCGCGGTTGCGGTTTCCGCGTTCCAGTTCGCGGGCATGCAGCGCGGCCAGTTGCAGATTCCATCGCGGGGCCAGCTTGGCGGCCTCGATCAGCGTGTTCTGCAACCAGTGGTTGCGCTGTTTGGAGATCGGCCCGCGTTGCTGCTTGCCCGCCGAGGACTTCAAAGCGGCGGTGAGTCCGCAGTAACTCATGGCGTCGGAGCTGGAGCGAAAGCGTTGCGGATCGCCGACCTCCAGCGCCCAGGTCAGCGCGGTAATTTCTCCGACGGAGGGAATGGTCATCAACCGTTCGATGCGTTCTGTCAGTTCGGGATCGGCGAGCAGTTCGCGGACCAGCCGCTTCTGCGTGCTCTCGAACATCTCCAGCGCGCCGCGACTCAGGCGCAGCAGATCGATCACCGATTCCGGCACCTCTTCGAGTTCTTCCAGCAAACTTGCGAAGTATTTCTTGCGGTGTAGCTTCTCCTTCACATAGACGGCGCCGGTCTCCATCAGCAGTCCGGCCATTTTGTTCTTCATGCGCACCGCCTCGCTCACCACCAGGCTGCGATAGCGCAGCAGGCGGCGCAGTTCGCGAATGCGCGGCGCGGCCACATAGCAGCCCGGCAACAGATTGCAGCGCACCAGGTCGGCGATGGTGCGGGCGTCGATCGTGTCGCTCTTCTTCTTGCCCGCGCTGATGGCTTTCATTTTGGCGGGATGCGCCATCTCCAATTGCTCGCCGTAGGGCTTCAGCGTGTCGTAGATCCAGCCGCTGAACAGGGTGGCTTCCATCGCCCCCCGCCAGGGTTGCGGACGAGCTGCCGCCCACCGCCGCAGGGCCCCGCGTTCGGCGAGCGTGATGCCTTCTTCCACGATCTCGCCTGCCGCGGTCTTGACACAGAAACTGATGGTTTTCTTGTGAACGTCGAATCCGATATAGTGAAGGTTGTTCATGGGGTTCTCCGAGTGAGCATTCTGAGCCGGCGCTTCTTTCGCCGGTCTCAGCATCGTAGCCGCTCGGAGAACCCTTCTTCATTTCACTTATGCATTCATACAGACGGGACGTTCACCGGTTTTCGTTGACTAGGCAATGAAGGCAAGGCCACGCTGGCGGAGATCTGGGGACGGTTTCTTGGGACGACCTCCCTTTTGTGGGGCGAGTAACCGTAGAGTCGATTGTTCCAAAGCGGCGACGAATTCCGGGGTGCCCAGCGGCCGACCGGAATGAGTGTTCTGACGTAACGCAGCGCGGTCAGCCGGCGATTCGGCAGTGAGGTATTGGCGCCACTCGGCGACCGTCCAGCGCTTGCGCCAACGCTCCATTTCCAGCAGCGGGTCGAAGGTGTCGGCCTGACAGTGGGCGGCGGCGCTCGACCACCGCCATTGCGACGCCTCCGTCACCAAACGAGCGCGCACCGGATTCAACTCGACATAGCGCAGCGCCGCCCACAGGTGAGGGTCATCGAGCGGACAGGAATAGAAGCGCCCCTGCCAGACGTGTCCGGTAGAGGACCGGCGGGCGTTCCAGTAAGAGGCGTAGCGTCCGTGGGTGTGCTTGAGAGTTTGCGCCAAAGCCTCGACGGTGGAGGGAACCGCAATCAGATGCACGTGATTGGACATCAGACAGTAGCCCAGCAGGGAAAGACCGTAGAGTTCGGCATACTTTCGCAACAACTCCAGGTAGGCAAGGCGGTCGGAGTCGTTGGCCAGAATGACTTGCCGGGCATTGCCGCGCTGCGTAACATGATGGGAAACGCCAGCCACAACGACGCGCGGGAGACGGCCCATTCCAGAAACTTATCAGATGAGGATTGGTTGCGAGCAGGGTGGGGGAGGATTTAGGTCGCGGAGATTGCCTTGGCATTCCCGGATTGGGCGCGAAACCGGTGAACGTCCCGTCTGTATCAATGCATAAGCGAAATGAAGAAGGGTTCTCCGAGCGGCTACGATGCTGAGACCGGCGAAAGAAGCGCCGGCTCAGAATGCTCACTCGGAGAACCCCATGAACAACCTTCACTGTGGCCTGCTCCTTAGTTTCAGGAAACTCGTGGAAACTCGTGGGGAAACTCGTGGGGAAACTCGTGGACAGCTGTGAAGAAATCGGCTTTTTAGGGCGGCCGGGAGGCGGACACCAGTTACTTGGAGTGCTTGGGGCTTCCGGCATCACTCGCGTCCTCGCCTTTTTGTCTCCGTCGTTGAACCATCCTACGCTGGCTGCACTTGCAGTGTCCGCTTTAGGCTGAACCATCTCGTCAGGTTGTAACTGAGGCAGGCCCAAGTCGCTTCCATGGCTACTTTCACGCGGCCTCGGCAGCGGAACTGCCGCAGGCCGCAGCGCTCCTTGATCCAGGCGTGCGGGAACTCGGCAATCTGCGAGCGTCGCGCATAGATTTGTTTTGCTTCTTCGGTGGCCATCTTCTGCTTGAACGCGATCGTCGCCGATGGTTCTTCGCAGGCGCGTGATCGAGCGCCGCCAGTCGGGGCGCGCCTGTTGCGGCGCGCACTTATCGCGCAGCGGACAGTTAGGGCATGCCTTCTTCGGAGCGCGGTAAACGTGGGTGCGAACCCCGTGGTCACGATTCATGAGCGCGTGGTGGGTGAGCGTTTGTCCGGCCGGACAGGTAAACCGGTCCTGCGCGGCATCGTAAGGAAACGCGCTGGCCAGGAACTCGGAGGTCCGGCCCTGTGCATCGCGTTCCACCGCCCGCCAACTGTCCTGCCAGGACCCGTAGAAGTCCACTCCCTGATCGGCCGCCACCTGCACCGAAGCGTGATTGGTGTAGTCGCCGTCGGCCACGAGCTGTTTGGGCTTACGTCCCAGCGTGGTTGCGCAGCGTTCCAGTGCCGGTTTCATCTGCCGGTAGTCGATGGCATCGGTCGTCGCCTCGACGTTCACCACCATCCCGTGTTGCGTGTCGGTAAGCAGTTGCAGGTTGTAACTGGGGACGGTGCCACCTTCGCCGTTGCGCATCACGTGCGCCTCGGGATCGCTGCTGGAGGCGCGTGCCACGAACCGGTCGCGCTCATGTTTCTTCGCCTGCTGCAAGCGCTCGACTTCGCGCACCGCCGCTTCCAGCCGACTGACTCGTTGCCGTGCGGCACGTCGTTGCGCCGCCGCCCGCCGGCTCGCGCTTTTCTCTTCTTCTTCCGCCTGCGCGTTCAGCCAGCGCACCTGCTCGCGCGCCAACTCCAGGTGCGCCGCCAGCTTCTCTTTGCGCCGGAAGCTGTTGCCGCCCGCATTCGCCTTGATCTTCGTCCCGTCCAGTGTTACCCGTTCCAGCGTGATCAGCCCCTCGGCGCTCATCATGCCCAGCACCTGCACGAACAGATCGTCCAGCGCCGCTTTATGATCGGAACGGAAGCCGGACAGCGTCCGATGACTGATCGTCTGCAAGCCGCACAGCCACTGGCAACCCGGTTCGTACTCGCACTGTCGCGCCAACTCACGTGCCGAACTCACTCCACGGCTGTACGCGTAAATCCACAGGCTGATCAGCAACTGCGGGTCGGTGTGCTCCCGCCCGGCGCGCCCTTCCACCGCCTCGATCTGCGCGTGATAAAGGCTCAGATCCAGGCGGCCGATCAGCTGCCAGATCAGGCGTGCGCTATGATCCTGGTCGACGAGCTGTTCCACATCGATGCTGCGCAGCACCAGTTGTTGTCGGTTGATCGAGGCAAGTCGCGGTTCCGCTGGCACGCCGTGGTCGTTCACATCCGCAGTCTACCCAGGCTGGCTAATTTCGCAATGGCTTTGTTGGGTCGGAAGACAATTTCTTCACAGCTTCCAGACGGGACGTTCACCAGTTTTCGGGACTAGGCAATGAAGGCAAGGCCACGGCGGGTGGCCTGCTCCTTAGTTTCAGGGTTGGTTCAACCAGGGTGCCCCGCAACCCTTCGACTTCCTCTCCGGGCAAGGTCTTGCCGGTCTTGCGAGGGGCGGGTGCATGCCACAAAAAAGCCGCGACTCTCATCGCGGCTCTAATCTGCGTTACTCTGCGAAAATCAGCGGCTAGTGTCGGCCACCACCGTGGCCACCGCCATGCCCGCCATGTCCGCCGCGACCTCCGCGTCCACCACCTCCAGGCCGGCGCCGTCCACCGCCGCCGCCCGGACGACCGCCTCGCCCGCGATCTCCACCACGATCTGACGGAGGACGATCCGACGGCCCACGGTCTACCGCACCCACCGGCCCGTCGCGGTTGAAGTTCGGCTCATCATCAGGAAAATCGCCGCCACCTTCGATGGTCAACGCCGGCGCACGAACTTCACCGTGGCTCTCAGTGACGGCTTCAGCAGCACCCTCGCCTCCACCTTCCACTGCGCCATCGCCTCCGCCCATTTTTGCGCGCTGCTCTTTCAGAATCGCTTTGCGCGACAATCGAATGCGGTTGCCTTCAACGGCCAAGACTTTCACCAAAACCTGATCGCCTTCCTTCAGCTCATCGCGAACATCCTTAATCCGATGCTCCGCCACTTCGCTGATGTGCAGCAACCCATCGGTCCCAGGAATGATCTCGACGAAAGCCCCGAAATCCGCCAGCCGCGTGACCTTTCCAAGATAGGTCTTCCCCACCTCAGCCGACGCCGTCAGATCGCGAATGATCTGCAAAGCCTTGTTCGCCGAAGCTTCATCATTCGAGGCCACATTGACTTTGCCCGAATCTTCGACGTCGATCTTCACCCCGGTCTGCTCAATGATCGACCGGATCATCTTGCCACCAGGCCCAATCACGTCGCGAATCTTATCCACCGGAATCTGCAAGGTGTAAATACGAGGCGCATAAGCCGAAACCTTCTCGCGGGGCCCGGTAATCGCCTCCATCATCTTGTCGAGGATGTACAAGCGCCCGCGTTGTGCCTGCGCCAAAGCCTCCCGCATGATCTGCGCCGTAATGCCCGCCGACCTTGATGTCCATCTGCAAAGCCGTTATGCCATCTTTCGTCCCGGCAACTTTGAAATCCATATCGCCGTAGTGATCCTCAGCTCCAGCGATGTCGGTCAAGATAGCGTAAGCATCGCCCTCCTTGACCAACCCCATGGCAACTCCAGCCACCGGAGCCTTCAAAGGCACGCCAGCATCCATCAGAGCCAGAGAAGCTCCGCACACCGATGCCATCGACGACGATCCATTCGACTCCAAAATGTCAGAGA
>CAVTHF010000010.1:0-143019 GCA_963734415.1 uncultured Acidobacteriota bacterium | reverse complement strand
TGTCTGCGTAAAGCGCGACCAGACGCGACAAGGCATTCTCTCCCTACAGCCGCAGAGAGAATCCCTCGATGCGCTGGTGGCGCTACATGCGCGCATGGGGTCCTTCGACTGCATCGTCGCTCGCTTCGCGAACGACGATTCCGCTCAGGATGACAGGGCTAAAAGATCGTGAGAGCGTCTCCGATCATCTACATAAGCGATGGCACCCTTCCAAACCTTCAACGCCTGCCTCACCCGCTCCACAGCCCTTTCCGAATTAACCAAGCACCTGGAATTCGAAATGAAGTCCGTCCCGCGATTTCGGCTTTGTGGCCGGGCAATGGATGTCGTTCAAAACCACCAAGCCCGATGGCGAAGAGATGACTCGCGCCTATTCCATCGCTTCCCCGCCGGGTAACGATAATCGCTTTGCGCTGTGCCTGAACCGGGTGCAGGACGGCTTCATGTCGAACTTTCTCTGCAACATGAAAGCAGGCGACGAGATCTCCTGCTCGGGCCCGTTCGGGGATTTCATCCTGCGCCCACCGATGCGTGATACGATCTTCATCGCCACCGGGACTGGCATTGCGCCGTTTCGATCGATGCTGCACTGGTTGCTGGCGGACGGAGTCTCGTCACCAGGGCAAACAGCTTTCGCTCCTCTTCGGCAATCGCACCGAAAAAGACATTTACTATCACGACGAATTTCTGCGATTAGCCGCTGAGCATCCTAATTTTCACTACCAGCCGACCCTGAGCCGTGGAGATGCAACTTGGACAGGCCTGCGGGGATACGTCCAGGAGCACGTCCCCGCCATTGCCCGTGGCCGCGCCGACATGCACGCCTACATCTGCGGCCTCGACAAGATGGTCAAAGCCAACCGCGAGCTGCTGAAGTCGCTGGGCTGGGACCGGAAGTCGATTTTGTATGAGAAGTACGATTGAGGACAATCTCGCCACGGATCAGCGCGGTCGCGAGAATTTCATAACGACCGCTTTTGCAGAATCTCTTTCAAGTCCCGTTTCCCGTGCAGCACAGCAACCACCTGCAAAGGAGCGGTTTCAGGCCGATAGACGATTACGTAGTTGGGGAATCTTGAGACGGTCCAAAAACGAACGTTCAGTGGCGTCACGTCCTGACGTTTAATGCCCATCCCAGGATGTTTGGCCAGGCGGCGGCAGGATGCAACAATCTCCCCTTCAACCATGTCTGCCGCTGTCGGATTCGCTTTGGCGATGAACCACCAGATGGCATCGATATCGGCAGTCGCTTGTGGTGTGAACTGAAATGACGCCTTCATTTTTGCGACTTCAGTCGCTCAGCACGGCGCTTTCGCAGAATTTCAATGGCTGCATCGCCGTCCATCAGTTCGCCCCGCTCGGCTTGGCGGAATCCTTTTTCAACGTGGGCGGCTACGACTTCGCGCTGCCCTATCATCCAATCTTCCAGCTCAAGCTGTTCCCGGATAATCTCAAACGCTTGATCGAGAACCTCGCCCGGATTCTGATACGCGCCGGATTTGACCGCGAGATCGATAACACGCTGTTGTTCGGGTTTAAGATCAATCGTCATGACTACTCTTTTCCGATGCCTTGATTATCGTACTGGACAAAGTTCCGAGTCACAAGCGATTGGTTAGGAGCCATTTCCCCGCGGATTTACGCGGATCAACGCGGATAGAACAAATCTTCTTTCTGCGGACACTTCAGGTTGCAGAGCTTGCAGGCGTCAAAGCGATAGTCGGGCTGGCATTCTACCAATAGGGGGTTGGGATGATTTGGATGGCGAGGACAAGCCAACTGACACCAGGCTTCGCGGTAGATTTCGCAGATTCCGCGGCTTGCGGTTCGCTGCGGAAAGAAGTAGAGCTGAGGGTGCTGTTCCGCTATCGATATCGGGACTACATACCACAGATCTTCCGGGACAATATAAACAGCGAGGAAATCGATTTCGCCGGTGGCATAGCGGCGATTATTGCCTCGGCACTTCACCACATAGTGCGAGTCGACAAAACGCACCGTGGATTTGACCTGAATGCGCCAGAGGCGGCTGCCGGAGTCGGCGATGAAGTCGTAGCGCTCGCTGTCTCCCCAGACACGGGCGACGCCGAAGCCGAGGTTGGCGGCTTTGGCGAGGAAAGCGGCTTCCGCGGCCTCGCCACGCGCCTTACGCGTGGTGAGGCCGACGGCATGGATTTCGGGAATGATGGTTGACGTAAATACCTCCAAGTTGTTGGGGAAATAAAAAAGGCGCAGCCGTTAGGCCGCGCCTTTTTGTGTTTCTATTTTCAGGATAGCAAATTGGAAGGGTAAGTGAGACACGATTTCGAAATTTATTTCTGGATTAGATTGAGCGGGCTAGCGGGAAATGTCGATGTCAAGGGGCTTGACAAGGTGTTTCCCGAATCGAGAAAACTTCGGGGCGACGCGACTGAAGTGACCGGATTGGGACGGATGGGTCAAAAGCTTTACCACGGGGGGCACAGAGGATCACAGGGTGGTTCTGTGGTGACGCCCTTCCCATGTCTCGCAAAAGCGGCGAGACATGGGGCACCCTGCGGGCGGGGGATCAAGGCAACAGCTTCCTGTGATTCTTCCGGATCCATGGCTCGACCTTCGCTCGTAGGGTCGCTGCGAGTTCGTACATCTCATGTGCCTCTTTGTCTGAGACTGCTCCGGCAACGTCGTAGCTGCTGATATTTCGCTTCTTACGGAATCTGTCGAAGGTGTCGATTAGCTTGCGTTCGGGAGCTAGGGTGAACTCCAGTGACTGGATGACTCGGTGATGATGGCTCTCACGACTCGCACGATAGCCAGCCGCCGCCAGAGCCGCAGTTGCTGCTTGTAAGGCGGCGTTATAGGCGATGGCAAAGCGCCAGTCGGCGGGCAGGTTCTTGGTCTGGCATGCATCGAGGTCACGATCGGAGAGAGCGAATAGGTTGGCTATTTCTTCGCTGCTGGATGTGTGCTGGACCAGCCATCTATTTCGGAGCCAGCTTTCTAAGCTCGTCTTCACTGCCTAATACAAATACCTTGGGGCTGGCCATTACGCTACGCAGAAAGTGATTCTTGGCGGCTAATTTTGCGCGGAATTCGGAAATGGGAAAGACGGTTGGGTTGATCTCGCGGCGGAGCGTCTTCTGGGCTGGGTTGAGCGCTGTGACTACGTCGCTGAAGGATGCTTTTCCGATGACCATGAGGTCCACGTCGCTGTTGGCCTGCTCGCGTTGACTGGCGATCGAGCCGTATACGAACGCAGCTTCAATCTGAGGCTCCAGGGTGGCGAGCGCTGTGCGGATGGCGTCGTGCACGCCGACGGTCTTGGTGATCAGCCGCTTGATTTCAGGAAAGATCGGGCTTTGCTTATTCGCTCGATAGAGGACCTGGTTGCCCTGGGCGCGGCGGACGATGAGTCCCATGTCGGCCAGCTGCCTGATTTCGCGCTGCAAAGCGCCGTTCCCTGTGCCCACCGTTCGGATGAGTTGACGCAGATAGAAGGATTCGTCGGTGTGGCCGAAGAGCAGTGCGAGGAGGGCGCTGCGGGTGCGGCCGAAGAGAGTGGGGTCGGGCGCGAAAGTTGCTGTACTCATTATAGGTACTATTGTACCCATTTGGAGTACGTTAGTCAAAATGATTCTGGAGCCGTGCCCCTGCTACTCACAGTGTCATCCTGAGCGCAGCAAGCACTTCGCGGAGCGAAGTGTTTGCGGAGTCGAAGGACCCCGCGCCTGCTAGATGTGAGACTGGCGCTGCAGGGAGTTCCCTCCTGAGAGCATCGTGAGAATCCCTCGCGGGGTTCATCGATGTGCACGCGGATATGGGCTCCTTCGACTTCGTGGCTGCTTCGCATTCGCGAAGCAGCCACTGCGCTCAGGATGACAGGGTGTGGGTGGGAGAATGTCAGCGATCGACGAGAGATATCGGCGACCAGGTTGACAAATGCCGAGTTGTCCCGCATGAAGCTTGCTGCAGCAAAATCGCCGATCCGCACACGCTATCATCTGAGGCATTCATTGATCTCAAGCCAAGTGTTCGAGACTTGTTCGCGAACGATAGAGCTCTACTTTCGCAGGACCGATTAGTTCAAGGAGATCGATCCCGCAGAGGACCATGCCGCCCGACGATTGCGTTCCCGCAGGCCCTGCGGACTTACGAAATGACTGACATTCCTGCCACGGGCTAAAACGTGAACAGATGATTCAAGCATCTAACCGTCAATTCAGCGCGGTCCATTACATACAGTGATGGCAAAGTGGTCTTGAAGCCGCGAATATCCTCGCTACGTGGGCAAGATGTGGAGGCGGCGTGTCAATCTTGCTCCCTGACTTCGAACTCCTCAAGTCGGCACTAAACACGATGCTGACGGATCCGAAATTCCACCAATTGAGCTCGGAACTTTGGCCGAGTCAAGCGCCGCCGCTCTAGCATAGTACAAAGAGCCATTTCCTTTCTCCACGCAACTTCAAGTCACCCGGACCGAGCGGATGGCAGACGTCTTTAGAGCATGCAACAAGCGACGAGGCCTTGGGCCCATTCCGCAGATTCACACGGCGAAGGTCACACACGATGACCTTCCGAAGCTGTTCCAGGCGGAGGGCACAAGAGGTATTCGCGGATTCGAGAACCTGCTCTTCCCGCACGATCCGGCCCAGCACGGTTTCGCGACGAGTTGCCAATCGCTTCTTCGGACGAAGAGCGAAACAGTCATGCGTTCGTCCTTCCGTTTTGGCGTACCTCTAATCAGGCTATCACCACGATGTTCAATTTGTGGGGCGGGGCCTCGAGGCGCAACTTTCGAGTGTTCCATTGCGGAATTATGCAACTAGATTCCGACTATGCGAATGTTTATCCGACACTTTGTTAGGCCAGGCAAAAATAGCCACGCTCTACAAATTAGAGTCGCGGCGTAATATGATCACGGATCTCGCTCTTTGGCTAACTTGCGTCCCAGTTGGTAGGTTCGCATCGAGTTCGACGCCTGAACCTCGACGATCCGGGCATCACCGGGATCGAAGGACCTATCGGTCGTCAGATCTCAGGGCATTACCCTGGCGCTTTTCCCAAACACAGGGTCCGCGCGGATACCATTAGCAGAGCGACTGCCCTCCCTGCTGAATAAAGTCTAGGGCTCCCGCTCCCCAGATGTCAACTGGTTTTGCCCCAAGTGAATATAACGTCGACATTCGTTAGTACCCGCAACTTCTTCCCTCAGAATCGCATCTAAACCTTGACAACGATTCACTCAAGTCTTAGCATAGACGTGGACGCAATCATCACGATATTGATTACAAAGCACTTATAAGAACTCTAGGAGGAGCTTTTTATGTCCAAAATCATCGGAATTGACCTCGGAACCACCAACTCCTGCGTGGCGGTCATGGAGGGTGGCGAGCCCAAGGTGATCCCTAATGAAGAAGGTGGGCGAACTACGCCTTCGGTGGTCGGATTTACCAAGACTGGGGAACGGTTGGTGGGGCAGGTTGCCAAGCGGCAGGCCATCACTAATCCGGAGAACACGGTTTACTCGATCAAGCGCTTCATGGGCCGGCGCTATGACGAAGTCAGCGAAGAGCTGAAGATGGTCCCCTACAAGGTGGAACGCGACGGAGACCACGTTGCGGTTATGGCCCAGGGGAAGAAGTACACCCCGCCGGAGATTTCGGCGCTGATCCTGCAGAAACTGAAGAAGGCGGCGGAAGACTATCTTGGCGAGAAAGTCACCGAGGCGGTCATCACCGTGCCTGCGTACTTCAATGACGCGCAGCGGCAGGCGACCAAAGATGCCGGCAAGATTGCCGGGCTCGACGTAAAGCGCATCATCAATGAGCCGACGGCGGCGGCGCTGGCTTATGGCCTCGACAAAGGCAAGGACGAGACCATTGCCGTGTACGACTTCGGCGGCGGAACGTTTGATATTTCGATTCTTGAAGTCGGCGAAGGCGTGATCGAAGTGAAAGCCACCAACGGTGACACTCACCTGGGCGGCGACAACATTGATCAGCGGCTGGTGGATTGGCTGATCGACGAATTCAAGAAAGATGAAGGCCTCGACCTGCGCGGCAAGGGCAATGAGATGGCGTTGCAGCGTCTGCGGGACGCGGCGGAGCGGGCGAAGATCGAACTCTCGACCACCATGGAGCACGAGATCAATCTGCCGTTCATCACTGCCGATGCCGGCGGGCCCGAAGCACCTGGTGAAGAAGCTGACTCGGGCGAAGCTGGAGTCGATGGTGGAAGACATCATTCAGCGCTCGGTGGGGCCGTGCAAGCAGTGCATGAAGGACGCGGGCGTGGATGCCTCGAAGATCAACGAAGTGGTGCTGGTCGGCGGACAGACCCGCATGCCTCGCATCCAGAGCCTGGTGAAAGATCTGTTTGGACGCGAAGGCCACAAGGGTGTGAACCCGGATGAAGTGGTCGCGATCGGCGCGGCGATTCAGGGCGGCGTGCTTAAGGGCGAAGTCAAGGACCTGCTGCTGCTCGACGTGACTCCGCTGACGCTGGCGATTGAAACCCTGGGCGGCGTGGCGACGCCGATGATTCCGCGGAACACGACGATTCCGACCAAGAAGACGGAAACGTTTTCGACTGCGGCCGACAGTCAGACTTCGGTCGAAGTCCACGTGTTGCAGGGTGAACGGCCGATGGCGGCGCAGAACCGGACGCTGGGCAAGTTCCACTTGACCGGGATTCCACCGGCTCCGCGCGGCATTCCGCAGATCGAAGTCACGTTTGATATTGATGCCAACGGCATCCTGAATGTGACCGCGAAAGACAACGCTACGGGCAAGGACCAGAAGATCACGATTACGTCGTCTTCCGGCTTGTCGAAGGAAGAAGTGGAGCAGATGGCGAAGGATGCCGAAGCTCACTCCGCCGAAGACAAGGCGCGGCGCGACGAGATCGACGCCAAGAATCAGCTCGACTCCATGGTTTACAACGTGGAGAAGATGCTGAAGGAACAGGGCGAGAAGATCTCGGGCTCGGAGCGTGGCGATGTGGAGAACGCGATTGCCGACGCCAAGAAGGCGCTCGAGGGCGGCGACAAGTCGGCCATGGACAAGGCTCGCGAGACGCTGACTCAGGCCTCGCACAAGCTGGCGGAGCAGATGTACAAAGCGGCGCAGTCGCAGACGCCGCCTTCTGCAGGCCCCACGCCTGGAGACGGGGCGGGTCCGGATCCGAATGCGAATGGCGCGGGACAGAAGAAAGACGAAGGCGTGATTGACGCCGAGTACGTGGACGTCGAAGACAAGAAATAAAGCGAAGACGCGGCCACGGATTTGCACGGATCAACACGGATTAGACAATCCGTGAGAATCAGTGAAATCCGTGGCTTGTTTTTCGGTTCCGGTGGGGGGTGAAAATGCAATTTCAAATCAACGGGCAAGATTACTTTTTGAAGTTTGTGGAAGATGAGAACCGCTTCTACGTTTTTCGTGCGACCGAGAATGGCGTGGACCGCTATCCGGTGTATGTGGACGCGGCCAAGCAGGAATGGGCTGATACGTTCAGGAATGGCAGTCGACAAATCCAGTAGGGTAATCTGAGCGCCACCATGGCCACCACTGCCAAAAAAGACTATTACGAACTGCTCGGCGTAAAGAAGTCGGCTTCGGCTGAGGAGATTCGCAAGGCCTTCCGCAAGCTGGCGCGCAAGTACCATCCCGACGTTAACCCGGGAGACAAGACGGCGGAAGAGAAGTTCAAGGCCATGTCCGAGGCCAATGATGTTCTGAGCGATCCCAAGAAGCGCAAGGTTTACGACCAGGTAGGTTTTTACTCGGACAATATTGATCCCGCGACGGCTGAGGCCTACGCGCGCGCCGGTGCCAGCGGTTTCCCCGGCGGCGGTGTTCCACCGGGCCAGCCGCGAGCCGCAGGCCAGGAAGTTCCGTTCGACTTCGGAGGATTTGATTTCTCCGACATGTTCGAAGGCGGACGGGCAAGGAAGCCGAGTAGCGGCAGCGGCGGGTTCAAAGACATTTTTTCCGGCATCTTCGGCGGACGCGGCGCGGCTCCCCATGAAGGCCCGGAGCCCGGCTCGGACCTCGAATACCAGGTCAATGTTCCCTTCTGGACGGCGATTCGCGGCGGCGTGATGCGGTTAGACATAACTCGCCGCGATGTGTGCGCCAACTGCCACGGACAAGGCCATATTGAGTCGCCAGGAAAGTGTCCCGAGTGCGGGGGCACGGGGCAGATCACGCAGCAAGGGGGGCGGATGAAGTTCAACGTTCCCTGCCCGCGCTGTCATGGAACCGGCAAGAACATTTCGACCTGTCCGGTTTGTCACGGCGAGGGCACGGTGGAACGCACGGAACCGCTGGAAGTGCGGATCAAGGCCGGCACCCGCGACGGCCAGCGCATACGGCTGAGCGGCAAGGGCAATGCTGGGCTGCGCGGCGGTCCGAGTGGCGATCTGTATGTGATTATCCGGATCGGCGATCACCCGGTGTTTCATCGCGACGGAGATGACATCTACCTGACGGTACCGGTCACGGTGAGCGAAGCGGCGTTAGGTGCCAAGGTCGAGGTTCCGACCATTGATGGCCGTACTGTGTTGAAGATTCCGCCGGGAACGCAGTCGGGGCAGAAACTGCGCTTGCGGGAGAAGGGTGTGCCTTCCGCCACGAAAGATGGCGTCCGCGGCGACGAGATTGTCGAAGTCAAGATTGCGGTTCCTATGCCGCGCGACGAGAAGACTAAAGAGTTGCTGCGGGAACTGGCTAAGCTGAATCCGGAAGATCCTCGGGCAGAGTTATTTAAGAACTTTTAACCACAGGGGGCACAGAGGAACACAGGGGAACTCTCATGAACCCCTGTGCGCCCTGTGGTTATCGCTTTTCAACAGCTAATCTCTGTTTATTTGTTACTGAGGTTGTCCCGGCTCGCGGGTACAAAGGGAGAATGTCTTCGGTCGTTGCCTTCCAGCCAAAAATCAACCGAGTGACTGGTGTCATAGTCAATGCTGCCATGAAGGTTCATTCCGTGCTGGGGCCGGGGTTACTGGAAAGCGCATATCAAGCCTGTCTAGCTCGCGAACTCCGCAATCGTAGCGTAATGGTGGCGTCTCAAGTTGCCCCCCCAGTTGTCTATGAGGGTGAGAAACTCGAACTCGGCTACCGGATCGATCTCTTGGTGGAGAACTCGGTCGTTGTCGAGGTGAAGTGCGTGGAAGCGATTCATCCCGTCCACGAGGCACAGCTGTTGTCGTACATGCGGCTCAGTGGCATTCCTGTCGGCCTGCTGATCAACTTTCATGTTGCTCGGCTGCGAGATGGCATCCGTCGCATGGTCGATGGGCATGACTGGCAAAAGCTCTGACCACAGGGAGCACAGAGGAACACAGAAGATCAAAGAAAATTTGGGGGTGAAAGTCCCCGGGTTCCTCTGTGCCCCCTGTGGTGGCGCGTTGTTGTTCGTTACCTCCGTACCCGCCGCCCGGCTATAAATTTTTCAAGAATTTTCTTGCATCTGGGGAAATTTGCCGTAATCTCATACGTGCGAACTAACTTCAGCCGAAATGCCCGGAATCGCTGTGAACCGGGAGCCTCGCAAACAAGGGAGACGAGGTGGCTGAGAGTGATTCGCCCCAGGGAGGAAGCCGTCGAAATTGGCAACAGCTAGCGCACCTCGTCAACAACTTCAGCCCCCCGCCATCGTAGCCCCCCGGAAAAAGTCCGTCCGCCTCACGCTCTGGCCTCTGGTCGCCGCCACCTTCTTTATGGTGTCGGGCGGGACCTATGGCACAGAAGACATCGTGCACGGCGCCGGCTACGGCCGCGGCATTCTCATTCTGCTGTTGACCCCGATTCTCTGGAGCCTGCCCACCGCGTTCATGATTGGCGAACTTTCGAGTGCCCTGCCCTACGAAGGCGGCTACTACGCCTGGGTACGGCGCGCCATGGGCAACTTCTGGGGATTTCAGGAGGCTTGGCTTTCGCTGGTCGCGTCGATCTTCGACATGGCGATTTATCCCACGCTGTTCGTCCTTTATCTCGACCGGTTGTTTCCCTGGTTTGCGGAAGGACATCGGGGAGTGATGGTCGCTTTGGCGGTGGTAATCGTTTGCGCTCTCCTTAATATTGCCGGCGTGCGCGTGGTCTCGACGACTTCGCTGTGGCTGTTCTTTGCGCTTTCGGCGCCCTTCATCGCGATTGTTTGCATCGCGCCTTTCAAGTTTGGAGCACTGGCTCACGTCGCCACCAAGCCTACGAATCCGAGTGTGGACATCCTGACTGGCCTGTTGATCTGCATGTGGAACTACATGGGCTGGGACAATGCTTCGACCATCGCCACCGAGGTCGAACGCCCGCAGCGAACTTATCCGCGAGCGATGTTGGTGGCGGTCGCGATTGTGGCGTTGAGCTACATCGTGCCTGTCGCCGCCATGTGGATGACCGGACTTCCGGCTACCTCGTGGGACACCGGCTTCTGGGCTGACATCGCCGGCATGCTGGGCGGGCCGCTGCTGCGGATCGGGTTGGCGCTGGGCGGCATCATCAGCGGCTTCGGGATGTTTAACGCGCTGGTGATGAGCTACTCGCGCCTGCCTCTAGCGATGGCACAAGACGGGATGTTGCCGAAGATTTTCGGCAAGCTGCACCCGCGTACCCGCGCGCCATGGGTTGCGATTCTTGCCCTGGCGGTCTGCTGGGCCATGTGCCTGGGATTGGGATTTGAGCGGCTGGTCACCATGGACATTCTGCTCTACGGCGTCAGCCTGTCGCTGGAGTTTGTGGCACTGGTCGTCCTGCGAATCCGCGAGCCTGAACTGCCACGGGCTTTCCGCGTTCCCGGCGGAATGTTGGGCGCGGTCGCTGTCGGCATACCTCCCATGCTGCTGCTCGGGCTTCTCGGTGGTACGCAGCGAGACTGAGCAGGTGCTGGGCATGAGTTCGTTTGCCTTTGGGATGCTTCTGATCGCCGCCGGGGTAGTCGCCTATTTCCTCAATCACGCCTTGAAGCCGCAGGGTTGGACCGCATCACGCACCAAGAAACCGTAAGTTGTTCTCTGGTTTGTCGAGCAGTTGCCCCTGGGGAGGTACAAGATCATGAAACGGATCATAGCTGGAATCTCGTTGGCATTGGTCGTTTTGACGTTGGCCAGCTTCATTGCGGGACAGGCACAGAATGCTGGTGCGCCCGGCCGAGCAGATGTCGGCTCCGGTGCGCCGCCGCTGTCAAATCCCCTGAAGGTGGCGTTGCTGAAGTGGTATGGGGCGAACACCGTACCAACCGCGTTTCCCGTTGGCAAACAGCCTTATGGTGTGGCCTTTGACGGTGAGAATATTTGGACCGCGAATTTTGGCGATGGAACCGTTAGCAAAGTGCACGCTAACGATGGAACGCTGCTGGGTACTTTTCCTGCCGGGAACACGCCGTACGGCGTGACCTTCGATGGTGCCAATATCTGGGTATCGGGTTATGGCGGAAATGTGGTGAAGTTGCGTGCCAGCGACGGCAAGAATCTCGGTAGCTTCACGGTCGGACCTGACGCAGGATGGACGGCATTCGATGGGCAAGCTATCTGGGTCCCAACGGCGCCCAGTGAAGGAAACGGCAGCGTTGTCAAGCTAAGAGCACGCGACGGCGAGAACCTGGGCAGCTTTACTGTCGGTCCCCACCCGATTGCGACGGCGTGCGACGGGACTAATATTTGGGTGGTCAACGGCGGTGGGAACGCCACTGGTAGCGTTACGAAACTTAGGGCCGCCGACGGGAAGCTCCTAGGGACATTCAATGTGGGGCTGGCTCCAATCGGGACAGCCTTCGACGGGGCGAACATCTGGACAGCGAACCGCGGCGACGGCACGGTGAGTAAGCTACGAGCGAGTGACGGCGCCCTGCTCGGCACGTTTGCCGTTGGGGGAGGCCCCTACGGAATTGCGTTTGACGGGGTGAACATTTGGGTGACCGGATCCCAGACGGTCGCGGAGTTAAGGGCCACAGACGGAACCGTCCTAAATCAATTCCATTATCACAGCAACGCCACCACCGGCCTCGCGTTCGATGGGGCCAACATCTGGGTCGCATGGCTCAATACAGGGGTGGTCGGCAAACTATAGCGCGATGGTTGGTCAGACATTCGCGGGTCGGCTTCCACAGAGTCGAAAGGGGAGGAGACATGAAGAAGCGTTGCGGATTAACATCGATTTCTTTCTCAGTTACCCTGAGCGCTCTTATTGCCGCGGTGGGACTGAGTACGACTTGCCTCGCTCAGTTATGCCCGACCAACCAGGTCTGTGTGACCACTTGGCAGCAGGACACAGGCACAGACGTGGGTGCGGGTTTTGCTTATCGGACTGGCGAGAACCTTCAGGAAGGTACAATTACCCCCACGACGATCAGGCAGCCAAACTTCAATTTCGGTCAGCTTTGCTCAGTTCAATTGGACGGCCAAGTCTATGAGACCGAGCGAGTCCTGGGGATGAGTTCGTTTGCCTTCGGCATGATCCTGATCGCAGCCGGGATAGTCGCTTATAAACCGGAGGCGATAGCCTAAATTCGACAACCACAAAGGGCACAAAGGTACACAAAGGATTGCGGTTTCGAGATCCCTTTGTGATCCCTTGTGTCCTTTGTGGTTGATCCGTTGTGTTTTAATACGTGTAGCAATGACCAAGCGCAAATCCAAGGGTGCCTACATGATCTCGGCGGTCGCCGAGATGTATGAGATCCATCCTCAGACTCTGCGTCTTTATGAGCGCGAAGGACTGCTCAAGCCCTCGCGTACTGAAGGCAACACCCGGCTCTATACCGACGAAGACTTGCAGCGGTTGGAGTTTATTCTGTCGCTGGCCCGCGACCTGGGTGTCAATATCAGCGGGATTGCCATCATTCTGCAAATGCGCGAGCGCACGGAAGAAATGCAGCGGCAGATCCAGGACTTCGTGAAATACATCCAGGAGGAAATGCTTTCCCGCGCCCAGGCTGCTGCCGACCCTGCTCGCGGAGCCATCGTCCCGGTACGGCGGCCACTGGTCGTACCCACGCCTCCCAGTCGCAAGCGCTAGTTCCCTGCCATGGGCCAACCCATCCGGACATCGACAGCGTCGGCGATACTTCACCAACTGTGTCCGCGATGCCGCTCCGCCCGTATGTTCCGTAGGTCTATCTTCCGTGGATTTCCCAAGATGCTCGAACGCTGTACGGCTTGCGGTCTGAAATTTGAGCGCGAGGAAGGATATTTTCTCGGAGCCATGTACATCAGTTATGCGCTGGCGCTGATTACGATCGTCGGGCTGGCGTTCATTCTGTGGGCTGCGACGCCATGGTCATTGCAGAAGATCACGGTCTGCGCCATTCTGCTTTTCCTGCCGCTAGCACCGACTCTGACCCTGTTCTCGCGGGTGCTATGGATTTACCTGGACTGGGCAATCGATCCGGAACGTCCCAAAGACAAATAAGGCCGCTGGGAGTCCGGCGGCCCTGGGGTGACTCGAACACTTCAGGCGGCACAATCATCGTTTTTGCGGCGAACCATTCCACCTACGTGCAGGCGAGGATCTTTCCCGAAGGTATAGTAAGCGCCTCCGGCATACACGCTAGCCCCCACGTTGACGGTGTAGTCATTGGCTGCTCCTCCGGGAGCCGCATGAACTGCGCCCAACCAAGTGACCCACGAATGATCGCCGAGGGGAGCTGGCCAATTGGTTCCAGTAGTGCCGTCCACGTCAATGACCGCTCGCGGATAACTGCTCTGAGTAGTGGGTGTGTTCATGAGCAGCGGAGACTGAAGATCGCCGGCACCGGCCCCCAACGGTTGGCTGGTGCCCCGTCCGAAAACGCCGGTGAATCGAACCTGATAGCTGCCCGCATTGGAGTCCAGCGATGCTACCCGCATCATCAAGAAATCTCCCGGGTTCAATTGCAGGCCGCCGCTGTCCGGTTGGGGACTGCCCCAATTTGCTGGAGTGAGAGCCACGCCAACCGGGGAGTAGTAGTCGCCCAGACTGAACGGAGTGCCGGCAAGCTGGTAGGTAAACCATGCGCTGGATTGGGTCGAAATAGTCGGATTTGGATTCGACGTGCTGTATTGCGTAAAGCGGCCGACGGTGGGGTCAGACCCAGCCAACGAAAAGAGCACATTGTAGAGATAAACCGACATACGGTTCCTCCTAAGTTCCCTAGAATCGAACACCCTGGGATCAGAACACGAACAGAACGGCAAGTTAGACCCCACTAGCTCGAAAGTCAAGCCCTAGTTCTTTTCGCCCGGGGGCAAGGGGCTATGGGTTGGTCTTGGATTCACTTGCAATCTTGAGCTGATAGCGAGGATCGGCTCGAAGGGAGACGAGTTCGGGGTCATTCTTGACATCATTCAGGCTTTGACCTGCCTTTACCGCGGTGAGAAGGGCATCCAACGCCTTGTCACGATCGCCGGCAAGCTCGTAAGTAACGGCCAGGTTGTAGAGTACGCCCGGGTCCTTGCTGTGCGCCTGTTCCACCGTCTTGAGCTCCCTGAGCGCGCCTGTCTTATCCCCGTTTTCCGCCAAGTACAAGGCGAGGTCGGCCCGAAGATCGCCCTGGTTCGGGTTCTTGGCAATTTCTTCCCGCACCAGACGAATCGCGGTATCGTAGGCTTGCTTGGCCTTGTCAGCGTTCCCCGGCGTCCAGCGGTAGGCATCCGCTAAGCTGGCCCAGTTATCGAAGCTGCTGGCACCGAGGGCCACCGTCTTTTCGAAAGCCGGCACTGCGTCTTGATAGCGGCCCTGGTAGAAACGAATGTATCCCAGATTGTTGTAAGCATCTGCGGTCGGATGAATTTCCAGCGCGTGCTGCAACGCCGAGGCCGCGTCATCATCCCGTCCGAGCAAATGGTAGACGGCTCCCAGATTGCGCAGCGCAGGCACGTTGTCAGGCTCCAGGCGGAGCGCTTCCTCCCAGTTGGACGCGGCTTCCTTGTAGGCACCGGTCTTGTACGCGTTCAACCCCAACGCCATATAGACTTCCCAGTCGTTCTTGTTCAATTGCAGCGCCCGCTTCAATTCCTGCTGGGCAGCTTCCGGCTTTCCAATCTTGTCAAAGAGGCTACCCAACAAAGCATGCGGTATGTCATTCTTTGGATCCAAGTCGGCAGCTTGGCGCAATTCCTTCTCTGCTCCGGCGGTGTCACCCGACGCCATTTTCACTCGGCCCAGCGAGCTGTGCGCCGCCGAAAGGTAGTTGTCGATAGACACCGCCTTGTTGGCATATTGCGAGGCCAGCCGGATCCACTGGGGATCGGGATTCGCCTCGTTCTTTAGCGCATAAGCCTCTCCGAGCACCGCGTAGCTGGCCGCGGACTGGGGATCGAGTTGCACCGCGCGTTCGCCCAGCTTAATGGCGTTGTCAATGTTGCCTTCGCGGTCCCGGTGATCCAAATTCTGCCGGGCGCGCTGGTAAAGCGAATAGGCAGTATCACCAGGCAGGAAGACCTGCGCACTGGCGTTTGGCGCGGGCTTCGGGCTGCGCCAGTGACGCCATCCATACACGCCGCCACCCACCACCAGCACAACTGCCAGCCCCCACAGCCACACGTTTCGCCAGCAGATCTTCTTAGAACCGGGCGCCGCGGCGGCGGTCATCTCCACCGTGGCGTCACTGGGATGCCAGGTCACCGGCCCATCCACTAACCCGGTCGCCTGCTTGCGCAACTCCGTGGCCACCTCTGCCATGGTTTGAATGCGCTTCTCCGGCTTTTTCTCCAACATCCTGGCGATCAGCGATGCCAGTGGCTTGGGCACCTTGGGCGCCAGTTCCCCCAGATCGCGCGGTGGGCTGAAGTGAAGATTGTGGAGCACGGCGATCGAATTGGGGCCGGTGAACGGGAGATGGCGGCTAAGCGTTTCGAACATCACAACACCGAACGAGAAGACATCGGACCGTGCATCCACCCGCTCCCCGCGCGCCTGCTCTGGAGACATGTAGGCCACGGTGCCCGTGATCATCCCCGGTTGAGTCAAAGTGAACTGGGCGGCGGTATCACTGTCTGTCTCACCATCCTTGGTGGCGGCGGAAGGATCGAACTTAGCCAAGCCGAAGTCCAGCACTTTCACCAGCCCATCTTCCGTGATCATGATGTTGCCGGGTTTGAGATCGCGATGAATGATGCCGGAGGCATGGGCTTTGGTCAGCGCGTCGGCTACCTGCACGCAATAGCGCGTGGCTTCGGCCAAACCCAACGGGCGTTTCTTGAGCAGCGAGGACAGAGTCGCACCGCGCACGTACTCCATCACGATGAAATCGGTGTCGCCCTCGGAGCCGACTTCATAGATCGTAATGATGTTGGGGTGATTGAGCGCAGAAGCCGCCAGCGCCTCACGCTGGAAGCGCTTGCGAGCATTTTCGCTGAGCGGGCGGTCTGTGGGCAGAACCTTGATAGCGACGTCGCGGCCGAGCCGGGTGTCATGCGCGCGATACACCACGCCCATACCGCCGGCGCCAAGATCATCGAGAATTTCGTAATGTGAGAGTGTTCGGCCAGTCACGGCGTGGTGGCTCCGACAAGCCTCACGCCGATTTTACACGCAACTGAGGATCGCGGATGAAGTTCTAAGGATGGGATCGGGGGCCTGGCGGATGGGCCCAACCCGCGTGGCTACGGATCGTAAACCCCGTTGCCAAAGCCGTCTTTGCGCGCTGCTTCCTGCATGTCTTCCAGCCGCTTCCGTTGCAGATCGAGTTGCTCCTGCATGCGCTGGACCTGCTCCTGCTTTACTTCCTGGCGCTCGTTGTGTTGCACGCCGTAATAGTAACGGTTGGCTTCGACGAAGTGGATCGATGAATTGAGCCTGTCCATCTGGTGCTGGAGCGTGGCGATGGATTGTTTTTGCGCTGCGATCTGCGCCTTCCAGTGTTCCGGTGATTGCGAAGTGGCCTGATGAGGCTCAGGCTCCTGGTTCTGGTCCGGCTTGTCTGTATCGCTCGTGTCCTCAGAATGCTCTGGCAGATCTTCGTTGGTGACGACCTTCGGTGCAGGCTGGTCTTTTTTGGCCTGCTGCTTTTGCCGCTGTTGGCGGGCTACGTCGCCCAACGACTGCCCGTTGCTGGCGCTTGTCAACAGCAAGGCCAACCCGGCAATGCCCCCGACCATTCTGCATATTTGACGCATGAGACTTACCTCAAGCGGATGAAATGCCTGCTGATTGGGTATGCTAAATTGCGGGGCTGCGCTTCAGCGAGGTTACCATCGGGCTGCGACCTGGGGCGGGGATGTCAGAGACAAATGGCCGTTAAAGTGTTGGTGTTTAGCCCGATGCTAACTGCCTTCTGTTACGGTACCGGCCGAATCGGGATCCCGAACACGGTCAAAGAATCGCGGACGACTTTCTCCTCGCCGACGGCAACGATGGCCGCCGCCGCCGCCGGAAAATACTTTTTGGCAGCGGCATCGACGTCGGCGCGGGTTGTAGCCGAAACCTTTTGGCCGTAAATTCCGATTTCCCCCGGTGGCAGGCCTTTCACCCAAAGTTGCGCCAGTTCATCGGCAACTCCGGCGCGTGCTTGCAACTGAATTGCTTCGATGCCGACCAGATAACGCTTGGCTTTGGACAGTTCCTCGTCGGTCGGACTGGTGGTCGCCATCCGATTCAGTTCATAGTTGATCTCATTCAAGCTTGGCCCGGTCACTTCGTTGCGCACATCAGCGCGCGTGACCAGAACGCTTGCGTCGTGGTAAGTGTTCAAGACCGCAAACGGTGAATAGGTATATCCCTTGTCTTCGCGGATGTTCGTGACTAGCCGTGAGCTGAAGGTGCTGCCATAGACTGCATTGGCCACCTCGGCGGCTTCGTAATCGGGGTCGCTGCGCAAGGGCCCGAACGTGGCCAGCTCCAAGGTGGTCTGCACGGAGTCTGGACGGGGAACAAAGAATGCCGCATGTTCGGGAGTGGTAGTGAGCTGCGCCAGAGGCGGGAGAGCAGGTTCGTTCGGAGCCTTCCAGGCGCCGAACTTTGCCTGTGCCAATTCGAGCATGCGGTTGTCCCCAAAATCGCCGACGGCGATGAGAGCCACTTGATCGGGGCGGAAACGCTGCACATAAACATTCCGCAAATCGACGGGTGTCGACGCGGCAATCGATTCCTGGGTAGGAGCGATGACGTGGTAAGGATGGTCCCCGAATAGCACCCTGGCCATAGCCCGTGCCGCCAGAAACGATGGTTCAGACTCGCGCTGCCGCAGCGAATCAGACAAGTTGCGTTTGGCCAGCGTTACTTCTCCCTCCGGAAACGTCGCATTCTGAACCACGTCTGCCAGAATCGTCAAAGCATTTTCCGCCTTCGCCGATAAGACGGTGGTCGAGACCTGGATGGAGTCTTTTGCCGATTCCACGGTAATGTCCCCGCCCGCACTCTGCATTTCCTCTGCAATTTGCTTCGCGCTACGGGTTTTCGTTCCTTGATCGATGGTCTTGGACAGCAACTCCGAGATTCCAGGCCGGTCGGCGGGATCCGCTGCCAGTCCGCCACGCACTGCCAGGCTATATGCCACCTTGGGGAACCCCGGTTCCGAAACCAGCCAGACGGTCATGCCGTTCGTCAGCTTGGAAACTTTCACCGACGGCGCCTGCAACGGTTTCTCCGGACCGAAAGCGGGCAGGTCCTTGGGCATGGGAACTTCCTTCTGGGCGAAGGTAAATGCTGTGAGCAGCATCATCGTTAGCATCACTCTGAGCGATTTCATTGTCCGCCTCCCTGCTTGCCACCCTCTTTTCCCGCATCCGGCCCAGTGGCCGGGACTCGGTTGATGATGGTGCGATTGGTGCTCACCAGGTATTTCGCCGCAAAGGCTTTGACTTGCGCCGGGGTCACCTTGGCCAGCTCTTCGGGAATGAGATAGACACGGTCGAACGAGCCGTCGAACAGAACCGCATGGGACAGTGCCGAAGCCCGATCGATGGGGATTTCAAGCTGGCCGTACCAGTCGGACCGCATCTTGGCGACTACCCTCTCCAGATCCTGTGGGCTCGGTCCTTTCGTCGCAAGTTCCTTGATGGTGGCGTCGTATGCGCCCAGCACCTGCTCCTCGGTAACGTTCGGCGGGTAAACGATAAACGATGTCATCAGCGTGGGCCCGTTGTATTCGAAGGCCGATCCCAGTGGCCAATTCACGCCGCCATCAGCCGAGAGCGCGACTTGCTTATCTTTGACCAGCATCTGATAAAGGCGCGAGGCCTGTCCATTGTGAAGCAACTCGCCAGTTACCGCTCCGGTTAAGCCATCGGGAGAATGCCGCCCCGGCATGCGATAGCCGATGGCTAGCGCCGGAACCTTTGCCAGTTTGTCAGTTTGCGCAAAGCGCCGCTCCGCCTTCTGCGGTGGCTCTTCCACCTGGGGACGGGGCGGAGTGGGCCGCGACGGAATGGCCGCAAAATACTTTTCAGCCTTGGCGAAAATTTCATCGGGGTTGACGTCCCCTACGACTGCCAGCACAGCATTGTTTGGAGAATAGTACTGTTCATAGAACTTCTGTACATCGTCGATCTTGGCTGCGTCCAGATCCCTGAAATCGCCGTAAAAATTGTGGGCGTTGGGGTAGGTGTCATAGGCTTTGCCGGGCAGGTCAATGGCGAAGAAAAGCCCATACGGGCGATTCATTACGTTCACCCGAACTTCTTCCTCCACCACATTGCGTTGGTTTTCCAGGTTCTTGGTGGAGAAATCGAGGGTCTTCATCCGGTCGGCTTCCAGCCACAACAACGCGTCCAGTGCCGACAAGGGGGCGGTTTCAATGTATTCCGTGTGATCGTAGCGGGTGTCTCCATTGTTGGATCCTCCACCGGCCTCAATCACCGTGTTGAGCACACCCTTGGGCGCGTTGGGGGTACCTTCGAACATCATGTGCTCGAACAAGTGCGCAAACCCGGTGCGGCCTTCCGGCTCAAGACGGAAGCCGATTCCGTAGCTCACGCAGATTCCGAAGGTGGGCGCCGAATGGTCCTCGGAAACCACTACCGTCAATCCGTTTGCCAGTTTCTTCATGCTGGTGGGGGCTTTCCATTGCTGCGCTACCGCCGGCGCAGCTATGACCGCGATCAGCAGCAGCAATCCGAAATGCCAACGGTATTTGAAGGCCATAGTGCTTTCTCCGTATTGACTCTTCCTATATGTAAGACGGACAAGTGGCTTGGAAGTAAGTACTTTAATCGAACCTTCCAAGCCACCGCAACCGCTGGGGGGTGAGATATCCGCAGTTCACTTTGCAGCCGGCGCGAGGTTGAGATTCTCCGCCTTCCAGCGCATGGCATCGTAGATCCGGTTGCGGCCGCTGGGATGGTCGTAGAACAACCACTCCTCTACCGGGCCGGGGCTCATTTTGCGGTATTCACCGAGATGAATCGCGGCCTGGGCAAACCCATCCGGCTGACGGGTGGCGTTCAGGCCATACATGTCGGCTTCATGCTCCTGGGCACGCATGAAGCTGTTCAACACCGGCGTCATAACAAAGAGGAAAAGCGACCCCAGCAATACCACCAACGGAAGGACGGCAGTATCGCCGATGCCCCTGATCTGCCACTTTCCCCCCCAGCGTTGCAGCGTCCAATCCAAGCTCCAGCGCAGCATCGCAAACATGATTACGATCACGATAGCGAAGAAGAAACATCCGAAGTACACATGGTGCAACACGTAGTGACCCATTTCGTGGCCCATCACAGACTGAATCTCTTCGGGCGATCCACGGTGCAAGAGATTGTCGTTCAGGGTGACTCGTACGGTGGGTCCGAAGCCGCTCACGTTGGCGCTCATGCGGGTGGTCTGACGGGAAGCGTCAATCTGATAAACCTCGGTTACCGGAATTCCGTTCGCCCGGGCCAACCTCAGAATGGGCTGCGTAACCTTGGGATCGTCCAGTCGCGTGACTTTGTTGAAAATTGGGACCAGGTAAACCGGGGCAATCAGGATGACGGCGATCGAGAATGCGATGCTGACCACCGATCCCCAGATCCACCAGGAACGCTGCAGCTTTCGCACCACCCCAAACAGAAGCATGGCGATGATGGCTCCGAGGACTAGGTTCATCAACAGGGCTTTGAACTGGTCATTCATCCACGGTCCAAACGTTTGTGTAGCCAGACCGTATTTCCGCTCCCGAAAAAAACCTTCATACACGGCCATTGGAAAGCCCAGAACCGTGGTGAGCACAAGATATTCGGCCCAGTAGATGGTGGTTTGCAGCGGCTTGAAGCGCGTGATTCGCTCAGCCAGATTGCGCATCGCTGCTGACCAACGCAGATTCAACAGCACGATGGCAATCACGGCGCCATAGAGGAAATCCCAGAGAATGAGCCAATACCCACCCTCGAAATAGGCATCGGATCGCGCCCGTGCCGAGGCTGGAATCTGCGCCAGATAGGCGTCGGTAGCGGCGTCTGCGTTGAAGTTAGGGGCAGCTTGCGCCTGCGGTGGAACGGTAAGCACGGAGGGCATGACGGTCGCGGGCTGCATGCCGGGAGGGGGCGTCGATTGTGCGAGCGTGATGCAAGAAACAAGACATATCAACAAAACCATCAGACGACGTGATCCGTGTGCGGCCATTTTCTTTACCTCTTAGGCGAAGTATGTGGACGCAAACTATACGGGCCAGCCGCCAGAATAGTTTCAATGGACCTTCAGGGGGGCCTGCAGCTTCGCGGACTCAGCCTGGGCTTGCTTGAGGATGGGAACATCGGGATCAGCGTCCTTCCACAGGGAGAGGAAGTCAGCGTATTGCTTCTCTGCAGCCTTCTGGTCACCAGCAAGGGCTTCGGCACGCGCGAGTTGCAGGCGCGACAGCGCGCCAAGAATATCGTTCTGGACGATTCCCGGATGGTCGAGTAACTTTTTGAACTCAGCTGCGGCGGCGGTACCATCATGGGCTGCGAGGTAGGCTTGGCCGCGAACATAAGCGGGATACATATTGGATACATAGGCAGCCTCACCCATTTCGTACGGAGCCGCAGCCTGCAACAGAGAAATCCCTGCCTGGGGGTTGCCGGCGTCAACCTCGAGAGACGCCCTGAGCGTCGGGAGCCAATACGCCTTAAGAAGGGTGTTGGAGATACCGCCCTTCTCCAACTCTTCAATCATCCGCGTGGCGCGTGCACTGTCCTTGCTTCTTGCCATGGCGAGCGCAGCCAGAGTCTTCACGTCCCTGGTGGGGGCCAGAGCCAGAGCTGCCCCGACACCTTGCTTTGCGAGGGCGACATTGCCGACCTCCAACTCCCGCAGGGCAGCGTTGATCTGCCACATGGCAGCGGTTTCGTTGTCGCCTCCGCGGACCGCCGACTCGACCGCTCGCCGAGACGACTCCCGTGCCTTCCGCAGCCGGCCGAGATACGCTTCGGTGTCAGAATGTTGCGTGAGAAGCTGGTCTTCCACTCCAGCCTTGCCTGCCGCCCAGGTCACCTGACGTTCCATTTCCTCCACATCGCCGTGCAGAAACGCGAGGGAGTATAAGTTTTCGTGAATGATGATGCCGTCCAGGCCACGAGCCTGGGCTTTATCCAGAACAGCTTTCGCTTCGTCGAGTCGGTCGAGCGAGATGTACACCACCGCCAGATTGCCATAGTTGATCGCTGACTCGGGGCTCAGGCGCAGCGCCTCCTGCAGCTCGGAGGTAGCCCTTTTGTATTGTCCGAGAATCACGTACACCGCTCCCAGGCTCTCGCGGGCCGCTGCGTCCCGTGGGTAGACTTCGGTCCAGAGTTTGCACGCGGCCTCCTCTTCTTCGAGGTCGCCCGTAACCTCAGAGTGATACATGGCCGTGATGCGGTATCTCTCTCTGACGCTCACCTTGTCGCGCAGGCCATAGGCCTTGGTGAGATTCTCCTCCGCCCGCGCGCCTTCTCCCAGGATGTAATAGTTGCCCCCCAAAGCTGCATAGGCGATCGCAAAATCGGGGTCGAGCTGGATGGCGTTTTGAAAAAAAGGAATGGCTTCGGCTTCTCCTTTTTCGCGAACGACTTTTTCTCCCATGCTGTAGGCTTTCAAGGCTTCCAGAGATTTCGTGGTGGTGTCGGCAGGAAAGTCATATTTTCCTAACGACGCCAGAGATTCTCCGGCGCTGCCTCGCACCCGCGAAGCCACTCCGCCCAGGGCCTTGAGTACACCTTCTTTATTAGCCGCCTCGGCCTGGTCTTTGGCCAAGGTGTCTCCGCCGGTGCAACCGAGCGCTTCCAGACCGACGGCATAGTGGCTGCCGAGGCTGGCAATCGAGCCGATCATGATTGCCTTACCTCCCATCCGTAGGCAGACGTCCCTCGCGAGTTCGCGGCTGAGCGGTGCGCTCGGCGACCGCCCCATCAGGCGGAGAGTTTCGCTCACTTGCAAATCCGATGCGACGTTCAGAAACGGCGACTGATCCAGTGCTACCGCCAGGGCCTGTTGCAGGGTGCCATCGAATACTGTCTCGCCGGTTGTGTTCACGAAATCCGCGAGCACGATGATGTCTCGATCCGACAACTTTGTCGCCGCCGAACCCCGCCGGACGTGGGCGGTGTAGAGTCCGCCCGCAACCAGAACCCCCGCCGCAATGATGCCAACCCAAACCCACAAGCGCTGATGCCACTTTCGCTCGCTGGCCAAGCGGTGATGGGCCGGCAAGTCCAAAATGACCTTGTCTTCTCTGCTCAGAGGAACTGTGGGAGTCGAGTTCCGAAGGAGGTCTGTGGAATCCGGGGCTTGGGGAAAATCCACCGGGACGAGTAGCCTATAGCCTCGGCGCGGGATGGTCTCAACGAAGCGAGGATTGTCTGCGGAATCGCTTAAAGCGGCGCGGAGTTTCTTGATGGCGGTGTTTAATCCGGCATCGAACTCTACGAAGGTGTCGCCGGGCCAGAGTTTCTCCTTCAACTCTTCCCGCGTGACCACCTGACCCTGTCGCTCCAGCAGCAGGGCAAGAATTTGGAAAGGCTGATCTTGTAACCGTATACGCAGCCCACTCTTGGCAAGTTGGTGCGTATCCAGGTCCGCTTCGTAAACCCCGAAACGCGCTACCCGGCGCTGTGCAGTCGGTCGCATCGAGCCGCCCCATACGGCTTTTGACCGCATCATCCTATCACGAGCAGTTCACAAGACAATCTAAGCCATTTCCTGGCAATGGATTGCACGTACAGATGGAAGTCCGAGACAGACCCTTTGACGGGGGAATCGGGTTCGGTCAAATTGCCAATGCATCGGAACGGCTCGTTCTTAAATTTTCGCCGTTCCGACAGGAGACCTGTGATGGGGCGCATCGTTTTTCTCGTTTGGTTTGTCGCGTTCTGGATTGCTTTCGCACTGGCCCAACAACCTGGCAGTGCAAATAACGCTGCGGTTCCACACTTGGTGCACTTTGGCGGAGTGCTCAAGGACGCAGCCGGACAACCACTCACACGCACCGTGGGAGTGACGTTCGCGCTGTACAAGGATGAGGAAGGCGGATCACCACTTTGGCTGGAAACTCAGAATGTCACAGCAGATAAGACCGGCCATTACACCGTTTCCTTGGGAGCGACGAAAGCGGACGGCATGCCCTTGGATTTGTTTGCTTCCGGCGAGGCACGCTGGCTGGGCGTGCAGGTGGAAGGCCAGCCCGAGCAAACTCGGATATTCCTGTTGAGCGTCCCCTATGCATTGAAAGCCGCAGACGCGGAGACCATTGGTGGCCTACCAGCCTCGGCCTTTGTACTGGCAACTCCATCTTTGCCGGGCACGGCCGGGGCAGTCTCAGCGCCAGCTGCACTCACCAGTCCGGCCATGGCCTCCATCAGCGGAGGTGGCACGCAGAATTATGTTCCTCTCTGGACGGACAACAACGGCACCCTTGGGAACTCCGTGCTGTTTCAATCGGGCTCAGGCACGAGCGCCAGGATCGGAATCAATCTCAAGAATCCGCTGACGACTCTGGACGTCAACGGTAGCGGGCTGATGCGCGGTTTCCTGGAGATGGCCACCATTGGTTACGCCACGCCGGCCAAGGGGTTCAATTCCAATCAGTTCAACATCGAGTCCTCCGCGTACAACAGCACCAGCAAGAAATATTCGCTGCAACACTTTGTGTGGCAGGCAGAGCCGGTGGGAAACAACACTACGAATCCGTCGGCGAGCCTGAACTTGTTGTTCGGCACTGACCCTGCGGCTCCCACCGAAACCGGGCTGAAGATTAGCAGCGCCGGCATTTTCACGTTTGCGCCGGGGCAGGCATTTCCAGGGACGGGGACAATCACGGGCGTAACCGCCGGTACCGATCTCACGGGTGGCGGCACCAGCGGCAACGTCACCCTCAGTTTGAACACCACAGTTACGGATGCGCGATACGCGCAGCTCGGCGCGGCGAACATCTTTTCTCAGGAGCAGCAAGTCCAGACGAGCTCCGCCGTCGGACTATCCGTCAACTCGGGTGACCCGGCAGGAATTGGTGTGCAGGGGTTCGGAAATGGGATCGGTGTTGAAGGGATGTCCAGAGCCACGAATGGCATTGGAGTGTCGGGATACGGTTACGGAACCAAAGGGGTTGGAGTTTTCGGGACCAGCAATGCACAAAACGGAGTTGGGGTCTCAGGAACCAGCACCGGCACGAATGCGATTGGTGTCGAGGGAACAACCTCGGGTGGTACGGCGATTTATGGACAAGATTTGGCGGCAGGGATGGGGGTTGAGGGAGTCAGCACTTCGGGCAGTGGTGTTTACGGTTTCAGCAGTAGCCTGAACGGGGTTTACGGATACACCACCCATGGCACCGGAGTCCAGGGCATCAGTGGAGGAGACACCATCAACACTGCGGGAGTTTTCGGAAGGGCCGGCAATGGCACGCTGTTCGGAGGAATTGCCGGAGTCTGGGGCGACGCCGATCAGCATGTGGGCGTCTTCGGATCGAGCAACGGTTTCCCGGGCGTTGCAGGCACAAGCCAGAACAGTGTTGGAGTGCAAGGGGTCGGGGTAACTGGGGTGACGGGTTCTGGAACCAGTGGGGTCATCGGCACGGCAAATTCGGTGATTGGCTATGGCGTCGCCGGGATCAACAACAACTTCCAAGGTGGCGTCGGGGTTTATGGTCACTCGTCGAATGGGTTGGGCTTCTACAGTGACAGCAACGTCGGGCAGTCCCGCAGTACGAGCGGCTGGGTGAAGGCGATGGTTTTTGTCGACCCGTTCGCTCCGGGCGGGACCGCCATCACTCGCTGCTATAACTCGAACTCAGGCAGCTCAATCCCGCCCTGCGGCATCAGCATCCTTCATGAACTGCAAGGGCAAGATCTGATCGACTTCGGCTATCAAATCAACGATCGGTTTATTTCGGCGACTGCATTCGGCGGTACAGGGATGTCCACTTGCGTGTTGGATTCGAACAACCAGTGCTACGCGGACTTTTTTTTCCCGCCGAGCGCCAGCCAACTAGTTACCAATACCTTCTCGGGACTTGACAACGTAGACGTGGCGTTCTGGGTCATTGTCTTCTGACGACAATCGATGCAGAAAGCCCCTACGGTATGAAGTTCAGTAAAGAACAAAACTCACAGCTCAGAACAACGACGGAGGAACTTCGATGAGCAACAAAATTCTCAGGTTCACATTCAAGACCATTAACCTTGCCCTTTCGCTGACTTTGCTGTTGTCAGCCTCGTGGATGCTCGCGGAGACGGCAGGCCGGGATGCGAGTTTTCCGCCGGCTTCGCCCACAGTAAACATCATCTACCAGTTCCTGTATGACGGGATGGGGCAGAGCGGGTTCTCACACGGCGACATTCTTTATGACGAAGTCATTCAGGGCGCCGACGGCAACTTCTATGGCACCACGTACCAGGGCGGCTCCGGAACCTGCATGGGCCCATTTGGCGTGATCGGTTGCGGCACAATTTTCAAACTGACACCGTCCGGGATCCAAACCGTGCTCTACAACTTTACTTACGACAGCAGCACCAATACCGCGGTCAATGGAATGTTTCCGGTCGGCGGACTGGTGCAAGGCTACGACGGCAATTTCTATGGCACGGCCAGCGCCGGCGGCAATCCCAACGCCGTCTGCAATGGCAATCTGGGTTGTGGGACCATTTTCAAGATCACGCCCTCAGGGCAGTTCACCCTTCTGCACCAATTCAATGGAACGCTCGCGAATCCTCCCGAAGGTGGGGGCCCGGGCGGTCGTTTGATTTTGGCCACCAATGGACAGTTTTACGGCACGACCTATTCGGGCGGTATGGTGCAAGGCTTCGGGAATCAGGGCACCATCTTTGCGGTCTCCGCCAGCGGCGGCTTCAGCACGGTCTACATGTTTGACAACGTTCACGGGACGACTGACGGCGCCAATCCCTATGCTGGATTGATTCAGGGTAAGGATGGCAGTTTCTATGGCACTACTCAATTTGGCGGAACGTCCCTCGCCGGGACGATCTTTAAGTTTGCGGGCTCGAAGACCACAGTGCTGCACTCGTTCCCGGAGCAGCCGGGGCAATTCTTCCCCGATGGGGCCTATCCGAAGGCGGCCTTGGTTCAAGCCAGTAACGGAAAACTTTACGGCGCGACGTCTTTTGGCGGCGCTCTCACCACTTTTTACCAGAGTGGCACACTATTCCAGATCACAACCACGGGAGCGTTCACGAAACTTTGGGATTTCAACTCGACTGACCCATCCGTGAACGGTATTTCTCCGTGGGGAGGGCTGATCCAGGCCAGCGACGGTAATCTCTACGGAAACACCTCTGCGGGTGGCGGCGCTGCAGACAGCGGCACAGTTTTTCAGCTGACGCCAACCGGCGCGCTTTCTCAGATCATGAGTTTTGATGCTGCAACCACTGGGGCCTTGCCTCTGGCGGTTCCGCTGCAAGCAGCGGACGGTACTTTGTATGTGACGAATAACGGTGGAACGATATCGAACAACAAATACCAGGGCGCCGTCGTGCAGATCGTCAGCGGCCTGCCCGCGCCAAAACCAAAGATCGTCGGATTCGCTCCGGCCAAAGGAATGGTTGGTCAGAAAGTCACGATCCTGGGCAGCAATCTTGTCGGTACCACTGGAGTGACATTCAACGGGACAAGCGCTGCCTACAAAGTCCAGTCGAGCGTGATCGTGACGGCCACGGTTCCCAACGGAGCGACCAGCGGACGAATCACGATTACCAATGCAGGTGGCGCGACGACGAGCATTCAGTCATTCACGGTGGTGCCGTAGGCTGAGTCCTGGCGCGGTCGGTCGCTCAGACCAAGCCTGACGTCTGCCCGCGCTCCGAACTTTCTTTGAAGTTGTCTCGCCGCGAGGCGGCGAGGAAGTGTCCTATCTCGCTGCATCGCACCACTACCAGCCATTAACCGCTTGTGTCAACGATTCACTGTATTGTGCGATTACCGGACGTGCTCTGTAATGAGCACAATTATGGCGAATCGGACGACAGTAGACGAACATTCTGAATCCGCGCATCACCTGAAGGTCGTGGTTGAGCAATCGCTCGATGCGCTACGCGAGGGCAAAGGCTCGGCAAATACCGAGCTATCGCGCCGAAGGGCACTTCCATTACATGCCGACGCAGCTGCTCTGGAGAAGGCTGCACTGATCGCTGGGGCCAAGGCACTGGCAGAACTGTGGAAAGTGCCGGAAGGCAGACGCGTGACGTCTCGAGACGGAGTGCTGCGTTACAGCGGAACGTGACAGTGCGGTCACCGCTCACAGACCCAAGGGTAATTGATCTCCAAGGAGTGAATTAATGATGAAGCGCATATCACGACTGACGTTACAGATGTTGATGTTCACCTGCTTGCTGACCGGAAGTTGGACCTTGGCGGGCGCACAAGATAGTTCACAGCAGCCTGCCCCGGACAACACTAAGGTTAACGAGCGTGACAAGAGCAATACCGAGCCGACGGCGGACCAGCAGAAGGACAACCGTTCGGACCGGGACATCACTCAGCAGATTCGACAGTCGGTGATGAAGGACAAATCGCTATCGACCTATGCCCATAACGTGAAGATCATTTCGCAGAACGGCATGGTGACGCTGAAGGGGCCAGTGCGCTCAGACGACGAGAAGCGATCAATCGAAGCCAAGGCTGCCGAAGTCGTCGGTCAGGACAAGGTGACCAGCGAATTAGAAGTTAAACCTAAGCAATAGTCAGATCAAGAAAGAACAACCAGCCCACAGGGGCCAGGAGAGCAAATCATGAACAAGGATCAGGTTGCAGGCAAGCTCGATCAGGCGGTAGGAAAGGTCAAACAAGGCGTCGGCGAAGCGGTTGGCAATGAGGACCTGGCCAACAAGGGAGTTGTCGACCAAGCCCAAGGTGCGGCGAAGGAAACCTGGGGCGATGCGAAAGACGCGGCGCAACAGATCCGCAAGTCGCACGAGGAAGCAGCCAAGGAAAACGCCGACCAGACCAGAAACAAGATCAGCCATTCCGTTGAGGATGCAAAAGACAGAGCCAAAGACAAAATTGAAGAATTCAAGGACCGTCGCAGCGCGTGATGTTTTTGCATAGAAGTTGAATTCCAGGGCGGCGGAGCGAACGAGGGGTTCGTGTCCGCTGCCGCTTTTCAGCCGTCTTGCTTGGTATGAACAGCTCGCGAAGAGTGATCGCGAGAGCCGAGTTCAGCATCCTAACGCTATGCAGAATGAACTTCGCCAATATCCAGAACCCTCGCCTCCTCCGGTAAAAGAGCCGCCAGAGGGACCGGAAAACCCCGATGTCCCCGTGCGCGAGCCTGATCCCATAGAGCCGTTCCAAATCTGACAGCAAATCGTGCATCTTCCGACGAATGCCGTCGGCATGATCACTGTCACAATCCGTCCACGACCGGGTAATCCACCTGGACGCGAACAACCAGCCCACTCGAGAAGAGACCTATCCACCAGACTCGACGCAACTCGGCCGCGCCGACACGTAATCGGGAAACCACAGTATGGTTTTCGTGGATCGACTAACGAAATACTACATTCCTAGGAGGAAACACATGTCGAGTAACGGATTGAAGACCTTGTACGTGGACGAACTAAAAGATCTCTACAGCTCCGAGAATCAAATGGTGAAGGCGCTACCCAAGTTGGCCAAGGCCGCCTCTTCCGATGATTTGAGAGCGGGATTTGAAGAACACTGGGAACAGACCAAGGAACATGTCAGGCGTCTGGAGAAAATATTCGAGTCTCTGGAGGAGAACCCGAAGGGGAAGAAGTGCGCAGGAATGGAGGGCCTGGTCAAAGAAGGCGGTGAAGTCATGCAGGAAGATTTCGAAGGAGCCGTGATGGATGCAGCGCTGATCGGAGCGGCACAGCGAGTTGAGCACTACGAGATCGCGGCTTACGGCACCGTGCTCGAATTTGCCGAACTTCTGGGTGAGTCCGATGCCGCTTCCCTTTTGAAGCAGACTCTGGAGGAGGAAAAAACCGCTGACGAGAAATTGACTGAACTAGCCCGGGAAATCAACTCGCAGGCTAACGACGGCATGGAAAAGCAAGACTCTAAAAGCACCAAGCGTGCGAAGCGCGCTGCATAAAACACTGGAGGAAACAATGGCGGTGAAGAAAAGTGCAGGGACACGGAAAGCTGGGCGGCGGAAGTATGGCGCCGCCGCACAGAAAACAGTCGAAAGCGCCATGCGCAGACGCAAACGGGGATCGCTGCGCTCCGGCAAAGGTGGCAAGGGCGGCAGAGTAACCAGCCGAAAGCAAGCGATTGCCATCGGTTTATCGGAAGCGCGGAAGAAAGGTGCGAAGGTTCCACGCAAGAAAGCGGCTTGATTGTTGGAGGAAGTCGGGGACCTGGCTTCACCAATCGCTCGTGGGTTCCGCGCCCCGAATGCTCCTGCACGCGAAATAGGCGCACTTCAGAGGCGCGGAACTACGAGACTTTCCACTTGGCCGGCAGGGCCCAGGTTTCTTGTCGAGTGACGGAAACCGGAGCCATCGAATTATCCCACAGGAAGTTGAGGTACCTATCCGCTACGCCAAACGAGAGCGGATAGGTCCTGTCAGGGGCACGTGGCCGTTAATTTGAAAGACACCTGCGTGGTTCGCCGCCTTCCTACTGGGGTGGCTGTGGATTCGTCGTGTTCGGAGGATTCGTGGTTTGCGGGTTGGGTGACGATTGGTCCGGGGCCTGTGGCGCTGGATTCGTCGTATTCGGAGGATTGGTAGTCTGCGGAGTTGGTGACGATTGATCCGGCGGCTGGGTTCCACTGTCGGGGGTAGTTCCAGGCGCGGGATTGGGCGAGGCCGTTCCCGGCGTCGGAGCAGCAGTACCCGGAGTTGGCGCAGCTGTACCCGGTGTGGGGGCGGCAGTGCCAGGTGTGGGTGCTGCAGTTCCTGGCGTCGGAGTTGCTCCAGGGTTTTGCGGATTGGTGGGAGTCGTCGGCGTTCCAGGGTTTTGACTGGGTGGCGGAGTCGTCGCAGCGGGTGGAGCGGCATGGCCAGTTGTCTGTGCTCCAATCGGAGCGATCAGAACGGCCATCTCGACGGTACCTTTGTGTAGAGCAGCCCTATTTGACGAGGGTGACTGGCCAGGATTGGTGCCGGTGTTTCCACAATGGTCTGCCACCTTGGCCGCATTCGTGACCTGAAAGCTGGGTGCGGAGGTCGCGCTTGAGGGGCTCATAGCGTGGCCACCAGCGGACGGTGCGTCGGTCGGGTTCGTGCCCGAGTTGCTCGCAGCCGAACCACTGAGCTGGCCGGTGACCTGGACTTCGTTGCCTACCAGCACACGCAAGGAGTCGGCGCTGCCGGCAAGGCTGTAAACAGTGCCGCTTTGCTCATCCCGCAGTGTGTAAGTGCCTGCCATCGGCGAGCCGGATAAACATCCTTTTAGGGTGGTCGAACCGGATGCATTGGGCGCGGCTGAAGATTGATCAGTCGGATTAGCGGTAGTTTGGCCCGCGGGACTGTTTTGGTCCGGCCGGGAGTTGTCCGGCATGTTCTGGTTTGTCGTAGAAGGTGTCGTAGAGCCCTGGGTCGCATTCGTCTCGGGTGCATTCCCCGGGGTTGTGTTCTGTGCCATGAGCCCAGAGGCTGCCAGCAGCAGCACGGCGAGCATTGAGATTCTGGTTGTCATTGGTTCCGTGGCCTCCAAGAAAGAATTACTCACGCGGATTGTAAGGGCGATGGGTGAGAACTGAAATCCATTGAAGTCTTTAAACTCACCAGGGCAATCCGGTACACGGCTGCCCCGGACTCGGGATCATTCCGATGTCCATAAGCTATCTCGCAAATCTAGGGTGTATCCCCGATTGGGTTCGACGCCTTCTTGATCCATCCTTAATTCTCACGAACGAGAGATCGCCAATCACAGGTGCGTCGAACCACTTGGAGGTTCACAATGAGAGACCCGCGAAATTACCCAGCTCTGCTCCTTTTTCTCATTCTTACGGCTCTTGCGCTTCCGGCCGTCGCGCAACGAAATCCCGACGTGACTGGGGATCAAGCCTCTGGATATCACATGCATGTGGTTTCGCGGAGCACTCAAGCAGTGAACTACCGCCACAGGGGATCCACAAAAATCGATCTGAAAGGCACCGACCTTGCTCCGGAAGTAAACGGCGAGGCCAAGGTTGAAGGCAAGGCTGCGGGGGTTCGAATCGATGCAGAACTGGAACACCTGCGGCCCGCAAACGGTTTCGGGTTGGCTTACCTGACCTATGTACTTTGGGCGATCACTCCGGAAGGCCGTCCGCGAAACTTGGGCGAACTGATCGTGAAGGATGGCAAGAGTGCAGTTCACACCACCACCGATCTGCAGGCGTTTGCGCTTCTAGTAACCGCAGAGCCATATTTTGCGGTCACGCAGCCCAGTGACCTGGTTGTGGCCCAGAACGTGATTCGCCGCGACACCAAGGGAACGGTTGAGCCGGTGGATGTGAAGTTTGAGCTCATCTCTCGTGATACCTACAACTCGCAAGTGCAGCCCATCAACTCGACGGTCTACGAGGTCAGTGACAAGACGCCGCTCGATTTGCTCGAAGCCAGGAACGCGGTACGAATCGCAAAAGATGCAGGCGCGGATCAATATGCCAGCGCGGAACTGCAGAAAGCGCAAGACCTGCTAACCCAGGCCGAAGACTATTACCGCCGCAAGCAGGGCGGTGGGCCGATTGGGACAGTGGCTCGAGAAGCCGCTCAAACTGCCGAAGAAGCGCGAATCATGTCGATCAAGCGCGAACAAGATGCGCAAGCGGAACAAGAACGTAAGGCGGCAGCGGACCAGGCTGCGCAGGCTCAACAGAATGCCCAAGCACAACAGGCCGCCGCCGCGCAGGCTCAGGCCCAGGCTGAGCAATCACAAGCCCAAGCTGCACAGGCACAGCAGGCGCAGCAACAAGCGGAACAAGAGCGGCAACAGGCGCAGTTAGCACAGCAGCAAGCCGCACAACAGGCCCAAGAGGCAGACCAAGCTCGACAGCAGGCCGAGCAGGCACGGCAGCAATCAGAGCAGGCACGACAGCAAGCAGAAACCGATAAAGCTCAGATGCGCGCCCGAATGCTCCAACAACTAAATCAGGTTTTGCAAACCAGGGACACGGCTCGAGGGTTGATCGTGAGCATGCCCGATGTTCTCTTTGACACGGGGAAGGCTGACCTTAAACCGACCGCGCGGGAACGCCTGGCGAAAGTTGCCGGCATTCTGATCGCCTATCCGGATATCCACGTCGAGATCGACGGATATACCGACAGCACCGGCAATCTCGAGTTCAACCAGAGGCTATCCCAACAGAGAGCAGACTCTGTCCGCAGTTACCTGTCCAGCCAGGGGGTGAATTCGTCGACGATCGTCACACAAGGCTTCGGTCCGAGCGACCCGGTCGCCTCGAACGAAACCGCGGCCGGCAGGCAACAAAATCGGCGGGTGGAACTGGTAGTCTCGGGTTCGTCAATTGGCGGGTCCACTGGTCCGAACGTTCCGGATCAGAGCGGCCCATCTGTGGCCCCAGCAGCCATGCCTGGTGATGCTCCGACCGCGCAGCCCGCTACTCAACCCTCGACACCTCAGCCTCCTCGCAGATAGAAGTATTGCCTGCCGCGTCGTTGGCCGGCGGTACAACTATCATCCATCAAGGGTGCTTCCGTGGGTCACTGCGCGAAGCACTCACGCGGCACAGGCGGGGTGGTGGCAATCGCAGGCGATTTCGGCTTCGCTCGAGCCCGCGTCTTTACATTGTTGGCTGCAATATTTTTCCCCGGCAGGAGGAGTACACACGCACGGCAGGTGTGCGCACTTGTTCTTCTTGGAAGCCTCGCTCATATCACTCTCCTCGGCCAACTGTAAGCGGGTGGGAGAGCAGCCTGAAATACCGTAAAGCCTGTACAGCTGCTAAGGCATTACCCTAGCGACCAACTGCTGTCACTAGATGGATCATCTGAAGGCTGCGGGAAGGGGCCACTCCTTTTCTTCTCAGAAAAATACAGGCGAGGCCGAGATTCCCCTTGTGACGAACGTGGATTCCAAGGCGCGACGTTCACTGATGGTCATTTCTTAACTAGGAGCCGCAACTAGATGCCCCTTCAAGCGCAGCCGATTGTGTGGCCGGGCCGCCCTTATCCGTTAGGATCGACCTGGGATGGCGAGGGGGTTAACTTCGCACTCTACTCCGAGCACGCGGAAAAAGTGGAGCTCTGCCTGTTTGACGAAGCCGGCCGGCGTGAAACCCTTCGCATCCCGCTGCCAGAGCAAACCGACATGGTGTGGCATGGCTATCTCCCGGAGGTTCGCCCGGGCCAGTTGTATGGATACCGGGTGTACGGCCCTTACGCCCCTGAGCAAGGACATCGTTTCAATCATCACAAACTTCTGCTCGATCCCTATGGCAAGCAAATTCAGGGAACCTTCCGCTGGAGCGACTCCCACTTCGGATATAGGGTCGGACACAAGCAGGAGGATTTGTCGTTTGACCGGCGCGACGATGCTGCCGGAATGCCGAAGAACCGGGTTATCGACTCGGCCTTTACCTGGGGGACAGATAGGCCGCCCCGCATACCCTGGCACGAAACTCTGATCTATGAGCTTCATGTGAAGGGATTCACCATGTGCCACCCTGATGTCCCCGCCCAATTACGCGGGACATATGCCGGATTGGCGACTGCGCCGGTAATCGAGTACCTCACCCGGTTGGGAGTGACTTCGATCGAACTGATGCCTGTACACGCTTTCGTTGACGACCGCCAACTGGTGGAGCGCGGTCTGCGCAACTACTGGGGCTACAACTCGATTGGGTTTCTTGCGGTCGAACCCCGCTATCTGGCGACAAACTCCATCCGCGAATTCAAAACCATGGTCAAGACCTTGCACTCGGCAGGACTGGAAGTGATTCTTGACGTGGTTTACAACCATACTGCGGAGGGTAACCACCTCGGCCCGACGCTTTCGCTGAAGGGCATCGACAATAGCACCTACTACCGCCTGGTACCCGACAATGCTCGCTATTACAAGGACTACACGGGCACGGGCAACACGTTGAACATGGTCCATCCGCGGGTACTGCAGCTGATCATGGATAGCCTGCGGTATTGGGTTCTGGAGATGCACGTGGATGGTTTCCGCTTTGATCTCGCTGCGACTCTTGCCCGCGAATTGCATGAAGTGAATCGCCTGGGCGCATTTCTCGACATCATCCATCAAGATCCCGTGCTCTCGCAGGTGAAGCTAATCGCGGAACCCTGGGACCTCGGTGAAGGCGGCTATCAGGTCGGGAACTTCCCCGTTGGCTGGGCGGAATGGAACGATCGCTACCGCGACACTGTGCGTGCCTACTGGAAAGGTGACGGAGGCTTATTGGGAGACTTGGCCTATCGCATTACCGGCTCCAGCGACTTATATGCTCATAGTGGCCGCCGCCCGTATGCCAGCATTAATTTCGCCACTGCCCATGACGGCTTCACGCTGCAGGATTTGGTCAGCTATAACGAGAAGCACAACGAAGCCAACGGCGAAGACAATCGGGACGGCAACAACAATAACCTGAGCTGGAATTGCGGCGTCGAAGGTCCTACCGACGATCCCGACATTCAGGCGTTGCGCGCCAAGCAGAAGCGGAATCTGCTGGCGACCCTGCTGTTGTCCCAGGGCGTACCCATGCTTTACGCGGGAGACGCGATCGGGCACACGCAGATGGGAAACAATAACGCCTACTGCCAGGACAATCCCACCAGCTGGTTAAGTTGGAATCTGCAACCCCAGGACAGGGACTTGCTGGCATTTGTCCAGCGGATGATCAACCTGCGCAAGAGGCACCCGGTATTCCATCGTCGTCACTTCTTTCAGGGCCGGCCTATCAAGGGCGTAAATGTCAAAGACGTCTTATGGCTCAAGCCACGTGGCGGTGAGATGAGCGAGGAGGAATGGCGCGATCCATCAGTTCGCTGCGTGGGAATGTTTCTCTCCGGCCAGGGGCTAGGCGAGACCGATGAGCGCGGCAGAAAGCTCAGAGATGAAAACTTTCTCGTGCTTCTGAACGCTCACCATGAGGACGTGGAATTTACCTTGCCAGCATTCAGCGCGGGCGCGCGCTGGAGCGCCTGGATGGACACATCGCGAGAGTGCGGGTTGCGCCCGGTCGACAGCTATGACTCTGGAACAACATATCCGTTACAGGCCCGCTCCATGGTGGTTTTGATGGAACGTCGAAGCAACGGCAAGAAGGAAGAGCCGATTGAAACGCCGTCATAACATGCCGTTCGGCGCCGAGTGCGTGGATGGCGGAACCATCCGATTTCGTCTCTGGGCTCCCGCCGCGCATCGGGTTGAGCTTTGCCTTGCGAACAGAGAGAAGCCGTCGTGCCTTTCCCTGGATCGAAGTGACGGGGGGTGGTTCGAGTTGACTACGAACCAAGCCGCGCCTGGGTCTCAGTATTCTTTCCGGATTGACGGTGTCCGGCAAGTCCCTGATCCAGCTTCGCGATTTCAATCACACGATGTGCATGGACCGAGCGAGGTTGTGGATCCTGACAGCTTCGACTGGCGGGACCACTCGTGGCACGGCCGCCGGTGGGAAGAAGCCGTCATCTATGAACTGCACGTGGGGGCCTTCACTCCGTTTGGGACCTTTTCCGCCGTGTGCGACCGTCTCGACTATTTGGCGGACCTGGGAATCACCGCTTTGGAGTTGATGCCGGTTGCCGACTTCGCCGGCAAGCGCAACTGGGGATACGACGGCGTCCTACCCTTTGCGCCGGATAGTATCTACGGCCGTCCCGAAGATCTGAAGAACTTGGTCCAAAGCGCACATCAGCGCGGATTGATGGTTTTCCTGGATGTTGTTTACAACCATTTTGGCCCGGAAGGAAACTACCTTCGCGCCTATGCACCGCAGTTCTTTACCGACCGCCACAAAACTCCCTGGGGCGGCGCCATCAACTTCGATGGGCCTGAAAGTCGCACGGTTCGGGATTTCTTCATCCACAATGCACTGTATTGGTTGATGGAATATCACTTCGATGGCCTGAGACTGGACGCGGCCCATGCCATCGTTGACGATTCCACGCCCGACATTCTCACGGAATTGGCGGAAAAAGTCCGCAGCGCTGTCGAGCCCGGGCGCTGGATACACCTCATTCTGGAAAACGACCATAACCAGGCCCGCTACCTTCAGCGCGCGAAGCGCTGTCAGGTTCAAGCCTACAACGCCCAGTGGAACGACGACCTCCATCATGCATTGCACGTGCTGATCACGGGAGAGCAGGATGGTTATTACTTGGACTATTCAGATCGCCCGGTCGATCGACTGGGGCGCTGTCTGGCTGAAGGATTCGCCTACCAGGGGGAGGAGTCGCTCTACAGGAATGGACGAGCGCGTGGTGAACCAACAACTGGCCTGCCGCCGGGCGCGTTTGTCTCCTTCCTCCAGAATCACGACCAAATCGGAAATCGTCCATTCGGAGAGCGAATCGTTAAGATCGCGGAGGAACCCGCTATACGTGCGGCATCGGCAATACTGCTATTGGCGCCATCTCAACCTATGCTTTTCATGGGTGAAGAATTCGGCGCCGAAACACCCTTTCTCTTCTTCTGTGATTTCGAAAAGGACCTGGCCGCAGCAGTTACCGCCGGGCGGCGAAATGAGTTTGCACGGTTCTCTCGCTTCAACGATCCCGCGAAACGTGATCTGATTCCGGACCCCAATCTCGCCACCACTTTTGAGTCCTCGCGGCTGAATTGGGATGCGATTGAGCACCCCAACCATCAAGACTGGCTGCGTTTTTATCGGCGGTTGTTGAAACTCCGGTTCCAGCACACGGTCCCACGCATTTTAGACGCATGCGTCCGCGAGGCAGCTTACGAAGTTCATGGAGATCGTGGGCTGTCAGCATATTGGGAGTTTTCTGACCGTTCGAGACTCACGGTGCTGGCAAATCTTGGCAATGCCACCCTCTCCGGTGTAACGTTCCCCGGGTCCCAGATCATCTATGCCAGCGAAGAAATGGACGCCGACTCTCTAAAGCGAGAAATACTGGGGGCATGGTCGGTGTTGTGGTTTCTGCAATCATGAAGTCACACTCGCACATTCCTCGGGCCACCTATCGTCTGCAGCTCAATCGGGATTTTACGTTCAATCAGGCTCGCGAGATCGTTCCGTATCTCGCCGCACTCGGCATCAGTCATTGTTATGTCTCGCCATGCCTGAAGGCTCGCCCCGGTAGTATGCACGGGTACGACATTGTGGACCACAATTCGCTCAACCCGGAAATTGGAAGCCCGGAAGATTTCGACCTCTTCGTTGATGCCCTCCACCAGCACAACATGGGATTGATTCTCGACATTGTGCCCAACCACATGGGAGTGATGGGCAGCGATAACACGTGGTGGCTCGATGTCCTGGAGAATGGCGAGTCCTCCGTATACGCGAGTTTTTTCGACATTGATTGGCATCCGCTGAAAAATGATCTCGACGGAAAAGTGCTGGTGCCGGTCCTGCACGATCATTATGGGGTGGTCCTGGAAAGTGGGGACCTGAAGCTGGTCTTCGACTCCTCACGTGGCGAATTCAACATTTTCTATCACGAAAATCGTTTTCCGATCGACCCCAGGGAATATCCGCGGATTCTGCAGCGTTGCAGTGACGCCCTGAGCGGGAGACTCGGCGAACAGAATGCCGATTTGCTGGAGTTTCAGAGCCTGATCACGGCATTCGGTCACTTGCCAGAAAGGGGGGACATCAGCAAAGATCATGTCGCCGAGCGCAATCGCGACAAAGAAATACATAAACACCGGCTGGCTGAACTATGCGCCCGCTGCCCTGAGATTGCCACCTGCATCATCCCGGTGGTCAATTCAATGAATGGCGACCCTGCCGATCCCTCGAGTTTCGAGAAATTGCACGAACTCATTAAGGCGCAGGCCTTTCGGCTGGCCAATTGGAGGGTTGCCTCCGATGACATTAACTACCGCCGCTTCTTCGACACCAACGATCTGGCTGGTATTTGTGTCGAGAACGAGGCTGTGTTTGAGGCAACCCACGGGTTTGTTCTCAGGCTGATGGCTGACGGCAAGGTGGATGGCTTGCGCATTGACCACCCGGACGGTCTGTACAATCCCGGCCAATATTTCAACCGTCTCAAGGAGGAGATCGCTAAAACCACCAACGCACCTCCAATCACGGAACCCAGCCCGCGCTATGTGGTCATTGAGAAAATCCTGACTGGCTCGGAAAGTTTATCGGCCGACTGGCCAGTCTGTGGCACAACCGGCTACGACTTCGCAAATCTTGTCAACGGCCTTTTTGTGAAGCCTGAGGCCATGAAACGCCTGGACAGCATTTATCGAAACTTCATTGATGACGAGATCAACGTCGACGACCTTGCCTATCGCTCTCGGAAACTGATCATCCGGGTTGCGCTCGCCAGTGAATTGAACGTGCTGGCGAATCAACTTAGCCGCATCGCCCTATCCAAACGGCGCACCTGCGACTTCACTCTCAACGGTCTGCGCGATGCCTTGACCGAAGTGGTATCCAGCTTTCCCGTCTATCGCACCTATCTCAACCCTGGCGGCGTGTCGGACAAAGACGCTCTCTACATACGGATTGCGGTCGCGTCCGCTAAACGGCGGAGCCCTGCCGCCGATAGCAGCATTTTCGACTTCGTGGGCAATGTTCTGCTTACTCGTATTGCGGAAAACCAGGACACCGCCTACCGGAATGCGGTGACCACGTTTGCTATGAGGTTCCAGCAGTTTACAAGCCCAGTTATGGCCAAGGGGCTCGAAGACACGGCCTTTTATCGATACAACCGTCTGATCTCGTTAAATGAGGTCGGAAGCGATTTTCATCGCTTTGGAACCAACCTGGCGGATTTTCACCGTGCTAACCAGCAGCGTTTTCGCGATTGGCCTCACACCATGGTGGCGACCAGTACCCATGACTCGAAACGCTCCGAGGATGTGCGCGCCCGCATCAACGTTCTCTCTGAGATACCGGAGTTGTGGGGACTTCGAGTGCGGGAGTGGAGACGCTTCAACCGGAGCCATAAGCGCCGTATCGACGGTCGGCCTGCACCCTCGCCAAATGACGAATACTTGCTTTATCAAACCCTGGTCGGGGCGTGGCCATTGGAGACCCCGAACCGTGCCGATGACTGGAAGATTTTCTGCGAGCGAATTGAGAGCTACATGTTAAAAGCCATCCGCGAGGCCAAGAAAAATACCAGTTGGGTCAACCGAAATGCGGAGTATGAGGGCGCAGTATCTTCATTTGTGTGGGCGCTGCTGAAGCCGGGTGGTCAAAACCGATTCCTCAACGACTTTCTGCCTTTCCAACGTCGAGTTGCCCGCATGGGGCTCTGGAACAGCCTGTCGCAGACTCTCCTTAAATTGACATGTCCGGGCGTTCCCGACATTTACCAGGGCACTGAGCTTTGGGATTTTAGTCTGGTTGATCCGGACAACCGGCGTCCCGTCGACTATTACCGCCGCCAGCGAATGTTTGAGCATGTCCACAACCAGGCTAACCTTTCCCAGGCGCCTTCAATGGGAGACTTGCTGGAGACTCCCGATGATGGTCGACTCAAGCTGTATTTGATCTGGAAGACCCTGTGCTTACGTAAACAGCAACCAGATGTCTTCCGGCAGGGCGAGTATCTGCCGGTGGAAGTTCATGGCGCGAAAGCCAGCCATGTGGTGACGTTTATCAGGAAGTATGAAAATGCCAGCATCCTCGTGGTTGCACCGCGTCTCATGGCCGGCTTACTCAATAATGTCGACATCCAGCCCATGGGATCACGAGTCTGGGAGAACACTCGCATTACGCTCCCGACCTACCCTGGCCAAAACAAGTGCCGCAACGTACTAACCGGGAAGACCCTGGATGGGGCAGCCGAGATTCGCGTCTCTGAAGCTTTGGCGGAACTCCCGGTCGCGCTTTGCGTACTGAGTTAGACGATCGCCAGAAGCAGTGCCTGGATGGTTCTCGCCGGTGCAACGCTCGCATGGCTGGCGGTTTCCGTTGTTGTTTGGCAGGTTCGAAAACGAGTCTGACCCAAGCGCGGGCTTAGGCGGCCATCTGGTCGATGGATTGAACCTTCAGACAGTTCTTAAATGCGCGCAACATATAAAGAGCGTCATCCAGGGCGTCGGTTTCGTCAATGTTGTCGCCGGGAGCGCCAAATAACAGGTGAGCGCGTTCCACGATTTCAGCCTCGGCCTCAGAGATCAGCCCGGGAATCTTGCTTCTGTCATTTTCGAACAAGGCAGCGGTGTACAAGGCCCTCCAGCGTGCGTCTTTCGAACTGGGACGCATCTTCATACGGCCTCCAAGAAAGGTGCCTCAAGGAATGGTTTTTTCCATGTTCGGATACCTTGACGCCAAGAGAAATACTGTCTTCGCCCTATACTCAATTAGTTAACAACGGGTTGAGATAAGTATGGGAGGAGCCACCTACCCAGGGAGTCCCTCATCTATCGTGCGGGCACCAATACAGCTTTTCCTGCAGGGTTCGCTTGGGTTCACCCGGTTGCGGCGCCGCGACCCGGCTCATAACATTCTTGAGAGTGTCGAGGGTAGTTGATGAGGCAGGGCTCGTCGCATTTGCAACGCCCGAAGCGCTGGGACTGGATGGCATGGACGGCGCTTTCGATCGCACTCTGTGCTGCCTGCGGGCACTGCGAGGCACAAACCATTCCTGAGACGCTAAATAAAGGCCAGAAGCTACACGCAATCCTTGATTACATTTCATCAGCGTGGGACATCCTTACTCGTTCCACTACGGAGTGCGAGGGCATTGCTGATACCAAGCTCACGGAATCTCCAGTGTTGTATGTGCCTGCAGACATGGCGATTCCCGTGGCGCTGAGCAGTCCTGCGACGAGCTGCGAAATTCGTGTTAAACACCTTCCGTTTGTGATCGGCGGACCGGGACAACTCAAGGGACAACAGATTCAGCCGCCGGGTCTACTTTTCCTGGAGAATCCCTACGTCGTTCCCGGTGGGCGATTCAATGAAATGTATGGCTGGGACAGTTACTTCATCATTCGTGGGTTAGTGCGAGCGGGAAAAGTCGACCTGGCCCGGGGCATGGTGGAAAACTTCTTTTTTGAGCTTGAGCACTATGGCGCTGTGCTTAATGCAAATCGCACCTACTACCTGAGCCGCTCGCAGCCCCCATTCTTGAGTTCGATGATCCTGGCAGTTTATGAGGCAGATAAGGCAAAGGGGCACGACGATCGCGCGTGGTTAGCGAAAGCGTATCGCTATGCCGATCGCGACTACCAGATGTGGACGCGAGGCCCGCATTTGGCTGGAACGACGGGTCTTTCGCGATATTACGACTTCTCCGATGGCCCGGTCCCGGAAGGATTGCATGACGAGGCCGGCTATTACCGCGACGTGCTTGTGTACTTTCTTCGACAGGGGAGGCCAAGTCGGTACGTGGTGCAAGCCGCCACGCCAGAATCGTTGCCCCGTCCGGAATATCAGATCCAGCTTTGCGACCAAAGTACTTCCGCCGGTGATGAAAAGTGTGACGTAGTACAGTATGCCGGTCTAAGCCGGGAGTATTACAAAGGCGATCGGAGCATGCGCGAATCGGGATTCGACATCACGTTCCGCTTTGGACCGTACGGCGCCGACACTGATCATTTCGCCCCGGTGTGCCTCAATAGTTTGCTCTTCAAGACCGAGACGGACATGCAGAAGATGGCTGCCTGGCTCGGTGATCGACAGGCGACTGCTCACTGGCGGCAGCGGGCAGAGAAGCGACGGAAGATCGTTCAAACCTTGCTCTGGAACGCGCGCCGCGGAATGTTCTTCGATTACGAGTTTCGCCAGAAGAAGATGTCCTCCTACGCATACGTGACCACCTTTTATCCACTATGGGCTGGAATCGCAACCGACGCGCAGGCGAGAGCTGTGCTCAAGAATCTTCAAGTCTTCGAACACGAAGGTGGCCTGGCTATGAGCACTCAAGAGACTGGAGTGCAGTGGGATTATCCGTATGGCTGGGCGCCCATCCAATTGATCGCGGTTGAGGGACTGAGGCGTTATGGCTACAACGCCGAGGCCGATCGCATTTCTTACAAGTTTCTTTCCATGGTGCTGGCCAACTTCGAGCGGGACGGAAATATCCGGGAAAAATACAACGTCGTAACCGACTCCTCCAACATCAGTGTCGCGGAAGGATACCGAACTAATGTGATCGGTTTTGGTTGGACGAATGCTGTCTTTCTAGAGCTTATCAGCCAGCTTCCGCCGGAGTGGGTGAACCGCATGACCCGCGAAAAAGAGCCGGCCCGCTGACCACCTTCAATCCCGCGGGTACTGGACTCAGGCGGCCTTGGACTCATCGCAGAGTTGTTGATAATAGTCACGGCCGCGTTCGTAACCATGCCTGAAGGGTTCGGCCACCGCCTTGCCAGGGTATCGACGCTCGAGTTCCTCAATGTCAGCGTCCATCTCACCTAGCACCTGATCGTACTCTTTGCAGCGGGTTCGCGCGTGCAGCGCGGATTCGAATCCGAGTCGATAAAACTGCTCGTCCTCAGTGAAGCTGCGTCCAAGCGCCGAATAATGTTCCTGCTCGGCACTGCGCAATCCGATCCACCATTGCTCGCGGGCAGCGTCGATCGCTTCTGCTCCTTCCATTTGTAGCAGCTCTCGAAGGCGTGAGGCTTCTGCGTCACCCTCCGCGAGGGCGATAACCACACTCCGGCCTTTACGCAGCGCATCTTCATACACAAACAACTCGTCTTCCGGCAACCCTTCTGTCATGGCATCTTCGAGTTTCCCTGCAGCGACGGCACCGACGCCTGCTCCAGCGGCTGCCAGGATTGCTCCGCCCAGGAGTCCGATTGCCGTGATGGCTCCAACTCCGGGTAGAATTGCGGCCACAATGAGTGGCCCTCCGGACAGTGCCGCCGAGGCCCCGACCACCGCACCGATCACTTTACTTATGCCAGGTTGCTCCGCGGCAACCGTGGGAACCGACTGCAGCTCTGCTTGGGTGCTCGCCGGTGTCAAGAGCGTTATCCTCTCTTTGGGCAGACCTACCGACTGCATCTCTGCCAAGGCGTGTTCCGCGTCCGATCGTGAACGAAAAACTCCAGTTACCGCTTTCATCGTAGATTACCCTTTCTCCGCCATGCCCTTCCGGCCATTTGCGGCATCAAAGCAGGCGAGACACCTGATGATTCGAAAGCTGCCATCCGGCCACTACCGGCTGTACTCGCGTAAGAAGAATCCCAAAACCGGCCGTCGGCGTAATCTCGGCACATTCTCGACGAGAAAAGCTGCGCAAGCTCACGAGCGTGCCGTGCAATACTTCAAGGGCCGGTAGAGGACACGCCCCGACACTGCCGACTCAGATGGAGGGATGGTGGGTGTTTTCAATCACACTCCAGGTGTTCGGTTCGTGGGATACGCATGCCTGCAGCAAACGCCTCCAGCCCAAACGACGTTCCAGCCACTGAGCCACCACAGTATTGCCCTCAACCTGAATACTTAATTCCTCGGGCGTAAGCCGCCGCCAGACAGTCCCGGTATCGTACCCGGATGGATCCTCGGGATGAAGCGACCTAACCTCAACATTTCCCCGCTCGATACGGTATTCTCTTGACCGCTGAGCCGTCACCCGATTCCAGGCGAAGTCGCATTCCTAATGCAGTAGTCATGACGTTCTGAATCCTCGCCAAGATGTACGATGACGCCGAAGGCGGGTGACCGCAATACCTCGAACACCTGAGGCTCAGCCAGGAGGTTCCGTAGGAGAAATGGAGTTTGCCCGAGGCCACGGGTGGCGGAAAACCGTGTGGTCGGGGGGGCTCAGTTTGGCGGTCAGGAATGGATTCTTATGGCTTGGAGATTTCTCCAGGTGCCTTCGGAGTACCAGATGTCAACGAACTCCTGTATAGATTGCTGTTCCCTCTTTGCCATCTCGTCTACGACCGGCGCCCGAAGCAACCCTTTAATGCTGCGAAAAGCGGCTGCATCCTTGGCGGCCAACCGGCTTGCCACTTCTCGTGCATCGGCTACCAGTTTTTCATCCGACGAAACTTGATCGATCATTCCCAGTTGTGATGCCGCTTGCGCCGAGTACATGGTTCCGTCATAGAGAACGGCGTGGGCGTTTTTGCCGCCCACAAGAAACTTCAGCATTTCCACACTGCCGGCAAATACCGATGAGCCGAAAGTGATTTCGTTCAATGAAATTTTGGCCTTGCCCGAAACCATGATCCGGTAGTCGCAGGCCAGTGCCAGCATGCATCCTGCGGCGATGGTATGACCATTGAGTGCAGCCACCAGAGGTTTTGGATAGGTGAACAGATAGGTGTACAAGCCCGTGAATCTCATGAGAAAACTTGAAAATGACTGCTCGGGAGTAGCTCAGGAATTCCGGAATGTCAAACCCAAAAGAGAAAAACGGACCGTCACCGGTGAAGACTACAGCCCTGATGTCAGGATCAGCGGCCAGGTGTTGAAAACATCTGTCAATCTCGTCCACCGCTTGCTCATTGAGGGCATTCACCTTCCCTCTCTTCAGCCGGACTTCTGCAATCCCTTCATCTGTCGAAACACGCACGAAATCCATTTCTCCTCCCAAAGCGGGATCACAGCGGAGTGAATTGGGGGCAAACCCACCGTCGCCTCCATCTTACTTAAGACTGGACACGCACGTTCCCCACTTCCCGCGCAACGAACGCGCGGGAAAGGGGGAACGGAGCTGCACTCCCGATTACGGTTGGACGTCCGGAGTGTACAAGTCGTGCATTTGGAACGATCGGTACGCTGAGCCTGCAGATTGTAGGTTAAGGGTTCCAGTACGGTAGAACGAGAGCGCCACTTGGTTGGCGCCACTGTTGGCCAGACCGGCCTCGTAGTGCAGACCGTTGGGGTTTCCCTTCGCGTCAATCAGCATCTGTGCCGTGCCTAAAGCAAGCGACTGAACACCGGTATCAAGGTTGTACAGCAGCGTTGCCGTCATGGTCTGCTGGTTTATGTTCAACAACTGTCCCCGGCTGTTTCCGCCGTTCGCTTTAATGCGGGTGTTTCCATTGTCAAACAGCGCGATGTAGGGGGTGGTAAACTGCCATTCCGCATCGTGCTGATGGGAAAACCACGGATAAGGATCGTTCGCGTCGCCGATGATGGTGAAATCACCGTCAAGCCCCAAGCGCCATAGAATGTTTCCGGTGCCTGAACCGTTATTGTAGTCGATCTTGATTACCCAATCCTGGTGCCGAACTGACATCAGAATGCTGCCATCGGTCGCCACTTGTGCCGCGTTACCATGCAGCCAATCGTTGGCAATGGTATTGGGAGGGGTCAAGGGCGGACAGCCACCCTGTTGCGGCGTGCAGGTCTCACCCAGGATCGCCTCACGGGACAATGGCAGCTGGGCGGAACAATTCCCGCACGTGGTCGCGTCCCAAGACCATATCAACTGCAGTCCTGAGTTCAGAACCACCAGCTCATCGACGATAATATCGGCGCCATTTTGAATGTTTTGTCCCATGACCCTGTCATACGAACCCATCATCAGCAGATTCCCGTTGGGCAAAGTCCGTAACTCGTGGTCTACATCGGTCAGTGGAGTCTTACCCGCCGCAATCAACTGCTCGTTGATACGGCCAACATTGGTTTCGATGACGGTGTTGCCCGCAATGTCGATTTCGCGGAGAAATTGCGTGTAGGGGTCCTGGGCCGGATTGCCATACATCCAGAAGTACCCTCCCGCTACCGGCCGCGTCATCAGGGCAGATTGCCCATCGTAAGCCGCGTAGTACCACAGCACGTTGCCATTAAGATCTGTTCCGGTCGGAACATGCCCGGCAAAGGTAAAGGGGAAAATCAAGATGGACTCCGAGGCTGCGGCGGCCGGGGCGGGGCTGACCACGGTGAACGCCGGCACGGGCACGCCGACTGCTCCAGTCGTAAAACTCTTGGTTTGGGTATGTCCCACGAGATGGCCCGAATTCAGCAATCCACCGGTCATCGAATAGGTGCTGTTCGCCAGCATGCCGGCGATGTAGAAGTTCATGCTCAGGCCATTGCAGGGCTTCAACGGAGTCAATTGCCTGGCCCCCGTCGGACCGGTAAATGCCACCAGCATGCCATCCGGCGCGCTACAGGGTGCGGCACTGAATAGTGCCACCAGCGGATTCGCGGTGGGGGACACTACCACCGGGTTGCCGCTGTTGGCGATGGCGGTTACGACCATGGTTTGCGTGGCCGTTGCCGTCTTGCCAGTACTGTTGTTTCGAACCACGACCTCAACCTGATAGCTTCCTTCCTGCAGCGGTGGATTCCAAGGAAAGCTGTTGAGATATCCGAAATCACGGACTAAGGCCAGCGTTTGTCCCTGCACACCCGTCAGGAACGAATACATCAAAGTTCCCGGATCAGGATCGGTCGCAGTGCCCGTCCACGTAATTAGCGTGCCTACCGGCTGCGGCGAAGCCAGCGAAGGAGCGAGCTGCACGGTAGGAGTGGCGAAGCTCGAGCCCGTCAAGGTAAGTGTGATGACAAGTCCGAGAACGAGCCGCAGATAGTTCAGCTGTGTATTTGAGTAGTTCAATGTAGCCTCCTGGGATTGGCTAGACGAAGGGCGCGAACCATGTCGCTGTTAATCCGGCGACGCCAACCTGGCCTTGGGATGTAATGCGGAAGGGGCGCTGGTGGCGCGAACCGCTGGTCCCAGACCGAGGGATTCTATCGGCTGCCCAACCATTGCGCAAGAAGTCCTTTGAACATTGGGCCAACTATTACGCGCGCCCTGCGCAACAATCGTAATCAAATGCGCAACTCTTTGCAGCCATCAGGCAGCAACGAGGGCAAATACTTCACGGTCGCTGTTTCAGTGTGACCCGCGGCGCCGCTGGAACGGGGGAAACCAGAGTGGTAGGGGTTCGATGCCTTTCATTCGCGGAGCAAGAGTGCGAGAGCGACCTCGGCCCCCGTGGCCGAAACAATTGGCGGAAGCGAGTGGGGGTCGAACCCACCGTCGCCGCCGAAAGACGACGACCGCCGGTTTTGAAGACCGGGACGATCACCGGACCGCATGCGCTTCCCCGTTCCCGCAGCCGAAAGAAAACGCCACAGAGTAGCACGGATCTCGCGCATTGACTGCGACGCCAATGAAATCCGCGAGAATCCGCGGTCCAGGGCTACTTCGGCTGCTTCACGACCCGCAGATACGGCTTGAGCGTCTTCCAACCCTCAGGATATTTCTTCTGGGCGTCCTCGTTTGACACGGCCGGCGGAATGATGACGTCGTTGCCGGGCTTCCAGTTCACGGGTGTCGCTACGGTGTGCTTGGCGGTGAGCTGGAGCGCGTCGAGCGCACGTAATACCTCGTCAAAGTTCCGGCCCACACTCATGGGGTAGATCAGCATCAGTTTGATTTTCTTGTCCGGACCGATCATGAACACCGTGCGCACGGTGGCATTGTCGGCGGCGGTGCGGCCTTCGGAAATGCTTCCACTCACCGCCGGCAACATACCGTAGAGCTTGGCGACCTTGAGGTCGGAGTCGCCAATCATCGGGTAGTTCACCTTGTGGCCCTGGGTTTCCTCGATGTCCGCCGCCCACTTGCTGTGGTTGCCCACCGGGTCGACGCTTAGTCCGACAATCTTGCAATTGCGTTTGGCAAATTCCGGCTGCAGCCCTGCCATGTAGCCGAGCTCGGTGGTGCACACCGGCGTAAAGTCCTTGGGATGGGAAAACAAGATCGCCCAGCCATCGCCGATCCACTCGTGGAAATTGATTTTTCCCTGCGTGGTCTCGGCGGTGAAATCAGGTGCGGTGTCATTGATGCGAAGCATCTGGGGTGCTGCGGTCGCGACTTCGGTGCTCATCGGATTCTTCTCCTAAAATTCAATTCCTTCCCGGACAACCCGGGAGTTCTTGCAATATTCATCCCAGCATTCGAGGTGGCTTATTTGCTAGAAAAACAAAAACCCACCCCTGATTCGCCGGGTGGGAATAAGAAAACGCTTCCGCGCTACCCACACACCGGCGCCGGGGTACAACAACAGATCGGGCGGGGCGTTGGGTAATTACGCATGCCAGTAGAATACGCGGCTGGCAAATCGCCCGTCAAACGCCCTCACCATTAACTAGGCTGCGTTGGCCGGTAACTTATCCCGGCTGAAGCAACCACTTCATTTGCCGATATCTTCCTTGTGCGCCATGCCCCCACAGCCCAGGAAACTCCGGAAAAATGCCCCACCCGCGTGTTATTGGCGGAGGGTGACCGGACAAGCCTGACTCATCTTCGCCTCTTGCTGGGAAAAATTGGGTACGACGTGGTCGTCGCCAAAGACGGAATGGAGGCGCTACAACTGCTCCAATCCCATGATCCGCCGGGGCTGGCGGTCTTGGACTGGACCATGCCTGGGCTCAATGGAACCGAGGTTTGCCATCGCTTACATGGCACACCACACCGCAAGTCTATCTATGTGGTTCTGCTCACGGACTGGAACCAGCAAAAACACCGGGTGGATGCCCTGCAAGCAGGGGCGGATGACTGTCTCTGCAAGCCGGTAGACGTTCGTGAGTTGCGTGCCCGGCTGCAAGTTGGCTCGCAGACGATTTTGGAACGGGCTTTGCGGGAAAGCCAAGAACGTCTCAGCGGCGCTTTTGAATATGCCGGAACGGGAATGGCTCTGGCCCAGATCACGGGAGAATTCCTGCAAGTGAACCCCGCTCTTTCGGAGTTCCTGGGATACACCCAGGACGAACTCATGACGATGGGCGTCCATGCCATCGGTCATCCCGACAATCAACCCAGTTCGGACCATCTGCTGACTCAGTTTCTGCAGAGCGGGCGCCGCAGTGCCGAGTATGAGCGGGAATTCCTGACCAAGCATGGCGAAACGAAATGGGCCTTGATCACGCTTTCTACCGTGCTGGATGGGGACCACCATGCGACCTGCTTCTTCGTGCAGTTCAACAACATCACCCAGCGCAGGGTGGCCGAGGATGCCCTGCAGCGCAGCGAGGCCTTGTTTCGCGCCATCATGAACAACGTGAGCGAACTCATTCTGGTGCGCGATCTCGACTACAAGTGCCGGTACGCCAGTCCGTCCTATTCGCAGCACCTGGGCTATTCGCCCTCCGAGCTGTTGGGTGCCGACATGAAGATTGTTGTCCATCCCGAAGACCAGGAGGCGGTGGAGGAGGCTTTTGCCAGCGTCTGCAAGGATCAACAGGCCCGGGTGCTTACTTGTCGCTGTCAGCGCAAGAACGGTGCCTCTCTGCATGTGGAGTCCAGCATCTCGCTGTTGCGTGAGTCTCGTGGCGCCCCGGATGGTTTGGTAGTGGTTTCCCGGGTGGTCGAGGATCGCATTCAGGCCGCGCAGAAGTTGCAGGCTGCCCACGCGGAGACCGAACTCTTCCTGCAATCGATTCCTTCCATCCTGATAGGACTGGATGGTGAAGGCCGCGTCACCCGCTGGAATCCTACGGCAGCCGAGGCCTTTGGCGTGTCGGGCGACCAAGTTATCGGCCAAAAGATTCACGATTGCGCGATCGCATGGTCCCAGCCAGAAATCAAGCTGGAAGTGATCCGCTGGTTACAAGCGGAGACTGCCTGTCGCAGTGAACTGCGGTTCGAGCGGCAAGGACAACCGCGCTTTATTGGAGTGCACGTTCGACCTATCCCCACTCTAGAGCCCGGAGCGAAACGCCTGCTACTCACCGGCGCCGATGTAACCGAACGCAAGGGATTGGAAGAGCAGCTTCGGCAGGCGCAGAAACTCGAAGCCATCGGCCAGCTGGCAGCCGGAGTCGCCCACGAAATCAATACTCCCACCCAGTATGTGGGCGATAACACCCGCTTCCTAAGAGACTCCTGGGGGATTCTCGCCAGCCTGCTCGAACTCGGCCGAACGATGCGTCAACAAGCCGACAAAGGTGTTCTCTCCCCCGAGTTGTTGGCGCAATTCGACCTGCTTGCCGAGCAGGCGGACTTGGACTACATGCTGAAAGAGATACCTGATGCGATTGCGCAATCTCTGGACGGTGTCCAACGGGTGGCCAAAATCGTTCAGGGAATGAAGGAATTCTCTCATCCCGGTTCGGAAGAAAAACGGGCCATCGACATTAATAAGGCAATCGAGACCACCATCACCGTGGCACGCCACGAATGGAAGTATGTGGCCGACATGGTCACACATTTCGACCCGACCCTGCCCCTGGTCCCCTGCCTGATCGGCGAGTTCAATCAGGTGATCCTGAATCTCATTATCAATGCAGCCCATGCCATCGCTCCGGCTGTCGAAAACGGATCGGCCGAGAAAGGCACGATCACCATTACCACAAGCCACGACGACCAATGGGGCGAGATCGCCGTGCAGGACACGGGGACAGGTATTCGGGAGGAGATCCGCTCGCGGATCTTTGAGCCTTTCTTCACCACCAAAGTCTTGGGTAAGGGCACCGGACAGGGCCTGGCACTCGCGCACTCAGCCATCGTAAATCGGCATCAAGGGAAAATATGGTTCGAAACCGAAACCGGAAAGGGCAGCACATTCTTCATCCGCTTGCCTATCGCACTGCCTCCACCACAACCATGACCAGACGGATCCTATTCGTCGATGATGACCCCAGGGTGCTGAGCGGACTGAAGCGCAGCCTCCATGCCATGAGCAAGCAATGGGAGATGCAATTTGTACTGGGCGGGCGAGAGGCTTTGGAGGCCATGGATCGCGCTCCCTTCGACGTGGTGATCAGCGACATGCGCATGCCAGGAATGGATGGCGCGGAACTCCTGGCCCGGGTCAAGAAACAATTTTCTCAAACGGTGCGCATGGTGCTGTCCGGACAATCCGACCGCGACACAATTTTTCGATCGACCGGAACCACTCATCAGTATTTTTCAAAACCCTGTGACGCGGAGGAACTGAAACAAAAACTCATCCGCGCCCTTGCCTTGCGCGATGTGCTGGACAACCCCATGCTGAAGCAGTGGGTTTCACAAGTGGAGGCGGTGCCCAGCCTGCCCTCCCGGTGTCAGTCCTTGAGAGATCTGCTGAAGTCTTCCACTGCTTCGATTGAAAGTGTGGCTGACATCGTTGTCCAGGACATGGGCATGACAGCCAAGCTGCTGCAACTGGTCAACTCCGCCTTTCTGGGTGCGGCCGGACGGGAGTCAGATCCCAGGCGGGCGGCGTCTGTCATTGGAATCGAGAATCTCCGCGCCCTGGCTTCGCTCAGCCTGTTTTCCGAGCTGTCCGCCCCACTGGCAGAGAAACTGCATGGCCTCTGGCCCCATAGCTGCTCCACTGCCACTTTCGCGCAAACCATCGCACGCGCGGAAAACCTGCCGGAAAAAGAAATCCAGGATGCTTTCACCGCTGGCTTGTTGCATGACATTGGCCGAGTGGTACTGGCATCGACGTGCGGCGAAGAATACGAGTCAGCCGTCCGTTTGGCAGTCACCGAGCAATGGCCGATGGTCGATGGTGAGCAAGGGGTATTCGGAACCACACACGCCCAGGTGGGCGCCTATTTGTTGGGGCTTTGGGGCTTGCCCGATTCCATCGTCGAGGCCGTAGCCTGGCACCATGCGCCGGCAGAGGCCCACCCCACAGGATTATCTCCGCTGATCGTGGTGCACGTTGCCGATTTTCTGGAGCGGCAGTTGCACCCGTCAGCCACAGACTCCTGCCCCGAGTCCCTTGACCAGACTCTACTGACCTCCCTCAGCATCGCGGACCGGCTGCCGGGTTGGCAAAGCAAATGCCAGGAACTTGATGAAAAGAGGTAAGAAGAAATGCTCGAGAAAATTTTATTAGTCGATGATGAACCTGCGGTGTTACAAGGCCTCCAGCGTCTTCTGCACGGAGACTTTGACACCGAGACCGCCGTGGAGGGGAAGGGAGCACTGATTCTCCTGGAGAAAAATGGCCCTTACGCGGTTGTGGTCTCAGACATGCGAATGCCGCACATGGACGGGGCCGAACTGCTGGCCGCAATAAAGGTACGGGCGCCCGACACCGTTCGCATCATGCTCACCGGCAACGCGGATATACAAACTGCGGTCAAGGCCGTCAATGAAGGCAATATCTTCCGCTTTCTCACCAAACCCTGCGAAAAAGAGTTGCTGGCCACCACACTCACCGCCGCCCTCATGCAGCATCGTCTGGTGATCGCCGAAAAGCAATTGCTGGAACAAACTCTGAGAGGCAGTGTCGAGGTGCTGACCGAAGTTCTGAGCCTGGTGAGTCCGGCGGCGTTCAGCCGGGCCGCGCGGGCGCGGCGCTACGTTCATCACATCGTCACCCGTTTGTCCCTGGGCAATCCATGGAAATTCGAAGTCGCGGCCATGATGTCGCAGCTCGGCTGCGTCGCCATTGATCCGGAAATCGTCGAAGGAGTCTACTGCGGCCGCAAGTTGTCGCCCGAGGAGCAGGCCCGCTATGACACCCATCCCATGATTGCCCATGATCTACTGTCGAAGATTCCCCGCATGGAACCCATCGCCTGGATCATCGCGCACCAGAGCAAGCCGACAACCGTGGATGGCGATATCTCCGACCGTGAACACACGGACATGCGGCTGGGTGCGGATCTGCTTCAGGTGGTACTGGCATTTGACTCCCTTCTGCACAAGGGTTTGTCCCGGACTGAGGCTGCAAGCCGCCTGTCCCGGCAAGGCAGAGATCTGGATCCACGGATCTTCGAGGCCCTGGTGGAGCTCGAACCGGAGGTGGCTGACAAACAAATTCGCAGCTTGCCGATTTCCCAACTTGTTCCTGGAATGATCATCGAGCAGGAGATTCGCAGTCGAACGCGATCGTTGCTGGTGGCCAGCGGACAGGAAGTGACGCTACCCCTGCTGCTCAAGCTGCAGAGCCTGCTTGAGGCCAAAGCCATCGACGATAGTGTGCATGTGTCGTCTCCCAAGGGCTGGGCGTTGTCTCACAAGCACGCCTGACGAAGTCGACCAGGTCTCATGGAGCGGCGGCCGCCTCAACGCGTGTGCAAACTGGCGGTACAATAACCTCAGCATGAATGCCAAACCACGGCGGTTCCCCTTTGTTCAATCGGATGTATTTTGCGCGCGGCCTTTTGAGGGCAATCCCCTGGCAGTTTTTCCCGACGGCCGTGGACTCAGCGACCACGAAATGCAAGCCATTGCGCGCGAGATGAATCTCTCCGAGACCACCTTCATCCTGCCGCGTGACCCGGCGACGGAACGTGAGCGTGGAGTTCGGGTGCGCATCTTCACCGTTCAGGAAGAATTGCCCTTCGCCGGCCACCCCACGCTGGGAACGGCCTTTCAATTGCGTGGATCGAGCGGAGCCCGCGAGGTGGCACTCGAACTCAATGTGGGCAAGGTTCCCGTGCGCTTCGAGGAAACCCAGGGTCAACCTGTATTCGGCGAAATGACCCAGATGGATCCCAAGTTCGGGCCCCGCCATGATCGCGAAGCTGTGGCCCGGGCCGTCGGATTGAACGATGGCGCAATCGATCCTTCCCTGCCCATTCAGACCGTTTCAACCGGTGTGCCTTTTACCATGGTTCCCTTGCGGGGCCTGGAGAACATGCGTGAGTTAAATGTGGACCCGCGAAGCTCCGCTGAATATCTGGAGCGGTCTGGGGGAAAGTTCTTCTACTTTGTCACCCGGCAGACGGTGGATGCCAGCGCCCGCCTGCATGCTCGCATGATCTTCTACAACGGCGAAGATCCCGCCACTGGCTCCGCCGCCGGCTGCGCCGCTGCCTGGATGGTGGCTAACGCTGTGGCCGGACCCGAGGAGCGGGTTTTGATCGAACAAGGAGTGGAGATGCTACGGCCCAGCCGGATTTTTGTCTGCGCTTCGCGCCGAGATGACCGAGTGGTTAATGTGCGTGTCGGTGGAAATGTTGTCGAGACCGTTCGCGGAGAAATTTTTTTCTAGTCACTTTGCGCTCCGTACGCTGCAAACATGCGGGATACACGTCCGCAAAAAATATTCTTAACCCGCTCACCCCATTGACATCGGCGACACTTTACACCGGAGCGTTTCAGCATTAGGATTTGTCTCGCTCTGAAGTTCTCCATCAATAAAATATTTTTGGATTCACCCGGTGGATCATTTGCCGGAACGTCACTTGGAAGCAGGAATGAAACCTAAAAGAACGATCCTCTGCGTTGACAGCAACGAACAACAACTCTCCATTCGCAAAGTCATGTTAGAAACTCGCGGTTACCGGGTGGTGGCCTGCACCGCCGGCCCCGACGCGCTCGAGATCTTCAAGCAGGGCGGGATCGATCTGGTGCTGGCGGACCTGAGCCTGCCGGGGGTTGATGGCGGCCAGTTGATCCAGTCGGTCAAAGCGTTCTCCCCTCACACTCCGGCCATTTTGCTTTCCAGCAAGGGGAAGACCTACGATCACGATACCCGCGCCGACCTCTTCCTTCCCAAGGGGATGTCCGCCCCCGCAGAACTCCTGGAACGGGTTCGCATGCTGTTGGTGCGGAAGCGTGGCCCCAAACGTCCGCCGCCCACGGAGCCGCACTCTCCTTCGCAGACGTCGGCAGCCTGAGCACGTTCTCCGGTCTCCACCGTCCGCGCAGCTTCGTGTAAGATCGATGCTTCGGATGACTGCGTTTATCGAAGCCGTGGAACTGCGGAAGACCTACCACGTGGGAAAGATTGAAGTTCAGGCCCTGCGCGGCATTTCTTTCAGCATTCAAAAGGGCGAGTTTGTGAGCGTGGTCGGCCCCTCAGGCAGCGGGAAATCCACACTCTTTTACCTGCTGGGAGGTCTGACCCGGGCGGACTCCGGCCACGTGGTGGTCGACGGCGACGATTTCGCCCAGCTTTCCGATGCCGAACGCACCCGCCTGCGAAAACGCAAGATAGGGTTCGTGTTTCAGAAGTTCAACCTGCTGCCCACGCTCGACGCCCGCTCGAACATCGACATTGCTCTGGATATTGCCGGCGCCAACGGCCAACGTGATGCCGCTTACTTCGATAAGATCGTGGGATTGCTCGGCCTGGCCAAGCGGCTGCCCCATCGCCCCGCGGAGCTTTCGGGCGGCGAACAGCAGCGAGTGGCACTGGCGCGCGCGCTCATCAATAAGCCGGCGATTGTGCTGGCTGACGAACCGACCGGCAACCTGGATTCCGCGAACTCGGTAACGGTTTTGAACATGCTGCGGCATTCCAATCGGGAATTGGGTCAGACCGTGCTCATGATCACCCACAACCCGGAAGCTGCCGAATATGGCGACCGTATGATCCACATGCGCGACGGCGAGATCGTGGCGCCGGAAAAAGATCCGCAGTGGACTGGACACCACTGAATCAACCCTATGGATGACCTGAAAAAACCGATCCTGCCAGGCAAGGGCAACTCCGACTACGAGCGCTACCTGCGCACCGACGAACTGCTGTCTCTGCAAAAAGCTGCCGCGGAGCTCCTGCACCCGGACGAGATGACCTTCCAGGTCATCCACCAGAGTTCAGAGATCCTGCTGAAGGGCGTCGCTTTTGAACTAGGCCGCGCCCGTACCCACATCGAAGAGGGTGATTTTGCCAATGCCTGCCGGCTGATCCGCCGGGCCAACCAGATGCTGGATTATCCCATCGCACTGCTGCACGTGCTGGAGACGATCACGCCCTACGACTATCACATCATTCGCGCTGGCCTGGGACATGGCAGCGGCCTGGACTCACCCGGCTTCCTGAGCTTGCTGCACATCGGCCCTCGCCTGGGGGAAGCGTTTCATGCTCAACTTCGCAAGGCTGGAGTCAGTGTAGACGATGTATATCGCCGCCATGGCGAACTGTTTGGCCTGCATGACACCGCCGAGCGCCTGCTGGATTTTGACGAGCGCGCCCACATCTTCCGGTTTCATCATCTGAAGCTGGCGCAAAGAATCATCGGTGGCGGGGTGGTAGGCACCATGGGAACGCCAGTCGAAGTCCTGCACCAGCGCATGGAACACTTCTTCTACAAAGACCTCTGGGACGTGCGCAACCAGATCACGGCCAAGGCCAACGAAGCCATGCAGAAGACCGGCAGCCCCGCGCGATACTAGGCGGTCCCCATGAAATTCGCAAAAATCATCTTTTACATTGCAGCAATCTATGGTTTGGTTTCGCTCCCGCCACTTTACTTCATGTTCGATTTCATCGGGCGCCGCGATCCTCCCCCGATCACGCATCCGCAGTTCTACTATGGTTTTCTGGGTCTGGCCCTGGCATGGCAGTTGGTGTTCCTGGTAATCGCCACCGACCCAGTGCGCTACCGCGCCATGATGATCCCCGCCATGGTGGAGAAGTTCGGCTATGTGATCGCCTGTGCCGTGCTCCATCTCCAGGGCCGGATGAGCGGACAGCAAGCGGGAACGGCACTTCCCGACCTTGTCCTGGGCACGCTCTTCATCGCGTCTTTCCTCAAGACCCCACAGACGGCAAAGCATAGCGTCTGAAAGACGTGTTCAGCGGCGCGGGCCGCGAATTGTCACCTCACGCACAGGTACAGTAGAATGAGACGACGAGCGGGAGTAGCTCAGTGGTAGAGCGCGACCTTGCCAAGGTCGATGTCGCGGGTTCGACCCCCGTCTCCCGCTCCAGAGATTTGATCAGCCCCGCGTTGGCGGGGCTTTTCGTTCCCTGAAACCATACTCGCTAACTTCCAGGTTCAGCAACCACAACAAACTTCACGCCCAGGGCGTGCAGGACTGAATTGATGGTCTCAAAGCGCGGGTGTGCACCGCTACTCAGGGCTTTGTAAAGGCTCTCCCGGCCAAGGCCCGCTTCTTTGGCGATCTGCGCCATGCCGCGCGCTTTGGCCACGTCGCCGAGCGCGGCCACGAACACATCTGGGTTTGGGTCTTCAGCTGCCGCCGAAAGGTATTCGGCAATGACCGCGTCGTTATCGAGATACGCCGCCGCGTCGAATGCTTTGTAAGTTGTTTTTCTCTTCATCGTTTCATCCTCCTGAGTCCACGAGCCATCATCCTGGCTTTGGTAATGTCTTTCGCTTGCGATGCCTTCACGCCGCCCGCTAGCAAAACGTAGACGATCGAGCCCGTTCGCGTGTAGTAAACCCGATACCCTCCGCCGATATGAATCCGCATTTCCGAAACGCCTTCACCAACGGGTTCGCAATCGCCGAAACTTCCCTGTCGCACTACGCAGCCGCGCCAGGATTCTGGCCTTTGCTTTTTGGTCGGCCAGATTGGATAGCCAGGCGTCGAAATCAGACGACCGAATGAATGTATTCACGCTTTCCTATTGTATCCACACGGATACTGCACCGCAAGCCTATGCAACACAGAGGTAACTCCTAGACCAGAACTTGTTGAGAAGGTGGGCATTGACGGATGGGTTCCCCAACTCAAGGAAGCGATGCAGGCTGTCAGCCTATCTTGCGTGGCGGGGGAGCACGAGGCCAGGTGTTATGTGCTTTTGCAAAGCAACTGAGGGACTTTGAGGAATTGCGTGGGAGCTAACCGGGGCTTTCAGTCATAGACGCTGGGCCCACCATCTCTCAGCCCCCGGGGGGAGTGGCTTCCTGCTCCAGTAGACTTTTTCCGCCGCTAACGCTACTTTAATTATCAGGGGCGCGGTACCCAAGTGGTAAGGGAGAGGTCTGCAAAACCTTTATGCGTCGGTTCGATTCCGACCCGCGCCTCCAACTTTCTTCCCCAAATCAGGACGATCATTGCAGCTGAATCGTCTTCCCTACTTGATCACCTGAAATGGTACGTTGCTGGTCAGCGTGCCGCTGGGCGTGGCCACGGTGACGTAGCCGGTGGTCGCACCCGCGGGAACTGTGACGCGAATGAATGTGTCAGAGACAACGCTGAAGCTCGCCGGGATTCCGTTGAGCGAGACGCCGGTGGTTCCAGTGAACCTCTGGCCGAGGATGCCGAAGGTCTGGCCCATTTTCGCGGGATTGCGTATGAAACTCACGAATGGCCCAAGGCCCACACTCAACGTGAACACCGTTCCGCAGCCTTGGAATTGCCTGCAATCGCCTTTGTAGACGCCTCCCGCGATGGTTGTGCCGTAGAAAATTCCGCTCGTGGCCTGTAACAACCCACTGTCGGGGTACGCCCCATCATTAAAAGTAAAGGCGTGCAGGGGCAGTAGGGTTCCGGTCGGGGTCATACTGAATACTGTGCCCCACCCTTCTGAGCCATAGACCGTCGTGCCGTAGAAGTTTCCGTCTGTCCCTTGAACAAGGGCAGCAGCAGGGCCGCTGCCATCCTTCCCGTCGGTAGAAGCATGCAGTATCGTCAAGCTTCCGGTTGAGGTCATTGTGAACACGGTTCCGTATCCTTCCGAGGAAACGCCGATTCCTCCTCCAGATGTGGTTGTCCCATAAAAATTGCCGTCGGTGCCCTGGATTAGCGCAGCCTCGGGGCTCACGCCGTCAGTGCAGTTGAGCTGAGAACAGAAATTGTATAGCGTGGCCAGTTGACCGCTTGGAGTCATCTCGAAGACTGTGCCGCAGCCAAAAGATTCTTGGCAAAAGCTGCTCGGTTCCTCCCCACACGGTTGTGCCATAAAGACTGCCGTCGTGGCCTTGAACTAACCCACCTAGTGGGGTGGAACCCTCAGGCCCCGTGAACATGTGTAGAGTGGTCAGGACACCGTGCGGAGTGAGCCTAAATACTGTCCCGCAGCCGCCCGGATTGCCATCGCTGCAAGTCACTCCTCCCGAGATCGTTGTCCCATAAAAACTCCCGTCTCGCCCTTGAACTAGACTCGTCAGAGGATTCGCGCCGTCGGTACAATTCACCTGTGCACAAAAACTATAAACCGTGGTTATCTTGCCCTGTGGGCTGACTTTGAAAACCGTGCCATCGTCATGAGCTCCGCCGTTCTCGGTTGTCCCGTAAAAGTATCCATCGATGGCAAGCACAAGACTCGCGTTAGGGTCGGTAGCGCCACTCTTCTTGAAGTCAACGTTGAGCAACTTACCTGACGGTTGAATTTGAACTACGGTTCCACAGCAGGAAAGGCCCGAACCACCTTGAGGCATGGTGCCATAAACGTTCCCGTCCACTCCTTGAATGAGGGTGTCAGAGGGGTTGATGCCGTTGGCGGGCACAAGCTCTATGAGCGTGTGAAAGGTCTGCGCTGACGCGCCAGTTGGCGCAGCCCAAAGCACGAGTACAGCACCTGCCGTTTTCCACACGCCGAGCTTGGTCATCAGGGCCTCCGCAATGCGAAATCGAATCACTGCCTCACGCGACTGAACCAAAGTCGCGGTCTCACGGTGTGACGTGAAACGGTACGTTGCTGGTCAGCGTGCCGGTGGGCGTGGTCACGGTCACGTAGCCAGTGGTCGCACCTGCGGGAACTGTGGCGCGCAAGAACGTGTCGGACACAACGGTGAAGCTTGCCGGGATTCCGTTGAGCGAGACGCTGGTGGTTCCGGTGAATCCTTGACCGAGGATGCCGCTCACTTGACCGATCTTCCCGAAGGGAGAAACGAAGACGACGAATGGATCGAGGCCGATATCGAGGCTAAAGACAACTCCATTGTCGTTTGTGCCTCCCAACGGCGTCATGCCGTACAAGATTCCGTTCGTACTCTGTAGCAGTCCGACCAATGGCTCGCCGCCGTCGCTGCAATCCTTTCCTTGGCTGCAGAAATTGTAGAGTGTTGTTAACATGCCTTGCGGAGTAATTCGAAATATCGTGCCGTAATTGTTTGCACCATAGCCTTCGGTTGTTCCGTAGAAATTGCCATCCGTTGCTTGGATCAGTGGAGCAAACGGAGCGCCACCGTCTGTTCCGTTGAAGTGGTGTAACACCGTTATCGTGCCATTAGGTGTCATTTTGTATATGGAGCCATATTCATCCGGCCTCCCGGTTGGCGCGGACGTTCCATAGAATTCTCCATCAGTGCCCTGAACGAGAGCCGCGTACTGTCCGCCTCCGTCCGTGCTGTCGAAATCGTGTAGGGTTGTGAACTTGCCGCCTGGGGAGATTTTGAATGCTGTGCCGCAGCTCGTCGCCCCGGATACATAGCATCCGCTATTCGTGCCGCCGTAGGGGGTTGCCCCATAGAAGCTTCCATCCGTGCTGAGAGTCAGGCCACCCCAAGGGGAACCGTCATCAACAAGGTTGAAGCTGTGCAACGTCGGTATTCCCCGGTTTGGAATTGCTTTGAAGACGGTTCCGTAATTGTTGGCACCGCCGGTCAAACTGGTTCCGTAGGCATTTCCGTCAATTCCGAGAGCCAAGTTTCCATAGACGAAGCAAGGGCCGCTACGACCATGAAAATCGAAAAGTGTGTCCAATGCGCCGTCGGCCAGGCGAAAGATTGTCCCACAATCGTGATATTTCCCCCCTCCAGCAGTGATTCCGTACATGTTTCCATCATTCGCAAGTAACAAGCCAGTCGGAAATCTACCATCCGTACCTTGAAACAAATGAAGGGGTGTGATCGTCCCAGTCGGGGTGACCTTGAACACTGTCCCATAGCCTCCTTGCGGCCCGGAACCGCCATTGGAGGCTGTCCCGTAGAGGTTTCCGTCCATTCCTTGGATCGAGACCGCCCCGACCTGAGGAGTTGCGCCCTCGCTCCCGTTGAAACGCACAAGAACAGTGTATGTTTGCGCGTTTCCGGCTAAGGAGGCGGAAAATATCAGAAATATCACAAAGATGTGCTGCTGGAGTCTAGAGGCGGTTATCAAGAAACCTCCTTGCGAAATCGAATCGCGGCCTACTCACGCGGGAACAAACGGAACCGGCTTTGACCGCAAGGGGGAGAAACGTGCGGAGCGCCGAACGCGGGCAATTATCCTACGGGGCGGACTGAAGGTCAATACGGGGCGGAATCGCCCCGGCCTGTGGATGCTTCTCAGCCCGGACCAAATCCGCGATTCCACTTCCCTCTTACTTGCCCAACACCGCCTGGTACCGCGCCCCGTACTCCGCGTAGTTCGGATCCGCCGGGCTGTAGGCGATGCGCAAGTCGGTCACTCGCAACTCGACCGCGTTCACTCCAAACGACTCCGCAAAGGGGAAATACTCCAACAGGTTTGCCGGAGGCTGTTTCACTTCTGGCTGCAGGTACTTGTAGGCTGACGGGTGAGCCTTGAAGTTCTCGCACCAGTTTCCGGCGCAAGGGCGGCCGCTCTCAAAATTTGCCTTGTCTTCCGCGCTGAGCATCTGGATGCCGATGCCAATGTCGTTGGCTTCGAATACCTTGCAGAGCTGCTCCGGATAGTTGGTGCGGGGCCATCCCGAACAGGAACTGACGAACCGCGTGCCATCAGGATGGTTCTTATGAACGAACTCGGCCATGTTGCGGACGTAGTTCACTGCTGTGTCTACCGACTTACTCCCCTTGCACAGCGGCGTATTCTCTCCGCCGCGCCAAAATCCGGTTCGGTCGTACAGTATCCAGGGAGCTTTCGTGTCCAGGTGTTTCAGCGCAGCAAGAATGAAGGACTGCGTAAGGGCCATCATCTTCGGGTCATACATCACGGGAACCTTGTTGGGAGAGATGAAGGGACAGGTCTCCGTCGGAACCTGGGACAACACCCATCCTGGCGTGGCTACGTTCTCCCTGGTCGTATTGATGGTGTCTGACACCAGGCTGATAATCAGCGCGGTCTTCTTACCCTTGCTCTGCCAGTTGGCGATGTCCGCATCCATACGGGAGAAGTCGTAGGAACCCTGAGACGGCTCCAGTTCGGCCCAGTCGTAACGCTCCATTACAGCTCCCACGTGAGGCAGAATAATCTGCTCGAACAACCTCATGTTGGGACTGCCGGGTTTGGGAAGAAAACTAGCCACAATCGTGGGCTTTTGAGCCATTGCGCTAACAGTGAGGGCGAGAACAATAATCGTGTGTTTCATCTTCATAGAAATACTCCTGCTTGAGTGAAGCAACCTGCGGGCATCGCCATTTCTAGGATGCATGTAGGGGCCTGCGCGTGTTCTGGAAACTAGTTTATTCCATCGCGGCGCTGACCCGCATGAACCATCCGCCCTCGGCGCAGTAGAAAGGCCATGGAAAGTCAGGGGTCACATTCACATACTTTTTCTCAATGGTCGTGATGTACCGGTTTGCGCTGGCCCTGTCTCCGGCTAGATACGCTGCATAGGAAACGACCACCCAAGGGAACGGCGTCTGCGAATTGAACGACAAGTTCGTCCAACCCGGCCAGGCACGGTAGAAAGCGATGTAGGAATTCTTCGCCTGCTTGCTGGACGCTGCCACCACGCCCTGCACCGCCGGGTAAAGTTGCGACACCGCATCCGGGTAAAACCGAGACATGTTGGGTGCAGGCGAGCCTGCGTACGGGTAATAAAGCTTCGTGGACGAAATGTAGAGAACGTTCTGGATGCCAGACTGGATGCTCGATGCGTGACTCCGATACCAGGACGCGGTGCTGGCGTCATCCCACGCCTGAATCGCGAGATTTGCAAAATCTTCCAACCCGCGATAGTCCTCGGTGTTGTCCATGAGGTACTCGATCTGGTAATCAGGCTTGGCGAAGACTAAACCGTTGCTCTGCTGGAGGCCGGTGATGACGTTTCCCGTCACATTGAGAATGTATTCGCCAACCGCATTCTGTACGAACGATTGGGCGTCGAGATTTCCGGTGTTATAAAGCGCCTCGGCCAGAGTCAGGAAAGTCGCTGCGGTGGAGTCAGCCGAGTCATAGCTGCCGGTCGAGGTCTCGACGCCGTTGGTGTACGTATAGTTGTAGACCGTTCCATAGAGTCCTTGACTGTCCGGCCAATTGAAATGATCGATGTACCATTGCATCCATGCTTCCACCTGGGGGATTTTCGAAGGATCTTCGAGCCAGCCGATGGCGGCAAGGTTGGCAAAATACGGATTGATCGCGTTGGCAGAATAGAGAATTGCGCCGTCCGGCAACTGCCGCCCCTGCAACCATGCGGAAGTTTTGAGAATGTCGGACGAATGGTCTTGAGCAAACAGCGGCGTCACTGCAAACCCTACGGCCAAAACGAGGGAAAAAACGTTCTTAATCATACGGAAAGTGAGCAGAGTGAATCAGCTATCCTTGCGGTAAAGAAGTTCGCGTATCGCTTGCCTTCGGGCCGCGTTCACTTCACTCGCGGCCTTCCGCTCGTCGGCATCCATGCGGCGTTGGGTGTTGGATGAGTCCTTCTCGGGAAGGCTGCACTCCGGACAGCGGTCGGCGAAACCGGGCTTATCCGGCTTCAGCTCGAATTCTTCCTCGCAGACGGTGCAGATTTTGATAGGGAAAGCCATTTTGCGCCCTTTAAATGATACGACGCTCCGCTTACCTGCGCAAAATGGGATGGCGATTAATTCGCCGTGATTGCCCCAAATACTCCGGTGGTGTAGCGGCCGCCGGCGGCGTAGTACAGGGTATTGGTCGGGCCGGATTTCGCGTTGCCATTGCCGAACGAGATCCCCCAAAGTCCCGGAATCGTAATGGGGGTACCGGTTGAATCGTTCAGGAATCCTTTGAATGCTCCGGTCTTGGTGTCAAAGGCGGCGATCCAGCCGCTGGTGGTATTCCCCACCAGCAACATCTTGCTGAAGGCGCCGAAATTTGCGGGGGCAAGCGCAATTCCCCAAGGCTGGCTGAACCATCCTGTGGCCAGACGGCCCTTGAGGTGGCCGTTGGTGTCGAAGGCGTCTACGTACCCTCCCGAAACTCCGTTATAGAACGTAACCACAATGATGGAGCCGAAGTCCTGCACGCCATAGGGCTTGTACGCGGCGGGGATATTGGGATCGGCAAACTTTCCCGACAGCGACACGGGCATAAAGGACGCGGCGTCATACGCTTCTACACCGCCCTTGTTATTGGCGGCGTAGTAAGTGGGCGCATGGCTGGTGGCATTGGTGGCCAGGGTCAAACCGGTGTAGACCGCGCCGGAACTGGATTGGTTGACCATGATGGTCGCGGTTTTGACGTGGCACTGATAGCAACCGGTGCCACCCGGGCCCGGTCTCTGGCCGGCGTTCCAGTTCGAGATGGTTCCATCGAGAGTGGCAAAGGCAAAATTCTCTTTTCCCGGCCCCGGACCCAGGGCGGCGTTGTAGGCTGTCCCAGTCGGAGAACCGTTGCCTGTCCCCATGGCGGGCGGAATGGCGATCACCAGCGGGGCGAGCGATTGCGCTCCCTGTTTATTGGCGTAATACAAGGTGGTGACGCCGGTGGCGTTGTCGGAGGTCCACCACTCGTTCTCGGTTAAGCTCGAACTGACCGGGCGCGACAGGCCCCAGGGGTTCACCAGAAATGAATCCTGTGTATTGTCAACGATAGGGGTCGCAGTGTAGCTGTTGGTTTGAGCGCCAGCGGTGCAGCACAGCAGTAGGACGCCTACCAGGCATGTAACTTTCATGATGCCCTCCGGAAGCTTTTCGAGGTTGGGCCAGTTTATGCCTGCAATCCTACCGCAGCACCAGGCAGACGGTGACACCGGAATGTAAAAACTTTGTCAAAACATTTTGCTACCATCAGCGGATGTTTCGTACCCGGTTCAAGAATCAAATCGTCACCGAGTTTTTACCGCCCGCACGCGCCCGTAACGCACAGAAGGTCATCATCCTGTGCGATGGCATGCCGTCAATTCCCCGCAAGCAGCCGCTCGCGGAATTCCTTTCGAAGAAAGGATATTGGGTCTTTTATCCGCGTTACCGCGGGGCCTGGGAGAGCGACGGGGAATTTATGGAACACTCTCCTCATGAGGACATCCTTGAGGTGATCGACGAATTGCCGAAGGGGGTAAAGGACCTCGCGTTCGGCCAGAAATTCTCCTTGTCGCCGGACAAGATTTTTGTGATCGGAGGAAGCTTCGGCGGGACGGCGGCGATCCTGTGTTCATTGGATCATCGAGTGACGAGGGTGATTGCCAACTGTCCAGTGGTGGACTGGTCGATCCTGGCCAAAAGCGAGAAGGCTGAAACTTCAAACAAAAGTTACGCGGCGTATATACGAGAGGCATTCGGCAACGGGTATCGGCTCTCGGACAAGAATTGGAAAAAACTGCATGGCGGGAAGTTCTACAACCCCACGCATCACTTGAGCGAAATTGATCCGGCGAAAATCATGATGTTTCATGCCAAGGACGATCCCTACGTTCCCTGGCGATCAGTCGACCGATTTGCTCGAAAGACAGGCGTGAAACTGAAGTTGCTGGCGCGTGGAGGCCACCTCAGGACCGAGTTCATCATTCAAAAGTATTGGCCGCAGATCAGCGGCTTCTTCGAGCACGGCGGGTGAAAAACGGCGCAAGCGAAGCATAACGTTCCAGCCTATTTCGGCTCCGAGCCCAGGCGCAGCACGTTGCCGTCGGGATCTTCGATTTGCATTTCCAGGGCCCAGGAGTACTTAGTGGGTGGAAGACGAATCTTCAGTCCGCGGGCCTGGTATTGCTGATGCAGCGCTTCGACATCGTCCACGCCGACCCAGATCCACGCCTTACCCATGCCCTGACTGCCGCGGCAAAGGTAGATGCCGGTTCCGTCGCGCGTCACCGAGGTGAAATCGTTCGTACCCCAACTGGCGTTTTCAAATCCTAATTCATCGACATAGAAACGAACCGCGGCCGGCATGTTCTCCACCCGCAGGATCGGGTTGATGCATTCAAAGCGCACGTGCGCCGGTTTGGCTTGAGCCATGGGCGTCCTCCGGGGATTGATGATAACAGGGCCGCGAGAATCAGGAGAGTTAGCAGATTTCTGCACCGCAAGCAGGTTGTGCCCTGTTTTTTCCCGCCGGGATTGCCCATAATCCAGAGTGGCGTGCGGCATGGTGAAAGCTGATTGATGATCCGCCCATTTCTGAACTGCGTGTGCGGGTTCTGCCTGTGGCTCCCGTACCCCAAAACCAAGCCGGGTTTAAGCGAACCAGAATGGACACCCAAGGAATACTTGTCGCGCGAGATTGCCTGCCCCACGTGTGGCCGGGCGTCGGCCTATTCAGCGCGGGACGTGCGCTGGGGTGAAGGGGGAGAGAGTGACCCCATCACGGGCACTGACGAGGTCGCCTGCTGGTACATCGAGACCGCATGCAAGGAGCGGCTATGCCAACTGCCAATTGGGTTCCATTGGCTGACCGGTGGGCAGAGTGGGCCAGAGGAAGTTCGCTTTCAAACTCTGCGGCTGTTTGAACGGACATTTTTCAAGAACCTGCTTTGCGGACGCGGCCACCCTCCCGGAACCCGCATCCCGGGTGTGCGCCGCTTGGGATAGCTGGGAGATTTCCTGTAAGCCCTAGGACCAGAACTTCCTCGGCTTTGTTCAGCTCGCCTGCCTTCACATCTTGCTCAGGCATTTATGAAACTGCATCCAGACCCGCTTCGTGGTACGCGATCCTAGAATACCTACTCCGAAATCATCCCAATCGTCCTCAGCCACGTCTCCACCAACTGAGGCCATCCGGTTATTGGAAACTTCGTGCGCCGCAGCCCGAACGCATGCCCGCCCTGCGCGTACAAATGCATCTCCACGGGAACCCCCGCGTTCTTTAGCGCAATGTAGTAAGCCACTGATTGGTTTACCCCGTCCACGTTGTCGTCCTCCGCCTGCACCAAAAACGTTGGCGGCGTCTGGCTGGTGACCGGAATGTTTGGATTCAGTTTGTAAGCATGAGTGCCAACCCGTAAATGCCCCGGATAAACACCCACTGCAAAATCCGGCCGGCAGCTTTCTCTGTCAGCTGCATCGACAGACGCGTACAATCGCCGTACAGATTGGGTGCTGATTTCCGCCACCAGATACCCGCCCGCCGAAAATCCGAGCACTCCAATTTTGTGCGGATCGATGTGCCATTCCGCAGCGTGGAATCGTGCCAGCCCCATCGTTCTCTGCGCGTCCTCCAGCCCCAGCGTCGAGGCCGCAAGATTGTTGGGCCGGCACTTGCAGTGCCAGTCATACGGAATGCTGGGCACGCGATATTTGAGCAGCACGCAGGTGATCCCCTCGGAGGTCAGCCAGTCACACACCTCCGTGCCTTCCGAGATCGATTGCCAATCCCTCGAAGCCGCCGCCGGGAAACACGACCACCGCGACACCCGTATTTTTTCCTTTTGGCGAATAGACCGTCATCGTGGGCCTCGTGATGTTACTAACCCAAACATACGGCTTGCCGGCCACCATTTCGTCTTTCGTTGTCTCGACATATTCTGTTCCCGGAACAGGCCGTGCATCGGGCGGCGTGCCTGGCCATATCGCCACCTGCACATGCGCCGCCGACGGCTGCCAGAACTGCGTCTGCGAGCCAAGACCGCCAAACGCAAGCACAACAGAGAGAACACAGAGCAAAGGCTTCATCAAAATCCTCCCAGAGTAAAGATGAGAAACCGCAGGTGGAAGCAATCAGGAAGAGATCAGGAGCCACTGGGATGCGCCGCATTTATCGTAACGGGCGTCGACGCGCTTCTCCACCACCCGCGAGGATGGTCGATCAACCCCCAGAGTCCCGCCATGGTGCGTGGGGAGTCGCACAGAGCGACCTACAGAATGCACCATTTCCAGCCGTCAGGTATTTATGAGACTGGTTCTAGAACCTTTCGATAAGGAAGTAGCTTGCTTGCACTAACTTATGAGCCGTGATCGTTAGCAGAATTGTTTCCACTCACGAACCGGACACTGGCGCGTCTAAGCTGTGTCTGCCCGGAGGAACCATGAATCGCCAACGCCGACTTGCCGCCTGGATGGGAGTAATTCTGGGTACGCTTTGTGCCCTGCTCTATGCCGCCGAGGCCAATGCCAAGGATTATGGAAAGCTGACCGAAGAGTTCCATCACACCTATCCGCTGGGCGCAGGAGGACGCGTGGAACTCGACAATATCAATGGAGCAGTCCACATTTCGGCTTGGGACAGGGATGAGGTCAAAGTGGACGCGGTGAAGTATGCCAACACCAAAGAGCGCATGGACGAGGCCGAGATCGAAGTCGATAGTGGCAGCAGCTACGTGTCCATCCGCACCAAGTATCGCGATCACAACCACACCTGGGACAGTGATGGCTGGAACAATCCGGCGAGCGTCGAATACACAATCACCGTCCCCAAAAATGCCCGGCTGGATGAAATCAAACTGATCAACGGGCCGCTCGATGTCCACGGAGTTGCCGGTGAGGTCCGCGCATCGTGCATCAACGGGCACATGACGGTGCAGGGATTGCAGGGGCGGGTCAAACTGGATTCGGTGAACGGCCGGATGGACGTGCAGTACGACCGCCTGGGGAACGCGCCGGTTGAGCTTTCGTCAGTGAATGGCAGCATCGAACTGACGCTGCCATCGGACGCGAAAGCGGAGGTGGAAGCATCAACCGTGTCGGGCGGAATCGAAGATGACTTCGGGCTTCACGTCAACGATCATCGCTGGGTCGGTCACGATTTGCGTGGCGAACTGGGAACGGGCGGCCCGCGCATTCAACTTTCCAACGTGAATGGACGAATCGAGATTCGTCATGCCAACGATGGACGGACCCTGAGTACGGTGAAAGATCTGAGCAAGCACGACCGGGACGACGATCGCGACGATGATGACGATGAGATCTAGGAGACGGCTAAAATCGGGAAGGCTATCGTGAAACTAGGAGTTTTGGCTGCTTTGTTCATAAATGTGCTGTTATTAGGACATGCACATGCGGAGGTTTGCTCTTCGCTGCCGAAGGCGGATGTACGCTGGCAACAGCTTGACAGCCAGTATGCCCGCATTGAACGGGCCACGGTAGCGAATAATGCGAAACAGCTATTTGCGGTCTATGCTCCTGACTTCGAGGCTCATCAATTCAACGGCGAAGTGTGGTCATTTAAGCAGTCAGCATCATATTCCACCGCCGGATTCGATCAGGTGAAAGAAAACATCTCGATTAGCAACACCATCTTGGACCTGCAAAGCTGCGGTCCGGCGACGTTGAAGGCGACGGTCCTGCAGCAGTGGACTAGACGCCAGATGAGTTTAGGCAAGCTGCGCCTCTACCAGACGACGACCGTTCAAGCTGAGACTTGGGTTCTTAAGGAAGGCGAATGGAAACGGAAGCTTGTGGACAATGAGCGGCCGGGAGCGTGGCTCATTGACCTTAAGAGGATCGATCCGACCAAGCCCTACGACCCCGAGGCGCCGCCATTTGATCCGCATGGGCTGCTGCGAAATAGCGATCACTCCAATTAGACTGCCGCTGATTGGGCCACTTCCTCTAGCACAGCCGCAAAAGCGCCGATGGCCTTATCGATTTGCTGCCGGGTAACGATCAGCGGCGGCTGGAAGCGAATCACGTTGCCGTAAACGCCGCCCACACCAACCAGCACTCCGTTCTTCAGCAGCGCATCGCGGACTGCTTCGGCTTCAGCCGTTGCCGGGGTGAGCTTCTCGTCCTTCACCAGTTCGACGCCGATCATCAGGCCGAGGCCGCGAACGTCGCCGATGATGGGATTCTGCTTCTGCAATTCGCGCAGCTTGGACATGGCGTAGTGGCCGGTCTCGGCGGCGCGCGCCGGCAGATTCTCCTTTTCCATGAACTCGAATGTTGGCCAAGCGCGGCGGCGCAGGAAACCGGATTGCCGCCGAAAGTCGAAAGATGATCGCCGGGCTTGAAGGCGGCGGCGATTTCGGACCGGGTGGTGAAAGCGCTCAGCGGGAAGCCGTCGGCGATCCCTTTCGCGGTGACCAGAATGTCGGGATCGACGCCGTAGTGCTCGTAGGCAAACATCTTGCCGGTGCGGCCGAAGCCGGATTGGACTTCGTCGGCAATGAACAGGATGCCGTGCTGGTCGAGAATCTTCTTCACTTCTTTGAAGTAATTCGGAGGCGGCACGATGATCCCGCCTTCGCCCATCACCGGCTCGGCGATGAAGGCGGCGACGTCGCCGGAGGTGGCGAAGCGGATTACATCGTCGATGGAGCGGGCGCACTGGCGGCCACATTCTTCGGGATCGTTACGCCACTGTGATCGATAAGCGTATGGCGCGGGGGCAAAAGCCACGCCCGAGGCATATGGGCCGCCGCGTTTCTTGCGTCCCTGGTTGCCGGTGATGCTGAGAGTTCCCCAACTGCGTCCGTGAAAGCTGGCGTGGAGAGCGATGAACTCGTGTTTGCCGGTGTAGAGACGCGCCAGCTTCATGGCACCTTCAATGGCCTCGGCGCCGCCGTTGCCGAAGAAAGTTTTGGTAAGGCCGCGGGGAGCGATTTGAGCGATCTTCTCGGCCAGATCGGCGACCGGCTGCTGCATGATAGATGTACGAAGCGCAATGGACCAGCTTGTCCATCTGGGCTTTGGCGGCAGCGATGACTTGGGGATTGTTGTGGCCGGCGTTGACAACCGAAATTCCGGCGAAGCAGTCGAGGTACTCGCGGCCGTTGACATCGGTGACGGTGGCGCCGCTGGCGTGGTCCACGACGATGGGGACGACCGACTTCATGAAGCCGGTCATTACGTAGTCTTTGTATTTCTGGATGGTGTCAGACATGAAACCCTCGGGTTTTCCTTTGTGTACCTTTGTGTCCTTTGTGGTTGGAACAGCTTCTAAACCACAAAGGACACAAAGGTACACAAAGGAAGTCAAAACTTGCGCGAATGCTCTTTTGCCCAGCGTTCGACCACGACTTTCTTTTCGGTGTAGAACTCGACGGCGTCGCGGCCCTGGCCGTGCATGATTCCGAAGAAGCTGTCTTTCCAGCCGCTGAAGGGGAAATAGGCCATGGGAGCGGCGACTCCGATGTTGATGCCGATATTGCCCGCCGGGGCTTCGTAGCGAAAGCGCCGCGCGGCCGCGCCGCTGGAAGTAAATAGAGACGCCTGATTGCCGTAGGGGCTGCGCTCGAGAAATGCGAGAGCGTCGTCCATGTCGTCGGCGTGAATCAGGCTGAGGACCGGGCCGAAGATTTCGGTGTCGGCGAGTTCGCTGGTGGCGGGAACATTGTCGAGGATGGTCGGTTTCACGAAGTTTCCGGCTTCGTACTTGGGGACTTTGGCATTGCGGCCGTCGAGCAGAACTTTCGCGCCCTGCTTGGCTCCGGTTGCGATCAGAGATTCGACTCGCGACTTGCTCTGAGGAGTGATCACTGGCCCCATCTGTACGCCTTCGTCGAGGCCGTTGCCGACGCGCAGGTTCGCGGCCGCTTCGGTGATGGAGTCACGGAATGTTTTCTGCGCCTCGCCGACCGTGACCGCGACCGACACCGCCAGGCAACGCTGTCCGGCACATCCGAAGGCGCTGTCGCTGATGATCTGCGTGGCCATGGCCATGTCAGCGTCGGGCAGAACGATGACGTGGTTCTTGGCGCCGCCCTGGCATTGCGCGCGCTTGCCGTTGGCGCCGGCGCGCGCATAGACGTGTCTTGCGACTGGCGTGGATCCTACAAAGCTAATCGCCCGGACTTTGGGATGATCGAGCAGAGCGTTGACCACGTCTTTGCCGCCATTCACCAGATTGACCACACCCTTGGGTAAGCCGGTCTGCTCGATGAGTTCGAAGGCCCGGCGCATGGTCAGCGGCACTCGCTCGGAAGGCTTGAGGATGAAGGTGTTGCCGCAGGCGATGGCGTATGGCAGAAACCAGAATGGAATCATGCCGGGGAAATTGAAAGGAGTAATCGCGGCGACGACGCCGAGCGGCTGGCGGATCATGATTTCGTCGATGCCGCGGGCGACGTCTTCGAGGTTGTAGCCTTGCATCATCATGGGAATGCCGCAGGCGACTTCGACATTCTCGATGGCGCGGCGCAGCTCGGCTTTGCCTTCGGCGAAGGTCTTGCCGTTTTCCTGGGTGATGATGCGGCCGAGTTCATCAATGTGATCTTCGAGAAGTTGCTTCAGCTTGAAGAGCGGCTGGATGCGGTCTTCAGGCGGAGTGCGGCGCCAATCGGGATAAGCAGCGGCAGCGGCTTCCACGGCAGCGGCGACTTCGGCGGCATTGGAGAGCGGCGTTTGGGCAATCGTCTCGCCAGTGGCGGGGTTGGTCACGTCGAGCCATTCAGGAGCGTGCGATTCCACCCAAGCGCCATTGATGAAATTTGGGACTTTCGTAATTGGAGGTGCGACAACCGGCATGGCTTCCCTCAGCGGCTAAAGCCGCGAATCAAATATAAATCGTGAACGGCGCGGCTGAAGCCGCGCCCTTTCAAAGCGAGTTAGGTGACCTGTGCCACGGCGCCGTGGTGATCGCCGACCATCTGCAGCGCAGCCTCCAGCACGTCGAGAGCTTCGTCCATTTGCTCGTTGGTGACGACGAGCGGAACCAATACACGGATCACATTGGAATAGGATCCGGCCGTGATCGTGATCAGGCCGTGCTCGTAGCAGTATTGTGTGATTTGCTTGGTCTCATCAGCTGCCGGTTCGCGAGTCTCGGCGGACTTTACGAGCTCGATGGCCTGCATGCCACCCAAGCCGCGGACATCGCCGACGATGGACCAGCGCCTCTGCCATTCTTTGGCGCGCTTCTGAAAGTGGTTTCCGATCTCATTGGCGCGGCGCAAGAGATTCTCACGATCGAACATTTCGAGCACGGCGAGTGCGGCGGCACAGGAAACCGGATTTCCGGCGAATGTACCACCCAGGCCGCCGGGGCCGGGAGCATCCATGATTTCGGCGCGCCCAGTGATGGCGGCCAGGGGCAGGCCGCCGCCGATGGATTTGGCCGACACCAGAATGTCAGGTTCGATTCCGTAATGCTCGCTGGCAAACAGCCTTCCGGTGCGGCCGAAGCCACTTTGCACTTCGTCGGCGATGAAGAGCACGCCGTGCTTGCGGCAGATGTCGATGAGAACGCGGAAATAATCCGGCGGGGGGACGACGAATCCGCCTTCGCCCAGCACCGGCTCGGCGATCACTGCGGCGACATCTTCCGATGCGACCACGCGTTTGAAGGTGTCCTCCAAATGGCGCGCGCAGAACAGATCGCACGACGGGTACTTGAGCGAGTAGGAACAGCGATAACAATAGGCGTAGGGAATGCGGTACACGTCACCGGGAAATGGCGCAAAGCCGGCCTTGTAAGGATGAGTCTTGCTGGTGAGGGCAAGAGTCATCATGGTGCGGCCGTGGAAGGCATCTTCGAAGGCGATGATCCCGGTGCGGCCGGTGTGGGCACGGGCGATCTTCACGGCGTTTTCGACAGCCTCAGCGCCGGAGTTTACGAACAATGTCTTCTTGGGAAATTTGCCGGGCGTCACTTCATTCATGCGCTCGGCGAGACGCACGTAATTCTCGTACGGCGTGACCTGCACGCAGGTGTGCAGGAAGCGATCGAGTTGCTCGCGGATGGCGGAAAGTACTGGTTCCTGGCGATGGCCCACGTTGATGCAGCCAATGCCTCCGGCAAAGTCGATGTAACGGTTGCCGTCGACATCTTCCATCCAGGCGTCCTGGGCTTTCGATACATAGACCGGCGTGCCATGCGACAGGCCACGGGGGACGGCGTTGGCGCGGCGTTCCGCCAGCGCTTTGGATTTCGGACCGGGGATGGTTGTTCGTAATTGAATAGTCGGCATTGAAATCAGTTTCCAGTTTCTGGTTTCTAGTTTCTAGTCTTACACCTTTCAGTACCAGCCGATGGGTGCTTCGTTCAGGTTAATGTGCACCTGTTTGGTTTCGAGATATTCTTCGATGCCTCCGGGACCGAGCTCGCGTCCGAAACCGGATTGCTTGTAGCCTCCCCAGGGCGCTTCCACATAAGTAGGCTGCATATGATTCACCCAGACAATACCGGCGCGAATCGCCTTGACGGCACGGAACGCCTTATAAATGTCGCGGGTCCAGACGGCGGCTGCGAGGCCGTAGGGTGAGTCGTTGGCAATCTTGACCGCGTCTTTTTCGTCATCAAAGGGAATGACGGTGGCCACGGGGCCGAAGATCTCTTCGCGGGCAATGCGGGCGCTGTTGGTTACGTCGTAAAAGATGGTCGGCTGCACGTAATAGCCTTTGGCAAACTGCTCGGCGCGGCCTCCACCGAATGCCAGCTTCGCCTCTTTCTTGCCCACTTCCTGATAAGACCGTACCCGGTCGTACTGATCTTTGCTGACCAGCGGGCCCATCTTCGTGTCGCGGTCGAGAGGCGCTCCCAGCTTGATCTTCTTCGCCTTCTCGGTCATGGCATCCACAAACTTCTTGTAGATCGGTTTCTTGGACCAGGATGCGGCTGCCAGCGGAGCAAACTTCTCCCTGGTTGATGAAGACCCCGAAGAGAGCACCGTCGATGGCGGCTTCGAAGTCGGCGTCGGCGAAAAAGATGTTTGGAGACTTGCCGCCGAGTTCGAGGGTCACGCGCTTCACCGTGTCGGCCGCCTGTTTAACGATGATCTTGCCCACAGCAGCGCTGCCGGTGAAGGCAATCTTGTTGACGTCGGGATGCTGCACCAGCGGAGCACCACAGCTCTCGCCGAATCCGGTGATGATGTTGACGACCCCAGGAGGCAGACCGACATCGGCCAGCCAGTTCGCCATTTCGAGCGCGGTGATGGGCGTCTGCTCCGCGGGTTTCAGGACGCAGGTACATCCGGCAGCCAGCGCAGGCGCAAGCTTCCAGGCAGCCATCATCAGAGGATAGTTCCAGGGAATGATCTGTCCGGCGATGCCGATGGGCTCCTTGAGGGTAAGGCTGACGGCGTTGTCGGGCACCGGATTCACCGATCCCTGAATCTTGGTGGCCAGGCCGCCGTAATACTCGAAGCAGGTGGCGGTATCGGTGATGTCGAATTCGGCCTCGACGATGGGTTTGCCGGTGTTGCGGGCTTCGAGTTCGGCAAGCATGGGAGCATTCTGCCGAATCTTATCGGCCAGACGGAAAAGCACGCGGCCGCGCTCCTGGGCGGTAGTAGTTGCCCAGGGGCCGTCTTCGAACGCGGCCTTGGCGGCGGCAACGGCGCGATTGACGTCATCGGCATTGCCGTCGGGAACCTGGGCAATGACCTCTTCCGTGGCGGGGTCGTAAACAGGAAACGTCTTGTTCGACTTGCTGTCGACCCACTCGCCGTTCACGTACATCTGATAAGTCCGGACATCAGTTTTGACCCCACCGGGCATAGAAACCTCCTATTTAAGAGCCAGCGCTAGCTTGCGTCGGCCGTAGACAAAGAAAAAGAATGCGGCCAGCGCGATGAAGAACAGAGTCAGACCAAACATGGTCACTTCGTAACGCCAAACTGAAGTGATCTGCTTTGCCGGGGAAAAAGCCACCACGATTCCGAGAATCGTCGTAAGCAGGCCACTCCCGCCGGCCAATATCAGAACGCTTTTGCTGTAACGCGCGTTCCCGGCCGACTCGGCGAAGGCAAATTTCAGCAGCGCCGCAAAAACATAAATGAAAGGCACAAGTTGCAATACCACCGCCAGTGACAGCATGGTCTGAAACGCTTCCTGCACGCCGCCGGAGGCGGCAAAATTAATGATACAAAGCCCCAATGACACCACAAACTGCACGATCAGCGCCGCGTAGGGCGTGGCATAGCGCGGATGCACCTTGCCCAGCCACGACGGCATGTAAGAGTCGAGTCCGGCGACGAACGGAATCCGGGCCGAACCGCCCATCCACGCCGAACCAATCCCTGCGATCGATAGACTCAACATCAGCGCAAACGGAGCGACGATCCATGCAACGCCGACTTTGGCTGCCATGTGACTGACGGCTTGCACGATTCCCTGCAGCACGCTGATGTCGTTCTTGCCGACGGCAATCAGTAGCGTCAGGGTGGCTGCCGATATATAGCAGGCCACTGACCACGCCACCCCACGCGACTGCACCCGGCAAAGTGCGCGCGGGATCGCGAATCTCGTCACCCATCACCGAAGCCAATTCCAATCCGACCAACCCAAAACAGATCACGCCGAAAGAATTCAACACGAAGCGCGGATCCGCGGGAACCTTGAAGTCCGCCGACGTGATCGAAGTTCCGAAACGCGAAAAAACAATCACACCCAGGCCGATCAGTGTAGCGGCGGCGATGCCGGTGCCAATCCCACCCAGATTGTTCAGCCACTTGCCCACGCTCAATCCCACAATGTTCAGCACCGTCAGCAAAGCCAGTAAGACGATGGACGCAGTCAGCGCAAACACCTTGCTGTCGGCCAAGGCCGCGTGGCCGGGCCCCAGCACAAAGACCGAGACGCCCACGAAGTACAGCATGACCGTGGGCACATACAGCATGTTGTTGGTCCAGTAACACCAACCGGAGAGGAAACCATGGAAGTCGCCGAACACTTCCTTGGCCCACAGGTAGACGCCGCCTTCTCCTGGAAAGCGGTGGGCGAGCTCGAGGACGGCGATGCCCTGCGGCCAAAAGAAAAGCAGCAGTGCGATGAGCCACAGCCAGACGGTGACTCCGCCGTTGGCGGCGATCGACGGAACCACGTTCAGGTTGAAGACGGCGACCACAAACAACAAAACCAGATCCCAACGGCCAAGGACACGCTTTAAGTGAGGCTGGTTGGTGTCGTTGGCTGACAGATCGTTCTCCTTAAGCTCGATCTGCGGAGCTTGGCTCCGCGGGACAGCCGAGGGCTGTCCCCACGCGACCTCTAGTGGGCCACTGGCTCCGCGGTGCGCTCCTGTTGGGCTTTCGCAAGCGCCGGTGCCACATCCGCGAAGGCCGCGAGGTGCTTGTCGATGTCGGCCTCGGTGTGTTGTACCGAGATGGTCCACTGCTCGTCCCACCAGTAAGGTTGCGGCATGACGCCACGGTTGACCATGCCGAACCAGTAGTGCCGCCACAAGTCGATGTCGACGGTAGTCCAGTCGCGGTAGTTGCGAATCTCTTTGGGGTAAAGCATCAGCGCCCCATTGGCCCCCGCCACAGCGACGTAGCCCTGCAGGCCAGTCTTCGCCAGCGTCTTGCGATAGCCTTCGACCAGTTTCTTGCTCAGTTTTTCGACATGGGCATAATTCTCGCGAGTAAGCACCGCACTGAACGTAGCCAGGCCCGCGGCCATCGACACCGGATTGGTGTTGTAGGTCCCCCCGTGAAAAACTTTGTGCTGCGAAATGAGGTCCATCACGGATTTATGGGTGCCGAATGCCGCCAGTGGCAGGCCGCCACCAATCGATTTTGCCAGGCAGATCATATCGGGCTTGACGTTGAAATATTCGGAAGCCCCACCCCAGCCCAGTTTGGCGCCGGTCTTAACTTCATCAAAGATCAGCAACGCGCCGTTTTTGGTACAGATGTCGCGAAGACCTTGCAGAAATCCGGGTTGTGGCATGCAGAGACCCACGTTCATCAGAATAGGTTCGAGGATGATCGCGGCAATCTCGCCGGGGTTCTGCTTGAAGCGAAGTTCGACGCTGGCCAGATCGTTGAAGGTAGCGATCGGCACGTTCGCGATGGCAGCCTTGGGAACGCCGAGGCCGCCGGGGACAGAAGTGGGAGCATTGATGTCGCCGAATTCAGGCGCGTGAGGCTTCACGCTGACCAGCGCGGTGTCATGCAGACCGTGGTATCCACCTTCGAACTTCAGGATCTTGTCGCGGCCGGTGGCGGCGCGGGCCAGACGGCAGGCGTGCATGGTAGCTTCGGTTCCGCTGGAGCCGAAGCGCACCATCTCGACCGGAAAACGCTGGGCGATTTCCTCGGCCAGTTGCCATTCCATGTCGTGCGGCATGCCGAACATCGTCCCCGTGCTGAGCCGGGCCTGGACAGCCTTCATGACGGCAGGATGGCAATGCCCGGCCATGAGCGCGCCGAAGCAAAGGTTGTGATCGATGTAGTCGTTGCCGTCGAGGTCGCGAAAATGAGAGCCGCTGCCCTCTTTCACGAAAATCGGATAAGGATCGTAGGCGCGGTAGTTGCTGGCTACGCCAAGCGGAATGCGCTTCAGGTTGCGCTTGTGGGATTCGGCCGATTTGGGCGTGCGACGCTCAAAGGTGGAAATCTCCTGCTGCAGGTCGGGGTACATCTGGGTCTCCGAGAAATCTCAAGCCGCCTCTGGCAGCCATTAGAATAGCCGGGCGGTCGAGGCCGCCCGGGCTGTGGGACTAGAAATAGAATTTTAGCGCAAACTGCACTTCCCGCGGGTCGCGTGCCTGTGTAACCTGGCCGAATTGCGTGCCGTCGCTGCTGTTGCCGTCGGGATTGAAGAATTGTGTGTGATTGAAAAGGTTGAACATCTCGGCGCGGAATTCAAATTTCTTAGTGTCTGACAAGGCGATGTTCTTGAGAACGGCGAAGTCGGTGTTGCTGATGTGCGGCCCACAACAAATGGTACGGGGAGCGTTTCCGATTCGGCCGAAGAGACTAGGATCCACCGTCGTATCCTCGGTGAAGGCGGCCGGATTGAAATAGTAGCTCCCGTGGGTTTGTGGCCTTTGCGTCGTAAATGGAGCGATCTGGTCGGGCTCTCCCGGTAGTTCAAAGTCGAAGCTGTCCATCAGCTCGTTGTCGGCGTCGGAGGTGATCCGGATCGGAAATCCGGTTTGGAATGTGGTGATCCCCGAAAGGGCCCAGCCGTCCAGGAGCTTGCCCATTGCGCCGTCGTACTTCCGCACCGGGACCTCCCAGTAATAACTCAGGACAAAACGGTGGCGCGCATCGAAGAGCGATAGCGAACGGCTCAGCCGAGGATCGATGGGGTTCAGGATACCTTCGAAACTGGAGGCTTGGTCGATTGACTTGCTGAAGGTATAAGCCATGGTGAACTGGAGGCCGTGGGCGAAGCGCTTTTCGAGCGAGACTTGAAGCGAATTGTAGGCGGAGTTGGCGATGGTGTCCTGGGCGAAAATGCTTGAAAAGACTGGAACGCCGCTCGCGGGGCAGCCTGCGCCGGTAAGGGGGTTGCACAATGGAGATGAAAAGGGGCGAAGGCCGACCAAGGTGATGGGGCTAGGGTTAGGCCCGGTGACCGTGGCTTGCGGACCGTAGGGCAGATGCAGCGTCATTCCCGCTGGTATTTCGCCCGCTGCGATGTCGAAGGAACTATCCGCAAAGAATTGACCGCAGGCCAGATTTGGATCATTCGCAGCGACGGAGATATTGTTCAGGTCAATGCAAGTTTGCGCGTTGCCGAAGTTAACGTCGTGGGTCGCCAGGAGACGATGGCCCTGTGATCCGACGTAACCGACCTGTAACTTGATGTCGCGCGTCAATTCCCTTTGCACGGTCAGGTTGTACTGCGCGGAATATTGGCTGCGCATGTGGGGTTGGAATTGGCCGAACAGCAGAATCGGTTCGTAGAGACCCCAATCAATCGGTGTCCCCGGCTTGGGAGTGATGACGCCGTTGAACACGTTGGGGAACAGGGTTCCATCCTGGCCAAGGAATGGAGTGTTGAACTGGGTATTGCTCAGGATAATGCTGCCACCGAAAGGCGGCTCGGCACTGAACTGTTCGAGCACGAGTTGTTCGATGGGATTGTAGAAAAGACCCCAACCGGCGCGGATACTGGTCTTTCCGGAACTGCCCGGACTCCAGGCGATGCCAACTCTGGGCGCGATGGCTTTGTAGTAAGTCTGGGTCAGGCCGTTCGGAACACCTGCATCACCGGGCACTACGAGCCCAACTGGAGACTGCGCGGTGCAATCGGTATTGACGGTATTGAGGCAAGGATAGGTGGTACTGACCTGGCCCGGCCTGAAGGTCTGCACGCGATGGCCGATATCGGCGATAGGTGTGTTGAACTCCCAGCGCAAACCATAGTTCAGCGTAATGTTTGGTTTGATCTTCCAGCTGTCCTGGGCAAAGAGGAAGAGGGATGTGCTGCGCACGTTTTCCGTCTGCGCCGAGCCTTGCCCATACTGGTCCGGCAAACCCAGCAGATAGTTGGGATAAAGATTGCCATTATCGGCTGCGGGATCGTTAGGACCGCCGCCGAAATAGAAGTATTCGCCACTGACGTTGAAGTACAGCGTCTGGTCAAAGCGCTGGCGACGCACATCTGCGCCAAACTTGAAGGTGTGATTTCCGGAAACCTTGGTGAGAGTATCGCGACCACTGAAATGAATTTCCCACCTGCGGAAGCTCTCCTTCGGCATTGTTGCCCAGTGCGAAGCCGCCGGAGACCTGCATAAACGGCAAACCTTCGCGGTCCGGTCCCAGCCCGGGATGAATGCCGGTGGAGTTCGTCGTGGTGCCATCCGAGAAGCACGGCACTGGGCCGGTAACGTTCGTAAGCCAGGACGGCGCAGGCGGGCAAGATTGCTGCACCAGACTCGTATTCTGCGGGTGTTGGAAAGTCCGCTGCGCTTCACGGTTGTAGTTAAAACGAAACTCGTTGACCATATTGTTCGTCAACGTCCAGGTATGACTAATATTCCATTGCTGGTAGCGTTCGTTGATGATGCTGCCGAACCCTGGGACATTTGCGCCCGTCAACTGGAAGTTGGCGAAGGGCTGCAGAGTGTGGTCATCGGTAATGTAGTAGTAGACGCTGAGGCTTTGCTTCTCGTTGATGTGGTGGTCGAAGCGGAATGTGCCCTGGTCTCCGCGGCTGGGCTGGACGGGAATGGTCACCGATGAACTGGGAACGAACTGCAACAAGTCCACAGCCGTCGGATCCATACAAGCCAGAGGAATGACGCTGCTGGGAAAGATGGAAGCGTACGCGACTCCATCGGCGAGCGCGGCGCCTCCGCGGGCGGTAATCGCTGCCTGGCAGCCGGGCCGGCTTGCCAGAATGCTTGAGTTCGCCAAATTTCCGCCGAAGCCGCCGGTGTCCGAGAAATCCGCGAATTGGTGGCTCGCAGTCGGAAGCTCCTGCGCGCTTGGCAGAGTCACTGCGGTGGAAGTAATCCCCTGGCGAATACGGCGGCCCTCGTAGGATGCAAAGAAGAATGTCCGGTCCTTTTTGATGGGGCCACCAAACGTTCCGCCAAACTGGTTCTGGTTGAACTGGGGCGTTGTCGGATCGAAGTAATTGCGCGAGTTCAACACGGTATTGCGGAAGAATTCGTAAACGTTGCCGTGAAATTCGTTGCTGCCCGACTTGGTCACCACGTTCACCACGGACCCGGAGTTGCGTCCGTACTCCGCGTCAAATGTATTGGTAAGGACCCGAAACTCCTGGATGCTGTCGGGGCTGGGCTGCACGGTGGGCAGGTTTACGAATTGGTCATTGGCGTCGCCGCCATTCACGCTGAAGTTGTTGGAACGGCCGCGGCCGCCGTTGACTGAAACCGCACCGGCCTTGTCGCTTCCGTAAATGGTGGTGTTGCTTGACCCGACGGTGGACATGACCCCAGGTTGAAGCTGAAGGAACTGATAGGTATCGCGGGCGTTGAGCGGAAGTTGGCTCACCGAACGGTCATCGACCACCGCGCCCAACTGGGTACTGGTGGTTTCGACCAAGGGAGCTTCGGAAGTAACGTCAACGATCTCCTGGACCTGTCCGATCTGCATGACCATGTTAAGAGTGAGTATGGCGTTGACCTGCAACACCACATCATGCCGCACGTTCTTCTTGAATCCGGCTAGGTCAAAACTCGCGCTGTAGGAACCGGCGGGAACCTCGACGAAGGTGTAGTCGCCGCTTTCGTTGGTCGTGGTTTCGCGGCTCACGCCGGTGGCGTCGTTGACCAGCGAGACTTTCACGCCAGGCAACAACGCGCCGGTGGGATCGGCGACCCGGCCAAAAATCCTGCCGCCGGTGCCTTGCCCCCAAAGCGGACAGGCGAGGAGCGCAATCAAACCCAGCACAGCCAACGTTCGAGACCACCCAAAACACGTCCGAGACGGGTGCATTTGAAGTCCCTCCGAATTGTCGGTGAAGATTGCCGAAACCCGTGCTTGCGCGAAAAACAAACCTTGCTATAATCGCGCAAGGTTAGTGAAACTGGCCCTTGACTGTCAAGTAAAAAATGGCTCTTGGGAACGCCTCGAAAATACTCGGAGTGCGTGATTTTGTAAAATGAAATCCGCCGCGCCAAAACCGTTTTTGAAGATCGGAGAGGTGGCCCGTCTGGCCGGTGTCTCTCCCTCGGTGATCCGCTCCTGGGAACGCCTCGGTCTGACCCGTCCCCGCCGCACTGCCAGCCAGTATCGCGTATACACCCCGCAAGATGTGAAACTGTTGAAACGGGCGCGCTTCTTGCGCAAAGTGCGGGGTCTGAATGCTCCCGCAATCGTCCAACTGTTGCGGCGGGAGGGACGGGTGCGAGCGCCTGCGAACGGGACCAGTGGCGCCATCGGAGCCCATCTGCGCCAACTCCGGCAGCAACGCGGGCTGGCTCTGGCCCAGGTGGCGAGGCGGGTCGGTATCTCCGTCGGCTTTCTCAGCGCCCTCGAACGTTCGCAGATGAGCGCATCGGTTAGCACGCTGCGAAGATTAGCGCTCTTTTACCAGACCAACATCCTCGATTTCTTCGACGCAACGGAATCGAAAGGCCGGCTGGTGTCGCCGGGAAAACGCAAGATTCTGGAGGCCGGGCCGGGAGTTCGCATGGAACTGCTGGCGTGGGGAAATACGGTGATGGAACCCCATCTTTTTCGCATCGCACCAAAGGCAGGCAGTGGGGAATCGTACGCTCACGAAGGCGAAGAGTTTCTGTACGTGCTGCGGGGAGAGCTGCGAATTTCTGTCGAGGAAGAAGAATACCGCCTGCGGACCGGGGACAGTTTCTATTTTGAGAGCGCCACCCCGCACCGCTGGTTGAACCCGGGCCGCAGTGAGACCTGGGTGCTGTGGGTAAATACACCGCCGACGTTCTAGCAGCATCCGAGGGAGCGGAGATTGTTCGAATTGACGGATTTTCGGGCGGCACCATGGCTGGCTCTCCTTTTGCTGGCAGCCAGTTCTGCTGTGGCAGACAACCAGAAACACCCCGCGGCAGACACCGTGATTGTGAATGCCCGAGTCTACACCGTGAATGCCAAACATCCATGGGCCGAAGCCATTGCCATCCGCAGAGACCGGATCCTGGCGGTCGGTAGTGCGCGCGACATTGCCGCGTATCAAGGCGGCGCGACCAAGACCATAGATGCAGGCGGACGGCTGGTGCTGCCGGGCTTCACCGATTGTCACATCCACTTTCTCGACGGATCGCTGAGCCTGATGCAGGTGAATCTCGAAGATGCAAAGACTGTAGAGGAGATTCAACAGCGAGTCAGGACTTATGCCGCCGCCCACCCTGACCAGCCCTGGGTCCTGGGGCGAGGTTGGGCCTACACCGTGTTCAAGCCTTCGGGTTTGCCCGACAAGAAGTATCTCGACGAAGTGGTTCCTGACCGCCCGGTCTATTTGGAAGGATTTGACGGCCATACCTGGTGGGCGAATAGCAAAGCACTACAAACGGCGGGAGTCACACGGAACACACCCGATCCACCCAGCGGGACCATCGTCCGTGACGACAAGACTGGCGAACCCACGGGCGCCATTAAAGAAGATGCAGCCGACGACGTAGTCCGGCGTGCGATTCCTCTACCCAGCCACGAACAAGTGATCGCGGCTCTGGTGGGCGGCATGCGAGAGGCGAATCACGTGGGACTTGTCCGCGCCATCAGTCCCGACGGAGTCAGTATGCGTGGCGGCGACTTCCACAGTCTCGAGGCATACGACGAGATGCGGCGTGCCGGAAACCTGACGGTCCGTTTCGACATTGCACTCCGCATCCAGCCGCCGGCGCTGACAAAAGACCAAGTGCGTGAGATCAAGACTGCCGCGGGCCATTACCACGACGACTGGCTGGCTGCAGGCAAGGCAAAGTTCTTTCTCGACGGAGTGATCGAGACTCGCACCGCGGCCATGCTCGAGCCTTACGCCAACGATTCGAACTCCGGGCAACTTTGGTGGGCGCCGGAAAAGTATCAACAAGCCGTGCTGGAACTGGACCGCCAGAAAATACAAGTCTTCACTCACGCCATCGGTGACCGGGCCATCCGGTTGGCGCTGGACGCATACGAAGGCGCACAGAAGACTAACCACACCCACGATGCCCGCCACCGCATTGAGCACATCGAGGATGCGTCAGCCGCAGATATTCCGCGCTTCGGCAAGCTGGGCATTATCGCAAGTTTTCAGCCGTTGCACTCTTATCCGGATGACGATGTGATGAAACTCTGGTCAGGGAATGTAGGGCCGCAGAGGGCACAACGCGCATGGGCAATGCATAGCGTGGAGTCCGGCGGAGGAGTCCTGGCTTTCGGCAGCGATTGGCCGATCGTCACGCTGAATCCGTGGCCGGGGGTACAGAACGCACTGACGCGTCAAACCACGGAGGGCGATCCGCCAGGCGGCTTCGTCCCGAAGGAGAGAATCAGCCTGGAAGATGCGATCAAAGGCTACACTCTGGGCGCAGCCTATGCCGGGCATCGCGAGAAGAACGAAGGCTCGCTGGAAGCGGGCAAATTGGCGGACTTGATCGTGCTTTCCCAAGACCTGTTTCGGATTGAGCCGACAGAAATCGGCAAGACCGAAGTCCTATTGACCATGGTGGGCGGCAAAGTGGTATACCAGTCCCCGAACTGGAACGCCGCCAAGGCAAACTCGGAGGGCTCACACTAATGAGGCGTCGCGTTGGGTTCTTGATTTTGATGGCGTGCGTACTGCTTCTAGCTGGAGCGTGCAAGAAGAAAACGCCTACGCTCAATCTGCTGGTGTGGGAAGGTTATGCCGACCCGTCTTTTGTGCGGGGCTTTGAGGAGCAATACCACTGCAAAGTTTCCGCTTCCTACATGGGATCGAGCGACGAGTTGGTGGCCAAACTGCGGGGTGGGAGCGCCGGCAATTATGACGTGATCTCGCCTTCGAGCGACGTGGCAACTTCCATTGCGGCGGCGGGACTGGCGGCGTCACTCGATCTCTCTAAACTGCCGACCTACAGTCAGCTTTCTCCACAACTCACTTCCCTGCCGTTGGTGCGGCTGAAAGGTCAGGTTTTTGGCGTGCCTTTCATGTGGGGCCCCGACCCCCTCATTTATGACACGTCTGCGTTTCCTAGCCCGCCCGACAGTTGGAACGTGTTCTGGGACCCAAAATATCGCGGCAAGATTTCGGTGTGGGACGATCTTTCCACGGTGTACATGGCGGCTCAGGTGCTCGGTTTCGATAAACCCGACCCCAGCCAGCTCTACAACCTGAGTGACGAACAATTGGAGGCGGTCAAAAAGAAGCTGCTGGAGTTGAAGCCGAACGTTCGCAAGATGTGGTCGACCGGCGGCGAACTGACCAATCTGTTCCAGAACCACGAAGTCGTGGCTGCGATGGGTTGGCCGCTCATGACCAACCAGCTGCGCAAGATCAACTTTCCTGTGGGTGAGACCATCCCCAAGGAAAATACGACAGGCTGGATCGATCACCTGATGATCACCGCAGGCAGTGAGAACAAAGAACTGGCCCAGCAGTTTCTGGAGTACATGATTGGGCCGGAGACACAGAAGAAGGTGACGGACATCACCGGCTACACTCCAGCGAACCCGCAGGCGGCACATCACATGACCCCCGAAGAGGTCAAGAGTCTGCATCTCGATGATGTGGATAACTATCAGAAGCGGCTCTACTTCTGGCAGAACGTTCCGCGGCGGGCAAAGTACAACGAGATTTGGAATGAAGTGAAAGCGGCGCAGTAGTTTTTATTGGGCGGCGGCGCTACTGAACTCATGGCTACTACCACCGAAGGTTCGCTTGCTGGTCGCGCCAGTTCTGCGGCGCAGCCCTTACTTTCCATTCGTAATATCGCCAAATCGTTTGGCAAGAATCCGGTGCTGCGCGACATTTCTTTGCAGATTGCTGAAGGCGAATTTCTGACCATCCTCGGAGAGAGCGGTTCGGGGAAGACGACCCTGCTGCGCATCATTGCCGGTTTCGAGAGTGCCAGTTCTGGCGAGATCTGGATGGAGGACCAGCGGCTCGACGTCTTACCACCCTACCGTCGGCGGGTGAACACAGTCTTCCAACACTACGCCTTATTTCCCCACTTAACGGTAGAGGAAAACGTAGGCTACGGGCCGCGCGTGGCCAAAGTAGTGAAGGAAGATGTCTCCAGCCGAGTGGAGCAGGCCTTGGCTATGGTCAAGATGACGGCATATGCCAAGTCCAAGCCGGCAAAGATCAGTGGCGGGCAGCAGCAACGCATCGCCCTGGCGCGTGCCCTGGTGAACCGGCCTCGACTCCTATTATTGGATGAGCCGCTTTCCGCACTCGACGCTAACCTGCGGCGGCAGATGCAGGTGGAATTGAAATCACTGCAGCGCGAGGTTGGCATTTCGTTCGTGTTCGTGACTCACGACCAGGAGGAAGCCATGGTCATGTCAGACCGCATTGCGCTCCTGCGGCTGGGAGAACTGGAGCAGATTGCATCACCCCGGGAGATTTACGGCCGGCCGGCGACCGCATATACGGCACAGTTCATCGGGCACACCAACCTGCTTCCGGGAGAAGTACAGGGAGGCGTGGTGCGTTGCCATTCGCTGGACTGGCCGGTGGGCTTGCCGGATGGGCCGGTACTGTTCTCGTTGCGGCCGGAGAATCTGCGGGTGGTGAATTCAGCCGTGGGGAGCGCCGGCGTCAACGTGGTCCGGTTTCGCGGCCGCGTGTGTCATCAGGCGTTTCACGGCTCCACCGAGTTATTGCAGGTGGAGTGTGCTGACGGATTGAAGCTGTCCATACGCACCGCGACACGCGACCACTGGCACGGCGACCTGGAACTGGAATTCTCTCCGGAAGATGCTGTCGCGGTTCGCAAGTCTGAGGAAAGAACTCTGATGTTTTCCCGTGCCTATCGGGCCGCGATCACCGTGCCTCCGCTGTTATGGGTGGCCGTGTTCCTGCTGGTTCCTTATGCGCTTGCTCTTCTGTTACAGCTTCTGGTCGGTCTCGCCGTCGCAGACGATCGTTCATTCCTGGTCGCTCGACAACTATCGCGATCTCTTGCGAGTGAACGTCTATCTGCAAACGTTGTTCCGCTCGATGTGGATTGCGGCGCGGGTGATGGTGTTTTCGCTGCTCCTGGGCTACCCGCTGGCGTATTACTTGTCGTTTCATGCGGGAGCAAGAAAGGACCTCTTTTATCAGTTAGTCATTATTCCGCTGTGGGTCAGCTATCTGGTTCGCGCCTACGCTTGGAAGACGATCCTGGGCAGCGATGGCGTGCTGAACACGCTGTTGCAGTATGTCCACCTGACCCAACATCCGCTGGATTTCCTGCTGTACAGTCCCTTTGCCGTGGTACTGACGCTCACCCACATCTATACACCGTTTGCCTTTTTGCCAATCTACGCATCGCTCGAGCACATTCCGCGGAATCTGGTGGAGGCGTCGCATGATCTGGGCGCGTCGCCGTTTCAGACCTTCTGGCGAGTGATCTTTCCGCTCTCGATTCCTGGAGTGCTGGCCGGGGCGACCTTCGCGTTTGTCCTCAGCCTGGGAGATTTTCTGGCGCCGCTACTGCTGGGCGGGCCAAGCGGAATCATGATTTCGAACATCGTTGTGAGCCTGTTCGGCGCAGCTTACAACTGGCCGCTGGGAGCGGCGATATCACTGTGCATGCTGCTGCTGGTGCTGGCGCTGCTCTTCCTCTCGGAGAGCCTGGAAAAGAAATGGAGCTTCCGATGAGCGGCGGCGCACAACTGAGGTCGCGCTGGTTGCCTTGGCATGCGGCAGCGGTGTTCGGCTTCTTGTATCTGCCCATCGTCACGCTGATTGTTTACTCCTTCAATGGAACCGGTGTGGGAGGGTTTCCGCCGCGCAATCTAACTTTGGACTGGTATCGCACGCTTTTCGCCGACGATGCCATCTGGACGTCGGTATGGAACAGTTTGCTTGTGGCGGCAGCGGCCATGGCGATTTCGCTGACCTTCGGCATCCCTGCGGCGCTGGCCTTGGACCGCGCCAACTTTCCAGGCAAAGCTCTGTTCCGCCGACTGGTGCTTCTGCCCCTGATTCTGCCGGGAATCATTACCGGCCTTTCGCTGCTGATGCTGTTTCGCGCGGCTGACATGAAACTGAGTCTGCTGACGATTGTGCTTGGCCACGGCACGGCGCTGATTTCAGTCGCCACCACCGAGGTATTCGCGGGCCTGCAGAAGCTTGACCGCGCCCAGGAAGAAGCATCGCTCGATCTGGGCGCGAACTATTGGCAGACCTTCTGGCGCGTAACGATTCCCAACCTGCGTTTGTCGATCATCGGCGCGGCTCTGCTGATCTTTACCCTGTCGATGGATGAGATTGCGGTGAGTTTTTTCTTGATCGGACGCGACAATACGCTGCCGCTCGAAATCTGGGGACGGTTGCGGCGCGGCATCACGCCGGAGATCAACGCCATTTCGACCATCATTTTCGTGTTTTCGCTGATCGCAATTGTGACCTGGTACCGGCTGCGGGCCAGTGCCGAAGGAAAGACCGAAGTCACCGCCGAAGTGGTGGCAACCGCGCAAGGGGAATAGGACATGACCACAAATCGCAGAGACTTTATCAAGTACGTGGTGGCGGGATCGATCGCTGCGGGATGTCCGGTAGATCTCTCGATGCTGGCGGCGGAGACGGCACCGCCGCCGGCCGTTGATGGTGAAGACAACCGCATCTGCCATCAGGTTCGGGACGGTAAGGTCTTCACCCTGCCACCCGCAACCGCCCGCCACGACGTAGTCATCGTGGGTGGGGGAGTCAGTGGGCTCAGCGCGGCCTACTTCATGCAAGACCGCGATTTCCTTCTGCTCGAAAAAGAACCGCACTGGGGCGGCAACGCCTACCTCATGGAACATGATGGAAGTGCCTTTGCCACGGGATCAGCATTCCTCGCCAAAAGCGAAGGCGCCACGTTCAACTTCGCCAAGGAAATCGGCCTCGAGCCTCTGCCGATCAACGATCGGGATTCCACTATTATCCAGGGCGAATGGATCGCCAATACCTGGACGGAGGGTCTCGACAAGCTACCGTATCCCGCGACTGTCCGCGAGGGCTTCAAGAAGTTCAAGAAAGACATACTGGCGATTGATCTTGGCAAACGTAGCAAGGAGCTCTACAACGTTCCCTTTGCCAACTTCATGAAGGGATATCCGGCCGAGGTCAAGCAGTGGTGGGACAACTACGGCCCGTCTAATTGGGGTGCTGTGAGCGAGCAGACCGCCGCTGCGCTCGCCATCAATGAACTGCAAGAGATCGGCAGAGATGACGTAGTCCCGGACTTTTACACCTGGCCTGGAGGTCTGGGCGCCATCACCAAGAGGCTGGCGGAAATTCTACAACCGAAGTTTGCCGACCGCATGCGTTCCGGCGCCACCACCATTGCCGTGGTTCCGGGCAAGAAAGAAGTGCAAGTCACCTACATGGAAGGTGCAGAACTGAAGACTGTGTCGGCCAAGGCGGTCATCATGGCGACCCCGAAGTTCATCACCCGGCGCATTGTGCAAGGCTTGCCTGAGAAACAGAGCGATGCCATGCACCAGATCCACTACATCCCCTATCCGGTGGTGAACCTCATTTTCGACAAGCCGGTATTCAACAAGTGCTACGACACCTGGTGCCCGGGAAATACCTTCACCGATTTCATTGTTGCCGACTGGGTGGTTCGCAACCAGCCCGGCTACAAGCAGAAGTACAACATCATCAGCTGCTACACGCCCATGAAAGAGGACGACCGCGGTTACTTGCTCGCCGAGTCGAGCACACGCAAGATCGCCGCGAACGTATTGCGGGACTTCCAGAAGCTCTTTCCCGGATCAAATGTCGATCCTATCGAAGTTCACATTTACCGCCGCGGACATCCTTTATATATGTCCACTCCCGGCCTCTATACCAATGTTCAGCCCTTGGTGCGGGAACCAATGGACCGTGTCTTCTTCGCCAATACTGACTCGGAAGGTCCAGAATCGACCACCAACAAGGCGTTTCTCGCGGCTCGGCGCGCGGTAAAAGAGGCGGAACATCGCTTGGCCGGGACGCCTGCACCGAAACACGCAGGGGTGGCAGGTTCAGCCAGCCCTCGGCCTCCAGTTAGTCGCCAGACTGCCCTCCGCATAGTAAAGTAGTAGGTGAGGCCACAGCCTCGTCCTCTGAAAGGATTCTCTTGAGTTCCGGCATTCGTAACATCGCAATTATTGCCCACGTCGACCATGGCAAGACCACGCTGGTTGACGCCATGCTGAAGCAAAGCGGTACTTTCCGCTCCAACGAGCACATTATCGAGCGGGTCATGGACTCCAATGACCTGGAGCGGGAGCGCGGCATCACCATCCTGGCCAAAAACACCGCCATCTTTTATCACGACGTGAAGATCAATATTGTCGATACGCCCGGCCATAGCGACTTCGGCGGCGAAGTAGAGCGCGCGCTCAAGATGGTGGACGGGGTCATGCTGCTGGTCGATGCCAGCGAAGGGCCCCTGCCGCAAACCCGTTACGTTCTTACCAAGGCGCTGGAAGCACACCTGCCCCCCATTCTGGTCATCAACAAGATCGACCGTGCCGACGCCCGTCCGCAGGAAGTCTTGAATGAAGTCTATGACTTATTCATTGATCTCGATGCCAAGGAAGAACAACTCGATTTTCCAGTGCTCTATACCAATGCCAAAGCCGGCACGGCATCTCTCGACATTAAAGGCGGAGGCGAGAATCTGCTGCCGCTTTTTGAGGCCATCGTCAAAACGATTCCGGCGCCCACCGGCGATCCTCACGGGCCGCTGCAAATCCTGGTCGCCAATCTTGATTACAGCGACTACCTGGGGCGGCTGGCCATCGCGCGAGTATTCAACGGAAGCATGCACACCGGCGAAGACGTGGCCATTGCGAAGTTGGATGGGACGCTCCACAAGACCAAAATCACCAAACTGTTTTCTTTCTCTGGCCTGAAGCGGACCGACATCACCGAAACCACGCTGGGCGACATCATCGCGGTGGCGGGTGTTGAAGGCATCACCATCGGCGAGACCATCACTGACGCCGAAAATCCCGCGCCCTTGCCACATATCACCATCGATGAACCCACCATCGCCATGCAGTTCACAGTTAACACCTCGCCATTTGCGGGTCGCGATGGCGCTTACGTGACCTCCCGCAATCTGCGGGAACGTCTGCAAAAAGAGTTGCTGACCAACGTTTCCCTGCGGATTGAAGACACTGAAACGACGGACACGATGGTGGTCATGGGCCGCGGCGAGTTGCAGCTCTCCATTCTCATTGAAATGATGCGCCGTGAGGGTTATGAGCTCATGGTCGGCAAACCAGAGATCGTGACCAAACGCGTCGACGGCAAACTGATGGAACCGGTGGAGCACCTCACGGTCGATGTTCCTGAAGAATTTGTGGGCGTGGTCATGGAACAGCTCGGGGTGCGCAAGAGCGAAGTTAAGAATATGCACAATCACGGGTACGGTCGGGTGCGAATCGAGTTTCGGGTGCCCAGCCGCGGCTTGATCGGGCTGCGCAGCCAGCTGCTGACCGACACGCGCGGCACCATCGTGATGAACGCGTTGTTTGACGGATACACCGAATGGCAGGGAGAAATCCCACACCGGCTGACCGGTGCACTGGTTGCGGACAGGTCCGGCACCTCCACGGCTTACGCTCTATGGGGCCTGCAGGAACGAGGTGAACTGTTTGTTGGTCCCGGTGTCGAGCTGTACGAAGGAATGATCGTCGGAGAGAACGCCAAGGACAACGACCTCGACGTGAATGCGGTGCGCGAGAAAAAACTGACCAACATGCGGGCTTCGACCGCCGACGAGGCCATCCGCCTGGTGCCGTTCCGCAACCTGAACCTGGAGCAGGCCATCGAATTCATTGCCGACGACGAGTTTGTTGAAATCACCCCGAAGTCGCTGCGACTGAGGAAGAAGGTCTTGCAGGCCAATCAACGAAAGAAGAAATCGATGGCCATGGCGGAAGAGAGTTGAAGTTAAGCAGCAAGCCTCGACTGGCTAACCCGCCGCCGCTCCGGATGTACCTCGTACCCTGCAGCTGTGGCAAGACCTTCGCCGTCTCCGAAGATCACGACTCCAAAGGCACGGGCTGGAGCCGCTATCTGAAGTGCCCAAACTGCGGCAAGCGGCACGACCCCAAGAATCGGCTACTCCAGCTGGGCTTCCAACCCGGAGGATACTGGAGAGTGGAGGCATGTTGAGCCGCCGGCCACTCTCCGGAGAAGGAAGCGATGACCGCTGAAGCGGTGTCACAACCTCGCCCCACGCGCGTGGCCGTGGTCGGTGTGGGCAACGTGGGGGCGAGCTTCGCATTCGCCCTGCTGCTGAGCGGCCTGGCCGCCGAAATCGTGCTGATCGACGGCAATCGAGCCAAAGCTGAAGGCGAGGCCATGGACCTCAACCATGCCGTGCCCTTCAGTCATCCCACGCAACTGTGGGCCGGCGATTTTGCGGACTGTGCAGGCGCCGTAGTGACGGTGCTGGCCGCCGGCGCGGGACAAAGACCCGGCGAGACCCGTCTCGATCTCGTCAAGAAGAACGCCGCCATCTGGCGGCAGATCGTTCCTGAAATCGCCAGACACAACCCGGACGGAATTCTGCTCGTCGCCACCAACCCTGTCGATGTCCTGACCTATGCTGCCTGGAGACTCTCTGGATTGCCCGCTACGCGCGTCATCGGGTCAGGCACCATCCTTGATACCGCACGTTTTCGCTATCTGCTCAGCCAGCACTTCGGAGTCGATGCCCGCAGCGTGCACGCATTCATCATCGGCGAACACGGAGACAGCGAGGTGCCGGTATGGTCTTCCGCCAATATCGCGGGCATGCGCCTGCCGGAATTCTGTCGGGCCCAGGGCCTTCCCTACGAGCGAGCAGCCATGGAGCAGATTTTTCAGCAAACCCGCGACGCTGCTTACCGGATCATCGAGCGCAAGGGCGCCACTTACTATGCCGTGGCTGCGGGACTGATGCGCATCACCCAGGCCATTCTCCGCAACCAGAATACGGTGCTGTCTGTCTCCAGCTTGATCCGAGACTTTCACGGGCTCGATGACGTCTGTTTCAGCCTGCCAACGGTGATCGATCGGGGAGGAGTAGAAAATGTCCTCCGGCTGGAATTGGACGAGCCGGAAATTGGCCAACTGCGGCATTCCGCGGCCCTTTTGCAGAAGACCATCCAGTCGCTGGACCTGCCCTAAGCATCGGGCCAGGCAGTATTTGCTTGAAAACGCAACCAACCTGCTATACTTCCTCCGCATTTGACTGCGGGTCAACTCCGGCTGTCTGGCCAACCAGCCTCCTCTGTCTCGCCGAAGCCGCACACTCAAATAGCTCGCAGAGGAAAGAGAAAGCCGCTTGAAAAACATTTTCGTTGGCAACCTCGACTTCAACACGTCAGAGGACGAGTTACGCAAACTCTTCGAACCGCACGGACAGGTTGACCGCATCACCATCTTGACGGACCGGGACACGGGCCGCTCCCGCGGTTTCGGTTTCGTGGAGATGACAAATGCGGAAGAGGGCGACAAAGCGATTGCCGCGTTGAATGGCACACAAATCGGCGGACGCACGCTGAACGTGAACGAAGCTCGCCCTAAGACCGAACGCAGCGGTGGCGGCGGCAAAGATCGCGGCGGAGATCGCGGCGGACGCGGCGGCGGTGGAGGCGGCAGGAACCGCTGGTAGCGACTGGCGCGTGCGTGCCTCGGACAATTGATGAGGCCAAGCTGTGCATGTACACTGGAACCGGAGTGCGCCCGTAGCTCAGATGGATAGAGCGATTGCCTCCGGAGCAATAGGTCGGGAGTTCGAATCTCTCCGGGCGCACCAGTTTTCAATAACTTCCAGAGACACTCTCCAACTCCCCAGCCAAGTGTAGCGAGAAATGTGGCGGGTCCTGGCCTGAGCACTCGCTGATTGTTCTTCTTCGTTTCCTGATTCACAACTCCAAAAGTCTTGGTGTGTTGCTTCTTCAGGGTTGAAAGATCAATACGCCCACTCTTAGTGGCAGCGGGCCACCTGCGTGAAAAATCGGGAAACGACCGCACTCTAGTGGGGGCGACTCCCCCTTTCGTGGCATTGGAACCCGTGCACCGGCCTCGTAGCATGCTCGCACCGCCAGTTGGAGGAGTACGATGGCCGTCTACCCTGAGTACCGAGATTTCACCAACCCAGGTGCCCACAAGCAAGTCATTCCGTCGGTGAGTTCCTTCGACCAAGTTGTTGAGACGCTTAATCTGGCGCCCCACCAATACCAGGAGTCACAGGCGCTGAGAGAATGGGTGCGTCGCAACAAAAGCCAGAGGTATGTTCCGACGGAGGTGTTGGACGCCTTCGGATTCGAGGTGGATTGATCCGAGTTCCTCGAATGCCGTGATCCGCAACTAGTATCCTTTGACGATGCTCTCTCGGCACTCGTCGTCGGGACACGCATAGCGGAGCACATTTCGCTGGCGGTCAAGGCTGGATATAAACATCGGGCGACCATGTCTATCGCACCTTGGTTGGTCGGGTGAAACGATGGGAGATTCTCCCCTCCTGGGCGTGACGTATCCCAGACGTTCACTGAAACACCTACCACAAAACTTCTCGGTACATCGGAAATACTCAATTGAGTAATCAGCATTGAATGGTGCAACCGTCGCCTCCATGGTCCGGTGGTGCTTGTCACACAAAGGAAGCAGATCAGTGCGCATGCGATTCCGAGTCTAGCACCGTGCTTGCGCGGGGTGCCTGTGGCGCTGAGGTGTGCACGGCCCCGTCCATCTCGCTGAAATGCCCGCCCAAGGCCGAAAAGCAGCCGTGCCGGGTTCCCCAGAAATCAACGGCTGTGGAGATTATTCCCTTGACGAGCTCCCGATTGCAAAGTATATTTCACCGCCACGGAGGGTTCGGGTCCTCCGCAGCAGCCGAGTTTTTCCTACCATCAGTCTCGTAAAGCACGACACAAATCAACGAACTACGAACCTAGGAGAGGATGGCCTATGAAAAGAAGTGTAAAGCTTGGGATTCTTGTGGTCACTATGTGTCTGATCGCTGGCTCGTTTCTGGCGTTGTCAGCCGCATCCGGAAAGTCACTGAAAGCGAGCGCACTCAACCTTCCGTCTGGTGCGCGACCAACGTTGATATTCAACCGTGCGCTGAAGAGCACCAGCTTTAGTTTGGTGGACTGCTGCCAAACCGCTAATCCGGGCTTTACTAACATCGACCCTGTATTGAATTTCAAATGCCCGGGTCCGGGTAATTGCACGGTTACCGCCGAGATGAGCGTTCAGGCCGGTGTCAACAGCCTCAGCGGCAATCGGTGGGCGGTGGTGGGCTTGCTCGATGGTGCCTACATGGGCCCCGGTCCCTTTGCCGGAGAGCTACCGACCGACAGTAGTTTTGTCGTCACAAACTGGACTGACGCCGTGAGTGGTGTCACGCCCGGCAACCATACGCTCCAATCCCAGATTTACACGGATGACGGAGCTACCATCGCCAACGCCCACATTACCTACCGGCTCTACAAACCGTAAGCAGGGTTCATTCTCGGAATCCGAGGCGGGCGCACAGGCGCCCGCCTTTTTTCTAACATCTCCCTCACAGGTCAGCTGTCCAGGTCGATCTGGAGCCAAGCTAGCGGCCACTTGAGCGATCGATTGGTTCAAGCCATTGCGTTCTCACTTCTGTTCCAGGTTCCAGATCTGGACCACGAGACCTGTCGCATCGCCGTAGAAATCCTTGTCCGCGCCCCAATTGACGGGGTTCCAGACAACGCTGGCTAGACGTGTATTTGTTGACGTCTCAAACCCCGCGCCCCTGGGTCAAGTAATCTGCCGCCAACCCGCGTAAATCCCGCGCCCACAGCACTTTCGGAGCGGTACCTTGAGGGGTTCGGGTTACCAAGGTTCCTTCCCCAGAACCGTATGCGCAGAATATAATTTTAGGATTCCAACTGCCCATCGAGGTCGCGTTTTAATGACCGAGGCCGCTGAGCCTAACCGCAACCGGCTGACCCAGGAATTGGCCATTTTTCATGACGTGGCCAAGGCCCTGACGTCGTCGCTGGACCTCGATTCCATTCTGCAGACCATCATGGAAAAGATGGCGGAATACTTCCGTCCCGACAACTGGTCGCTCCTGATGCTGGACGAAGAGCGCGATGACCTGTATTTCGCGATCGCGGTCGGAAACGCTTCCGAGGCGCTGAAGAATGTCCGCATGAAAGTAGGCGAGGGCATCGCCGGCCACGTGGCCAAACACGGCGAACGGCTGATCGTGCCCGATGTTTACACCGATCCTCGATTCACCAAGCGTATAGACGAGATGACGCGCTGGGAGACGCGCTCCATTATTTGCATCCCGCTGCGGTCTCGGACGCGGGTGCTGGGCGTCATTCAGTTGGTGAATGTGGACATGAAACATTTCGGTGATCCGGAGATCTATTTTCTGCAGTCAGTGTGTGACTATGCGGCCATTGCCATTGAGAATGCCCGGGCCGTCCAGAAGATTCAGGAACTGACCATCACCGACGACTGCACGGGCCTGTTTAATGCACGTCACCTGTACAAGACACTCGAGACCGAGGTCTACCGTTCCGCTCGGTTCGGATACGAATTCACCGTCGTGTTTATCGACTTGGACCATTTCAAACAAGTCAATGACACTCATGGGCACCTGATCGGGAGCAAGCTGCTAGCTGAAATTGGATACCTGATCAAAGCCCAGTTGCGCTTGATTGACTACGCTTTCCGCTACGGCGGCGATGAGTTCGTAGTGCTGCTGCCGCAGACCGGCAAAGATTCGGCGCTGGTGGTGGCCAAGCGTCTGCGCGACAGCTTGCGCACCGGCATGTTCTGCCGCGATGAAGGACTCAACCTGAACATCCGCGCCTCCATGGGCGTGGCCACCTACCCGCACGACGCCAAGAGTCCTCACGACATCATCCGCCAGGCTGACGAGATGATGTATTTCGTGAAAAACACCAGCCGCGACAATATCGGGATTGCGCAGCGCGGAGTGATGAAGTAGCACATCTGTGTTTCCGGCTTCTAGTTTCTAGCCCAACCGGCATGATCGATATCCATTGTCACATCTTGGCGGAAGTTGACGATGGGCCCAAGTCCTGGGAAGTGTCCGAGGAAATGTGCCGCATGGCCACGGCCGACGGCACCGGGCACATCGTGGCCACTCCCCATGCCAACCGCCGCTTCCACTACGACCGCGAATACCTGGCACGGACCCTCGAGCATTTGCGGCAGCGGGTGGGGAAGCAGCCGCGTCTCAGCCTGGGATGCGACTTCCGTCTGTCGACAGAAAATGTGAAGAGTGCAATCGCATTCCCCGACCGCTATGTGATCGAAGGCGGCCACTACCTACTGGCCGAGCCCAATCACACCGACGTCCCGAAGCATGTTGATGACGATTTGCGCAGGTTGCTTGCAATTGGAATCACTCCGGTGATTACTCATCCTGAGCGCAATACCGTGCTGCAACAGACGCCGCAGCGCATTCTGGAATGGGTGAAACTTGGTTGTGTGATTCAGGTGACAGCGTCGGCGCTGACCGGAGGTTGGGGAGAGACCGCCTGGCATGTGGCCCAATGGCTGCTTAAGCGGAACGCCGTCCACGTTCTAGCCAGCGACGCACACGATATCACGCGCCGGCCACCTGGACTGTCACTGGCCCGCGACGTGGTGGCTGAGTCGCAGGGCGAAAAGACTGCACGGGCGCTGGTGGAGGACAATCCGCGGGCGATTGTGAGCGGGAAGAAGCTGCCTTATTTTCCGAAAGTCGATACCTAGCTTGCGCCCCGGTCCTCGGATTTACTTCAAGGGAACGCGAAATAAATTCGAGCGCCTGGTATAGCGGTCGTACGAATAGGTGGCGGGATCAGGACCGGGGCTGACATATGGATGGTCGATGACCTGGACCCCCGGCAACTTGTCGAGACGCGTGTTCAGGGCAGTCGCTTCGCTGGGGATGGGAGGGAACACTTGTCCCTTGGGCAGAGGGATCACGTATGTCTTGGTCGCGCTCATCACTCCTTGCCCTTGCGGAGTCACGTAGAGGTACCTGCCCTGCAAATCCCACTGGATTCCGCAGCCAGGGGCGCAGAGGCGAATGGGAGTTCCTCCGGGGAGAGGATATGCCAGCGTCAGGCGCGGCATCGCCGGATCGCTGGAAGCCACCAAAGTCACGATCCATTTGCCGTCGGGGGAAACGGACATTACGTCGATGACTGGATCCGCAAGAACTCTTCGACGGCCGGTGCCATCTCGATTCATGGTGTACACCAGGCGAGAACCATTTTCTTCCGACAGAAAGAATAGAGCATTGCCCGGGCCGAATATAGTCTCCGATTCGTTGGAGGTTCCCGTGGGATTCAACTGGCGGGGGGGAAGACGGTGATCGGTTGGCAACAGCCAAAGCCGGGAGACGTGATCGGCCCCGGCGGCACTGTAAAAGAGCCACTTGCCGTCCGGCGAGACGGTGAAGTCGACGACGCGCACGCCACTTAGCAGCCTTTCGGTAACTCCCGAGGCCACGTCGGTGATCCGGAGCTGCAGGTCGTTGTTCGCAAGCTGGTCGAACCCCCACGTACCTACGCCGGAGTTCCAACGGTAGATCACTTTTGCACCATCGGGCGTAAGCTGTGAATCGCTGGTGGATCCCTCCGTTGAGACTACTTTCTCTGCCGCCGGTGTGTGTACGACGGCCGTGCTTTCGGGCGTACCTACAGAGGCGACAAGGTAGCTGCCATCGGGAGACAGGGCGAACGAATCTTCTTCACCCGGACCGAAAGTAAGCTGTGCAATTGGTCCGTCGGGGAACCTGCTGGCGGTAAATGTGAGACCCGGAGCCGGCATTTCCTATGAACAGAATCCAGCGGCCGTCAGGAGTCCATTGACCGTATTGACAACTGGAGCGCTGCGGGCCCACGGTGTGCACCGGCTTGCCTCCATCGAAAGGAACCAGGTGGCAGGGGAGCCACCCGTTCTCATCCATCTCCGATGAAATGAAGATCCACCTTCCGATCGGGAGATATGCGATTCTGATGCGCCATGCCCAATTCGGTCGGGGGAACATAAATGTCGCGTTCTTCACCCCGGCTTTCGTTCGAAGTCACGACCGCCAGGTGGATGCCCTGCTTAATCTCGGAAAATATGACGTGACCGGCGTCGAGCCAGGTCAAGCCGGTGGCGTTGGGCAAGAGCAGGCTAGGTTCTCCGCGCAGCACAGGAACCTGCCATGTGTCCCACGTATCTCCCAAAGAATACGCGATGCGAGTACCGTCTGGGGAGAAACTGGGCTCCCGTTTGGGTCTTCCATCCTGGGTCACAGCGCGAGGCTGGCCATCGGGCATAGGGATGACGTAGATATCACTCGCGCCGTTGGCATCGACAGTGCTGTGGACGAAGGCCAGAAGATGTCCGTCTGGCGAGAAGGCGGGCTGTGATGCGGAGTCGCTGTAGTGGGTGAGCTGAACCCATTGTGAAGGATCGGCGACTGCCGGCGGGCGCGTGCGCATGTACCAAAACCCGGCGAGGGATGCGAGGAGAGATAGAGTGGCTGTACCAAGCACCCAAGTCATCCGTTGTCGGGTGGATTTGGTGGGAGCCGGTAGCAGTGTGGCATGGGAACTACCCGTCGCTGAATCGCGTTGCAGCCTTTTCAAGTCGGCGCGAATGTCGGAGGCATGCTGATAACGCAGGGCGGGATTTTTCTCCAGGGCCTTGGCAATGATGCGCTCCAGTTCCGGAGGCAGATCTGGGTTCAAGCGTCCGGGTGAAGCTGGCGGCTTGTCGAGGATCGCGGCAAAAATCAGGCCAGAGGTGTCTCCGCGAAAAGGAGGGGAACCGGTCGCCATCTCATAGAGAACAGCGCCAAAGCTGAAAAGATCGCTGCGGGCGTCCACTTCCTCGCCGCGCACCTGCTCGGGTGACATGTAGGCGATCGTGCCTAACGCCGTACCCGGCGAAGTGAGAAGTTCGGAATCGAGCGTCACACTGGGGTCAGACCCCGGAACCTGGCGTACGGATTGTTTGGCCAGGCCGAAGTCGAGAATCTTGGCGTGCCCGCGCGAGGTGACAAAGATGTTGGCGGGCTTGACGTCGCGATGGACAATGCCGGCAGAGTGGGCGGCATCGAGCGCATCCGCCACCTCGATGCCAAGCTCTAGCACCAATTCAGACGTCAGCGGCCGGTTGGCGATACGATGCCGCAGTGTCATGCCTTCAAGGCACTCCATGGCGATGAAAGGGCGGCCGTCGTGCTCGCCCACATCGTAGATGGTGCAGATATTGGGGTGATTGAGAGCCGACGCCGCCTCGGCTTCGCGACGAAAGCGCCCGAGGGCGAGTTGGTCACCTAGACCTTCTCCGGGAAGAAACTTCAGGGCGACCGGGCGATGAAGGCGAATGTCTTCCGCCTTGTACACAACGCCCATCCCGCCACCACCCAACTTCTCGACAATGCGGTAGTGCGAGATGGTCTTACCGATCATGGTCCCGGAGAACATGGCCGTGATGTTACGCGGATGGAAAATACGAAGTCAACGAATCGTACTTTACTTATTGGCGGGGGTTTGCAGGATCGGCAGGAGCCTTGTCGGGCGCGGCGTGCGCAGGTGGCGGCTCGGTCATGGCGCTTTCCGGATTCAACAGATGTTGGTGGTCGGGGCCGAGGCCTAACGTGATCAGGGCACGTGAGTCAGGAGTGGTTTTCGATTGCCAGCCGTGATCGGCCTGATATTTTTGCATGGCTTTCTGCGAGGCATCGTCCCAGATCCCGGAAGCTTTTCCGTCCAGATAGTGTTCGCGAATCAAGGCATCCTGGATTTCGCGGGCGCGCTGTGGGTCGATCTTCTGCTGGCCGCGGCGAGAACTGACTTTCTTGCGCGACTTTTTCTTCTTGTGGGTGGATGTACTCTTTGTGGAAGTGCTGGTCTGGCTGAAAAGCGGTGCGGCGACTGCCAACAGGCAGCCCAACGCCAGAATCCTGATCAGGCTAGAGCGCAACAAACGCAAAATCCCCCTTATAGACAACTGGCACTGAGTATGATGCGCGATTGCGCCACTCAGTGCCAGTCTCAATGCCTTGCACTAATTACGGAAGTGTACCCGCCAGGAAGATGGTACCGTCCTGCCGGCCAGAGCCCCTTTGGCGGACCAGAAACACCACATCCTGCCCACTCTTCAGGGTCGCGGCCACCCGATTAAAATCGTCCTCCGAGTTGACGGCTTGTTTGTTGATCTCGAGGATGACATCGCCGCGGGCCAGACCCACATCATCGGCGAAAGCGCCGGGCTTTACATCCTGGACAATCACGCCTTTGCCCGCCGCAATATCAAGCCGGTCGGCCATTTCATTGGTGACTGCACGCACCGTCAATCCCAGTTTGCTCTCTCTGGGGGCAGCCGTTTCTCCGCCGTCCTCCTCTTCTCCGAGGCGGGCCGAGAACAATTTGGCACGATCAGTGACTGTCACTCCGGCTTCTTGTTTTTTGCCGTTGCGCATGTAACCCAGAGTGACCTTGGTGCCGGGCTTGCGGCCGGCAATGTCAGCCACTAATTCGTCGCCATTCTTGACCGACTTGCCATCGACGGAAACGATGGTGTCTCCCACCTTCAGGCCCGCTTGATCTGCCGGGGTACCGGCAATCACGTTCGAGATAGTCACACCGCCGCCGTTAGCGCCATAAACGCGGGCAATCGCCGGGTTCTCCTGCGCCGCAAACTCAATGCCGATGGAGCCGCGGGCTACGCGATGATCAGGACCGATGAGCTGGTTGTAGACGTTGACCACGGTATTCGAAGGCAATGCAAATCCGACTCCGGCATAGGCGTTGGTATCGGTGAGAATCGCGGTGTTGATGCCGATGACTTCTCCCGCCATATTCACCAGCGGACCGCCAGAGTTGCCAGGATTGATCGCGGCATCAGTCTGAATGAAGGTCTGGAATTGCCGGTTAGGCACAATGTTGCGGCCCTTGGCAGAGACAATCCCAGCGGTCACTGTCTCCTGCAATCCGAAGGGACTGCCCACAGCCAGCACCCAATCGCCCACCTGCATTCCGTCAGAATTACCGAGTTTCGCGATCGGGAAGGTCTTCTCGCCGTCGATCTTGATGACCGCCAGATCGGTTTCCTGGTCGGTACCGACCACCCTGGCATCGTGGAGCACGCCCGGGGGATCGTCCTGCAACCGGACGCGGATGCGGTCGGCCTTCTCCACCACGTGGCGGTTGGTAACGATGTAGCCCTTGGGATCGACGATTACGCCCGATCCCAGCGAACGCTCACGGATGGGGCCTTGATTTCCACCCTGGCCGCCGAAGAAGCGGTCAAAGAAATCGTCGAAAGGATTCTGTTCGTCACCGCCTTCGCCCTGGTCCGGAGCACCCCGGCGCCGGTGCGGGGATGGCTTGATCGTCGACTCCGTATTGATGTTGACGACGCTCGGCTCCAATTGCTTGGAAATCTGCGAGAACTGATTGGAGAGCTGCTGTGGCGAGGGAATCGTCAGCGGCGTGGCGGACTCGGAATTCTTCTTGCTCTCCTGGCCACGAACCCCCTTGGAGATCACGGTCCCAATCAAAATACCCAGGGTCAGAGTGGCCAAAATGGTGAGAGTGTAGGCTGGTTTCCAACGGGTGCCGACGCCGCTTACGCTCGGATCCATGCGATTACTTCCTCCAGAAATGCTGATACTTTTGCCATTATACCGTTTCGCCTGTTGGGGGCGAATTGTGGTGGGTTAGACGTGAAAATGAGGAAAAGAACTTGTGGGTGGGAGTTACGGTTCTACTGTTACCACGCTTAGAAATCAGATTAGACCTCACCATCAAAAGAAGCTCCCCACTGTTTGCTTCCAAGGATGTACCCGCCGGGCGCAGTTCTGAGGCGTCCCGTTGGATTACTTGGATTGTGCCCGTTGAGGAAGGTACATAGCGTAGTCTGGGCTCATTGGTTGCTCCAGCCGCCCGCCGGGGGCTGTCCCGGCGAGTGAAGCCCGCCAGGCTTCTCAGACATGGACACAGCCCGAGTCTGGGCGTGCAATTTGCCGTTCTGCCATACTCATGATAGACTAAACTAGTTAAACTAAGTCATATGCAATACAATGAAAACAGTCAACATTCATGAGGCGAAAACTCAGCTCTCAAGACTGATCGAAGAGGCAACCAAGGGTGAGCCGTTCATCATTGCCAAGGCCGGTAAGCCAGTCGTAAAGGTCACTGCTCTGGGCGCTCCAGTCGGTGCTCAGGTACGGCGGCTGGGTTTCATGGCCGGGCAGATCTCGGTGCCGGACGACTTTGATCAAATGGGCAAGGAGGAGATCGAGCGCATCTTTGGCGGTGGCGGGGACGATAGCGGCGGTGGTGCGTGAAACTCTTGCTGGATACGCATCTTCTCCTCTGGGCTGCCGGTGAACCGGAGCGGCTATCAAAACCGGCTCGAACCCTGATCGACAATGCGGACAACCAACTTCTGTTCAGTGCGGCTAGTTTATGGGAAGTGGCAATAAAACGTGGGTTAGGCCGGAAAGATTTCAAAGTAGATGCGCGGCTGCTGCGCCGCGGCCTCTTGGACAACGGCTACGACGAGCTGCCGATCATCAGCGATCACGTCGTTGCCACCGAGAGTTTGCCGCCTATACATAAGGACCCCTTTGACAGGATCTTAGTGGCACAGGCGACGGTCGAGGGCGTTACCCTGCTGACCATCGATCCTTTGGTGTCGCAGTACCCGGGCCCGATCCGGACCGTGTAGGAGCTAGGGCTGACTTCGTACATGGTGCCACAGCCTTCCTGACAAGCGGTAGAAGGTGTCCCGCCATCCCGTCCACGCACCTGCGGGAGTGCTTACGGAACGTCATGCGGGAAGGATTTGAAGGTTACCTCGCGAGACTTTGACGACACTTTCTTGTCAGTGTCGGTGCGGAAGTCGGCAAGCGTGCCTTTGATCAGGTGATAAGCCTCGTCAGCGGGAGTCTTTCCCTCTCCACGATCGACGGTTCCGTTAAATTCAAACCACACCCCGTGCACGGTTTCCGTGGTGAAGCTGAGTTTATTGCCGTCGAGCTTTCCCTGCTTAAAGAATTGGTCGAGGAAGGTGCCGCGATCACTGTCGCTGTCTCCGTAGCGGGAGACAAAGCCCGTGACCCTGCCGGCGTCTTCCACTGTGACCTGCAAAAACTCACCTTCCTGCAAAAAGCTGTACATGCCGGAATAATTCTCGGCTGGCGAGGTGGGCGGAACCGAAGGCGTCTGGGCAATAAGTGGTGAACTCAACAAAGCAAGCGCGAACGCGAAGACCCCAGCCAGTCTCATATCGGTATTAGAGCACGAAAAATGGGCTTGCGGCCCTATCAGCGCGGTGCCGCGCCGCGTCTGGCGGCTATAATGAAGGCCGCTTGTCAGTGGCGACCAAGGGCATGAAACACCGCTTTACGCTGGTCGAATCCGAACTGGAACAGAGGCCGGGCCCGGTCGCCGTACCCACCTTTTTGGTCAGGGTTGACCCCTGGTATAAGACCTTCTTTCGCAATCTGCGCGACTTGGTTTGGCGGCGGCGCCAGCCACCCCTGCGAGTCGTATCTCGGCCGGGGCCTTTCTGGGACGACGTGTTCGTGAAGTCCTCGCTGCCATGGGGCCAGTTTGCGGAGTCCGCAGTTATACACGCTGCCGTAATTGCCGCGCTGTGGAGCACGGCGCGGCTGTGGCCTCAGGGGACGCGCGTGCTGCCGCCGCCGGTATTTCACAGCTCTGACGTGGTTTACTACTCGGCTCCAGAATACTTACAGCCCCTCGATACGGGCGGCGCAAAGCCTCGCTTGCCGCAGAAGGCTGATCCCGCCTACGCGCCGCAGCCCATTATTTCGGTTCCACCGGAACCGGACAATCGCCGCCAGACCATTGTTACTCCACCCAAAATCAAGCTGGATCACGATGTCCCGCTGCCCGACGTGGTGGCGTGGGGCCCGGCGCAGCCGGCAGTTCCGCTGGCAGCGACCAGCAAAGCAACTGATCTGCGTCTGCCGGAGATGACAACCGCAGTGGTGGCTCCGCCGCCAGAGGTTACCAAGAACCGGCTGGATGCTGCTCCCAGCTTGACGGAAACCGTAGTGGCACCTTCGCCGGACATGAACAGCACGCGCTCGAATCGCAACCTCCACATGCCTGAACCCTCGGTGGTGGAACCTCCTCCGAGCGTAGAGACGGCTTCGATCCGAAAAGTGGGGGACATCAATATTGGCCACACGCAGATCGTTGCTCCCGCGCCGCAGCTGCCGGTTGGCGAGCAGCGCGCCATCGCGACTCTGGCGCAAGGGCCGCTCGGAGGAGCAAGCCCGGCAGTAGTTCCACCGCCGCCGTCGGTTCCGGGTCGAGGAGCTTCGGCGACCGGGGGCCGCATGATTGCGCTCAATGTAAATCCCGCAGCGCCGTCGGCATCAGTCGAAGTGCCGGCGGGAAATCGGCGTGGAACCTTTGCTGCCACTCCCCAGGGCAAGCCGGGCGCGACCGGTGCGCCGGAGATTGCTGGTGGAGGCAAAGCCGCAAGCGACTCGACTGCGCGAGGCAGTACAAGTGCGAATGGGATTCCGCCCGGGCTCTTTGTAGGCGCAGGGCCAAAATCAGAGACCAGCTCCACCCTGGCTGGAAACGGGAAGCCGGGATCTTCGGCTGATCCCCTGTTAACCGCCAGCGCCAGCCTTTCTCGGACTTCCGCATCGCGGAAAATGGCCTCGGAGATGTCGCCGGATGGCCAAACAGAAGCGGAGCGCAAGGTGTTTGCCGGACGAAAATCCTATGCCATGACGCTGAGCGTCCCCAATTTGAATTCGGCGGGGGGCAGCTGGGTGATGCATTTCGTCGAACAAAAAGAAGGTGAGAAACAAGGCGAGTTGGTTGCGCCGGTGGCTACGCGGACAGCCGACCCCGGATATCCGCTCGAGTTGATGCGGCAGAATGTACGCGGCACAGTCATACTTTCCGCCGTAATCAATGCGGACGGCAGCGTCGGCAACGTGCAAGTGCTAAACAGCATTGACGATCGACTGGATGAATATGCCTCGACTGCGCTCGCGCGATGGCGGTTTCTGCCCGCATTGAAGAATGGAAACCCGGTGGCGCTGCAAGCAGTGGTGATGATTCCCTTCCGGCCACGGGCGGAGAAGCCTGGGTTCTAAGCTCCGTGGCTCACGCCTGCCAGCGCCAGCAGGGTCAATAGAATCCTCTTGAGACTCAACTCGCGGCCACTGCAATCAAACCATTCCTGCAGGGTATGAGCGCCGCCTCCAGAGCCACCACCTCCTATAGCGATGGCTTCGCGCGCCAGTGATAACGGTATATTGGCATCAGTCGAGGCGCGCTGGATTTGCGCGGCGTTGCCAAGGTGCACATCCACGGCGCGAATGACCTTTAGCATGCGCGCATTCGACGCCAACTCACCGGCTGGCCGATTCCCGATGGCAACAATTTCGTAACTGAGAGCGGCGGAGCGTCGAGGAGACGGGTTGCGGCGTTCGCTGGCCAGCGTCTCATCTTCGCTGGCCTGCTCCAGTTCATGCCGCAGAGAAGCTTCCAAGCGCTCCATTTCCGCCATCGAGGTGGAGCGAATGTCGACGCGCATACTCGCAGATTCGGGAATCGAATTCACCGACGTGCCGCCGCGGATCACACCGATGTTAAAGGTCGTCTTGGGAGACGTCGGAACTGGAGTCTGCGCGAAGGCGCGGATGGCCCGCGCCAGCACCACAATCGGATTGGGCGCGCCGAAGTCGCTCCAGGAATGCCCTCCCGGACCGCGCACGATCACTTCAAAGCGCCGGCTGCCCAGGGCTTCGGCGACGATAGTATCGGAACCAGCGCCATCGAGCACCAGGCTGTAGGTGATCGCATCCTTCCAGCGTGGGTTCGCGAAAATATGGCGCATGCCACGCAGATCCCCTTCGCCCTCCTCGCCCACGTTGCCGATGAAAACGATCGGAGTCTGCGGAGATATTTTCGCGGCTTGGAGCGCCGCGGCGATCGCCAGCATGGCCACGACCCCGGCGCCATTGTCGGAAACCCCAGGCCCGAAGAGCCGAGTTCCCTGCTGCCGGACGTTAAGCGGAGTGCCCGCCGGAAAAACCGTGTCAATATGCGCGCTCAGCGAGACGAAGCCGGTGCCAGAGCCTCGCACCCCGAAGACATTCCCAACTTCATCGGTGTGTACCTCAGCCAGCCCAACTTCTCGAAAGCGCTTCTTCAGCCACTCGGCGCGGGCCGCTTCTCCGAAGGGTGGGGCGGGAATGCGCGCCAGTTCCAGTTGCCAGTTGGCGATTTGGGTCTCCTGGGAGTGGAACCACGCGGAGGCCGAGCGCAGCTCTGACAGTCCCGCCAGCCGGGCGATCTCCTGCTGCGGCGCTGAGAACTGCTTCGGATACAACTTCGCGTGGGGAGGCCATTGAACTTTCTGGTCATCTTACAACGGGTGGCCCAATCTTTGGCGGCGAAAAGAGTGAGAGTCGCGGCAACCGGCGGTGGCAGTTGGCAATCTAAACAAGAAAGGGATTTAGTCGTCTGACTCCGACCGAAGCACCTACAGCTCGTATAAGATAGATCAATGGTGAGGAAGCGTATGCGGCTTGCATCCTTGTGGTTAGCGGTGTTCGCCATGTGGGGTCTGGTTTTGCCCGCGATTTGGGCGGATGAAGGTCCACTGGAGAACACTCAGCCAAAGAACATCACGGTGGATGAAATTGTTCAGCGTTTTGCCGCCAAGGAGAAAGAGTTCAAGACCGCGCGCGATCAATACACATACCACCAGACGGTTAGAGTCCAGACCGTCGACGGCGATACTGTGGATGGGGAGTACCGGGAAGATTTCGATGTCACGTTTGACAACCAGGGACACAAGGCCAAGACGGTGACCTTCGCTCCCCAGACCACGCTACAGCGGATCTTCATGTCACAGGAAGATTTCGATGACATCGAAAACCGGCTTCCGTTCGTGTTAACCAGCGACGAAATTCCGGAATACCAGATCGTCTATGCCGGCCAGCAGCAGGAAGATGAGCTGCACTGCTACGTATTCGACATCGCTCCCAAGCAGATCGAAGGGAAAAAGCGTTATTTCCAGGGACGCATTTGGGTGGACGATCACGATTTCCAGATCGTCAAGACCTACGGCAAAACCGTCCCGGATATTAAGAAGAAGAAAGGCCAGGAGAATCTATTTCCGAAGTTCACCACTTACCGTGAACAGGTGGATGGCACCTATTGGTTCCCGACCTATACCAAAGCCGATGACACCCTGCATTTTACCGGCCAGGACGTTCGCATCAAGGAGATCGTGAAATACGAGAATTACAAGCGCTTCGGATCCAACGTGAAAATCACCTACGATGGCAAAGAAGTCCCGAAGGCTGACGACAAGACCCAGCCGCAAAAGCCACAGTAGTAGCTTTCAGCTTCTCCGCTACACACGTCCGCAAGCACGCGCACATACCTCTGGCTGACCTGTTTCAGGCTGGCTGAGAGCTGATAGCTGACTAGCTTCAATAGAAAAGATACTTGCGCCACTTGTCGTCGGAGCGGCCCATCAAACGCATGATGTGGCGGCTGGTGTGCAGATTGAAAGCGCGGGGCTCACGCATCAGCTTCATCCCGGCATCGTGCGGCAGCTGATTTCCCTTCTGGCGGTTGCAGAGATGGCAGCAGGCCACCAGGTTCTCCCAGGTAGAAGCGCCTCCGCGGGAGCGGGGGACAACATGATCCAGCGTCAGCTCGCCTGAAGGCAGGACTTCCCCACAATACTGGCAAGTATTGCGATCGCGCAACAGAATGTTCTTGCGGGAGAGCGCGCGCGTCTGGTGCGGAATCCGGCGATACTCCAGCAAGCGAATTACCGACGGCAGACGAATGGCCAGGCGGGCGGCGTGGAGGAAATGGCCGTTCTCCTCCTCGGTCATAGCCACGCCCTTGAGCACCAGAACAATGGCCCTGCGAGCCGCGCAGACGTTGATGGGCTCGTAGGACGCATTCAGCACCAGCACCGGCGCGTGCAGCACATGAACTTCACCGTCGGGACGGGCTGTGGTCATGCTCGGAGGCAGGGGGTTAGCCCGAGTCATACCCAGCGCCGAATTGTGCCACTTCCCAGACATAGTCTCTAACTCGCTGCCGCCATGGTCATGGCCGCAGGCTCCGCTTCCAATCGCGCCGGTTGCTCCCCCATCTTCAAAGTGCGGGCAACGGTCGCGACATAGACTTTGGTTGCGCCGGCCCGGCGCAGTACGCGGGCACACTCCGAAACTGTAGTGCCGGTGGTGAACACATCATCCACCAGCAAGACTTCGCGGCCACGCACCTCTTCCGCCGCACTCACAGCAAAAGCTCCTCGCATGTTCTCGCGGCGCTGGTGGCTCGATAAACCGATCTGCGACTTCGTCTCTCGGGTGCGATCGAGGACCAGCCTGACCTCAAATCGTCCGTGCGGCTCAAGCTTCAAGGCAGCGCGCGCGATCAGTTCCGCTTGGTTGAACCCGCGCTGACGTCGCTTGCGACCGTGCAAGGGCACAGGAACCATCAGCACCGGGCTGGCCGCGAAAAGCGATTGCAGCGGGACCATCGCCTCCGACAGCATGCGTCCCAGCACGTTTGCGGCTGGACGGACTCCGTCATACTTCAGCAAATGAATCAGCTCGCGCAAGCCATTCTCATAGCTGCCATAAGCGGCTGCCTTCACGTATGGAGGCTCCAGCCGCCGGCAAAGTCCGCAGCGAACCTCACCCTCCACTGAAAGCGCCGAAGGACCCTGTAGCCGCTCCCCGCAGATCGAGCAAAGGCCGTCGTCGATGGGGCGAATGGCTGCCAGACACTCCAGACACACTGGCAGGCGCGAAATGTTCACTAATGGGGAGCCGCACAGACGGCAATCGGAAGGAAAAAGTGTGGTGAACAGAGCTACCGCAACGCCATTCACTCCGGAGGTCAGCGAGGATACCAACGAACCTTGCAGCGTTCGAAACGCGGAGCGAGTTGAGCCCTTGCTACTGCTGAAGACACCCTCCCTCGCCCAAGCGCCACAGCAGGGCTCCAGCCGGGCGAATCCCCTATAGTATAGCGGCGCGCCGGAGCCGGCGCAACGCGACGACGCACCAAAGTCACTGCTTGAAACTGCCTCCACCCTGCCACCCCACCGAACTCGCTCCAGGGTTGCGGCATCTCACAAAGAGGCTCGCAGTTGGCTGCGAGGAGCGCTGGCCGGGCAATCGTACTTGTAATGCGGGCAGCGCACGTGCTAACTTTCGCCGTCCTACTTTTGCGCCTATTCCTGACCATTTACGAGGATTTTGCCTATGAGTCCCGCTGGCACAACTGAAGCCCCCAAGAAGTTCCGTCCCTACGTTCCCGAGAACATGGAAATGAAGGAATTCACTTTCCGGGCCGTCCTGATTGGCCTGGTCATGACCGGAATTCTGGGGGCTGCCAATGCCTACCTGGGATTGAAGGCCGGGATGACGATTGCGGCCACATATCCGGCGGCGGTCATTGGGATGTCCATCCTTCGCCTGATGAAAGGCTCGCTGTTGGAAGAGAACATGGCCCGTACTGTGGGCGCAATCGGCGAATCGGTGGCAGCCGGCGCGGTGTTTACCATTCCGGCGTTTGTACTCGCCGGATTGTGGCCGAGCCTGGGCATGGAACATTACTGGGCGTCGGTGGCGCTGATGGTCATCGGCGGATTGCTGGGTATCCTGTTTGTCACCCTTCTGCGGCGCGTGATGGTCGAAGATCCTGACCTTCCCTTCCCCGAATCGGTCGCCGCCTCGGAAATCCACAAGGCCGGACAGCAAGGCTCAAAGGCAGCAAAGATTTTATTTGCCAACATGGGATTCGGCGGAGTTGATGTACTTCCTGTCGCAGGTCAACCTCTTCTGGTACACAAAGAATATCCTGATCAACATTCCGAAAATGGCCACAGGCTTGCGTTTAGGCCGCGGTAATGCTGCGCCCATGCTGGCCACCGGCGGAATGACGCAGTTCACCTCCCCGGCCGTCAGCCCTGCCTACCTGGGCGTTGGCTATATCATTGGGCCCCGCCTGGCCTCTCTAAACTTCGCCGGTGGCGTGGTTGCCTGGGGCTTACTGGTTCCACTCCTAATCTACTTCCTTGGACCGAACCTGCCACCAATGACCGAAGGCACGAGCGCCGCTGCCTATTGGGGAGGAATCGCCTTCAGCGTGTGGTATTCGATCGTGCGCCCGATCGCCGTGGGCGGCATGTTGGTAGGCGCCGGTTTCACTCTCTTCCGTATGCGCAAACAACTCATGGCGGGCATGAAGCGCGCGGTTTCTGATCTCAAGAAATCGGCGGAAGCGCATCAGGCCACCAGCCGCATCGACCGCGACCTGAATGCAAAAGTGGTTTTTGCCGGCGTCGGCTTGGTGTTCATCGCCATGATCGGGCTGTACTACTACTTTATCGCCGGTGCGCATAACCTCTCCGGGAGCAAGGTAATCGCCGGGGCGGTAGTGGCTGCTGCAGTCATGATCGTACTGGGATTCTTCTTCGCTGCGGTCTCGGGCAACTTGGTCGGCATGATTGGCTCGTCGAATAATCCCGTTTCCGGTTTGACCCTGTGCACGCTGGTGGTGGCGGCACTCCTCATGGTGGCTCTGGGAGTCTCAGGCATCGGAGGTGTAGCCGCGGTGTTGGGAGTCGCCGCCGTGGTCTGCGTTTCGTCCGCGGTCGCGGGCGAAATGTTGCAGGACCTGAAGGCTGGCCACATCCTCGGCGGCACACCGGCAAAAATGCAGCTGGGCGATATCTTTGGCACGATCGTAGCCTCGCTGGTCTTGTTCTTCCCGCTCATGATCCTCGACAAGGCCTATCACTTCGGCAGCGCCGCACTGCCGGCTCCGCAAGCTGGACTCATGGCCATGCTGTCCCAGGGCATCGTCGGCGGAAACATGGCCTGGCCGCTGGTGATCGTGGGCATCTTGATGGGCTTTGCCATGATTTTGGTGGAAGTGAAGAGTCCCATGCTCTTCTCCGTCGGCATGTACCTGCCGTTGGAAACCACCTCGGCGATTTTTGTGGGCGGCGTCATCCGCTGGTTCACCGACAAACTCCGCGACCGCCGCGGCTACAACGATGCACAGAAAGCGCGCGTGGACAACGCGGGCGTGCTGACCGCCTCCGGCTTGATCGCCGGCGAAGCGCTGTGCGGTTTGGTGATCGCCGGTGTCGTGGGCAGCAACCACCAGCTTTGGCACATCGACATCGGCGATGTTGCATTTTCCGGGTTGATCGGACTGGCAGTGCTGATCTTCGTGATGATGAAAGTGCCGCTGGCCAACGCCGGCAGCCCCGATGAACCGGCACCGCCGACTGCGATTATGTAGTCAAAAGCAATAACCACAAAGGACACGAAGGTACACAAAGGAATTCTCATATCGAGTGATTTCCTTTGTGATACTTCGTGTCCTTTGTGGTTCAGGCTTTTTGTGTCTATCTCTGAGAACATCATGGAAGTGCGACGGCGGATCGCGGAGGCAGCGCGCCGGACGGGGAGGGACCCTGCCCAAATCTCGTTGATGGCAGTAACCAAGACCCAATCAGCGGAGCGCATCCGCGAGGCATATCACGCAGGACTGCGCCTGTTTGGTGAGAATCGGGTGCAGGAATTTGCCGGGAAAGCTGCGGCATTCCAGGATTTGCCCGACGCTGAATGGCGAATGATCGGCCATTTGCAGAGCAATAAGGCAGCTAAAGCAGTAGAGTTGTTTTCGGCGGTGGAGTCCGTGGATTCGTTGCGTTTGGCGGAAAAGCTTAATGCGGCGGCGGGTGAGTTGGGAAGGAAGCTCGCAGTACTGATCGAGATCAAGGTCGGTGGAGAAGCCGCAAAGAGCGGCGTTGCGGCAGAGTCGGAAGAACTGCAGGAACTGTTGCAAGGGGCAAGGAAACTCGATCATCTTGAATTTCGCGGATTGATGACGGTGCCTCCGTTCACTGAAGATCCGCTAGAGTCGCGCCCCTATTTCAGGAAGCTGCGCGAACTGCGCGATCAGATTGCCGGCCGCCGTTTGCCGGGAGTCGGCATGCAAGTGCTTTCCATGGGAATGTCGCATGATTTCGAAGTAGCAATTGAAGAGGGATCCACCTGCGTGCGGGTCGGGACGTCTATTTTTGGGGAGAGAAAAGGCTAACCACAGGGGACACGGAGAATCACAGAGGAAATACAAATCTCTCAGCCATGATTCCCGTCAACGAAACATCCTCTGGAGTCAGCTTCGTGGTCAAAGTTCAGCCGCGGGCTAAGAAGAATGCGATAGTCGGTGAACTCGGCGATGCCCTCAAACTCAGCCTGACCGCACCCCCGGTCGAAGGCCGCGCCAACGAAGCCTGTATTGAATTCCTCGCAAACCTTTTGGAGGTTCCGCGATCCTCCGTTACTATTGCGTCCGGCGAGAACAGCCGCAGAAAGGTGATCCGAGTAAAGGGCCTGTCCGCGGACGAGTTACGTAATCGGATTGGGCAATAGACATATACAAAGGTGACAGATTCATGGCGATCCAGCTCAGTCGTGCCGTACCCATCCTGCGTTTCTTCGATGAGCGGAAGGCGAAAGAGTTCTATCGCGGCTTTCTGGGTTTCTCGCTGGATTGGGAGCACCGTTTCGAGCCGAATACACCCCTGTACATGCAGGTCTCGCGTGGCGAGGTGGTGCTTCACTTGAGCGAGCACTACGGGGACGGCGTGCCAGGTGCCGCGATACGAGTCGAAATGACCGGCATTGAAGAATATCTGCGTGAGCTACAGGCAAAAAAATACAAGTATTACCGGCCTGGAATTCAACTTCAACCGTGGCATGCGAAGGAAATGGCAGTCATTGACCCGTTCGGAAACCGGATACGCTTCAGTGAATTTGTGGAGCAGAAACCGCTTTCAACAAAGAAACGGAGCAAACGGTGAGCTTCTCAGAACGCTTACACGACATTCGCACCGGGTTCGAACGCCCCTTCTGGATCGCCAACATCAGCGAGATCTTCGAACGGCTGTCTTACTACGGAGCGTTTGCCTCTCTGGCCTTGTATCTCCAGGAGAAGTTAAGTTTCTCGACTGAGCAGACGGGAACGCTGACCGGCATATTCGGCGGGATGGTGTGGTTTCTGGCGATTTTCGGTGGGGCCGTCGCCGACCGCCTCGGCTTCCGCCGTGCGCTCGCCACTGCATATCTGATCCTCGCAGCAGCGTATTTCCTGATCGGTTCCATTGGCGCTTCCTGGCTGGCGCCGGTGCGCAACGCTATGCCGCTCAGTCTGTTCGTCGGAGTCATTCTCATTCTTCCGGCCCTGGGCATCTCCATGGTCAAGCCTTGCGTGGTCGGAACCACCGCGCGGGCTTCCAAAGCGAACGTTCGCACAATCGGCTATTCGATTTACTACACAATGGTCAACCTCGGCGGCGCCGCCGGCCCTTATGTTGCTTCCTGGACTCATCGCCACCTGGGGGTCGAGAAGGTGTACAAGGTCTCGGCGCTCAGCGTGTTCGCGATGTTCTTCGTAGTGCTGTTCTTCTTCCGCGAACCACGCAAAGCTGGAGATGCTCCTCCGCCTTCGATTGCGACCGTCGCACGCAACTTCTGCGTCGTGGTGGGCAATTACCGGCTGGTGTTGCCGGTGTTGCTGATCGCATTGCTGCTGCGCATTGGCCTGTGGGTGTATCCCAACTTCGGCGTGCCCTGGTGGGTTTGGATAGGGCTTCTGCTATTGGTGCTCGCGGGGATCAGCAAGTTCATGTGGTTCCTCGTCCTCTTCACCGGCTATTGGGTGGTGTTCTGGCAGCAATACATCAGCCTGCCGGGTTACCTCCACAGGTTTGTCAATCCCAACGCGGACGTCGAAATGATCCTGGTCACCGATGGGATCACGGTCATCTGCCTCACGCTGGCGATCAGTCTTCTCACCCGCAAGATACCCGCATTTCAAGCGGTGATCTTGGGGACAGTAATCACCTCGGTTTCGTGGCTCATCCTGGCGTTGCGGCCGACGATCTGGGGCGCTGTGCTCTCGATTTTTGTGCTGGCCCTCGGTGAAATCACGCAGCAGCCGCCCTACTACGACTATATTTCCCGGCTGGCGCCGCCGGGCCAGCAGGGTACGTATATGGGTTTTGCTTTCCTGCCAATTGGAATCGGCTCCCTCATCGGCGGATGGTTCGGCGGCACGCTGATGCATCACTTCGGAGAGGTCACTCATCAGCCCGAGCGCATGTGGTGGGTAGTAACGGGAGTGGGGTTGGCGACGGCGGCGGCGCTGTGGGTTTACGACCAGGTCGTGCGGACCGCGGGGCGATAGAGCTTCCATGCCGAAACGCAAAGCCAGTCCCGCGAAGGTCGCGGCGGATATTCGTCGATTGCTTAAGCACGGCGGCACGGCAGAGCATGCCGCAGGCGTGCAGTGGTTCTTCAAAGAAGAAATCAAATCCCACGGATGGTACACGGCCGATCTGCGCAGAGCCGCGGTGAAGTCCAGAAAAGCGATTCTCAAAGAGTTCGGTCTTCCCTTCTTGCTTCAAGTCGCCGACCAGCTGTTCGCCGGAAGGAACCTTGAAGAGAAGATCTTTGCCGTGTTCCTGCTTGAGAATCTCACTGAGGATTTTGGAGATCCCGAATTCAGATTGTTTGAATCCTGGCTGCCCCGGATCAGCAGTTGGGCCGACCACGATGGGCTGGTGCATTACTTGGTCTCGCCCATGGTGGCCTCCAAGCCGGCTCGAACGAAAAATGTGTTTCGTTGGGCGAAGTCACGGAACCGCTGGCTACGGCGAGCGGCCTGTGTGGCGCTGATTCGTGGGACACGGCAGAAAATCTTTCTCCCACAGATCAAGCGGCTGACTGCGCTGCTTCTGGCGGACCAAGATGACATGGTGCAGAAAGGTCTGGGATGGTTGTTGCGGGAAACGGCGAAATTCGATGCCAAGCGGACGGTGCCTTATCTGATGAGCATCCGCAAGCGTTCACCACGCCTGGTTTTGCGGACAGCCTGCGAAACCCTGCCGGCGACGACGCGGAAGATCCTCTTGACGGTCCGCCCCCGAATCAAGTAATCGCCGAGGCGTGCCGATGTTGCTGTTAGGCAGAGCGCTAAATTACACTGCGGTATGCGAAATGGCTCCGGCAACGGAGCCATTTCCCTTTAAAGCCACATCCCCGATTCGCTCAAATCCCCTCTCTTGTTTAGAATAGTTATTTGCCTATGAACCTGGCCGCCATCCAGTCTGCCCTGCGCGAGCGCAACATCGACGCCTGGCTTTTCTACGACCACCACCATCGCGATCCCATTGCCTACCGGGTGCTGGGTTTGCCCGCCAACACAATGGTTACGCGGCGCTGGTATTACGTGATCCCTGCTAAAGGCGAGCCCACTAAACTGGTCCACAAGATTGAATCCGGACATCTCGACACGCTCCCCGGCAAAAAACTTCAATATGCCGCCTGGCAGGAGCTTTTTGAACAACTGAAGGGGATGCTCGCCGCCTTTAGGGATGTCGCCATGCAGTATTCTCCCAACAATCTTGTCTTCTACGTTTCGCTCGTGGACGGTGGTACCCTCGAGATGATTCGCGGCCTGGGCAAGAACGTGGTCAGCTCCGGCGATCTGGTGGCGCAGTTCGAGGCTACCTGGACCGATGACCAGATCAAGACCCACTACGCCGCCCGCGATGCAGTCGATGCCATCACCGCAGAAGCTTTCAAGGAAATCGGGCGCCGGGTGCGCAATGGCAGCACCGATGAATACCAGATCCAGCAGTGGTTCATGGAAGCCTTCCAGCGGGAAAACCTGGTGACCGACGACCCTCCCATCGTGGCGGTCAATGCCAACAGCGGTAACCCGCACTACGAGCCACATGCCCAGGGTTCAGCCCAGATTCGCGAAGGCGATTTCGTTCTACTCGATGTTTGGGCAAAGAAAAATATCCCCGGTGCCGTCTATTACGACATCACTTGGACAGGCTTCGTGGGTAAAGCACCCTCCGATCGCATGCGAGAGATCTTTAAGATTGTCAGTGGTGGGCGCGATGCCGGCGTGAAGATCGTACAAGAGGCCATTGCCTCCGGCCGCCCCATTGCAGGTTGGGAAGTGGACCGCGCCACCCGCGAACACATCCGCAAGGCGGGCTACGGGGACTATTTCATTCACCGCACCGGGCATTCCATCGGCACCGATGTCCACGCCAACGGTGCCAATATGGATGACCTCGAAATCCACGACGAGCGCCGCATCCTGCCCAATTCCTGCTTTTCGATTGAACCCGGCGTCTATCTGCCGGAGTTTGGCGTGCGCAGCGAAGTGAACGTCCTGGTGCGGCCAAAACAGGCGGAAGTCACGGGTAAAATCCAACACGAGATTGTGCTGATCTGAATGGCAAATCCCTCAAGTAGCAAGAAATCGTCAGAGGCAACCCCGGCAAGCCCGCCGGTCACCACTATGGCGGTGCTGGCTCCGGCGGTGGGTTGGCTGATCCCCGGCGCCGGACACCTGATCCAGAAACGCTGGATACGCGGCGGCCTTCTTATGGCCTCGATCGCGACTATGTATGTGCTCGGCTTGCTCATGCAGGGTCATGTCTATCAGCCCAACGGAGGCGACATCCTCGACATTCTCGGATTTGTCGGCGACGTCGGCGCCGGTGGCCTGTACATTCTGACTCAGGCGATGAACTGGGGACAGGGCGCCATTTCCCACGCCACGGCAGACTATGGGACCAAGTATCTGATCGTGGCCGGGCTGCTGAACTTCATCAGCGCGGCCGACGCCTATCACATCGCGGTGGGGAAGAAACCATGACCCTCACGCTTTCTCATTTCAGCGCCGCCGTACTATTCGCCGTGTTCGCCTCGATCGTCTTCGGAATCACGCAACGCAGCACTTCCCGCGAACAGATCCGCTACGGGTTGTATTGCTTTGCCATGTTCGTGGGTGGAGTGTTTGCGGCGGGATGGGTAATGTGGCTGCTACGCCGATAGCTACATTCCCTACTTCACTTCTTCCTTGAACGAGAACACCGGGTCAACATCGACCGGAACGCTGGCGGCCGCCTTCAGGGTCCCTCTCAATTCCACCGGCATGACGTCGTACTTCTTGAACCAGTTCTCGGCGCGCTCGCGGTCCCCAGTGGCTTCCATCACCAGCAGCTCCTTTGCCAGGTCATTCAAGGTGGACGGCATTTTCGCGTAATCAATTGCGTATCGCCCCGATGGCTCCCGCTTGAGGGCGCCATGCTCGACCAAGTAGTTAAACTCCATCATTTCTGCCTTGGAATGAGCCTCCGCCACTCCGAAGCGCACCGTACGAAATATGCCGCCAACATAGGATGCGTAGCACTCTTCCATACCGCTCTTGGGCAGGAAGCCGTGTTCCACCAGCCAGTTCAAGCCAAACAAGCCGGCGACATCGGCCTTGGCTTCTTCCAGCCCACTGAATGCGGGGCCAATGGCCTCACGAATGTCTACTTTGCCCGCAGCGGTACGCGCGTAGGCTGGCCCCAGTCCATGCGCAATCTCGTGCATGATGGTGCCGAGGGTATAGCCCTCAGCCGTAACTTTCGCCGCTTGCTCAGGCAGCATCACGTGTCGGGCCACGGGAATGATCACGTAGTTCACCCGCGCATCCATGAAATTCTTGAAGAAAATCTTCTTGCTGCCCTTCTTCTCGTGGACGCGAGCATCGTTAGGTAGATTGTCGGCCACTGCCTGGTAGCCGTGGGTCAAGTCACCCGCCCGGTAAGGCGCGTCCATGACTTCCATTGGAGTTTGCAGTCCGCGCTTGGATGGCCGGTCCTCCGCCGGCAGAGGCAGAGCATCCTGAATGTCCGCCACATATTTCTGGAACATTTCAAGCTTGCGGCTTTCCGCTTCGTTGCGTATCAGCACGGATACGCCATAGGTTGCCTTCACCCCCAGCAGATCGTCGTCATAGGTCTCATAGGGAGCGAAAATCACATCCACTTTCGGGTGTTCCAGGTCCAGCCAGGCCAAGTCACTCTGGTAATAGTCGTCAGTGAGCAAGGCCTCGGCACGGAGGCGCAGAAAGTTGGCGAAGGCAGAATCGTCGCTGAGCGCGGCAGCTTCCCGCAGGTCGCGCGCCGCCGGCTCTAGAAATGACCGGAAAACGATGTGGTACGGCAAACCTTCCAATTGGCCGTCGTGCCAGCGCACCATGGTGGTCTCGCTGTAGATCTCTTCTTTCTTCTCAGGATGGGCCTTCACGTACTGCTCGATCTTGTCGCGTGTCAAATTCGGCGGATAGAAGCCGCGCCCGGGAAACATGGGAGTGGTTCCGACAAAGGGCTTATGTTCGTCGAGCAGATCAAAACGCGAGGCGTTGATATGAAGATAACGCCGCAGCATCAGGTCCCGAGGATCCTTACTTCCCGCCAGCGACTGATAAAGCGCCAGGCCATCGGGATCAATCTGGCGCCAGTAGATTGCCTCCAGGTAGCCCGAGGCATCCACCAACTTGTGAATCATTTTCACTTCGCGCGGCGTCAAGCCCGCAGTATGAAATGGCATTTCCACCTGGGCAAACTTCGCCACCCGGCGGTCGAGATCCTGAACCACCTGCAGACTCGCGGATTCAGCCCCCTTGGCGGCAGATCCAGTCATTGGTTTATTTTCTTTCTGAGTTCCAATGGAAGAAAACAGAGTAGAAACAAAAAGCAGAAAAATCCAGGGCCCCGGTGTCATTCGTTCGTGATTCTAGCAGAAGCGATTGCATAAAAGTTTTCCCGCGTCTCGCGAACCAACAATAACACCGCTATGATGTTTACAGCATGGGCGCGACAAACAGTTCGTATGAATCGCAGACCCTGCTGATCGATGCCGATGACACCCTGTGGGAGAACAATATCTACTTTGAACGCGCCATTGCCAACTTCATTTCATTCCTCAATCATCACGAGTACTCCCCCGAACAGGTGCGCGAGGTGTTGAACGACGTGGAACGGGAGTGCATTGTAAGCCATGGTTACGGCCTGCACAGCTTCGCCCACGCCCTGGTGCAGACCTTCGAACGGCTGGCCGTGGAACCGCTGACTCCCGCACTGCACGAGACCATCCACGGATTTGCCCACACCATCGCTGGCCATCCCATCGAGATCCTGCAGGGCGTACCGGAAACCTTGCAGTACCTGTCGGCTCGGCATCACGTCATTCTGATGACTAAAGGCGCGGTGGTGGAGCAATCCGGAAAAGTCGAGCGTTCAGGGCTGAAAGACTATTTTGCCGCGGTGGAGGTGGTAGCGGAAAAAGACGTTCCCACCTATCGCGCGGTCGTTTCCAAATACGGCCTCTCCCCGGCTTCGACCTGGATGGTGGGCAACAGCCCGAAGTCGGATATCAATCCCGCCCTGGCCGCCGGACTGAACGCCGTATTCGTCCCCCACGGCAACACCTGGATTCTGGAGCACGACGAAGTTGCCGAGGCCCAACCTCCCAGCCAACTTCTAGTGGTAGAAAACTTCCCCGCCTTGCGGCAACACTTCTAGACCTACTCCTCCCAGTTGTCATTCCGAAGGGCTCCCACCCAGTTGTCATTCCGAAGGACTTTAGTCCTGAGGAATCTGCTTCGTTCGGCATAGCGCAACCAAGCCGCGGAGCGGCGCAAGAATAAAGCCCACGGCGTAAGCCGTGGGTAAAGTGCGGAACGAGCTAGCCGCGAAGCGGCGAAAGAAAGGTTCATGGACACCTCAGGACGAATTCAGGGCGACATATGGCATGGAACTACTCCAACCAACCACATTCCCCGCTCCCACCGACTCCCACTCAGTTGTCATTCCGAAGGACTTTAGTCCTGAGGAATCTGCTTCATTTGCAGGCTGAATGCTGAATGCTGAGTGCTGACCACCGCCCGCTACTTCCCCACCCACCGATCCACCCAATCATTCACTGTCTTGTACCAAAGCCGCGAATTCTGCGGCTTCAGCACCCAATGGCCCTCATCCGGAAAATAGAGCATCTTCGACGGCACCCCCAGCATTTGCAGTGTGGTAAAAAGTTGGAATCCCTCCGAGACATCCAACCGGTAATCCAGCTGGCCATGCACCACCAAAGTTGGCGTCTTGAAATTCTTCGCATACTGATGCGGCGACCACTTCTGGTACATCTCGCGGTTGTCGTACGGAGTGCCCTTGAACTCCCAGTCGTTGAACCAAAGCTCCTCGGTCGATCCCCAGGCTGACTCAGCGTTAAACATGCCATCGTGCGTCACCAGGCATTTAAAGCGATCGGTGTGCCCGAGAATCCAATTGACGGCATAACCGCCATAGCTGGCCCCCAGCGCGCACTCCCGGTCCTTATCAATAAAAGGATAAGTCTGCTCCGCGTAATCCAGCCCCTTCATCAGATCTTCAAACGGCGCTCCTCCCCAGTCGCCATAGATCGCATCAATGAACTTCTGCCCATAGCCAGTCGAGCCATGAAAGTTAATCATGATGACCACATATCCATTGGCCGCAAACAGCTCCGGATTCCAACGATAGCTCCAGTCATCTCCCCACGCTCCCTCCGGGCCGCCGTGAATAAGAAACTTCACCGGATATTTCTTCGTGGAATCGAAGTTCGGCGGCTTCACCAGGAATCCTTGGACTTTATCGCCGTGAGCGCCGGTGAACCAGAAAGGTTCGAGCGGGGACATGACAACCTGCGACAGAACATCATCGTTAAGGTGCGTGAGAGGGTCCTCCACTTCTTCTGCGAGATCGATCCGGTAAATCTCATTCGGCGCTTTCAGGGACATGCGTGTAAAAACTAGCGTCCCGCCGTCTCGAGTCACAGCGATGTCATCGTTGTACTCAGCAACGAAAAGGGGGATCTTGCGTTGGACAGACCCCGGTTTATCGTCATTCTCAAGATTCGTCGGTTGCACACTAGAAATGACAGCGTCCTCGACCCTCACCGATTGGACCGGTTGGCCGCCGGTGATCTCTGAGGCGAAGTAGACGCGCTTTGAACCTGGCGCCCACGCAATCGTTCCCACCCAGCGATCAAAACCCTCCGTCAGATTCTTCTTTTCCCCTGTTTTCCTGTCATAAAGCATCAACCGAAAACGATCACTCTCATTCCCCGGCCGCTTCTGCGCCCGGTAAGCAATGTATTTCCCATCCGGCGAATAAAGCGGCGTCGAATCGCTCGCGGGATTGTCAGCGGTAATGTTCTTCGCCGTCCCGCCATTCACCGAAACAATCCACAAATCGTTATTCGTCGAAGCCGCCGGATTCTTATCATGGTTCGAGGCGTAGCAAACCTCCTGCCCATCCGGCGAGAATGCATAATCATCCTGCCCGCCCAGCGAAAACACCGGCGCATCGTAATCGCCGGGAGTGAGGTCGTGGGGAGCTGAAAAGACCTGGAATGACACTGAGTTCTGTTTGTTTGCCAGTTGCGCGTTAATCGGAAGCTCCGTTGTGCATCACAAACAGATGGCTCCGCCTTCCTTCCTTGTATCCGTTCCAGTGACGGTAAAGCAGGTGGGTGAACACAATCGCCTTCACCTTCGACTGCTCGGCATCTTTGAGCCGTTTCGCATTGCAAGCTTCATCCATGCATTCCGGATACACATCCGACGTAAACAGAATGTTCTTTCCATCCGGCGACCACAGCTCGCCACCAGCCTCCGTGGCAATGGACGTCAGCTTGTGTACGCCACTCACGGCTCCCGCTCCGCCATCGAAATCCGCGATCCAGACCTGCGATCCGCCTTCCTTAGTCGAAATAAACGCAAACCGCTTCCCATCCGGCGCCCACCGCGGCCGATCGGCATCCTGACTGGCAATGATCTCCCGTTCCTGCCCGCCAGCCGTGGGCACAATCCAGATGTGCGGAATCTTGGTGTTGGCTTCAAGACTCACATCCACCACGCTGAACACCACCCACTTACCATCCGGGGAAACCACTGGCTCGCCCACCCGCTTGAGCGCCATCATGTCTTCAAAAGTAAAAGGACGCTTACTTTGCGCGAAAATCGGCAGGCCACATAGCACGATGAATAAAAGCAAGAATGTACGCCGCATAAGAACCTCACAGATAGAGCGCTGATAGCTGACAGCTCTCTCTAGAACTTCGTCACTTCCGTAAAATTAAACTCCTTCACCTTCATCGCCGGAACCACCATGTCGAACGACTCTTCTCCGCTCGCCCGCACCAGACTCCCCATCGCTTCCACATTCGACAACAAATGAATCAGACTTTCGTTAAATCGGAAATTCAGCACTCCGCCCTGAATCTTGCCATTCTCAACCAGGAATGTCCCGTCGCGCGTCATTCCCGTAAGAATTTTTTCGTAAGGATCCACTTCCCGTATGTACCAGAGCCGCGTCACCAGAATTCCCCGCTCCGTCGAAGCAATCATCTGCTCGAGCGTCTGCGGCTTCGCCGGCGCCCCAAACACGATATTCATTGGCGCTTCGCCCATCTCGTTGGGTAGCGAAAACCCATGTCCGGTAGCCTCGATCCGCCCAACTTTATCTTTGTACTCCGACTGCTTCATCCGCTCCGCACTCGCCCGTGCATAAACCAGGCGCTTCACCACGCCTTTTTCGACCAACTGCACTTTCTGTCGTCGCACTCCCTCACCATCAAAAGCCGCCCCCGACTGCAACGGATGCGCCACATCATCCCAAATATCAACATTTTCCCCAAAGACCTTTGTGCCGACGCGATTATTCAAAAACGACCGCTGATCCAGAATCGCCAGCCCGCCAAAGTCATAAAACATGAACCCAACCATGTCCAAAACCGCCGCCGGCTCCAGGATCACCATATACTTACCCGCCGCAATCTCCCGCGGCCCCGCCGACCGCCGCGCCTTCTCCGCCGCAATCTCCGCCAGACTGACAGCATTCAGCTGTCCCAGCATCCGGCGAATTCGCCTTCTGCCAGCCCGATGAATCCGCCGCCAGCATGGTGATCGAAATCTCCGACGCCGTTTGCTCGTGCCATTCTGCGAGTCCGCGCGAATTGAAAATTCCCTCCGCGGCTTGCGAACTCGCTACAATCCCCGCCGTCGTCAGCGAATTTCTCTTTGCGATTCCCACAATCTTCCCGACCGTCGCCGCCCGGTCCTCCGCAGTAATGGCCGCCGTGTCCGCAAAGTATCGTGTGGGGACGGGCGCCTCGCCCGTCCTGCCTTCGCCCGCCGGCATCGGCAGCAAATCCTCATTGGGATGCTGCACCCTCGCCAGCTTCTCCGACGCCTGCACCACCCGCTTCAAACTCTCATCATCCAACTTGTTCGTAGTCGCCCGTGCCGTGCGTTTCCCAAACGCCGTCCGCACCGAAACAACAACATTCTCCTCCGCCATATTCTGATGAATGACGTTGTTCGCAAACCGCGTAAGCGCATTCGCAGTTGAGTAAAACAAGACCTCGACTTCATCCGCCGAGGCATATTTCTTCACCCGCGCAAAAATCTCCCCGGCCTGGTCTTTACTGATCATTCAGACTTTCCCGATTTCCCCTGTGATCCTCTGTGCCCTCTGTGGTGAAGGCCGTCCTTTGTGAACCTTAGTGCCCTTTGTGGTAAAAGCCCTTCTCTGCGCTCTCGGCGTACTCGGCGGATCAAAGAGTTACTCCGTCCCCTTATAAGCCGATCCCCACCTTCACCCCCCGAAACCGCGCCGGACTCGCTCCATGCCCCGTGCCCATCACCTGCTGCGGCTGCCCCTTGCCGCAGTGCGGGATCCCCCAAACCACCCACTCCTCGCGCCCGCAAATCGCATCCATGGCATTCCAGAATTCCGTTGTAATTCCACTGTAAGACGGGTTCTTCAACATCCGTACCCGCCTGCCCCGCTTGATCTCCCAGCCCATCTCGCAGCCAAACTGAAAGTTATAGCGCTTGTCGTCAATCGACCACGACCGGTTCGTCTCCATATATATGCCGTCGTCGGTATCGCCAATCAACTGCTCGCAGCGTCAGCGGCTTCTCTCCCGGCAGAATACTGACATTCGTCATGCGGATAATCGGCAGCCGGTTCCATCCTTCCGCCCGCAGCGTTCCGCCCGATCTCGCCAGCCCAATCGTCGGAGCCGTCTCCCGCGAACTCAAATATCCCGTAAACAAGCCATTCGTAATGATCGGCGTACACTGTGCCGCCACTCCCTCTTCATCAAACGCAAACGTCCCCAACCCCGGCCCATGCTCCTGGCGCGCATCCGCCACCACGTTCACCAAATCACTTCCGTATCGCAGCGTCCGCAGCTTGTCTAAAGTCAAAAACGAAGTCCCCGCAAAATTCGCTTCCATCCCCAACACTCGGTCCAGCTCTATCGGATGCCCCACCGACTCATGAATCTGCAATCCCAGCTGCGACCCATCCAAAACAATGTCGAGTTTCCCCTCCGGACACTGCTCCGCCGAAAGCAGCGCCACCGCCTCCTCGCCCACTCGCCGCGCGTTCTCCAGCAACTTCAATTCCCCAACCAGTTCATATCCCTTGTTCTGCCACTGCCCGCCATACGACGTCGGATACGACCGCTTCTGAATCTCATTCCCCGCAAACGCATGCGCCGCATATCCGGCTCCGGTCGTGTACTTCGTCTGATGTATGTCCGCGCCTTCCGACGAAGCAAACCACTGCTCCTCCCGCCGGAAATTCATGTTGGTCTCCGCCAGCGTCACGCCCGCCACCGCCCGCAACTCCGAATCGATCTTGAGCAGCAACTCAAGATTCTCCTCCACCGAAGTTGTAAACGGATCAATTCGGAAAGGTGTCGTCCACTCCGCTGTGACCGCCTTCTCCGCCGCCAGCCGCACTTCGTGCAACTTCACCCGCGCCGACGCTTTGGCAATCTCCACCGCCCGCGCCGCCGTCGCTTCGACCGCCGCCTTGCTCAAATCATCCGACGCCGCAAATCCCCAAGCCCCATCCGCGATAACCCGAACGCCCACTCCAAACGATTCCGAATCCGAAGCTCCGCCCACTTTCCCATTCTTCGTGGATAGCGCGCGGCTGCGATCATCCGCCACACGCACATCGGCGTAGGAAGCGCCACGCATGGTGGCAACATTCAATGCCCAAGAGGAAATGTCTTTCATTCTTTTTCAATCTACCACGGAGAGTAACCTGGCGTTCCGCTTTAGCCGCGAAGCGGCGCAAGAATAGAGCCCACGGCGTAAGCCGTGGGTCATAAATCGGGACTTAAGAAGCCCCAGAGGGGCGAAAGACACTCACGTCAACCCCGGACGCAGCCTCTCACAATGAGGACTGCTGGCGGCTGCCACTAAACATTCCAACTCCACACCGACGACCCCGGAAACAATTTCACCCGTTTCTTTCCCAACACCTCATTCACCGCCCGCTTCACCCCGCTGCGATCATGTCCCCAAAAGTGTCGCCAAGGCCGCTTGTAATCATGTCCGCAAAGAATGCCGCCAGACTTCACCTTGGGCAGCCAGGCTCGAACATCAGCTAAAGTTTGTTCGTAACGGTGGTCTGCATCAATGAAGACGAGATCAAGGCTCGCGTCGGGAAATTTGCCGGCCAGCGACCCCGTGAAACCGGTGTGGACTTCCACCTGCGCCCGGAGGTTGAACCGCGTCAGGTTCGATTCGAAGACTTCGCGCAGCTTGCCGTCACAATCATGTACCACATCGCGCTCGCCCTCAGTCCCGCCGAAAGTATCGATGGCATGCACCTTCAATCGCCGCGCCCGGATCACCTCCGCAATCGCGCACAACGACCGCCCTTGCCACACTCCCAACTCCGCCGTCGTCCCACCCACCGGAACCAACTCGTACAAAGACCGGTAAGCAGCAATGTCCGCCTCCGAAAACCATCCCTCGGGCAGCATCTCTACATTCGCGGCTTGGCGCTGGCGTGCATTCCGTGACGAGTATACCGGAAGCATCGCGGCCCCTTTCATCGCTTGTCATCCTGTCTCTAACGACAATTGCCCGTGTCAAGGCGTTTTTGGCAACACCTCTGCGTCAACGCCGTGAAGCGCCATTTCGCTCTCGCAGAAGGTTTTGACTTCGCCGACCAAGGCTCGTGTTCTCGAATCTCGCGGCGGACGCAGAGTTCCGCCACCCATCTCTTCGGTACTTGCTCCCATGATTACCGCTTCGAACTCCCCGCTGCTCGGGGAGGCAGGCTGCCCACTCAAGCGGTCGGTGCTTGCTTTGCGACCACAGAATGACTCGGGCTCACCTGCACGACTGCCCTGCACAGTTGCGCGTAATCCCAGTCCTCGCGCAACATCAGATACAACCTCGTTGCCAGCTTGCGCGCCACCGCCACTTTCGCCAGTGCGCGATGCTTGCGCACGGCCAGGCGGCGATAGAAACGTCCCAACTCCGCATCGTAACGCGCCGCTGACTGGCCTGCTTCCACCAGCAAGAAGCGCAGAAACGAACTGCCCTGCTTGCTGATCCGTCCCATCTGCTGCCGCCCCCCGCTGGAATGCTCACTCGGAATCAGTCCGAAATAACTGCCCACGTTTTTTCCTGACCGAAACCGCTCCGCCGGCCCCAGCGTCAGCACCATCGCCAACGCCGTCACCGGCCCCACTCCCGGATGCGTCTGCAACCGCTGCGCCGCCGGCCGCCGCTTCACTTCTTCTTCCACCCGCCGGTTCAACTCCGCGATCTCCGCTTCCAGCCGGTCCAGGTTGAGCAGCAACTGTTTCCGCCGCTCCGCCGCGTAGGGCAGCAACTCCAACTTCTCCAACTCCGCCCGCCCCACCTGCGTCCACAGCTTGCGTTTCTTCTGCACTCCCTGGCTCAACGCCATGGCCTGCAGTTGGTTCTTCACTCGCGTCCGCGCCTGCACTTGCTTGTGACGATGCACCAGCAACTGCCGCACGTCCCGCTCCTCCAAACTCGGCACCCAGATCTTCGGAAACCGATCCTCGATCAACAGATGCATGAGCAACTCCGCGTCTCGCCGGTCCGTCTTCTGCTTGCGCACCTCACGGGCACGGATCTTGCTGGCATCGCCCAGCCACAACTCCTGCCCCAACTCCGCCAGCAACCGCTCGAACCACGGATAGTGCCCGCAGGCTTCCATCCCCACCCGTACTTCCTCGTCTGCCAAGCCGCGGTAAAACTGCTCGGCTTCCTCGCGGTGTTTTAACCGCTTCTCTTCGATCTCGCCCGTTCGTTTGTCAAAGATCGCGACCTGCTGAAACCCAGGATGAAAATCACAGCCTATAATCAGCATGACGTTGGCTCCTTTGTGGAGCCTTGGCCGTTTCGCAACTACCAACTTACTCCGCCCTCGAGCCAACGTCGTTATCCAATCAAGCGAAGCGAAGGACCTATGTATTTGGCTCGTGCGCGATGCACTTCCAGCCAGCGACACGCCGTCATGACCAAATGCCAAATACTAAGTGCCAACTGCACTAGCTGAATGCTGACGGCTGAGCGCTGACTGCTTCAAACTCCACGCACGCCTGAATCCTGTCTATCTTCCCCTCCCGCAACAAATGCCAAGCCTCCTTATACTCCCCATACTTCGACTTCTTCAGCCGCGGATAAAGCGCAATACTCCCCTGCCCCCGAAACTTCTCCGCCGGAATGATGTACCACAAATCCTCCGGAATTAAATATGCAGCCACAAAATCAAACGCATCGCCCACATACGGCCCCCGGCATCCACGCACCGTGCAAGAATAACCACCCCGGTCCACAAACATCGTCGACTTCACTTGCACCCGCCAAAACTGCCCTTCATACTCCACAGCAAAGTCATAACGCGCCATCTCTCCCCAAGGCTTCGTGACCTGCAAACCATGTTCCGCCGCCATCGCCATGAAGCGCAGCTCCGCCCACTCTCCGCGCAATTTGTGATGCTTGATCTTCTCTCCCGTAGTTTTTCTCACCCAGTCCTCTTCTCTCGACAAAAAATAACGCGCGGCCTCCACAGGCCGCGCAGTCTTCGAGCAATCTATTTCAGATTGCCACACCTCGCCCAACGAAGTGAACCCGTTCGAGCGATTTATTTCGGTCCTATTCCCACTTCGGGACTACGAGCCGCTCATAAACCTTGTCATTTCGACCGTCTCTATCTTGTTATTCCGACCGCTTCTGGGTTGTCATTCCGACCGTCTCTATCTTGTCATTCCGACCGTTCTGGGTTGTCATTCCGACCGTCTCTATCTTGTCATTCCGACCGTCTCTATCTTGTCATTCCGACCGAAGGGAGGAATCCGCTTTCCCACTGTGTCCACCCGTCACAGACACTCACCTTCCGTCTCTGCCACCTTAACCCTTGTCATTCCGAACCGAGGGAGGAATCCGCTTTCCCACTGTGTCCACCCGTCACAGACACTCACCTTCCGTCTCTGCCACCTTAACCCTTGTCATTCCGAACCGAAGGGAGGAATCTGCTTCTTGCCGCGCGAGAAGAAATACTACGTCTACATCATGGCCAGCAAGAGCCGTGTTCTCTACGTCGGCATTACCGGCTTTCTCATGGCCCGGGTCCTGCAACACAAAGCGGGCGAGACCGACAGCTTTACCAAGCGCTACAACATTAGCCGGCTTGTTTACTACGAAGTGTTCCAGTATGTGAACAACGCAATCGCCCGCGAAACCGAGATAAAGAAGTGGCGACGAGAGAAGAAAGTCGCACTGATTGTAGCGTCGAATCGTACCTGGGAGGACTTGGCGGCCAGATTGGGGCCAGTGCATTCCCGCGCGAAAAGCAAATTCCTCCCTGCGGTCGGAATGACAAAGTGGGAGGGGTTCGAGTAACACTTCCGCGCAGTGCCGACGCCGCAACGATCACGTCCACGTTACTACAATCCACAAACCCTTGTCATTCCGACCGAAGGGAGGAATCTGCTTTTTGCATCCACTTCGACGATGCCTCGTGCCACCACCACCCTGCGTCAGCGCAGGCCTTCGCAACGCGAAGGCCTGCCAACGAAGGACCTATGCATTTGTTTTTTCGCGCTTGCATCCAACCTCCGAAGCACGATATCTCCCACGCTATACTTCCACTGGTGGGCAGATTCGTTTGTCTCAGCTCACCGGATCGGCAGAATGAGAAACCCTCCTAAAGCCTATTGGGCACTCTTCGAACGCATCCAGGAAAGAATCAATCCGGTGCTGAAGAGGGGCATTCGCCCAGGTCTGCTAAATCCACTCTTCGGCCTTCCGCAACCTGAAACTGTCCCGAAGGGGCCGGAGCCGTCCTCAAACGAGCGGTACTGGCTCACCTGGTTCGAAGAGTTTATGGAAATCGACTCTTCCATGAATAGGTCGGATCAGGCCCTGGCGTATCTTTCCCACTATCCGGGCAACAAAGCCCTCCGTTTTCACGGACTAACTGAGGCTAGTTGGCTTAGATATCACATTGAGGCGTACTTGCAGGAAACCTATATTCTCTTCAAGCGATTTGATCGTTTTCTTAGCAAAGTAGAGAAGGTAGCCATAGACGCTCGCGACAAGTCGGGCGTGAGTTCGGCGGAGAAGCTAAAGACCGGTCTCCGCGCCACCCTAAAGAGTGTCGTGGCGACTCGGAGTAGGCACGTCCACGAGTATCGATTCCAAGACGATGAGCTGAAAAACCTGGACACACTCATTCTCCTCACGAATGCCGGGAAGATGCGCAGCCTTCGTGGGTTCAGGAGGGTTCAGTACCTGACGGCCCTCCTTAAATGGCGCAAACAATTGCGGACAAACAACGAAGAAACCCAGAAACTCTGCACAGTCCTCTTGGAGGAAGTGAAGGAGATCCTCACGCGAAACGAGCCACGCTATGACAACCCTAGACCTGAAGAAGGCGTTTTTTCACGTCATTGACAGCCATCGATGGCTCGCCGCCAGCGGGTGTGCATGGAATCTAGCCGGTGCGCACGTCGCGGAGAAGACAAAGCAAAAAGCCCACCAACTGTTGCCAAATATCGACGTAATGATACGAGACTGCCTCTTGCTGCATGCTCGTTCGTTAATCAAGTTCTATAGAAACGGGGGACGAACAGACGATATTAGGCTGTGCGACTTTAGCTTGCCACCAATCGACCGGTCACTTGACAATGCGCTGGGAGACTATGAGCACTCGATTGAGGTGCATTTGCTTCATCTGACCGATTGGAGAGACTCTGATTACCGCACTCTCCATCCTACAGGGCGCGGAGCGACGCGGGGTCGTCGAGACTGGGACCGTGAGGCCGCGCCACTCGTAGAAAAACTCATCTTCGAGTCCCTGACATATGCCTCAGGACAAAGTGGGCCTTGGCAGCAGCCGTTCAAGGATTTGCACGCTGCGTCCGTCGCGCGGTATCAAGACAAATCGTACGTTTGGCCGGGCAAACTGTGCGAGAAATCCGACGTTGAACGATACCTTATAGGCCTCGGACTGTGAGGCTGCCGTGCCACGAACCAAACCGGGCAACCCACGCCGCCCATCACGATTGAATGCTGACTGCTGAGAGCTAGACACGAGCATCCGCCACCTGCTCAATCCGCCGCACCCGAATCAAGTTCTCCCGTTTGCGCGTCTGCGCGATGTCATACGCCGATTGCATCCGCATGAGCGTGTCCATCTTCACTCCAAAAGCCTTTTCAATCCGCAAGGCCATGTCGCCCGAGACATCAGCTTTGCCGTTGAGCAGGCTGGACAGTGCGGGCCGGGAAACCTGAAGCGCCACCGCCGCCGCCGTCACCGTCAGGCCAGCAGGCTCGATAATCTCCGTCCGAATGAAATTCCCAGGATGGGGCGGGTTGGCTCCAGCTTGCTCGAGTCAGTATCAATTCCTGCTAAAAGCGAAACCCCGAGCGCTTCGCGCCCGGGGCGTTAACCTGTCCAGCTACATTCACAATTATCGGCAGCCAAACGTCGGAAGTCAAGGTTACTTGAGGAGCTTGCCTGTCCAAAGGCTCCTCTTCAGCTCCCTACCAAAGACAGGAATGCTGTGGACCCGACGGGACTCGAACCCGCACCTTAAAGCTGGACAGGCTAACGTGCTTCCATTACACCACGGGCCCAAGTGCAGGTTATGGCTCGGGGCCACGAGGTACAAGGTCACCTGTCACACGACGGGGCTGCGGCGTCCTATTCTGGAACTACCGGAGCCGACTTGCTCATGGCCTCCTCTGTGCCTCTGTGTCTCTGTGGTGAAGCTTTTCTCGGCGCTCTCGGCGTGCTCGGCGGCGATGCCCCCAAAAGCAAACGGGGCAGCTAAACGCCGCCCCGCCAACGACCAAAGACGAACGACCAACGACCGACCGTGCTAAGTGCCTTCCGACCACCCCGCCAGATACTCTTCCTGCTCCGGCGACAACTTGTCGATCTTGATCCCCATCGACTCGAGCTTCAGCTTTGCCACGCGCTTGTCGAGATCTTCGGGAACTTTGTAGACTCTCTTCTCCAGACTCTTCGCGTTCTTCACCATGTAATCGACTGACAGCGCCTGGTCGGCGAAGCTCATGTCCATGACCGACGGCGGATGTCCCTCGGCCGCAGCCAGGTTGATCAGCCGGCCTTCGCCCAGCAGATTGATCTTGCGTCCATCCTTCAGCGAGTACTCTTCGACCGAAGTGCGGGTGGTGCGCTTCGAAGACGACATCTTCTCCAGCGCCGGGATGTCAATTTCGACATTGAAGTGCCCCGAATTGGAAATGATCGCGCCGTCTTTCATGGCTTCGAAATGGTCTTTCTGGAGAACGTTCTTGTTGCCGGTCACGGTGCAGAACACGTCGCCGAGTTTCGCGGCCTCGTGCATGGACATGACGCGGAAGCCGTCCATCACCGCTTCCAACGCTTTCGTCGGATCGATCTCCGTGATGATGACCTCAGCGCCGTTGCCACGCGCGCGGCTGGCCAGCCCGCGTCCGCACCAGCCGTAGCCGGCTACGACGAATTTCGATCCCGCCAGCAGGAAGTTGGTGGCGCGAATGATGCCGTCGATGGTGGACTGCCCGGTCCCATAGCGATTATCGAAAAGATGCTTGGTGTCGGCGTCGTTCACCGCGACGATGGGGAACTTCAGTACGCCTTCCTTCGCCATGGCCCGCAGGCGAATTACGCCGGTGGTGGTTTCTTCGGTGCCGCCGATGACGCCGTTAAGCGCGTCTTGCCGCTTGGTGTGCAGAATGGTGACGAGGTCGGCGCCGTCATCCATGGTGATGTGCGGCTTGTGGTCGATGGCCGCCAGAATGTGGCTGTAGTAAGTGTCATTGTCCTCGCCCTTGATAGCGAAAACCGAAATGCCGTGGTCGCGCACCAGGCTGGCGGCGACGTCATCTTGCGTAGACAGCGGGTTGCTGGCGCAAAGCACCACGTCGGCTCCGCCGTCGCGCAGACGTGATGGCCAGATTCGCGGTTTCGGCAGTCACGTGCAGGCACGCCGAAATCCGAATGCCCCGCAGCGGCTGGTTCTTGATGAATTCCTTGCGGATGATCTGCAAGACCTTCATCGACTGGTTGGCCCAGTCAATACGCTTCTTGCCCAGGTCCGCGAACTCGATGCTTTTAACGTCGTTACGAACTTGCGTCGGTATAGTTGCCATTACTTCTCCTGTAAAAGTCTTGTCATTCCACCGTTATTCATTTGTCATTCCGACCGTTTTCATTTGTCATTCCGACCGTTTTCATTTGTCATTCCGACCGAAGGGAGGAATCTGCTTTCTCTCGCGGGTGCCCCACTCCTTGCGCGTTCTGTGCACAAGGAGTGGAAAAACCAATCCTATTTCTTTCCCGCGTGTGCTGGTTCCCGCAGACCCGCATCGCTGGCCAGTTTGCTCGCGTGGTGCGTAGCCTCCCAGGTGAAATCGGGATCATTCCGTCCGAAGTGCCCGTACGCCGCCGTCTTGCAATAGATCGGCCGGCGCAACTTGAGCGACTCGATAATCGCTTTCGGGGTCAGCTTGAAATGCGCCCGGATCAATTCCTGAATCACGGACGTTTCCACTTTGCCGGTGCCGAACGTATCCACCAGCACGCTGACGGGTTCGGCGACGCCGATGGCGTACGCAAGCTGCACCTCGCAACGATCGGCCAGTCCCGCCGCAACAACATTTTTCGCGATGTGACGAGCCATGTACGCCGCTGAGCGATCCACCTTGGTCGGATCTTTTCCGCTGAACGCCCCGCCGCCGTGCCGCCCCATGCCGCCGTAGGTATCGACGATAATCTTGCGCCCAGTCAGGCCGGTGTCGCCCATGGGCCCGCCAATCACGAAACGTCCAGTGGGATTGATGTGGTACTTGGTGTCTTCATCCAGCAGATGGGCCGGAACAGTGGCCTGGATCACGTGCTTCAAAATGTCGCTGCGAAGCTCCTCGTTGCCCACGGTCTCCGCATGCTGCGTCGAGATGACAACCGCATCCACCCGGACCGGCTTGCGATGCTCGTCATATTCCACCGTCACCTGCGACTTCCCGTCCGGCCGCAGATAAGCCAGCTTGCCGTGCTTGCGCACTTCCGACAATCGCATGGTCAACTTGTGCGCCAGCGCAATCGGCATCGGCATAAGCTCCGCCGTCTCATTACAAGCATACCCAAACATCATTCCCTGGTCGCCGGCGCCGCCGGTGTCTACGCCCATGGCAATGTCCCCGGACTGCTTGTTGATGCTGGAGATTACGGCGCAGGTGTTGGAGTCGAAGCCGTAGAGGGCGTTGTTGTAGCCGATGGAGGAGATGGTTCCGCGCACCAGAGCCTGGAAATCAACGTAAGCTTTGGTGGTGATTTCTCCGGCGATGACGACCAATCCAGTGGCGGTGAGAGTTTCGCAGGCTACTCGGCTGCTGGGGTCGTCGGTCAGGCAAGCGTCAAGGATGGCGTCGGAAATCTGGTCAGCGATCTTGTCGGGGTGGCCTTCGGTCACCGACTCGGAGGTAAATAGAGAGCGATTCTTGTGCGCCAAAACGGTTTCTCCTTATGGATGTGTAGCCGGGGAAATGTGAATACTTTGCGGTCTTTAAAAAGCTATCAGAGAGAAGGGCTGGGCGCAATCGTTTTGGGTCGGAAAGCAGTCGGGGACAGCGAATGGGAATCCCTATGTGGTAGATGGCAAAAGCAGAAGGGTGAATGGGGAGGAATGACAGGGGGTGAGAAGTTGGGCAGGCGCAGGAGTCTTTCGACTATGCGGAAGATCACAAGATTACGGTTGTTGAGCGGGCGCGGCGGGTGGGGGCGATGGTCGCAAGCCGTTGGTGTCAAAGACCAGGGTCTTTACTTCGCCGTCGGCACCCTGGGAGGGCAGCGTTTTTCCGTTGAATTCAAGGTCGAGTGCACCCGCGTTGCCGGCTTTGACCACGATCTCATTGGCGGCATGGATAGTTTTTTGAGTGGGCGCGCTAAAACTGCTGCCTTGCAGGACCTGGTGTCCATCAGAAGTGATCGACAGCCAGGAATCGGCGTGCAAGGTGATGCGGAGAGTCAACGCTTTGGGAACGGCTGGCAAGGGCGAGTTCTGGCTGGTTGAAGTTGGCGTGGCTGGCATCGGGTTAGGTGAAACCGGCTTGGCTGAGAGGCGGGGCCTGCGCCTTGGTTTCCGCGGGAGGACTCTTCGGTGCGGGCGGGTTCGCCACATCCGAGGCGGGGACGGTGGTGGAGTTCGCGGCGGAGATGGCAGTTTTCCCGGCATCCTTTCTGGATCCGCGTGAGTAGGAACCCCAGAGGACGAAGCCGAGAGCTGTCAACAACAGAAGGATTGCGAATGTGCCCCACGGAAGGTGAACCTCACGGCGCTCCGCTTCTCCCTGGAGGTCGGGAGATGAGGTTTCGGGGATGCCGTCGGACTTCTTGTCTTTCTCTTTCTCGGGGGGAACATTGCCGGACGCGACTAGATAGTCGGCGATGGCCTGTTCTTCGTCGAGACCCAGACAACGGGCGTAGGCGCGGATGAAACCCTTGTTGAAGATGCCGCCGGGGAGCTGATCGAAGTGGTCTTGCTCGAGAGCGACCAGCATGCGGGTGCCGATCTTGGTGGAGCTGGAAATTTCCTCGAGCGTGATGCCACGCTGCTCGCGTTGCTCTTTGAGTCGGACGCCGAATGATGCCACTCGACGGTTCTCCTTGCGGGCCGCAGTGGGCGGCTAGCCACAACTAATATACGTGAAGTGGAGTTTGTTGCGCGGGTAGATACTCGGGACGTTCCTTGTCGACGGCGGTGGTTCCCACCCGGCCATCCACGGCTTTCATCGCCCGAGGCGAAAACTGGTGACAGTTCCGTGGAGGGCACCCAAGACTGAGACATGGAAAATGGTGACAGTTCTCAAGAGTAGAACGCATGTCACAAGAAAGTTCGGAAGCAAGCTGAGTAGGCGATGGAGTTGACGTTGGCCTTTGTATGCCCGGATTGGGCGAAAAAAACCGGTGAACGTCCCGTCTGTATGAATGCATAAGTGAAATGAAGAAGGGTTCTCCGAGCGGCTACGATGCTGAGACCGGCGAAAGAAGCGCCGGCTCAGAATGCTCACTCGGAGAACCCCATGAACAACCTTCACTATATCGGATTCGACGTTCACAAGAAAACCATCAGTTTCTGTGTCAAGACCGCGGCAGGCGAGATCGTGGAAGAAGGCATCACGCTCGCCGAACGCGGGGCCCTGCGGCGGTGGGCGGCAGCTCGTCCGCAACCCTGGCGGGGGGCGATGGAAGCCACCCTGTTCAGCGGCTGGATCTACGACACGCTGAAGCCCTACGGCGAGCAATTGGAGATGGCGCATCCCGCCAAAATGAAAGCCATCAGCGCGGGCAAGAAGAAGAGCGACACGATCGACGCCCGCACCATCGCCGACCTGGTGCGCTGCAATCTGTTGCCGGGCTGCTATGTGGCCGCGCCGCGCATTCGCGAACTGCGCCGCCTGCTGCGCTATCGCAGCCTGGTGGTGAGCGAGGCGGTGCGCATGAAGAACAAAATGGCCGGACTGCTGATGGAGACCGGCGCCGTCTATGTGAAGGAGAAGCTACACCGCAAGAAATACTTCGCAAGTTTGCTGGAAGAACTCGAAGAGGTGCCGGAATCGGTGATCGATCTGCTGCGCCTGAGTCGCGGCGCGCTGGAGATGTTCGAGAGCACGCAGAAGCGGCTGGTCCGCGAACTGCTCGCCGATCCCGAACTGACAGAACGCATCGAACGGTTGATGACCATTCCCTCCGTTGGAGAAATCACCGCGCTGACCTGGGCGCTGGAGGTCGGCGATCCACACCGCTTCCGCTCCAGTTCCGATGCCATGAGCTATTGCGGACTGACCGCCGCGTTGAAGTCCTCGGCAGGCAAACAGCAACGCGGGCCGATCTCCAAGCAGCGCAACCGCTGGCTGCAAACTACGCTCATCGAAGCCGCCAAGCTGGCCCCGCGCTGGAATCTGCAACTGGCGGCGCTGCATGCCCGCGAACTGGAGCGGGGAAACCGCAACCGCGCCACCTTAGCGGTGGCCCGCAAGCTGGTCGCCTATCTGCTGGCCGTCGACAAAAGCAGGCAGGCGTTCCAAGTACGGGCACCGTCGGAAGAATCAACCGCAAAAGCTTCCTAAGAAGTAGAACCTTTGAACCCAGCGGCGATCCACCGGCCGTTCCTCGCCATTGCGGGGACTGGGCAGAGGAGTCAGCACTCCCGATGCTCCTTACCGTCTGTATCGAGGCCGGCCGGTTAACCCTAACTCATACTTCGTGGACCGGGCTTACCCTCGGTTCCCGCAAATGGATGTCTGGCCAAGCTGCTGCTTTGGCCGCCACAAAGGATCGCGCGCCGTTCACCAACCTAATCGCTGCACACCCGCTTCGAGAGCCCACTCTTCCAAGCGAAAGGAGACCTCCGTCTCCTCTTGACTTTTACTTATCATGGATGTCCACGGGTTTCCACGGGTTTCCGTCGGCTTCGTCTATTTTCAGGGATACTTCTTCCGCAAGCCGGAAACGCTGAACACCCATGAGATCCCTGCCAACCGGGTCAACTACCTGCGCATGTGGCAGGCGGTGGCCCAGCCGGAATTGGACATTCGTGAGGTGGAACAGGTGATCAAGAGAGAGGCCTCGCTGTGCTATCGCTTGCTGCGCTACTTGAACTCCCCGTTGTTCGGATTCGGCACTGAAATTCACTCGATCCGGCACGCGCTTTCTTTGTTGGGAGAGCGCGAAGTTCGGCGCTGGGTCCGGCTGGTGGCCACGCTGGGCGCCGGCCAGGACAAGTCCAGCGACCTGGTGCTCTCCGCTCTGGTGCGGGGGCGTTTTTGCGAACTGCTCTCCCCCAGCGTCCGCGCCGGGCAGTCGGACTTGTTCCTGATGGGCCTGTTGTCGTTGATGGATGCAATCCTGGAAATCCCCATGAGCCGGGTGCTGGAAAACGTTCCCGTGGATCAAGAGAGCAAGACGGTGCTGCTGGGTGGGGCGGGCCGATTGCTGCCATTTTACCAGCTGATGCTAGCGCAAGAGGCGGGGCAGTGGGAGAGTGCCCGCGAACTGGCAGGGCAGCTGCACCTCGTCGAAAGTGAAGTGGCGGAGAGATATTGGGAAGCCATGCAGTGGGCGCGGCAGGTGAGCGGGGGGTGATACGGCGGTCTTACCGTGTGGCTGCGACTGGCCGAATCTTGGAACCCGACGTCTATTTCGCTGCGCTCTTGGATCGAACCGGTGCAGGCTCAGAAATCTGGAAGACAACACCGCCACCATTGGCTCCGCCCGCCCGAGTCGTGCCAAAAAGACTCTTACTGTGCAAGACGAGATCTGCCATGGGATCGCTCCCGTCTGCGCAGTTGGCCTGCGAGCAGAAGCTGTACAGCACAGTGTTCGCAGACTTCTGAATTTTTACAAGCGCACCGAAACCTTGGGCACCGCCCAACTCACTCGTCCCGTAAAGCGCATTTCCATGAATCAACACGCCGGCTCGAGGCGTGCCGCACTGGGGCTGGCCGAAGCAAGGGATCGTGTGCTCTTTGCCGGCAGGAGTGAGACGGAACGTGCCCCCAGGGAAATTCTCACCTGCGGACAGCGTCCCATATAGGTTGCCAAGGGCATCAATGTTTACCGTGGAAAGCGGATAGATGCCGATCTTCTTCGAGAAGCGAAATAGTACGGTCTGCGTCCACGGGAATTGCTGGGTTGGAGTGAGCTTGTAAACGACGCCCCAACCCTGATTGGCCCTTGTTCCCCCAAAGATGGTTGTCCCATATACGTTACCGGCCTGGTCGGGCGTCACGCCTGCTCGCGGGCTATAACCATTGAATTGATCAGGCCCGAAAGAAAAAAGAATGTCCTCCGTCCACTGGTCTCCCTGGTGGGGCACTAGGCGAAAGACGGTCCCGCCATGGAAGGTGCCTCCTCCAGCGGTCGTTCCATAAAAGGCACCGGAAACGTTCATAAACAGATCGGGGGATGGCTGTATTCCGTCCCCTTCGCCTCCGAAACTCCATAGTGCCGTCTCGGTCCAGTCGCCGCCCTGATCCCCCGGGGGGCTCAAGCGGAAAACCGTGCCCAGTCCGAACGTGCCCCCACCCGCTGTCGTGCCATATAAATTTCCTGCCGCGTCATTGATCAGGCCCCCAGATGGGTTCGCCCCATCGGGACAGTTCATGATGTTATTGAGGCAGAAACTGTAAAGCACCCTCTCAGACCATGTGCCCTTGGAGAAGCTTAGCTTGAACAACGTGCCACTATGGTAAGCGCCGCCGTTCGTGGTAGTGCCATATAAATTCCCAGAATCGTCAAAAGCTAATTTTCCCAGAGGAGTTAAGCCATCCGCGCACTTGGCGGCTGCGCAAAAGCTGTAGAGCACCTTGTACTGAACTTCTTGCCCCATCCCGGCGGCAACGGTCATCAGGATCGCAGCCGTGACACCGATGATAGCTAGGGCAAGATTTCGTTCGAAATAGTGTGTTGTCATCGCAAAACCCTCTCGCATGGTTGGAAAGCCACAATCGACTGCGACAGAGTATACACCCTGTTGACAGCCGCATTAGGGATATAATCGAAGTCAGATAGTGGATTTCAGGAGGAACGATCGATTCTGACTGCAACGGGTTGTCACTTATCTTGGCACTCTGTAGGTCATGATATGGCGAGCTCTATATGCAACATTAGTAACAATCGCAACAATAACATGCAGCCTTCAACCGAATGCGATCGGGCAGACTACCACGCCCGCGAGCTCGCTTAACCTTAGCGGACTAACGACCGGCAAGTTGGCAACGCCGGGTCCTTTGACCGCCCCTAGCAGTGTGGGAGGCTGCGTGGGAACCGGGCATACGTGGAAGTACAAGGTTGTCGCCGCGGACGCAACTGGTGCCACTACGGATGCAAGCACAGAGCTCTCAGTTACTAACGGCTGCACGAGTTTGAGCACGACCCCAGCGACACCAGCGTACATATCCTTCACCGTCCCATCGGTTGCAGGCGCAGTAGGTTGTTTTGTTTACAGGACCGCCGTCCCTTCGGCAAGTCAACACGTTGGAAAACTTCCAAACCCGGTACCCTGCAATAATTATGTGTTTTATGACACCGGGGCTACAGACGGGGACACTTCATCGGCACCCACTGTAAATACGACTGGCTCAGTCAGCGCGAGTGGAAATATCAACGCCCTAAGTTTTCAGGCCTCCGGGGTCGAAGCGCAGGCACCAGTATTTGGCAGAATGGGTCCCAGATGTCCGGGGTGCGTTCCACCTACACCGCCCTGCATCCTTACGAGTGGCGAGTTTTTTCTTCAGGCGCCTGTCTCAATTTTGACATCCTACGGGTGGACAGCCCCACAATCGCCAAACTCAGGAAATACTCTGGTTTATCTACATCCACCAGATTCGCCAGTCGGAGGTGTTTCTGCGTCGAAACTCGACTACATAACTGCAGGGACCGCGAACCAGGTATTGCTTGGAAACGCCAGCGCGGCCCCGTCATTCGGCCAAGTCCCCAACGCTGCACTCGTGAATTCGAGCGTGACGGTGACAACTAGCGCGCCTCTCGGTGGCGGCGGATCGCTGGGTCTCGGGGGCACCTTAGCATTATCGGTTTCAAATGCCACGACCAGCGCGACAGGCGTGGTTCAGCTCGCGGGAGACCTAGCGGGAACAGGAACCTCCCCGTCAGTTGTCAAAGTACATGGCGTCACTTACCCGGCGAGCCCAGGCACAAGCACGGTGCCAGTGGTTACTGCAACGAATGCGATTACTTACGAGCAGGTTCCGAACGGCGCGCTTGCCAATTCCAGCATTACGATACCTGTGACGGCCCCAATTTCTGGCGGTGGCACGGTGGCGTTGCAGGCTCGACCACCGCAATTGCGTGTGCTACTTGTGCGACTGGGCTGGGATTGTCGTCAAAGCAGCGAACAATATTTCGGTGTTCAGCAATACCGGCGGACTGGCGCTCGCGGACTCGGGTATCTCAGGGGCAGCGTCGAATATGTGGATGAGTGTAAGTAGCGCCGTTGCGGGTGCTATCCCTCCGACGATTGCCTTTCCCACCGGCAACACGGCTAGCTTATTTTGCACAACCCTCGACACACCGGTCGCGGTGTCAAACATCGAATACTACGTCAAGGTCAATACCGACGCCGGAAACAACTACGACATTGGTATTTACAGCGGTGTACCGGGTCTTGGGTCGACCCAAGTTGCCAAGACCGGGCCAAAGAGTGGCAGCACATTTGCCGGACCCACCGCCAACGCCTTTAGATCACAGTCCCTATCGACTGCGCCTATCACTATCCAACGTGGCTCGGTCTGTATGGCCGTTACGTCAAGCTGTGCATCGAGCTGCAACACGATAGGGGGCGCGGACAACTCTTTTGAATGGGCGGAGAACGTCACCTTTGGCATCTCAATGGCCGGGACTCTTCCAAGTTCGATTACTATGCCAGCGGTCGCCCCCGCGCGGTCGAGGCTTGGGAGTGCGACATGGATTTTGCCTTCGGAGCTGCGACCACGGATGGCTGTATCAACACACTGACAAGTCCAAACCAGGACTACATGAACGCCGTGAGCAATACGCTGCTCGGAATGCCCTCCTGGACCAGTTTCCGCACCGATGCCTTTTTCAATACCGAGCAGCACTAGTACGTTTCAAGCCGGGCCCCCATAT
>CAVTHF010000009.1:0-461850 GCA_963734415.1 uncultured Acidobacteriota bacterium | reverse complement strand
CGTGCGCTCGGCCTCGGCCCTGGCCGCCGTCGCCTGCGCGGCGAGGTCCTCGGCCTTGCGCCGGGCCTCGTCGGCGTCGCGCCGCGCCGCTTCCGCCTGCTCGGCGGAGAGGCCGGCCACGGCCGCCTTCTGCTGCGCCGCGGCGGCGTCGAGCTGGGCGACGGCGGCCTGCTGCTGGAGCAGCGACATCTGCGACTGCGCCGCGGCCGCCTGCTGGCGGGCCTGCTCGAGCTGCTGCTGCGACTGGGCCAGCTGCGTCTGCGCGGCGAGCGCCTGCTCGCGGGCCGCGACGGCCGCTTCGCGGGCCGCCAGCGTCTGCTGCTCGGCCGCGGCCGCCTGCTGCTGCGCCTGCGCCTTGCTCTGCTCGAGGGCCTGCATCTCGGCCGCGCGCTTGGCGGCGGCCGCCGCGGCGGCTTCCTGCGCGAGGTTCCTCTGCGTGTCGCGGATCGCGGTCGAAGACAGCGAAAGGCTGCGGCGCGCGTAGTCGATGCCGACCTTCTTGTTGCCGCCCTTGAAGGAGTTCTGCGCCTGGGCCAGCGTGATCCCCGCGTCGCGGATCGAGTCCGGGCGCGTACTTCTCGGCCCCCATCGCCCTGGCCTGGTCGAGGACGTGCTGGGCCTGGACGATCTGGACGGGCTCGCTGCCCGTGTACTTCATCGAGCCGATCTGCTGGATTGCCGACCGCCGGGGGCGGCACGAACGCCGGAAAACGTGATCGGGGTGCTCGTGGCCCTTCTTCGGGGGCAGCGGCGATGGACGTGAAACACACGAGCTCGGAGGGCCGGAGCACGAGGCTGTAGGGCTCGGCGGTCACCATCAGGGCGAACTCTTTCTGCCCGGTCCGGTAGTTGTCGCTGCCGGAGGAGTCGAGAACGATCAGCTCCCCGAGGTTTTCGGCCCGGCCGTCCCGGGAAATCGCCCACACGACGTAGGACGTCACGTCGGCGCCGAAGAGGATCGCGGGGGGAAGCTTCTTGTACTCGACTTCGACGGCGGCCTGGCCGTCCTTGAACTTGACCGAGGCCTCGGCCTCCGCGGGGGCCACCCGCGAGGTCGCCGCCATCTTCAGGTCGACGCCCGAGCCTTCCGGGAACTGGACGACCGAGATGGGCATGTCGACGCGCCGCCAGGGGCAGCGAGGCGAGGCAGAAGGCCGCCAGGCCTCCCAGAACCTTCCGAAGCGTCTGGATGGTCATGTTCGTGCTCCTCGAGTCCGGTTCCGATGTTGTTGTTGAGCTTTTCGCGGGGCCGCAGACTATATTGGGCCCCCGCGGGCGCGTCAATGCCAGGGGGGCGCGGGCTCTCGTCCGGGGAAGGGTTCTTCGAGGAGGCGAAATGAGCGACCCGGTCGTCCTGCACCGGCTGCAGTTCGCGTTCACGATCATCTACCACTACCTCTTCCCGCACCTGACGATGGGCCTCGCGCTGCTCATCGTCGTCATGAAGGCGCTCGGCCTGCGCACGGGGCGGCGAGAGCGTGGAACGACGCGGCGCGCTTCTGGATCCGGATCTTCGGGATCAACTTCGCGGTCGGCGTCGTCACCGGCATCCCGATGGAGTTCCAGTTCGGCACCAACTGGGCGCGCTTCTCGCGCTACGCGGGCGACGTCATCGGCCAGACGCTCGGCGATGGAGGGCCTGTTCGCCTTCTTCCTCGAGTCGACGCTTCCTGGTCGCTGCTGGTCTTCGGGGAGAAGCGGCTGTCGCGGCGCGCGGCCACTTCCTCGCGGCGCGTCGCCCTGTTCGCCGGCAGCTGGCTCTCGGGCTACTTCATCATCGCGACCAACGCCTTCATGCAGCACCCGGTCGGCCACGCGGTCGGCGCCGGACGGGCACGCTGCGGCTCGGCGACTTCTGGGCCTTCCTCCTGAACCCGTGGGCGCTCGCGCAGTACGCGCACAACATGGTCGCGACCGTCGTGACGGCGTCGTTCGTCGTCGCGGCGGTCGGCGCGTTCTACGCTCCTGCAGGGCCGGCACCGCGAGCAGGCGCGCCTGTTCCTGCGCGCTCGGCGTCGTCGCGGGCCTGGTCGTCGAGCGTGCTCGTCGCCTTTCCGACCGGCGACCGCCAGGCCAAGCTCGTCGCGCGCGCACCAGCCGGTCGCGCTCGCCGCGATGGAGGGCCGCTTCGAGAGCGGGCCCGGGCGCCGAGCATCACCCTGATCGGCCAGCCCAACGTGCGCGAGCGCCGGCTCGACAACCCGATCGCGGTGCCCGGGCGTCCTGTCGCTTCCTGGCCTTCGGCACTTCCACAGCGACGTGCGCGGGCCTCGACGAGTTCCCCGAGGACGACTGGCCGGACAACATCGAGCTGCTCTACTACGCGTTCCACGTCATGGTCGGGCTCGGCACGATCCTCGATCGGCGATCATGGCTGATCGCGGCGCCTGCTCGCCTGGACGCGGGCGGCTCGAGACGGTGCCGCGCCGATGCTCTGGGTGCTGATGCTCGCGTTTCCCGTTCCCGTACATCGCGACCACGGCGGGCTGGATGACGGCCGAGCTCGGGCGCCAGCCGTGGCTCGTCTACGGGCTGCTCCGCACCGCGCGACGGGCACGAGCCCGACGCGTGCACGCGGGCACGGCGCTCTTCACGCTGATCGGATTCTGCGGCCTCTACTTCGTGCTCGGCGTGCTGTTCCTCTTCCTGATCGCGCGCGAGATCGCGCCGCGGCCCGGGCGCGAGCGCCACGTGCGGCGCGAGGAGGCGTCCCATGGTTGAGCTCTGGTACGCCATCGCGGTCTTCATGCTGACGGCGCTACGTCGTGCTCGACGGCTTCGACTTCGGCGCCGGCGCGCTGCACCTGTTCGTCGCGCGGAGCGACGCGGAGCGGCGGCAGGTGCTGGCGGCGATCGGCCCGTTCTGGGACGGCAACGAGGTCTGGCTGCTGGCCGCCGGCGGCGTGCTCTTCGTCGCGTTTCCCGCGCGTGCTCGCCGTCGGGCTCTCGGGCTTCTACTTCGCGATCTTCCTCGTGCTCTGGTGCCTGATCCTGCGCGGCATCGCGATCGAGTTCCGCAGCCACGTCGACGACCCGGTCTGGCGCGCAGTCCTGGGACGTCGTCTTCTGCGGTCGCGAGCGTGCTGCTGCCGGTCTTCTTCGGCGCGGCGCTCGGCAACCTGCTGCGCGGCGTGCCGCTCGACGCGGACGGCTGGTTCGAGCTCGCGCTCTTCACCGACTTCACGGCGCGCGGCGCCGGTCGGGATCCTCGACTGGTACACGGTGCTCGTGGGCGTCTTCGCCCTCGCGGCCGCTCGCGGCGCACGGCGCGGACGTTCCTCGCCTGGAAGACCGAGCGGCGCGGTCCAGGCGCGCAGCCGCGCCGCCGCGCTGCGTCTCTACGCCGTCGTCGCGGTCCTCTGGCCGGTCGTCACGCTCGCGCACGGCGCGGGTGAACGCCGGCTTCCTGCCGGCGCTCGCCGCGCGGCCGCTTGTCGTGGCTGCTGGCGCCTGGCGGCGCTCGCGGGGCTCGTCGTCGTGTTCCGGGGCCTGCGCGCGCGGGCGCGACTTCGCGGCGTTCCTCGGCTCGTGCGCGTTTCTCGCGGGCCTGCTCGGTCGCGACGGCGGCGTGCGTGTTCCCGGTGATGCTGCGCGCGATCGGGGACCCCGCGCTCTCGCTGACCGCGGACAACGCGGGCGGGGATCCGGCGGGCCTGAAGACGGCGCTCGGCTGGTTCGTGGTCGGCCTGCCGCTCGCGCTCTTCTACTTCGTCCTGGTGCACCGCCTCCACCGCGGCAAGGCCGTCGCGGCCGCCGACGGCGAGGGGTATTGAGGAGGCAGCCGCCTCAGGGTTGGGTCGTCTCGGTCTCGTCGTCGTCGCTGGATACCAGGATCGGCGGCTCTTTCGCCCACTCGGCGCCCTGCTCGGCCATCCGGTAGGCGAAGTCGAAGAGCTGTCCCATGTACGCGGGGTCGAAGTCCGCCGTGTGCGGCGTCTGGAACGTCGGGGGAATGTAGGCCAGGTTGTAGTCGACGCCGTCCCTCTGCGTGATCGAGTAGATGCGGTACAGGTCGCCGATGCCCTGGTACTGGATGAGGCAGGCGATGGCCCGCAGGGCGATCGGCAGGGTCCGGCGGTCCACCTCCGCCCATTCCGGATCCAGGCGCGCGTTGCGGATGACGTAGAGCGTGCGCTTGCGCACGGCGCCGTGCTCTTCGGCCAGATCGCCGAGGCGCATGCCGACGGGGTAGACGAAGACTTGCGCCGCCGTCCCGCCGTCCACGTGCATCTCCTCGTAGGATTTTCCGTCGGACTCGACGTCGATCATGACGGGCGGAAACGTTCCCGGAATGGCGGCGGAAGCGAGGAGGATCTTCCGCACGAGATCGAGCGCGCCGGGGCGACGGGAGGCCGCGATCTTGGTGATGTTCCAGACGACCGGGCGCCGGGCGTCGAGGTTCGTGGTCCCGACGAGGAGGATGCGCCCCTTCTCGTGCTCCGCCGCGATGGCGTCGACCATTTCCTGGGTGATGGCTTTTTTCAGCAGATTCCAGAGGGGCGTCGTGTCGGCCATCGCGTCCCCGTAGAGAACGGAGAGGATCCACCGTTGCGCGGCGATGTCCTTCATGGAAATGGCGGTGTACATCGCCTTCAGCTGTTCGTCGTACGCCGATCCCAGAAAGGCAAAGGGCGCGATGAGCGCTCCGGTGCTCACTCCCGTGACCAGCTTGAACGTCGGGCGCGTCCCGGCCTTCGTCCAGCCGCCGAGCAGGCCCGCTCCGAACGCCCCGTTGTCGCCGCCGCCGGAGATGGCGAGGTAGGCGGCCGGAGGCAGCGCGCCGGTATGGCCGTGGGTGAGCCAGTAGGCTCGCTCGCGGCCCCAGGACTCCACGAAGTCTTTCCTGAACACATCGAGCCGCGCGGCGTCGCGTGGGTAATACCGGATCCCGTACGGGAAGCCCGCCACGGTCGCAGTGGTCTGCTCGTCCGCGGGCACGGCCTGCCGCCGCGTCGCCGTGGCGCAGCCGTGCGCGAGCAAGCGCGACCGCCGCGAGAAGGGCGGCGAGGCGGCACATCCGGGCGGCCGCCTCGCTGCGCTTCATAGCCTGACCGCAGTCTACTCGCTCGCCTTGTTGTTCCGCTGGCCGCCTCGAGCTTCTTGATGTCCGCGGGCGACAGCTTCGGCCGATCGATCTTGATCGTCAGCTTGTTCGAGCTTGCCGGTGAAGCGTGAACGGCACCTGGTAGTCCTGGTCGTCCACCGGCGTGCCGGTGTCGGAGCCGATGTCGAAGGTCTCGTCCCACTGCAGGATGAGCGGGAGCGTGTGCTCCATCTTCTGGGTGGCGACTTCCTTGCCGTCCACCTTGAGCACGCCGGTGCCGCTCTGGCCGATGCCGCTCATGTTGTTGAAGGCGAGCGTGCCGGCGCCGAGGCCGTCGTACTTGAAGTCGAACTCGACGCGTGTGCTTGCCGGGCGTCAGCGCGTCGGGGCCTTCCCAGCGGACGCGCTTCAGGTCGACCAGGTTCCAGAGGAAGACCGGCTTGCCCTTGAGCAGGTAGAAGCCGTAGCCGCCGAAGCGGCCGCCGGAGGTCAGGAGCATGCCCTCGGCGCCGCCCTGCGGGAACCTCGACGTCGGCCGTGATGGTGTAGGAGCAGTTCAGCAGCAGCGGCGAGTCGCCCTGCGGGATGCCGGTCAGCGGCCTGGTGTAGGCGAACTCGGCTGCGGCCCGCGGTGATGTTGGGCCGCGGCGCGACCAGGCGCGTCGCCACCGAGGCGTCGAGCGGCAGCACCTGGTACTTGCTGCGCTTCGCTCAGGAACAGCTCCTTCAGCTCCTTCAGCTTCTCGGGATTCTTCGCCGCCACGTCGTCGGACTGCGTCCAGTCCTTGCGTCAGGTCGTAGAGCTCCCAGGTGCACGTTGTTGAGCGGGTCCGGGTTGACCGCGCCCGACGACGTCCCACGGCGGCCGGATGACCTTCGTGCTGGCGATCCAGCCGTCGTGATAGATGGCGTGGTCGCCCATCATCTCGAAGTACTGCGTCTTGTGCCGGGAGGGCGCGTTGGCGTTGGCCTTGTCGAAGGTGTAGGCGAAGCTCACGCCTTCGATCGGGCTCTGCTTGATGCCGTCGACCGTCGTCGGGCTGCGGGAATGCCGCGTGACTTCGAGGATCGTCGGCACGACGTCGATCACGTGGTGGAACTGGTTGCGGATGCCGCCGACGTCCTTGATGTGGCCCGGGCCAGGAGACGCACATGCCCTGCCGCGTGCCGCCGAAGTGCGAGGCGATCTGCTTGGTCCACTGAACGGCGTGTCGAAGGCCCAGGTCCAGCCGACCGCCATGTGGTTGTAGGTCTGGTCCGAGCCCCAGGCGTCGTAGAAGTACTTCAGCTGGTCCTCGACCGGGACCTGGACGCCGTTGAACATGGCGACCTCGTTCGGCGTGCCGATCAGCGTGCCCTCGGCGCTCGAGCCGTTGTCGCCGCTGATGTAGATGATGAGCGTGTTGTCGAGCTTGCCCATGTCCTCGACGGCCTGGATCACGCGGCCGATCTCGTGGTCGGTGTAGGCGAGGTAGGCGGCATAGACCTCGACCTGGCGGATGAACATCTTCTTCTCGTCGGGCGTGAGCTGCGTCCCAGTTCTTCAGCAGCTCGTCCGGCCAGGGCGTCATCTTCGCGTCCTGCGGAATCACGCCGAGCTTCTTCTGGTTGGCGAAGATCTGTCTCGCGCAGCTCGTTCCAGCCCTTGTCGAACAGGTGCATGTCGCTGATCTTCTTGATCCACTCCGGCGTCGGGTGATGCGGCGCGTGGGTGCCGCCGGGCACGTAGTAGCAGAAGAACGGCTTGCTCGGGTCGATCTCGTTGAGCTGGTTCAGCCAGGCGATGGCGTCGTCGGCCATGGCGGTGGTCAGGTTCCAGCCCGGCTTGCCGACGTAGGGATAGATCGCCGTCGTGTTGCGGAACAGGTTCGGCTGCCACTGGCTGGTGTCGCCGCCGACGAAGCCGTAGAAGTACTCGAAGCCCATGCCGATCGGCCACTGGTCGAACGGCCCGACCTGGCTGGCCGTGAAGGTCGGCGTGTTGTGGTCCTTGCCGAACCACGAGGTGGCGATAGCCGTTGTCCTTGAGGATCCGGCCGATGGTCGCCTTGTCCTTGCGCGATGATGCTGTTGTAGCCGGGGAAGCCGGTGGACTGCTCCGAGACCACGCCGAAGCCGGCCGAGTGATGGTTGCGGCCGGTGATGAGCGCGGCGCGCGTCGGCGAGCAGAGCGCCGTGGAGTGGAACTGCGTGTAGCGCAGCCCGGCCTTGGCGATGCGGTCCAGCGCCGGCGTCGGAATGACGCCGCCGAAGGTGCTCGGCGCGCCGAAGCCGACGTCGTCGGTCATGATCAGCAGCACGTTCGGCGCGCCCTTGGGCGGCACGACGCGCGGCGCCCACCAGGGCTTCGACTGGCAGGCGTTGTCCTTGATCACGCCGCCGAACTGCGGGTCGGGCGGCGGGAGCTGCTTGCCGTCGATGGTCGTGGTCGCCCCCGGCGATCCGGGCGGGGCGGCCTGCTGCGCGAAGGCCGGCAGGGCTGCCGCCAGAGCGAGAAAGACAGAGCGACCCGCAGATTCCGGTCTTCATCGAGTTCTCCTTGCGTGCTGAAGCGCCGTGGACTAGATCGCCCTCACGCCATGTGTCGAAGAAGAAGCCTCTTCGAACGCCTCTCGCGTCCTGATTCATTCACATCAGAATCCTCGCGGACCGTGGCGCTGATGTAGGCTTCGCGCAATGTTTCGCTCGCACTCCGGCATCCTCTCGAATTCGAGTGAGCGCGCGAGCGGGCTCCGGGCGATGCCCGATGCACCCGTGAGGCGCCCGGCCGCTTTCTCGCAGGACTGGTGGCAGGAGCGCGGCCTCACGGCGATGCTCGTGTCGCTGGTCCTCGCGCTCTTCGTGGGCGGGCCGCTGATGGCCATCGAGTCCGTCGGGCCGCTCCCATTCGACATCTTCTTCACCCTGCTCCTGCTCTCCGGGGTCGTCGCGTTTTCGCGCCGACGGTGGCTGGCGATCGCGATTTCCGTGATCGGCCTCGTCGTCCTCGACCTGCGCTGGAGCGGCTACGGTGAGTCGAACGAGCAACGGTTGGCGCTCTGGGACAACCTGCTGTCGATGCTCATGCTCGCGATCCTGACCGGCCTCGTGCTCGAGCACGTGTTCCGGAAGGGCCCGATCACGGCCGATCGAATCCGGGGCGCGGTCGCGGCGTACCTGCTGCTCGGGCTCGTGTGGGCCTTCGCCTATGCGCTCGTCGATCGCTTCGTTCCCGGTGGCATCAACCTGGAGCGAGCCGTCTTCCTGCGCGCATCACAAGATGCAGAGCTTCGCGTACTTCAGCTTCGTGACCCTGACGACGGTGGGCTACGGGGACATCACGCCGGTCCATCCGGTCGCCCGCGTGCTGGCGATCGGCGAAGCCCTCGTCGGGCAGCTGTACCCGGCGATCCTGATCGGTCGCCTCGTGTCGCTGCAGATCGCCTCGCGCCCGCAGGACGGTCAGAAATAGAATTCCCGCCGTGAGCACGACGCAGGGCTCGGCGCGGGTCGAGATGCGCTCCGGCGAGCGCGGGAGCCGCTCGTCACGCTCGCCGGCCCGCTCGACGTCCACACGACGGCGCAGGTGCGGCGCAGGTCGTCGCGGGACTGGCCGGATCTTCCGTCCGGTCGCTCGAGGTCGACGCCGCCGGGGTCGATCGCGGCGACATGTCCGGAATGTCGCTGCTCTACGAGCTGTCCGAGGGGCGGCTGGTGTCCGGGGTGCGCGCGACGGTCAGGGGGCTGCGCCCGGAGTTCCAGACGCTGCTGGCCGCGTTTCCCGTCCGGGGAGGCGCTGAGCAGCCTCGAGGCGGTTCCGCCGCGGCAGCCGCTGTTCGTCGAGGTCGGAGCCGCGACGGTCTCCATCCTGGCGGACGTGAGGGCGCAGCTCGCCTTCATCGGCGCGATCGTGCAGGGCTTCGCGGCCGTCGTCCGCCGTCCCGCGCGCGATGCGCTGGGGCGAGTTCGCCGTGGTCTTCGAGAAGGCCGGCGTCAACGCGCTTCCCATCGTGTCCCTCATCAGCGTCCTGATGGGCCTCGTCCTCGCCTTCGAGGGCGCGCAGACGCTCGAGATGTTCGGCGCGCAGATCTTCATCGCGAACGGGATCGGCATCGTCATGATCCGCGAGTTTTCCCCGATCTTCACGGCGATCATCTTCGCCGGCCGCTCGGGCTCGGCGTTCGCCGCCGAGATCGGGACCATGAAGGTCAACGAGGAGCTGAACGCGCTCGAGACCATGGGGCTCGATCCCGTCCGCTTCCTCGTCATCCAGCGGGTCCTGGCGGGGACGCTCCTGATGCCCGTGCTCGCCGCGTACTCGATGGTGGCGGGCGTGTTCGGCGGGATCCTCGTCATGTTCACGATGGGATTCAGCTTCGCCCAGATCTGGACGCAGCTCTCGGGCGCCGTCGGCGTCCACGACGTGCTCGTCGGGGTCTCCAAGTGCTTCGTGTTCGGCGCGATCATCGCTGGGCTCGGGTGCCTCCGCGGGATGCAGACGAAGGAGGGGCCCAACGCGGTCGGCGACTCGACGACCCGCGCCGTCGTCGCCGGGATCCTCATGATCATCATCGTGGACGCCATCTACAGCGTCGTGACCTACGTGCTGAAGATATGAGCGCGCCACCGGTGGTCGTCTCCGTCGAGGACGTCACGATCGCCTACGGCGACAACGTCATCCAGCGCGATCTCACGTTCGACGTGCGCCGCGGCGAGGTGTTCGTGATCCTGGGCGGTTCCGGGTGCGGCAAGAGCTCGCTGCTGAAGAACATGATCGGCCTCTACCGGCCGACCGCGGGCCGGATCCTCTTCGACGGGGAGGACATCGCGACGGCGGAAGGCGACGGACCGCCAGCGCCTGCTCCGGAAGTTCGGCGTCATGTACCAGAGCGGCGCGCTCTTCGGGTCCATGACGGTCCTCGAGAACGTCCGGCTGCCGCTCGACGAGTTCACCGACCTCGGCGCCGCCGAGAAGGACCTCGTCGCGGCGGCGAAGCTGAACCAGGTGGGCCTGCTCGGCGGCCGCCGCGCAGAAGCCCTCGGCGCTCTCCGGGGGAATGCAGAAGCGGGCGGGCATCGCCCGCGCGATGTCGCTCGATCCCGGGATCCTGTTCCTCGACGAGCCGTCGGCGGGGCTCGACCCGATCACGTCGGCCGGCCTCGACAAGACGATCCAGGAGCTCTCGAAGGGCCTCGGCATCACGTTCGTCGTGGTCACCCACGAGCTCCAGAGCATCTACGCCATCGCGGACCGCTGCGTCATGCTCGACGCGCGGACGAAGACGATGATCGCCGAGGGCAAGCCCGCGGACCTGCGGGACCATTCCGACGACCCGTACGTGCGGCAGTTCTTTCTCCGCCAGGCCGAGCCGGTCGGGGCGGGAAAACAGGGGAGTCCGACTTCATGAGCGAAAAGGCCAGCCAGTTTCGAATCGGGCTCTTCGTCGTCCTGGGGGTGGCGATCGTGCTCGCGGGGCTCTTCGTCTTCGGGATCCGCAGCGCCTTCCAGCCGACGTACATGTTCGAGACGTACACGACGGGGGCGGTGGACGGCCTCACGGTCGGCTCGGTGGTCAAGCTGCGGGGCGTCGCGGTCGGCAAGGTCACCGAGATCGGGTTCAGCTGGAACATGTACGAAGTGGGCCAGCCCGCGTGCGTCGTCGTGCGCGGCCAGGTGGAGCAGAAGATCGCGCCCGAACAGCTGCGGGGCGACTTTTTCGGAGAGGCCCAGAAGTTGGTCGACCGCGGCCTGCGCGCCGTCGTGCAGACCGAGGGAATCACCGGATCGAGCATCGTCTCGCTGCAGACCATGGACCCGAAGCTGTATCCGCCGCTCAAGTTTCCCTGGAAGCCGAAGTACGTGTACATCCCGTCGGCGCCGAGCCAGCTCGGGCGCCTGCTCGCCTCGATCGACCGGACCCTCGCGAACCTCGAGAAGCTCGACGTCGGGGAACTCTCGGGCAACCTGAACCGCGTCCTCGTCACGGCCGACGCCTCGCTCAAGAACCTGAACCAGCTCGACGTGAAGGGGATCTCGCCGAACGCCAACCGGGCGATCGGAGACGCCAGCGCCGCGGTCAAGGAGATCCAGGCGCTCGCCCAGGACGCGCGCGAGGACCTGCGGAGCATGAAGCTCGACGTCGTCGGCGCCGACGCCGGCCGCCTGCTGGACGACGTCGACGCGAAGCTCTCGGCGCTCATCGACAAGCTGTCGGGGGTCGACGTGCGTTCCCTGAACGACACCCTGGCCGGGACGCGGGAGGCCGCGCGCAGCCTGAACGAGGCCCTCGACCAGTTGAAGCGCTACCCGTCCGGGTTCCTGTTCGGCGGGGCGCCGCCGCCGGCGCCGGTTCTCGAGAAGGAGAAGAAGTGATGACCCGCCCAGCCCTCGCTCTTCCGGCCGCCGCGCGGCCTCGCCCTCGCGGCGGCGCTCCTGACGTGCGCCTGCGCCTCGAAGCTCGCCCGCGCTCCGGAAACCTTCACGATCGATCCGCCGCCGCCGCGCCCGGCCCCCGCCGCGGGCGCCAGCCGCATCGTGTCGCTGCGCAGCTTCGAGGTGGCGCCGACCTATGCCGGCTCGGAGCTGGTGTACCGCGTCGGCGAGCACGCCATCGAGCGCGATCCTTACGCGAGCCTCGCCGCGCCGCCGTCCCGGCTCCTGACCGCGGCGATGCGGGGTTACCTGCGCGACTCCGATTACATTCGGGACGTCGTCGCGCCGGGAGAAGGGTTGCCGGTCGACGCCACGCTCGAGCCCGCGCTGCTGGAGCTCTCCGGGGATTTCAGCAACCCGGCCGAGCCGGTCGCGGTCCTGACGCTGCGCATCCGCGTCCTGTCCGCCCCGGCGGCCGGCGCCGCGGCGGAGCGGGAGATCCTGCTCCGGACCTACACGCGGCGGGTCCCGCTGTCGCAGCGGACGGCGGCCGCCGTCGTCGCGGCGTGGAACCACGCCCTCGGCGAAATCATGGCGGAGTTTCTGGCCCAGCTGAAACCGGTGCTTCCGCCGCCGCGTTCCACCAGTTGACGAGAGCTGCGCGCGGTCCGATCCGCGGAACCGGGCCCTCCGGGTTTTCCCGTTTCGCGCGCGTGGTCCCCGGGAATCCGGGCTAGACTCCCGTCCGCTCATGGTCGAAGGCGCAGAAATTCCGGTGCAGGCGGGCCTTCGGGAGGAGGTGCTCGGCGCCTTTCCGCCGGAGCGCCGCTCGAGCCGCCAGGTGCAGCAGCTCGCGCGGCGCATCGCGGGCATCGTCGCCGCCGACACCGTCGGCGCGCGCGTCCGCGCCTGGGCGCGGCTGGCCGACTGGACCCGTCCCGCCCAGCTCGTGCCGGTCGCCGGCGACGCCTCCGCGGAGCCGGCCACCGAGAGCCTCGCCACCGTCGTGCACCTGATCGAAGTCTCGCCGGGAGTGCGCGCGCAGGTGCACGCGTCCCTGGCCGCGATGCTTTCCGAGACCGAGGCCTCCACGCTCTTCGGCGAGGCGGGTCTGCCGAGCCATCGAGGCTTCTTCTCGGAGTTCGGCGATCGCCTGATGTCCCGGCTCATCCCGGAGCCGCACGAGGAACACGATCTGGCGGGTCTGTTGCGCCGGCTCTTCCCGTCGGACGCGCACGTCGAGCGCTTTCGCCGGCTCCCGCCGGAGATGTTCGAACGCCTGGTCGCGGCCTTCCTGCCGTCCGACGGCGGAGCGGCCTGGGCTCCCGTGCGGGCGGACTTCGCCGACGGGTTTCGACTGCTCGCGGCGCGGGCGAAGTCCGAAGGGCTCTCGGGCAAGCTGCGCGCGCGCGGACTGGCGCGGCGCGTTTCCGAGTCGCCGTTCTACCGGCTCGACCTCGCCAGCGAGGCGGTCGCCGCGGCGTGGCTGTCCGGCGAGGATGCGTCGGTTCCGGCGCAGGAGTGGCGCCGGACGGCCACCGACTGCTGGGCGGAGATGGGCGCTGTGCGCCGGCGCCTCGAGACCGACGGCGTCTCGGTGGACATCGTCTACGGGCTCGACGCGATCGACCGGTGCCTGAAGCGGATGGAGACGATGGTCGAGGTCATGGAGCACAAGCCGGGGCCCGAGCGCGCGGCGGCGATTCACCGCCTGCTGTCGCGCGTCGTTCTGCTGCACCGGCAGGACCGCAGTCTGTTCCACCTGCTCGGCGCGAACCTGCGCATGCTCTCGCGCCGGATCGTGGACCGCTCGGGCGAGACCGGGGAGCACTACATCGCCCGCGACCGCAGGGAATACCGCCACATCTGGGTGGCCGCCGCCGGCGGCGGCGCCCTGACGGTGCTCACGGCGGCGGTGAAGATGAAGCTCTTCGGCATGGCGCTGCCGCCGTTTCCCGAGGGCCTGCTGGCCGGCCTGAACTACGCCGTGAGCTTCCTGCTGCTGCAGGCGTTCGGGCTGATCCTCGCGACGAAGCAGCCCGCGATGACCGCGGCGACCCTCGCGTCGATCCTGCGCGAGCGGCGCGGCGTGCGCGAGCTCGACCAGATCGTGGACTACACGGCGTCGATCGTGCGCTCGCAGCTGGCCGCGGCCATCGGCAACGTCACCGTCGCGGCGGCCGGGGCCTACGCCTTCGACCGCGTTTGGCGCCTGGCCGCGGGGCACTCCTACCTCGATCACCACGACGCCGAGCACGTGTTCCAGACGCTCTCGCCGCTGGACAGCCTGACGGTTCTGTATGCGGCCGAGACGGGAGTGCTCCTCTGGCTCGCGAGCGTGATCGGCGGCTGGTTCGACAACTGGGCGGCCTACCACCGTCTGCCGCGCGCGGTCGCGGAACATCCGATCGGCAAGCGCGTCGGGCGAATGCGGATGCGCCGCTTCGCCGATGCGCTCTCGCGCAACGCCTCGGGCTGGGCGACCAGCGTATCGCTCGGCTTTCTTCTCGGGATGACGCCGGCTTTCGGCAAGTTCCTCGGCCTGCCGCTCGACGTCCGGCACGTGACGCTGTCGACGGGGATGCTCGCGCTCGCGGCCGCGACGATCGACCAGCACTGGATCGGGCACGGCGCGCTGCTGCGCGCCCTGGCCGGGATCGGCGTCATGTTCGTGCTGAACCTGTCCGTCAGCTTCCTCCTCTCGCTCGCCAACGCCGCGCGCGCTTACGATCTGCCGCGCCGCGACCTCGTCGAGCTGCTGCGCCGGCTCGTCCGACGGTTCGTCCGGTCGCCGGGCCAGTTCCTGCTGCCGCCGCGCGCCGAAGTCGAGGCGGCATGAGAAGGCTGCCGACGGACGCGTGGCTCCGGACGCCTCGCGCCCGGCCTGCTCGTTCTCGCGCTGGCACACGCGGCGTCCGGAGCGCAACTGGCCGCGCCGGCTCCCACGCCGACGCCGCAGGACGAGAACGCGGGCGACCCGTACGGCCGCGACACGCCGCACGGCACCTTCTTCGGCTTCCTGAAAGCGGGCGAGAAGGGCAACTACGCGAACGCCGCGGAATACCTGCAGATCCCGGCGTCGCTGCGCCCGCAGCGCGAACAGATTGCGGCGCAGTTCCAGGAGGTCCTCGACCAGCGGTTCGTGTCGACCAGCCTCGAGCGGATCAGCCGCTCGCCGCGGGGGACGCTGGATGACGGTCTGCCGCCCGACGTCGAGCGGGTGGGCGAGATCCTGGGGCCGGACGGGTCGTTCGACGTGGTGCTCGTCCGGCGCGAACCCGCCGGTGCTCCGCCGGTCTGGCTGATCTCGTGGGAGACGATCCGCGAGGCGCGGCGGGTCTACGGCGAGCTCGGCGCGCCCGCGATCGCCCGGAAGCTGCCGGAGTTTCTCGTCCAGACGCGCATCGGGCCGCTGCGCCTGTGGCAGATCGTCGCCTTCCTCCTGCTGCTGCCGGTCCTGTTCGGGCTCTCGTGGCTGCTGGTCGGGGGCGTCCTCGCGCTCGTCCGCCTGGCTGCGCCGCAAACCCGGCGCGCCGCCCGCGGGGGAGTGGACGTCGGCCGCGCGCAGCCCGGCCACGCTGCTGATCGCACTGCTCGTCCACCGGTTCGCCGTGTTCTGGCTCGGGATCCCGGTGATGTACCGCATCTACTACAACCGGTTCCTCTACGTCGTGCTGCTCGCGATCCTCCTCTGGATGCTGCTGCGGATCGTCGACGTCGTGGACCGCCACCTGCTGCGCCGCGTGATGCCGATCGGGCGCAAGGCGGGCGGAGCGTCGCTCTCGCTCGTCCGCCGGGCGCTGCGCGGCGTCGCCATCGTCCTGGTTCTCCTGCTCGCGCTGCCCGTCTTCGGCGTGAACGTGACGGCGACGCTGGCGGGCCTGGGCATCGGCGGCCTCGTGCTCGCGTTCGCGGCGCAGAAGAGCCTCGAGAACGTGTTCGGCGGCTTTGCCATCCTCTCGGACCGGCCCCTGAGCGTCGGCGACACGTGCCGGATCGGCGGCCAGCTCGGCGACGTGGAGGACATCACGCTCTGGGCCACGCGCCTGCGCACCAACGAGCGCACCGTGGTCAGCATCCCGAACGGCGCCGTCATGACGGGGCAGATCGAGAACCTCTCGCGGCGCGACAAGTTCTGGTTCCATCCGACGGTCGGCCTCGCCTACACGACGACGCCCGCGCAGATGGGCGTCGTCCTCGGAGAGCTGCGCGGCCTGCTGGCCGCCGACCCGCGCGTCGGGAAGGAAACGGCGCGCGTGCGGTTCGCGCGTCTCGGGGCTTCGTCGCTCGACGTGGACGTGCACGCCTACGTCCACGCGGACAGCTATGCCGCTTTCCTGGCCGTGCAGGAGGAGCTCCTCCTGCGCGTGCTCGAGATCGTCGAGGCGGCCGGAACGTCGGTCGCGTTCCCGACGCAGACCGTGCACCTGCATTCCGGCGGCGTCGCCCGACGCGCCGCCGTCGAGGAAGGATGGGAGATCCGAGTGAGGCTCGACGTTCGCCTTCTCTGCGCCGCCCTCGCGGGCGCGCTCGCGGTCCCCGCGGCGAGCGCCGAGCCGGCGCTCGGGTTCCACCCGGCGGCGCGGCGGCAGCGGCTTTGCGGAGTCGTTCTCCGGACGCCCTGCGCGACGGCGGCGTCGCCGCGTGGATCCCGGCCGAGGCGCCCGAAGCCGAGCCCGAGGAGGCCGACGAGCCGGCCCCGCCCCCGGTGAAGAAGCCCAAGTGGGTGTGGATCGGCGGCCTCTCGGCGCTGGCGATCGGCGGGTCGTACTACAACGCGCGCAGCGACGGCCCCCAGTACCCGTTCCACTTCACGAAGGAGGGCTGGTTCGGACAGAACACCTACTCGGGCGGCGGCGACAAGGCGTCGCACTTCGTTTCCTACTACATCGTCGCGAAGCTGATGTCGGGCGTGAACATGGAGCTCGGCATGTCCACCGACGACGCCCGGCTGCTCGGCACGGGGGTCGCGCTCGCGGCCGGATTCGCGACCGAGATCGGCGACGGCGGCAACAAGTACGGGTTCTCCTGGGAAGACATCACCATGGACACGCTCGGCGCCGCGACGGCCCTCGCGATCGGCCACTATGGACTGGACGACCTCATCGGCTTCCGCGCCGGCCGCGTTTCCTCGCCCACGGCCCCGTGCTGCCCGTACGGCGGGACGGGCAAGGACTACTCGGAGGAGATCTACGCGGGGGACCTGAAGATCGCGGGCCTCGGCGAGCGGGCCCGCTTCAATCCGGGGATCGCGCGGTTTCTTCTGTTCTCGGTGACCTATTCGGCCAAGGGCTACCCGTACGCGAATCCCCAGGTCCGCGAGCGGCAGGTCGGGTTCGAGGCCGGGATCAACTTCTGCGAGATCCTCCGCGCCGTGGGCGTGCCCCCCGACAAGTGGTGGAGCAAGGTCCTCTACTTCGCCTTCGACGTCCTGCGCTTCCCGTACACGCAGGTCGGGCATGTACTACGACCTCAACAACGGGCACTGGTACGGCCCGGGCATCGGCAACCAGTGGCCGGGGTACGACACGGCGGCGGCGCGCCGCGGGCGATGAGCTCCGGGCCGGCCTCTTTTCGCCGCACGCTGCGCGTCGTCTACCCGCTGCAAGGAGGGCCGCATCGTGCCTGCGCACCGAAGCGGACTGGAACAAGGACATCGAGCCGGACGCGACCGACGACGGCGGGCACACCTTCACGTTCACCGTCGAGTCCGAGAAGCCCTTCCTCTACTTCAAGCCGGTGCTGCGCGTCGGGAACGACGATGTTCTGGACGCCCGGGGCCAACCGGCTCGTCCTCATGACCGAGCCGGACACGCGGCCGGTGTATCCGCACTTCCGCTCGAAGGGCGGCGGGCGCTTCGCGCCGCCGATCGAGTTCGACTCGACGCGCCTCGGCCGGCGCCACCGCATCCGCGTCTACCTGCCGCCCGGGCTACAGCGAGAACACGCTGAAGCGCTACGCCGTGCTCTACATGCAGGACGGGCAGAACCTGTTCTTCCCGGACGAGGCCTTCCTCGGCAACGACTGGCACGTGGACGAGACGGTCGGCGTGCTCGACACGATGAGCGTCGTCGACGACTTCATCGTCGTGGGCGTCTACTCGAAGGACCGTTTCGCCGAGTACACGAAGCCGGGCTACGAGACGTACGGCGAGTCGCTCGTCGGCGAGGTCAAGCCGCGCATCGACCAGGACTTCCGCACGCTGCCCGGGCCGCTCAACACCGGCCTCGTCGGCTCGTCGCTCGGCGGCGTCGTGTCGTTCTACCTCGCCTGGGAGTGGCCGGACGTCTTCGGCCGCGCCGGCTGCCTCTCGAGCACGTTCGGCTACCGCGACGACCTGCTCGAGCGCGTGCTCTCCGAGGAGAAGCGCGACGTCGGCTACTACCTCGACAGCGGCTGGCCCGAGGACAACTACGAGGTGACCGTCTCGATGGCCATGGCGCTCGTCTCGCGCGGCTGGGAGTTCGGCCGCGACCTCATGCACTTCGCGTTTCCGCTCGCCGAGCACGACGAGAAGGCCTGGGGCCTGCGCCTGCACCTGCCGCTGCAGCTCTTCAGCGGCATCGTGCGCAAAGCCTCGACGGCCCTGCACGCCCCGCATCCCCCGGTGCCGTAGGGGCGGGGCTTGACCCCGCCCGCCTCTGCGACACTGTGACTGGAGCGGGCGGCCGACCGAGCGGGCCGACCCCGCGTACGCGCAACGCCGCACACGCACCGAGATCGCCGCGAGCTAGCCCAGTTCGTCCAAGCAGCTTCGCGACCAGCCCCGTCCAGCCCGTCTGGTGGCTCGCGCCGAGGCCGGCGCCGGTGTCGCCGTGGAAGTACTCGTGGAAGAGGATGAGCCCCTTCCAGTGCGGGTCGGTCTGGAACGGCTCGTAGTCGCCGAAGACCGCGCGGCGGCCCGCGGCGTCGGGCACGAAGATCCGCGAGAGGCGGTGCGCGAGCTCGTGCGAGACCTCGTGGAGGTTCATCATCTTTCCCGAGCCCGTCGGGCACTCGACCTGGAACGAGTCGCCGAAGTACATGTGGTACCGCTTGAGCGACTCGAGGATCAGGTAGTTGAGCGGAAACCAGACGGGCCCCCGCCAGTTCGAGTTGCCCCCGAAGAGGTGCGGTGCGCGACTCGCCGGGCTCGTAGTCGAGGCGGAAGTCCTGGCCGCGCGCGCTCACGGACATACGGGTGGTCGCGGTGGTAGCGGGACACCGAGCGGATGCCGTAGGGCGAGAGGAACTCGGATTCGTCGAGCATGTAGGCCAGGACCCGCTTGAGCTGCTCGGGCCGGACGACCGACATCAGGAGCCGCTCGTGCGCGCCGTGCTGCGTCATCGAGGCGCATGCCGAGGTCAGGTCCTGCCGGTGCGCGAAGAACCACTCCATGCGCCGCTTGAAAGCCGGAAACCGGTTGATGAGCTGCGAATCGCCCGTGACGACGGCGGTCAGGGGCAGCAGGCCGACGAGCGAACGGACGCGGATCGGGACCTGGCGGCCGTCGGCATGGTGGATCTCGTCGTAGAAGAAGCCGTCCTGCTCGTCCCAGAGTCCGAGCGCCGGATCGTCCGGGCGCTGGATGGCGTGGGCGATGTAGACGAAGTGCTCCCAGAACTTGGACGCGACGTCCTCGTAGACGGGGTCCTCGCTCGCGAGCTCGAGCGCCATGCCGAGCAGGTTCAGGCAGTACATCGCCATCCAGCTCGTGCCGTCGGCCTGGCTCGAGCACCCATCCCTCGGGCAGCTTCATGTTGCGGTCGAAGATGCCGATGTTGTCGAGCCCGAGGAAGCCGCCCTGGAAGATGTTGTTGCCGAGCGCGTCCTTGCGGTTGACCCACCAGTCGAAGTTCAGGAGCAGCTTGTGGAAGACGCGCTCGAGGAACGCCCGGTCGCCCTTGCCCGTCTTCGCCCTTTCGATCTGGTAGACGCGCAGCGCCGCCCAGGCGTGCACGGGCGGGTTCACGTCGGCGAAGTTCCACTCGTACGCCGGGATCTGGCCGTTCGGATGCATGTACCACTCGCGCAGCATGCAGCACGAGCTGGTCCTTGGCGAACTGCGCGTCCACGAGCGACAGGACGACGCAGTGGAACGCGAGGTCCCACGCCGCGTACCACGGGAACTCCCACGTGTCGGGCATCGAGAGGATGTCGGCGTTGAAGACGTGGCGCCAGTCGCTGTTGCGGCCGGTCTTGCGGGCGGCGGGCGGCGGCGGCTGGAGCGGGTCGCCGTCGAGCCAGCGCCGGACGTCGTACTTGTAGAACTGCTTGGACCAGAGCATTCCCGCGAACGCCTGCCGCATGCACGTTCTTCTCGTCGGCCGACAGCCGCTCGCGGGATGACCGCGGCGTAGAACTCGTCGGCCTCGGCGCGGCGCAGCGCGAGCGTGCGGTCGAACTCCGCGCCGAGCGGATCGCCGCCGGCCGGCTCGACGTCGGTCAGCCGCAGGCGCATGCGCGCGCTGCCGCCGGCGGGGATCTCGAAGCGCTGGCGCGCCGCGGCCTTGGTGCCCCGGCGCGCCGGGTTGACGGCGGCCGCGTTGCCGCGGATCACGTACTCGTGGAAGGCGTCCTTGACGTAGGGCGAGGCGTTGGGCGAGCCGAAGACGCGCTCGGCGTTGGTCTCGTTCTCGGTGAAGAGCAGCTCGGCGTCGGGAGCGACGTGGAGGTAGCGGCGCCCGAGGTAGTCCTCCTCGAGCGTCGACGAGCTGCCGCCCGTCCTTGCGCGGCCCCGGCGGCCGCGAGGCGGGCGCTTGCGGTTCGGCCTCCACGACCACGTGTTGCGGAACCACACGGTGGGCAGCAGGTCGATGGTCGCCGCCTCCGGGCCGCGGTTCTCGACGGTGATCTCGATGAGGATGTCCTCCGGGCCGGCCTTCGCGTACTCGATGAAGACGTCGAAGTAGCGGCTCTCGGCGAAGATGCCCGTGTCGAGCAGCTCGTACTCGGGCTCCTCGATCGTGCGCCGGCGGTTCTCCTCGATGCAGCTGCCGGTACGGGTATTCCGCCTGCGGGTACTTGTACAGGTACTTCATGTACGAGTGCGTCGGCGTCGAGTCGAGGTAGAACCAGTACTCCTTGACGTCCTCGCCGTGGTTGCCCTCGGAGTTCGTCAGGCCGAAGGGCCGCTCCTTGAGGATCGGGTCCTTCCCGTTCCAGAGCGCGAGCGCGAAGCAGACGAGCTGGTGGCGGTCGGAGATCCCGCCGAGCCCGTCTTCGTTCCAGCGGTAGGCGCGCGAGCGCGCGTGGTCGTGGGGAAAGTAGTCCCAGGCGGCCCCGTCCGCGCTGTAGTCCTCGCGCACCGTGCCCCAGGCCCGCTCGGACAGGTACGGGCCCCAGCGGTTCCAGTGGACGCGACGGGCGTCGTTGTCGGCCCGCCGCAGCCCCTCGGCGGTCTCCGCCGGCTTCGTGCTTCACGGCTCCTTCGCCGGGTCGTGCCAGCCCTCGACGCCGATGGTCAGGCGGTTCGCCTCGGTCGGTCCCCACGTGCCCGGTTCGTACGGGTGCACCGGCGTCGCGTTGTCGAGGATGCCGTCGACGACCGTCCACGCCGCCTCGACCGCGTCCTCGCGCACGAAGAGCGTCGGATCGCCCTTCATCGCGTCGGTCAGGAGGCGCTCGTAGGCGTCGACCTCGTCCTTGCCGGCGTTGCGCACGGCCATCGAGCTCGGTCGGGATCGAGCCCTGCTCCGTCCCGGGCTTCTTGACGCGCGCGCCGATCGAGATCGAGATCTTCGGCCCGAGCCGGAAGCGGAAGTAGTTGCTCTCTTCCGGCGAGAGGCGCGAGAGGGGAGGCCGCTTCAGGTCCACGAGGACCTCGGTCGCCGTCAGCGGCAGGCTCTTGCCGGCGCGGATGAAGAACGGGACGCCCGCCCAGCGCCACGAGTCGACCTCGAGCCGCACGGCGGCGAAGGTCTCGACCGTCGAGCCGGGCGCGACGCCCGGCTCCTTCAGGTAGCCGTCGAACTGTCCGCGGACGACGTGCTCGGGCGTCAGCGGGCCGGATCGCGCGGAAGACCTTGACCTGCTCGTCGCGGATCCGGTCCGCGTCGATCGAGATGGGCGGCTCCATCGCGAGGTAGCCGACGACCTGGAGCAGGTGGTTCTGGATGACGTCGCGGATCGCGCCGGTCTCGTCGTAGAACTTGCCGCGGCCCTGGACGCCGAACTCCTCGGCCATCGTGATCTGCACGCAGTCCACGTAGTTGCGGTTCCAGATCGGCTCGAGGAACGTGTTCGCGAAGCGGAAGTACAGCAGGTTCTCGACGGCCTCCTTGCCGAGGTAGTGGTCGATGCGGAAGACCGACGGACTCGGGGAAGACCGTGTGCAGCGTCTCGTTCAGCGCGCGCGCCGGTCGCGAAGTCGTGGCCGAAGGGCTTCTCGATGACGACGCGGGCGCCGTCGGCGCAGCCGGACTTGCCGAGCTGCTCGACGACGGTGCCGAAGAGGCTGGGCGGGATCGCGAGGTAGTGCGTCGGGTGCTTCGCGCCGCCGAGCGCCTTGCGCAGCGCGGCGAACGTGGCCGGGTCGCCGTAGTCGCCGTCGATGTACTGGAGCAGCGACGACGAGCTTCGCGAAGGCCGCCTCGTCGACGCCGCCGCCGTACTCCTTGAGGCTCGCGCGCGCCCGCTCGCGCAGCTGCTCGACGCGTCCAGCCGGACTTGGCGACGCCGATGACCGGCACCGTAGAGGTCCCGCGCTGGACCATGCCCTGGAGCGACGGGAAGATCTTCTTGTAGGCGAGGTCGCCGGTCGCGCCGAAGAAGACGAGCGCGTCGGAGGCGACCGGCTTGCCCGCCGGCGTCAGCGGACGCCATAGCGAGTTCTCCTTCCCGTTCCAGAGCGCGATGCCGCCGAGCAGGCCCTCGACGTTCGAAATGATCTTGACGCGCGGCGGCAGCTCGACCGTGATCTTCTGCGGCGTTGCCGCCGCCGATGTAGAGGCGGTCGTAGTTGAAGAGCTCCGACGAGCGACGCGATGGCCTTGCGGACGCGCCGGTTCCACTTCTTCTTGCCGGCCTTCTTCAGGGCCTTGTTGCCGAGCTCGTCCTCGTAGGTCTTGCTCGTTCCAGCCCGCGTGGTGGCGCGAGCTGGACGTTGGGCACGAGGCGGCCGTCGATGAAGAGCGACGAGCCGAAGCCCGTGCCGAGCGTGATGACGAGCTCGACGCCCTTGCCCTTGACGGCGCCGAGCCCCTGGACGTCGGCGTCGTTGGCGGCGCGCACCGGACTTGCCGAGCTCCTTGGTCAGCACGCGGTCGAGGTTCACGCCGATCCAGCGCGGATGCAGGTTGAAGCGCGGTCTCGGTGACGCCCCGGCGCACGACGCCGGGAAAGCCGACGGAGACGCGGTCGAAGGCGCCCTGCTGCTGCGCGAGCCCGAGGATCGCCGTGAGCACGGCCCGCGGGCGTCGCGGGGCGGGGCGTGTCGACGCGCAGGCGCTCGGTCAGCGGCTTGCCCCCGGCGTCGACGACGAGCGTCTTGATGCCCGTGCCGCCGATGTCGATGCAGAGCGTCCGCGGGCTCGGTCTGGCCATCGCCTACTCTCCGGCCTTCTTCTCGACGTGGCCGCCGAACTCGAAGCGCATCGCCGACAGCAGCTTGTTCGGCGAAGTCGGCCTCGCCGCGCGACGCGAAGCGCTCGTAGAGCGCCGCCGTCAGGACCTCGGCCGGAACGCCCTCGTCGATCGCCGCCATGATCGTCCAGCGCCCCTCGCCCGAGTCGGAGACGCGGCCCGAGAAGTTCGCGAGCTCCGGCGACTTCGAGCAGCGCGATCGCGGTCAGATCGAGCAGCCACGAGGCGATCACGCTGCCGCGCCGCCAGACCTCGGCGACGTCGGGCAGGTTCGAAGTCGTACTGGTAGTGCTCGGGGTTGCGCAGCGGCGTCGTCTCGGCGTCGACCGTGCGGCTCGTCTTGCCGACGTTGGCGTGCTTGAGGATGTTCAACCCCTCGGCGTAGGCCGCCATGATCCCGTACTCGATGCCGTTGTGGACCATCTTGACGAAGTGGCCGGCGCCCGACGGGCCGCAGTGCAGGTAGCCCTCCTCGGCGGTGCCGCCGCGACCTTCTCGCGGCCCGGCGTGCGCGGGATCGTCGCCGCGCCCGGGCGCGAGCGTCTTGAAGATCGGGTCGAGGCGCTGCGACGGCCTCCGTGTCGCCGCCGATCATCATGCAGTAGCCGCGCTCGAGCCCCCAGACGCCGCCGCTCGTGCCGACGTCGACGTAGTGGATGCCCCTGCGGCCGCAGCTCGCTCTGCCGGCGGATGTCGTCGATGTAGTAGGAGTTGCCGCCGTCGATGATCGATGTCGTCCTTCTGCAGCTTCGGCGCGAGCTCGGCGAGCGTGCCGTCGACGGCCGCGGCCGGCACCATGAGCCAGACCGCGCGCGGCGGCTTGAGCTTCGCGACGAAGTCGTCGAGCGAGGAGGCCCCGGCCGCGCCCTCGCCTCGCGAGCGCCTGCGACCGCGTCGGCGCTGCGGTCGTACACGACGCACGTGTGGCCGTTCTTCATCAGGCGCCGCACCATGTTGGCGCCCATGCGCCCGAGACCGATCATTCCGAGCTGCATTGCCGTCTCCTTTTCGGGGTGGGGAGGGAATTCTGTCACGCGCCGCGGTCCGGAAAAAAGGCCGGCGTGAGAGGATGGCCGCGCGGCCGGAGGGCCGTGAAGGGGAGGGGCCGATGAAGGTGGGTATGAAGGCGGGGCTCATCGCGGCGGCGGTCGTGGCGGGCCGGGATCGTGCGCGTGCGCGACCGTCGCACGAAGACGAACGTCGGCTGGGACCAGCACGCCGATTTCGCGAAGTACCACACGTGGGCCTGGAAGCCCGACGGCTCGATCCAGGACCCGGTCTGGGCCAAGCGCTGCCAGGACGTCCTCTCGGACCAGCTCGCGAGCGACGGGCTCACGCAGGTGGGCCTCGACCAGAAGCCCGACCTCTGGGCGGTCGTGCACGCGCGCTTCTCGTCGAAGACGGAGGTCGTCACCTACAGTCCCGACTGGGGCTACGCGTGGGGAGGCTGGGCTCCGATGGACACGTACGAGACCCAGATTCCCGTCGGCACGATGATCATCGACCTCGTGGACGTCGGCAAGAAAGAGGCCGTGTGGCGCGGACGGGCCGACGGCACGCTCCATCCGGAGAAGAGACAACGAGGAGCGCGAGGAGAAGCTGATCGCGATCCTCCAGAAGCTCTTCGCGGGATTCCCGCCGGGCGTGCCGCCGCGCACGCCGTCGCCGCCGCCGCTGTAAGGGCGCGGCCGGGCCCGCCCCTTAGGGGAGAGCCGAACTACCTGCGCCGCGCGCCGCCGCCGCCGGCCGGCCGCGTGCGCGACGCCGCTGCGCGAGGCACTGCTGCCGCCCCAGTTGTTCTGGTTGCGCGAGGCGCCGCCGTTGGACTGGAAGCTGTCGTAGCGCTGCTGGCCGGTCGAGCGCGCCGAGCTCTCCTTCGAGAGCTGGGAGGTCTTGGCCTGGTCGTTGACGTTCGACCAGCTGTTCGAGCCCGAGCCCTTCTCCTGCCAGCCGTCGCCCGTGTTCTTGTAGACGTTGCCGTCCTTCGTCGCGTAGTAGTCGCCGCTCGAGGTCTTGCCGACGGCCGTGTCGCCGACCCGCGCGGCGCTGCCGCCGTTGGAGCCCGATACACGCCGCCGACCTTCGTCGTGTTGCCGGTGTTCGGGTTGTAGACCTTGGCCTGCCCGCCCGAGACCGAGTTGCCGGTGTAGGCGTTGCCGACCGTGCCGCCGCGCGCCGCGACCGTCGTGCCGGTCTTCGTGTTCGTCGCGACGCCGCGGCCGCCCGTCGCGTAGTTGCCGGTGTAGACGTTGCCCACCGAGCCGCGCTGGCCGGCCGCGAGCGTGCCCGTCTTCGAGTTGTACGCCGCGCCCGACTGGCCGTGCCACGCGTTGCCGGTCCACGCGTTGTAGCCGCCGCCCGAGCGCGAGACGCCGCTCGCGGCTCCCCACGAGTGGTAGACGTTGCCCGTGGACCAGCGCGCGTAGCCCGGTCCCCAGACCGCGCCGCCGTGGACGCCCCACGCGGCGCCGTAGTAGCCGCCGTGCCATCCGCCGTACCAGCCGCCCCACGCGCAGCCCCAGCCCCATCCGCCCCAGCCCCAGCCCACGCCGATCGTGACGTGGCCCCAGCCCCAGCCGCAGCCGTAGCCGAAGCCGTAGGCCCAGCCGGTCCACGGCGAGTAGGCGATCGCCAGGCCGAAGCCGTAGGTCACGGGCGGCCCGTACCAGTACGTCCCGATCCACGGCGTGTAGTAGTAGCCGGTGCCGTAGACGACGACGCCGTTGTAGACGATCGCGCCCTGGTAGCCGGGCGTGTAGCCGACGTAGACGACCGTCGGCGTCGCGTCGTACACGCGCACGTACGTCACGTTGTAGAGCGGCGACGAGGGCGGGATCGAGTAGATGACCGCCGGCACCGACGTGGCGACCGTCCACGGTCCCGCGGCGGTCGCCCCGATGAACCAGACGCCGTTCTGGCAGAGGTAGTACGAGCTCGGCGTCACCATGATGATCGGCGACGAGGCGTTGACGACGTACTGGAGCGAGGTACCCTCGATCGGCTTCAGCTGCGGCTGGCCGTCCACCGTGACGGGCTGCGGCTTGGCCTTGGCGATCTCGACCGCCGAGGTCTGCGGAATGCTGTTCGAGACGACGGCCTCCTGGGCCTGCTGGGTGTCGGGGACGGACGCCTTCACGTTCTCCATCGGGCTGTCGTCGGGAATCGACGGCGAAGTCCTTCGGCAGGCCGTCGAACGGCACGTAGGCCCACGGCCCCTCGGGGCCCGGCGCGCTGAACCAGCGGCCCGAGACGAGGACGTAGCTCTTCTGGTCGGCGATGCTCTTGAACACGCGCCCCGTCGTGTTCTTGACGTAGAGCAGCTGCGTGCCGTCGATCGGCACGTAGTTGGGCTGGCCGTCCGTCACGATCAGCTCGGTCGGCGAGGTCGCGGTATAGATGACCGGAATGGGACCGGTCTTCAGCGTGGGCTGCTGGACGTCCTTGGCCTCGGGATCGTCGGGCGTGCCGCCGGTGAGCGGGTCGCCGGCCTTCGCGTCGAGGATCTGCTTCGAGCGCCTTCTCGAGCGAGGCCGGGGGCGTCGTCGCGACTGCCCAGGGTCCGCCGAGCGCCGCGGCGCGCATCCAGCCGTCGTAGAGGTGGAGGTAGAGCGCGCCGGTCTTGTCCTTCAGGATGATCGGGCTCGTGTTGATCACCCGCTGCAGGTCGGTGTTCTGGACCGGCCGCCAGGCGGGCTCGCCGTCCACGAGGACGAGGATCGCCGGGACGCTCGAGAAGACGATCGCCGGCGGTTCGTTCTTGAGCGGCGCGGCGTCGCCCTTCTTCTGCTCCTGGAGGATCGCGAGGTTGGCCTCCAGCTTGTCGAGCGCGACAGTCACGGTCTTCTTGGCCAGCAGCGCCTTGCGCATCATGGCGAGGTACGTGTCGTTGGCGGCGGGCGCCGAGGGGAAGTTCACGCTCGTGATCTCGAGATTCGTCAGCTCGACGAGCCGCGTCGTCTTGTCCACGTCGGTCTTGGCCCTGCGAGAACACGACGCCGAAGGTCGGCTCCTTCGCGCCGGGCGCCGTGACGGAGACCGCGGCGTGCCACTCGATCGTGCGCCCGTCCCAGGAGTCGAGCTGCGGCGTGTAGAGATCGAGCTGGCTTCCGTTGGCCGTGAACTTGCGGGGCCAGCGGTCCTGCGGCGCGTTCGTCGCGGCGGCGGCCGGCTGCGCGGCCTGCGCGAAGAGCTGCGGCGGCGCGGCGAACAGCAGGGTGAACGCGAGCGCGAGCGCGCCGGCGGTGAATCGGTGGAGTCGCGTGCGCATGGAAGGTCTCCTCAAGAGACTCGAAGCATACAAGAGCGATCGGCAAATGAGCTCCGACGGATCGCGCGATACCTGTTACCCTGAGAATCGGACTCGTTTCGTTCACGGCAACGGCCGCCGCGGCGGCCCTAAGGAGTGGGAATGACCGGAAGCTCTTGCACCATGCGGCGGGTCGCGCTCGTCGGTCTCTTCGCGGCCCTGGCGAGCCTGCCGGCGCTCGGCCAGAACATCCCGGGCTCGATCGAGGTGACCGGCGTCGCCGGCGGCTACTTCGGGGGCAAGGTCTACGAGAACCTCCACACGCAGGTGGACACCGACACGGCGCTCGAGTACGGCGCCCGCCTCGGCCTGAACCTCACCGAGGGGGTCGGCATCGAGGCGAGCTGGACGTACGCGAAGCCGGACCTCACCGCCACGCGGATCCTTCCGGACGGCCTGACGGGGACGATCGGCAGCCTGAAATCCAACATCTACGAGCTCGACGGGCTCTTCTCGCTCGGCACCGACTTCGCGAGCTTCTACGTCGTGCTCGGGATCGGGGCCACGACGCTCCAGCCCGAGATCGTGGGGATCGTGACGAGCTCGAAGACGTACCTGAGCGGCAGCGCGGGCATCGGCGGAAAGATGTGGCTCGGCAAGAACTTCGGCCTGCGGGCCGAGGGGCGCTGGCGCTGGGTCTCGACCGGGCACACGACGGACGCGGGCGTCTGGTGCGATGCGTTCGGCGTCTGCTACGGGTACTCGACCAGCATCTACGGGCACGGGGACATCACCGGGGGCGTGACGGTCCGCTTCTAAAGCCCGGGCCGCGCGCGCTGGCGATAGACTTCGCCCCATGCCGGTCAGTCCCCTCGCGGGAAAGCCCGCGGATCCGTCGATCCTCGTCGACGTGGCCCGACTCGTCACGGCGTACTACACGGGAGCAGCCGGATCCGTCGGTGCCTGCGCAGCGCGTCGCATTCGGCACGTCGGGGCACCGCGGCTCGTCGCTCGACGACGCGTTCAACGAGGCGCACATCCTCGCCATCACGCAGGCGATCTGCCTCTACCGGAAGGGGCAGGGGATCGACGGGCCGCTCTTCCTCGGGATCGACACCCACGCGCTGTCGGAGCCGGCCTTCGCGAGCGCGCTCGAGGTGCTCGCGGAAAACGGCGTGGAGGTCCGGGTGGACGCCGCCGGCGGCTACACGCCGACCCCCGTCATTTCCCACGCGATCCTGACGCACAACCGCGGCCGCCGCGACGGGCTGGCCGACGGCATCGTCGTGACGCCGTCCCACAATCCGCCGCGAGTACGGCGGCTTCAAGTACAACCCGCCGAACGGCGGCCCGGCCGACACCGACGTGACGAAGTGGATCGAGGACCGCGCCAACGCGTTCATGCGCCGACGGCCTGAAGGGCGTGCGGCGCATGCCCTTCGCGCGCGCCGTCAAGGCCTGGACGACGCGGCCGCACGACTACCTCGATGCCTACGTCGGCGATCTCGGATCGGTGGTGGACCTGGAGGTCGTCAAATCGAGCGGCGTTCACCTCGGCGTGGATCCGCTGGGCGGCGCGAGCGTCGCCTACTGGGATCGCGATCGCCGAGCGCTACGGCCTGAACCTCGAGGTCGTCAACCACGCGGTCGACGCCACCTTCCGGTTCATGACGCGTGGACTGGGACGGCCAGATCCGCATGGATCCGTCCTCGCCCTACGCGATGGCGCGGATGGTCGAGCTCAAGGATCGCTTCGACGTCGCGTTTGCGTGCGACACGGATGCCGACCGGCACGGCATCGTGACGCCGCAGCCACGGGCTCCTCGAGCCGAATCACTATCTCTCGGCCGCGATCGCATACCTCTTCGCCCACCGGCCGGACTGGCCGGCCGCGGCGGCGGTGGGCAAGACGCTCGTCTCGCAGCAGCATGATCGACCGCGTCGCGGCGCGGCTCGGCCGCAGGCTCATCGAGGTGCCGGTCGGCTTCAAGTGGTTCGTCGACGGGCTCATCGACGGGTCGATCGGCTTCTGCGGCGAGGAGAGCGCGGGCGCGACGTTCCTGCGGCGCGACGGCGCGGTGTGGACGACGGACAAGGACGGCCTGGTCCCGGACCTGCTCGCGGCCGAGATGACGGCGCGGACCGGCAAGGACCCGGGCGAGCTCTTCCAGGCGCTGACGGCCGAATTCGGCACGCCGTACTACGACGCGGGTCGACGCGGCGGCCACGCCCGAGCAGAAGGAGCGGCTCAAGAAGCTCTCGCCCGAGGCGGTCCGGGCGTCCACGCTGGCCGGCGAGCCGATCACCGCGAAGCTGACCCGCGCGCCCGGCAACGACGCGCCGATCGGCGGGCTCAAGGTCGTGGCGGCCAACGGCTGGTTCGCGGCGCGGCCGTCCGGGCACCGAGAACATCTACAAGATCTACGCGGAGAGTTTCCGGGACCGCGCGCACCTGGACGCGATCCTCGCGGAGGCGCAAAGAATCGTGAACGAGGCCCTGGCCGCGCCGGCGGCCGGCCTATGATCGGCCTGTCAACCCAAACGGGAGGGGGAGTTCCATGAAGGCGACCCAGAAACTGCACGACCTCGGCCAGAGCCTCTGGCTCGACAACATCACGCGCGACCTGCTCGACAGCGGCACGCTCAAGCGCTACATCGACGAGCTGTCGGTCACCGGGCTCACCTCGAACCCGACGATCTTCGACCACGCCATCAAGAAGCAGCACCGCCTACGACGCCGGCGATCCGCAGAAGGCTCGGCGCAGGGCAAGTCGGGCGAGGCGCTCTTCTTCGAGCTCGCGCTCGAGGACCTGACCCGCGCCGCCGACCTGTTCCGGCCGGTCCACGACCGGACCGACGGCGTCGACGGCTGGGTGTCGCTCGAGGTCTCGCCGCTGCTGGCCTACGACACGAAGAGCACGCTCGCCGCGGCGCAAGGAGCTGCATCGCGCGGGCCGGCGCGGCCGAACCTCTTCATCAAGATTCCCGGCACGCAAGGAGGGCCTGCCCGCCATCGAGGAGGCGATCTTCGCCGGCGTGCCGATCAACGTGACGCTGCTCTTCTCGCGCGAGCAGTACCTCGCGGCGGCCGAGGCCTACCTGCGCGGCATCGAGCGGCGCATCGACGCCGGGCTCGAACCCGGACGTCGGCTCGGTCGCCTCGGTCTTCATCAGCCGCTGGGACGTCGCGGTCGCGGGCAAGGTGCCCGACGGCGCTCGACGAACCGGCTCGGCATCGCGATCGCGCCAGCGCACGTACAAGGCGTACCGCGAGCTGCTCGCCTCGCCGCGCTGGCAGCGCGCCTACAACGCGGGCGCGCGGCCGCAGCGGCTGCTCTGGGCGAGCACCGGCACCAAGGACCCGAAGGCCTCCGACGTCCTCTACGTCAAGGCGCTGGCGGCGCCGTTCACGGTCAACACCATGCCCGAGGGCACGCTGAAGGCCTTCGCCGACCACGGCGAGGTCGGCGCGATCGATGCCGGCCGACGGCGGCGACTGCGAGGCGGTGCTGGCGGAGTTCGCGAAGGCCGGCGATCGACGTCGACGCGCTGGCCGCGAAGCTGCAGGACGAAGGCGCGAAGTCGTTCGTCGAGCTCCTGGAACGAGCTGATGGGCGTGATCGCCTCCAAGAGCGCCGCGCTCGGGAAGGCGAGCTGAGCGGTGGCAGGCGGAGCAGTCGCGCCGCTCGACCGACGCGCCCGGCCTGGAAGGCGCTCGCGGCGCACCACGCAGAAGATCGCGCGACGCTGCACCTGCGCGAGCTCTTCGCGGAGGACCCGGAGCGCGGCGAGCGGCTGACGCTCGAGGCCGCCGGCCTCTTCCTCGACTACTCGAAGAACCGCGTCACCGACGAGACGCTCGCGCTGCTCGCTGCAGCTCGCCGAGGAGTCCGGCCTGCGCGAGCGGATCGACGCGATGTTCCGCGGCGAGAAGATCAACGTCACCGAGAACCGCGCCGTCCTGCACGTCGCCCTGCGCGCGCCGAAGGGCGCGTCGATCGTCGTCGACGGCGAGAACGTCGTGCCCGAGGTCCACGCCGTGCTCGACCGGATGGCGGACTTCGCGAACCGCGTGCGCAGCGGCGCCTGGAAGGGCCACACCGGCAAGCGCATCCGCAACGTCGTCAACATCGGCATCGGCGGCTCGGACCTCGGGCCGGTGATGGCCTACGAGGCGCTGCGCGCACTACAGCGAGCGCGCGATGACGTTCCGCTTCGTCTCGAACGTCGACGGCACCGACTTCGCCGAGGCGACGCGCGACCTCGATCCGGCCGAGACGCTCTTCATCGTCTCCTCGAAGACCTTCACCACGCTGGAGACGATGACCAACGCGCACACCGCGCGCGACTGGGCGCTCGAAGGGCCTCGGCGGCGACCCGAAGGCGGTGGCGAAGCACTTCGTCGCGGTCTCGACCAACGCCGAGAAGGTCGCCGAGTTCGGCATCGACACGGCCAACATGTTCGGCTTCTGGGACTGGGTCGGCGGGCGCTACTCGATGGACTCGGCGATCGGCCTCTCGACCATGCTCGCGATCGGCCCGGACAACTTCCGCGCGATGCTCGCCGGCTTCCACGAGATGGACGAGCACTTCCGCACGGCGCCGTTCGAGAAGAACCTGCCCGTGCTCATGGGCCTGCTCGCCGTCTGGTACAACGACTTCTTCGGCGCGCAGACCGTCGCGGTGCTGCCGTACGACCAGTACCTGAAGCGCTTCCCGGCCTACCTGCAGCAGCTGACGATGGAGAGCAACGGCAAGCACGTCACGCTCGACGGCGCGCGCGTCGGCTACGACACGGGCCCGATCTACTGGGGCGAGCCGGGCACGAACGGCCAGCACTCGTTCTACCAGCTCATCCACCAGGGCACGCGCCTGATCCCGTGCGACTTCATCGCGCTTCGTGCGAGGCGCTGAACCCGCTCGGCCGGCACCACGACATGCTGCTGGCGAACGTGTTCGCGCAGACCGAGGCGCTCGCGTTCGGCAAGACGGCCGAGGAGGTCAAGGCCGAGGGCACGCCGGACTGGCTCGTGCCGCACCGGGTCTTCGAGGGCAACCGCCCGTCGAACACGATCCTCGCCGAGCGGCTCACGCCGGAGGCGCTCGGCAAGCTCGTCGCGCTCTACGAGCACAGCGTCTTCACGCAGGGCGCGATCTGGAGCATCGACTCCTTCGACCAGTGGGGCGTCGAGCTCGGCAAGGTGCTGGCGCAGCGCATCATCCCGCGAGCTCGAGGGCAGCGGAGCCGAAGCTCGAGCACGACAGCTCGACGAACGCGCTGATCCGCCGCTACCGGAAGTTGAAGAGCGGCGTCGTGAAGGAAGAGGTCCTCGACGACGACGCCGCGGTGGCGCGCCGGGGCGCGGCCATCATCGCGGCCGACGCCCGGGACGCCGTGGCGGCGCGCGGCTGGTTCCTCTTCGCGGTCAGCGGCGGGCGCACGCCGTGGCAGATGCTCGCGGCCCTCGCCGACGAGGACGTGCCGTGGAGCTTCGTGCACCTCTTCCAGGTGGACGAGCGCGTGGCGCCCGCGGGAGACCCGGACCGCAACCTGACGCACATCCGCGAGAGCCTGCTCGGCCGCGTCGCGCTGCCCGCCGGAAATCTCCACGCCATGCCGGTGGAGGGCGACCCGAAGGACCTTCCGGCCGCCGCCGCGCGCTACGCCGCCGAGCTCGAGTCGCTCGCCGGAACGCCGGCCGTGCTCGACCTCGTGCACCTCGGCCTCGGCCCGGACGGCCACACCGCGTCGCTCGTGCCGGACGACCCGGTGCTCGACGTGACGGACCGCGCGGTCGCGCTGGCCGGCCCGTACCAGGGGCATCCGCGCATGACGCTGACGTTTCCCGTGCTCGACGCCGCGCGGCGCATCCTCTGGCTCGCGACCGGAGCCGAGAAGAGGCCGATGCTCGAGCGCCTGCGGGCGGGGGACCGGTCGATTCCCGCGGGGCGCGTTTCGAGCGAACAGGCGCTGCTGCTGACCGACCGCGCCGCCGCCGGGCCGATGAACGGCGGCCTCGGGCCGCGGACTCTCGTCGCGGGCGATCTCGAGGCGACGTTTCTCCCGGACCGCGGGATGCTCGGCGCCTCGCTGCGCTGGCGCGGCGTGGAGCTGCTGCGGCGCATCGACGACCTCGAGGCGGCGGCGGCGAAGGGATCGACCGCCGGCATCCCGCTGCTGCATCCGTGGGCGAACCGGCTGGACGGACTGCGCTACCGGGCCGCGGGCAGGGACGTCGTCCTCGATCCGTCTTCGCCGCTGCTGCATCTGGACGGCCGCGGTCTCCCGATCCACGGCGTGCCCTGGGCGCGGCTCGCCTGGGAGGTGACGGCGTCGTCGCCCGATCGCCTCGCCGCCAGGCTCGACTGGTCGCGGCCGGAGCTGCTGGCGATCTTTCCGTTTCCACATCGGCTCGATCTCGTCGCCGCGCTCGGTCCCGCGGGACCTCCGCATCGAGACGACGCTCACGGCCGGCCGCGAGGGCGCGGTCCCGGCGGCCTTCGGCTTCCATCCCTACTTCGGGCTTCCGTCGGTTCCGCGCGCGTCGTGGCGGCTGGAGCTGCCGGCCATGCGGCGGCTCGCCCTGGACGGCCGCGGCATCCCGACCGGCGCCGATGCGCCGTTTGCTGCCTTCGACGCCCTGCTCGGCGGAGCTCGCGTTCGACGACGGTTTCGCCCTGCTCGGGCCGGCGGCGTCGTTCGCGCTCGCGGGAGGCGGCCTGCGCATCGCCGTCGACCTGCTCGAGGGCTATCCGTACGCCCAGGTCTTCGCCCCGAAGGGCGAGGCGTTCGTCGCCCTCGAGCCGATGACGGCGCCGACCAACGCGCTCGTCGAGCGGACGGGCCTGCGGCTCGTCGGGCCGGGTGAGTGCGCTGCGCGCGGTGTTTCGCGTCCGCGTCGAGCCCGACGGGCGCCCCGTGGTAGGGTCCGCGGACCATGACCAGTCCTCCTCGGTGTCCTGGCGTTTGCCGGCGCCATGTTCCTGGGGATGCTCGTGCTGCAGGAGGTCGGGCGCCGACTCGGCGCGCGGCGCCTGGCCAGGGACCCGGAAGGAGCCCGCACGGGCCTCGGCGCCGTCGAGGGCGCGATCTTCGGGCTGATGGGCCTCGTGATCGCGTTCACGTTTTCCGGCGCGGCCGCCCGTTTCGACGCGCGCCGCCATCTCATCGTCGAGGAGGCGAACGCGATCGGCACCGCCTACCTGCGCGTCGACCTGCTGCCGGCCGAAGCGCAGCCGAAGGTGCGGGAGCTGTTCCGCCGCTACGTGGACACGCGGCTGGAGGTCTACGACCGGCTGCCCGACCTCGCGGCGGCGAAGGAGGCGCTCGCGCGGTCGATTGCCCTGCAGGGCGAGATCTGGACCGCCGCCGTCGAGGCGGGCCGCGGCGCGCCCCCGGTGACGATGCTGCTGTTGCCCGCCCTGAACGCGATGATCGACATCACGACCACGCGCACGGTCGCGATCCAGATGCACCCGCCCCTGGTCATCTTCGCGATGCTCGGCGTGCTGGCGCTCGTCTGCTCCCTGCTGGCCGGCTACGCGATGGCGGGAGGCAGGTCGCGCAGCCTCGTCCACAGCATCGGCTTCGCCGTCGTTCTCACGCTCACGGTCTACGTGATCCTGGACCTCGAGTTTCCGCGCATCGGGCTCATCCGCGTCGACGCCTCGGACCAGGTCCTGCGGGACGTCCGCCAGAGCATGCGGTAGTCGGGCGGTCGAGCCGCCGGCGCACCCTGGCGGACGTTCGGCGCTACTGTCCCGTTTTCGCCGGGGTGGCCGTGGAGTCCGCCGTTCCTCGACGCGAGTCCATCCCTTGTCCGGGTTGTACCGCTCCATCTTCTGGAACATGCTCGAGCGTCTTCGGCCCCAGGTCCTTCTGGTACACGATCCCGTCGTGGCTCACGATGAAGGTCATCACGCCGGTGACCCGGTAGTCGCTCGGCGCCGCCGCCAGGGCGAAGCCGCCGATCATGACCCCCTTCACGACGAAGTCCATCTTTCCGAGCGGCGCCGCGGCGCCCTGGCCCTTCAGGACCTTGAAGTAGTAGCCATGGAGCGGATCGGACTTCTTCGTGTACCCCTCGGCGATCGCGTCGGCGATCGTTTCCGAGAGGGGCCCGCCCTCGGTGCCGTCGGCATTGCGCCAGGCGAGGCCGTCCTGCTTTCCCGGGGTGCTGATGATCTTCTGCGCGTACTGGTTCAGGCTCGAGCCGTCGTGCTTCGCGAGCGCGTACTCGTGCTGCGCGTCGACGAATTCGCGGCAGACCTCGATCGCGTCGAGCTCGTTTCTTCCGATGCGGCGATAGAGGACTTCCCGCTTCCCGGCCTTGGAGTCGAAGGACCACTTGCCGGCCTTGCGGACGATCGGGATCGGGAGGGGCCAGTCCCCTTTTCCGACCGAGAGGATCGCGAGATTCGGGTTCTTCGCATCCGGCACGACTTCGGTCTTTTCGCGGGCCTGGACCGAGAACGACGCGAACTGGTTCTTGCTCTGGACCGGGTCCTTGGTTTCGATGAGGGAATTGCCGTCCGGGCCGAGGATCGCCTTCAGGGCCGGCACGTCGTAGGCCTCGGCCGCCGCGATCAACGCGTCGGCGGCGGCCTTCGGGGTCTCGAACGTCCGCTGGGCGGCCGCTGCCGGCGCCGCGGGTTTCGGTTTGTCCTGAGCCGAGGCATCGCCGGTCGCCGCGAGCAGGAGGACGCAAGCCATTGCGGAGCCAAGCCAGTTCTTCATGACGCTCACCTTCTCCTTCCGCCGCCGCCGCCGCCCCTCGAGCCTCCGCCACCCCCTCGGCTCATGCTCGAGGACCCGCGGGAGCTGCTCGCCCTGGCGCTGCTGCCGCTGTAGCCGCCCGAGCCGCCGCCGAAGCCGCCGCTCGACCGCCGCTCCGAGCTCCGCCGCCGCTCCGGCGCTCGAGCTCACCGCCGCCGCGGGACGCCGAGCTCGCGCTCGTTCCTGCTCCTCCGGTGCGGCTCGCCCCGCCCGCGCCCGCGCCCCCGCTCGAGCGGGTGCTGGCCGAAGTCCCCGCGGCCGAGCGGCTGCCGCCAGCGCCCTGCTGGCGAGCTGTGCCGGATGCCTGGCCGCCGTACTTGCTGGCCGTCGCCTTGTTCGAGTACGGAGCCCCGCCGCGATGCTGGGAGTTGTGCTGCCAGTTACCGCTCCCGCTTCCGCCGCCCCGGTTGATGTTCGCGTTGGTGTTCCGGTTGAAATTGTTGTTCACGTTGATGTTGACGTTGTTTCCTCCCCAACCCATCCCGCAGCAGGAGCCGCCCCAGATCGCGGCGCCCATCGCCATTCCGACGCCGAAGGAGACCAGCGCGGCGCCCGGGACGTACGGGGGGTAGTAGACGGGCGGATAGGGATAGATCGGCGGGGGATAGACGACCGTCGGATTGTAGGAGGGCACGTAGATGACCTCGGGGTTCGTCGGCTGCACGACGATGACCGTCTTCTGCTCGACGACCTTCGTCTCGACCGTCTGCTCCTTGTTGGACGTCAGGGATCCCTTTTCCTCGGCCTTCTTGCGCATGCGCTGGACGGCGTCCATGACGTCGCCCTGCTGGTCGAGGAAGGCGTCTCCGAGCTGGGTGGTCCACTGGATGTCGTCCGCGAGCCGCTTGACGACTTCCGGGACCGCCGCCATCGATTGGATGGCCGGGTCCCAGGGCTCCTTGGCGACCGCGTCGGCCAGCGCCTTGTCCTTGAGGTCCGAGTGCTTGGCCAGCCACTGCTGGAGCTGGATGAGCTCGAGCGGGTACGTGGCGGCGACGAGCGTCTGTGCCAGGAGCGGATCGGGATAGAGCGCGATCGGCGCCACCAGCGAATCGAGCTGGTCGGGGGGCAGCTTTTCGACATCTTCAGCCGCCGGTGCGGCCGTCGCTTCCTGGGCTGGCGCCTGCGCCAGGAGCGCCACCTCGCCGTGGGCGAGGAGCGCGACGCAGATGAGCGCCAGGAGCTTGCGGAGTCGAGTCGAAATCGTTTCCATGATCTCTCCTTCGGCACGGCGTCGTGCGAGGGCCGCGACTCGGGCCAAGCATATACCGCGCCTGGCTTTAGAAGCTCACGGCGAGAGAGGTGACGACGGTCGGCGTTTCCCACCCCGGATTGAAGACGAAGACGTTCAAGCTCAGGTTCCTGCACTTGAAGCCGACGAAGAAGCCCCGCTGCACGTCGAGGCTCGTCTGGTACGCGCGGGTGCGCTGCGAGGCGAGGCCGACCGTCAGCCACTCGAGCGGCGAGTAGCCGAGCTGCGCCCAGTTGTAGAAGAAGCTGTTGCCCTTGTCCTGCGTGTCGAAGACGTACTCGCCCTCGCTGTAGAGCTCGAAGCGGCCGTACGACGAGCGTCAGCTCGTAGCCGGGGGCGACGCCCCGCGTGTCGCCGAAGACGCCGCCGGCCATGAGCGTCGCGTCGAGGCGCAGCGCGTCGCCGACCCCGACGTTCCATCCGACCCAGGCGGAGCCGGTCTTCGGGCCCTCGTAGTTGTACCGGGTCTCCAGGTGGAGGGCGCCGTGGTTGGCGATGACGGTCGGCTGGGCGTAGTCGGTGTCTTCCGGGATGAAGTAGCCATAGACGCTGGCGCTGTACTCCCACTGCGCCTTCTCGTCGGGCGCCGCGCCGGCCGCCGCGGCCTCCTGGGCCTGCGCCGAGGCGGCGCACAGGACGAAAAGCACCGCGAGAGCGAGCCCGGCGCGCGTCTTCATCCGCCGAGCGCGATCGTGAGGGCGACGACGGCGGTCCCGATGGCGACCATCGCGAGGCCGGTCCACCAGGGGTGGAAGCCGGAAAACTTCGCCAGCTTGTAGCCGCCGACGAAGAGCAGCACGATGGCGATCCCGTTGGAGACGCGCAGAGCCAGCATGGCGTCGTGCATCAGCAGGAAGGGGATGGCCACGGGGAACGTCGAAAGGAACACGAGGAGAAAGACGCCGAGGGCCCCGCGCAGGTCGTCGCGGTTGACCCGGGCGTGGGCCGGAGGGTCCGGCAGCGCGACGAGCCTCTGGCGCAGCGATTCGAGCTCCTCGGGGCGCAGGACCGAGGCGACGAGCGGAGGCAGGCGGTCGGCGATCAGCTGGTGGGCCTTCGCCGGGGCATCGGCGGCGCGCAGGCGCCGCAGCTGCCACAGGGCGACGACGTTGTTGCCCCGCTGGCTGAGCGTGTTCATGAGGTAGAAGATCGCGTCGATGACGCCCCACGCGAGGTTGCAGCCGAGGGCCCCGATCAGCATCGTGCGGACCTCGTTGCGGCCGCTCGAGGTGGCGGACAGCGATCCCGTGAACGTCAGGACCATGATCAGGCCGAACAGGATCTCGGAAAAGCGCTCGATCGGATCGAGCACGTGTCGGATCTTGGCAGTCACGTTCGTCCCTCCGGCCAACCCGAGAGGATCGCCCCGAGGGGCCCGGCGTGGAATGAATCGGGCTTCACCTACTTCGCCGGCTCGTATTTCCCGGTCGAGTCAGAGCCCTGTCCCGTTCGGATGAGCACGCGCTTCCCGTCTCCCTCGTGGAGCACGAAGTCGCCCTTGCTTCCGGTCTTGGATTCCGTCCACCGGAACTTTCCATCCTCGATGACGATGGTTCCGGAAAAGGGCGACTCCTTCATCGCCGGCACGGTGCTCTGGTACGTGCCGTCTTTACGGATCACCAGGGTGGCGTGGTAAAGGGGCTCACCCTGGCGGTCCGTGAGGGACCCCTCCCACGTGCCGACGATGCTGTCGAGGCTGGTCGCCGGCTGGGCCGGCGGAAGGGACGTGGCGCAGCCGGTCAGGACCGCTGCCAGAAGCAGAACTGCTCCACTCAGAAGTTTTTGCTTCATGACGACTTGGCCGCCTTTCTTTTCGTGCAAAGCATACGTCTTTCGACTCCTTCGCATCGGCTTCACTGCCCGGATCGCCATCGGGCCCGAAAGTAGGCGTAAAGCCCGACCGCGACCGACGCCATTCCCGCGAGGGCGATGGGGTACGCGTAACGATAGTGAAGCTCCGGCATGTTCTCGAAGTTCATGCCCTCGATCCCGGTGAAGAGCGTCAGAGGCATGAAGATGGCCGACAGGACGGTGAGCAGGGCGACGCGGCGATTCAGCTTGTCCTGCTGCGCCGACTGGTACCGCTGCTGCAGATCGCTCACGCGCCGATCGAGCCGGTCGATGTCGCGATCGGCCGCCCGGGCGGTCTCGACGCCGATCTGGAACGGCTCAGCGGCGCGAAGCAAGGGCAGGACGGGCTTGTCGATCGCCTTCAGGACTTCGAGTACGGCGAACTGCTCGTCGAGGACGGCCCCGAGAGCCAGCACCCGGCCCTTCAACGAGAGGATCTGCTCCACGGAGACCGCCTCTGCATCCAGGTCCATCTTTTCGGCGGCGGCGTCGCCTTCCCCGCGCAGCCCCACGGCGCGGCGTCGCAGCCGGCCGGAATGGAGCAGGGTGAGCGCGCAGACGACCCCGGCCGCCGTCCCGTTCGGAAGCCTGAGCTTCGTCAGCGGGCTTTCTCCGGGCGAGGACGTTCCTTCGGGCTGTTCGCTCATGGTGATCACGAGCCGATCGAGACAAAGACAGCGGAAGTGGGCGGGCTTTCCGCCTTCCGATTCCGGCATGACGGGGTATGCGAAGAAGACGGACTCGGCCAGCGGGAGGATTCTCGTGTCGTCGTCTCCGAGGTGCAGGAGATCGAGCAGGCCGGTCTCCAGGCCGAGATCGGTCAGCCAGGCCGCGACCTCCTCCGGCCGGCCGCCGGCGAGGTCCATCCAGTAGGGACCCGCGCCGGCGCGCCAGGCGGCCAGGGCCGCGGCCTCGGCCTCCGGTCTCATGCCGCCACCCGGCTCGAGCAGGAGACCGGTGACTTTCACGACTCGGTCGCCGCGTCGCCGTTGGCTCCAGGCACCTCAGCCAGCCACCCGCTTGGCGAGGCTCCGCGCGGCCGAGCCGACGGAGATGAAGGAGAAACCGCTGAACACAAGGTTGACCCCCACGAGCGTCCCGATCGCCCACACCCCGGACAGCGGCCACTCCCGCAGCAGGAGGAACCCGAGGAGTATGCCGATGACGGCGCTGAAGAGCATCCAGCCCCATCCCTTTTCCGGCCGGACGTGGAAAGCGAGCACGGCGCCCGAGATCCCGTCCACGACCAGGTAGCCCCCGAGCAGCAGGGTGAGAGTCGCCAGACCCAGGCCGGGCCGGCCGGTGAGGATCATGCCGGCCACGAACGTGAGAATTCCGCCGACGAACGCGAGGGCGCCCTGCCCGAACGACCCCGCGCTGAAGGCGCCGACACGTTCGCGCCACGCCGGCGATCACCAGCGCGATCCCGATGAGAATGGAGACGCCCATGCCGCTGACCATTGGAGAGCCGATGGCCAGAAAGCCCGCGATCACCGTCAGCACCCCGAGGCCCACGAGCAATCCCGCGTTCTTCCGTGCCTTCTCTGCCCACCCGCCCACTGCCTCTCTCAGGTTGTTCATCTGCGCCTCCTAAAATTACCCGGCGATCCTCCGTCACTTCTTTCGGATGTGAGTACGGTAACTGTCTCGGCCAGATGCGGTCTGATACAAACGCATCATTGTCGGCCGCCGAACCTCGATCGACCTGGCTCGACGATACTGCCACGGGCCGGTCCCGGATGCGAAGAGATCGGGGGAGATAATCGCTCCGCCATGACGATTCTCGTGGTCTTCGTCCTGCTCCTTTTCGCCTACGGCCTGGTGTCGGCGTGGCTCGAGCGGACGCCCGTCACGCCACCGATCGTGTTCACGCTCGGGGGCATGGCCGCCTTCCTGGCCGTGCCGTCGTTGCGCGACCGCAACGGGGATCCCGAAATCCTGCTTCGGATCGCCGAGGCCGGCCTCGTGCTGCTTCTCTTTACGGACGCGAGCCGGACGGACCTGCGCGTCCTCCGAAGCATCCGGAGTTCGCCCGTGCGCCTCCTCACGACGGGAATGCTGTCGACCCTCGTGCTCGGGGCTCTCGCCGCGCTGGCCCTGTTTCCGAAGTTTTCTCTCTGGGAGGCCGGGATCCTCGCAGCGATTCTCGCCCCGACGGACGCGGGCCTCGGCCAGGTCGTGGTCTCGAGCGAGAAGGTGCCGATGCGGATTCGCCAGGCGCTCAACGTCGAGGCCGGCCTCAACGACGGCCTCTCGGTGCCCTTCCTCCTCTTCTTCCTGGCTCTCGCGAAGGCGGGCGGACATGGAGGGCGGGCGTACCTCTGGACGTTCGTCGTCGAGCAACTCGGGTATGGGACGGCCATCGGAGTCGGAATCGGGCTCGCCGGCGGGTGGATGCTGGGCAGCGCGAGCCGCCGCGGGATCGTTCTGCCCGCCTTTCACCAGATCGCGCTCGTGACGCTGCCCCTGCTCTGCGGCATTGCGTCCGAGGCGGTCGACGCGAGCATGTTCATCGCCGCCTTCGTCTGCGGCCTGGCCGTCCAGGTTGGCTTCGAGAAGGCGGGGGAGGAGAGCGTCGAGTTCGCGGAGCAGTGGGGACAGCTCTTCAACCTGTTCGTCTTCTATCTCTTCGGGCTGCTGGTGGCGCGGGCCGGGGCGGGCTTTTCCGTCGCGATCGTGGTCTACGCGCTGCTCAGTCTGACCGCGATTCGCATGCTGCCGGTTGCCCTCGCGCTCGTCGGCACGGGCTTCGACCGGGCAACCGTGATCTTCATGGGGTGGTTCGGTCCCCGGGGCCTCGCCTCCATTGTCCTCGGCCTCGTCTACCTGGAGGGCAAGACGCACCTGCCGGGGGAGCGGACCATCGTTCTCACGGTGATGGCCACGGTGCTGCTGAGCATCTTCGCCCACGGCCTGAGCGCGAAGCCCGGCATTGCGCTCTATGCGAAGAGGATCGCGGCGCTCGGTCCGGACGCTCCGGAGCTCCACGTCGGAGCCGCCGGGAAGCGGCCGCCTCGCGCGTGAAGGGCCGTCGCGAGAAGCCGCCCTCCATCTTCGCGGCATAATCCGCGCCGCGATCTGCGATGACACTCGGTACTCGTCCTGGCTCGCACGAAATCATCAGGACTCCGGGCGTCGGTCTCTGAGGCCTCGCCCCGACGATGGCGATGACGGGCCGGAAGGTCGTCAAGGCGGTCGCATGGGTCGTGGGCATCCTTGGCAGCCTCGGAGTCGTCGCCGTCGCTCTCGCCCCCCGCTGGATCAACTTCGAGCCGGTCCGGAAGAGGATCGAGTCCGCCGCCTCCTCGGCCCTCGGCCGCGAGGTGAGGGTTGGACGAATTCGAGCTCTCCTACTTCCCGCGACTCGAAGTCGGAATTCGGAAAGTGGAACTGCCCGGCCCGGGAAAAATCCATGGCGCCGTCCGGTCCGTGAGCCTCTCTCCCGTGCTCGTTTCGTTGCTTCGCGGCCGGTTCCGCATCGCCACGATCCGGGTGGACGGACCGGACCTGACCGTCGATGCTCCCGAGGCGACCGGGGAAGAGGAGAAGCCGGTTTCTCGTCCGGGTCCGCTGCAGAGCCTCACGCCGTTCCTCGCTCTCGCCTCGAAGGCCTCCGGCATGGTCGTCGAGATCCACGAAGGCCGGCTGGCGGCTGCCCGCAACGGAATGGAGCTGGCCGTCCTGAGCGATCTCGACGTGAGCGTCACGGTCCCGCCGCGGGGCACCTCGATCCATCTGTCCGGGCAGGTCTCCGCTTCGTCCCTCTCCCTTCGGCGGACCGATCGGCGGGTCCTGGAGATCCGCGGCGTGAGGATCGCAGGGGCGTTGGACGTCGAGAACGGGAAGACGGCGGTCACGCTCTCGCGGTTTTCCACGGAGTCGCCCCGGCTTCTTGCGGAGATCGCTCTCTCCGCCGACAGCGCGATCCCGCGGGTCGACCTGACCGCCCGCGGCAGCGGCCTCGACGTGACGGCGCTGCGCGGGAAGCTTCTCACCTTCGCCGGGGACGACTCCACCATCGCGGCGATCTTCGCGATCTTCCGGGGCGGCACGTTGACCTCGTTCTCCTTCGCCGACGGAGGCGACACCCCGGGGGACCTCGGGATCTTCGAGCGGATGTCGATCCAGGCCGTTCTCGCCGGCGGGAAAGTCCGGATCGGGAGCGTGGGCCTCGACCTCGAAGAAGCGCGCGGAGACGTCGCCGTCGAGAATGGTGTCCTCACCGCGGTGCACGCCGCGGCGCGAATCGGAAAATCGCAGGCATCGGATGGAAGCGTCCGCATCGGGCTCGTGGCGAACGACGACACGCTGCGGGTCGAGGCCACGGTGCGGTCGGATCTCTCCGAGCTTCCCGGGATCCTCTCCCGAGTGGTTGGCGACGGCTCCTTCCACGAGGAACTGTCCCTCGTGGAGGATCTCGTCGGGAGCGCGCTGTTGAGGCGGATGGCCGGCCGGGAACTGTCGGAGAAAAGTAATTCACCCGCAGAGTTGCCGAGCTGGCGATGGGCGTCGGCAAGCATCTGCGTAAACAACCACTCTTTCAGCATCCGCCCGGAGCGCGGAGAGAGTTCGACAAACTCGATGCCCGCCTGACCCGTGGAATCAACCCACGCCACCCGGCCTTCGCCTTCCAGATGAAGGCGCGGATCAGTCAAGTCGATGCGTAGCTGAACGGGTTGATTCAGAACCAGAGGAGCGATCACGCGAGTGGCCATCCCAGACTCGCCAAGGTTGAGCAGGATACCACCGTTGCTGCTGTCCATCTTAACGCAGGCCAGGTTGCGAAGCTTCTGCCGGTGACGACGCCGACGCTGAGGCAAAACGAGAGCTTCGGCTGGGGCAGGAGCGCCCCGATGGGATCGGGACCACATCCTCAAATCTTAGCGTTGCGGGGAGAGGTGCCTGAGTACCCGTGATGGTTCACCATTACAGCCAGGAAGAGGTCAAGAGGCGTTGCGGGTGGGTTCGGACTCTGCTTTAGGTGGAGGCGTCCCGGTGCGGGCCCGGTCCCAGGCGATCAAGCGGGTCAGGTCGTAGCTATAAGGGCCGTAGGCGCGAAAATCTTTTTCGTTGAACAGCCGCTTGATACCGCAGCCAAGGCAGACCTGGTAGGAATGATCGTGGGCACGCACTGGCCAACTCATCTTGGTGTGCCAACAACCGCGCATGACCACTACGCCGACGCCGGCCATGCTGGTGGCTAAGATGCCCAGAGGCCACCACCAACCCGACTTCCTGCCCTTTTCACTCACTCGCCACAACCCCGTAAGTCATTCCAACTACAAAGGATATCCCCATTTCGATGACTGCGCAATGGGTTTGGAACTGTCTGAATCAGAACCACTTACTTACGAAAGAGCAGTCCACCGCGACCCACCTTCGTGCCCGGCGGATATATTGCGGTTGTGCGCGGCGCTCTGTAAGTTACAAAATGAGGTTGTGTCGGACGAGTTCTGGAGCACTTCTCGGCAGTCTCCAAGAGCTCTTGACCAGAGGGTTCGCAACGGTTGTGAAAAGCTGGGGCTGAATTGACAAATCTTGTACGGCCTATAGGATGATTTTTCCTGAACGGAGATTGCAATAAGTGAGTGCGAGTCCGAAAACGGGCTTGGAAGCAAGCGCGAGCGTAGTCACGCTGGCCTCGCCTTCGCTGCATCCCGCCTCTCCGGTTACTTCCAGCGGAGAGGCTCTGCAAGCTCTGCTGGCTTTCTCCGCCCTGCACCAGCAGATTCGCCAACGCCGCGCACACGAAAAGTCCAATGACGCACATCCCAGTCCGGCGGATGCCTGGCAGCTCGAACATTTCGTCCTGGATGAAGTATTGCAACTGGTGGCCGAGCGCGCTCTGGCGATCACGGGTGCGGACGGCATTGCCATCGCGATGGCGGAGAGAGACGCCATCGTCTGCCGCGCCGTTGCTGGACAGATCACGCCTGATGCGGGCGTGCGTCTGGATCCGAACTCGGGATTTTCCGGCGCCTGCCTGACCTCAGGGCAGGTGATACGCTGCGATGACTCCGAAGAAGATTCGCGAGTCAATGCCGAAGCGTGTCGCGCTTTGGGCACGCGCTCCATGGTGGCGGTGCCGCTTTCGGCAAAGCAGGCGATCATCGGCCTGTTGGAGGCATTCTCCAGTGAACCGTACGGATTCAACGACTGCGACGTTCGCAGCCTGACCCTGCTGGCGGAATTGATTCTGTCCGCGCTGCGGCCGGAAGAAGAAGATCGGCTGACAGAAATCTCCCAGCGGGTAGTGACCCCAGCGGTGGTAGCAGAAGTCGTTGCTATTGCGGAAAGCGCTCCGCATCAACCCGAGCCGATTCCGGCCGCGGAAACTCAGCCTGGTCCGCAAGGATCGAAGATCATTGCGCAGATCGACGAAACAGAGCCTGTCGTGCCGGTTGCGGTGGTTGAACAAGCGGCGCCGATCCGGCCGCCCGCAGGGATCTCGGAATACGGAACCTCAAGAAACTCTCGACCCGGGCTGGCGGTGGTAGTGTCCCTGATCGCGTTGGCGCTGGCACTGGGAGGCGGGCTGTGGTGGAACATTCGTCGTCATGCGGTTCCTGTGGCCTCGACACCGCAACAGACTACATCGGCTCTGACGAACTCTGAGCCATCGGCATCGACAACCGTGCCCCCACCCGCAGAAGCCATCACCGAACCGGCAACGCCTGATCAGGAAGAAACCTCGCCGGAAGCGCCGAGTGCGGCAGGCGCAGGTCAGAAGCCTGAGGTGACCGGCATACGGCACTGGTCCTCGGCAGATTCCAGCACGGTCGTCATCGACCTGCAAGACCAGGTGCAGTATGAGGCGCACCGGCTTTCGCATCCGGAACGAATTTACATGGACCTGCCCGACACCCGTTTGGTGGCTTCGCTGTTCAACAAAACGATTGATGTGGGCGATGCACTGCTGCAGCGAGTTCGCGTCGCCCAGCCCACGCATGGCGTGACTCGCGTGGTACTGGAAACCAAAGGAGCATCGAATTTCTCGGTGAGCTTGGAGCCAAACCCTTACCGGCTAGTCATTGAACTCAGGACGATTGGCACCGCCCCGAAGCCGCGAGCGAAGGTCGAACTGTTCGGCCCCGCGGATCAGCAAAACACGCTCTTCGCACAGAATGCGAAAAATGGGGCATCCAGTTCCAGATCCTTAACTCGCGAACCCAAGCTGCGCATCGTGCTCGATGCCGGCCACGGAGGGTGGGACTTGGGAACGGTTGGGCGCAAGGGATTGCTGGAAAAAGATCTCGTTCTCGACATTGTGGAGCGGCTGGGCAGGCTGGTAGAGAGTCGTTTGGCGGCAGCGGTGATCTATACCCGCACGGACGACAACTATGTTGCCCTGGAGAAGCGCGCCGAAGTCGCCAATCTGTCGAAGGCGAATTTATTCCTCTCGATTCACGCCAACTACAGTGACTTCCCTTCCGCGCGCGGCGTGGAAACTTACTACACCAATACTTACTCCTCGATCCGGGCCCGAAGCCGTGAGTATGATGACGCGGAAACGACAACGCCAGAGGTTGATTGGACCAACGTCGATATCCGGGAAAAGGTACACGAGTCACGGCGATTGGCAGCTAGCATTCAGCGAGCACTGTACGGTACATTGTCGGCCAAGAACCCCGGGCTTCCTAATCGTGGAGTAAAGCGGGCGCAGTACGTGGTGCTTACGGGAACCTCTATGCCCGCAGTCCTTGCCGAGGTTTCTTTCGTCAGCAGCCCCACCGATGAGAACAATCTGCAGAGTTCAAGTTACCGCCAGAGGATTGCCGAAGCTCTCTATCAGGGCGTCGCCCGCTACGCCGAACAGAGCCGGGTGAAGATGGCCAGCGCGGAAGCGCCGGCGCCGTAGTAGCACTGCCTAACATGAGTCACCGTTAAGGTTAGCTTAAGGTTCGTGTTGTAGTATCCTTCCGACCCTCTACCTTCGTGGTTACGGTCATGGAAGTTCTTCTTAACTTACTCTGGTTCGCGCTCTGTAATCTGGCTGCCTGGCGCTGGCTGCAAAGTAGGCGGCGCGTCTGCCAAGCCCGGAGTGCGGCTGTACAGCTATCCGCGCTGGCTTGCCTTCTGGTCCTTCTTTTCCCAGTTATCTCCGCAACCGACGACCTTTACGCGGCTCAATTACCGTTTGAAACATCAAACACCCAAAAGAATTCAAAGGGACTCCTGAGTGGAAAATCCCCTTTCGCCCAGGTGAGCCATCGCATCCGACCGGCAGCTTTGTCGCGGTCTTTTTCTCAACCCGCAAGTGTATACATGGGCGTGGTTGCGACCGACGACACGCTTCTGTCTTCTTCGGCGACAATCTCACAGCCGCCACAAGACCGCGCTCCACCACTCCATCCTCGCTATCTCTGAGAAAACGAGTTTCTCCAGCTCTAGGCTCCCGCTCATTTGCGGTTGTGCGCGCGGGTTCTAGAAGCACAATCTGGCCGCGCGATTTTCAGAACACAAGGCTCAATGTCGAAGACAGATATATAGAGAGCCGAACGATGGAGACCCTATGGCCGGAGTAAAGTTACTTAAAGCGTTATGGTCGATTCTGGCAGTTATTGTGATAGCCGGTCTCGGATTTGTCATTGTCATGATCGCAGTCAATCGCTAGGAGCACCTGGGCCCAGTGAAATTGAGGGGCCTTGGCGATGCAACTTAGTCGGGGTCGGAAACTGACGGCAGAACCACCGTCATGCGCGTACCTTCGCCGGGAGTGCTATGCGCGGTAATGACTCCGCCGTAGGCTTCCACGAGTGCTTTCACAATCGCCAGCCCGAGACCGAAGCCGCCCGTGGCCCGATTGCGAGAGGCGTCTCCGCGGTAGAAGCGTTCGAAGATGTGAGGTAAATGAACAGGATCAATGCCAGCACCGTGATCCTCGAAAATGACCTGCGCGCCACCGTGGTTGCCCGACGACACTGTTACCTCAACCGATCCACCCTCCGAGCCGTAGCGCACCGCATTCTCCAGCAGGTTAATCCAGACCAACTGAAGGTCCTCAGGGTCGGCCCTGAAGAACACCGGACCATTCTTTGAAAAGTGAACCGCGGTGTTGCGGCGCTCGGCCAGGGCACGAATGCGCTCAATCGCGTCTTCACAGGTAGCGGTAACGTCGATGACCTGCAAGTCACGACGCAAGCCACCGCGCGCCCATTGCTCCGCGCGAGCGAGCCGCAGGATCCACTGCAGGAGCTGTTCCAGCCGCTCCAGGTCCTCCAGTGAGTGCTCGATTCCAGCGCGGTACTCGTCCAGCGTACGCGGCCGTTGCAGCATTAATTGCAGCGTGGACTTCAGCACCGCCACGGGCGTCTTTAATTCGTGTGCGGTATTCCCCAGAAATTCGCCTTGCTGGTCAAAGGAATGGTGAAGCCGATCCAGCATGGTCCTCATTGATTCGGTCAAGGGACGCAATTCTCTGACCTGTTGAATTTCCTCGGGCAGATGCAGTTCCCAGTTTTGCGTGGAGACCAGCGCGGCCTTGGCGGCCAATTCCTGCAGGGGTAACAGGCCGCGGCGAATACCCCACAGCGCCAACAGCACCGTCACCGCAAGCAGCAAGAGACCCGATAGCGCGATATAAGACCCCGACTGCCAGACCTGCTGGTCCAACTGAAGAGTGGGCGAGGCGTATACAATGGCCAGGGTTTGCGGGTGAAAGGCGTTGCCTTCTTCGCGATCCAGCACGGGAACTCGGGCCAGCCGCAGGCCACGATAGTGAATGCCGGCCCAATTGAAATACCAATGATCAGGGCCGATGGAAGGAATCTCAAGACCTGCAGGCCAGTTCGCGGAACGGGTTAGAAGCCCCGATTTATCGGTCCAAACGGCGAACAAGTCGGAATGCGAAGGATCGAGCGAGGAAGGCATGAGAGAGTCATCGAAGTAGACGGTGCCATCCGCAGCCTCCGTGTATCTCACCAGCGCCGCGATGCTCATGGCGCGGGACTGGATGAGGCCATCAAGCGTCGCCAGCAACTGGCGGTGGGTATAGAAAATTCCACCGAACAACCATCCCGCCGCCAACAGGGTTTGGGTGAGCACGACAATCGTGATCAAGCGGCCTTTGATCGAGCTGTACCCTGTGCCCGGTGCTGCCACGTGTGTCCCCTGTGCTCAATCCTGCAGAATGTAACCCTGACCGCGGAGAGTGTGAATCAATTGCCGTGCTGAACCATCATCCAGTTTGCGCCGCAGGCCAGAAATATACACCTCAATGACGTTGCTGAACTTCTCCCAGTTGTAGTCGTAGAGATGCTCCAGCAGTTCAGTTTTTGAGACCACGGCTTTTGGCCGGTGCGCCAGATACTCCAGCACGCGATATTCCATTGCGGTGAGAATGATGGACCGACCTCCCCGCCGCACGCTGCGATCCACGGTGTTCAGCTCCAAATCACCGATTACGAGCACCGGAGATGAGTGCCCTTTGCCGCGGCGGATGAGCGCCTTCGTACGCGCCAGGAGTTCGCCTAGATCGAAGGGTTTGGTCAGATAGTCGTCGGCTCCGGCGTTTAGCAGCGCGACCACTGATTCCTTGTCGTCACGGACCGTCATGATAAGCACAGGCGTGCGCTGGCCGGCTCGCCGAATGCGGCTGAGCAATTGCATTCCACTCACTTCCGGCAGCATCAGGTCGAGCAAGACCGCGTCGTATTCATTGGACTCGGCCATAAACAGCCCTTCCTGACCGTCATGGGCAACGTCGACTGCGTATCCCGCGCTCTCGCGGAGACCACGCGCGACATTTTCCGCCAACCGCGGTTCGTCTTCGACCACCAGAACGCGCAACTTCGACCTCCCGTGTTTGCCGGTTCAGCCTTAATCTGCTCCTCCCCACCTTAACCTGACCTGAACCGGGTTGGAAGTCCCAAGAAAAGCGCCACGAATCATCACGGACGAGCGCCGATAAGGCCGCTTCATCCGTGTGAATCCGTGGCCAGCTTAGCCGCATTACTGCGGTTTCGTATTTTTGATCAGTTCCAGGTCAAGGGAGATTGAAACTTCATCGGCGACCGCGACTCCGCCCGATTCCATCACCTCATTCCAAATGATGTTGAACTTCTTGCGGCTGACCTGCGTGCTTGCGCTTAGACCGACCTTTTCGTTGCCCCGGGGGTCGCGGATGGAGTCACTGGGGCCATCAACATCCAGCACCACCTCCTGTGTGATGGCGTTGATGGTGAGGTCACCGGTGATTTTGAGTTTGCCCTCGCCCGCCTTCTCTACCCGCTTGGACTTGAACTTCATCACGGGATAGTGGGCCACATCAAAAAAATCCGCGGTCTTCATCTGCGCGTCGCGCTTGGCGACTCCAGTGTTCAGTGTGCTGCAGTCAATGGTGGCTTCCACAGTGTCGCGTGCAGGTTCCTTGGGGTCGTAAATCACTGTCCCATTGACGCCAGTGAATTCGCCCCGCACCGTCGAGATCATCATATGACGAACGCTGAAATGAGCGCCGCTGTGGTTGGGATCGATCCGCCAACTGCTCTGCTGAGCGCTTGCGGAAAAAGAAAAGATAAAAGAGATGCTGAAGATTATGAGAAGTTTGCGCATTTTTCGTTTCCCATGAATTGGATGCCTCAAACCCGCCTGCAACGACCTTCAAGGCGCCGGTGTAATGACCGACCAGGGCCCACGTCCGACTTTCACTTTCTTAATGACCGTCTGGGTAGCCAGGTCGACTACTGAAACGTCGTTGGAAGGCCCGTTGGCGGTGTAGAGGGTCCTGCCATCCGGCGAAAGCGCAATGCCCCACGGACGCTCGCCCACTTCAAATGAACCGCTGACCTGGTTGGTTGCCGTGTCAATAACGAAAATCTTGTGCCCGCGGCCGCTGCTAACGTAGAGCTTGGAGGCATCCGGAGAGAGCAAACACCGCCATCGGCCTGATCACCCCCGGCTGTCCCAAAGAGATAGTTTGAATGGCCTCGTGTTTCACCGCATCCACCACGGTCACCGCGCCGTCATTCTCGGCGTTGATGTAAGCACGAGAGCCGTCGGGCAGAAACGCAATCGACCGCGGGCGACGTCCGACCTTGAAGGTTTTGAGAACCTTGCCCGCGGCAACGTCAATGACTGAAATCGTTCCAGTGTCTTCGGAAGTAACGTAGACAAACTTACCGTTCGGCGTGAACTTGACTCCCTCGGGCTCTTCTCCGACTGGAAAAGTCTTGACCACCTTCTCCGTCGCTAGTTCGATCATGCTGGCCCTGGAATCGTCTTCGTTAGAAACCACGAGATAGCGGCCATCTTTACTGAGGTCGAAATTTTCCGGGTCCTTGCCACTTTGAATGACACGCAGCAGTTTGTTCTGCCGCACGTCGAAAATGCCGATGCCATCGGCACTCCGGTCCGGCGGTGGAAGCTTGCTCTCGTCCACTCCCGGCCCGCCGATGGGCGAGCCGCTCAGCGCCACATAGATTGTCTTCCCGTCGGGGCTGGCGTGAATTCCGCGCGGGCGTTTGCCCAGCGGAATGGTGGCAGTCACTTCGAGAGTGGAAGAATCAATCACGCTCAGATCGCCAGAGTTTTCGTTGGTCACGTAAATGCGAAAACCTGGCTGGGATGCTTTCTGGCCAACCGAACCCGCAGTGATGGCAAACAGCAGGCACGCAGTGAGGATTGAAAATCGTGCGGTTTGGGTCATCTTTCTTCCTTAGATGACCATTGTACCGTCTGCAGCCCAGGCAGGGATGTAGCCCAAAAGCAAGGCCCATCGCTATGGGCCGGGCGGAACTCCTCCGTACTTCTCCAACCACTTCAACTCCTCCCGCACTTTAATCTTGCCGTGCCAGGGGTTCTTCTCCAAGTCGTGGCCCTCACCGGGGAAGATGAGCAACTCGCTGGGCACGCCCAGGTTGTGCAGAGCATGATCGAGCAAATAGGCCTCGGCCACGGCAACGCGGATGTCATCGGCACCGGCCACAATGAGCGTGGGCGTACGGACTTTGCTTGATCTGAAAAATGGCTGCTTCGTCCTGGTAGCGCTGCGGAACCTCCCAAGGTAAACCGCCGAGATCGAAGGCGTCATCGAAAGTGGTGTCGTCATTCCCCCAATTGGCAACGTTCTCCACCGCGCCCGCGCCTGTGACAGCCGCTTTGAAGCGTGTAGTCTGCGTGATCAGCCAGTTGGTCAGATACCCGCCATAGCTGTAGCCGCCGATCGCGAGACGAGTGGGATCGGCGATTCCGTCTTTCACCAGCGCGTCAACGCCTTCCAGAATGTCTTTGCCGGGCCGGGAGACGATTTGCGGCACCATCTGCTCGAGAAATTTGTCCCCGTAGCCGCAACTTCCGCGATAGTTAGGCTCGAACACCAGCCAACCGTCGGTCGCAGCCATGCGGTCCCAGCGATACCAGTCGGCCTGGAAATGATCGCCATCGGCATCGTCCACATCGTCGGGCCCACCGTGAATCAGGACGAACATCGGCAGATTGCGAGCTTCGAACTTTCCCGGGGGATAGAGCAGCATGCCCTCGATGGTGGTTCCATCATCCGCCCTCCAGCGATATGGTTTGCCCTGGGGTAGGTCCCGCTCGGTGAAGAGCTTGTTAAATGAAGTGATGGGGCGGGCGTCCGCCAGCGCAGACATGTTATCGGCGAGATAAACTTCGTTCGGCTGGTCGAGAGACGAGTGAATGAATGCGATGCGGGGTGAGTGCTCGGCGGTGACGATTCTCTCGTAAGTGCCCGGCCATCCCGCCAGTTTCAAGAACGGCGCAGCCGCTTTGGCCTGAGCATAAAGCCGCACTTCTGTTCCCACGCGGCCGGTGGCAATGATGCCCCCCTCAGGGGTAACTTCATATCCGCCCACCGCACCCTCGAAATCCGCCGCCCAGCGCCTGATTTCACCAGTCTCGGCATCGACTTGGTAAAGACGGGCCTGGGTATCGTGATACTTCCCTTCTGCCGAGCCATATTCCACCACAAAGAAGATATGCTGACTATCCCGGGCCCAGTGCATGCTCTGCTCGACGCCCTGGTTACGCGTCACCTGGTGCGGCGGACGAGCGGGAGACGCATTGGCCAACTCCACCGTGAAGATCTCGAATTCTTCGACTTTTTCTTCGCGCTGAGATATTGAAGTGGTCAGGAAAGCCAGGCGACGGCCATCGGGCGAGGCTTCCAGAGTCTGAATTCGCAAGGGCGAAGTGGCGAGAACGTGAGCGGCAGGTATCGGGTCGGCAGTGGCGTCTGATTTGTCGTTCGAGGGTCCGCGGACAGCCTGACGGGCCACAGCGTCGGCAAGGTCAAGGCTGAAGATCGTGTCGCCGCGTTCAGCACCGCGGTAGCGGATGACGTCCTTCCATTCTTTTTTGTAGGCATCGTTTTGTTCGCGGGTCCAGGGGATGCGAGTCGCCAAGTAGAGCGTGCGGGAATCAGTCGACCAGGTAAAGGCATGGACGCTTTCATCGCCGCTGGTCACCGGGAACGCTTCTCCTCCGGAGGGCGAGATCAGAAAGAGCTGCGTCGTCCCTTCGTCGGCGGCTTCGCTGGAATCGTTCCCGGTCTTTCGATCCGAGAGGAAAGCGATCCAGCGGCCGTCCGGGGACCATTGGGGCGCACCGTCGTGTCCGGACTGGGTCAGTTGCACGAGCGTGCCGGAATCGCGATACAGCCAAAGATCGTCACGAAAGATGTTCTGGGCCCAATCGGCGCGCTCTGTGCCGATCACTACCGAACGCCCATCGGGAGCCAGTTGCACGGAGGTGAAGCTGACCGAGTTGAAGAATTCATCCAGCGTAAGCCTGGGTTTGTCGGCTGCAGTCGAGAGAGTTGCAACAAGCAGCAACGTGGTGCGGAACAAGTTTTGGTTCAGCATGGGTTGAACAGAGGTATATCGCGGACGGGCGGGAGTTGTAAACAGGACGCGGCGAAGCTATTCGTGATTCATGGGTAAGGTGCCCATGGCTGCCCCCATATCGAATGCCCACCGCACCGGGTTGGAGAGGCCGCCGGGCAAGGCGTTGAAGTATTCCCAGCAATCCATGCCGCCAAATGAAGGATACAAATGGACTAAAGTACGGACCGTATTCATCACGATGGTGGGAGGAACGTAGCCGCCGCCATCCTGAGGATTGCCGATCACACCGGCGACGATCTTGTCCGGCGGCCATCCTGCGTTGATTGCTCTTTCGTAGTCCGCTGGGCTCGACATGGTGGCGAAGCCGCTGTAGAACTGGCCATTGAACCAGTTAAGGCGCTGGCCCTGCTGGCTCTGGTAAAGCTGGCGGTAGTCGAAGCCCGAGAGGTTTCCTCCACCCCAAAACGCTGATGCGACCGGCGCCATGGTCATGATGAACCCAGGACCGAAGTCAGTGTCGAGCTGGGTGATCAGCTTCTGCGCATTGGCGAGGCTTACGTTTTCCTCGATGTCCATGTCTATGCCGTTCAGGTTGTATTGCTGCAAAGTCTGTTTGAGGATGGGATAAAAAGTGTCCCACTGGCTGAACAAATCGGCGTAACTTCCCTGCGCGGCGCCGCCCAGCATCATGCGCACGGTCACTCCGTAACTCTGCAGCGTGGCCACCTCCTGCCACATGACATCGAACATGGGATCGCCGGGCACGTTGTCGTTGAGATGAATGTAGGGAGTGTTATCGGAGTTGTAGCCCAGATGAAACGCAGCCACCATGACGTCAGTGGTCACGGGTTTGCGGGTGCGAGGATTGATCTGCTCCCAGATGGGAGAGAGCGACACATAATTCCCCTGGAAATACTGGGTTTGATAATAGTAAGTGACGCGCTTGGCGTCGCCGGTTTGTGCCACGGCGGCGTGAACGAAAACGATGACAACGATGACAAAGAGGAGGACGGGGGCAAACCAGGCTTGGGCTGCGGCTTTCATGGCCGCCAAGGTACTGCGAACAGGGGCTGAGTGTCAATCGGGAACGAGCTGAAACCGTTCTCAGTTGAGGATGTTTATCAAGCCGCGACGGGGAACAAAAGGGCGGTCTGCAATCTGTCCTTCGAAGCGGGGCGCCCAGCGGCCGGGAATCGCAGTCGCACACGAAGGACAACGGCCCTCCGACGTGAGGCGATAGTCTTCCACAAAATAGCTGTGACGTTGGATAAGTGTGTCGCCGCAATTCTGACACCGCGTGTTTTCATGCTCGCCCACCATGCCGGGTAAGTTGCCGGCGTAAATGTAGCGTAAGCCAGCGTTCTTTCCGATTTCCAGGGCACGCAGAAGATCGGCAGGTCGCGTGTTGTCCGGATCCTCCATTTTGTAATCTTTGTGAAAAGCGGTCACGTGCCACGGAATGTCGGGAGAAACGCCGGCCAGGAATTCGGTGAGGCCACGCAGTTCATCGTCGGAGTCGTTGAAGCCTGGAATGAGCAGAGTGACGATCTCCAGCCAAATGCCCATCTGGTGCAAGCTGCGGATAGTTTCGAGAATCGGCCCGATACGTCCGCCGAGCTGGTGGTAGTGGCGATCGTCGAAACTCTTGAGATCAACTTTGTAGAGATCGATCCAGGGATGCAGGTATTCGAGCACTTGCGGCGTACCGTTGCCGTTCGAGACGAAGCCGGTCACCAAGCCGGCGGCCTTGGCTTCTTTGAAGACGGCGACCGCCCACTCGCTGGTAATCAGTGGCTCGTTGTAGGTGCTGACGAGAACCTTTGCTCCCTGGCGCAGCGCATCCTGCACCAGCGCCTGGGGTGAGGTTTCGAGCGGCGGAGACACCGCGTCGGGATCGCGCAGAGCCTGTGACGTCACCCAGTTCTGGCAGTAGCCGCAGTGCAGGTCGCATCCCAGCATGCCGAAGCTGTAGGCGAGTGCGCCGGGGTAGGCGTGAAAGAACGGCTTTTTCTCGATGGGATCGCACTGCACGCCGCCCACATAGCCCCAGGGCACGTAGAGAGTTCCGCCCTGGTTGTAGCGGACTTTGCAGACACCAGGCTGGCCATCGGGAATGGGGCAACAATGGCCGCAGGCATAACAGCGCACGCGATGGCGGTCGAGCTTCTCGTAGAGTTCGCCTTCGCGGACGTGCTGGGAAAGGATGTCGCGCAAGGTAGGCACGGCAAGGCCTCTGACATCATTCTAAACCTTGTTCCTGGGAGCTTTTTATTGCGCAGGGGATGAGTCTTTGGCGGCGCGCGGATGGCGCTTCATCCAATCATTACCTTGCTTTTGAGCAACCGCAATCTGAGCCGGGGTAAGACGGGCTGCCAACAGCGCCACGCGAGCCTTGCTGGCTTCATCTCCAGCAGCCTGCGCCAGGAAAGCCCAGAAATACGCCCGCATGGGATCAGCCGCTATTCCGCGACCCGCCCAGTAGCAGTTACTCAACATGGCTTGCGCGGCCACATTACCCTGCTCGGCCGCCAAAGAGAACCAGTGCACCGCCTGCGCGTAATCCTGAGGAGCCTGGTCGCCCGTCCAGTAGCGCACGCCTAGGTCAAACTGCGCGGCGGGATCGCCGCCGGCAGCCAGTTTTTGCAGGGCATCCATTGTCTTGGCGGGCGACGCTGGCGGCTCGAGGCTTTGCGGTGCAGAGGGAGCAGAACTGGCACTGACGCGGCCGTCCGTGGCCCCAGGCCGCGTTGTCCAGAATTGCGTCACCCACAGTTGCGAAACCCAGGGCTGCGTCACCCACAGTACGGCGAGGAGGAACGTCATCAGCCCACTGATGATCAGAAGATTGCGGGAGTGGGAGAGATGAGGAATGGGGAGATCAGCGGGAGTCTCCACCGGGAACTCGTCATCCACGCTGGCAGCGGGGACAGATGGAGAGCCCGACCCAGCAGAGCTGGAGCGGTATACCGCCACTGAAACCACTTCGGTCAAGTGTTGCAAAACCAATTCATGATCGGGCTGAAAGATGTTCGGTTCGGGAGCAAATACCTCGATCAGTCCGACCACCAAGCCGCGCGAGCGGATAGGAGCGGCGATCATGGAGCGGATGCCGAGGGCACGGCAGCTCTCACGGTCGACGCGCGGATCGGTTTCGGAGTCGTCACATCGCAGCAGGATGCCGGAGCGCACACATTCTCCGGAAAAGCCGGAGCCAACCCGGAGCCGTGTACCCACCGCGGGAGCGCTCGCGCCCGCCGTAGCCCGGCAGATCATGTCCGGGCCTTCGCTCAAGCCGATGGCTGATGCAGTCGACCGTGTGAAGACCTGCGCCCGGCGTGCGATCAGATGCAGGGCGGCATCCAGGTCAGTTCCGAGAGAATCCACTTCCTTTCTGACCGCAGCCAACGCGGTCAGAACGGAGGTGTAATCGGATTCGATTTGTTGCCAGCGGTCGAGTTCGTTTTCTGCCAAGGGTTCAACCGCCGTCTCGGCAGCGTGTTGGGCGCAAGCTACAAGCGCATCAGCGAAAAGCCATTTCTTGATGGCATGAAGCGGTTCCGGCGGGAGGTCGAGAAAGTGAATGCCAGCGCGTCCGGACGCGGCATCCGACCAGATCACGGTTCCGTGGGTTTCGACCGAGGCACTGGTCTCCGGGAGATCGAGAAATAAGTTCTCGTCATGTCCGACTTCGAGCGGCGAAGCACTCTGAATCGCCATGCCGTCTTCGCTGAGATCGATGATCTCGCATAAGTCGGGAGTTGGATGCAGGGCGGGGTTCAACCCGACATAGGCGGGAAGATGCAGCTTGTGTCGCACCCGTCGCCGGCGCTCTGACTGAGGATGCGCCAGCGGCTGGCCAATCTCCGCCGGATTCGGTCCGAGGGTCGGCATACTGCTGTCGGCTATATCTTACTCCAGAAGGGCGGGCAGCCCCGCGCAGCGCAACTACAGGCTGGCATGGACCGAAACCGTTGCCGGATCTCAGTTCCCGGTTCGCAGATTAGACAGCCGGGAGATTGCAGCCACCATCATGCTGGAGAGCAGTTGCATGGTGGCAACATCGCGGTGGTCAAAAGCGTGAGGAGCGGCGGAGAGGACTTCGAATACACCCAGAGTGCGACGGAAATGGCGCAGCGGTGCGGCCAGGATCGAGCGCACGCCCAGGCGGCGGCAACTAGCCAGGTCAACCTGGGGATTCCGTTCCGCATCATGGCAAAGAACCACTTCGCCGGTGCGAACGCAGTCCGCGGAAATTCCGGAGTCGGTTTGCAGGCGAACCCCGAGATCGGGCGCGGTGCGGCCGGTGCGGGCACGGCAGACAATCTCGTCGCCGTGGCGTAAGGCGATGGCAGCTCCGGTGGCTCCGGTCAGGGATTGAGCACGCTCCGCGATCACACTGATCGCCGGCTCCAGGTCGATTTCCCCGGGATGGATCTCTCGATCGCGCACACCTGCGCCGCCCGGTAAGGAATGCTGGCCGCCGCCGCGGGCATGGCTCCGCGACGGAGCGAGCGCGGCAAACGAGACCGGCAGGCGAGTGTCAGAACTGGACAATGGAACGGTGCGAGAGCAATTCGCGAACCAGGCGATCCAGTTCCGCATCAGCGATCAGGTGTGCCGTCTGCTGGCCGCGCAACGATCCCCCAAGCAGGCGCGACAAACTCAGCACCGCCAGGCTGCCGCAAGCCAGACAATTAGGAGTGTTGTTCTTGCTGATCAACTCACATTCAACACAAAACACCGCAGTCTGTAACTCGACGAAGCTGATGTCCTGCCCGGTGAGTTGTTCTGCCATAGTTGAGGGTGGATCTCTAGCAGCGCAGCAAAGCAAGAAAGCTAAATGGCGCACCGCCGGGCAGAAAGTGACAGGGCTGGTTCAGGCTGTGGATAACCGGTCTGGCGAGGTGAGCAGGACACTGGCGTGGCATTACTTCCCGCCAGCGTCTTCGGCGTAAACGGGGTGGTGGCAGCTGCATGCTAAAATTCAATAGCGAACGAAATACTTGAAGATGACCGCCACTTCTACAACTTCCGCCAACTTGTTTTCCAGCCTAAAGACCAAGATTGAGGAGAAACATGCCGCGGTGGCCATTATCGGCCTGGGCTATGTAGGCCTGCCATTGGCCCTGCTCTATAGCGAACAGAAATTTCCGGTCACTGGGTTTGATATTGATCAGCGCAAGGTGACCACCCTGGACCAGGGCGGGTCATACATTTTTCGTATCCCGGCAACTGATATTCAAGCGGCCAAAGCACAAGGCTTCAGCGCAACCTCCGACTATTCCCGTCTGCAGAAAATGGACGCGATCATCATCTGCGTGCCCACGCCGCTGAATGAGTACCACGAGCCGGACTTAAGCTACATCACCGAGACCGCCAAAGCCATCGCTCCCCATTTGCGGGCCGGCCATCTGGTAATTCTGGAAAGCACGACCTACCCCGGCACCACGGAAGAAGTGCTGATCCCGATTTTGGAGAAAGGCAACCGGCACGGACTAAAAGCCTCGCGCGGCGGCGACTCCGATGGGGAGGCATTCTACGTCGCCTTCTCCCCGGAACGAGAGGACCCAGGCAACACCTCGGTGGCGCGACGCGACATCCCCAAGGTCGTGGGAGGGCTGGACGCCAAGGCATCGGACCTGGCAGCCGCGTTGTATGGCGCCATTTTCAATCGCGTGGTGAGAGTCTCTTCACCGGCCGCGGCGGAAATGACCAAGCTGCTGGAGAACATTTACCGCTGCGTCAACATTGCACTGGTGAATGAACTCAAGATGTTGTCGCTGCGGATGGGGATCGACATCTGGGAAGTGATCGACGCGGCTGCCACCAAGCCTTTCGGATTTCAGCCGTTCTATCCCGGTCCCGGTCTGGGTGGTCACTGCATCCCGGTGGATCCGTTCTATCTTTCCTGGAAGGCGAAGGAGTGGGACTTCCGCACCCGCTTCATTGAACTCGCGGGCGAAATTAATACCAACATGCCGTATCACGTGCTGGAATTCGTGACCCGGGCGCTGAATCAGCAGAAAAAGGCGTTGAATGGATCGCGGATCTTGCTGCTGGGCGTGGCTTACAAAAGGGACATCGACGATTTACGCGAGTCGCCGGCGCTGGCCATTATTGAACTGCTGCAGAAGGAAGGCGTTCAAGTCAGCTACAACGACCCCTACTTCCCCACCATCGGCAAGGGCCGCAAGTACGATCTGCAAATGAAGTGCGCTTCGCTGGACAACCTCGGCCAGTATGATTGCGTGTTGATCGTGACCGACCACTCCGACTACGACTACGCCCGCATCGTGCAGGACTCCAAATTAGTGGTGGATACGCGCAATGCCACGCGGGGCCTCAAGAGTCCGAAGATCGTGCACTGCTAATCACGAACTCGGCATCGACGAACGCAACGGTGACGGGAAAGAGAAGTAAGCCGAGGCGGTGGGAAGCAGGAGCGCCGGCTGCGCCCTTACTGGGCGATGGAACTCGACACTTGCGAGAACACATTGTTGGCGTTGGCGCCGATCAAGCGAATCGTGCCTACGACAATCACCAGAACGACCGCCAACATCACCGCGTACTCGGCGACATCCTGGCCGCGTTCATCGAACCAGAGTTGATGAAACCACTTTGCCACGCTCGGCTCCTCGCGAACCTTGCCTGCAGGAATAGCGAATCCCCGCGACACCAATCACGGGGATAACCCCAATTGTGAGTTGGTAACGCGATAGTAATTGCTGCGCTGCGTGCAAGCAATAGCCCGGATGGGTCGAGCCATGGCACGAAAGTGCTATGCCGCTAGGAGATAGGCTTCAAAGGCAGGGACTGATTGACCGCAAACAGGGCCAGCTCCAGACGCGTGGAAACCCCCAGTTTGTCAAAAATGTTGCTGAGATGGTGCTTGACCGTGTCCTCACTGATCTTGAAGTATTCGGCGATCTCCTTGTTGGAGTATCCCGCCACCACGGCGGAAACGATCTCCAACTCCCGCGGGGTAAGGCCAAATTTCTTCTTGCGGGCGTCTTCGCCCGAGGACTGGACCAGATTGCGCAGATACTGCACCAGGTTGGAGACGCTTTCGCGTCCCACCCAGTACTCTCCCGCCATCACCGTGTGAATGGCTTTGAGCAGCAACTGGGTTGCAGAGTCCTTCAGCACAACTCCGCGAGCACCCAATTGCAAGGCTTCGACGATCTGATTCTTCTCTGCCGCTGCCGTGAGCAGGATGACGCGCACCCCGTTCGAACCGGTGCCGGTGCTCATCTCGCGCAGCGCTTCCAGGCCGGGATGGCGAGGCATGGCCAGGTCGAGCAACAGGATGTCGGGCTTGAGCTGCCGCGCCAGTTTAACGGCTTCGGCTCCATCCGAGGCTTCGCCAATGACCTTGAGGTCAGGTTCGGTTTCCAAAAGGCGGCGTAAACCATCACGAAAAATCGGATGGTCATCGGCAATCACAATACGAGTCGGTTTTTTGTCATCCATGAATAACGCCTTGCTGCTGTGGAATTGTGATCTCCAAACGGGAGCCCTGGCCCGGATTTGATTCTATCGTGAGTTCGCCTTCAATCAAACGCACACGTTCCTTAATGACCAGCGGGCCCTTTCCCAAATCGTCGAGTTGCTGCTGGGAAAGCCGGCCGGTAAAGGGAAAACCCTGGCCATCATCTTCAATGACGATCTTCCAGGCGTTACCGCTGGCCCCCAGCCGCACGCCCACCTGCCGCGCCTGGCTGTGCTTGCGCACATTCACCAGCGCCTCCTGCACAATGCGGGCCAGTTCCCGGCACACCGGCTGAGGCATGTCAATCTCCTCCAGGTCGGAAGTAAAGCGGGCAACGATCCCGGTTTCACGCTGGAAGCGTTCCACGGTGTCGTGAAGGACGCCCAGAAGTTTCTTGGAATCCACATCCAGCGTCTTCATCTGCTGCATCAGCTCCCGCAACTTGAGGACTTCTTCGCGCAGCAAAGACTGAATGCGCCCTAACTCTTTCGGCACCACGTCGGGCTTCAGGGCGGATTGCCGGCGCAGCACATCGACCTGCATCTCCACGGCGATGAGAGATTGTACCGCACCATCGTGCAGTTCACGGGCAAAGCGGGCGCGTTCCACGGCGCCTGCACGCAAGCGCAAGCGTCGTAGCAAGAGCACGTTGTACACCGCGGGCCCGACTTGGCGCACCAGTTCCTGCAGGAAGCGCAATTCCTCCTCGGTCTCCCCGGTGAGCTTGGGATCGAGCAGGAAAATCCGCCCTCGCCACTCCTGTCCGAAAATGAAGGAAACCATCATGGCGCTGTGGAACTCATGGCGGCGGGCCAGGGGATCGAGGAACTCGTGGTTGGCGTTTTCGATCCTGGTCTCCTCGTCCAGCGCCAGCAAAGAGAAGCGCCCGCTGCTGGCCGCACCATTGCGTTCGGCATAGCAGGCGACGGTGGGTGACTCTTGCAGATAGATTTCACGGTCGCTCTCGGTGGGATCGAGCCAGCGAAATCCGGTAGCCGGGTCGGGATTGCCTAATTCGCCGATGTACACCCGAAAGCTGCTCATTTCCTGAGAGGCGATCACCAACAGGCGGGCCCGGTACATGGAGAGCAGTTCGCTGGAAATCTCATGCAGCGTGCCCACGACACCGGCCTCCACTCGCGCCATTCCCAAGGTACGGGCGATCACTGCCTTTTCCGCGCGGAGCTGTTTCTGTTGCTCGGCGAGATAACCCAGCAGGAAGCCCAGCACCAGCAGATAGATGGAGCGCATGAAAAGGCCTTTGGGCTCAAAGGAGCTGGGATCGAAGCGCAAAGGCGGCAAGCCGAACCGGGAGGGGAGGCTGGTAACCCACGTCATCAGGCCCCAGCGAAAGCTCATGGCCTGAAGCCAAAGCAACGTTACCTCGGCGGCGGCGGTGCCCACGGTCTCCCACAGGCCCCAGCGATAGGCCGCAGCCGCCAGCACGAAAACAAAGAACAAGAAGAAGGGGTTGTTCTGGCCGCTGGCAAAGACCGAAATCAGAGCCGGCCAAATGATGTCCCCGCTATGCACCAGCAAGCGGAATGAAGGTGTGGATTGCTGCCGCCGCCGCAGAAAGATGATGACGATGACGCCTTGAGCAAGATAGAAGGCCAGCAAGGCGAAGGCCCACAGGGAATAGCGGATCTCCCCCGGATCCATCCAGATGGCAACCAGGGCAGAAACCGCCAAAAACACCCGGGCGCTAGCCAGCCAGCGCTCGATGCGGCGAACTTCCCCGGGACTCATCGGGGCCCGCAGTCTCCAAAGGAACCGATCTCGAACTGCTCGAAATGGCAATGGAGTACGTCCCTCTGACGAAAAGTGGGTGCCCCGAATGTTAGTTATTATGCAACAGAAGAGCAAGCGAAACTTCGGGTCACATGGACCCTCAGGTTTTCCCACGCCAGCGGTTGTAATGCCTAAACGGCGCGTCGCTGGATTGGTGTACTAGAGATTACTTCAGTAACTTCTGTCACCCTCTGCTGACTCTACAATGACAACGTATGTCCAGGCGCTCCAAGCTGTGGATTTTCACGGCGTCGGGCCTGCTGTGCGCGCAGGCGGCCGCATCGTTGGTGCTGCCGCAGGGCTCTGTGCTCATCGCACTCAGTGATCTTACCCAACTGTTGCTGCTGTTGTCTGGAACCGCGGCTTTGCTGCTGGCAGCCTGGTCCAGTCACGGACGGGCACGAATGTTCTGGGTGATGATGATGCTGGGGTTAGCCTTCTGGCTGGCTTACCAGGGGTTGTGGTGTTACTTCGAAGTGTTCTTGCGGAAAGACGTTCCTAACCCTTTTGTTGGAGATGTGGTCCTCTTCCTGCACCTGGTCCCCATGACCGCGGCTCTAGCGATGCAACCGCAGGCGGAGCAGGATCACCGGACAACTCGGCTGGGGTCTCTCGATTTCTCGATGCTTCTGGTCTGGTGGTTGTATCTGTATGTGGTCACTGTCATCCCGTGGCAGTATGTGTACCGGAACGAGACTGTCTACGAACACAATCTGAATGTTTTGTACCTCATCGAGAAAGTCGTGTTCCTTGGCGGGTTGGCAGTGCTGTGGTCGCGCAGCGGTGCGGCCTGGAAAACGGTCTATGCAAGTTGGTTCGGCTGCACTCTGACCTACAGCCTGAGTTCCTATCTGGCGAACTGGGCGATCGAAAGAAGGGTCTATTTCTCAGGCAGCGTTTACGATGTGCCGCTGGCGGCTTCGATGGCATGGGTCACCTGGATTGGACTAGGGGCGCTCGAATCCGCGCCCAAACAGAGGCCGGCGGGTAATTCCCATGGCCACGGAGTTTGGGTGGCGCGATTGGGGATGATCACAATTTCTTCTCTTCCCTTGTTCGCCGCCTGGTCGGTCTTCGACGCCGGCAGTCCGCAGCGAGTGCGCATGTTCCGCCTGTTTGTGACTCTGGCCAGCATGCTGGTACTGGGCACCATGGTCTTCTTGAAGCAGCACATGCTCGACCGCGAATTATTGTCCCTCTTGCAGGCGTCGCAACGCTCGTTTGACGACTTGAGGCGGGTGCAAGCGCAACTGGTGCAGTCCGAAAAACTGGCGTCGCTGGGGCAGTTGGTGGGAGGCGCCGCCCACGAACTGAACAATCCCCTGACTGCCATGCTGGGCTATTCGGAATTGTTGACCGCCACCCCTCTCAACGGCGAACAACGATCCTTGGCGCAGAAAATCGAACATCAGATTCGCCGCACCCGGACGCTGGTTTCCAGTTTGCTGAGTTTCGCCAAGCAGGTCCCGGCCGAGAAGACCTCGCTGGACATCAATGCCATGGTGCAAACCGCGGTCAAGCTCTACCCCCCGCAATTGCGCACCGCAAGCGTTCAGGTCCACACCGATCTCGCCAAAGATCTTCCCCGGGTGATGGGGGACTCGAACCAGCTTCTGCAGGTCTGCCTTCACATTACTAATAACGCGCTTCATGCGATGGCGGAAACCGGGGGATCGCTCACCGTGAGCACCCGAGCGAACCATGGCACCGTGATCATCGAATTTGTGGACAACGGACCAGGCCTCCAAGAGCCGGACCGGGTGTTTGATCCTTTTTATACGACGCGCCCGGTGGGACAGGGGGCGGGGTTGGGTCTAAGTGTTTGCTACGGCATCATTCAGGAACACCAGGGGAAAATCCTTTGCCAGAACCGCCCGGAAGGCGGTGCACTATTCCGCATCGAACTGCCGGTTGCGGCAACGGGGGACTCATCAGAGACCCAGTCATCGTTGGCCACCCGGCCACAGGCTCGGTCTGCCGGGATCTCCTAAGCAGCCCCGGCTTCCAGGGTGCGTTTTAACTGGCCGCAAGCCGCGTAAATGTCTCGCCCGCGGGGACGGCGGACAAATGCGGGCACGCCTCCCGCCCTCAGGATCTCTTTGAATTCTGAAACCCGCGCGTCCGCCGGAGTTTGAAATGCAACTCCAGGACCAGGATTAAATGCGATCAGGTTGATCTTGGCGCGCACACCCCGAACTAACTCCACGACTTCACGGGCGTTTTGCCCACTGTCGTTGATTCCATCCAGCAGAACATACTCAAAGGTCACCTTCTCGCGGGTCTTCAGCGGAAAATCACGCGCGGCAGCCATCAACTGTTGCAGATTCCACTTCTGGTTGATCGGCATCAGCCGCGTGCGCAGCTCGTCATTCGATGCGTTCAGAGAAATTGCCAGTTTTGGACGGATCGGCTCCGCACCAAAATCGTAGATGCGGGGCACGATGCCGGCGGTGGACACGGTCATGCGCGATTCCGCAATGCCAACTCCTTCGACCAGCAGGCGCGCCGCCTTCATGAAGTTGTCGTAGTTCAAGAACGGCTCGCCCATACCCATGAACACAATATTGACCCGCGATTGTGGCGGAGAAACGCGCTGATCATTCAGTACCGCGCACACTTGACCGACGATCTCTCCCGCGGTGAGATTGCGTTTCAGGCCCAGCAACGCGGTCAGGCAAAATTGGCAATCCACCGCGCATCCCGCCTGACTGGAAACACAGATGGTGCTGCGGTCCCGGGTGCGGCGATTGTCATCGGCTTGATTTCCAGCTTCGCTGCCATCGCCAGCTTCGCCGTTGTCGCCTTCTGGCATCCACACCGTCTCCACCGTCTGCCCGTCAGCAATTTCCATCAGGTATCGCACCGTACCGTCGCTGGAGGCAAATTTTCTTGCAATCACGGGTGAGCCCACGGCAAGGCCGTCCTGAGACAGGCGTGTACGGAAGTCCTGAGGGAGGGTGGAAATTTGTTCCGGGTCCTGAATTCTGCGGGCGTACAGCGCTTCAAATAGTTGCCGGCCGCGGTAGGCGGGCTGGCCGGATTCCTCCGCCACCTGCGTAAGCTCTTGCAGCGTAAGGCCCAATAACGTGGATTGTCTAACTTCGGGCATGCATCTAAAGTACGTTCCCCTCTGATTGTAGAGGACGGCCTCAGCAGAAAACCGGCGAAAACAGCCAAGTACGCCACGAGCCTACTCTAACTGACTGATTGCAAACGGGTAACGATCGACTGTTGGACGCAATGAGGGTGTGTAACAATTGACCGAGTAGACAGCGGTTCAGGCGGGTTCAGGTTCCTCACCGCACGAAGCAGCATTGGCACAGATTGAAGCGGTGTTATATCAGTTCTGGTTCTCGGACAAAAAGAAGTTATGGTTGAAGAAATCCGCAACATTCATCGCGAAGTTTTACCCAACGGTCTAACCATCATTACCGAACAGATGCAGCACATCCGTTCGGTTTCGATTGGAATCTGGATCAAGAGTGGATCGCGCGATGAGGACCCGCAATGGAATGGTATCTCTCACTTCATCGAGCACATGGTGTTCAAGGGCACGAAACACCGGTCGGCGGAGGACATTGCCCGCCAGGTAGATTCGATCGGCGGAAACATGGATGCGTTCACGGCCAAAGAGTGCATCTGCTTCAACGTCAAAGTGCTCGATGAACACCTTCCCATCGCGTTGGACGTGCTCAGTGATCTGGTACTGAACCCGGTTTTTGCTCCCGAGGACATCGGAAGAGAACGCGGTGTAATTCTGGAAGAGATCAAAATGGATGAGGATAGTCCAGATTATCTCGTGCATGAGATCTTCACCCAGAACTTCTGGAAAGACCATCCGCTGGGAAGGCCGATTCTGGGCACCAAGATGACGGTGAAGAAGTTTGAGCGCGAGCCCATGCTGGGTTTTTACGCTGAGCGCTTCGCGCCTGGCAATGTGATCATCAGTGCGGCTGGAAACCTGAAGCACGCGCAGTTTGTGGAGTTAGTGGCCAAGCACTTCCAGAAGATGAAGCCGGTGAAGAACGGCTTTCACAGTCCGCAACCCGAGATCGTGCCGCGCATCATCATGCGCAACAAGAAATCTCTGGAGCAGGTGCAGATTTGTGTGGGCGTACCCTCGCATCCCATTGCCCACGCGCGGCGCCATGCGTCCTACATCCTCAATACTTTGCTTGGCGGGGGCATGAGTTCGCGCTTGTTCCAGAATATTCGGGAGCGGCAAGGTCTGGCGTACGCGATCTACAGTGATCTGAGCCCCTATCGCGACACCGGGTGCCTCTCCGTATACGCCGGCACCTCACGGGAGTCGGCCGCCAAAGTGGTGCAGTGCATTGTGTCGGAATTCCGCAAGTTGAAATCGGAAGCAGTGCCGGCGGAAGAACTGCGGCGCTCCAAGGACCAGTTGAAGGGCAGCCTGATGTTATCCCTGGAGTCCTCGACCGCGCGCATGTCGAACCTGGCGCGGCAGGAGATGTACTTCGATCACTTCTACGGTATGGATGAACTCCTGGAGAAAATCGAGAGCGTCACGGCCGAGGAACTGCAGGCCCTGGCCAATGAGTTTTTCCGCACTGATTCCGTCGCAGTTACCGTGCTCGGCAACCTCAATGGATTGAAGCTGACGCGGGAGCAGTTGGCCTGCTGATCCGCCCATAACCCACGCCAAAACGGCCATCTGATAGTAGCTTTGGCAGGCGTTTCAGGGCATACTTAGGGACGTTCAGGCCAGCGGAATTGCTATGCCCATCACCCTGAAAGACGACAGCAACCGGGAAGCGCAAAGCGCTCCGCCAGCACCGCGAACCGACGTCAGGCAGCGTCGCAGAATGCTGCTGGCGATGGCGGTTCTGCTCGCGGCAGTGGTGATCGTTTTCATCAAAGACCGCGAATTGTGGCTTTCGTCGGCTCCCACGGAATCGGAGACTCACAACCAGAGCGTCGCACCGAGTCCGCCTGGCCCACCTCCGTCCCTACCCGTCACGGAAACAGTCCCAGCGAACACTGCTTCTTCGACCGCCACCAAGAAACGGTCGACTTCGCGGGTCTCGCCTCTTGCCAGCAGCACTCCAGCCGCCCCCATGATCTCGGCGACGGAGCGCGCCGTGTTGCCCCCACTGGAAGTCGAAGTGGTTGCGGGCAATCAGCGTAAAGCTCTCCCGGCCTCAAGCAGTTCAGTCAAGGTAGAGATGCAGCCCGCTGAAGGCGCCGGGCAGACGAGCGTTCCTGCGCCTTCCCCGGAAGGGAATTCCGAAGCGCACGTGAGTGTTTCCCAGAATATGGCCGAAAGAGTCACCCGGTCCGTGGAACCGAATTATCCGCTGCTGGCCAAGCAAATGAAGGTTCAGGGTGCGGTGGTGCTGCAGGCACTGATTGACAAGGCCGGGCACATCGAGGATTTGCACGTGGTCAGCGGACCCACCATTTTAGCCGCCGCCGCCCGAGAAGCGGTGAAGCAGTGGCACTTCAAGCCCTACTACCAGGCCGGGCAGGCGGTCGAAACGGAAGCTCGTATCACGGTGAACTTCACCATCTCGACCTACTAAGTACGACTCCAAACTTTGCCGCAAAAATTAACGAGCGTCCCGACTCTTTCGAGTCATTGGACGCCCGGGCAGCCCTCCCCCAGAACTGCTCACCTACGACCTTAAGTGCAGTAAGCTCTTTTTGGAATAGCCCGTCCGTGCCAGTCCCGCCCACTGAGGTGCTACGGCTCAGGAAAGAACTCGCCTGAACGCCTTAAACAGCCTGCCAACATGCAATGTCAAGGCGTGTCTGGGGGCGGCTAGGCAACTCGGAAACCAGCCCATTGGCGGCGCAATCCCAATCTCAACGCTCCAACTACTGTTCCCACAAATTGTCGTCGTTCTCCTTCTGTCTCCGGTATCGCAAGTAGAAACCAATAGGTGTGTAAGAGGGGAGCTGGGGAATTTACTTACACACTCTTGACTTCGTCTTGACTAGCGTCCGAAACATTCCTCGTAAGGTGAATGCAGATCACAAGCTAGGTTACGTTGCCCGCACGGGCGCACCCGGCCGTTTTTCTTGGCAAGTGACTTTATACAAAAAATTAAACTCAGGAGATTTGTTCATGAAGAAATTTGATCTGGCAATGACCACGGCTGCAAACCATCGAGAGCGACAACCCATGCGAAAGCAGAACCTCTTCTTTTCTTTTGCCGCAATATTCGCTGTGATGTTGGCGGTTACGATGGCGTCAGCGCAAACCAAAAACTTTGTTGCACTGCATCAGTTCAACACTGAGACCGACGGGGCGAATCCTGAAGGAGCCCTACTGCTCGATGCCGCGGGCAATCTCTTTGGAACGACCACCGCTGGAGGAAATGGCGAAGGAACTGTGTTCAAGATCGACAACACCGGCAAGGAAACGGTCCTGTTTGTTTTTGACCTGTTTACGACTGGAGCTACTCCCGCCAGTCCCCTGATTCAGGACCAGGCTGGCAACCTGTACGGCATCGCGGATGGCGGACCTGGCGCCGGCCTGATATTCAAGATTTCGCCGGACGGCCAGGAATCAACCCTTTTCAACTTTCAAGGAGGGTTGGACAACCTTGCTCCAAGCGTACCGAGGGGCGGTCTGTTCATGGACAAATCCGGAGATATCTTTGGCACGACGCTGTTTGGCGGCAACGCTAACTGTCAGGGTGGCTGCGGCACTATTTTCCGGCTGGATACCGCTGGCAATCTGGACGTGCTGTATGAGTTCACCGGCGGCTCGGACGGCAGCCAGCCATTCGGACCTCTGGTTCCCGATGCCAATGGCAACCTGTATGGCGTCGCTAAGTCTGGCGGAGATCTCGCTTGCCCAGAGTTCCCACAGGCTGGCTGCGGCACCGTGTTCAGACTCGCCACGAATGGAAAGCTCCGAGTCCTGCACACCTTCCATGGCGGGACGGATGGTGCAACTCCTCAGTCCGGCCTTCTCCTGGACACAGTCGGCGGCAAGCTTTACGGCGTGTCTGCGTCCGGCGGCGCCCAAGAAAACGGAACCGTGTTCAGGATCTCCAGCAATGGCACATACACGGTCTTGCATCGATTCACGGGCACAGACGGGTCGACTCCCAATGGGGGTCTGGTGTCGGACGCGGCTGGAAACCTCTTTGGCACAGCTCAGCTCGGCGGCCTGGACGCGCACGGAACAGTATTCGCTCTGAATCAGGCTGGGCAATCCAAAGTGCTGCACAATTTTCTCGGCGGAGACGATGGCGCGATCCCGTTTGCGGGCTTGATCCGTGACCAAGCTGGCCACCTTTTTGGAACTACAGTCCGGAACTTCATAGTTGAGCGAGTGCCAGGCGGAAATGTGTTTGAAATGAGGCCTTAGGTTCGCCGCAAGACAACGAGCCTGACATGGGGAGGGGCACGACTTCGGTCGTGCCCAATCTTTTTTCTACGGTTGGCTTCGGTCTAAGGGAGACATCTCCGTTGGCGCAAATCCGCCCGCCGCCAGCAACTCCGACTCGAGGGTAGGTGAAGAGTGCCCTCAAGCCCAATTCCTAAAGAAAAGCGCCTGCTTGGCAATTGGCTGAGTGCGCCCAGTCAGGCCTGCCATTTGGGCTCCGCTAAGTGGCGTGAAGTCGCGGGCGAGCTGCATGTTTTCTTCGACCTGGGTAACGGAATCGCATCCGATGATGACCGTGCTCACCGGCAGGCTGAGGGTGAAATAAAGCGCTTCTTTCATCGCCAGAACGCCGGGTTTAGGTGCGGGCTGGTTCCAGCCAGTGTCGGGGCTCTTGTCGGGCTGCCAGGAACTGAGAATGCGACCGCGGGCGGGAATCTTCATGCCGATGATGCCCATCTGTTTGTCCACAGCCATGGGCAGCAGGTGCTCCATGAAGCTCCGGTGGTGCGGGTCGGCAGCGTTGAGAGCCATCAGGATCTGATCGAAGTCGAAGCGACGCAGGCACTCCATCAGCACATCAGGATCGGAGTGACCGGTGACACCGAGGTAGCGAACCATTTTCTGCTCGCGGGCCTGGGTGAGGGCCTCGATGGCGCCGCCTTTGCCGAAAATTTGCTCGACGTCGTCTTTGCGGTCGATGTGATGAAGCTGCCAGGCGTCGAGGTGGTCGGTGTTGAGCAGCTTGAGCGATTCTTCGAGCAGTTTGAGCGAACCGTCGCGGGTGCGGTCGTTGGTCTTGCTGGCAAGGTACACCTGGCTGCGGCGACGCTTCATCACCTGGCCGATGTAGCGCTGGCTCCAGCGCTCTCGACCTCCGTACACTGGCGGCAGTATCCACGTAGTTGACGCCGAGATCAAGAGCACGCTCGATGATGGGCACGGCTGCGGCTTCGTTGTTGGGCTGCTCGATGGCAGCCTGTCCGCCGAGGCTGAAGATGCCGACGCGGTGGCCGGTACGCCCGAGGTTGCGAGTCGGCATGGCGCTGGCGGTGACAGGATTAAAAGGGCCCTCAGCCGGAGTCGCAGATGCCCTTGCAGTTTCGGGGAGCAGACTTGCGGCCAGCGTTCCGGCGGTCACGGCGCCGCTGGTCTTGAGAAAATTGCGGCGGGAAGCCGTGATGTTCTGGTGATCCAGCCGATGCTTGCCCATGGCTCTGTCCTCTGCCGTCATCTTAGTTCCCGTTGATGCGCGATGCAATTACGGAACCATGAGCAGTCGTTATTGATCAACTTTAGGGCAGACTTCACGGTGAACAAGGTTGGCCCTGGCCAACGTGGATCGCCGCACGCGCGTCCGGAGCCACTCCCACCCGGTTCCGCCCTGCGGCCTTGGCGGCGTAGAGCGCAGTGTCGGCCGCACGTAACAACATCTCGCTGTTCTGGGGATATTCACCGTTGTCACTGCCGGAAGCAATGCCAAGGCTGAGCGTAACCTCCAGGGAACCTGCGCTGGTTTCAAACTTCGGTTCGGCGATGCAGCGGCGCAAACGTTCCGCGCCGGCGGCCAGGTCCCCGGGCTTGCATCCCGGAACAATGACGAGAAACTCTTCTCCGCCGTATCGCCCCACCCAATCGTAGGTGCGTACTGACTCCGCCAAACGGCGTCCCACTTCCTTCAACACCGTATCTCCTACCAGGTGTCCATGGGTATCGTTGATCTTCTTGAAATGATCGACGTCCGCCATCATGACTCCCAGGGGTTGCCGAGCTCGCTGCTGTCGTTCTACTTCGTTTTTCAGAAAGCCGATGATGGCGCCGCGGTTCCAGAGTCCAGTGAGCGCATCGTGGGCAGATTCATATTGCAGGGTATCGTGAGCCCGGAGAAGGGCCGCCTGCAGTTCGAGAATGCGCTTGCCGGCGCGAACTCGCGCCCGCAGCTCGTCCACGTCAAAAGGCTTGGTGAGGTAGTCGTCTGCGCCTGCCTCCAGCCCGGCGACCACGTCCCGGCGGTCATCTTTCGCGGTCAGCAGCAGGACATAGCAGTAAGGACCCTGCTCACGACCGCGGATCTTTCGACAGACTTCGATCCCGTCCATGCCCGGCATCATCCAGTCGAGAACCGCCATCGGCGGGGCGGTGGGTTGCTGCAACACTTTCCAGGCGTCTGCGCCGTTTTTTACCGCGGTCACGCGATACTCCCATTTCTGAAACCAACTTTGCAGAATCCGCAGAAAAATCGGATCGTCCTCGGCCACCAGAACAGAATTGAGATTGGACTCCGGCTCACCGGAATTCGGCACGGAGATTCCCGGATCGCTGTGTTCCTTCACAGCTGCACTCCAATGGCTTGTCGCACCGCGAAACTCAGGCTTGCCATTTCCTTTTGCAGCCGTTCGAGCACAGCCGGCGCTTGCGAGAGCTCGTGGTCGCGGCCCATGGTCTCCAGTTGTCGGGCCGCTTGGGAAACATTTGCCGCTCCCAGATAACCACTTTCCCCTTTCAGGCTGTGGGCGGCGCGGGACACCGCCTCGGGATCGTCTTGCGCCACGGCCTGCTGCAAACGGGTCATCAGTTGGGGTGATTCTTCAAGAAAGATCCGGCAGATGTCCTGCAACAGCTCCTCATCGCCTTCGACGCGATCGAGCGCGGCCGCTTTGTCCCATGAACTGGCCATCACGGGCGGGGTCACAGCACGAAGGTCGTCAACCACTCCGGCTAGGGTTTGCTGGATGTCGCTGAAACGCACTGGCTTGGTGATGTAACCATCCATGCCGGCCGCCAGACACTGCTCGCGATCCCCCTTCATGGCGTGGGCGGTCATGGCGAAGATTGGCAGATGAGTGCCGCTGCGTTTTTCACTTTCGCGAATTGCAACCGTGGCCGCCAGTCCATCCATTTCGGGCATCTGCACATCCATGAAGACCAGGTCGAACTTGCCGTTGGTGGCGAGCGACAGTGCTGCTCGTCCGTTGTGCGCTATCGTGGGCGCATGCCCCATTTTTTCGAGAACACGAACGATCACCGCTTCGTTGACCGGGTTATCTTCAGCCACCAGCACCTGCAGGCGTCGTGATACCTCGCGCAGGCTGTGGCGGGTTACCAACTGGGGGGACGTCCCTGCATCCGGGCGCTTGCCGAGTGCAGTTAGAAGTGCGGCCTGCAGATCGTCTTTGAGCACGGGCTTGAGCAGGTACGCCGCAATGCCCAATTCGCGGCAGCGCGTTCCTTCGCCCGGCTGTCCGGCTGAAGTAAGCATGAGAATGTCAGGTCCGGCCAAGGCGGAATCATGCTGGACGGTTGCCACGAACTCGAAGCCATCCATCCCCGGCATGTGGCTATCGGTCAAGATCACGCGAAACGGTTCTTTTCTGGCTTGGGCAGCCCTGAGGGCCGCGAGCGCTTCCGGCCCACTGCCGACCTCAGTGGGGCGCATTCTCCATCGCAGAGCCATGCCACGCAGAATGCGACGGTTAGTAGCATTGTCATCCACGACCAGAACGGGCACATCCTTAAGCTCTTCCGGCAGAGCCGGCAGTTCCAACGCCTTGGGCTCAGTCACGCCAAACTGCGCGGTAAAGTGAAAGGTGCTGCCCTTGCCTGTTTCGCTCTCGACCCAGATTTTTCCCCCCATCATTTCCACCAGGCGGGAGGTGATGGCCAGTCCTAGACCCGTGCCACCGTACTTGCGAGTGACGCTGGTGTCGGCTTGTGCGAATGCGTGAAAAATGATTTTCCGTTTGTCGTCAGGGATGCCGATTCCGGTGTCGCTGACCTTGAAATGCAACTCGGCGCCAGCGTCCGCCTGCGGGCGCGATTCAATTTCCACCAGAACCTGTCCTTGGTCAGTAAACTTGATGGCATTCCCCACCAGATTGGTCAAGATCTGCCGCAGCCTGCCGGGGTCGCCGGTGAGGTGCGCAGGGACATCAGGATCGAGGTCGTAGGCCAGTTCCAGCCTTTTTTCATGGGCACGGAAGGCCAGGGTTTTAATGGTCTCGCCTACGCATCCTGCCAGATTGAATTCGATGCTTTCGAGTTCGAGTTTGCCCGCCTCCACCTTGGAGAAATCCAGGATGTCGTTGATCACGCTCAGCAAGGCCTCGCTCGACGACTTGACCAGAAACAAGTAGCCGCGCTGTTCCTGGTTGAGTTCGGTGTCGAGGGCAAGCTCGGTCATGCCCATGATGCCATTGATAGGGGTGCGAATTTCGTGGCTCATGTTGGCCAGGAATTCACTTTTGGCCCGGCTGGCAGATTCAGCAGCGTCTCTGGCCGCCACCATCTGCATATTCAGGGTCATCAGGTCCGCAGTCCGACGGGCAACCTCGTTTTCCAGAGTGTCACGGTGGCGCTGTAGTTCCTCGTCCCGGCTTTCAATCTGCGAGAGCATTTGGTTGAAACCGGTCATGAGCAGGCCGACTTCATCGTGATTGGTAACCGGAAGGCGCAAAGCATAGTTCTGCTGGGTGGAAACTTCACGCGTTGCATCGAGCAGCTCGAGGATGGGCTCTGAAATCAGTTTCTGCAGTCGCGACGCCATCAGCAGGGCAGCGCCGCACGAGATCACCAGTACCAGGCCAATCACCATTGGGTAGGTCCGCATGCGCGCCTGCATTTCCGAAAAATCCGACTCCACATACACCGTGCCGATGGTTTCACTTCCTAGCCGAACCGGCCGGAATTGCAGCAAGCGTCCGTTTTCAAAAAAACTTCCATCGGTGCGTGGCGGCGGCGGAGAAAAGCCATTGGGTTCTCCACTTCGGTCGTAAGTGGCAAAGGGACGGCCTTCGGCGGTATATAGGCACGCGGCGGTAACGTGCGGCTGGGTGTGCAGCGACCGCAACACCTCTCTTGCGGCTTGGGCGTCGTGAAAGGTCAGAGCGGCGGTGCTGTTCTCCGCCACCATGTTGGCCAGAGTGTAGTTGTCGTTCACCATGCCCCGTCGCAGTTCGACGATGTCGTAGACCACGATCGCAAGACAGGCCAGCAACAGCGTCAACCCGCTAATGGCCATGATGATCACCATCAGCTTTCGTCCGATTGACATGTTCTGCGCCCAACTCACTAATTTCCTCCGGGCTCGCCGTTCAGCACGACCTTGGCGACGGTCAGCAGCCGGGCGCTGATCTTCAGATGAGCCAGTTCGGCAGCCTTGAGGTTGATTTCGAAGCGCACCCGGCCATCGTCCAGAACAAAGTTGATGGCACCACCCGAGGCGGCGAAGCCGGGCATATCGCCCACGACGAGTACGCTGGCACCCTTAAGGCCCTGCAGAATGGAGGGTAATCGCGCTTTTTCCGAAGCCGCAATGAAAAGAATCTGGCAGGCGCGGGCCTGGGGCACTCCGTCGGGGTGGGCGACCTCAATGCGGTGGCCGTTTACGGCCTTGTCCATAATCACTTGTTCGAAATCACGCCCGAAGGGATCCTGGCCGAGGACGCAGATCTGCAGCGCCGAATCGGCGTTGAGAAAGGCGTCGGCAGGCCATTCTACGAATCTTGCGAAGTTAAATAGGAAAGCCGCCTTGACTTGATACTCGGTGGCCGACTGGGCCTGGGCTGCCGCCGCCAGCAGACACAAGAGGACACCGAGGAGAGATCGTTTCCAGCGCGACGCCCGGAACCTTTCGCCAACCCAGGAGCTACTCTTCGGTGCGATTATCCTGCGGTCTTCTGCCGGGGTCGTGCGCATTGGAACGCCCTTGATCTTCATTGAGCCCTCAAAATCTGGTGGTAATTTTCACCCGGAAACTTCTCCCATCCTGCTGAATCGCGTCTTCCGGGTCCTCGGGACGGCCGGGATCGAAGTATTTCTTGTCAAAAATGTTGTAGATGCTGGTTGCCAGATCCAGGTGTTTCCCCAGAGTGTGTCCCAGCAGCGTGACATTGAAGACCTGATAGCTGCTCAAAGAGTTCTGCGTCAGGGTGAAACGCCTTCCCAGAAATTGCCCTTCCACTCCTGCAAAGAGCCGTTGGCCAAGCAACGGGACCATCAAGTTGAACTTGGCCATGTGGCGGGGGGAGTTGTCCAGCACCAGATCGCCGGCGCCGTCGTTGTCGGCGTCCACATAGTCGAAACTGGCTTTGCCCTGCAAACCGCTGGGTACGCGTCCGCTGAACTCAATTTCCATTCCCGTGGCCTGTGCGCGTCCAGAGTTTTGGTACTGGAAATTTCCGCCAATGGGATTGGAGAGCAGTGAGATGAGGTCATCAATGCGGTTGCGGTACACGCTGCCGCCGAGCTGAAAGTATTTCCCCAGCCCCTGCTCGACGACTCCTTCGAGGCTTTGAATGCGCTCGGGGCGGAGGGCAAGATTGTCATCGTAAAACGCTCCAAAGTTCGGAGTGGTTTCGTAGACGTCCGGGGCTCGAAAAGCCTTGCCATATAAAAACTTCAGCGTAGTCTTTTCGGCGGGGCGGTAGATTAATCCCAGACGCGGGTTGGTGGTTCCTCCAAAAGTGGAATAGTGGTCGTAGCGAAGACCGGCATTGAGTGTCAGGCGGCGGGTGATGGCGAATTCATCCTGCGCATACAGCGCCGCTATCAAGGAACTGTTTGGCTCTGCCGTAAACACATTGGGAGGACTCTGGTAGTCTCCCTGGTCTTGTCGCAGGTTATCTCTAACCTCCGAGCCCAATGTCAGACGATTGTTTTCGAACAGATTGCGGCTGACTTTACCCTCTCCCGTCCACCAGTTTCCGCGGAAGGAGAACGTGTCCAGTACCACCGGATCGCCTGGCACCAGAGGCGCCTCGGGGACTGGCGCCTGCAAGCGGGCCTGGTCATAGCTGGTGTGCGCGTCCAGTTGCCATCCTCCGACCAAGTGCTGGTAGCCAAGATCGACATACTGATGGCTATCAATGTTGTAAGCACGAGGATCGTTGAATACCGCTCCGAAATAAGCTGTCGGAACCACCTTTTCGCGCGTACTGAACATTCCCTGCAGCGTGAACCCGTGAAAAGTCAGCGTGGCCAGAATGTGCTTGTAGGATTCATAGTCGCCATCATGGGCAATACCGTGGTTGTTGGCGGGACTGTTGAACTCAGGAAAGAAAAGAGTCTGGCCCTGGCTGTCGTAGAAGGTGCCGGACAGAAGAAGACCCAGGCCGTGCAGCTGGTGGCCGTACGTGGCTCTGCCCTCATAAGTGCCAAAACTCCCCGGCTGGAAAGAAAGCTCCCAACCCTTCACCTGTTCGGCGGTACGGGTAATGACGTTGATCACGGCAAAGAAAGCATCCGTTCCGTAAAGCGACGAACTGGGGCCACGCACAATCTCCACCCGCTCGATCAGATCTACATCTACAAGAAACTCATTCCCAATCACGGCTTGGCCAAGAACATTGTTGTTGATGCGATGGCCATCGATCAGCACCAAAACGCGGTTGTTCCAGTCTCCCAGCCGTCCGAAGCCGCGGACGCCAACGAAACTGTAATCGCGGTCATAAGTGACATAAAAGCCGGGCACACTGCGGAGGATGTCGGCCAGGTTGCGGTAGCCATACTTTTGGATTTCATCGGCAGTAATGACGGTAACCGAGGACGGCGCTTGATGCGTGCTCTGCATGTGCTTGGAGGCGCTGTAAACCTGGATGTTCCCCAGTTCCTCAAGGCTGACATCACCTAAGTTCTTGAGGGATTGCTGTGCCATGCTGCTGGCTGTGAGGAGCACGAGCATCAGGAGGCGCCACCTGTGCAATCGCGGTTGTCGTGCGGTCCGCGCGCTCGTGAAAGAAATCGTCCCGGTGAGGTCGCCATTGGGGTTGAGCATAATTATTCTCTCCAGCTGTGCCGGGGCCTTCACGCTGCTGCTAACGCCTCGGCTGTCCCGCATCCAGAGGGTCGGCAGCAGAGGTAGTAGCACCTACAAACTCGTCGAGCATTTCAACTGTGGAGGCCTCCGTCGTTTTCGCACCTGAGCAGCTTCAAGCAGAGAAGCCCGGAACTTTTCCTGTACAGACCGGAAATCGAGGGTGGGAGTGCCAGGTTCGCAGAAGAACTCATAGCGCCGCCCTTAGTCACCTTGGCGACTGGGCATCTCATACTCCTCACCGTACTCCCTTTATATGTCCTGGTTTGGGGCATTAGGTGCACGACCATTGCCCGGTTAACCCTATCGTTGGCCGGGACCTGCGGTGAATTGCTGGTGTGGCGGGCGGCCCATCTTTGCGCTGTGTTCAGTCTCACCAGAGATCCTCTACCCGCTAACACCCTCTATTTGCTTTCGGCGATGTGGGGTGTCTTCTTTACTTCGGGGACATTACCTGCGCGCGTTCTACAGCGGGCAGTGCTTGAAGTTAGGTCCCCCGCTGACGATGAAAAGCTTGGTGGGCGAGGCGGAGTCATGTCTGAAGTTCGGGACCCAGAAGTCTTCCGGGCAGTGCTGGACACCCTGCCGATGGGGGTCTACATCGCCGATAGAAACGGGACAATTCTGTTTTGGAACCAGGGTGCCGAGCGCATTACCGGTCACCAGCGCCACGAGGTCATCGGGCACTCGCGGCGGGAAAACATTCTGGCGCAGTGCAATGAGCGGAGCTGCCCCATGTGTGGGGAGAAATGCCCATTCCACGAGGCTGCCATCGACGGCAGAGAATTGCGCTTGTCCCTGCGCCACAAGAACGGGCACCCGGTCGCCGTCGTCTTCCGCATCACGCCGGTGCGCGCCCCGCAGGCTGCGGTCAGCTACGTCGTTGGAAGTTTCGACGAACCCCGGGCGACGGCAGTGCAGGCACGACGCCGACCTCCGGTGCCCGCATCTTGTATCGACGAAACCACAGGTGTCGCCAATCACGGGTTCATCGAATTCCAACTGCGGGAAAATCTTGCCGGCTTCGCCCAGTACCACGTCCCGGTCGGAGTCATGTGCCTGCAAGTCGATCGTTTCGACCACCTGCGGGCTGCCTATGGCAGGCAAGCCACGGACTCCATGCTGCGCGTGGTGGCCGAAACTCTACACAACGGTCTGCGTCCCAGCGACATGGTGGGGCATTGGGGCGAAAACCAATTTTTGGCAGTTTTGCCGAACTGTGGCGCCCGTGGCGCCGAAATCGCCGGCGGACGGGTGCAAAAGCTGGTGGCCGGAGCCGGCATTCACTGGTGGGGAGAACACTTGTCCATCGCCACCTCCATCGGATACGCGGGAGCGGAGGCAGAAGACTCGGTGGAATCGCTGGTGGAGCGGGCACAGCGTTCGCTTAAACCAGCGTCCGTCAGCAGGACGACCGCCGCCGGAGCGGGCGCACTCGCCGGCGGGCAACCCTCCGGAGACTAGGCCTCTATGTTCGCCATCATTGGCATTGTGGTTGTGTTCGGGGCCGTCCTGGCCGGATACCTGATGGAACACGGCAAGGTGATGGTACTGCTTCAACCCGCCGAACTGGTGATCATCGGGGGTGCGGCCGTGGGCACCGTGCTGATCGCCAACCCGCTCCACATTCTCAAACAAATTGCGGGAGGAATCACCGGAGTCTTTACCGGATCAAAATTTACCAAGCAGCGCTATCTCGACTCCCTGAAGATGATCTACGACCTGCTCAACAAAGCCCGCCGCGAGGGCTTGATGACCCTCGAGAACGACGTGGAAGATCCCGACAAGAGCCCGATTCTTTCAAAATACCCATCCTTCTTGAAAGACCATCATAGTTGCGACTATTTTTGCGACACCCTGCGCATGGCCATCAGCGGAGTGGAGGCCTTCGATCTCGACCAACTCCTGGACCTGGACCTGGAAGTCCACCACTACTCTGCCAATGTACCGATTGCCTCGCTGAGCACCATGGCCGATTCCCTGCCCGGGCTGGGCATCGTGGCCGCGGTGCTGGGTGTGGTCATCACCATGGGGGCGCTGGGAGGCCCGCCGGAAGAAATCGGGCACAAGGTTGCGGCCGCCCTGGTGGGAACTTTTCTGGGAATTCTGCTGTGTTACGGGTTGGTAGGGCCGATTGCTTCCAGCATGGGCAAAGTCGCCGAAGACGAAGGCGCCTATCTTCACGTGTTGCGGGTGGTAATGATCTCCTTTCTTAAAGGCTCGCCCCCTATCATGGCGGTGGAGTTTGCCCGGCGAGCGATTCCCGGCCACGTTCGTCCCTCATTTAAGGAAGTCGAGACACTCTGCCGCCATGGCGGGGAAGCGGCTCCGGCCGCCCCCGAAGCCGCTGCCGCGGCATCGGCTTAGAAAGGCTTGTCATGGAAGGCGCACGCCCCATCATCATCGTCAAGAAGAAAGCCGGACACGGAGGCCATCACGGCGGCGCCTGGAAAGTAGCTTACGCAGATTTCGTCACCGCCATGATGGCGCTGTTCATCGTGCTTTGGCTGTTGAACAGCAGCAAGAAGATCCAGGAGGCGGTGGGTGGATATTTCCGGGACCCGATGGGATCGGCAAAGAACGCCGGCACCAATCGAACCGGAACCGGAGAGAGCCTGCCGATTTCCAAAGACGACATGCCCAAGCTGAAGGAAGAACTGGAAAAACGCATTCGTCAGATGAGCAACTTCGACAAGTTGAAGAACCAGATCGAGGTGAAAATCACCCCTGAGGGGTTACGGATCGAGCTGATCGAAACCGAGAACGGCACTTTCTTCAATCTTGGGAGCGCCCAACCGACCGACAACGGAAAGCAACTGCTCTCTCTGCTGGCCAATGAGTTAGGCAAGCTTCCCAACCACATCTCGGTCGAAGGCCACACCGACGCGAAGCCTTATCCTGGAAAAACCGGCTACAGTAATTGGGAACTTTCCGCCGACCGCGCCAACGCCGCGCGCCGATTGATGCAGCTCAATGGCCTGGGCGAGAGTCAGGTGTCCCAGGTCCGTGGTTATGCCGATCAGATGCTTCGCAAAGCCGACGACCCACTCGATGCCTCGAACCGGCGAATCTCCGTCATCGTGCAGAACATCGATGTAACGCCAGAAGATGCGGAAAAGCCCGCCACCCCCGGCAAAGAGGGCGCCCCGCCCGCTGAGTCGCCGCTGCACGAAGAGGCGCCCAAACATGAATAGCCGGGCTAATTTCGACCATGTCTTGACAGCGACGGACCCCTGCGCCAACTTCGTCATCGGTTCCATCGGGTTCTTCCGCTACAATGAAGCGTTTGATTTATCAGGCAGGGAGAAGATGATCTCGTGATTATCGGCGTGCCCAAGGAAAGTTATCCCGGCGAACGGCGTGTGGCCCTCGTTCCCCTGGTGATTCCGAATCTGGCGAAAGCCGGATATCAGGTGGTGGTGGAAGCGGGAGCGGGTGAGCAAGCCGGATACCCGGACGCCCTCTACGTTGAGAAGGGCGCGAAGATCCTCCCCGACCGTGCCGCGGTGTTCGCCGGCGCAGACATCGTGGTGCAAGTTCTATCTTACGGATCCAATGATGTCACCGGAAAGGCCGACCTCCCGCTGATGCGTCGCGGTCAGGTCCTGATCGGCTTCCTGCGGCCACTCGGTTCGTCGGAAATCCTGCAACAGATTGCCCAGACCGGTGTGACCTCGTTTTCGGTGGAACTGATGCCGCGGACCACCCGTGCCCAGAGCATGGACGCGCTCTCCTCCATGGGAACGATCTGCGGATACAAAGCAGTGCTCATCTCCGCTGACACCCTGCCCAGAATTTTTCCCATGCTCACCACCGCCGCCGGAACTGTGACTCCGGCACGCATTCTGATCATCGGTGCCGGCGTGGCTGGACTGCAAGCCATTGCCACGGCTCGCCGGCTTGGAGCCGTAGTCTCGGCTTACGACATGCGGCCCGCGGCCAAAGAGCAAGTCCAGAGCCTGGGCGGCCGGTTTGTCGAATTGCCCATCGAAGCCAAGAATGCGCAGGACGCCCGCGGCTACGGCACCGCGCAGGATGAAAGCTTCTATGCCAAACAGCGTGAACTTCTCGGCCGCGTGATTGCCGAGAGCGATGTGGTCATCACCACTGCGGTCGTGCCCGGCAAGAAAGCTCCGGTGCTGGTAACGGCGGACATGGTCAAGGGAATGGCGCCCGGTTCAGTAATTTTCGATTTGGCAGCGGAGCGCGGCGGCAATTGCGAATTGACCCGCGCCGGCGAAACCATCGTGGCCCACGGCGTCACCATCATTGGCCGCATCAACGTGGCCACCGCAGTTCCCTACCATGCCAGCCAGATGTACGCCCGCAATCTCACCGCTTTCCTGGTGAACCTGGTGAAGGACGGCAAGATGCGCCCCGCCGCGGACGACGAAATTATTCGTGAAACATTGTTGACCCGTGACGGTGAAATTGTGAACGCCCGGGTACGGGAGTTCTTCGCCCTGCCGGAATTGGCTGCGCAGGGAGCAAAGTAGGATTTGCAGTTTTAAGTTCATAGCCGGTTGAACTGGTTGCAGATTTTCGGAGGCAACATGAATTCCGCTTTAATCGACGGTCTTTTCGTTTTCATGCTGGCGGGCTTTATCGGATTCGAAGTCATCAAGCGCGTCTCACCGCTGCTCCACACTCCGCTGATGTCGTTGACCAACGCCTTGGACGCCATCGCCGTAGTCGGGGCCATCGTGCTGGTGGGTGAACACAAAAGCAATCTCTCGTTCATCCTGGGCGTTCTCGCCACCATTGCCGCCACCAGCAACGTGGTCGGCGGCTTTCTGATCACCGATCGCATGCTCAAGATGTTCAAGTCCAGCCGTCCCACAAAACCATGACCACTGAGTTCGCAGGCAGCCAGTACGTTATCGAAATCATTTATCTGATCGCCAGCGCGCTCTTCATTCTTTCGCTGCGCTGGATGAGCGCGCCCAAGACCGCCCGCCACGGCGTCTGGGCCGGCGAGATCGGCATGGTATTGGCCATTGCCGGGACCCTGCTGCATCACGGCATCGTCGATTACAAGTGGATCTTCATCGCCCTGGTGATCGGCTCCGGCATCGGCGTTCCCCTCGGCCTGGTACAAATGACTGCGGTCCCGCAACGGACCGCGCTCAGCCACGCCTTTGGTGCATTCTGCGTGACCCTGGTCGGCACCGCGGAATTTTATCTGCGATCGCCCGACGTTCCGCCGTTCATGATGGCGGTCATTTGCATGGAAGTCATCCTCGGCTCGCTGACCTTCACCGGCAGCCTCATGGCCGCCGGTAAACTGCAGGAAGTCTTGCCGCAACGGCCGATCACCTACAAGGGACAAAACATCGTCAACCTGGGCCTGCTCGCGATTGCGATCGCCGCCGGCGTTTTCCTCGTCCTTCACCCCGGCGCGAAACAACTGTTTCCCATCATGGTGGTCATCCCGCTGCTGTTCGGCGTCTTCATGATTATGCCCATCGGCGGCGCGGACATGCCCACTGTGATCTCGCTGCTGAACTCTTACGCCGGTCTTTCCGCGGCCGCCATGGGTTTCGTGGTGGAGAGCAAGCTCCTGATCATCGCCGGCGCGCTCGACGGCTCTTCCGGATTCATTCTCTCGGTCATCATGTGCAAAGCGATGAACCGGTCATTCACCAACGTCATGTTTGGGGCCTTCGGCCAGGTACAGGCTTCGGCGGCAGCGGATAAAGAAGAGAGGACCGTCCGCAGCGCCACCGCCGAGGAGGCTGCGGGCATTCTGGCAGCTGCTAACAAGGTGGTCATTGTTCCCGGTTACGGCATGGCGGTCGCGCAGGCACAGCACAAGGTGCGCGAACTTTTTGATGCCCTGACCAAGCGTGGCGTGGACGTCCGCTTCGCCATTCATCCCGTAGCCGGACGCATGCCCGGCCACATGAACGTGCTGCTCGCCGAGGCCGACATCCCTTACGACAAGCTGATCGAGATGGATGACATCAACGGAGACCTTCCCCAAACCGATGTGGCGCTAGTGATCGGCGCCAATGATGTCACCAACCCCGCCGCCCGCACTGACCAATCCAGCCCCATTTTTGGCATGCCGATTCTCGATGTGGACAAGGCCCGCACCGTCATGGTCATCAAGCGCAGTATGAACCCTGGTTTTGCCGGCATCGACAATCCGCTCTACTACCTCGACCACACCCTGATGCTGTTCGGCGACGCCAAGGCTTTTGTGAACAGTATCGTCCACGAGTTGGCAGGTAATTCGCACTGATGGTGGTGCGCTTCACTTGCTTCCACAAAGCTTTGCTATTTACCTTTCGGCCGGAAGGCAACCGGATCCCTCCGGCCCCGCGCCTCTTTTTCCCGTGAGGCCGACCATCTTGGATTACTGCTTTCTATCCTGTGTCTTGGAGATAGATCATCAGTCGGCTCGATTGCTCATGAGTACTGTACCGTACACTACAATGCTTCCTAACGTACGGGGTCCAGGGGATGGTCTATTTGGCCGCAAAGAGTAGGGTGGGGGTTGAGACCCTTCCTCGTGCCGTCCGTCGGCCTGTATCATGCGGCGCGGCCAGCAGCCTGCCAAGGGCCCTGGAGGCTGCCCATGTCACACTCCATTCTCATAGCTGATGACAGTCCGTACATTCGGAAAGCATTGTGTGAATTCCTCGCGACGGAAGAGGACTTCGATATTTGCGGAGAGGCAGAAAACGGAATGGAGGCAGTTGCGAAGGCTCAGGAACTGCACCCTGACTTGATCGTGCTGGATCTCTCGATGCCGGTGATGAACGGGCTGGACGCCACACGAGTTCTGAAACGGCTCATGCCTGAGGTGCCAGTTATCATGTTCACCGGGTACGTCGACTACTTGACCGAAAACGAAGCGCTTTCCGCAGGTGTGCGGGCACTGATTTCAAAGTCTGATCACATTTCTGTTTTGGTCGGTAAAGCGCGCGCAGTGCTCGGGAACCCGAAGAATTACAGCCGAGTCCAACCCCTCTCGGCCGGGCGGCCGTGAAGATCTTCGCTCGTGGAGAGGGACTGTCGGGCATAGCTTCGCTCTCACCTTCGCGTGATGAGTTTGGCCCGGAATCTTTACGTACACTCCTTCCTGTAGTTCGCCTACAGTCTCTCTCAACTATTTGATAACCGGCCATTTTTGTTGTGCAGAATCCCGACCCCTACGGCAACGAAATTGCTACCTCTAACTCGTCGGCGGTTTCGCGACTAGGAGGTGAATCATGGCGCAAGATGGCACCAGGCAATACAGGGCTTGGGTAGAACTCGCCGGAAGGGCCTCCAAAGAAACTGACCCCGAAAAACTCATGCGCATTATTGAGGCCCTGTGTCGTGCTCTTGAGGAACGGGAAACAATTCCGGCTAGTGGTTCACAGGCCAAGCCGGCGCGTTCGGTTGATTCGTAGTCGCATCAGCGTGGGCGCGTAAAATGCACATCGAGAACCCGGATGACTTATCATGAAATGGACCCGCACCCTTGAACTATTTGTCGATGTGATGGTCGCCTTATGGCTGTTTGAGATTATCTTCCATCAAAAAAAACAATAAAACCAGAAAGAAACGACTCCAAAGCGCCGCCCGCACCGAACCATCCAGCCAGGGGATTCACGAACCTCATGACTTCTTATCAAACTGGAGAAACTCGACGGGGGCTCCATTCTCGACAATAAAAGCGACGGTCACGCCCGGTGAGGGTGAGTTGGGCGCAATGAGTATCTCTTTTCCGGCGATTTCGGCGGAGAGGTCGTCCACTTCGAAGGCAACATGCGGGACATTGCGCACAAGTTCAGGGACTGACGCTTCAGGTTCGAACCGCATCCACTCGATTCCGTAAGCGCTCGTTTCATATCCAGACACGAACGTCGCATGGTTCTTGATCAGGCGTTCACCTTCTCGATGCTCGGTAGTGGGGATTCCGATGTGATGGTAACGCGCCGTGGAAGCAACCGGTGACTCTTTCACGTGAATAAGTTTAGCCCATGTCGGCATCTGTTTCTGTCAGTTGTTCAAAACAGGGATTACACTCGAACTTTCCAGGCTCTAGTCTTTGTCGAGCGACTCGCGTTCGTTGCTTCGCGGATACGGCGTCTTGTATCCCTTGGTCGCATGCCACAGGATCAGGTTCAGTACGCCGTCGTCGGCATTATCGGCGACGGAAAAATCCATTCGTGCCGAAAGCTCGGCATCGCGCAGCACGGCGCCGTGTAGCGCTGAGCGTTTAGGATTGAACTCATCCAGCCGGATCTGGTTCTGCTTCGCCGCGTAAGGAGTCAGATCTGGGTTTGCCTGGAAGAGCGCAAGCATGGGATTCGCGGCGAGATCAAATTGCGTCAGCGGATCGATCCCCAGGATAAGCTCGATGGTTCGCAGAATGCTGTTCTGGTTGTAGAAGGTTTTATCGTGATAGCGGCGCCGAGTGTAAGCGCTCACGACGAACCCGACCGTACGGTGGCCATCTACATGGTCCACGCCATCTTGCGGATCGTCTTCAACCACAAAGATCGCCGTGTCTTTCCAAAACTTGCTCTTGCTTAGCGCTTCTACGATCTGTCCCAGCGCCAGGTCGTTATCGGCGACTGAGGCACGCGGGGTGGGCGCGCCTTCTTGAGTACCTGAGGTGTGGTCGTCGCCCAGCTGCACCACCATCAGGTTCGGCAGATCACCGTTCTGCTCGAAGCGGCGGATCTCGTTTGTGAGTTCCTGCCCACGATAGACATCCGGCACACCGAGATCGAATGTGGGATAGCTCCAATCTACGTACGGCATGAGCGATAGCAACTCTGTCTTCTGAAGGAAGCGCGTGGAGTGGTCGTTGCGCTTGTATGCTTCGTACAGCTCCTGCCAACTCTTGTGCGGCTCGGTGCCCAGCTGCGACTTCAAGAACTCGCCGTACATTCGAAGTGTCAGTCCATGCCGCAGCGCTGCATCCCAGATGAACCCTGCCGGCGAGTAGGCAATGGGATCGGTGCCATCCGAAGGATAGCTGCGATTGAACCCGCCCATGTTCTTTTCGATATAGTCGGTGGCGTAGCCTTCATCAGTCCACTGGTGGCCCTCAGCGCTGAGCATTCCGTTGCAATACAGATTATCGAGCAGCACGAACTCCTCAGCCAGCGCGTGATGATTCGGCGTGACCTCGGCGCCGAACATGGTGAGCGAAGCGTCGCCGTTACCGCCCTTCAGATCGCCCAGCACCTGATCGTAGGCGCGGTTCTCTTTGATGATGTAGATGACGTGCTTGAACAGCGAACGCTCGCCCGGCCGCATCGGCACCGGGACATACTTTGGCTCGCCGCTCGCAGCGCCCGCTGCCGTGAGGTTCGGCAGCCGCATGTTTGCCGCGACTTGAAGCGTGTAGTTCTTCAACTCCTCCGCGCTCGGCGTCGGAATGATCGAGATACTGCCCGCGTAATCGTAAACGTTGTGTCCGCCGTGGCGTTTTGTCCTGATTGTGGTTGCAAAACCGAAATCGGTCCCGCGGCTACCCACGCCTTTTAGATTGGCGACCAAGAGTCCTTGCCCGCTTAGCCGCGACGGCGCTCGGATACCAGCCTGTCGGTATTAACCCTTCCAGTTTCTGGGTCGCGATATCGATCACAGCGATCGCGTTGTTACCGCCGTTCGCCACGTAGAGGTTTTTGCCATCAGTCGAGACCGTGAGCGCGTTGGGAGCACTGCCCACGGGTAGGTCAGCCATTGGTTTGGTGCTGATGGTCGCTGTGACCTGGGCTTTCTCCACGTCAATCGCCGAGACCGAGTCGCTGTTGGCGTTGGCGACATAGATGGTCTTGCCATCCGCCGCGAGTGCCATGCCGCTCGGGTGCAGCCCCACCTCGACCTCTTTGATCACTACGCCCTTGGCAAGGTCCACCACTGAAACAGTGCCGGTCGAAGCCACTCCGGTGCGGGGATCGATCACGGTATCAGTGCCGGAGCTCTCGGCGGTAAAGTCGTCGCCGGTGGCCGGATGCCGTCCACCCCAGTTGCTCACGAAGGCGCGCCCACCCACGAGCACCACGCCATAGGGTGCAACTCCGACTGGAATCTGCGCCTCGAGCTTCTTCGAGGCAAGGTTCACGACCCCGAGCGTGTTGTTGCTGCTCAGCGTCACGTAGAGGCGTTGGGTTGCAGTATCAATGGCAATACCGCCCGGCACAGGAGGGTCTTCAAGTCCAGCCAGGCCGGGGAGCGTGATGGAGTCGCTCCACGCAAATCCGCCGTTCGGCTGACGGCTGGCGCCGTGCAAACCGTTGAAGGAATCTGTTAGCCAAACCTTGTTGCCATCTGGTTCCCATGTGATGCCGTGGAATCCGTTGCCACCCAGGCTATGGGAAAAATGGTCCTCATCGGGCGGGAGCGCCAAACTCTGGATAATGGCGCCGCTCGTCGCGTCAAGGAGCATGAGACCGTGGGAGTGTTGCACCGCCACCAGCTTCTGCGTGGGATCGAGCGCGAGGTCCGTCGGCCTGCCGAAGAAGACTGTGCTCTTGCCCGCCGGCGTGATGACTTGGGCGGTAGCTTGCATGTAGATGCCGCGGCTGGCATCGAGCGGGCCGACCTGCGCGTGCTCCCAATCCCAAGCCCCCGCCGGTTTAGGTGCAGCATTTTGTAATCGCGAGCCCGATGCCTTCTTTTCGGCAGCGCTGGCCAAGCTGGCCACCAGCAACAGGAGCAGAGGAATAGAGCTAATCCATCTCTTCATGGCGCGCACCTCCAGGCGAAAGACTCTAAAAAACTAAAAGCGTTAGCATAAATGTCGGACCATTTCCCCTGTCCGAAATAGCGGTCTCCGATTGTGCCCGGCGGAAAGTCCACTCGGGAAAGGAACCGGACAAGCGGTCTCAACGACTGCGTTCCGGTCCGGAACTCGCGGCGAAGTACCTGCGGACGCCGTACAAACATGGGGCGGCGGCGGATGCCGACCGGCCCAAACTAGCGTCGCCATCATTAAGAATTGGCCCGACCAGGTCAATGAGTGCAATGGTGATTTTGCAAGAACTGGGGGGCAATTTCTGTACCGACAAACACACCTGCTGGGTTGGACTGCCGCTTTGTTGGATCAGTCAAAGCGATAACGGAGAGACTCGGCTACGGCCTTATATCCAATTCGCCGGTAAATGGAATTCGATGTAGGGTTGCCCAAGTCAGTGTAGAGAATGCACCGATGCCCACGGTCGAGAAGCTGTTTCGACAAAGCATGAACGCAGGCTGCGGCGTAGCCGTGGTTGCGCTTCTCGGGTGGCGTGTAGACCCCAGACAAACGAACTACGCCTTGCGCCGGTTCACGGCCAACAGCCATAGAACTAGTCTCTCCGTCTTGATCCCATAGCCAGAGCTGCTCCGGCGGCCAACGCCCGCTCTACGCGAAGCTCGGTGCCGATTGCAGACTCCCCAATTTCATCCTGAAATGCACGAGTCCAGAGAATCATCAAACTGCGATCTCTCAGACCTGCTTGGCGCAAATGACCCTCGGTGCGGGGAACTTCTCCCAGTCCCAAGAGTTCGTAGAGACGCGTTCCCGCGAACGGGGTGGCGGCCGACTTACATCGTTCACTCCATTGCCCAGCGAAACTGGCTGCCGTCGCCGCGTCCCCATTGACACCGGGTAGAGTCACTCGAGCTTCCGCAATTGCATCCACTATTGCCAGCACGGCTCGCGGTTCCATGGGCGTCAACGTCGCTGGATATTCCAGAGGTGACTGAACGACCACGCCGACGGCCTCCTCTCCGTGCAATGCGATCCAATACCGGCCTGGATCGCCCTGAGCGACGCGGGAGTGCGAGAATCGCAGCAATCAGATTATGCAGAAGCCGTGGTTCCCGACGAATCGAACTTGTCAGCTCTCCTTATGACGACGCCGATGGATCTTCGCTAACGCGAGCATCTGACGTATCCGGAATCGATTATGCAGAACTGGTTCCGACGAAAGGAACTGCTCAGAATCCTTACTGCAGCCGAGGAACTTGTCAGCTCTCCTTATGACCAGCCGGGATCTCCTAAAGAGCAATGCGGGAAATTTTATCGGATCGGAGCATCGGCAGGAATGCCTCAACCGCGAGGCGCGCAAAATGGGAGCAGGTCACGGGATAACCGGAAGTCAACTATCGAGAACAGATATTACGTCAACAACCGCAGAGTTTCCGAGCCAACAGGTCGCCAGAGTGATCGGCCTATCAGTCACATCCTAGCGTGCCCTCCATCACTGCGCCACACTCTCTCTAGTGATAAAGAACTCCTAGCTACTCCTCTGGTCCGTTGGTAGCTCTTTCAGGACCCGGCAGTTGTTGGCAAGCCGCACTGCCACCCGCCAGCAGGAAAAATAATAGGAGAACTCATATGCAGAAACGCGCAATCCTTTTGAGTGCGGTTTTACTAGCTAGAAGGGAGCCAACGCCAGACACGTCATCTCGTAGACCACGCCCTTTAATTCGCCTGGCAAACAGTAACGAATTGTGAAGAGCCAACCGCACTGAACCGGAGGCCATTTATGGCAAGCAACGTACATCATCCAACCTCGACTGGCAGGCAGGTCTGCCTGATCGGCATCGCAATTTTGCTGCTGGCGGGATTTTGTTTCGGCCAAGCTGCGGTTTCACTTTCACCCAAGGACGGGCCGCCAACTACCAGCCCGCGGGTTTCGGGCAGCGGCTTCACGCCCTACGCGCAGATCGACATTTACTTCGACACTCAGGACCAAGCTCTGGCCGTGGCTGACGCCGCTGGAACCTTCCGCCAGATCGCGATCCAGGCGCCAAAGTCCGCCGTGCCGGGCAATCACTGGGTTACCGCGGCAGAGCGTTCGGGCCGCAACGTCAAGCAAGAGATATTCGAGGTTCACGTCAACTGGGACCAGTTCCACACCATGGACATGCGGCGCGAGAACCCGTATGAGAACGTGCTGAATGTCGACAACGTTGGGAGCATGCGCCTGAAGGGAAGTTACCAAACCGGCAGCGACGTGAGTTCCTCGCCCGCGGTGGTAAATGGAGTAATGTATGTCGGCTCGTGGGATGGCAACGTCTACGCAATGAATGCTAAGAACGGAACCCTGCTGTGGAGCTACCACACCAGCGGCAGGGTGTTGAACTCGCCTGCGGTGGCGAATGGGGTAGTGTATGTCGGCGCCGAGCCGGCCTACACGTACGCGTTGAACGCCAGCACCGGCGCCCTGCTGTGGACCTGCTACTGTGGCGGCGACGATTTCACCTCGCCTGCGGTGGTGAATGGGGTGGTGTATGTCGGCGACGATGCCGAGTGGGTCCACGCGCTAGACGCCAGTACCGGCGCCGTGCTGTGGGGCTACGACACCCTCGGCCCTGTGCATTCCTCGCCTGCGGTGGCGAAGGGAGTGGTCTATTTCGGCTCAAACGACGGCAATGTTTATGCGCTTGACGCCAGCACCGGCGTCCTCCGGTGGAGCTACAACACTGGCAGTGCTGTGGAGTCCTCGCCCGCCGTGGTCAATGGGGTGGTGTATGTCGGCTCAGACAACGCGAAGGTTTACGCGCTGAGCGCCAGCACCGGCGCCCTCTTGGGGAGCTACACTACCGGCTACTGGCCTGTAGCTTCCTCACCCGCGGTGGCCAATGGGGTGTTGTATGTCGGCTCGTACGACGGTAATGTGTACGCGCTGGACGTTAGCACCGGTGCCCTGCTGTGGAGCCACGCAATCGAAGAAGGGCGATCTTCGCCTGCGGTGGCCAATGGGGTAGTCTATGTCGGAGGCTGGGGAGAAGTTCATGCGCTGGACGCCAGTAACGGCGCCCTGCTGGGGAAGTACTCAACTGGCGGAGATGTGGAGTCCTCGCCCACAGTGGCCAATGGGGTAGTGTATGTCGGCTCGTACGATGGCAAGGTCTACGCTTTCGGCCTGCCAAAGGAACTCCAGACGCACCCTCCCAAGCGTCCTGATCCGAAGACGCTTCGCCCAGATTTCAACCTGAAGGTTTCGCAGCCAATTGCGACAACCGGGCGCGCAAACTCGCCCGATGGCTTTACGAAGTAGCATGCCCAAGTTGGCCAACTGTGAGGCCTAGTCGGATAAGTGTTGCAAACACGATTACACTCAAAACCCCCGTTCAGGGGTCAATGAGTGCTATCGCGATTTTTCGCCAACTGACCGGCCTGCCAGGGAAATCCCCAAGCTGATTTCGCCCTCTCATCACACTGAACCGTGATGAATGTCATTGCAAAGATTAGCCAGGGCGGTAATCTGAGCGCGTAATTCTCTCGCCTCCCCGAAGAGCACTTTCCCGCCACGGGAACGCAACACTTGAGGCGCAGACTCGAAGAACAGTGTATTTCCGTCACGGATGGGGCGTATGAATAGACCGCGCTCTCCCATCGTCTTTTTGGTGATACTCACCATAAGCCTGTCTGTGGCAGTTCTGCCAGAAGATGTAGCCGAAACCGCGTTTGATGAATCGGAGGCACTGCCTTACGAAGGTACTCCTCTATTTTCGAGCTACTTGCAGCAGGAGTCTGCTCGGGCACCAAAGGGCGTGCTGGAATCGGGCTTCCTGTTTCATTCGGGTTCCCTGACCAGATGTAACGAAGTCCGCCTAGGGCAGATGGAACAGTGGGCACGCGCCATCTGCTATTCGCTCATCATCCTCGATCACTCGCTTCGTTGTTAGATGTCCCGCTACCTAAATTCCCAACTTCCTTCGCCTCTCCGAAGAGTACTTCCCACAAGGGGACGCGCCACTCCCTGAGGCAATTTCCAAAATTCTATTTCCATCGGGCCAGCAAGATTACGGCTTACTTGATTGGAGGAAAATCATGAAACGCATCAGTATTCTGATGTTCAGTTTTGTTTACGGGTCTTGTTTCAGCTGCCTGGCCGCAAGCGCCACCAGGAAATTACAAATTCACCAGATTCGATGCTCCGGGTGCGGGCACTGGCAACGAGCCAGGGTACCTTCGCTTTCAGCATCAATCCTACAGGGACGATCGCGGGAGAATACATGGACGCCAACAATGTATATCACGGCTTCCTGTGTACTCCCGACTGCACTCCCGACAACTTCAAAACGTTCGATGCTCCGGTGCGGGCACTGGTATTCAGTCAGGGGACGCGGGACCGGTTGCGTAGCGCACCCCCTCAATGCGGTAGGGGCGATCGCGGGATACTACATTGACTCCAAATCTGTATATCACGGCTTCCTGCGTTTGCCTGACAGCACGATCACGGAGTTTGATGCTCCCGACGCGGGCACCCGTCGCGTTTCAGGGGACGCAGGGCATCGGTGTCAACTCTGCGGGCGAGGTCACAGGACAGTACCTTGACGCGAACAATGTATTTCACGGCTTCCTGCGTCTGCGTGATCCCAACGGCACCATCGACGAAGGTGACGTTCCGGGCGCGGGCGCGGGCTACCACCAGGGCACTAGTGCGGATGGAAAACTAGGAGGCGTGATCAAGGGAGTCTACATTGACGGCAACTCTGTATGGCACAGCTTCCTGCGCATGCCGGACGGCACCATCACGACGATTGATGCTCCGGATGCGGGCACTGGTACTAATCAGGGGACCCTCGAAAATGACCGCAACTCCGGAGGCGTGATCGCGGGAGACTACATTGACGCCAACTTTGCATGGCACGGCTTCCTGCGCACGCTGGACGGCACCATCACGAAGATTGATGCTCCGGATGCGGGCACTGGGTCCGGCCAAGGCACCGCAGGCTTGGGGCATGCAGTCCTACAGGGTGGATCACGGGATACTACATTGACACGAACGGTGTATCCCATGGATTCGTGCGTAGTCCCGGCGGCACCATCGTGGGGTTTGATGCTCCCGGCGCGGGCACAACCAGGAACCAGGGAACCTACGCTCGGGAAATCAATCCTATAGGGGCAATCGCGGGACTGCTACGTGGACGCGAACAATGTGGCTCATGGATTCCTTCTGAGCCGGGAAAAATGAATCGCAACAAAAACCGTGCCGCCCGATGTCTGGGCGGCTTTTCTTTCACATCACGCCGAAGCTGGAGCGCGGTAATTGACGAAAACAACGATTACACTCAAAACCCCCTTTCAGGGGTCAATGAGTGCTATCACGATTTTTCGCCAACTGACCGGCCTGCCAGGGAAATCCAAGCTGATTTCGCCCTCTCATCACACTGAACCGTGATGCCGGTCATCGCGGCGTGTAGTCAAAGGCGGTAACTTGGCTGCGAGATTCCGGGTCCTGCCTTATTCGCCAATTGAAGTCAGAGCAACTCAAACGAATTGACTTTCCCGGACCCGAGTCACCCTCAGGAAGCGAGAGAAATCCTTATGGAACACAATAATTTTTGGGCCGCCGCAGGCAGAGCTATGGCCGTGGCGACTGTGATGCTAATCGTAGCCCTAATCTGGGCACCCGGCGCTGGTGCAGCCACCGAGAAAGTGTTGCATTCCTTTGCCAGCGGAACCGATGGATCCGGACCAAGCTTCGGTCTCATTTCCGACGCCGCAGGCAATTTGTACGGCGCGCGAGGATTTGGTGGCGCGTATGGGCAGGGCACTCTCTTTCAGCTGGCTCCGAACCCAGACAGCACCTGGACCTTCAACGTGATTCACACTTTTACCGGAGGAGAGGATGGGGGAAACCCTGGATGGAGCAGGCTGGCCATCGACCCGGCGGGCAACCTCTACGGCACGACCTTTTACGGTGGCAGTTACGGAGTGGGCGTCGCATTCATGATGACTCCGAACCTGGACGGCACTTGGACGGAGAACGTGCTGCACCAGTTCACGGGCGGCGAAGACGGCGGCCTTCCCGAGACCACGCCCGTATTTGACAGCTCGGGTAACCTCTACGCCACCGCGCACACAAACACTAGTGGCTATCGCGGTGGAGTGGTCTTCAAGCTATCGCCGAACCAAGACGAAACCTGGACCGAGACTGTGCTGCATCAGTTCACGGGTGGCAGCGACGGATCCGAGCCTTGGGCCGGAGTGATCTTTGACACCGCTGGAAATCTTTATGGAACTACCCGGTACGGCGGCGCTTCCGGACACGGCGTCGTCTTCATGCTGACCCCAAACCAGGACGGAAGCTGGACAGAAAGTGTGTTGCATTCCTTCACGGGTGGCAAAGACGGATCTGATCCGTCGATTGCGGGTCTTACCTTCGACGCGGCCGGCAACCTCTACGGCGCAACCGAGCGCGGCGGCGTACCTGCATGCGGCGACGGTTGTGGCATCGTGTTCGAGATGTTACCCGGCTCGAAAGGTCGCATCTTCCATAGCTTCACCGGCGGCCAGGACGGAGGACACCCTAGCGGTCTTGTATCCTTCGACACCGCCGGCAACATGTACGAGACAGCATGGTACGGAGGCGCTCACGGGTTTGGCGTTGTGGTCAAGGCGACGCCCTGTTCCACTCAGCATGCTGACTGCGTGGGTTGGCAAAAAAGTGTCCTCTACACCTTCAAAGGCGGCGAAGACGGGGCCAGTCCCAGCATGGGCGTCATCGTCGATGGCGCCGGGAACGTCTACGGCACAACCACGGCGGGCGGCAGCAATGGTGCCGGTGTCTTGTTCGAAATCACGCCGTGACTCCGAATCTCCGGCTGCTCGGCTGGTAGTGTTGAGACCTGCCAGCCGAGTAGCGGAAAATCTCGCGTAGTCGATTCGCTCCTTTAGTTTATGCGGCTAGAACGGCAATTGGAAACCGTCTCTTCAGACCAGATTCCGTCTGTTCGCAATACCCTATCCACCTTATTTATCAATTATTTATCTGGGCATACTCGGCGTTGACCTGGGCATCTAACCAACAGTTCTTTAGATCCTCCTCAAGCCACTCTTGAGGACGCCAAACCGCACTTTGGTAGGCGTTACTTTCGTCAGTGAAACCCCTGGTTTGCGCAACTGCGGTCGCAAATCCGAGTTTAAGGTTAAGAGACCTATGTCCGCTCGCACCACATATCGGCGCCTTCAGAGCCTTGCGCTCTTGCTGTTTCTGTCGGTTTTGCCGCAGGCGCACGCGGACGCAACCTTGCTATTGGAAGAACCCTACGGACACTTCGGAGCCTTCACCGCCACCGGCCATGCCGCCGTCTATTTGAGCCGCGTGTGTGCCGAAACTCCGGTGCGGTTGCGGCGTTGCATCCCGGGAGAGACCGGGATCGTGATCAGCCGCTACAACAAGGTCGCGGGCTACGACTGGATTGCCATTCCGTTGATTCCCTATCTCTATGCCGTAGAAGGGCCGAACGACGTCCCGCTCTTCGTCAATCCCAAGGTCGTTGCCTTCCTCCGCAATCAGTATCGGAAAACTTATCTGGAAGCCATTGCACCCGACCAACCGGACGGCGAACCGCCCGGCGGAAACTGGACACAACTGGTCGGCTCATCCTACGACCGGACAATCTACGGCTATCAGATCGAAACCAGCGTCGAGCAGGATGACGACTTCATCCGCGTCTATAACGCTCGCCAGAATCGCTCCCACTTCAATCTGCTGGCGCACAACTGCGCCGACTTCGCCCGTGAAGCCATCAACTTTTACTATCCCCGGACGCTGCATCGCAATCTGATTTCCGATGCCGGCATCACCACCCCCAAGCAGATTGCCCGGCTGCTGGTGAAGTTCAGCGCCAAACATCCAGAACTGCAATCTGCCAGTTTCGTGATCCCGCAAGTGCCCGGGACAGTGCCACGCAGCACCACCGTGCATGGCGTCGCGGAATCGTTGTTGAAAGCTAAAAAGTACATTCTGCCAGTGGCTATCTTTGAACCCATCGTGGCCGGTGCCCTGGCGGCGGCCTATGTCGGCGGTGGCCGCTTCGATCCCAAGAAAAACGCCATGGTGCTGGCCCCTGGCCAACCGCCCGAGCCTCCGCTGGCGACTGCGCAACGCCGCAATTACCAGCATGAACTCAACAGTGTGCTGGCAGAGACCGCGCCTGAACTCAAGCCCCGCCGGACAGAAAAAATTTGGGCTCACCTGGAGAACAGCTCCGAGCCTCAACTCGATGAATACGGACGGGTGACCTTACGCGTGCAAATGGATGAGCAATGGGTCGACGTGGGCATCGCGCGCGAAAACATTCTGAATGAAGGCACTCCGCCTGATCTGGCAAAAGAGCTTCTGGCTGCCCGCCTGCAGGAAGAACTTCGCAACAGCGATAGCCCGCGTGCTTCCGAAGCCGAAGTGATGCACGACTGGAACATGCTGCGCCAGGTGCTGCCGCTGCACAATTGAATCTGCTCTTCGCTTGGCCCGCTAGCTCCCAGCTTTTGGCTACAAGCTGAAAAGCCTTCCCCGACCGACCGAGCCACACAAACAGCAGAGTCGCCAGCCATCCACCCAAAATGCACGAACCCACTGTTGCAGTAACTGGCGATCTCTACTGCGTTGTAGGCGAGCAAACCGGTTCGACAGCCATCGCTTGCGGGTTGGGGAAAAAATGACGTTGAAAGTAGAAGGCCACATTGACTAGGGCGACCATCACCGGCACTTCTACCAGGGGCCCGATGACGGCAGCGAATGCCGCACCAGAGTTGAGGCCAAAGACTGAAACTGCGACCGCGATTGCCAGTTCAAAATTGTTGGAGGCAGCTGTAAACGCCAGGGTTGTAGTCTTGGAATAGTCCGCTCCCAGCCGCTTGCCCATGTAAAAAGACACCAGGAACATCACCACGAAGTAAATCAACAACGGCACCGCGATGCGCAGCACGTCCAGCGGGAGGCGGACAATGTACCCGCCTTTCAGGGAGAACATCACCACAATCGTGAACAGCAGGGCAATCAGCGTCAGAGGGCTTACGCGCGGAACGAAGTTCCGGTCATACCAATCCTGCCCTTTGGCACGAACCAATGCAGTACGAGTCAGAAATCCTGTCAGAAACGGAATGCCCAGGTAAATAAAGACACTCTTGGCAATCTCCGCGATAGACACATTGACAACGGTGCTGCGAAGGCCGAGCTTAGCCGGAAGGACGGTAATGAAAATCCACGCGTAGAGGGAGTAAAAAAATACCTGGAAAAGAGAATTGAAGGCGACCAGGCCAGCGGCATATTCGGTATCGCCTCCAGCCAGCTCATTCCAGACGATAACCATGGCGATGCAGCGGGCAAGGCCGATCATGATCAGCCCGGCCATGTATTCCGGATATCCGCGCAGGAACACGATGGCCAGAACAAACATCAGAATCGGCCCCACCACCCAGTTCTGCACTAGCGAGAGACCGAGCACGCGTTTATTGCGAAAGACTTCGTGCAGTTCTTCGTATCGCACCTTGGTAAAAGGTGGATACATCATCAAAATCAATCCCGCCGCAATCGGAATGGAAGTAGTGCCGATATTAAAGCGGTTCAGAAACGGCACGACTCCCGGCACCAGCCATCCCAGCACCACGCCTGCGACCATGGCGGCGAAAATCCACGCTGTCAGATAGCGGTCCAGAAAACTGAGGCGACCAGTTGCCTTCATTGGCGAATCCTCATAGCGGCAAACAACCCCAGCGTTGCTGCAGAAAATACTGCTATTCGTGCGGGACGGGTGTCATCGTCCGGCCGATGTTGTCGAGTTCCCGCTTGAGAGCAAGCCCGTCCAGACTCTTCAGCGGAAGGCAGAGAAATAGCGATATCCTGCGATCCAGGATGAAAAATGCTTCGCGAAACGCCTGTTCCACAAGCGCCTGGCTTCCGTGAACAGCCGCTGGGTCGGGAACGCCCCAGTGGGCAGTCATGGGCTGCCCGGGCCAGACTGGGCACACTTCTTTGGCCGCATTGTCACAAACCGTAAAAACAAAGTCGAGCTGGGGAGAGCCGGGCAGAGAAAATTCATCCCATGCCTTGCTGCGCAGATCTTTGTTTGGCACATGCGCCACCTCGAGCTGTCTCAGAGCTTCTGGCCGAACTACCCCCGAGGGATGGCTTCCGGCGCTGTATCCCGTGAAGGTAGGTCGACCCTTGAAATTCAGAATCGCCTCGGCCATGATGGAGCGCGCCGAGTTGCCGGTGCACAGAAACAAGACATTGTAGTGTCCTTTCATGGTTGGCATCTCCTAATTGCAGCAAGTGGGTCCGCAACACTGCTTCGCTGCGGGGCTGACCGGCTTGACTGCCCGCACGAAGGCGCTCATGAACTTGCCATCCACCTCCGGCGCAATCCTGGTAAGATCGAGACCCTCAGCCGATAGGAACTCAAGCGCATCTTCCGCGCGAAAAATCCTTGTGGGCTCGATTTCAATCCGCTCGAAGCCTGCGGCCGAAAGTTTACTGCGATATTCGTCATCGTTCAGCGCCCCGGCCACACAGCCAACCCACAGAAGCACGCTCTGGCGGACTTCGGATGCGATTTCGCCTCGGGTCACCACATCGGAAACCGCAAAGCGGCCACCAGGCTTCAGCACACGAAAGGCCTCTCGCAATACGCGATCTTTGTCCGCCGAAAGGTTGATCACACAATTCGAGATAATCACGTCGACCGAGTTGTCGGGCAGCGGGATATTCTCGATCTCGCCCTTCAGGAACTCGACATTCCCTGCCCCGGCCTTGCGCTTGTTCTCATTGGCCAGCGCCAGCATCTCGTCGGTCATGTCGAGACCGTAGGCTTTGCCGGTGGGCCCAACCCGCCGAGCCGAGAGCAGAACATCCACGCCGCCACCCGAGCCCAGGTCGAGAACTACTTCTCCCGGATTCAATTGAGCCAAGGCGGTTGGATTTCCGCACCCTAACGAGGCCAGCATGGCCTCTTCAGGGACTTGCCCCGCCTGGGACGAGTCGTACAGATTGGAGGTGATGGGGTCACAACCCATGCCGCTCGCGGCCGTGGCTCCGCAGCACGCGCTGCCACCATGTTTCACTCGTAAAGCTGCCTGCCCATACTTCTCTTTCACAACTTCTTTGATGTCCGTCGCGCTCATGAAGGGCCTCCAAATCATATTCGCTAACGCGAATGTATTTACTATAGCACCGGTATTCATATTCGTCAACACATATGTGTTTGCTATAATCCGGGCATGCAAAAGGGTTATCCGCTGGAACGCCTGTTTCGCGCCCTGGCCGACCGCACACGCTTGCGGCTGCTGAACCTGATGGCGGAGCAGGAAATCTGTGTCTGCTATTTCGTGGAGGTCATCGACGCGCCGCAGCCGAAAATCTCGCGCCACCTCGCCTATCTGCGAAGGGCCGGCATCGTGGCCGCTCGCCGTGAGGGGAAATGGATGCACTACCGGCTGGCAATTCCTGCTGACGCGCACGTCGCGGCCATCCTGAGCGCCACCCTCGGGGCACTGAGGCAGGACAAAAAATTACGCAGCGACCTTCTGCGCCTTAACCGGGCGTGCTGTGGCCCCAATAGTCTGATTCAGCTTCTGGGAGCGCCCGCGCCCGCTTCTGGCACGCGACCCAATCAATGATCTTTGAGTGCCGGCACCGTCATCGAAGTCGCGTGTTCACCGTCAAACTTCGCACGTACCCGGTCTGCTTTGACTGCGGAACGGAATTCGATCTCCGTACATGGCACGCTGGCTGAGCGGCACCTATCCTTCCAGCGTTCAAAGCGAAGGCACATCGATGCGCGGTGTATGATTCCTCCCATGAAACGGGATGTCACGCGCTATCTGCTGATTGGCCTCGCACTCATACTCTTCCTTCGGTGCATGTCCAATGCCCAAGAACCGCCGCAATGGGGAGAAGTGACTGATGGCCTACGTCTGTCGCTGATGGTCGACTACGGCCGGCATGAGTTGACTTTCTCCATTGAGAATGTCAGCACCTACACGCAAGTCGTAGACTTGGGCTTCAATGGCATCCCTGTGGCTTTAGCAGTGACATTTACGAGTAAAGACGGCAAGTTTCGAGGCGGTGAGTTGGGGATGTCCAAGTGGAATGGTTGCGATGGGGGCGGGCATTCATCAAAACATAGTGGAAATACTGCCGATGTCTACGTACGTGACTCGGCACGCTATCGACGACTTTGTTCTGATGCCAAAGGAGCCCGCAGGCCCCAACGTCTTTCCATTAACTGCGTTAAAACCGGGGGACTTGATTACCGGACATTTGCGTGGCAGGTACAAGAATTGCCGCACGACTGATTGCCGAGGGCACGAGATATGCTGGGCGGGTGATCTGACCTCAAACACCGTAAGGGTGCAGTGAGTTGACACCCGCCAGAAAAAGCATCGCTACCCTCAAGCCTCGCTGCCGTAAACCGGAATCACCGCCCCATTCACATCTTTGCCTGCCTCCCCCGCCAGCCAGACAATCAGACTGGCGATGCTCGCGGGCTGCACCCACTTGGCGAAATCTGCGTTGGGCATCGCCTTGCGGTTGGCGGGCGTGTCAATAGTTCCCGGCAAAATCACGTTGGCAGTCAGGCCGGCGTCTTTGTTTTCCAGAGCTACCGTCTTGATCAATGAAACCATTGCGGCCTTCGAGGCGCTATAAGCGCCGACTCCGGCACCGGGTTCGAGCGCCGCGCGGCTGCCGATGGCAATGATCCGACCGTTGCCCGTCTTTCTCATCGCCGGAATCGCCGCCCGCAAAAGATAGAACGTACTGTTGAGGTTGAGATCGAACATGCGCTGAAATGTGGCGTCGTCGGTATCGGCAATCGACTTTCCGCCGGCAAAGCCGCCGACGGTATGCGCCAGCACGTCGATTCTTCCGAACCGCCTCATCACGCTCTCCACCATGCTGGAGGCTCCGGCAGCGGTCGAAAGCTCGGCTGGAAATGCCGTAAACGCGGGATGGTTGAAATCTGACTGCTGAATCTTTCTGGACACACCGGCCACAGTGGCCCCGGCATCCAGCAGGGCTTGCGTTACGAGGGTCCCCAAACCCCCGTTGGCCCCAGTCACCACCGCGACTCTATTCTTCATCTCCATTCACTCCTCTTTTTGATCGACTGGCGATCAGACTCTCCATGTTAGAAAAGGTTACGTCGGACGAATAGTACTTAGGGTATGCCTTCAGGTATAACCCAGCCAATGGGTTCTCGATCACGCCGTTAAGCGGCTGCGATGAGAGTCGATAGTTTGAGACGCAGAGCGGCGCAAGAATGAAGCTTACGGGTGTAAGAGGTGGGAACGACTCCTTAGCCTTAAGGAGATGCGGGCACATCTGTGAGACCAGCTCGAATTGCGGCCTTACCCAATTGTGAGCCATAGTGCTCAGACTCAACAGTCTATTCGTGAAATCCTGATAGCGGATTCCTGGTATAGGACGCGCCGCCTTTCAATCCGCGCAGCCCGCAGCAGCAAAGCAACCTCGGGCAATCGAAGGATGATCTGGCAAGGTAATCAAGAATGCGTAATCTCCGTTTACTCTTTCTAACTCTTCTGATCCTGGCCATACCGGCCATTTCGTTCGCGCAGTTCGCCGTGTCGGTCCAGATCGCTCCACCCGGGCTGCCGGTATATGAGCAACCTGCGATTCCTGCTGCCGGCTTTTTGTGGACGCCCGGCTACTGGGCCTACGGTGGCGAAGGCTACTTCTGGGTGCCCGGTACCTGGGTGCAGCCTCCCGCAGTTGGCTTGCTCTGGACCCCTGGCTATTGGGGTTGGGGCGGCAGCGCCTTTGCCTGGAATGGCGGCTACTGGGGCCCGCACGTCGGCTTTTACGGTGGCGTCAACTACGGCTACGGCTACGGCGGTGTCGGCTATGAAGGTGGATATTGGAACCATGGTGCCTTCAACTACAACCGCTCGGTAAATAACATTAGCAATACCAGAATTACCAATGTCTACAACAAGACCGTCATCAACAACACCACGGTCAACCGTGTCAGCTACAACGGCGGCAATGGCGGAATCAACGCCCGCGCGACTGCAGCTGAAGAAACAGCTGTGCGTGAGCGGCACATCCAGGCAACGGCTGTGCAAACCGAGCACGTCCGCGCTGCCAGCTCCAACCACGAGCTCTTGGCAACTGTAAACCATGGGAAGCCGGCAATCGCTGCAACTTCCAAACCGGGAGACTTTACCAAGGGCGTAGTAGCAGCCAGGGAAGCTGCCGCCGAAAACAAAGCCGCTGAGAACAAGGCTACCGAAAACAAAGCAGCCGAGAACAAAGCTGCTGAGAACAAGGCTACCGAAAACAAGGCAGCCGAGAACAAAGCTGCTGAGAACAAGGCTACCGAAAACAAAGCAGCCGAGAACAAAGCCGCTGAGAACAAGGCTACGGAAAACAAGGCAGCCGAGAACAAAGCTGCTGAGAACAAGGCTACCGAAAACAAGGCAGCCGAGAACAAAGCTGCTGAAAACAAAGCAGCCGAGAACAAAGCTGCTGAGAACAAGGCTACCGAAAACAAGGCAGCCGAGAACAAAGCTGCTGAGAACAAGGCTACCGAAAACAAGGCAGCCGAAGACAAGGCCGCTGCATCTCGCGTGAATCAGAATAAGGCACCAAAGCCTAAGGCCGCTCCTGCACCTAAAGAGCCTACGGCCCATGCCCAGCCCGCCCCTCGCCCGGAGACCGCGCACAGCTCTCCAGCAGCGCGCTCGAACGTGCCTCGTCCGCCCACTACATCTAACAAGCCCACCGCAGATCGTCCGGCGACGGCGGCTCATGCTCAGCCCGCTCCTCGAACCCAGACCGCACCTCGGCCTGAGGCCCGCCAGCAGAGCGCTCCTCGTCCGGCAACCGCAGCCCATGCCCAGCCCGCTCCTCGCCCGGAAGTGGCTCGTGCTCAACCTGCGCAGCGTCCGGCGACAAAGCCGGCTCCGAAAGTTGAAGAACGTCCTCGTCAATAGCGGTGTCTTACCTCAGTCCGCTTGAGACATAAAACCGCGGGTCAGCCTGATTCAGGCTGGCCCGCACCGTTTACGGGATCGATTGACCCTTGGATACGGCTACACCTATTGATTTGCCGCCGTCCCGCTAAAGAAAATCGATGAATGACTTGCCGCGCGGCTGCGGCGACAAGCCTCTCCCCTTCCTTGAATTGAGCAGTTTTGACCATCCAGAAATCGGCAGAACGCCTATAAACAAGACTGGCTCTCTCCCCATATCGATTTCCGATACGAACTTGAGGATAGGACAACCGCGACGGAATGAGACAGCATCAAAGCCGCACGGAAAAAAGGAGCAACCCATGCTTGGAACTATATTGATCGTGCTTTTGGTCTTAGCACTTTTTGGTGCGCTACCCAGATGGTCGCACAGCAGAGACTGGGGCTATGCCCCGACCGGAGGAGTGGGATTGGTCCTCCTGATCGTTGTCATTCTCCTGGTTCTCGGCCGGATTTGAACCATGTCCCAGTTGCCATTATCCTCAGGCGCCACCTTCAAACTCTGGCGCCTGTGTTCTTTCCGCGCAGCCGTACTTCTTCTCGCCGCGCTCATGTGCAGCGGCAATCTCTCCGCCTATTCCGTTCTCACTCACGAAGAAATCGTTGACCTCGTCTGGGACGACGAGATCCAACCCCTCCTCCTCCAACGTTTCCCCGGACTCTCCAACGACCAACTCCGCGAGGCCCATGCCTACGCCTACGGCGGTGCCGTAATCCAAGACCTCGGGTACTATCCGTTTGGGAGCCGGGAGTTTAGTAATTTGGTGCATTATGTTCGCAGCGGTGATTTTGTGCGGGAGTTGGTGCGGGAGAGCCAGGACGTCAACGAATATGCTTTCGCACTGGGGGCGCTGTCGCACTATGCGTCGGATATTGCGGGTCATCCGGCGGTCAATGAGTCGGTGGCGATTGAGTATCCTAAGCTGCGGGCTAAGTATGGGAACTCGGTGCGTTATGCCGAGGACAAGACGGCACATTTGAAAACCGAGTTTGGGTTCGACACGGTGCAGGTGGCGAAGAACCGTTACGCGTCGCAACAGTACCACGACTTCATCGGATTCAAGGTCTCCAAGCCGCTGCTGGAGCGGGCCTTTCCGGTGGTGTACGGAATGGATTTGAAAGACGTGCTTACGCACGAAGATCTGGCAGTGGGTACGTATCGCTGGTCGGTCAGCCGGCTGATTCCGCAAATGACCCAGGTCGCGCTGCAAAACCATAAAAAAGAGTTGATGCGAGAGACGCCAAACTTCGCGAAGCGGAAATTTCTGTATCGTCTTTCGCGCTCGGACTACGAAAAAGACTGGGGAAAGGACTACCAGAAGCCGGGAGTGGGGACGCGCATTGTGGCAGCGCTGCTGCGATTTATCCCGAAGATTGGCCCGTTCAAGAAGTTGACATTCAACAGTCCGACTCCAAAGACGGAAGATCTCTACATCAAGAGCATCAACACTACGGTCGATCAATACCGGGCCTTTCTCAAGCAGGTACGCACGGACACCCTGGTACTACCGAACTGCGATTTCGACAGCGGCCAACCCACCAAGGCGGCGGAGTACTCGCTCACCGACGATACCTACGCACAGTTGCTGGACCAGTTATCGAAGCGAAAGTTCGATCAGACGTCGCCGGAGCTGCGCGACAACATTCTGCAATTTTATTCCGACCTTTCAGTACCGATCGACACCAAGAAAGATCCGGCGCAATGGCAAAGCGTGCTGGCGGCGCTGGATCAGTTGAAGTCGGTGACGCCGGCGTCGAGCCTGGCGGGCAGTCCGGCACAGTGAAAGACCGCACTCGCAAGCAGGCTTTCGCGGGACACTCATTTCACATGACGTACCGGACCGCTTCTCGCCGATTGAGTATGCTCATGCGTACCTCGATCCTTTCACTAGCGGCCGTCCTCGCGGTTGCCGAGGCCGCGGTTGCACAACCTGGTGCTGCGACTATGATCCCCGCCCCGCCGCCCGTCATTGTCATTGGTTTCGTCGGCGGCTTCATCCAGCGCGATAATCTGGTCCACAGCGAAGTGCAGCTGGCGGCGCGGCTGCGCAAGGACTACCCCACTGGAGTGGAGGTGGAAACTTTTGAGAGTTACCACGGGAAAGAAGCCAGAAAACGAGTCCGGAGCCTGCTTGACACCGACCATGACGGAACTCTGACCGCGGACGAGAAACACAATGGACGCATCATCATTTACGGACATAGCTGGGGCGGCGCGGAGGCCGTCACTCTGGCACGTGAACTGGGAAAGGATGGGATCCCGGTGCTGCTCACGGTTCAAGTGGACAGCGTTTCGAGGATTCACGAGAATGATGCGGTCATTCCCGCCAACGTAGCGCAGGCAGCCAACTTCTACCAGGCGGATGGACTACTCCACGGCCGGGTCAAGATTCGCGCCGCCGATCCGGCCCGCACCCGCATCCTGGGGAATTTTCGATTCGAATATAAGTCGAGCCCGCTGGAGTGTCGCGAGTATCCCTGGTACGACCGCATTTTCGCGAAGGCCCACACTCAAATTGAATGTGATCCTGAGGTGTGGAAACAGGCGGAGGCTCTGATGAGGTCGAACCTGCCGCCAGTGACAGGCACGGGAGATAAAGCGCGTTAACGGTTTTGCTGGATCGCACTCTTTCGCCCCTCCGGGGCTTGGTTGATTTTTCACTTCCACCCACGGCTTACGCCGTGGGCTTTATTCTTACGCCGCTCCGCGGCTGATTCCATTTCCCACTCTTCCCACGGCTTACGCCGTGGGCTTTATTCTGACGCCGCTTTGCGGCTGGGTTCATTTCACGTTTTTTCCACGGCTTACGCCGTGGCTTTATTCTGACGCGGCTTTGCGGCTCATTCAGCGCCCTCATCTGGTGGAGATCCCCGCAGTAGGTCCCAGGCTTCGCGGTAGTGCTCCCAGCGGGCGCGCTTACATTCGATATCAGGGTAAAAACGCAGACTCGTAAAGGGCGCAAAAGCATCGACAGGCAGCACGTACCAGGTGTCCTTGGGGATGATGTGAGCGACGAGAGCGTCAATGTCATCGAGGGTATACGGGACCTTACCCTGGCCATAGACGAAGTGAATTGCCTGCACACCGTATCCACGAAAGGAAATGCTGGCGGTGCATTTGAGCTGGACGCGCCAGAGGCGGCGGCCGGCATCGACAATGAAGTCGTAAAGTTCGCTGTCACCCCAGGGCTTGGCGATGCCGAGACCCTCGGCGGAAGCTTTGAGCAGGAAGGCAGCTTCGGAATATTCTCCGGTGCGCTTGGGATTGAGGCGAGGCCGGGAGCTGCCGCCGGCAGGATGAAATGGTGAACGCCTCTGCATGGACACGCTCCTGAGTAGAAAAAGAAAAAGGCGCGGCAAGAGCCGCGCCTTTTTTGTTCCCTATAGATTCAGAATAGCAAATTGAAAGGGGAAGTGAGACACGATTTGGAAATTTATTGTGGGAATGGAATCAGCGGGGTAGGGGGAAAGTGACGGCGAAGGGGGCTTGACAAGGTTTTGGCGGGGGCGAGCCGAAGTGGGAAATTCGGCGTTTCGGGTTCCAGATCGGGACGGTTTCTTAGGATAGGTGACGAGGTTGCGGGAGGTTCAGACGGAGCCGGCCCCAATGGAACGCTCAGGGCAAATTGCCAACGCAAATCTGATACCCTCCAAACGAAGCACGATTGGCCTGCGATTAATGGTTCGGTGAACCGAGAAGGCGTAGCTGTAAAGTCTCGCACAAACAGGATGCCAGACTTCATGGTCTAGCGCCGAACGCGACCGTTGCAGTCGAAACGGACACTGTTTTTGTATCATTAGCGTAATGGTTCAGCTTTGTCTCGAGGGCCTTGATGTTTGAAGTCTGCCGACGTGCCAATGCTATTTGATAGGCGATCTGACGCATCGCTCGGCCAATTTCAGCGTTTTGTTTTGCCAGCCTAAATTCCTGTTTTGCAATTTCAGCTTGTTGTTCCTTTACGGCTTCGATGAGGACCGCGGTCAGGCGCGCATAGTCTACTGCGCTGGCATCTTTTCCATTTGCTTCCCAGCTGACCACCTCAGGAATGACCGCGCCAACTTCTTCAGCGATGACGCCGATCTCACGCTTGCCGTTATCTTTTCTGTTGTAGGAAACTCCGCGCATCTGTTCAATCTTCGCCACTGCGTCCGGAAGCGTTTGAATGTTGGTCTTCCATCGCCGCGAGCTATAGGTCTCCCAGCTATCGCTTACCGGATGACCACCTCCGCGGGCTATCGTGAGAATGCTCGATGGCGTGGTGGTGCCAATACCCACCTTCACTGAATATTTCCCCGTCCCCCCGAGCACTAGAGAATTGCTTTGACCGACAATCGCATGTGCTCCGATTGCGGTAGCATTGAAGAGACCGTCTGCCCCTCCGCTGCATGCGTAGCCAATGCACGTTACATCACTGACATCGACGACACCCTGGAACGCTAAGCTGCCCACGGCAGTGTTTTCAAAGCCCTGATCATTGTTCAATAACGCTGAGCTTCCCACTGCCGTGTTGTCGTGGCCAGAAGTATTCACGTAAAGCGCCTGATCTCCCACGGCCACGTTTGCAGAGCCCACATTATTGAAATATAAGGCGGACGTTCCGTTCGCTGTGTTGCCGCCTCCACTCGTGTTCCCATAGAGAGCCAATGCGCCGGTTGCAGTGTTTGCTGAACCTGAGGTATTGTTTCGCAAAGCTCCATACCCAGCGGCCGTGTCTTCAAGTCCAGAAGTGTTCTGTAGCAGTGCATTGGACCCGAAAGCAGTATCTAGGACGCCCTGCGTGTTCGAAAAGAGCGCTTCGTAGCCCGAGGCGGTATTGTCGTTACCGGTGGTGTTGTTGTTCAGCGCCTGAAAACCGACTGCTGTGTTGTTCGCGGCTGTGTTCCAGTAGAGAGCTGCATATCCGTTGGCGGTGTTATTCGCGCCTGTCGTATTTGAGTACAGTGCGAATGTTCCGAATGCCGAATTATTTCCGCCGGTGGTGTTGGCAAAGAGCGCGTCAGCGCCGTTCGCTGCGTTTCCGTACCCGGTCGTATTCTTGTTTAGCGTCTGGAAGCCGGTGGCAGTGTTGTACAGACCGGTACTGTTCCAGAACAGCGCCGAGTAACCAAGTCCGGTGTTTTGGGCACCGGTTGTATTCGTGAATAAGGCGTCGTATCCGGTTGCGGTGTTCGATCCTCCCGTCGAATTCCGGTTTAGCGACTGAAAGCCGGTGGCCGTATTACCGATGCCGGTGGTGTTCCAGTACAACGCCGCCGATCCGAGTGCCGTATTTTGGGAACCAGTTGTGTTTGACCAAAGGGAGAAACTGCCGAAGCCGGCATTGCTTGCACCCGAAGTATCGGCGACCAAAGCTTGATAGCCGGCTGCGACGTTATAGCCGCCCGTCATGGTTGAATTGCCGGCAAAACCCAGGGATGCATTCGCGAGTGAGTAAGAGCCGTAGTTAAACAGATTGCCGCCAATCTGATATGCGTTCGCGCTTATGTTCCCATTTACCGTTTGGTTGCCGGTGAAAACATTGGTGGTCTTCAGCTGCGGAATTTTGGTGGTGTCCACGTTTAATGTGACAGTACCGCTGGTACCGCCGCCCGTAAGGTCGGTGCCCGCCGTCACTCCTGAGATTGTTCCTGTTCCAGTGGCGGTTGCGCATGACCAGGCGGTACCACTCCATTGCAGGATCTGGCCCGACGCGCACGTATTCAGCAGGCTCAAGCTCAGGGTTCCGTTGGTTCCTCCACCTACCAGGCCGCTGCCTGTGCCAGTTGTGATTCCGGAAATAGTCCCCGGAAAGGTCTGGGTTGGAGCAAACACGAAGACGCCGGCATTGGTAAGTTTCAAGCCAGTCTCCGCCGGCTGATTTGGGTCAGTTCCGTATAAAAGGTTCAGAGTTGCCGAGGGATTGCTTGTGTTGTTTCCGGTGGGCTCGGCCTGCCATTGGAAATGATTCAGTGTGTATTTCGACGTTGCGCTGTTGTACGCCGATGATTCGAAATTGAATGGATTGGAGTTGAATCCCTTCGTGGGATTTGCGTAGTTTATGGTTGCCATTTCGGACAGGCCACGCATGAGTTCAGTGCCGTTGACGTCGAGCGTCGCTAGCGGAGCTTTCAGATTGAGACCCACCTTGGCGCTCGAACCGCTCCCCAACTGATAGAACACCGAATTGCCCAAGGTTCCGTTGTTGTCGGTCCACAGCGGAAGATAGTTCTGCGCGCCTGAACCCCCCAGGTTCGGGGAAGTACCGGGGCCGGAGGCAGAAGCAGGTGACGACGATGAAGAGGTATCCGTCGCACTCGTCGAGGGTGCGGCCAGCACAAACGCCGACGGCGGTAGTCCACCCACAGTTTCTGCATCCGCCGCTTTCAGCGCATACGGTACGCTCAGCAGCAACACACGGGGCTGCTCTTCACCGCCATTTATGCGCACCCCCAGCCAGCGCGCTTCGCCCGAAGCGAATAACTCCAGCGGCAGTCCCTCGGACTTGGTCGCGCCGAGTTGGACAGAGTAGTTGCCTTTGCCGTCCGCCTGCACATTCTGTGTCTCGATCCACAGCGGCGCGCCGTCATATTGGTCTTTGTAAATGGCGAAGGTCACCCCCGCCGCTCCGGAAATCGGTTTGTTCTGCGAGTCTGTGGCGCGGCCGGAGAAATTCACCAACCGGGGAACAACGAACGCGGACGCACAGCCTACGAGCAGGACCGCGCCCAGCAGCAAACCGAGCGCGCGTCGGACAATACCGGGCACTTGCTGGAACAATTCAGACCGGTTCATACCTTCCTCCTTAAGATGTTGTTGTGCACATTCCTCCCCGGGGGACAAATGGCCGCCATGATGCCTGAAGTCCCTGGTGGCCTCAATAGCGGTGGTCTGTCGGGCGTCTTGGCTTTTCATGTCCCTGTAATCCAATGAAAGTATTGGGCATGTATAAGAGCTTTGGAGCAGCTCGAAAATGCGTTACGATCGGCGTCCCATTTCTTTGGGGCAGTCTGAAAACCGCCCCGAGAGAGGCGGCTTCGTATTTCTTTTCTGAACGGTTCAGAGTGTCACTGCGTTAACGTAGTTCACGGGATTCGTAGCTAGTAGGCTGGCCGAGGCCGGTTGCGCGAATCCCAAGCGGGCCGAAACTAGACTTACGGCGTGATTTCGAAAAACACGCCACCGGCTCCAGTGTTGCTGCTGCATGTGGTGCCGTACAGATTACCCGAAGCGTCGACGATCAACGAGAACGGACAGGAGAGCGGAGCGTTCTCGAACTTGTACAGTAACGTATACTTCGCGCCGCCGCTCGGCGTGGCCGTTACCATGAAGACCTCGCCCCCGCCAGAAACCGTGGTTCCGTACAAGGTTTCCCGCCGAATCGAGCACGACTCCAGCGACAGGATGGTAGGCGTTGCCAGTTCCGAAGCTGTGCACCAGAGACCACTTCCATGGTCCTTGGAGTGTCGGTGCCAGCCTGAACACGGTGCCTTCCGCCAAAGTTAGCAAGCCAGAAGGTCGTGCCGTCGAGCTGCCCGATTGCGTCGAACACGAGGCCGGTAAAGGAAAATGCATCACTTCCTGTCCTTTCCCCCTGTGAAGGAATGCAAGATGCTTCCTTTCCAGCCCGTGGGGCTGTGTGCCAGTTCGGCGACGACTCCCCCGCCGTATTTACCTCCCTGTGCCGTGGTGTAGAGATTGCCGGCTGAGTCCAAGGTGATAGGGCCAATCTCAGGTTGTCCATCGGAACCGCCGGTAAATCGGTACAGCGCTCATTCTCGGTCCAGGTTCCGTCCGGTTTGGCTGAGTGGACGACCACCCAGCCTATCGTAGTTGTAACCATAAAACGGGGCGCAACATGCCAAGAGGTGCAAACCGCCAGCGTCTGTTGTGCCATAGAGATTCCCGGATGTATCGAGAGTCAAGCGGGCTTCGGGTTGGGCTCCGCTCAGCGCCACCCATGAAGCTATGCATAACGTTTTCGTCCCAGGTTCCATCCAAATTCGGGGTCAACTCGAACACGACGCCGCAGCCGCTGGTATACGCATTGCTGCACGCCCCCACGCCGCCGCCGCTGGTCGTGCCATAAAGATTGCCGGCGGCGTCGAAAATCAGGCTGGCAAACGGATAGGCACCGTCCGTGCCACCCGTGAAGCTGTAGAGAACGCTCTCCGTCCAGCTTGCGTTCTTGGCTCGGCACCAGTTTGAAAACAACACCATAACCATAAGTACCTCCGGCGGCGGTTGTACCGTAAAGAGTGCCTGACGCATCGAAGACCAAGCCCGATGAGAACCAGTTACCTCCGCTGGTTACGCCCATGAGCTCGATTACCGTCCGCGCCGCCGGTGAATGCGTAGAGTGTTTTGTATTGGACCTGCGCCGAGCCGCTGGGCGCCAGCGCTGAGAACTACCAGGAATATCACTGTCACGGCCGCCAGCGCCTTGCTTACAGCGGCCCAAAATTTATTGCTTTTCATCGTCTCTTCCTTCTTTCAGCCAGGAGTAGCGGATGAAAGCGTATTGAGGAATCAGATGTTTCGGGCCGGTCGAGAAGCACGAGCATCGCGTTTCTTTCATGTTCGCCTCCCGCCACATCCCGCGGCTTGTCAGGATTCGTTACGGTTCGTGTTTGTCCGGCGGTCCGGAGAGAGCGATGAGGCACTCAGGGGCCTGGGAGAAAAACCCGATATTTCCGAGTCACCTCGATTGGGCTTGCAAATGAAGCAGAAGTCGAAGCTCGAACCAAAACTAACCGCGTTTGATGGGCGCGTCAGTGACACGCATCATGGTTCCGTGTGATTTTCCGGGGCCCGTGACGACGAGCGCGTGCGGGGACCTCACAACTCCATCCTGGAATGAAGTAACCTGCAGGTCAATCGGCGATAAATCGCGATTTCCCTCATCTGACCCTGGGAAGAGAGTCTTGAAGGTGCCGCCGATTCGCGCCGCGCGTGATGCGCGGATGTACAATGCCCGCTATTGGGGGCCAGATGAAGCCGAGAATCGCAACTACTGTGGCCGTTTTCATCAGCAGAGCGTTCCGATCAGTCGTTTGTAGGAGGGCTGTTGTGAAACTGATTGTGCTTATAGCGGTCGCACTCTGGATGGGCGCGGGTGTTTCGTCCGGGCAGACCTCCGGTTCTGATGAGGGTTCCCATGTCCTCGCTCTCGACAATTCCTGGAACCGCGCGCTCGAGAGGACCGACACGAAAGCCCTCGATATGCTATTGGCCGACAACTTCGTGTCCATCGACATCGATGGTAGCATGCAGACAAAACGGGAATTCCTGGCGAGCCTGAAGAGCGCGGGCTATCATGCTCCATCGCAATCCGTCACTGAACAAGAGTAACGTTGGACGTCTACGGAAGTTCAGCCCTAGTGTTGGGAATTTTTCGCACGCACAGCAAAGTCAACGGTAGGTCGATCACGCGTCGAGAGCGTTTTCTCGATACCTGGGTCAATCTGAATGGCACGTGGAGGTGCGTCGCCTCCGTCGCGGTGCTGATCCCATCGCGGTGATTAAGCTGCCTGTCCGCTGGTTTGGGCACCGTCCTGTTGGATGCTGTTTGTCAGTTGACGATAAATCGCCAAAGCGCTCATTGACCCCGGACCGGGGGTTTTTGAGTGTGACCGCCTGACAACAACGACTACCGCTGCGGTTTATTGTCGGCGTGTACAACCGGCTTAAGGAGAGAACATGAACTATCCACGCCTGGTGTTGGCGGCGGTTGCGGCTGTGATGGTATTTTTTGCCTGGGGATTCTTGACCGAGGGCTGGCTCATTCGCAAGGACTTCGCAGTCTCGGCGGCACTCTATCGAACAGCGGACCTGCAAATGAAGTACATGCCCTTGGGATTGGCATCCGTGCTCCTGGGGTTGTTGGCTGCGGTGGTGATCTACGCACGCTGGTGTGGCGCTACTTCCGGGGCGGCGAGTGGGCTCCGGTTCGGCATTCTTATGGGCGTGTTCGTGGCATGCATCCATCCGATTTCGAATCTGGTTACGATGAACATGGATGTGAAGCTGGGCCTGGAAATCACAGCCAGTAATGCGATCGGGTGGGTACTGGCGGGAGTGGTGATCGGTCTGGTGTACAAGCCGCTAATGCCTTAGAGCGGCATCTCCGAGACCCAGTAGCCCGATCGGGCCATTCCCATGAACCCCTGGAATCGGTAGATTGGATTTGAGCAGTTTTCGGGGGAGGGCTGTTCGACCTAACGTCCCACGACTCGCATGAGTCTGGGGCGTTTTGTTTTGCTCTTCATACGACTGACCGGCCCCACGATCATGATGCAGCACTCGAACGAAGGGCCAGCCCAGGATGCGTTTATGGAAGGCGACGATGTTCATTTGGCCCGGCTTTCGTAATTTGCGGGAGAGCGAGTGGTCGGTGTAATTCTGACGGAGCAATGTCACTTACACTCAGACAAGTGTGGCTTACCTTCTCGGGTCTCCACGCGGATTCTCACGGTTCGAAACCATGGTGTTTCCAAGCTTCTCCGCGTAACTAGTTACTGAATAAGGAGACGAACGGAATGAACCTCCCGATGGCAGTAGGAGAGACCACGGCAAGAGGGACGAACCGGCAATCCAAGATCATGATCGTAGACGACGACCCGGACCTCTGCCACGCGCTGGTCCTGCGTCTGCGGTCCAATCACTACGACACGGTGAGCGCTGGAGATGCTTATTCGGCCATGGCGCTGGCGAAAAGAGAGCGCCCCGACCTTATTCTTATGGACCTGGGGTTGCCGGGGCGGGATGGGCTCACCGTCATCCAGACTCTGCAGGAATACGCTCCACTGACCTCGATTCCCGTGATTATTCTCTCCGCACGCGATCTAGCAGGCTGTGAAAAACAGATATTGGAATCGCGTGCGGTGGCTTTCTTTCAGAAACCTGCCAACAACGAAGAGCTGTTAGCGTGCGTACGCCATTCCCTGAAAAGCGAAAGGCGCGCCCAGTTTATTTGTCCTAGAGGGGAGAACGATATGGAAGTCCCGAGGCCGATGGAGGCAGGAGCGGAGAACCAACGAGCGAGGAAGCCGACTATTATGGTCGTGGACGATGATCCCAATCTCCGACTGGCACTAAGCCTCCGTCTGCGAGCCAACCACTACATGACCCTGAGCGCGCGAGACGGTTATTCCGCACTGGCCCTGGCTCAAAAGGAACGCCCCGATCTTATCCTGCTGGACCTGGGCCTGCCCGGCTTCGCGACGGGAGCGGACGTACTCAAACACGTGCGAGCATTCCCCTCACTGGCTGCGATTCCTGTAATTGTCCTCACGGCGCGGGATGCGCGAGAGTATGAAAAGCCGATGCGCGAATTGGGAGCAACCGGCTATTTCCAGAAACCTGTGGACAACCAAGTACTGCTGGACCTTATCCGTTACTGCTTACAGCCGGATGGGAAGAAAGAGGGTTTGTCCACAATTCGGCTCCGCCGGGATTCGAAAAGACAGCCCCACAACGATTTTTCTAAGGGACGCACTTCTCACCGGGCTTAGCGGTGATTTGTTCCCGAGAGCTTAGTCAGATCAACTGTCAATCGACGTTCTGTTGGCTCATCGCACTTTGAACCACACTCACCCGACCGGATTCCCTGGTAGGCTCGGGATCACAAAGGCTTGGGATCGGCAACCATTGCTATGTGACGCAGGTCACTGAAATGGACAGGGCCAGTATTTAGGATTAGGCAACGTTTAATACGGACGCGCGTTGCGGCCATCCTTACCCCACATTTGCGACGCGCGTCCATTCTCTTTTTCCGGGGTCTGCTAACTCTTTTCAGGCGGTTCCCGCGCAGGTTGTGCCAATTGACCGTGTGGCTTCGAGAACTCATTGGGGGTTGGCCTGATTCTTTGCTCCTTCTCAGCCGGCAGCTTGGATAGGAGGGAAGCCGGTTTAAAATAGCAGCATGAGCAACGACACCACTGATCTGGTATGCCCGCACTGTAACGAGACCTTCGCCGCGTTCATGCATGAACTGGCGGAAAAGAATCTCAAGGTCGTATGCCCGAGTTGCGGCAAGACCCATGACGCCAAGACTCCGGCCAAGCCGGTTGTGAGCGCGCGACCCGGCAAAAAGACTCAAGCGTAGCGACGAGATGGCATCGACTGGGCAGTCCGGCCTAGAGCAGCATCCCGGCAATTGAAGCCGAGATGAGATTGGCCATGGTTCCGGCCAGCATGGCGCGGAAACCGAGACGCGCCAGTTCACCGCGTTTGTTGGGCGCGAGTGCTCCGATGCCGCCGATCTGAATTCCGATCGAGCTTAAGTTGGCGAAGCCGCAGAGCGCGAAAGTGGCGATGGTGAATGACCGGGGATCGAGCGCGGCGCGTTGGGGTCCGAGCAGCGAGAACGCGACCACTTCGTTCAGCGCCATGCGAGTCCCCAACAGATTGCCGATGGCCATGCAGTCGCGCCAGGGGACCCCGATAATCCAGGCCACCGGGGCGAACAGAGTTCCCAGAATTTTCTCCAGGCTCGCGGGGAACCAATTCATGCCGAAATGCGCCAGGCCGTTGTGAATGCCACCCAATATGCCGTTGGTCAGGGCAATGAGCGCCAGGAAAGAAATCAGCATGGCAGCGATGTTGAGCGCAAGATGCAAACCATCGGTAGTGCCGCGCGCGATGGCACCCAGCAGGTTCTCTTTCTTCTCGGCATCGACTTCTTCTTCGCTCATCACCACGCGGCCCGCCGTCTTGGGCTGCTCGGTTTCGGGCACCAGCATTTTGGAGATCAGGATGGTCCCGGGCGCGGTCATGATCACCGCACTCAGCAGATGTTTGGGTTCAACTCCGAAAGCGATGTAAGCCGCCATGATGCCGCCGGAAACGTGAGCCATGCCGCTGGTCATCACGGTCATCAGTTCGGAACGGGTCATGTCGGGCAGGAAAGGACGTATGGTCAGCGGCGCTTCAGTCTGCCCCATGAAGATGCTGGCGGCCACGTTGAGCGATTCGGCGCCGCTGGCGCCCATGAAACGGGTCATGACCCGGGCCGCCTGTTTGACGATGAACTGCATCACTCCGTAGTGATAGAGCACGGCGAAAAATGCCGCGATAAAAATGACCGTGGGGAGAACCTGAAAAGCGAAATAAAAGCCGAGATGAGAGCCTTGCTTTCCGAGATCGCCGAAAACGAATTCGGAACCTGCAAAGGCATAGCTAAGCAGGCGGTTGACGGCGTCGCCGGCCTTTTGAAAAATCACTCGGCCGATCTCCGACTTGAGCACGAACACTGCGAAGGCGAATTGCAGCCCCAGGCCCCAGGCCACGGTTTTGGGGCGAATCGCGCGCCGATTGCTGGAGAAAATGAAGGCTGCCGCGAGCATGGCGGCAATTCCGAGAATCCCGGTCAAGCGACCCATTCCGTACTCCTCTGCGGATCGTTCCGAATTGTAGTGAATCGCTGAGGGTGACGCCAGCGGAGGAAAGGTAGCGGGGATCTAACAACCTAAAGGGGTGTTGGAGCGCATTCTTCTGAGCAGCGCGCGGTTAGGAAAAAAGTAGCCTAGTGGCACCTTCGTGGTACATGACCCACTGCATTGCGCGACCGTGGCAGACCGTATAAAAATTTCGTGTGCTCTCCAGCCCACTGAAAGACCGCATCCGCGAATTGTGCGCTAAGGCTATTACCGCGACCGGAGCCGATTTGGATGCGACCCTGGCGGAACTGAAGAAGGCTCTCCACCAACACACTGAGGAGCTACGAAAGCAAGTCGCCGAGAAACTAGGGCACTAACCGTGGCTGATGGGCGGCAGATGCGCCAGCCTGTCCTGTTTCGCCGCGAGCAGTTTATTTATTTCTTCGACGAGGGCCAGCAGTTTCATTGGGGCTTGCTCCACGGCTGCCAAACTCGCCAGTTCCATCCAACGCGCTGTGTCTTCCCGCATTACTGTCCCGTCACCGGCGAGTCGCCTTCCGCGCTTTCTTTGCCGCGACGTCTATAGCAGCGGCCGATGCGATTCTTTCCACGTGAACAGCTTCCATTATGCCACCGAGCATCTCACACGCCTTTCCCGGCTTTGCTCCGCAGCGTGAGCAGGTCAGAGTTGCGGGTGAGACGGCGATGTATGCGGGAAGTTTTGGCATGATTGGGTCCCTATGTGCATCATCAGATTTGCACAAGAAACCGACGCCCAGAACGGGGGGTCCGACCGGAAGGGTGTGTAAAACGACTCTTAGAGGCTAACACAGTTGGCGAGTGGGAGGGCATTTTCGGCACCGACATGGGCGGGCCCCTGAGAACATTGGGGAACTGGACGTGGCCTGGGTGCCAGGCGGTGATCCTGAGAATGGCCCAGAAAAGAAATGGCTCCTCAGGTAGGACTCGAACCTACAACCCTCCGGTTAACAGCCGGATGCTCTGCCATTGAGCTACTGAGGAGTGTTGCCGGGCACGCGGAGAAGCGTGCCGTTCTCTCTCATCATATCACCGCAGGCGCGTGCTGAAAACTGGTGCGAACCGCTTCGGCTCTGCATTTGTTACCCTAGTCACGTCCAATTCTCTACGCCATTTCCCGAGTGAGGTGGGTATGTCAGGAGGCATCCGTTTGCACTGGATTCTGCTTTGCCTATTGATGTTTGCGGTCACGGTTTGGGCGCAGGACAATTCATCTGCCGGCGCGGCCCCAAGTGCACCGCCGAAGGCGAAAGTTGACGATGTCGAGGATGTCGTCCAGGGGCACAAGATCGCCGACCCCTACCGCTGGCTGGAAGATGCGGCGAGTCCGGAGACACAGGAGTACGTGCGGCAGGAACTGGCTTATACGCGCGGGATTCTGGATCCGCTGCCGGGGCGCGAGCAACTGCACCAGCGGCTGACGCAACTGTTGTCGATCGGGACCATCACGGCTCCGCAGATGGCGGGCAAACATTATTTCTATACGCGGCGCGAAGGCGGGCAGAACCAACCGGTGTTGCTGGTGCGCGAAAGCCTGCATGGCAAAGACCGCAGCCTGGTGGACGTGAACCAGATGGCGGCGGACGGAACGGTCGCGCTCGACTGGTGGTTCCCTTCCGATGATGGCAGGTACGTGGCCTATGGGACGTCTCCGAGCGGGTCGGAGGAAAGCACGCTGCACTTGATTGAGACGGCAACCGGGAAACTGCTGCCCGACACCATTGACCGCACTCGCTTCACCAGCATTGCGTGGAAGAAGGACAGCTCGGGTTTCTACTACACGCGACGTCCGAAGAAAGGTGAAGTGCCGGCGGGCGAGGAGGTGTATCACGTCAAGGTTTTTTACCATGCTTTGGGGGCTGATCCGGCGAAGGACCCACTGATTTTCGGTGAAGGCCGCAAGCCGCAGGACATTCCGCAAGTGGCTTTGCCGGACGATGACGATCGCTGGCTGCTGATTACGGTGTTTGAAGGCTGGACCAAGAGCGAGATGTATTTGCAGGACTTGAAGGCGGGGACTCCGCCGGTGGAATTGACCAGCGGCAAGGAGTTTCTGTATAGCGGGGAGATTTTCAAGGGAAAACTCTACATCACCAGCAATGAGGATGCGCCGCGCTTTCGGGTGTTTGTGGTGGATGCGGCGAATGCCAAGCGGGAGAACTGGAAGGAGATTGTTCCGCAGAGCGATGCGGTGCTGAAAGGTTCCAACGTGTATGGCGAAAAGCTATTCGCGCAGTACGAGAAAAACGCGAGCTCACAGGTTAAATTGTTCAAACTGGATGGCAGGCCTATAGCCGACGTTTCCCTGCCCACGCTGGGCACAGTGGCTGCGAGCGGCGGCAGGTGGGACCGCGAAGAAGCATTTTTTGATTTCTCATCGTTTACGGTGCCGCCGTCGGCGTATCGGGTGGATCTGTCGTCGGGGCGGAGCGAACTGTGGGACAAAGTGGATGCGCCGGGGATCGATCCGGCGGCATATGAAGTGAAGCAGTTGTGGTACGCGTCGAAAGACGGCACCAAGGTCCCGATGTTTGTGTTCCACAAGAAAGGTCTGGCGCTGAATGGCAAGAATCCTACGCTGCTGACCGGCTATGGCGGATTCAACGTCAGCAATACGCCTGAGTTCCGAGCGAGCAGGTTTGTGTGGCTAGAGCATGGCGGAGTGTTTGTGGTGGCCAACCTGCGCGGCGGAGCGGAGTTCGGGGAAGAGTGGCATCGGGCGGGCATGCTGGAGAAGAAACAGAATGTGTTCGATGACTTCATTGCCGCGGCTGAGTTTCTGATCTCGGAGAAGTACACGGATAAGGAGCATCTTGCGATTCAGGGGGGATCGAACGGGGGCTTGCTGATGGGAGCGGCGCTGACGCAGCGTCCTGACCTGTATCGCGCGGTGGTTTGCCAGGTGCCGCTGCTGGATATGTTGCGTTATCAGAACTTTCAGATTGCCAGGCTGTGGATTGCGGAGTACGGGTCGGCGGAAGATCCGAAGCAGTTCGATTTCATTTACGCGTACTCGCCGTATCACCACGTGAAGGCGGGGACGGAATATCCGGCGATTCTGTTCATGACGGCGGACACGGACACGCGGGTGGATCCCATGCACGCCAAGAAAGATGGCGGCGTTGATGCAGGCGCAGGCCGCGAATGGCCAGAGCCGCGAGCGGCCGATTCTGCTGCGGATCGACAGCAAGGCGGGGCACGGACAGGGGAAGCCCATCACCAAGCAGATTGAAGAGTTGACGGATGTTTATTCGTTCTTGTTTTGGCAGTTGGGGGCAAAGGAATAGCGGATTTCACTCACCTTGCGATCGCAGAGTAGACACGAGGCTATCCTAGTCGATTCGTTTGATCGGAATGTCCTTGCCATCGGTATGCAAGGTCATCGAAGTGATCTTCCCCTGGGCGTTAACCTCGAAGGTGAATACGTCATCGGCAACTTTGGAAAAGAAATCACGCGCGCTCTCTCCGAATAGCTCCTGTTTGGGTTCGTCGTTCTCCTGTATCGAAAGATGATCTCCTTCCCGCCGAATGACCAAAATCAGGTCAGGAGGTGTTCCATAGCGGCCGACGTAGCGGTCGAGCAATTCGGGATCGACCGTAATCTGCTTGTGCACTTTCAACCGGGGTCGCTGTGGCAGCTTGTCATAGGGAGTGAAGCCTTCCCACTCGATGGGGGTGTATGGGTTCTCGAGCAGGGTCTCCAGCAGCTCTTTGAAAATACCTTCGCCGTTGGCGCTGTTGGTCATGATCAAGAGACCGGTCCTCGACTGGTCGAAGCAGACAGTGTAATTTCGCCAGCCGACGTCGTGACCTTCCTTGAAAAAGGCCTTGCCGTAGGGAGTCCAGTAAAGGCCCCACCCCAAGCCGTAGCTGAGGCGGATGGATTTGTTCTGGTCGGTGGCAATGTTCTCCATGGTCGGAAACTGATGCTTGGCGAGAATTTGAGTTTGCGGGCTGAGCATGAGCTCTCGAGTATTCGACTTCAGGCCTTTGCCATGCATCACGGCCAGCATGAACTGGGCAAAATCGCGCGGGGTAGTCTGCATGGAGCCGGCAGCGTCGGCTTTGGGACGACGCTCGGGACCAACGGATCGCCCGTATTCGTCGTAGCCGTTGGCGTAGTCGCTTTCGAATCGGCTCTCCCAAACCATGCTGGTTCGGGTCATGCCGAGAGGCTGAAAAACCCGAGCTTGCATAAGCTCTTGCAGAGGCTCTTGGGTAATGGTCTCGACCACGAACTGGAGCAACTCGATGCCTTCGCCAGAGTAGGCATAGCGCGAGCCAGGCTCGAAATTAATATTCAACTTCTTGTCGTCATTGAACCAGCGAAAATTAGGGAACCCGCTAGTGTGGCTGAGCAGCATTTTGGCGGTGATGAGTTTGTAGCGGGGGTCGGCAGCGAGGTCCCTATAGTTCGGATACTCCGGCAGCAGCTTGGGAAAATACTGGTAGATGGGTTTGTCCAGGTCCAGCTTCCCTTCTTCGACCAACTGCATGACAAGGTATGAAAATGCGCTTTTGCTGAACGAAGCCGCCGTCATGACGGAATCCACAGTCAACGGCTGGTTGTTGTCTTTGTCGCGCACGCCATAGGCTCTCAGATATGCAGTTTTGCCGTCATTGAAGATGGCAATACCAACCCCGGTGACTTCTGCTGCTTTCATTAAGCGGGTGACTGTGGCGTCGATCTCCGTAGGCGTGATGGTGCTACCGTCGAGGCGTTTGACCGTGGACTGTGCGGCAGCAGCGAATACTGCCAAACTGACGATCATCTGCAATAGGAGGAGTTTCACTCCCATAGTCTCTGCCTCACGGGGCCGTCTCGTCTATTTTTCAACTGTAAAAACCACGGAGCTGATGGGGCTGATCACGGGCGAATTGCCGCCGGAGGGACTGGCCTGGACGGTGGCAATATCCCCGATCCCGGCGTAGGCGTAGAGGATGTGCCGTCCGGTGGAGAGCTTGGGCAGCTTGACCTTGGCGTACGAGGTGGTGTTGTTCTGGGGGACCAATGTGGCCGTCGTCCAGGTACCCTGCCATCCATCCACCTGGTAGAACGCCTGCTTGGGTACCAAGGCAGCCGATGAACCCGAGAAATTGCTGGTGGCCGCGATGTAAAAACTGGGCTGAGTGTTGTGCGTTCGGAAAATCGGCTTGGTGGCGATGGTTAGGCTGTCCTGTATGCCCTGCATGGCGACGGCGATGGGGACCGCTGCTTCGCCGCTGACATCCGAGGTTGGAAACCACAAAGTCGTATAGCTGTATCCGGCGCCAGCCAGCAGTCCGGTGCTGAGGTCGACCGCCAAGGCATAGGCTGCATAGTCGTAGGGACTGGGGGCAAGCGCCGAGACGGCGGTGGTAAGACCGTCAATCACCGCCACGGCAGAGGTACTATTTCCGCGGTCACTGCCGACGTACATCTGATTGGTGAGAGGGTTCGGCTTTAGGTCCGTGGCGCCGGTGAGTAAGGGGTAATCCGTATGCGACAAATCCGCGAGAAGAGCATTGGAAGCGCCGCCATACACCTGGACATGAATCGTGCCGGTACCGCCGTCGTTCATTCCCACGTAGTAATTTCCGGTGAGAGGATTTACGCCGACGGACAAAAGCTCGTAGCGTGGAAGAGTGACGGTGGTGACAACGGAGTTCAGGCTGGTGTCAATAACATAAAGTTGAAAGCCGCTCACACCCACGTATAGGCGATTCGTAGCAGGATTCAGTGCGGCGACCACAGCTTGGCCGCTGAGCGGAATGGTGGCCACGACCGTGCCCGCGGCGGGATCGACAACGAACACCGAGCTGGAAACGAAGTAAGCCAGGTTCTTCGCCGGGTCAACCAGCGTAAAAGTCAACGCGGCAGGAGTAAGGGGAATGGTCTTCAACAACGATTCCGTGGAGCCGTCGAGAACCAGGAGATTGTTAGCATGGTTGTCCCAGGCAAGAATCTGGTTGGTGGCAGAATCAACCGCGAGGTTGCGAATATCGGCGACCGCGGGAACGCTGCTAACCAAGGTGGCGACATTGGTGGCGCCATTGACCGAATAAAAAAGACCCTGGTTATCGCCGACGTAGATTTTGTTGGTGGCGGAATTGACCGCCACACACTGGGAATAAACGCTACCCAGCGGGATGGCCGTGACTCCGGCGGAATTATGGCCGGTTCCGTTGGCTCCGGCGCCGGCTTGCGCCTCGTTGATCGCATACAAATTGCCCAGGCGCAAAGTGTAGGTAGTCGCAGTCGCAGGGTTGGCTTCGGAATAGTTGTAGTTGAGGCTGTTGCCATCGAACTCGCCCTCATAGGCCGGTACGTCAGTGCCAGGGGTGACGTCGAGGACGCTTACCGTGTTGTCGGTGGCATTGGTGATGAAGACCCGGTTGGTGAGCGGATCAAAGGCGATGCCGGTCGGCCCAAGGCCAATCTGCTCGACATGGTAGTTGCTTGTGAACAGCGGGTTCAGCAAGTCGATGATGTAAGCGAAGTCACCCGCTGGGTAGACCAACCCCATCTGGTTGGTGGTTGGATTGACCGCCAGCGCTCCGGCTCCCGAAGTGTGGGTCTGATAGTCATTGCCCAGGGTGATCAGCCCGCTGCCATCGGAGAAAAAGATATTGCCATCGCCAGCGTCGGCCAGAAAGAAGTTCCCCGGACCACCGGGATCGTAAGCAGTAGCGAATGGATCTGCGCCGGTGTCGCCCGGCTCTTCCACCACTGAGTATCCGTTGGCGGCGTTAATCACTGTGTACATGTTTGCCGTGGGGCTGGCCATGGTCGCGACGTTAGTGACGGGGTCGACCGAAATCGAAGTCATGCCAGCGGGAAGAGATCCGACCGTAGTCACGAGGTGATTCGTAGTGCCATCGATGACAGCCACTGATCCGGATGTTCCGGTGCAGGCTACGAACACGGCGTGAGTGGCGAGGTTCACAGCCATTGCAGCAGGTTGCTGTACGGTGGGAAGTGTTGCCAGATGAGCGCCAGTGGTGGCGTTGTAAATCAGCACCTGGTTTCGAGCGGCATCGGCGATGTAGAGCTGGCCCAAGGTCGCATCTACCACCAGCGCCACCGGTCTGCCGCCGATCGTTACCGTGCCCGCTGCCTGGGTTCCGAGTATGGCGGTAATACTTCCAGCGCCGGAGTTGGCTACGTACACCAGGTTCGCGGCAGGATTGGCGGCGATGGCCGTCGCTCCGGCGCCAACCTTCACCACACTCTTGACCGTCAAGCGCAGCGAGTCGAGGACGGAAACGGTGTTGTCGGTGCGGTTCACAACGTACACATAGTGAGCCACCGGGTTCACGACAACAGGACCCGGATTATGTCCTACGGGAATAGTCTTTAGAGGTGTGACTGCCCACAAGGCGGCGGGCGTGAGTCCGGCAAGGAAAGCAAGAACGAGACAGCGCAGGGGAAGATGGGGCGGCGTTGGCATAGCAAGAACCTTTCTTGAAACCTGATCTCAACTCTCAACCGGGGGGATGCGGCTGGCCGAACCCTATCTTCTTCCTGGGCCTCGAAAGCGGCAGTCATTGTACATCGATTTTTGCTGGCTCCAACAGTGTGAAAGGGATTGCAGTTTTTGACAGGAGACGGTCCTAAGTCGCAGAGGTCGGTGAGAACATCCCCGGAGTACGCGGAGAAACCCGCGAGGGCAAATCGAGCCACTACCGGTTCTTCTGAGTTGGTTGACCGGCTCTCTCTAACATGTTATAAAGACAAGTCTTGCTGCCGAGTCAGCTTCGGGGGAGCGATCTTCCCTACCCGCCGACTTTTGTCGCAGACGCTTGTGCTGGTATGGTTATCACGCACAGGGAACATCCGACGCGGCCAAGCTCAGCATTCCTGGTTCAGTCTTGCGGTGGAAGCGTGTTCGGGACAAGCTGCTGAAACCGTCAGTCATCCTTAAATATTGATTAGTGGAGGAATTGTATGCGCAATGGGCTAGCTCAAGCTGCGTCCCAGGGCTGCCGTTTCGCCCGAACCTTGGCGAAGAGTTTGGCATCCGTCGTAGCGGTCATGACCTTGGCATCGGTTGGGTTCGCTCAACCATCCGGAGAAGTGGGTGGCGAGGCCAACCTTAAGCTGCCTGATCTTTCCTCGGTCAGCTTTCTGAACAATGCGATTGACGGGCACAAGCTGCTGCTGATCGGCATTCTGTTCTGCATATTTGGCCTGGGCTTCGGTCTGGTGATCTACACCCGGCTGAAGAACCTGCCGGTGCATCGCGCCATGCGCGAGATTTCCGAGCTTATCTATGAGACCTGCAAGACCTATCTGGTGACGCAGGGTAAGTTTTTGCTGCTGTTGTGGGTGTTTATCGCGGTCATCATCCTGCTTTACTTCGGCGTGCTGCTGAAGTTTGAAGCGCTGCGGGTGGCGATCATTCTGCTGTTCAGCATCGTGGGCATTGCGGGCAGCTATGGTGTGGCCTGGTTCGGAATTCGCGTAAACACGTTTGCGAACTCGCGCACGGCGTTCGCGGGCCTGGCGGGCAAGCCGTATCCCATCTACAACATTCCGCTGCAGGCAGGGATGAGTATCGGCATGATGCTGATCAGCGTTGAGTTGCTGATCATGCTGGTCATTTTGCTGTTTGTGCCCGGGGATTACGCTGGGCCTTGCTTCATTGGATTCGCCATCGGCGAGTCGCTGGGCGCGGCGGCATTGCGAATCGCAGGCGGCATCTTTACCAAGATCGCCGACATCGGGTCAGACCTGATGAAAATCGTCTTCAAGATTAAGGAAGACGATGCGCGCAACCCGGGCGTGATTGCGGATTGCACAGGTGACAATGCGGGCGATTCGGTGGGGCCTTCGGCTGACGGGTTTGAGACTTACGGTGTTACCGGCGTCGCGCTGATTACCTTTATTCTTCTGGCGGTGAAACAGCCCAGCGTGCAGGTGCAGTTGCTGGTGTGGATCTTCGTGATGCGCATCGCCATGCTGGTTTCGAGCGCCGCGGCTTACTTCATCAACGGCGCAATTGCCAAGGCGAAGTACGGCCATGCGAATGAGATGAATTTCGAGCACCCACTGACGTCGCTGGTGTGGATCACCTCGGTGGTATCGATTGGGCTAACATATTTCATCTCCTCGATCATTGTGCCGGACCTCAACGGCGATACGACGCTGTGGTGGAAGCTGGCGTCGATTATTTCCTGCGGCACGCTGGCAGGAGCGGTGATTCCGGAATTGGTGAAAGTGTTTACCAGCGTGGAATCGCGGCACGTGAATGAAGTTGTGACTTCGGCCAAGGAAGGCGGAGCATCGCTGGGCATTCTCTCGGGCTTCGTGGCCGGCAATTTCTCAGCCTATTACCTGGGCTTGGCCATGGTCTCGCTGATGTCGATTTCGTACTACTTCAGCCTGGAGGGGGTTGGGGCTTTGATGGCGGCACCGGCGGTGTTCGCTTTCGGGTTGGTGGCGTTCGGATTCCTGGGAATGGGGCCGGTGACCATTGCGGTGGATTCTTACGGCCCGGTGACTGACAATGCGCAGTCGGTGTATGAGCTTTCTCTGATCGAGCAGGTACCGAATGTGAAGGCGGAGCTCAAACGAGAATTCAATATGGACGTGAACTTCGAGCGGGCCAAAGACTTGCTGGAGGCCAACGATGGTGCCGGCAACACCTTCAAGGCTACAGCCAAGCCGGTGCTGATTGGCACGGCGGTGGTGGGAGCAACGACGATGATTTTTTCCATCATCATGGCGCTCACCAACGGGCTCACGGAAAACGTCAACAAACTTTCATTGCTGCATGCGCCTTTCTTCCTTGGGCTGATCACGGGTGGAGCGATGATTTATTGGTTCACGGGCGCGTCCACACAGGCGGTGACCACTGGCGCCTACCGCGCGGTGGAATTCATTAAGGCCAACATCAAGCTGGAGGGCGTCGAGAAAGCCTCGGTTGCTGACAGCAAGAAGGTGGTCGAAATCTGCACCAAATACGCGCAGAAAGGGATGCTGAACATCTTTCTGGCGGTATTCTTCGGGACACTGTGCTTTGCCTTTGTGGAGCCGTTTTTCTTCATCGGCTACCTGATCTCGATCGCGATATTCGGTCTGTATCAGGCGATCTTCATGGCCAATGCCGGCGCTGCCTGGGACAATGCCAAGAAGATTGTTGAAGTGGTGCTGAAGCAGAAGGGCACGCCGCTGCACGATGCGACCGTGATCGGGGACACAGTCGGCGATCCCTTCAAGGACACCTCTTCGGTGGCGCTGAATCCGGTAATCAAGTTCACGACGCTCTTCGGCTTGCTGGCGGTGGAGTTGGCGGTAAAGCTGACCATCGATCAGGGCGAGGGTCTCGCTCACGGCCTGGCGTTGGCTTTCTTTTTAGTGTCGTTCTTTTTCGTGTACCGGTCGTTCTACGGGATGCGGATTGGGACGGAGAAAGCGGGTCACTGAAGGTTCCCCAGTTGCGATTGAAAAGCGCCATCCGCGGGGTGCGGGTGGCGTTTTTCTTTGCGCCCAGCCGCGAAGTAACTCAGCGCATGCTCTCAACCCAGGTGCAGACTGCCTCCTGCTGTTCCTGAGTCAGCCGGGCGCTGCGATGGATCAGCAGATATTTGCCGTCGGGCATATCGCCGTTGACGAGTTGCTCACAGATCGCTTCCAGCTTTTCTTGCCGCTTCTTTGGCGAGTAGGTATTCCAGGCGGAGAAATTGAAGTGCTTGCGTCCCTGATGGACGTCGTGAGCGACGATCCACGAAAACGGGGCCACATAGCTGTACCAGGGCCAGGCGGTTTGGCTGGAGTGGCAATTGTTGCAGGAATTGTCGAATACCGCGCGCACATTAGCGGGCGCACTGGCATACACGAGGCCGGCGGCCGGAGCCGGAGGATTATCTCTCGCCACCGGGACCAACTGAGCGCACACTGCCAGCGCCACAGCGATGAGACCGGCTCGTTTCGCGGTTGTCCTAGCCACGGTCTTGGTCACTCATGCAGCGACTTCAGGTAGGTGATCAGTTGCCAGAGTTGGGGATCGGGCAGTTTGGCCCAGGGAGGCATGCCCTTTTTCATGCTTCCGTTGACCAGCAGCCAGTGCAGGTCACCCTCAGTTGCTTGTTGCTGAATCCGGGCGGTTCGCAAGGAGGGGCGCTTCTTTACGCCTTCAGCATTTTGTCCGTGGCACTTGGCGCAGTGCTCTTCGAAGATGTTGCGGCCGGCGGCAATGGCGTCGGGCTGTCCCTGATAAGGGTTGGTTTTTTGATGATCGCTGGCCGGAACCTTGGCCAGCCATGCGCCATCAGCGGTAGCAAACAGCGTTACAGCAGAGAGCAGAACCAAGAGCAAGGACACTGGCAGCCTGCGGAGCATTAGTTCGTCTCCCGATGAAAAATGCCGAGGAACTGTTCGATCTCGTAGGAGATTCCGAAGCGGTAGAGGCGCGGGATGCTGTAATCGTTGAGGCCAAATTGCGGGGAAAAAGACAGCGTCAGGTTGCCGGGAGCGCTCCAGTTGACGGTGGGGCCGAAGTAGTGCGACGTCTGATTGAGCCCGAAGCTGTAGCGATCGCCCAGGCCACCGTACATCTCAACACCGGCCTGGAAACGCTCGGCACAGAACGCGCACTTGCGGGCGCTGGCGGCAAATTTGAGAGGCCGGCTGACTGCCCAGGCGTATCCGAACTCCCAGGGATCGTTTGAGAGGTTCTTTTCAGCGATGATGTTCTCGCTGATGTTCCAGCCGTGATAGTTGCTGCCCAGAATCAATTTGGTTTCGATTTCGCGCTCCTTGTCCTGGCGGGCAATGGCGTTAGAATCCGCGAAATCGGGGACGCCATCGTGGCCTACGATTTCCCGCAGGGCCTTGTCCGCGCTGGTGTTTTCGAACTCGACGTAGAGGACGGGATTGATCCAGTGTTCCCGTAGCAGCGGCCGGAAGCGATTTTCCCAACGAAAGCCGGTGAAGATGGTGCTGTCGTTCACGGTGGCCTGGCCGTCGAGATAGAACTCGGAGGTCCACCATGTTTTCACGCCGTACTCGAACTCGATGTTGGAACCGAGAAAGCGATTGGCGCCGGGAGGTTTGCCGACTGCGTTGAAGATTTCGATATCGAGATTTCCGGGTTCTTCCATTTCGTGGGAATAGGTGACGAAGTAGGGGCGCTCCTGGGCGGCCGCGGAAAAGGTTGCCGCGAAGATCGCCAACAATAATAGTGCAGTGGCTTTCATCTCTTCCTTTATTAGTTGCAACTATGTTGCATGTAAGATTGATGGATTCCATCCTAGCGATCGGCGGCGTGATGGTCAAGACGGACGCAGCATTTTCTGTGTCAGGATTGTTGCAACCAGATGCAATAGTAGAAGGCTCACTGCTGACTGGACGAACGGCACTGCCCACAATAGCCGCCAACTTCGAGGCGGGTCACCACGATGTGGAACTGGCAGTCACGCTGGATCTGGCCTTTCAAGCGGTCGAAGAGATCGCTCTCGAATTCCGTGATTTTACCGCAACGCAGACAGGCCATATGGATGTGGTCGCGCTGGGGCCGGCGCTCATAAAAATGTTTTTCGCCCTGCATATGCATGAGGTCGAGTTCATCCACCAAACCGTGACGTTTTAACAGCTTCAGAGTGCGATACACGGTGACCCGGTCGACCTGGGGATCGAGTTTGCGTGCCCGGCGGAGGATCTGGCTGGCATCGAGGTGTTGTTTTGCGGTCTCTACAATACTGAGAATGGTGCGGCGCTGGTGAGTCATACGCAGGCCGCGTGACATCAATTCCGCTTGCAACCGTCCCGGAGCTTCGGTTTGCGGCAGAGGCATTGCCGGTGTTATCCCTTCCTGTTGTTATCGAGTTGCAATTGTAGCGTAAAACAGGCGGAGCAGGGTCAAGAATACGTGTCAACTTGCAGCAGGCGGCGAGGGTGCTAGTTGCCCTTCATCTTTTCCTTCACGCTGCGGGCCAACTTCTCGATCTCTTCCGCTTTCTTGATCACTTCCAAAGAGAGGGTGTTCTCGCTGGATTTGTCGACATACTGCTTCAGTTCCGAGGACAAGCGGAACAGGTGCTCGGTGTCGCGGCGAAGCTGAGCCTGGCGTTCCTGATTGGCCTTTTTAGACATTTCTTTCTCCAGCGCCTGATGCTCCGGATCTTCGGGAACGGCGTAGGGGTCGTGTACGTGTTGGGCCTGTGGGGAATTAATGGGGAACGATGGCGTGGGCAGGGTTAGCGTCAGCAACAGAAGTGAGAGAGACACGAGCGATCGCACAATCACCTCACGGGTCGGAATAGGTAGATTATACGGCGGTCAAACTGTCTGCCCCAACTTGCTATAATCCGCGCTGGAACCACATGTTGATCCCTGCAGACGGAAATTTGCCGGACCTGGTGCGCGGTTGGGGAGAAGACACGCGCGCGTTTCTTCGTCACGACGGTCTCAAGATTCTCACGGTCACGCTGGTCTCGTGCCTACTGATCTGGATTCTGCGGACTATTGCCGGGAAGGTGGCCGCGCTGCAGACTCGCAGACTGCCTCCGGGATTCCGGACACAGCAGGTGCGCACTCTGGCCAGCGTGATTACCAGCGTGGGCGTCTTCATCATCCTGTTCGTCGCCGCGCTGGAGTTGCTTCCTTTGTTTGGGTTCGACCTGGGCCCGCTGCTGGCGAGTGCGGGAGTGGCCGGCATCGCCATTGGCTTCGGCGCCCAGACCCTGGTGAAGGACTTTATCAACGGGTTCTACATTCTGCTGGACAACCAGTACGACATTGGGGACAAGGTCAGCATTGCGGGGGTGAAGGGGATTGTGGAGGAAATGAGCCTGCGCCGCACGACGTTACGGGACGATGATGGGACTGTCCACGTGGTGCCCAACAGCCAGATCACAATCGTCTCGAACCTGACGCGGGATTGGTCGCAGGTGGCGATGCGGGTGGTGGTGGCCTATAGCGAACCCAGCGACCGGATCGTGAAGTTGCTGCAGCAGATTGGTGAGGAAATTAAGCACGACCCGGGGTTTGCAGATCAGATTGTCAGTGAAGTGCAGGTACCGGGGATTGATCGTTTCGGCAATGGCGAGGCGGAATACCTGATGCTGCTGAAGACCAAGCCTAACCAGCAGTTTGCTGTGAGCCGCGAATTGCGGCGACGGATTAAGGAGAGTTTTGAGAAGAACAAGATTCAGACTGCGGCGCCGGGCCGGGTTTACGTGATGGACCAGGGTGGGACGAAAGCGGGGTAGACGCCACTCGGGCTTTGGTTTCGATCAGGATCAGCGACCGGTCACTACGGTCAATACCGCCATAGCGTAGATGACCAGATATCCCACGTCGGGCTGGCCGTGAAGGATGTGGATGACTGCTGCGACGCCGAAAGTTGCGAGCAGAAGACGGCCGCCGGCAATGACCGTCGGCGGAATCAGGAAAAGAATCGCCCCAAGCAGTTCGACTGACCCTATGGCCAACCGGAGCCACTGTGGCAGGTGGGTCGTCTCAAAAGTATGCCTGGCACCTGCGCTAAAAACCAGGCGAGAGCATTCGTAGATCAACACCAGGCCCAGTGACCATTGCAGGCCAGTTCGGGCGAGTTTGTTGCCTTCCTGGGTCATTCGGTTTCACTTGACTGCGACTTTTTCCTTTTGGTGCGCACTGTTCTTGCGCCGACTGCGGCTTCCTTCAGGCGATGACTGGTGCTGGCGTTCAGCGTCAGGCCATAGAACTTCTTGAGATCAGCAATGCGGGAGAGGGACTCGCGACTGAAGGGCGCCTTGCCATCGAAGGCGTGCAGGACAATTCCCTCGAGCAGATCGCCCAGGGTCATGTCTTTGTATTCCGCGAACGCCTTGAGGACTTTCAGCAGGCGTTTTTCGATGCGAACGCCAGTTTGCACGCGCTCGATAATGAGGTTGGCTTCGTTCATTCAACGATTAATGTACTATGGTACCTTGGTACGCTCAAGAACAAAAGCTCATCGCAGAGAACGCGGAGAGAGGCGAGCAGAGATCGCGGAGAAAGGCCTGGCTGAGATCGCGGAGAAAAGCTCGGTAGGATTGCAGAAAAAGAAACTGCGAGCAGGTGAGGACACCTGCCCCGACTTGTCCGACGAGAATCTTACAACGAGCTCATATTGGCCAGGAACTCGCCGTTCGACTTGGTTTTATTGAGCTTGTCGATCAGCAATTCCATGGCTTCTACCGGCGACAGGGGGTTCAGCACTTTGCGCAAGACCCAGATGCGAGTCAGGTCTTCTTTCGGAATCAGCAACTCTTCTTTTCGCGTGCCGGAGCGCTGAATGTCGATGGCCGGGAATACGCGCTTGTCGACCAGTTTGCGGTCCAGGATGATTTCCGAGTTGCCGGTGCCTTTGAACTCTTCGAAGATCACGTCGTCCATGCGGGAGCCGGTGTCGATCAAGGCGGTGGCGATGATGGTCAATGATCCGCCTTCTTCGATGTTTCGTGCGGATCCGAAGAAGCGCTTCGGACGTTGCAAGGCGTTTGAGTCGACGCCGCCGGAGAGGACTTTGCCGCTGGGCGGGACGATGGTGTTGTAGGCGCGCGCCAAACGGGTGATGGAGTCGAGCAAGATTACGACGTCACGCTTGTGCTCGATCAGCCGTTTGGCCTTCTCAATCACCATTTCGGCGACTTGCACGTGGCGGGCGGCGGGCTCGTCGAAGGTTGAGGAGATTACCTCACCCTTGACGGAGCGCTGCATGTCGGTGACTTCTTCCGGGCGCTCGTCGATCAGCAGCACCATCAGCACGACTTCGGGATGGTTGGTAGTGATCGAGTTGGCGACGTTCTGCAAGAGCATGGTCTTGCCGGCGCGCGGCGGCGAAACGATCAGGCCGCGCTGTCCCTTGCCGAGAGGGGTGAGCAGATCCATGACCCGGGCGCTGACGTTCTCGCGGACGGTTTCGAGTTTCAGCCGCTCCTGCGGATACAGTGGTGTCAGGTTGTCGAACAGGATCTTGTTGCGAGCCTCGTCCGGCGATTCGAAGTTAACGGCTTCGATCTTCACCAGCGCGAAATATTTTTCGCCCTCGTGCGGGGGACGGACCTGGCCGCTGATGGTGTCGCCGGTTTTGAGGTCAAATTTGCGAATCTGCGAGGGCGAGACGTAAATGTCATCGGGGCCGGGCAGATAGTTGTAGTCGGGCGAGCGGAGGAAGCCGTAGCCGTCGGGCAGGATTTCGAGCACGCCCTCGGCGAAGATGTGGCCTTCTTTTTCGCTTTGCGCCTGCAGGATCTTGAAGATCAAGTCCTGTTTGCGCAAGCCGCTGGCGCCGGGCAGATCCAAAGATCGGGCGATCTTGGTCAGCTCAGTTATGTTTTTTTCTTTTAGCTCTGCGATGGTCATTATCTAGTTCACCTGCGAAGGGATTTTCAATTTAAGGAGGGTCACACAGGAAAGACTTGCCCAAGCGAGGGGAAAAACGGCGGGGCTGGTTTTACGCAGCCCGCCGTTGCGCCTCGGCGAAGTTTTCCGGCTCCGACAGAACCGTCTGCCGTTCCGAGCTTGCAATCCGGTCCAACACTTCGTTCATGGTTTCCTGGATTCTGGTGTTGGGCTTGTGAAACTTCCGGGTAGCTTTGGAGGCAAGCTGGCAAAGCATATATCGGTTCCGTAATGTCTGTAAAGCATCGAAAACGCGATCAGAACGCATGATTATTAGTCCTTCCTGATCCAAGCCGTCCGGTCGAGCGCCCATCCGCGTGCTGCCGCTTTTCGGGCCAGAGCACGTAAACTACACATTGCAGATGGGTTGTACGGGAAAGCTCTGGTTACTGGTATAGATGCTCCGCCTGACCCGAAAGTTTCTCACTTTTTGGGAAAAGCCGCGATTGTCAGCGGAGGTTCGTCGGGCGAAATCAGCTACTTAAGCCTTCGGAACGCTACACCTTACGTGAAAGAGAACGCGGAGTCAAGTGTTTCTTGCAGGGGGATTGTTGGCTTTGATGGACCCACGTACCCACGCCTTACGGCGTGGGCTTTATTCTTGCGCTGCTCCGCAGCTTGGCTTCTTGCTATCCGCGCGCCGCGACGTTCTTCGCCGGCTTGCAACTTCCGGGGAAGGTTAGGTCAGAGCCGCGTAGCGGCGTCAGAATAAAGCCCACGGCGTAAGCCGTGGGTCGACCCAGACACAAATCGGGAAGCCCCGGAGGGCGTAAGAAGGTCAATCCCAGAGATAGCGTTCGTCAAATGTGATTTTGTTCTTGCGGAGGAAGGCCCGAAATTCGTCTTGGAATGACTGTTTCTTATGATGCTCCTGCTGATGTGCGATGTAATCCTTCACCGCGTCTACTCCGGACTCGCTCACCGAGAACGCTCCGTAACCGGTTTGCCAGGCGAAGTCACGATGCTCGGCCAACGTCGTGTACCCAGCGGGACGAATTGGTTTTGATGAGGCACACCAGATCGGCAATGGAACGTTTGGCTGGTACACGGGTCAGAACGTGCACGTGGTCGGTGGTTCCGTTGATGGCGAGCTACGCCTCCGATTTCACGGATGATTCCGCCGAGGTAGGCGTGTAGATCGGATTCGATTTCGGTGGTGATGAATGGGGCGCGTTTTTTGGTGCTGAAGATGATGTGCACCAGGAGATTTGTTGAGGTGTGGCCCATGTTCTTACGCCCCTACGGGGCTTCTGCGTCGTTCCGCTTTTTACCCACGCCTTGCGGCGTGGGCTTTATTCTTGCGCTGCTCCGCAGCTTCCCTTTTTTATGATTCACGCCCAGAACGTCCGATCCAGCGTCCTGTATTGAATCGCTTCCGCGATGTGTTTGGGCTCAATGCCGGCACGCCTTCGAGGTCGGCGATGGTGCGGGCTACTTTCAGGATGCGGTCGTGGGCGCGGGCGGTTAGGCTTTGTTGCAGCATGGCGCGCTCCAGCAGGCGCTCGCAGTCGGCGGAGAGTTCGCAGAAGGTACGGATGTGGCGGGGGGCCATCTGGGCGTTGCTGTAGATCTTGTCGCGGGGTGTGGCGGCGAATCTTCGCAGTTGGGTTTCGCGGGCCCGCACTACGCGCTCGCGGATGGCGGCTGAGTTCTCCGGCTCGGATTTCGAGCGGATTTCCTTGTAGTTCACCGCCGGCACGTCGATGTGAATGTCGATGCGGTCGAGCAGCGGTCCGGAGATCTTCGACATGTAGCGCTGAATGATGGGCGGGGTGCAACGGCAGTCGCGGGTGCGGTCGTTGAAGTAACCGCAGGGGCAGGGATTCATGGCCGCTGCCAGCATGAAACGCGCGGGGAAAGTCAGCGACATGGCGGCGCGCGCGATGCAGACATTGCCGTCTTCGAGCGGCTGCCGCATCACTTCGAGGACGTTGCGGGGAAACTCCGGCAGTTCGTCGAGGAAGAGCACGCCGTTGTGCGATAGCGAAACTTCGCCGGGACGGGGGACGGCGCCGCCGCCGATCAGGCCGGCGTCGGAAATCGTATGGTGGGGCGAGCGGAAGGGACGAACTCCGACCAGGCCGGCTCCGGCATCGAGCACTCCGGCCACGCTGTGAATTTTGGTCGTCTCCAGGGCTTCTTCAAAGGTGAACGGAGGCAGGATGGTGGGCATGCGTTTGGCGAGCATGGTCTTGCCCGACCCTGGCGGTCCGATCATCAAGAGGTTGTGGCCTCCGGCGCAGGCTACTTCGAGGGCGCGCTTGGCGGTTTGCTGGCCGCGGACATCTTTGAAATCGACGGTGTAGTGCGGCGGCTTCGCTGAGCAGGGTTTGGCCATCCACTTTCAGCGGCATGATGCCGTTGCCGGTGTTCACAAAGCGGATTACATCGAGCAGTGACTTCACGGGATAAACGTCGACTCCGCCGACCATGGCGGCTTCTCGTGGCGTTGAGTTCGGGGACGACCAGGCGGGCAATCTTTCGGCCGCGGGCTTCAATGGCGATGGGCAGCGCGCCGCGAACCCCGCGGACCCCACCGTCGAGCGACAACTCGCCCACGAACAGGCAGTCGGGAACTTCCTTCTTATTTAGCCCGCCGTAGGCACCCACGATGCCCAGGGCCATGGGCAAGTCAAAGCCTGAGCCCTCTTTTCTGATGTCGGCGGGTGCGAGATTCACGGTGATGTGAGTGGTGGGAATGTCGTAGCCACAGTTGCGGAGCGCGGAGCGCACGCGGTCGCGACTCTCGCGGACGGCGGCATCGGGCAGGCCGACAGTGTGGAACTGGTCCTCCATGGTCTTGATACCGGAGACATCGACTTCGACCTCAATGATGTTGGCGTCGATGCCATACACCGCCGCGCTCATGGTCTTGTAGAGCATGGTGTTATGTTGAGGAAGTCTCCATGGCCAACGACAGGTTTTGCCCGCACACAACCGCGATTTTGACCGTACAGCTTTCGGGCAAGATCTATTGGTGACAGCGGTCACCGGCAAAGGGTGATAAGTGACCACAGGCGATGTGTGAACCGGAGGCTAAGTGGGAACCAAACTTCCTACTACTTGTTTGGTTGTTTGCGTCTGCGACGTGAACTAGGATTCAGCTACGGCTTAGCTGCCAGATGCGGCTCACCGTAGTAAGAGCACTCGCAACCTATGGCAGAGGAAGAGAAACATCCGGGACAGGCACGCGCTCCCAGCCAACTGGAAAAGGAAGAGAACTGGCTGTGGCGGACGGCGCTGCTGTTTTTGGTGTTAATGGCCACAGGGCTGGCCGCCGAGTCCTGGGAACGTCTAGAGAATCTCCCTTACCATCTGGGTTTGCTCTCCATTGGTGTCCTGTGCGTGGCCATCGCGTTCGCAGGTTTTGCGTATGGCCGGCGGAAGCGCGTCACTGAACTTAAGGCTTTGGTGCGAGATTTGCAGGAGCGCGCCAGCACTCCCAGCGAACAGCAACTCGATCAACTGGGCCAGTTGATTGCGCGGTCGCAACGGAGTTTCAAGGAGCTGATCGATTCCTTCGACGATGTAGCCTTTGCGGTCTCGCTGGATGGCAAACTGCGCACGGTTAACCGACGAATGGCAGAACTGCTGGACATCCCTTATACGGAAGTGGTTGGTCACAAACTGGACGAGTTCCTGGATGAACCCAAGCGTGAGGATGTAGAGCACGGGCTAGGCCGTTTTCTTGAGAAGAGGCGCTGGTCAGGGATGGTCACGGTGCGTTTCAAATCGAGTAAGCGGACGCTGTACTTCGATTGCGTGGTCAATGCCATCGTAAAGGGCGACGAGGTTGTGGGAGTGAGCACGCTGGCCCGTGACGTGACCGAGGAGCGCGAGAAAGAACGGCGCTTCACGGAGCTGTTCGAGACCTTGCAGGAAGGGGTTTACTTCAGCACTCCGGATGGAAAACTGCTCGACGGCAATGCGGCCCTGGTGCGGGTGCTGGGGTATGAGAACAAAGAGGAGCTGCTGGCGCTCGATCCCACGGGGCTGAATTCCGACGCCAATCAGAGTCCGGTGCTGGGAAGAAGCGCGGACGATCAAGGGGGCGTACGCGCGCGGGAGATCACGCTGCGCCGAAAAGGGGGGCGGCTGGGCACGTTTCTTGATACTTCGCGCGCGGTTTGGGACGCTGCGGGCAAGATCGTGCGCTACCAGGGCACGCTGGTGGACGTAAGCGAGCGGCGCGAGATGGAAAAAGCGCTGCGGCGCCAGGAGGAGTTTCAGCGCGACTTGCTCGAGAGCTTCCCTGACTTGATCCTGGTCATTGATCTTGAAGAGCGCTATAGCTTTGTGAGCTCACGGGTACGTGATCTGCTGGGCTACACGCCGGAAGACTTGTTGAAGAAGAAGATCGAAGCGGGGCAGGACTACTCCGCCGAACTGCTGACATTGGTCCGTAATTTGATCGCGGGGCAGCAGCGATTCGGCACCTGCGAGTGTGGCGCCCGCCATCGCGACGGAAGCTGGCGAACGATGCGTGCTTCGGCCAGCCCGTTATTCGACGCGGAAAGCAAAGTGAGCGGCGTGATCGTTTCCGTGCGTGACATCACGGTGGAAAAGAAACTGGAGCAGCAGATCATCCAGAGCGAACGCCTGGCGGCCATGGGCCAAATGATTGGTGGGTTTGCCCATGAGCTGAACAACCCACTTACCGGTATTCTAGGGATGAGCGAACTGCTGCAGGATTCGCAAACGGGGCAGGCTCAGCACAAGCAGCTAGAGATGTTGCAACAACAAGCGCGGCGCGCGGTGGAAATTGTTCAGAACCTGATGTACTTCTCGCGGCCGCCGGCGCCGGGCAAGGCGGCAATCGACCTGGGTGAACTGGTACAGAGAACCCTGCACCTGCACGCTTATTCACTGCGCAAGAGCAACATCACAGTAGATTTTCTACGCGAGAGTTCCATTCCTTCGGTGATTGGGGACGCGCACCAACTGATGCAGGTGTTTCTGAACCTGATCTTGAACTCAGAACAGGCGATGCGCGAAGTCCGTGACCATGGTACGTTGCGTATCCGGCTGGAGAAGCGGGACAAGTCGGTTGCCGTGACCTTTCAGGACGATGGCCCGGGGATACCGCCGGACATTTTGCCCAACATCTTTGATCCTTTCTATACGACCAAGCGGCCGGGACGGGGCACAGGTCTGGGACTGAGCATCTGCAAGGCAATCCTTCGCGAACATAACGGCAACGTGGAGGCGGCGTCGGGGCCGGGCGGCGGCGCGGTGTTTACGGTGACGCTGCCGGTGGGGGCGATACCGGCAAGCTGACCACCTCGCCCGACTACACGGATTCCTCAGGCGGCCCGCCGCAAATGTGGGTCTTGAATTCGGAATACCCCTGATCGCTATTGTCCCGGATGCCAGTTGACTCGCCTCCACCACACTCTTTCACAATGGAATTCCCCGAGCGCTACGGTGGTGTATTCCGAACGGGGTATGACCTGAGAATCACGAGTTTAATGTTCGTGAGACTCGCCATAAGCTTAGAATTCTCACAGGGCGGCGAAGCACCAAACGGTGCCGTCTGGCTTTCGACGCGCAATTCATCAAGGTTTAATCTTGGTGTCATCAACTTGTTGCTCTCGTTGCGGTACTAGTTATGGCACGCAAGACAGATTTGAACTACCGGGCGTTCGTTGCCTACGAGGCTGGTAGTAGCAGACCGAGATTACTAAGGTAGTCGGCAAGTTAATCGCAAAATCCCTATGAATGGCCTAAAAGGAAGTCATTTCCTACGCATGGTTGGCATCGTTCTGTGCCTGGCGTTTTCGTCCGCGGCACAGGTAGACCGCGCCGGGTTGAATGGCACGGTAACAGATTCGTCAGGGCGGGTGTTGCCACAAGTGCATGTCTTGGCGGTGCAGAACTCCACCGGACTGCGGCGGGAGACGACATCTTCTCCTCGAGGAACCTATGACGTGCCCGAGTTGCCGGTCGGGGTCTACACCATCTCTTTTGCCCACGACGGATTCAAGACTGTCAGCTTTGAGAATGTAGTGCAGGCGGTGGCCCAGACCCGCACGCTCAACGCCACGCTCCAGGTGTCTGGTGGTCAGGAGCAAGTCGAGGTGTCGGCCAGTTCCGAGCAGCTGAACGAAACCTCCAATGCGTTGGGGACTGGCATTGAACAGGCACAGATCAAGGAACTGCCGTTGAACGGCCGCAACTGGGCCACGCTCACGGCCCTGGCGCCGGGCGCCGTCGATACCGGAGGGAGTAATCAACGGGCAGTGCGATTCGCCGGAAGGGGGAGGGACGACAACAATTTTACTTACGACGGCATTGACGCCACTAACGTCATTAACCAGGCGCAGCAGCCCTATGTGCGTCTGGCGATTCCTCTCGATACCATCCAGGAGTTTCGGGTCGACTCGATGCTGGCCACGGCGGAGGCGGGAGGAACTGGGGGCGGACAGTTGATCGTAACCTCGCCGTCGGGTACGAATCAGCTCCACGGGAATGCTTTCGAGTTCTTTCGCAACAACGTGTTCGATGCCCGGGAACCGATTGATATGCTGAATCCCGAGCAGCCGCCTTTCCACTTGAATCAGTTCGGAGCATCGGTGGGCGGACCCATCCGGCGTGATAGGACTTTTTTCTTTGCGGCTTACGAAGGGTACCGGCAGATTCTGGGTCAGACGCTGCCGGGTTTCGTGCCCAGCGATGCCTTCCGGGCCCAGGTGGCGGCGGAGTCTCCAGCGCTGATTCCAATTCTCAATGCTTATCCCAAAGGGCAGACCTTGATCAGCCCTGACATCGCGGAATTCGTGGGTGAGGGCAGGCAGGTGGTGCACGAAGATTCCGGCATGTTCCGCCTCGATCATCGCTTCTCGGATCGGACCACGATGTTCGTTCGGGCCAACATTGATGAAGCCGTGAGCCTGGCGCCACTCGCCAGTTCAGGAGCATATCTGGCGGACCAGCAGCAGCTCACTTCTTCCCCGGTAAATACGGGCATTGAGCTATTGCACATTTTTTCGCCGACGCTTTTGAACGAGGTCAAATTCGGCTTCAATCGCAGCACGGCTTTCACAACCAATATCAATCAGACTGGATCGCTGTACGCTTTCGCGGTTTCGGGTTTTACCAACCTGAACAACAACCGCGTGAGCACGGGTGTAGGCAATTCGTTTTCCGGAATCGACAACCTGACCTGGATCAGGGGACGCCACACTTTGAAGGCTGGGGTTGAGATCCGGCGCATCCAAATGAACCAGGGAACCGGGTCGAGTGGAACGGTTAGTTTTGCCTCCACCGATGCCTTCGCCGCGGACGAGGTAAGTACGGCCAGCCTAACCGCCCTTTTGCCGGTCAACGGGCTGCGCAAGACGCAATATTTCGGTTACATCCAGGATGAATTCAAGTGGCTGCCCAACCTCACCGTGAACTTGGGGGCGCGCTACAGCTTTTTCAACATTTTTCATGAGACTCAGGGCCGTTCCAACCCTTTCGACTTTGACACTTGCGGACCCCAGGGTTTCTGTGGAGTCGGGGCCAGCTTCGGACGGCCCAACTACGGCGACCTTGATCCGCGCATCGCCTTTGCCTGGGCGCCTACTCGAAGCGGGCGGACGGTGCTTCGCGCCGGCTTTGGGATGTACCATGAGGACGGCCAGTTGGACGACCAGAATCTGCCCAACTCGAACGAAGTCTTCCGATATTCCTTGTCGCGGAAGACGATCCCCGATCTCAGCTTTCCGATTGATCCGTTCCTGGTCGATGTGACCGGAAAGATTTCTCCACGCGCCGATGACCGCCGCCGCAAGGATACATTCGTCGATCAATGGGGCATTTCGGTACAGCAAGAGCTGCCGGCGAATTTTGTGGGAACGGTTTCTTATGTGGGCAGCGAGGGCCACCATCTGCTGACGCTTTCTGAAGTGAACGTGGTTGATCCGCTGACCGGGACTCGTCCTTTCCCGCAATTTGGGCAGGTGGATTGGAGAGGCAACACCAATAACAGTAACTACAATGGGCTTTCCCTTTCGGTGAAGCGTTCGTTCTCGCACGGCTTCCTGCTGTCAGCCAACTACATGTGGGCGCATGAAATTGACGACGGTTCGAACGGCAGTGGCGACGGCGACTCGTTGGTGGCGCAGAATGTTGCCTGCCAGCCATGTGAGCGCGCTGATGGCATCTGGGATGTGCGCCAGGTGTTCAATGGAAACTTGGTGTATCAACTTCCTTTCGGGCGGGGCAAGCAGTTTGTAAACCAACCGGGGATTTGGAGCGACATTGTTGGATCGTGGGAAGTAACTTCCATGGTCGTGGCGCGCACGGGATTTCCGGTCAACGTTACAGTGGATCGTTCGTCGTCGGATGTGCCGGATGGCAACACCAACAATCAGCGTCCCGATCTGGTGCCAGGAGTTTCGCTCACTCCGCCGGGCGGCTCTACGATTGCGGAGTGGATTAATCCCGCGGCGTTCGTGGCGCCAGCGGCGGGCACATTCGGGAATGCTCCCCGCGACCTCGCGCGCGGTCCGGGGGCGTGGCAGATTGACATGGGGTTGGGGAAACACATTCCGCTGACGGAGCGAGTTCGGTTGGAGTTTCGTGCGGAGTTTTTCAACATCTTCAACCATCCCCAGTATGGGTTGCCGCAGGCCGACTTCTCGGCCGGACCAGGAGTTTTCGGCAGCATCATTTCGAGCGTGAATACTGGCCCGGTGGGGACAGGAACTCCGCGGCAGATTCAGTTCATGCTACGGCTAGGGTTCTAGAGTGGGCGATTGGCCGGACGAGGGAATACGAAAACCCTCCGTGAATGTTCGCTTTCGGACGGCTGCGTCCGAGAGTGAACACCAGGCCCTCACGGTTCTTAGCCTCAAACCGGCTCAGGCGTTGGAAGCCTTAGACTTAGCCCCAACAGTCAGTGGCCGGAAGTTTGCACTCTTTCCCCTGAATCTGTAATTCTCGTCAGGCGATTGCCAGGGGATTAGACCATGAACAGCCTGCTTCAGGATCTGGAGTACGGGTTCCGCCAGTTGCGAAAGAGTCCGGGCTTTGCCTGCACTGCAATCTTGATCCTGGGCCTTGGCATCGGGGCCAGCACCGCGATCTTCAGTGCGGTGAACCCGATTCTGTTCGAGCCTCTGCCCTATCCTGACGCGAGCCGAATCATGATGATGTCGTACGTCAGTGATGACGGCACCCGCATCGCCCAAACCTTCCACACCTATCGCGAACTGGCGGAGCGGAACCGCTCCTTCGAGATGCTGGCGGTGGCGGACCCATGGCAACCCACTCTGACCGGAGCGGACCGGCCGGAGCGTCTCGATGGTCAAAAAGTGACGGCCGACTACTTTCGCGTGTTGGGAGTGTCTCCGGCGCTGGGACGAAACTTCGAACCTGCGGACGATGTGCTGAACGGCCCCAAAGTGGTGATCCTGAGCAATGGGTTGTGGCGGCGATTCGGCGCCCACAACGCGCTGGTTGGACGACAGATCAAACTCAATGATGACAGCTACACGGTCATCGGTGTGATGCCGGCCACATTCGACAACGTTTTGGTTTCTTCGGCGAAAGCATGGTCGCCTTTGCAGTACGACAGCGGAAATATCGCTTCGACGCAGACCCGGGAGTGGGGTCATCATCTGCGGATGGTAGGGCGATTACGGGAAGGAGTCAGCATCGATCAGGCGCGAAGTGATCTTGACAGGGTCGCGCATACGCCAGTGCCAGCGTTTCCGCGGCCATCCTGGGCAGCTCTCGAGCACGGGATCGCCACAAACTCATTGCAAGATGAAGTCACCCGCGGGGTCCGGCCGGCGCTGCTCGCCGTTCTGGGGGCAGTAATCCTGGTGCTTATGGTGGCGTGTGTGAACGTTACAAACCTGTTGCTCGCCCGCGGGGCAAAGCGGCGCGGCGAACTCGCCATGCGTGCCGCGCTGGGGGCGGGACGGCTGCGACTGATCCGGCAGCTGCTTACGGAGAGTTTGCTGCTGGCGGTGCTTGGGGGTGTTTGCGGGATGATAGTGGCCCGGTTTGGTGTGCAGGCACTGGTCGGCGCTCAGCCCCACTGAGCTACCGCGGGTAAACGCGATCCGCGTCGACCTCACGGTATTTGCGTTCGCACTCGGCATCACCGCGCTCATCGGCCTGGCGGTTGGGTTGATTCCGGCATTGCTCGCTTCCGACAGTAACTTGCACCTGGGAGTACGGCAGAGTTCACAACGCACGGCTGGCGGCCACCAAGTGACGCGGCGCACGCTGGTAGTGGCAGAGGTTGCGCTGGCACTGGTCTTACTGGTAAGTGCCGGATTGATGTTGCGCAGCCTGCAGCGCCTGTTCGCGATCGACCCGGGCTTCGATGCGTCACATGTGCTTACCATGCAGGTGCAAGAGGCCGGCCACCGCTTTGACACTGACATCGCCAGAGCGCAATTCTTCAGCAAGGCCGTGGACGCGGTTCGCCAGGTTCCTGGCGTCACGGCCGCAGCGTTCACCAGCCAGTTGCCATTGAGCGGGGATTTTGAATCTTATGGCATACAGTTTGCGGTGGATGCGAGCAGCGACGGCGACAATGGGTTTCGCTACGCGGTAAGCCCCAGCTATTTCGAGACCATGCGAATTCCGCTGCGCCGCGGGCGCCTGCTCGGCGAGCATGACGTGCCAGGAGCGCCGCAAGCGGTGCTGATCAGCGAATCCTTCGCCAAGCGGAAGTTTCCCAATCAGGACCCGCTTGGGCAACGGGTTCGCATTGGCCCTGATATTGGCCACGCGGATCGGCCGTGGGGAACGATTGTGGGGGTGGTGGGCGATGTGAGGCAGGCTTCGCTGGCGCTGAGCGATTCAGATGCTTTCTACACCTCATCTACGCAGTGGTCCTGGGTCGACAATGTGCAGTCGCTGGTAGTGCGCACCAAGGTCGACGCGGCGGCGCTTGCTCCCGCTATCAGAGATGCGATCTGGTCGGTGGACAAGGATCAGCCAATCGTGCGGGTGGCTACCATGGATAGCCTGCTGGCCAGGTCAGAGGCCGAACGGCGCTTTGTGCTGATCCTGTTCGAGGCATTCGGTCTAGTGGCCCTGGCGCTTGCGGCCACGGGAATCTATGGCGTGCTATCGGGAAGCGTCTGCGAACGCACGCGCGAGATTGGGGTGCGAGTGGCGCTGGGCGCGACACCCGGTGATATTCTCGCGCTGGTAGTGCGGCAGGGGATGACGCTCACCGTGCTTGGGGTTCTTATCGGGCTCAGCGGAGCGGTGGTCGCGAGTCACGCCTTGGTTACGCTACTGTTCGGCGTGTCGCGGCTCGACCCGGTCACGTATCTGGGCGTGATCGCATTGCTAGGGGCGGTGTCAGCGGTCGCATGCTGGGTGCCGGCGTGGCGGGCAGCACAGGTGGATCCAGCTATCACGTTGCGGGCGGAATAGGCTCGAGGCCAAGCTCTACCGCTCGACTGCCATTGCGACTGCGTTGCCTCCGCCGAGGCAAAGCGCGGCGATCCCGCGATGAACGTCGCGACGAATCATTTCGTAGATCAGCGTAACCAGGACGCGCGCGCCGCTGGCGCCGATGGGATGGCCGATGGCGACTGCGCCGCCGTTCACGTTGACCTTGTTAGGATCGAGGCCGAGCTCGCGCATCACGCCGAGCGCCTGCACTGAGAAGGCTTCGTTAAGCTCGTAGAGATCCACGTCTTCGTTCTTCCAGCCGGTCTTCTCCCAAATCTGCCGGACCGCGCCCACGGGGGCCATCATGACCCATTTAGGTTCGACGCCGCTGGTGGCTTGGGCCACGATGCGGACCATGGGCTTGGCGCCGAGCTCTTGGGCACGCTTCGCGCTGGTGACGACCACAGCGGCAGCGCCATCGTTCACCCCGGGTGCGTTGCCGGCGGTCACGGTGCCGTCTTTCTTGAAGGCAGGCTTGAGTGCACGCAGGATTTCGATGGTGGTGTCTTCGCGCGGGGATTCGTCTTTGTCGAAGATCACCGGGGCTTCGCCTTTTTTCCTTGCGGGCAGTTCAACGGGAACGATCTGCGATTTGAAGCGGCATTCCTTGATGGCGGAGACGGCCTTACGATGCGAGTTCACGGCGAACTGGTCCTGCTCTTCGCGGGTAATGCCGTACTTCTCGGCTACGTTCTCGCCGGTGATGCCCATGTGGTAGTTGTTGTAAATGTCCCAGAGACCGTCGTTGACCATGGAGTCGATGACCTGGGCATTGCCGAGGCGATATCCTTTGCGCGCCTGTGGGAGCAGGTAGGGTGCGTTGGTCATGGACTCCATGCCGCCGGCAACCACCATGGAGCTGTTCCCAGTCTGGATGGCCTGCGCGGCGAGGGCGACAGCTTTGAGTCCCGAGCCACACACTTTGTTTATAGTCATGGCACCCACCTCGGGAGCGAGACCTCCGAAGATGGCGGCCTGGCGGGCGGGATTCTGGCCGAGGCCGGCGGAGAGTACGTTGCCCATGATGCATTCGTCGATCTGTTTGGGGTCGAGGTTGGCGCGCTTGACCGCCTCGCGCACCACGACGGCGCCGATTTGAGGAGCGGCGAGATCGGACAGACTTCCTTGAAATTTTCCCACCGGGGTGCGACAGCCGGAAATGATGACAACATCGTCGAAAGCAGCCATATGAGTGCTCCTGCGAGTATTCGTGCTGGTCAAATTATAGATGCGCGACGCGGGAAAAAGTTGAAATTGTGCGGCGACGGTGAAGCTCTGCAGTCTGGGCCCACCATGAAATCAGTCCGAAGAGAAAATTGGGGCGACCGGATGTTGCGTCGCTGTTAACGAAGAACATTTCATTCCGTCGACGCTGACCGCGACGCTCGCGCTCGAAATTTTCTCCTTCGCAGCGAGCGGGTGACTTTGGTGTGGTGGTCGAAAGCGAAAATTACGTCATTTTTTTCTTGACATCACTTTTCAATGACTCTAGATTTCAATCAGTCGCAGCAAATCATCGTTGCGAATCCATGAACAATGGAAAGGGAGAATAGTTAAATGGCAACCAAGAAGAAAGCAAAGAAGGCTGGCAAGAAGAAACACTAGTCTTCAGTCAAGGCAAAAGCAAAGGGGACGCCAAAAGCGTCCCCTAAGTTTTTGTGGGTCCTAGGACAGGTGCGGGTGGTGATTTATCTCTCGACGAGAGTCTTCCCACGGCTTGCGCCGTGGGCTTTATTCTTGCGCCGCTCCGCGGCTGGACGCATCGTGTCGATCCAGGTGCCTTACAAATCCTGGTGAAATCAAAAGCGTTTTTCGGTTGCGGGGCACAAAACCCTGTAGGCGCAGAAGCGGCAACTGAAGCTGGGTTTAGCGTCGAACTTCCCTTCCGCGACGTTTTGGGCCACGGCCTCGACTTTGGCCTGAGCTTCCTGAAGCTGGGCCTCACTGCGATGAGTGACGACCGAGGTGTTCTCACTCAGGTTGTAGAAAGCCAGATGGTCAGCGCGATACCCCCATTTCTCGCGGGCGGCCAAGGCATAGATTGAGAGCTGCAGGCTGTCGTCCGCATCCTCCTGTGAGAGTGGCTTGCCGGTCTTGTAGTCAGTGATAACCACGCGGCCGTCGGGAAGCTTGTCCACCCGATCGATTCTCCCGGCCACCATGGTTGCGCCAACTTTCACCTCGAAGAATTCCTCGGTGTGCAGGACTTCAGGCACTTCACCCCGTTGGCACAGAACCAGAAACTGCTTGAGCTGCTCGATTCCCTGCTGCAGATAGAGATCGTGCTGGTAGGCGTCCTGAATCTTAGCGTCGGCCAGGTCGGCGCGAAACAGGTCCAGCAGGGAGGCTTCGGTCATGGGGCGGCCCTGCTGAACCGAAAGGTAGTAAGCCCGTAGCACTCGGTGCATGGTCCCGCCGTATTGCATGGCGGCGGGGACTTCGCCGGGGATTCTCCACTCGCGATCGAGCTTGAACTGGAGCGGGCAGGTTTCGTAGGTCTGCACTGCGCTGGCGCTGAGGCGCGCGCCTAGATTCGAGGCTGGCGACATGGCAACCCAGGCGGCCACACCCACCGGCGCCGGACTGGCGTTGGCGAAGATGTCAGTCTGGAAGCCGCGGGGCGGGCGCTGACGCAGATAGCGGTGAAGAGTCGGGTCCTTCAGCAGCAGGCGCAAGTAACCGGGGGGCGTGGGATCAGCCTTGCCGGTGCCTCCTTTGGCGTAGATGGTGAGCGAGTCGCGGGCGCGGGTCATGGCCACGTAGAACAGGCGGCGTTCCTCTTGATCGTGGAGTGTCTTGTCGTCTTCGGGGACAACCGATTCGGGGTCGCGAAGTTCGCGGGGAAATTCCACCAAGGTTTCTTTGTATGCCGCGGGGAACGATCCAGAATTAGCTCGAAGGATGGCAACGTGGTCGAATTCGAGTCCCTTGGCGACATGGGCGGTCATCAGGCGGACGGCGTCAACCTCGGGCGAGGACATGGGAATTGCACCACCGGCCTCGCGAAAGTAGTCGAGATATTCGAGCAGTTCGGAAATCTGACCACTGCTGGTAATGGGCTTTTCTTCCCACCTATGAACGAACTCGAGGATGGCGGCCAGGGCGGGCGAGCTACGATCTAATCCGAAATTGCGGATGATGATTTCAACTGCGGCGCGGCTCTTGGCGTTGGTCCTGGCGATTTCCTGCCGAACTTCCTGGAGGGCACTGAGTATGGCTGCGCCTCCGGGGATTTTCTCCAGAACGCTGGCAACACCGCCGCCGGACTCCTGATCACGGGGCAGGGAGCGAATTCCGGCGCGCAGCTTTTCCGGGTCGATAGTGAACTGGGGCAAAGCGGCGACACGGAACAGGCTGGCATCGTCTCTCACGGAAACGACCGCGCCCAGGCAGGCGAACAGATCGCGAGCCTGAGGTGTGTCCATCACATCCATGTTTTCGATAGCGAACGGAATGTTCTGCTCGCTCAGTTCAGCCACGAGTTCGTCGCGGTGGAGGTGCTGGCGGTAGAGAACGGCGAGGTCCTTCCAGTTGCAACGGGATTCGCGGCGCCGCTGGCGGAGCAGGGTGGCGACATCAGAACATTCGAGGTCCCGGTCTCTGGGTCCGAGGATGACAGTTTCAACCGGGGGACTGGCCAGAGCCTTGCCTGCGCGAGCGGCATCTTCTTCGCGGGCTGAAATCAGGGGGGCGCGCTGGAAGCGAGCGCCACCCGGCGTTGCAGGGGAGAAGTCAGGATTCCGGGAAATGAGGGCGTGGGCGGCTTTCAAAATTGGGGTCGTCGAGCGGCGGTTCTTTTCCAGAGCGACGATGCTGGCTCCAGGGAAGTTGTGCTGGAAAAGAGAGAAAGCCGCACTGGAGGCTCCGCGAAAACGGTAAATGGCCTGGTCGGGATCGCCGACGGCGAAGACGTTCCGGTTCTCACCGGCCAGGTTCTGAAGGATCTTGACCTGGGCAAAGTTGGCGTCCTGAAATTCATCCACCAGGATGAAGCGCGCGTGTTCCCGTTCGCGGGCCAGCAGTGTCGGGTCGTCGCACAGCAAGGCGTGAGCGTGGGTGATCATGTGGCCGAAGGTGCCGAGGTTTTGTTCGCGAAGCATGGCTTCGACCTGGGTGAAGACGCGGGAGATTTCGCGGCAGCGGCCCAGGACTTCTTCGTCGGTCAGGGCAGCAGCCTCTTTGGATTTACTCACTCGCGGGATGGGCAGTTCACCGCTCTCCACGCGCCGCACAAACTGGGCGTATTTGTCAGGACTGACGAGTTCGTCCTGGCAGCGGTGCATGAAGTCGAGCAGGTCATGCAGAAACTTACCGACGTTGGCCGGAATCACGAAATGCTTCAGGTTGAGTTCGCGGAGACGTTTGCGCAGGTAGATCCAAAGATCGAAGTCGTCGAGTACGCCGAACTGCTTGCCATTGCGGATCAGCAGGTTATTGCAGTAGGCATGAAAGGTGGCAACCTGCAGGTCTTTGGCCTGGCTGCCGAGTTCGGTGCGCACGCGATCGCGCATTTCCGCGGCAGCGTTGTCGGTGTAAGTGAGGGCAAGTATCTCGTCGGGACGGGCGTGGCCTCCGTGCACCAGGTGCGCGATACGACGGATGAGGACGGTGGTCTTGCCGGTGCCGGCGCCGGCGATGACCAGCAGAGGCCCGTGCAGATGTTCGATGGCCTGGCGCTGGCGGTCATCAGGCTCGATAGCGGGCGGGGCCGTGCTGAACTTCGTGGTTGCCACTGGGGAGGAGGATATCAGAGAGCAAGGTAGGCGGTTTGTACGAAATTCTCCACCACAGAGGTCACAGGGAACACAGAGATAGCACAGTTAATCGAACTCGGACCGAGCAACTGCCAGAGCGGCGATGGCAGCGGTTTCGGCGCGCAAGACTGTGCTTCCTAGCGAGGCTGACGGCCAATTCGCATCACTGAAGAGCTGCAGTTCCGATTCTGTCCATCCACCTTCAGGTCCCAGAGCCAGGACAAGATCGTCCGTCGGATTCGCATTGAGGACGTCCTTCAACATGGCCTGCCGTTCGGATTCTGATAGCACGATGCGCGTGCCGCCGGGCAGAGCCACCGCGTCTTTAAGCTTGATCGGTTGCGATACTTCGGGAATCGAGGCGCGGCGGGATTGTTCGGCGGCTTGGCGGACGATTCGCTGCCAGCGTTCTACGCGCTTGACTGCGGCAGTGGCGAGGTGAGACTCAGTGCGGCGGGCGATTACAGGGACGATGCGGGCTACGCCCAGCTCGGTACACTTCTCGATTGCCCATTCCATTCGGTCGAACTTGAAGATGGAAAGTGCAAGGGTGATTTGAGGGGAACTTGACGATGGGAACGTCTTCTCCGAGTTCGAATTCCACACGGTCGGGATCGATGCGGGTGATGCGGCCGCGGCGGACTTCGTCGCCGGTGGCAACATCGAATTCCTGACCGATCTGGGCGCGGAGAACGCGGGAGAGGTGATCGGCGTGGGAGCCGATGAGGGCGGCATGGTTTCCGGAATGTTCGTCGGCGATCCAGCGGCGGCGGGTCATGCGGAAAACAATTTAAACCACAAAGGACACAAAGGTACACAAAGGAAAGCTTATGATTTTGGCGGGCTGGCTATTTTACCCAAAGATGTCTTTCACTTTGCCCATTAGAGTGCGGCGTTGCGGCATGTTCTCGACACGAGTCGTGCCTTCCAGTTCCTGAAGCAATTCCTTCTGCCGTTTGTTTAACTTGCCAGGAGTCTGGACACGAATCTCAACGAACAGGTCGCCTTTGCCATGACCGTTCAGGATCGGCACACCTTTGCCGCGAATGCGCATGGTTGTACCCGACTGCACTCCCTCGGGGACTTTCAAAGTGTGCTCGCCTTCGAGAGTAGGGACGCGAATTTCGGTCCCGAGCGCGGCCTGACTGAAGGAAACTGGAATCACGCAGTGCAGGTCGGTGCCATCACGCTCGAAGAAGGGATGCTCCTTGACGTGCAAAATCACGTAGAGATCACCGGCCGGGCCGCCAAAGGCCCCAGCTTCGCCCAGGCTGGTGAAGCGGATGCGAGTGCCGTCTTCCACTCCCGCGGGAATTTTGGCCTCGACAGTGCGGTTGCGCAGAACGCGGCCTTGCCCTTTGCACTTGGGACAGGGATCGGTGATGACGCTGCCAGCGCCCTGGCAGGTGGGGCAGGTGCGGGCCATGCTGAAAAATCCCTGCTGATAGCGCACCTGACCGCGGCCGGCGCAGGAGCGGCAGGTGACCGGCGTCTTGCCCTGGGCGGCCCCTGAACCGCGGCAATCCTCGCAGGTCTCGTGGCGGCGGATGGAGACCTGGGTCTCTTTGCCGAACACCGCCTCCTCGAATTCCAGGGTTATGTCCTCACGCAGGTCAGGACCCCGCTGGGCGCGGGAGCGCCCGCGCGTGCCTCCGCCGAAAAGATCGCCGAAACCGAAGAAGTCGCCAAAAATCTCGCTGAAATCCTGGAAGGTGCTGGGATCGATGCCCGACGATCCAACTCCGCTTACACCAGCATGGCCGAAGCGGTCGTAGGCGCTGCGTTTATCGCTGTCCGCAAGAATGGCGTAAGCTTCGCTGCACTCTTTGAACTTCTCTTCCGCATCGGGATTGTTGGGGTTGCGATCAGGGTGAAACTGCAGCGCCAGCTTGCGGTAGGCGCTCTTGATCTCCTGCTCGCTGGCGGCGCGGGCAACCCCGAGGATTTCGTAGTAATCGCGTTTTACGTTGCTAGCCAGAATAGGGTTTTCGCTTTCGTGGAGAATGCCAAGCTTAATGTTTGGGGTTACGCGCCACTCGTACCATTGCCGGGCGCAACAGCCGCTCTTTCAACTTGTAGCCGTGTTGCAACTCATCGATGACCTGATGGTCTTCCGCCTCAGTGGTGTCCACCATTTCGATGGCTTCATGCCAACGGGGGTCGAACGGCTCGCCCTTGGCAGGAATTGAGCGCAGGCCGAGTTTCCCCAGCGCGTCCTGCAATTGCTTGTAGATGAGTTCCACTCCGTTGCGCAGCTCGGACTTCTCTCCAGCGCCGGCCTGCAACGCGCGTTCGAAACTGTCAAGCACCGGAAGCAAGGCTTTGAGCCCATCCGCCAGGGCGAATTCGCGAAACTCCTGCTGATCGCGCGTCGCGCGTTTGCGGGCGTTCTCAAAATCAGCCTGCATGCGCGCCAACCGGTCGAGTAAGGTGTCGCGTTCGGCTTTCAGTTTCTGCAGTTCGCCGCCGTCGCTGGACACGGAAGCACCTGCCGCTTGCGGCGAATCCTCCGACCCGTCGGCGGGCGGGAGTTCCCTCTCAGCATCGAGATGCGGATCTAGTTCAGTTTTTCCGTTGCCTCTGGCCATAAAACTCTCACTCGTATTCGTTCAAGACTTTGTCAAACAGCCGCGCGATGTACGAAACCGCGGTCATAGTGTGCTGATAGTCAATGCGGGTGGGTCCAATCACGGCCAGCGATCCCATGACCTCGCCACCCACGCGAGCGGGCGCCCCGATCAGCACAAAGTTGCGCATCGAGGGCAGGGTCTGATCGAGGCCGATTACCACCCGCACAGCTTCCTGCTTGGCATCGAGGTACGCACCCAGCAGCTCCACAATGCGCTGTTTTTCTTCAAGGGTTCGGAACATATCCTGCAGACGCTGGCGGTCCTCGTCTCCGGTGAGTAAGTTAGCCGCGCCTTCCACGTAGACCATCTGTGGCCCATCATCCGTAGCCAAAGCTCCCTGACGATGGAGTTGCTCCAACGATGTCATGAGCCGGTCGTATTCACTACGCTCTTTCTCCAGACGGTGATCGAGCTCGGCACGCATGGCGTCAATCGTCCAGCCACGAAAATTCTCGTTGATGTAGCGGGCGGCGACATCCAGGTCTGCCTGCGGAAGATCCAGGCGCAACACCCGGTCACGCACCACTCCCGAGCGAGTTACGACTACCGCCAGGACTTTTTGATCTCCCAGCCGCGAAAAGTACACGTGCTCGAGAGCGTTCTTCGGTCCGCCGATGGCGACCGCCACTCCAACATTCTTCGAGATCAAAGAAAGTACATGCGAAGTGCGTTCCATGAATTCCTGAACGTCAGTAATTCCATGGAGGGAGCCCGCGATAATGCTCTGATCTTCATGGCTCAGCCGTGCTTCGCCCGTCAACTGCTCGACGTAATAACGATAACCCTCGGGGCTGGGCACACGGCCGGCGGAGGTATGCGGCTGCTCGAGGAATCCAACCTCCGCCAGGTCGGACATAACATTGCGGATGGTGGCGGGGCTCAGTCCTTCGCGATTGGAGCGGGCCAGGGTTCGAGAGCCCACGGGTTCACCGGTCGCAATAAAGGTCTCGACTATGGCGGTGAGAATCTCCCGTTCCCGATCGCCGATTGGAGTGCCTGAAGGCATATCTTCTTGTATCACATTGAGTCGCTGCGACTCAGTGGTTCCATGTCGTTATACTAAGTTGTTTAGATGCAATAGTTACGTTGGAGGATGCAATCAGGACTGTCTCGATTCTAGGAAGCTGACCGTCCCCTGTCAAGACTTAGCACTCGGGATGCCAGAATGCCAATTTGCGCAGGGGAACGCGTTCTACTCTGATACCTTTGGCGAACGAACATGCGAACCAACTTTCGTGTTGTTGTCGTAGGAGCAGGCGCGCTAGGGGGATGGACGGCCCTGCATCTGCTGCGTCGAGGGGCACAGGTAACTTTGCTGGACGCATGGGGACCGGGGAATCCACGCTCCTCGTCAGGCGGTGAAACGCGGGTGATGCGCGGTACGTACGGACCTGGTCAGCCGTACACCAAAATGGCGGCACGCGCGATGAAAATGTGGAAGGACCACGAGAAGCAATGGAAGTGCCGGCTTTTTCGCCAGAGTGGCGTGTTGTGGATGGCAACGACGGGCGACGATCAGTTTGAGCGCGGGTCTTTATCGTCGCTGCGTGAGGCCGAGATGCGGTTCGAAGAACTGTCATCATCGGAGATGGCGAAACGATGGCCGCAGATCAACTTCGAAGATGTGCGTTGGGGGATTTATGAGCCAGAAGGCGGATTTCTTTATTCCAAGCAGGCATGTCAGGCAGTGGTGAATGGCTTCGTCGCGGAAGGCGGACAGTACAAACAGGCCGAGGTCGCGGTGGCCAAGGGGGAACACGAGTATCGAGATGGATTGAGGCTTTCGGACGCCTCGAAGCTGGCCACCGATGCTTACGTATTCGCGTGTGGGCCCTGGCTAGGGAAACTGTTTCCTCGAACTGTCGGCGACCTCATCCGGCCGACTAAGCAAGATGTGTTCTTCTTCGGAACTCCGACGGGCGATGATCGTTTTTCAGAAGCCAGACTGCCGGTGTGGGCCGATCATCGCGACCGCTTCATGTATGGAATTCCTGCGGGCGATAGTCGTGGCTTCAAGATTGGCGACGACACACGGGGGCCGGTATTCGATCCGACTTCAGGGGAACGGACGGTGAGTGCCGAAGCGCTCGAAAGGATTCGGACGTACCTCAGTTTTCGTTTTCCCGCGATGAAAGATGCCCCGCTCGTGGAGACCCAGGTCTGCCAGTACGAGAACACGCCCGATAATCATTTCATCCTTGACCGGCATCCGCAGGCGGAGAATGTGTGGATTGTTGGCGGCGGATCGGGACATGGATTTAAGCATGGGCCAGTGATCGGGGAGATGGTGGCGGAGTTGGTGATGGGGGAAGAGATTGTCGATCCGATGTTTCGGCTGGGAAGGTTCGGGAGAGAGTAGGCTCTTGTCTGTCTTGATCTGATGGGATATGGCCGAGAGTCTGTGGTGCAAGTCTTCTGCCGCCCCTCTGGGGCTCGATCAATTTGCCTTTGCACCCACGGCTTGCGCCGTGGGCTTCATTCTGACGCCGCTTCGCGGCTAAACCAGTGTGACGCAGCTCACTGAAAGCCACCGCCGGTCACGGAAGCAACTCCTGTTAGGCACGTTTGCGGAAAGCTTGCAGCGCTACCCGCTCTTCGCTGTAGATGTCGAAGATGCTGTTCACGCGAGTGATCTGGAGAAGGTTTTGCACTCGCTCGGTGAGGTTGACAAGTCTCATCTCGCCTCCCTTTTGCCGGACGACGCTATAGCTGCGGACCAGTTCGCCCATGCCGTCACTGTCGATGAAATCTATTCCGGCCAGATTGAGCAGAAAGTTCTTGTGGCCGTTGCTGGTGAAGACGTGAATGAGGTCGCGCAACCGAGTGCGACTGTCGTTCAGGGTGAGCCTGCCGACCGCGTCCACTACGATGACGTGATCGAGTTCGCGGGTGGTGAGTTCAAAAGCCATGGGTGTTCCATCCCCCTACGATTCGTTGGCCAACCCGACGTTAAAGTGGTCGCGGAGGAAGCGTACGGCTTCTTCGCGCGCGGGGGAGGCGGCGTCCGGGGTGGCGTTCAGATAGATCACATATTCCTCCGCAGCCCCTTCCAGATCGTTGTCCCGCGCGTGTTTGCGTGCGTCTTCGAGAGTCTTCTCCGGAAGATGCACGAATTTCTCGTGGATGGTCTTGATCAGAGCATTCCGGGACTGGGTTTCCAAGTCGGTCATAAAGGCAAGTTCGTCGGGAGTTGCAGTTTGTGCTCGCACGCCTTCGGTGTCTTCCGCCTTCACATTCTCTAAGAGAACGTAGGTCTTGTGGCTTTCCTGTTTGAGTGGCGTGGTGGGTTCGATCAGGTTGCCACCGATGTCCACGATACGAAAGGCGAGTTCGATCGCGCCCGCCAGATCCACGGTTGTCCTGGTGTAGTTGTAAGGGTCGACGACATCCTGCGGGCGAGTTTGTTCGACAGAATCCATCTGGGTGCGAGCATCCTCGGCCTGCTTCTGAGCGGCAGTCAGAGCATCTTTGGTAGTTTCGATTTCCTTCTTCTTTTTTCGCCCCAAGGCGGCATCGTAGTCACGCTGGGCACTGCGCACGGCTTCCTGAGCGGCTTCATAGGTACGGCTAGCCTTCAGCCAGGCTTCGTTTCTGACCTCACGAATGCCGACCCGGTATTTTGACTGCATAGTCTCGAGGGTCGGAGTCTTCACTGTGCGGTGCTCATTGATTTCGCCCATGAGAACGAACAAGGGCTGCAAAGTATTGGCGCCGGCGTTGACATTTTCGGGAGTCTGACGGACGACCTTTACGGGCAGACCGGAACTCTCGAGGTCGGTGGCAATGGCATCGGCGAGTTGGTCGGCGAATCCAACACTTTCGCGCCGGGAGGTCTGATCGCGAAAGATCACGCCAATGGAAAGCTTGGCGTGCATCTGGTATGCCGACTTGTAGCGTGTCATCTCGTCCTTGGCGGCATCGAGATTGGGCTTGAAGCGCTGGGCTTCGCCGAGATAACACCAACCCAGGCCGACTCCGGATGCCAATGGCTTCTCCAGAAAACGTTTGGCCTCTTCGAGGTAATAGGAGCTGATCTTGTCAGAGAGAAGATCGAGCTTGAGCCGGATGGATGGGTCATCGCTCAAAGCACTGGTGCGGGTGAGCAGGTCATAGGCCTGCCGAACGGCATCTTCGTCGGCGCGGCCCTTGATGGGTACGTGCACCTCCTGAAGGCTTTGAGCGCGCTGGACTGCGGCGGTCACGTAATCGGCTTTGACCGCGTCCATCTGACCCTTGACGAGGGCGCGTTGCGGATCGCTGAGGTTGGCCAGTACTTCGTAGGCATCGATGTATTGCTTCTGTTCCGCGTAAACCTTGCTTTGCTCGATGGCGCGGGTGGCGGCATCTTGATTGCGGGTAGTGATGAGCTGGACTTCCGCGTCTTTCAAGGCGGCCCTGGCTTCCTGATTGTCGGGACGCGTCTCGGCGGCTTTGCGGAACTCCGGTGTCGCCTTTTCCCAGTCTGGCTGAGCGGCGAACTCTTTGGCACGGCTGAAATGGTAGGTGTAAACGGCACTGACGATGGCTTCTACCCGCGGCACCTCAGGAGCGAACGGACGATAGAGTGCAATCGTCAGCAGTGCATCGTCGTAGCGTTTGGCAGTCAGCAAGGCTTCAGCACTCTGCACGGTTGACTCCAACCGCGCTGCCTCCTTGATGAGGTCGCTTTGCAGTTCGAGGGCGGGAACATAGTTGGCGTCAACATCGATGATCTGGTCGTCCTCTTTTTTGGCCGCGGTCAGATGGATGTAGCCAGCGGACTGGTCAAGCAGCGCTTGGCGGTAGGCCTGCAGTTCGGCACGATCGGCGGCAGTCAACTGATCCAACTCGGCACGAATCTGTGCCAGAAGCTTTACCGCCGCGGGCTGGCTGGGCACGGTGCGGGTGGCCTGCTCAGCTTGTTGATGCGCTTGCTTCAGCGAGGACCAGTCAGGAGAGCCGCTAGTCTTGCGGTATTGCGCTAACGCCGCTTCGGCTGATTGCTCAAACAGATCGGCCAGGTTCTTCCGAGCATCGGCTGCGTGAAAAGAAGCTGCGTAATGAGTGAGAAACTCCTGCCATACCGTGATTGACTTGGCCCGCTGCGCGCGCAAAAACTCGGCCAACTGAACGTCCGGAGCATCGACGAACTGCAGTCGGACGCCAGGCTTCAGCGCCGGGATCTGAGTGGGTTGCCCAGCGGAGACCGAAGCCACGCTGCCCTGGAGAACGGCCTGATCAGCCAGTTCTGCCGGCGTGTATTGCCTTTTGTTTTCGAGGCGCAGATTGCTGGGCAAGATACAGAGGGTCTGCTGTTCCCAGGTCATCATGAGCACACCCTCAGCGGTGCGTTCGAGTGAGGTCACTCCTTTCATAAGAATCCTGGATGTCTTGCCGTAAGCGTTTTTGTCCAGCTTGGCGGCAGGGTCACAAATCCGGACCTCGGTCTTGCCATTGAGCATCACACCCGTCACTTGGGCATAGGCGGCGCCGTCAGAAGCGTCGTAGAGAACGATCGCGGTGAGGGGTGCGTCCTTGGCTGGGGCCGACGTGGCCAGAGAGCCAACTATGGATAGGACGATTGTGGCTCGTACGAGCCGGGCCGCAAAGCGGCGCCTGGACCCGGCCAATAGCGATACAGACATTCCCCGTTCTCCGTTATGAGTGCGGAGTCCAATGACTTTAGCTTCGCTAGGATACTCAAGGCAGGGACTAAGTCAAGCTTTCGAGGCCGCTCGACTTTTGAATAGCAATAAGCGGAGATGCTGCACCTCTTGTCAGAAACCCGGTTATGGACTAGATTCGTATCCGCCGATTCTGTCGCTTCGCCTCCCACCAGATCGGCGCAGTTGAATCGCAAGATCGCAAAGGACAACGAGCTCGATGGGTGCCCCGCAATTCAGCGTGCGGCCTCTCGGGATGATAGGCCAGACCGTCTCGCACTACCAGGTCATTGAAAAACTTGGTGGGGGTGGGATGGGTGTGGTCTACAAGGCTGAGGACGACTTTCTCAAGCGTTTTGTCGCCCTCAAGTTCCTGCCCGAAGATGAAATTCCGCAAGGCCCGGTTCTGGAGCGCTTCCGCCGCGAGGCGAAAGCGGCTTCTTCACTGAACCACCCCAAGATCTGCACCATTTACGAAATCGGCAGCCATGAAGGCAAACCCTTCATCGCGATGGAGTATCTCGATGGACAAACCCTGAAGCACTGCATTACAAACAAACGGTTGGAATTGGATTCCCTGGTGGACTATGCAACTCAGATTGCCGATGCGCTGGATGCTGCGCACGCGGCCGGGGTAGTGCATCGCGATATCAAGCCGGCGAACATCTTTGTGACCAAGAACGGGCAGATCAAGGTGTTGGATTTTGGCGTGGCGAAGATGAGCGCTTCCAAGTTGGGGATCTCCCTTGACAGCACGGGAGAAGGAGAATCGACGGCATTGACGAAGCCGGGCGGCGCCATCGGTACGGTTTCGTATATGTCGCCCGAGCAGACGCTCGGCAAAGACGTCGATCATCGCACCGATCTGTTTTCCTTCGGCGTCGTGCTCTACGAAATGGCCACCGGGCTACTGCCTTTTCGGGGAACCACCTCAGGAGCGCTTTTCGATTCCATTCTTCACCAGATGCCCGCGGCGCCCGTACGTCTGAACCCGGACGTACCGCCGGAACTGGAGCGCATCATCAGCAAGGCGCTGGAGAAAGACCGCAAGCTCCGCTACCAGAGCGCAGCGGAAATGCGGGCTGACCTGCAACGCTTGAGGCGGGACACGGATGCAGGCTCCAAGGCGAGCAAGTCTGGCGGGGGCAGAGCGGCAAAGGTTCTTACCATTCCCACGGCCAGGTCGAAAAAGGCCGTGTATGCCGGAGCCGCAGCCGCAGCTGCGGTGGTCATATTGTTCTTCGGAGTTCGAAGTTACCAAGCAAGGTCCGATTCAGGAGGACGTGGCCCGCAGCCGCCAGCCCTGCAGCCGGGAATCGTTCCCCCGGCTGTCGTAGGAGCGCCCGTCCCCGCCCCAGCGAGCCCAGGTGAGGGTCCATCGGCGAGCAGACCGGATGTACCAAAAGCTCCCAGCCGCAGGTCGCTGGTTGATGAGCATCCTGCCGCCAAAGCCGGAGTCGCCGCGGGCTGCGTAGGTGCAGGTGGATTTCGCTGCAGCGACATTCCTGATCTGCTGAGCAGAGCCGAGGCTGCAGCGGGGCGTGGGGACTACGGCGTGGCCCGGTATGACTATTGGATTATTCTTCACATGGATGCGCGCAACGAGGCCGCTCGTGCCGGACTCCATAAAGTGGAGCAGGCCGAAAAGATGCCTCACTGAGGCACCAGGACCGGCTAACTCAATCCTTCCAGGGATCAATCAGCCGAACGGAAATGTCGTCAAAGTGTGACGTATTGCGGGTTGCCAACGCGGCATGCCTTGCAATCGCGATGCCGGCAATCATCGTATCCCGCAGGTCGCGAGGACGTCCCGCTTTTTGCCGGGATGCCATCAGATCTCCGGCTTGCTCGGCGGCAGCAACATCGAAAGGTACGATTCGCTGGCCGATCTTGTCGAGAACACTTCCGAATGCCCGAAGCACCGCAGATCGCCGTTTTCCGGCCGCCATGATTTGCAGCCCGAAGCGGACTTCAAGGACGGTAATGGAAGTTGTCCAGATGGATAAACGGGGCTGCTGATCGAGCCAGGCGACTACCGCTGGGTCGGGTGTCTGGCGCATCAATGCCGAAAGCACGTTGGTATCGAGAATGATCATTCCTCGAAGGACGGGGCACTAATCTCATGACCGCGCAACTCAGGGATATCCGAGTCCAGACCAACTTTGGCAAACAAGGCAGAGATTTCTGTACCTAGTCCGCCCGCCGGGACTTCTTCCTGCGCGACCGCGTTGCGCAGAATGTCGCGCACTTCTTCCTCCATGCTGCGACCGTTTCGCTTCGCGCGGCGCTGCAGCCGTGCCTTAACTCCATTCTCGATCTTGCGGACGACAAATTGGGCCATGAGAATTCCCTTAACTGATATCATGATATCATTTACGAGGAACGTCGTCAATTGATGAGAAACCTTGAAACGCCGAGAACAGCCACGGAGCGCGCAGAGAAGACCAAATGATGGCTGGCGAACCCCTAGACCACAGGGGACACAGAGGCTCACAGAAGGAACATCTACTGATGGTGAGAAACCTTGAAACGCGGAGAACGCCGAGAATAGCCGCGGAGCGCGCCGAGAAGACCAGATGGATGGCGAACCCCTAGACCACAGGGGACACAGAGGCGCACAGAAGGAACATCTACTGAATCTGGATCACGCTTTCTGTGGCGTTAGCCCTGATATCGCCAACCCGGGCAACGACCTTGCGGGCAAAATCGTAGAGCGACTTGGCGTGAGGTGAGTTCTCACCTTCGAGGACTGAGGGCAATCCGCTGTCGCTGGCTTTGCGAAGTTCGGGGTCGAGTTGGATGTTTCCGAGGAAAGCGACGTCGAACTGCCTGGCGGTTTTTTCCGCTCCGCCGCGGGAGAAAATATCGATCTCGTGACTGCAGTGAGGGCACACGAAGTAGCTCATGTTCTCCACCATACCCACGATATCGACCTTCATCTGGCGAAACATCTCGATGGCCTTGCGGGCATCTTGCAAGGAAACATCGGAAGGGGTCGAGACAACGATTGCGCCGGTCAGGGGCACGGTCTGAATGAGCGAAAGCGCCACGTCGCCGGTTCCTGGCGGCAGATCGACTATCAGATATTCCAGTTGTCCCCAGACGACCGAACCCAGGAACTGTTTGATGATGGAGTGCAGCATCGGCCCACGCCAGATCAGGGGCTTATCTCCGGGATTCAGGAAACCGACGGAGATCACTTTCAGGCCGTGGACTTCGAGCGGTTCGATTCGATTATCGGCCAACACTTTCGGCTGGGAGCTGATGCCCAGCATGAGGGGCACGTTAGGACCATAAACGTCGGCATCGAGCAGGCCGACTTTGTGGCCTAGTTTGGCAAGCGCAAGGGCCAGGTTGACGGCCAGCGTGGTCTTGCCAACTCCGCCTTTGCCAGAACCCACGGCAATGATGGTTTCTACACCCGGCAGGGGCTGGGGTCCTTGCGGGGGAGCTTGTCCGGGATGCATGTGTGCGCTCAAGGGATCACCTCTGCGGATGGGTTATTTGCGGCCTACACACCAGATTATACAGGCTCACAGTGGCTGGGCGGCTACGTTCAAGTTCTCACCGCAAAGTGCGCAAAGAAAATCCGCAAGGTTCGCAAAGCATGGCGACTAGGTTTTAGCTTTACGCCGCCAGGTAACCTCCGTCCACGGGAAATACCGAGCCGGTGACCCAGGAAGATTCGTCGCTGGCGAGGTAGACGGCAAGGCCGGCGATATCCTCAGGCTTCCCAAGGCGGCCGAGAGGATGAACTGCGACGCGCTCGCGCCGTACGGCCTGCGGATCAGGGGCGGTGCTGAGGACAGCAGCGGTAAGATCAGTCTCGACGAAGGATGGACAGATGGCATTGACTCGGATGTTCTCGTGTCCGTGATCGATGGCCATGCATTTTGTGAGCAGGACGACCGCACCCTTCGAGGGTGCGTACGACGCACGATTACGGGCGCCGTTGATTCCCAGTACTGAAGCAACATTGATGATGGCGCCGCCTCCGGCTTTTCTCATATGAGGCAGGACAGCCCGGGAAAGCAGCCACAGGCCGCGGACGTTAATGTTGAAGGTCTCATCCCACTGCGCTTCGGTGATCTGCTCCACGTTTCCCACGTGAAGAACACCGGCATTGTTCAGCAGGACGTTGATGCCGCCAAACTCAGCAACGGTGCGGGCGATCAGGTTTTCGATGTCCGCTTTCTTTGAGACATCGGCTGCGATGATTATTGCGGAGCTGCCAATTTCTTTGGCCAGATCTTCGAGTTTCTCCTGGCGCCGTCCGACGAGCGCCAGGCGTGCGCCCTCGCGGGCCATCGCCAGAGCGCAGGCGCGTCCGATACCAGTGCCGGCCCCGGTCACAATGACGACTCTTCCCTGCAGACGTGAACTCATTGCCACATCAGTTTAGACGAAGGTCGGCACGTCTATGCTACTTTCAGAATGAAACACCTTCCGGCCAAACTGGCACCTGAGTCCAGACCGGCCCAACGAGGCGCTATCTTATCCCTTTTTGAAATTGCCGTCCGGCTGGCACCGCGCGCCAAGCCGCGTCCCGTCAATTACGCCGCCATGCTTCGGCATCTGGGCGGACTCGGACTTTTCGCAGTTGCGGTGGTGGACGCCTCGCCGCTTCCGACATTCGGCGGACCGGACATCCTGACGGCGATTTTCGCAGCCCGGCATGTTGAACCCTGGTACTACTACGCAGCAGTCGCCACGCTGGGTTCAGTTGTGGGGGCTTACTTGACCTATCACGCCGCACACATTGCCGGGGCTGACTACTTGAAGAAGAAGTTCGGGAAACGCCGGGTGTCAAAATCTTTGGGTTATTTTGAAGAGTGGGGGACGACGGGCCTGGCAGTGTCCTGTGCTGTGCCATTTCCATTTCCCACAAGCGCGTTCTTTGCGGCGGCAGGAGTGCTGAAATATTCCGTGCGCAAGTTTCTGGTGGTGGTGACGGTTTGCAGAGGAGCGCGTTACACGATGATTGCCTTGGTAGCCTTCCACTATGGACGGCACTTCATCCGGGTGCTGCGCCATCCCGGACAATACTACGGATGGTTCCTGGCGATCATGATTGCGGTGGCAGGGTTGATCGCGACCGCAGTGTTGATGCGCAGGCGACTAGCGGTCAGCTAGTGGGTGGCTCAATATCCCCCGCCTTCGAGGCTTACTTTGCCGCGGAACATGCGGAAGAGGAAAACGAAGTAGGCGAGAGCCAGGACAAATCCGATGGACCACCAGGTGATGCCGACGGTCAAGCCGTGATGTCCCGCAGCCGAGTTGTAAATGGTCAGGCTGTAGCTGGGATCGGTGCTGGCGGGCAGCACCACCGGGTACAAGGCAAACGCGGCGCCAACCAACATGCTGGCAATATAGAAGGCAGAAGCTATGAACGCAGGCTTCTCTCTACCCTTCAGAGTGGCGCGGAGCATCGCAGCCAAACTCGCGAGCACTGCGAGTGGGATCACCAGGCCCACGGGATGCTGACGGAAGTTGTCCATGACCTGGGGCTTCATGGAATAGGTTGCGATCAAGCTGACAACCGTCAGAAGCAGTTGGACCGGCCACATGAGCAAGGCCACTCTGCGGGCGCGAAGATTCAATTCGCCTTCCGTCTTGGTCACCACGTAGAGCGCGCCATGGGCAGTTAATGTGACCAGAGCGATCACGCCGGCCATGACGGTGTACCAGTCGAGGATTCCGGGATGTGGGCCGACGCGGAAATCGGTCCAGAGCGGTTCAAAGAAGTAGCCATCGGGGCCGAGCGGAACTCCACGAATTACGTTGCCCAGGGCGGCGCCGAGGAAGATGGCGAGCAGAGCACTGGAGCCGAAGAAAATCAGGTCAAAGAAGCCCTGCCACACCGGATTATCCATGTGGGCGCGCAACTCAATGCCGATACCGCGCAGCATAAGCAGCCAGAGCACCATCATCAACGGGAGGTAAAACCCACTGAAGCTGGAGGCGTAGAGTTGCGGAAAAGCAAAGTAGAGAGTGCCACCTGCAGCCAGCAGCCAAACCTCGTTGCCATCCCATACGGGGCCGATGGCGCGCAGAACCATACGACGTTCCGCACTGTTTTTGGCTACGAAAGGATAGATCGCGCCAGCGCCGAGATCGAAGCCGTCGAGCACGACGTAAGCGGTGACCATGACGGCGACAATCATGAACCAAAGCGTTTCCATAGATCCTCTAGTGGACAGATACGGGTTCGGCAGCCGGTCCGAGTTCAATTTCGCGGCGGACCAGGAACAGAAATAAAATTCCCAGCACCGTGTACATTCCCATGAATCCCAACAGTGTGAACATTCCGTTGCCGGCGGAGACGGTCTTGGAATAGCCGTCTGCTGTGAGCATCAGACCGTAGACCAGCCAGGGTTGGCGGCCCAACTCCGCGGTCATCCATCCGGCGGTGTTGGCAATGTAGGGGAAAGGCAGGCTCAACAGCAGAATCCAAAGCATCCAGCGGGCGTTGAACAGCTTGCCGCGCCACAGCAGAAAAACGGAGACCAACATGATCGCAATGAAAATGGTACCCAGCCCCACCATGATGTGGTAGCTGTAATAGAGAAGGGCGATATTCTGCGGCCACAGCCGTTCGGGAAACGAGTCGAGACCCTGCACTTGCGCTTCCCAGCGCCGGTAGGTCAGGAAGCTGAGCGCGTTGGGTACCAGCACCGGGTTGTCGATCTTTCGTCGCGGGACGTCGGGCTGGCCGATGATCACTAATGGCGCTCCGGGCTGGCTGGCAAACAACGCTTCCATTGCCGCGAGGGTGACAGGCTGTTGTTGCGCCACCATCCGGCCCTGGCCATCACCGGTTGGAAAAAGCTGCAGCAAGCTGAAGATGCAACCGGCCACGACGCCGGTCCGCAGGAAAATCTGTCCGTGTTCGCGGTGCTTACCGGACAGCAGATAGAAAGCTCCCACCGAAGCCATCACAAAAGCGCCGGTGATGGCGGCGCCACTCATGTTGTGCGCGTACTGCCACCATGCCCAGGGGTTCAGTACCAGCGCCCAGAAGCTGCTGAGTTGCAGGGAGCCGTCGGCGGCCCGCTCGTAGCCCACGGGATTCTGCATCCAGGCGTCGGTGGCGATGATGAAGTATCCGGAAAGCCAGGAGCCGAGAAATACTGCTACCGCCGACCACCAGTGCGCCCGCGGGCTTAACCGCTTTTCTCCATACAGGAAAAGTCCGAGGAAGGCTGATTCCAGGAAGAAGGCGAACATGCCTTCCATGGCCAGAGTCTGGCCGATCACGCCACCAGCAAAGCGGGAGAAGTGTGACCAGTTGGTGCCGAACTGAAATTCCATGGGAATGCCGGTCACCACGCCAATTACAAAGTTGATGCCGAAGATGCGCGCCCAAAAGCGGGCTGCCTGGTTATAGATTTCGTCATGGCGGCGCAGCCCTAACGTCTTTAGCACCACAATCAGCGGAGCCAGCCCCATGGTGAGTTGGGGAAATAAGTAGTGGAAGGTTACGGTGAAGGCGAAGTGCAGGCGGTGAACCAGTAGAGCGCTATCCATGGAGAAGTCTCATCTGAGTGTTTGAAGAAAAATATCTCAAATTGACTAAGTTGCGGTCTGTGATGCTCGTCACACAGCACCCTGGTTAGCGAGACTTGCGGCGCTCAAAATGGGCACGGCGGAGTTCGCGTCGTTTACCGGCCTCATCGTAGCGGCGCCGCTGCTCGTCGGTTTCGGGAATGATTGCGGGAACCGAAATGTGACGGCCTCCCGCATCTACCGCGACGAAGGTCAGATAGGCGGAGCTGACGTGTTCACAGTGATCCTGGAGGTAGTTCTCCACCCAGGCCTTTACTCCGACTTCCATTGAAGTGTTGAACACGCGGTTCACTGAGGAGCGGAGAATCACCAGATCGCCCACGTGGATGGGAACCAGAAAGTCCATATGATCGATGGATGCGGTCAGGACATAGTTCCGCGAGTGGCGGTGAGCGGCCATGGCGCCGGCCATATCGATCCAGTGCATGAGGCGTCCGCCGAGGAGGGCGCCGAGCGGGTTGGTGTCGTTGGGAAAAACAATTTCCGCCATTTCGGACTGAGAATCGCGGACAGAACGTGGCAGAAGATGCAGAGCATCAGTCTGAGTCATGAATGGGCCCTCGAAGTGGGATCCGCCGGGGCGGAATGGATTCTACGGAGCAAATAAGATTCCAGATAGCACTGCGCCATTTTCTGAATGCGGATGTCGGGATGGGAAGTGATCCAGCGCGCAAGCGGGACTTCATATTCCAACATTCCATGCTCTGCCGGGCGATGGCCCGATTCACACACGAACCAGAGCAGCAGGCGGGTTCCGCGATCGTGCGCCACAGAAAAGCGGACGGCATCGCAGGAACGTTCCTGCGGCAGCCATGAACAGCCCGAGGCGTAGCCCAAATTGCAAGACTGGCGAAGCTCGTGGTCAGTGGGCTCAGCGCCCTCGTGTCCCGGAGCAGAACAGTGTCCTTGCCAGCCGCCGCCCAAAGGCAAGCGTGTGGGATGCAGCCAGCCAGCATCGTCGAGCTTCCGGGTCGGCACAAAAAATGGGCAGGCCACGAAGTAATTTTCCTTTGGAAAGCGCAATTGTATCAGGGAAGAAAAGATTGGCTAGTGATGAGTTGACGGTCTGAGCACGATGGGAGGATGCATTTTTCGTTTTGGGAGTGGCCAGAACTCGCGGGTCACCTTCGAAAATGCGGCAGCACTGCCTCTCCAAACAGCTTGGCCTGCCCAGTGCGGTCGTCGCCCCAGATTTCCAGCATGATGTGGGTGCAGCCGGCGGCGCGGTATTCTTCGATGCGCTCGATGCACTCTTCGGGAGTTCCGGCAATCGCGCAGACTTTCCTTAGAATCTCATCGGTCACAGCTTTGGCGGCGGCTTTGCGTCCGCCTTTCTCCATGGCATCGGCGACTGGGCGCAACTCTTCAAAGGTAAGGTTCGCGCAACGAAGCAACACGTCGGCGGAACCCTTGATGTTCTGCACCTTGTTGGCTAGATACATCGCCGCCTGTTCGCGCGCGCCTTCTTTGCCCTTCGTGGAATCGCGGCCGATGCTGCCGACAATGACCGATCCGAAAGCCAGTTGCGATGGGTCTTTGCCGACCTTTCGTGCGCCCTCTTCCATGTTCTTGCGTGAGTAGCGGACAAATTCCGGGGTCGTAATGCTGGCGGTCAGAAGGCCGTCGCCGATGGAACCGGCCATTTTCTGCATCACCGGGCCGGTGCCCGCAACATAGATGGGTGGAATATCGCGCGGGGTGTGCGCGTCGGATTTCAAGGGGGGCACGCTGGCAGCAAAAACCTTGCCCTGATATTCGAAGGCCTTGCCGGAGAGCACGCCGCGGATGACCTCGATGCTTTCCCGCATCACGGTTGCCGGGCCGACCTTCTCGCCTTCACCCTCGCCGATTTCTTTCATGAAAATCTTGGAAGCGCCAAGGCCCAGCAGGAAGCGTTCGCCCGCGAGGTCCTGCATGACACGGGCTTCCATGGCGATCTGCACGGGATGACGAGTGTAGGGCGAAATAATTCCCCAACCGAGCTGAATGCGGCGAGTTTGTGCGGCGATCACGGCCAGGACGGCGGTCGAGGAGCGCGCTTCGAAGGAGTGTTTGCGCCACCAGGGATAGGCCTCGGCGATCCAGAAGGCGTCGAAGCCAGCGTCCTCGCAGGCTTTGGCCATGGCGACGGTTTCGTCGCACCGGCTCCATGCTGAGTTGCAGAACTCCGATGTTGAATGGGATGGACATGAAATCGCTCTTAGCTCTTGGCTTCTGGCTTCTGGCTAATCTGGGTCTTTCCACGCATGTTCTAAACCTTTGATCAGCGCCCACATGGTTCGATTGAGCGGGGTGGGGATGCCAATCTTCTCACCCCACTGGACGATGGCACCGTTCATGAAGTCGACTTCGGTCTGACGTTTGGCGAGGACATCCTGGAGCATGCTCGCCCGATGCTTTCCGGGAGCGTTGGCACCCTTCTGCACCAGGGCGCGTGGATCGCCGTGCAACTCAATTCCCAGCTTCCTGGCTACAGCTTCCCCTTCGGCGATCAAGTCGTTCGAGAGCTGGCCGGTTGGAGCGAATCTGGTGGCAGCGCCGTGGTGAAGCAGCGTCAGCGCGCCGACGGGGTTAGTGGATGCGTTGAAAATCAGCTTGGTCCACTGCGCACCGCGGGCGTCTTTCAAAGCGATGGTATTCATGCCGGAGCGGGTGATCAGGCCGGCAAGTTCTTCGACCTTCGCCATCGGAGTATTGGTTGGTTCGAACGGGCCGATCCAGGTGTCGCCTTTGATATCGAAACCGATATGTCCCGGGGCGATGGGATGTCCAGCGGGAAAGGTGGTGCCACGAATTACGCGCTTCACGTGTCCGGCGATGATCTCTTCGTTGCCGACACCGTTCTGCACCGAGCAGACGGCGCTGTTTTCATCGAAAATGTGGGCGACTTGTGCGATGGCGGCGTGGGTGTGGATCGCTTTGGTGGCGACGATGCCGTAATCGCAGCGCGGCAGATCCTGGGGATTGCTGGTGGCGTTGAGGCGAGCGGTAAAATCAGCAGCACCTGACAGGCGCAACCCGTTAGTGCGGATGGCGTCGGTGTGATCTTTCCAGACGTCGTAGGCCCAGACTTCGGCCTCGCCTGCTTTGGCAAGATGGGCCGCAAACAGGCTGCCGACCGCTCCACAACCGATGACGCAGATTTTCATGCTCAATCAGACCGTTTGTACAAAATCAGTTCTCAGATCTTAGTTCCCGGTTCTCAGTTCCTGGCCGGTAAAAAACTTCCAGGGCACATCTGCCAGACATTCGCCTTCGGTTTTTCCGATGCGATAGGTGTCCTGAGTATAAAGACAAACTTTCCCGTCCTGGTCGACTACCTGGGGATGCAGAGAAAAAATCATGTTCTCCTGGAGCGGGACATCGCTCTTGGCCCCGATCGCGGGATACTCCAGCATGGTTGCGCCGATGCTGTGGCCGGAGAGATGCCCGAGCGCGAATCCGTGTTTAGAGAAAGTTTCAGCCACGGCGCGATGCACCGTAGCTGGCGAGTTCGCCGGCGCGCATAAGCTTGCGAGCCGATTCGAGGGCATGAGGATAGGCGTCGGCCATGGCTTGCGTTCGGGCGCTTAGTTTGCCGCGAATGAGAGGACGCGAAAACTCGACCCAGTAGCCGCCGACTCCGGTGATTTCGAGCGAATAGAGTAGCAGGTCGTCGGTGGCGACAACGCGATGTCCCGGCACTTTGAATGACGCTTCCGCCTCGCCGTGAGCGCCGGAGAGCAGAATATTCATCATGCGCGGGCCGGCGCCGCGAGCGAAGAATCTTTCGACGGCGGGAGCCATGATTTCGGCTTCCGTCTTGCCCGGCTCGTAAGCCGCGACCAGCGCCCAGAAGCCGTCCACGATGATGTCCATGGCATCGCGGATTTCGACAAGTTCTTCTTCGCTCTTGACGGCGCGGGCCATATCGAACTGGTAGTCGAACGGCACCAACTCGAAAGAACCGTTGGCCAACTCCCGGTAATCGCGGACGGCCATCACAAAATTCATGCCGTAGACGCCGATTCGCTTCCAGCCACGTTCGCGGGCGCGATCGCGAATCCACTGACCGGGAATGTCCGGCCACACGTGATCTTTCACCCAGGGCTTCTGCTTGTCGCCGATCCAGCGGGCCTCGCGGGGAAACACCAGTGTGGGCTCACCCGAGAGTGGCAACACCACATACACGTAGCGATGGACGATCTCGAATCCGGAGACGTAAAGAACCGCGCCCTCGAAGCCGGCGTACTGATTGCCGCAGACGATGAGGGCGTCGAGATTCTCACGCTCCATGGCGGCGCGGAGACGCTGGTAGCGGCGGTCGATTTCCTGCTGGCTTGGCAAATGGGTCCTCGGACTAGTTGTCTAGGATTGCACGCCGCAGAGTTCGGCGGCAACCAGCGCATAGATCTTGGTGATGTCCACCAGGGTCTTAATCTGGACCTTCTCGCCCTCTTGGTCGCGGGGCCCGCTGGACGGACCGTAGTTCACGGTCTCAATGCCGTAGCGGCTGAGCACACTGGCGTCGGAGCACCAGGTGACCACTTCGCGTTCGGGAAGCTTGCCCATGATCTGCTGGTGGTTGGCGTCGATGGCCTTGATCATTTCGTGTTCTTCGCTGATGCGCGCGCCGGGAACGGAAACGTAGGTCTCGAACTCGAGGCCCCAGTCGGGATATTTCTTCTCCAACTCGAGGAACATCTGCTGGACATTTCTACGGGCGTCGTTCATCGGAATGGTGGGCGGCACGCGAACGTCGAGAAACAAGTCGGTCTTCTCAGGGGTACGGCTGGCGCGCCAGGCGTGGCCCCCGCGGATTCCACCCAAATTGACCAGCGCCTTCTTGCCCCCGTGGGCTGCATTCTTTTCCCAGTTGGCGATCCACTTCAAGATTGTGTCCATCAGTTCGTGCATGCGGCGGATGGAGTTCATCTCCTCGCGGCCTTCGCAGAAAGCGGTGTGAACATAAATTCCGGTGCAGGAAATGCGCACCCACATGGAGCCGAAATGCTCGAGCACAACGTGCATGTCGGTAGGTTCGCCGAGAATGCACATGTCAGGCAGGACGCCGTGATTCACCAGATAGTGCGTGCCGAATCCGTAGCCGCGGTATTCTTTGCCCTTGAAATCGCCCCACTGGGTCTTTTCGATTTCTCCGGCGACGGCGGCAATGATGACGTCGCCTTTAAGCTTCACTCCCGCGCGCTGCAGCGCTTTCACTGCGTGGGTGTAGCAGACGAGCGCGCCCTTCATGTTGTAGATGCCGAGGCCGTAGATGAAGCCGTTCTTGACGACGGCGCTGGGTTTGTAGCCGATTCCAGTGAGGAAATCTTCGCGGCCGGTGTTGGAGGTGTCCATGTGACCGTTGAACATCAGGTTCTTGCCGCCGCCTGAGCCGGTCCATCGGCCGACGACATTGGCGCGGCCTTCTTCGACTTCCTGCCAGGTGACGTGTAAACCCAGCTGCCCGAGGGCGGTTTGCATGTACTCCGCCATCTGCAACTCTTCGCCGGTCGGGCTGGGGATGTTGATCACGTCGCTGGACATGGCGACAATCTCGTCCTCCCGTACTTCGGTAATGATTCGGGAGATCAATTCAGGATCGAGTTTGGAGGTTGATTTGGCCACAGTTTCTCAACGTGCCAGCCGGAAATCATCCGGATAGCTGCACAGTTTCTCATTTCCCTGATCGGTGATTAAGAAATTATCTTCCAGACGGAGACCACCGCCGCCCTCCCAATAAATTCCGGGCTCAATGGCCAGCACCATGTTCTTCTTGATGTTACCGCCTCCAGCCTGATGCGCATATGGCGGCTCATGGGCGCGCGCACCGACGCCGTGACAAATAGGATGCGAGGGCTGGCCGGGATATCCGCCTTCGGCGATGCGAGCGCGTACCAGGCGGTCGAGTTCGGGGAAACTGGCGCCGTCGCGTGCGAAGGTCACGGCCTCATTGAAAACTTTCAGCAGCAGATCGAGCAGTTTCTGATAGGGCGCGGTCAGTTCGCCGGGGCAGGCATTCTTGGTGAGGTCGGTCCAGTAACCGTCGACACAGACCCAGATCTCGAACAGGGTCGGTTCGTTCTTCTGGATGGGACGGTCGCCGGTCGCGGTGAAAGTGGCAATTCCCTTCCCCGACCAGACCAGCGTGAAGGCGCGCGCCATCTCGACTTTGCCTTTGTAGCCGACGCCGAGTCCGTGCACGAAGCTTTCGTACATGCCGCCGACTTCGCTTTCCTTCATGCCGGGACGCATGTGTTCGCGGGTGTGTTCCATGGCCAGCGCGGCCAGTTCGTTGGCCAGCCGCATGCGCTCGATCTCCTGCGGAGTCTTGATGGAGCGGGCTTCGTTGAGCAGCGGAGTCGCGTCTACCACATGGCCAGCGACCTCTCCGAAAGCGTCGAAGAACAGTTGCGTCGGTGTCGTGGGTTCGCCCACCATGCGGTCGGCAGATTGCGTTCCCATGTTGAGTTCGATCGCAACTTTGTCGGTGAGGCTGCGCTCTCTTCAGGACGTCGAGGGCGATGTCCAGCGCGCGATACTGCGGCGGGCGCGGATCGCTGGGGTGATAGCCCTTGAACAGGCGGATGTCTTTTGTCCAGGAATTGCGTTGAGCGTCGGCGAGTTGCGGCTCGAGCGCGATCAGCGTGGGCTCGCCTTCGCGCGGGAAAATGGCGATGTCGTAGCCCTTCATGCACCAGTAGTTGGTGAGATAGAGAACGTTGTCCGGAGCGCGGACGACCAGGGCGGAGAGTTCCTGATCCTTCATCAGGGAGCGAACCCGGTTCAGCTTGGATGAATCGAGAGGCCAAGACATGGTTAGTGTTGGGTGCCTTTATCGTGCGCGGCAACCGCGCGGTTCTCATCCTTGAAATTCCACGATGCTTCTTTCCCCTTGATTAACCGGTACACCGAGGTGTGCAGTGGTGCGTGAACTCCGCAGCGCTGCGCTTCGCGCGCGATGGCGCCGCTGAGAAAATCTACTTCGGTCGGCAACTGATGACGCACATCGTAAAGCATGGAGGGAGGGTGATTGGTCATGGCGCCAATTTTGTTCATCTCCCAGGGATCCTCAGTTAATTTAACCCCAACCGCATCCGCCACTCGCCTGCCTTCGTCAATCAACTCATGCAGAAGATGGCCCAGACTCGAGAGCTGCGATTCATCTGCGAAATGCGGCGAGTGTGGCAGTCCGGTCAGTGCGGATGCTCCGTTCACGGAGGCATTAAAAATCAGCTTCGACCATTGCGCCGGGCGGGCGTCGGGCAAGGCTTCCGCTTTGAGACCGCCAGCCTTGATGAGTTCGGCAGTTTCTTGCACGAGCGTGAACGGCGTGTTACGCGGTTCGAACGGACCGATCCAAGTGGCGGTATCGAGTTCCAATTGGACCTGGGTGTCGCTGTGCTTGGTCCCGCTCATAAAGGTTGTGCCGCGAATCACGTGGCCGCGAGTGTGGTCGGCAATGATCTCCTCGCTGCCCAACCCGTTCTGCGCGGACAATACTGCGCCGCGGTCGAAGTGAGAGCCAACCAGCGCCATCGAACTCCGCAACCTGCGTGGCTTTGGTGGCGACGATGGCGAGATCGCATTCGGGGAGTTCTTCCCGGTTGGTTGTGGCTTTGAGTGACACGTGGAATTCATGTCTGCCCGAAACTCGTAACCCGTCACGTTCCAACGCAGCCGCGTGATCTTCGCGACGCACAAAGGCCCAGACTTCCGCTACCCGTGCCAGATGCGCGGCGTAGAGACTGCCGATGGCCCCGCACCCGACGATGCAGACTCGCTTCATGGACACAACATATGTCCCACAATTCGCGAGTGACGGCCTCTTTCGCCGCTCCGCGGCTTGATCATTTTTCCACTTTCCCACGGCTTACGCCGTGGGCTCTACTCTTACGCCGCTTTGCGGCTTAACACTATCTTCGCCTAGAGTGCGACGATATGCACCCGGAGGGTTAGCCGCGCTTCTCCAGCGTCACCAGTTTTTCCATCTGGCTGATTTCTCTCTTCGCTAGTGCCCGGTAGAGGCTATCAGCATTGTTGAAGGAATCGTCGATAAACACGCCCTCGGCAAACAGCGCATCCTGCAATGCTGCGGAAATCGTGTGTACCGGTGCGGCGCCACCTTCGCCCATGCCCTTCGCGCCGCTGTAACTGTGTGGTGACGGCGTGGAGATATGACCGTATTTTACGTTGGGCATATTCATCGCAGTGATGGGAGTGTAATCGCTGAAAGTGCTGGTGAGCATGTTGCCGACAGCATCGTAGACGCAATTTTCCATGAGCGCGGCGCCGATTCCATGGGCGGTCGCGCCGTAGACCTGGCCTTCCACGATGGGGGGATTAATGACGGTGCCGCAATCGTCCACAGCAACATAGTCAAGGATGCGCGGAATAAAGGTGTCGCGCTCGACCTCGACCACAGCGATATGCAGCTGCGACGCGTAGGTCATGGTCAGGTTGCCGTACTTTTTCTGCTTGTCGGGGACCTTGAAAGGCGCGCGCCAGATGTAGCGGCAGTTGAGCGTGAGCTCGTAAAGTTCCTCGGGCAAGGTCGCGCTGTTGGCATTGACGATGTTGGCAAGGCCCCAGTAATTGATCGACTTCCCGCTTTTGGCGCTCAGTTCGGGCCCTTGTGCGCCAGTGCCGAACCGAACATCGTCTTCTCCGGTCTGTAACACAAATGCACCCAGGCGCTTCATCTCGGTTTTCAACTTCTGGGCTGCGCCGTGGACAGCAGACAATCCCGAGACTGCGAACTGACTGGCATAGGTGCCGGAAAATCCGGTGTGCACGTTGCGCTCGGTGTCAAAGCCGGTGCGCACCGTGACCATGTCAGGATGAATGTTCAATACGTCGGCGACCACCTGGGCGGCAGTGGTTTCGTGTCCCTGACCCTGCGGGCAGGAGCCGACCGCGACCACGACCTCGCCATAGATATCGAGTTTGCAGTTCGCTCCCTGGGAATTGCCGGAGTAAGGCAGCGCCGGGATTGACGATCTGCGACTGTCCGAAATTATTGGTGCCGGAATCGAGCGTAGTGCCGATGCCGATACCGATCAGGCGGCCTTCTTTGCGGGCTGCCGTCTGCTTCTTCGTCCAGTCGTCCCAGTCGATTTTCTGCTTCGCGAGCTCGAGCATCTTGGGATAATTTCCCGAGTCGTAGATGCACCCGTTGGGCGTGGTGTAAGGAAACTCTTCGGGGCGAATGTAGTTGCGCAGGCGCATCTCGTCAGGCGCAATGCCCAACTTCGTGGGCGCAGATGTCGACCACGCGCTCCAGGAACCACAAGTGCTGCATGCGCGAATAGCCGCGATTGGGGCCGACCGGACATTTATTGGTGACTGCCTGCGAGAAATCGATGCGGGCGTTCTTGAAACGATAGACACCGGGAAACACCTGCGACCAGATGACGCAGCCCAGCGGCTCGTAGCGAGGATAAGCGCCGCAATCGTCGATGTGGCGGGAAGTAATGGCAGTGATCACACCATTCCTGTCGAGAGCGACGCGGGTGTCGCGAAAGGTGCGCTCGTTGCCGTGGGCGCTCGAGGTGATGTGCTCGGAGCGGGTCTCGACCCACTTCACCGGGCGTCCGCCGGCTTTTCTCGAGGCCAGGGCGCACACTGCCATCTGCGGATAGCTGGTGATCTTGATGCCGAAGCTGCCACCGATATCGGAGGTCTCGACACGGATGCGGTCGATGTGGACCTGCAGATGTGCCGCCAGAAACTGGATGGCAAACGAAGGAAAAGAATTATTGCACTCGTAATAGATGCGCTCGTCTTTGGCGTTCCAGTGAGCGATGACAACGTTGTTCTCCAGCGGAGTGCTAGAGAAGCGATGGAAGTGCATGCGGTCGATGGTGACGACGTGGGCGGCGTCCTTGAAAGCCTTGTCGACGTCGCCGTATTCGAAGACCCCGTTCCAGACTTGATTGGTGCCGGCTTCGTCGTGCAGCAGGCTTTTGTTTTCCAAGGCTTCCTCGGCGTCAATCACGGGATCGAGGGCCTCGTACTCGACTTGCACAAGTTCGGCGGCGTCGTCGGCGAGCGCGGGGGATTCGGCCACCACCGCCGCAACCGGCTCACCCTGGTAGCGGACCTTGGTTGCGGCCAGCGGGTAATCTTTGATCTTCGAGCGAAAGGCTCGGGGCCGATTTCGATGAAGGGCTGGGTCTGAGAAACGATCTCAGCGCCGGTCAAGGCGCAGGTGACGCCGGGGAGTTTCTCGGCGGCAGAAACATCAACGCTAACGATCCTCGCATGGGCGTAGGGCGAGCGAACGAAACGCAGATAGAGCATTTCCCGTAGCTTGATGTCGTCGGAAAACTTGCCGCGTCCGCGCAGCAGACGGTTCTCTTCTTTGCGCGGAAGCGCCTGGCCGACCCAGTTCTTCTTTTCAGCTGCAGGTGTCACTTCAATTCCTCAGCGCCGCTGTCTCGCACTGCCGAGCTTTGCTCGGCCACAGGGGCGAGGGTGCTTGTCCCCACGTAGTCCGTGCTTTGGCTCAATGCCGACTGCAGTCCATCGATCAGCTTCTTAACGTTCTTCTTACCTAACGGCTCCAGCAGGCCTCCCGCGACCGAGGCCAAGCGGCCGAAGATTTGGGCCTCACCCTGCCAGGCAACTTTCGTCACACCGTTTGCCCCGGACAGATCAAAGCCCGCAACGAACGAGACGTTGCCCCCAGCGACGCTACCCTGTCCTTTGTACTGCGCCCGCCGGGGCCGGTCCGCCTCCGCCAATTCCATTTTCACGTCGGCAGCGCCCTTAATGTAGGAAATGCCGACATTCACTTTGACTGCAAAATGGGTTCCATCCTGTACTGCCATGCTCTGAAACTCGGGCAGCAGCGGCGCGAACTTATTGGGGTCGGTGAGGAAATCGTAGACATATTCCAGCTCGCGCTGAACTTCGAATGCGCCGTCCAGCTTGATCGCCATTGCCTCAGGCTCCCTTCACGTTTTGCGCCGCGAATCGCATGGCTTTGAGAATGTTCTGGTATCCAGTGCAGCGGCAGGTATTGCCGGCAATGGCTTTGCGCATATCTTTTTCACTGGGTTGCTGGTTCTTTGAGAGCAACTGCAGGGTCGAGAGCATGAGGCCGGGTGTGCAGTATCCGCACTGCAAGCCGTAGGCGTCGCCAAAGGCTTTCTGAATAGGATGGAGGTGGCCGTCTTTTTCCAGACCCTCGACGGTGGTGATCTCGGCCCCATCGGCCTGGACGGCAAACATGGTACATGACTTGACCGCCGCGCCATTCAGCAGCACGGTGCAGGCCCCGCAGTAGGTGGTGTCGCAGCCGACGTGGGTTCCGGTGAGATCAAGTTGCTCGCGCAGCATTTCCACCAGCAGCATGCGCGGCTCGACCTCAAGCGCATGGAGCTTGCCGTTCACCGTAATTTTCACCGGGACCCTGGCAATCGCTTCAGGCATAGATATGGCTGACCTCGACATGTTCTCCGCGTGCGCGACGCACGGCAAAATCAATTGCCCGCCTGACCAGCGCGCCCACCAGCGTGCGCTTGTAGTCGGCGGAGCCCCGCATGTCGGACTGCGGATCAGCAGCGGCGCGGGCGGCTTCGGCAGCGACGGCCAGGGTTCTGTCGGAAATAGGCTGCCCTCGCAGGGCAGCTTCAGCATCCGTCGCTCTGATCGCAGTCAGACCAACGCAGCCGAGAGCGATGGAGACTTCGTTGCAGATATTTCCGTCCATGGTGAGTTGCACAGCAGCGCTGGCGGTGGGATACACCGGAGCAGCCCGCTTGAATGCAAGATAGGCTCCGCCACTCTCCTTCGGCGGGATCTTAACCACAACTTCGCTGACCAGTTCGTCGTGGGCCAGCGCGGTGGTATAGGCATCCTGGATGAAATTTTTCAAATCGACGGTTCGCTCGCCATTTTTTCCGAGGCATCGAACCTCTGTGGCCAGAGTACAGAGAACTACCGCCCAATCACCACTGGGATCGGCTTCGGCCAGAGAGCCGCCGATGGTGCCGCGATTGCGGACTTGCACATCGGCAATGCCGGCGGCGCAGTCGTGCAGGATGGGGATTTTGGCTGCGATGGCAGAATTCTCGATTTCCGCATGACGAGTCAGCGGCCCGAAGTGAATGGCGCCGTTGGCTTCATTGATTTCAGAAGTTCCCGGGATAAAATTGATGTCCACCAGATGTGCGGGATTGGCGAAGCGCAGCTTCATCAAGGGGATGAGGCTCTGGCCGCCGGCCAGCAGCTTGGCGTCGTCCCCGAGCTGAGACAGTATGGCCGCTGCTTCTTTCAACGAACCAGCTCGATGATAATGAAACGCTCGCGGATACATCGGTTGTCCCAGTACTGTCCGCCGGCGGGACGGCTACGAGCCGGGGAATAAGCTTAACAAAGCTCGCGACATCACGACTACAGGGATCTAGCTTTTTGAAGGGCCGATCTGGTGATAGTGACTCCGAAAATAGAGTAGAGGGTCACCTTCCCGCACCACCACGTCTTCAACCTCGGCAATGAATATGGTGTGGTCGCCGGCGTCCTGGGCGGTGTGCAAACGGCATTCCAAATAGGCCAACGCGTCGTGCAACACTGGGGTGCCGTGAGCGGTGCGGTCGAAACGGGCCCCGGCTTCCCGCTCGGCGTCCTCATGAGTCTGGGTAGGGCGAGCGTAGTACTCGGATATCCGGCGCTGGCTTTCGGCCAGGACATTTACGCCGAAGCGCTTGCGGGCGTGCAGGTGAGTGTGGGTGCGGGCCTTGTGATCGACGCAAACCAGCACCAGCAAGGGATCGAGCGACACCGAGGCGAAGGCGTTCGCGGTCATGCCGTGCACCTGGCCTTCGGAGTCCACGGTGATGACGGTAACTCCAGTGGCGAAGCTGCCCAAGGCTTTGCGGAAGTCGGCCTGCGTGACGCTCATGGAGAGTCGAAGTTAACGCCCAATTCTATCCGACGATGCCCGAGCACCGTATGCAGTTACTGCACCGTGCAGGATGGTAATCCATTAGAATCAACCGAGGTCTTGAATTTGGCAGCTGGAATCACAACTCGGGTCGAGACTCTGAGGGGGGACCCCGACGCGGTGCGGCATCTTTCCCGTGAGGCAGCGTGCCTATTGATTCGCTGTCCCGACGAGCAGCTTCCAGAGCTGCTATCGGCAGCAGTCGCAGCCAAGGAACGATTCAAGCCGAGGGTTATCACATACTCACGGAAAGTTTTCCTTCCGCTGACAAATTTGTGCCGCGACTACTGTGGCTATTGCATTTTCCGGCGCGACCCGGGACAGCCTGGCGCGCACACCATGCTGCCCGAAGAAGTGCTGGAGGTGGCCCGCGCCGGCGAGAAAATGGGCTGCACAGAAGCCTTGTTCAGCCTGGGAGACAAGCCCGAACTCCAGTTCCCGGAAATGCGGGAGACTTTGCGGCGGCTAGGATACAACTCGACGTTGCACTATCTGGAGGCGATGTGCGAACTGGTGTTGCGGGAGACTACTTTGCTGCCGCATCCCAATCCGGGGCTGTTGAGTGCGGAATGGATTGCGCGGCTGGCGGCGGTTTCTCCCAGCATGGGGCTGATGCTTGAAACTACAAATGCTTCGTTGCTGGCTCCTGGAGCGGCGCATGACAACGCCCCGGACAAGGTGCCTGCCAAACGGCTTCGCACCATCGAAGAGGCGGGCAAACAAGGAGTTCCATTCACTACCGGCGTGCTGATTGGGATAGGAGAGACGACTGAAGACCGGGTCGACTCTTTGCTCGCAATTCGCGAACTGCACCAGCGCTACGGGCATATTCAGGAAGTGATCATCCAAAATTTCCGGGTTAAGCGTGACATACCCATGCGCGATTGGCCAGAGCCCACGCAGGGGGAGATGCTGCGAACGATAGCGGTGGCGCGGTTGCTGATGCCGGAAGTCAACCTTCAGGCTCCGCCTAATCTTTCTGCTCCCAACTACGAAGATCTGCTCGATGCCGGCATCAATGACTGGGGCGGAGTCTCGCCACTGACACCGGATTTCATCAATCCAGAAAAACCCTGGCCGCATCTCGACGAACTGCACCAGCGCACGGCGTCCAAAGGGTTGGTTCTGCGGCAGAGGCTTCCGGTTTATCCGGAGTTCTTACCAGCGGTGATGTCACACCCGGGCCTGCTGGCGGAAAGAGTGTCGGCGGCGGCCGATCCCCAGTGCTACGCGCGGAGGGCAGCATGATCGTTGTGCTTACCGGCGGCACGGGAGGCGCAAAATTCGTGGATGGCCTGCGGCAGGTGGCCTCCGCTCAGGAACTCACATTCGTGGTGAACACTGGCGACGACCTGCAATGGTGGGGCCTCTACGTTTCTCCGGACCTGGATTCCATCACCTACGCGCTGGCAGGTTTGCTGAGCCGGGAGCGCGGCTGGGGAGTGAAGGGCGACACTTTCTTTTGCTTGCAGGCCATGGGCGAGTTGGCCGAACCCACATGGTTCCACGTGGGCGACCGCGACCTCGCGGTCCATCTCCTGCGATCCAAAATGCTGGCCGAAGGGAAAACTCTGACCGAGGCCACGACGGAGATCTCTGCCAAGCTGGGGGTACAGGCGCGCATCCTGCCTATGAGCAACTCACGAGTGGAGACCAGGGTGGACACGCCGGTCGGCGAACTGAGTTTCCAGGAATATTTTGTGCAGCGCTGGTATCAGGATCCGGTCAAGTCGGTACGCTTCGCCGGTGCAACAGAAGCCGAGCCTGCGCCCGGGGTGATAGAGGCGATTCTTTCCGCCAGCGCGGTGATTGTTGCACCGAGTAATCCGATTACCAGTATTGGCCCCATCCTGTCTGTGCCGGGTATTCGAGATGCTCTGCAGAAGACTCAGGCGACGGTAGCTGCAGTCAGTCCGATCGTGGGGGAGGCCGCGGTTTCAGGTCCAGCAGGAATTCTGATGGCGGCGCAGGGCTTCCCGATTTCGATTGCCGGCGTAGCACAGGCCTACGAAGACTTCATCGACATTCTCATCGCCGATCTACGGGACACAGAGGCCGCGAGGCGGCTTACCCACCCTGGGCTGCGAGTGCATTGCACCAACACCATCATGAAAAACTCTGACGACAAGGCCAAGCTGGCCCGGACGGTGCTGGCGTTGCTGACGGCGGAAAGCGCGGCCCGGGCGGGAGCGGAGCATTCATGATTCTGGTTCCAGTGAAAAACCTGTCTGGCGCCAAGCAGCGTCTGGCGTCGCTTCTGGACCAGGCGACCCGCACTGAACTGGCGCAGGCCATGCTGCTCGACGTACTCGAGACTCTGGGTTCGTGGTCAGGCCGGCCCGAAGTCGCGGTGGTCAGCAGCGACCCGTTCGCCAGTGATCTGGCGAGGCGCTTTGGTTTTGAAGTGATTCCTGATTCCGTCAACCGCAGCGAGACTGATGCCATCGAAACGGCGACGAAGCTCTGCGAGTCGCGGAGGGCAGATTTCACGCTGGTAATCCCCGGCGATGTTCCATTGATTCAGGCGTGGGAAGTGGAAAAGATACTGGATTCGGCGCCAGATCAAGGCTCCGTGCTGGCTCCTGCGGCGGATGGACGGGGCACGAATGCAGCGTTTCGCCGGCCAGCTGGACTCTTCCCTCTGCGATTTGGCAACGACAGCTTCACACCACATCTAGCTGCCGCACGCGCCACTGGAAGACCAGCGGTGGTGCTGCAGCTTGCGGGTATTGGACTGGACGTTGACAGCCCCGCTGACTTGCTGCGATTGGCAGAGTCTCCTGGCGAGACCCTTTCGCAGCGAATGGTTCGGAGCTTTGACCTGGCGGACTTGCCTCTGGCAGCGAACGAATAATGGCGCAGTCATCTCCGCTTCGAGGGCTGCAGATTTTGCCAGTACGGTTCTCCGAGGAGATTCACCCGGGCGACTCGCTCGTGGAGAAGCTCTTGAAAGCTCTGCGGCGGAGCAGACTGTCCATAAGAGCCGGCGACATCTTGATCGTCAAGCATAAGATCGTGTCGAAGGCCGAGGGTCAACTGGTGGAGTTGGACAAAATCAAGCCTTCCTCGAGTTCACGCACTTGGGCACGACGATACAAAGTTGACGCCAGAGTAATCGAACTGGCGTTGGCCCAGAGCCGGCGGGTGGTACGGCGCAAACGTGGCGTGCTGATTACGGAGACGCGCCACGGACTGGTTTGCGCGAACAGCGGAGTGGATGTTTCGAACGTCGATGGCGGACGGCACGCGCTGTTGTTACCCAAAGATGCAGACGCGTCGGCGGCGCAGTTGCAGCGCGGGATCAAGAAACGGCTGCGGGTGTCGATTCCCGTGATCATTACCGACTCCTTCGGGCGACCGTGGCGCGAGGGTCTTACCGAGGTGGCGATTGGCGTGTCGGGAATGCAGGCCTTGCACGATTACCGTGGCGATCGCGACCCCCGCGGCTATCCGTTGCGAGTTAGTATTGAAGCAGTGGCCGACGAACTGGCTTGCGCTGCGGGGCTGGTCTGCGGCAAGCTGGCTCGCACCCCGGCGTGCATCGTGCGGGGCTTTAAGTACCGGCCCGCACGGGGACGGGCTGGCGATCTGATTCGCGCGGCCAAGACGGACTTGTTTCGTTGAGCTGGAAGGAGAATTTTGTGGCGCGATCGCTGGCGCAGTCTGAACTCGAGAGTTTCCCGTCGCTGGAGTGGGCGGACGTGGCCCAACGCCTGAGTCCGGGCGTGCGGCACGCCATCGAGCAGGTGATGGAGACTCTGGATGGGTGCGTGCTCACCCGAGAACAGTGCCTGCGGTTGGCGAACTCGGATGGCGACGATCTGCTGGGCCTGCTGGTGGCCGCGAATCATTTGCGACGTGACCTCTCGGGCAATCTGGTTACTTACGTCGTAAATCGCAATATCAACTTCACCAATGTGTGCTTCGTTGGTTGCAAGTTTTGCGCCTTCAGCCGGGGACCGCGGGAATCGGATACTTATTTTCTGACACCCGAGCAAGTCGGGGAAAAGGCGCTTCAGGCGTGGGAAGTGGGCGCCACCGAGGTTTGTATTCAAGGCGGGCTACCGCACGGCCTTCCGCCCTTCTACTATCGGGACATTCTGCGAGCGGTGAAACAAGTCACGCCGCGCATGCACATTCACGCCTTTTCGCCCATGGAGATTGTCTACGGCGTGGAACTGACTGGCATGCCGCTGGGCGAATATCTCTGCATGCTGCGCGACAACGGGCTCGACACACTGCCCGGCACGGCGGCTGAGATTCTGGACGATGAAGTACGTTTCGTTCTCTCTCGTAACAAACTCTCGACTGAGCAGTGGAAGCAGGTAATCCGCACAGCTCACCGTTGTGGCATACGCAGTACCTCCACGCTGATGTACGGGCACGTGGAATCGACCGAGCACTGGGTCAATCAACTGATATTGTTGCGGCAAATGCAGCAGGAAACCGGCGGCTTCACCGAGTTTGTGCCGCTGGGATTTGTGCATCAGAACACGCTGCTCTTTCATCAGGGAATTGCGCGCCCGGGACCAACCTTGGCTGAACATCTGAAGATCCATGCGCTGGCACGAGTGTTGCTGGCTGGGTCAATCAACAACATTCAAGTTTCCTGGGTAAAGCTGAATCGCGGACTTTCGCAACTCTGCCTGCACGCCGGCGCCAACGACTACGGCGGAACTCTGATGGAAGAGAATATTTCCCGCGAAGCCGGAGCTACCGCCGGTCAATACACCAGCCCGGCGGATTTCCAGTCGCTGATTCTGGAAGCCGGGCGAATTCCTGCCGAACGCAACACCACCTACACCAAGATCAGTATCAAACTCCCGCTGGAGGAACTGGTGGCTGAGCAGGCCCTGGAACCGGAGTTTGCATGAGCGGTACGATTGCGGTTCTCGGAGGGACCGGGCCGGAAGGCTTCGGTCTGGCGTTGCGCTGGGCAATTGCCGGAGAGACGGTGATCATCGGCTCGCGTGACGCCAAGCGCGCGCAGGATGCCGCCGAGAAGATCAAGCAGCGCGCAGGTGCGGAGGCAAAGGTCACCGGATCGGAAAACGCCTCCGCATGCGCTGCCGCAGATCTGCTGGTACTGACCATTCCTTTTGAAGGCCACGCCGCACTGCTCAAACAGTTGAAGCCTGCGTTGCGTCCGGGAAGCATCGTGGTGGACGCCACCGTGCCTTTGGCCGCCAGCGTGGGTGGACGGGCGAGCCGTACTCTGGGCGTCTGGCAAGGGTCAGCAGCGCAAGAGACTGCGGAACTGGTTCCCAGTGGCGTTTCTGTCGTGGCCGCGTTCCAAAATGTGGGAGCGGAAATCCTGAACGCCGATGGGCCGGTGGACTGCGATGTGATTGTCTGCAGCGACGATGTGGAAGCCGGCAAGACCGTCCGCGCGCTGGCTGTGAAGATTCCCGGAGTACGCGCTATTGACGGGGGCAAACTGGAGAACGCGCGGATTCTAGAGCAGATCACGGCGCTGTTGATCGGGTTGAACATCCGCCACAAGGGGCATTCCGGAATTCGCATCACCGGCCTGCCACCTGCCGCGTACACCGGGCGCTAAAGCAAGTTCCTCTGCGCTGTTTCCGTTCTTGTGTTTACAATCCTGCAGGCTCAATTGGATTGCTCGACAACATGGACACCTCCCCCAGCAACCGCACCGCCATCGAATTTCGCAATGTTTCGTACGGCCTGAACGGCGGGGCAGAGGTACTCCGCAATTTGAATCTGGAAATTCGCAAGGGTGAAACCTTGGTACTGCTGGGACGAAGCGGTTCCGGAAAAACCACCACCCTGAAGCTGATCAATGGTCTGCTCACCGCATCCGAGGGAGAAATTCGGGTGGATGGACGCCCGCTACGCCAGTGGGACGTGATCCGCCTGCGGCGCATGATCGGCTACGTAATCCAGGAAGCCGGCTTGTTTCCGCACTACACTGTCGAACGCAATATCGGCTTGGTTCCGAAAATTGAGGGCTGGGCCGCTGACCGCATTCGCAAGCGAGTGGATGAACTGCTACACCTTGTGGGGCTGGAACCGCAAATGGCGTCGCGCTACCCCCAAGAACTATCGGGTGGGCAGCGACAGAGAGTCGGAGTGGCACGGGCCCTGGCGGTCGATCCTCCTTTCTTGCTGATGGACGAACCATTCGGGGCCCTTGACCCCCTGACCCGCGCGGAGTTGCAGCGCGAATTTCTGGCGCTTCAGGAACGTCTGCAAAAAACGGTGGTGTTCGTAACTCACGATCTGCGTGAGGCGCTGCTTTTGGGCTCGCGCATCGCCTTTCTGGAGGCAGGGCGACTGGTAGCGGTAAACGCGAAAACGGAGTTTATGGCCTCGCAAGACCCGTTGGTGGTGGCTTACAAAAACGCCTTCGTCAGCGACCTCGATACCTGGAGAAACCACCCATGAACCTCTGGCAATTCATCTTGCAAAACCACGTCGAGGTGCTCGAACTCACGCTTGAGCATTTCTGGTTAGTGGCGATCTCGACCGGACTGGCGGTGCTGGTGGGAATCCCGCTGGGGATTCTGATCACTCGCCGGCCGTGGCTCAACAAGCCGATTTTGGGGAGCGCCAACATCATTCAGACCATTCCCAGCCTGGCATTGTTCGGGTTTCTTTTGCCAGCGCCCTGGATCGGGGCCAGGGCCGACCGCCTCGCCATACTTGCGCTCATGCTGTATGCGCTGCTGCCGCTGATTCGCAATACCTACGCCGGCATTAAGGGAGTGGATCCAGCGGTTATCGAGGCCGGACGGGGTATGGGCCTAACCGATTGGCAACTGCTTTTCCAAGTGGAATTGCCGTTGGCGCTGGGAGTGATCATCGCGGGGGTGCGGGTTGCAACGGTGATTTCAGTTGGGCTTGCGACCATTGCCGCCGCCATCGGTGCTGGAGGTTTGGGCGAATACATCTTCCGCGGCCTCGCCATGGTGAACAACGCGGTGATTCTGGCGGGCGCGATTCCTGCCGCTTTGATGGCTTTGGCGGCTGACGTGGGTTTGGGATGGCTGGAAAAGAAACTCAGTGCTCACTGAGTTTTTCATTGCGAGATGCTTCAAGCCAGCAAGGAGTATTTGTGCCAGCAAAATACAGAGATCGTTCGCTTCGCTCAGGATAACAACGGTGCAAGGGGCCGAATGAAGCAGGCACATCGAATCGCCGTAGTGTTGTTTCTCGTTGCACTATTGCCGGCTTGCGGCCCTCCCCGTGAAAACCGCGTTGTTGTCGGGTCCAAGAATTTCACCGAGCAATCGATTCTGGGCGAACTCATTGCACAGCAAATTGAGAGCAAAACGCAGTTGCCGGTCGAGAGGCGCTTTTATCTCGCGGGAACCTACATCTGCCAGCAGGCGATTCTGGCGGGACGGATCGACATCTACCCTGAATACACAGGCACGGCATTGACCGCGGTCTTGAAGCAGACGGTGACGGCGGGCCGGGAAAGTGTGTACCAACAGGTAAAAACTGAGTACGCGACCCGGTTTGGTCTCAGCGTAGGTCGAACGTTTGGTTTCGACGATACTTTCGCCATTGAAATTCGCGGCGAGGATGCGCGACGGCTGGGGTTGAAAACCATTTCACAGGCGGCACCTTATGCACCACAGTGGCGGGCAGGGTTTGGCTATGAATTCATGGAGCGTCCGGACGGTTACAAGGGCCTGACGACAACTTATGGACTGCGCTTTGCCGAGGCGCCGCGAATCATGGATCTTGGCCTGATCGCGCGCGCTCTGAAAAACAAACAAGTGGACTTGATCGCCGGCAACATGACGGATGGCCTGATCCCTGCGCTGGATCTGTTTGTCCTCGAAGACGACCGCCATTACTTTCCTCCCTACGAAGCCGTGCCGATCATTCGTCAGGAAACGATTGCCCGACATCCGGAGGTGGAGCAGGCGCTGGATGCTTTGGCGGGGAAAATTTCGGACGAAGACATGCGGCGGCTGAATTATGCGGTGGATGGGGAGCACCGGGACGTGAAGGACGTGGTGAGGGAGTTCCGGCGAGGGAAAGGGCTCTGAACTGTCAAGCTGAGCTGCGGCCATGCTAACTCAATGTAAATACAACAGTTACTTAACCATCCATACGGCAGTCGATTTGACTCATCGCGATGAGTCAAATAAACTCATAACGTGGCTAAGAGACTGCAAGTGATCCTACAGGATCCCGAATACCGCGAGATCCAGCACATGGCGCGCTCGCGGAGTATGTCACTGGCCGAGTGGGTACGGCAGGCGTTGGATATGGCGCGACGCCGTCAACCCCTCGGGGACGCACAGAAAAAGCTTGAAGCCATTCGCGCCGCCGCACGGCATGAGTCGCCGACTTCCGACATCGACACCATGCTCGCGGAAATCGAGCGAGGATACACCGCCGGTCCGAAGCCGTGATTCTGATTGACTCCAATATCCCGATGTATCTGGTCGGTACACCCAGTCCCCTCAAGACCGATGCCCAGCGCCTGCTGGAAAGACTGGTCAGCGAGCGCCAGCGCCTGGTAACCGACGCCGAGGTGCTGCAGGAAATCCTGCATCGCTACGTCGCGATCAATCGCCGCCACGACATCCAACCCGCCTTCGATTCGCTTCTAAGCGTGGTGGACGAAGTCCTGCCCGTCGACCGGACCGTTGTCGAGCGCGCAAAACAGATTGTTCTTGGCTACCAGCGCCTCTCCGCGCGTGATGCAGTTCATCTGGCCGTGATGGAAAAACACGGCATCGAGCGGATTTTGACATTTGATTCGGGGTTTGACGGGTTTCCGGGAGTGACGCGGCTGTCGTAGTCCTTCCGACTCTCACATCAGCCACAACGCATCCACATCCACGATCACCTGCGTTCTGGGGATCTTCTGCTGGGCCGCGTAACCCAGCATGGTCCGCAGCAATGCATTGAGTTTCTCCCTGCTGGCGGATTTCAAGACGAAGTGGTAGCGATAGTCGCGCTTCAACCGCACGATGGGCGCGGCGGCTGGGCCCAGCACGCGAATTCCCTCGTGGCGCGTTTTTTCGAACCATTTTCCCAGGAGGCCGGACCAGGCCAGGGCTTCGTCCAGCTTGTCGCTTCTTACCAGGACGTTGGCCAGCGAGCTGTAGGGTGGGTAATGCATCCAACTGCGGAAGCGCAGTTCCTTTTCGTAGAAGCCGGCAAAGTCATGTTGCGCGGCATACTGAACTGCGTAGTGATCGGGGAAGAAAGTTTGCAACACGACTTTGCCTGGAGTCTGCCCGCGCCCGGCGCGTCCGGCAACCTGGGTTAGCAGTTGAAAGGTGCGCTCGGCGGCGCGAAAGTCAGGGAATCCTAACGCAGCGTCGGCGCCCACGACTCCTACCAGTGTGACCCCGTGAATGTCGTGGCCCTTGGCGATCATCTGCGTTCCGACTAGCAAGTCGAGCTCACCCTGATCCAGTGCGTTGAGAGCACGCTCGAAGTCCTCGCGTCCACGGACGGTGTCGCGATCCAGGCGGCCGATGCGGGCCTGAGGGAACAAGCCGTGCAATAACTCCTCCAGTTTCTCCGAGCCAGTCCCGAGGAACTGCACATATTCGCTGCCGCATTCGCCGCAGACTCTTGGCACCGGCGCCATGAAACCGCAGTAGTGGCAGACCATGCGATGCGAGCGCTTGTGGTGGGTCATGGCGACGGCGCAGTTTCTGCATTCGAGATGGTTGCCACAAGCACGGCAAAGCACCAGCGGAGAATATCCGCGGCGGTTGAGCAGCACCATGACTTGTTCCTTGCGGTCGAGGCGCTGTTTTATCTCTTGGGTGAGCTTGCGGGAAATCACTTGCTCGTGTCCGGTTTCCTGAAACTCCTGCCGCATGTCGATGATTTCAACTTCCGGGAGCGGCCGCTTCTCCACGCGATCCGGCAGTTCGAGCAGGGTGTATTTGTGCTGGGTGGCATTGAAGTAGGACTCGAGAGATGGTGTGGCGGAACCCAGAACAACCACTGCATTCGCCATCTTGGCCCGCATCACAGCAACGTCGCGAGCGTGGTAGCGCGGAGCTTCCTCCTGTTTGTAGGAGGAGTCCTGTTCCTCATCGACGATGACCAGAGCCAGGTCCGACACCGGAGCAAACACACCGGAGCGGGTGGCGACTACGATGCGGGCGTCTCCACCCTTGATGCGGTGCCACTGCTCGGCACGTTCCTGATCGGAGAGAGCAGAATGCAGTAGCGCAACCTGATCCCCGAAGACCTGGTGAAGATTCGCAGCCGCCGCCGGAGTCAGGCCGATCTCCGGAACCAGCATGATGGCCGAGCGACCGGCCTCAAGCACCGACCGCATGGCGGCCTGATAGACGGCGGTCTTGCCAGAGCCCGTGACCCCATGGAGCAACATGCCAGAGAATTTTCGAGCCGCGACGTTGGTACGAATTTGGGCCAGCGCTTTTTCCTGCGCGGGATTGAACTGAAAATCCAGCGGCAAGGGCCTGGCATTTATACCTGACACCGAGAAGTCCGCCGGTTCAGCAACTATCTCGACCAGTCCGCGTTTCGCGAGAGTTGCCAACGTGGTGCGCGGAACTTCCAACGCCTGCAGCGTTTCTACTGCGATTTTCCCCCCAGCGGCGGCAAGCGTATCCACCAGCCGCTGCTGGTTAACATTCAGTTTGCCTTCGGAACTCTTAAGCAATGCGACCTTGACGGTACGTTTTGCGTCGCGGGCGTCTGACAAGTCCTGGCGGGCAATCCATTTCTTGCGGACCATGCCGGCGAGGACCGGTTTCGAGATGCGAACGGCAGCGCGAAGGCTGTTCTCATTCGCCATTTCGCGATCGCAGAGGTAATCCAGCACGCGAAACTCGGTCAGCTGCTCCTGAGGCGTCCTCTGGGAGCGGGCTGACGATCCCGACATGCCGGCCAGATGTAGCGCGGTGCGCCCAGCATCGGTGATGCGATACCCGATGGTCCGCTTGAATTCCGCTCCCAGCGGCAGCATGCTGCGGAAGACCTCGCCCAGAGGCGCCAAATAATAATCAGCAATCCATTTGCCCAAATGCATGAGTTGCTGGTCGAGGACGGGAGCGGCGTCCAGGACACTGATGACGTTCTTGGCCGGGACCTTCGGGGCGAAGTCATGGAGTTCGGTGACCACGCCTGAGACGCGCTGCTGGCGGAACGGCACCAGCACCCGGCTCCCCACGACCGGCGCCATTCCCTGCGGAATGCGGTAGGTGAAGGTCTGTTCCAGCGGAACCGGTACCGCGACATTGCAAAATTGAGGCATGGCTACAGGTGTCCAGAGACTCGAACTCCGGCTGTTTCAAGAGGTTAGAGTCGCCAATTGGTCATGCTAACAAGTGCCGGCTGTTTTGCCGGAAAAAGACAGGAATTTTACAAACCCATTACCGGCAGCTGACAACCTTTCCTTAAATCAGACCTAGCATTCGGCGACTCACAAGTTACATAACGGGCGGCAGAGTCGGGCAGACCTACCAGCCTAACCCCAAACCCCTCGTCGCTTCGATTAAGGAGACTCAGCATGCAACGATGTTTCAATCGCACACTCATTCTAGCCGCGTCGCTCGGGCTCGTTCTCATGTTTTCTGGCTCAGCCGTCGCGCAGTACACCAACGTCCTGCTGGATTCAAACGTGACCGGCCACGGAAGACACATTGACCCCCTGCTGGTGAATGGCTGGGGACTGGCGTATCTCCCCGGCCAGGCTTTTTGGGTCAGTGACGCCGGCAGTGGCTGGTCTACTCTGTATGACGGCAGCGGAACCCCGCAAAGTCTGCAGGTCATCATTCCGGCCGCAAATGGTCTGTACGGGGGCTCGCCGACAGGGATCGTCGCCAACAGCTCAAATGAGTTCCAAGTAAGGAATTGGGCCTCGATGTTTATTTTCGCCACCCTGGACGGGACCATCAGCGGTTGGTCGCCGATCTCGAATCCCACACAGGCCATTATTGCGGTGAATAACTCGAGCACCGGGGCCAGCTACACCGGCCTCGCCATCACCAACCGGCCCACGGGGAATATGATCTACGCGGCCGATTCGGCCAACGGTAAGGTGGACATGTACGACGGCAACTTCCACCTGGTTAAGTCTTTCACCGATGCCAGCCTACCGAAGAACGCAGTGCCCTTTGGTATCCAGGACATTAAGGGGAAACTCCTGGTGGCTTATGCGGATGCCTCCGGCGGTCCGGGCGGGGTCATTGACGTCTTCACCGAAGACGGTGTGTTTGTGAAACATTTCGCGATTGGCTCACCATTGAATCAACCATGGGGCATGGCGCTGGCACCGAGCAATTTCGGTCCGCTTAGCGGCACCCTGCTGGTTTCCAACAATCTGGATGTTGTCGGCGATATCAATGGCTTTGATATCAGGACCGGGGCATTCGTAGGCACAGTGAGTTCGTCCGACGGGAAGCCGATCCTCATCGATCAAATTTGGGGAATCGAGTTCGGTGGAGGCACCGCAGCAAACGGCAAGCGCAACAACCTCTACTGGGCCGCAGGTCCACTTAACAATGTGGACGGCGCGTTCGGCGCCATTGGACCGAATTAGGCCGGGTTTCCTTGAAGCGCACGCAGGCCGGAGACGCCCTTTGGGTTGGCGTCGTCCGGCCTGTATTTTTTGGGCCGAACTAGACTCTGACGCCACGCACCCGTGTCCGCGCACTGGCGAGAGACGACATCCCCTGCTAACATCCGTCTAGATGCGCGCGCGCAAACCCAGCAGGAGAGGCAGTATCCGAGCTGCACTGAAGGCACATGGTTCGGCTCCGCGGCATCCGGCGGAGTTGGTCATCATCACCGGCATGAGCGGATCAGGGAAGGCCTCCGTACTGAAGGCTTTCGAAGATCTGGGTTACTACTGCGTGGACAATCTGCCGGTGGGATTGATTCCGCGCTTTGCCGAATTGGTGGGCCAATCTTCGGAAATCAAGAGCACGGCGCTGGTGGTGGATGTGCGCGAAGGCGCACAGCTGGAAGACTTGCCGGAGATCGTGAAGTCGGTCAAGCGCATGCTGCCGACCAAGATGATTTTCCTGGAAGCGGCCGATTCCGTGCTGGTACGACGTTTCAGCGAGACCCGGCGTCCGCACCCGTTGGGCAGGGATTCGCCAGTCAAAGCGTCGCTCGCAACGGAACGGCGGCACTTGCGAGCGATTCGGGCCCTCGCTGACCTGGTGATTGACACCTCCAAGTTCAACGTCCACGAACTGCGGGCTCACATCACCGAACGCTTTCAGAAGCGGGAGTCGGACAAGAACATTCTGGTTTCCTGCGTGAGCTTCGGATTCCGCAAGGGGGTGCCGGAGGATGCCGACCTGGTGTTTGATGTGCGCTTTTTGCCGAACCCGCATTTTGTGCCGGAATTCCGGCCGCTGACCGGGCGTGATCCGAAGGTTGCGAAGTATATCCGCTCGTTCCCGCAGAGCCGGGAATTCATCAAGCGGATCTCGGAACTGCTGGTTTATCTGCTGCCGCACTACATTCGCGAGGGTAAGAGTTATTTGACCATTTCCTTCGGCTGCACTGGCGGCCAACACCGGTCCGTGATGATTGCCGAAGATGTGAGCAAGCGGTTGCGGAAGGCGGGGTATCGGGTGAAGGTGGTGCACCGGGACAGCCCGGGATGAAGACCGTCGTTGGTCGTTCGTCGTTGGTCGCTGGGTAACACCAAATCATATGGTCTCCGACAATCTGCACAGTACCGCCTTTGCGAACGACGAACGACCAACGACTCAAGTAGAATAAGACCTTGCGACGCATGCTGATTCCATCCGCTGCAGGCCGCGCCTGGCTGCGCATGGGGAGCCCCCGATGCGGCAACTGACCCGTTTGGTGCGCTATGTGCTGCCCTATCTGTTGCAGTTGGTGCCCGGGGTGTTGCTGCTGGCTGGGGTCGGTTTCCTGGAAGCGTTCCGGCTGGTTCTGGTCAAACCGATCTTCGACCGTGTGCTGAACCCCGCATCCGGGTCGGATAACATCCAGCTCTTCGTCCTTCCAGGCACACAGCGGGCCGTTTACCTGCAGCAGTTTGTCCCCTCTCACCTGCACAATGCCTGGACGGTTGTGGCTTTCGCGCTGGTGGCGTCGACCGTTCTTAAGGGACTCTTCGATTACGCCGGCACATATCTAGTGAACCATGCTGGTTTCGGCATGATCACTGATCTGCGTAATGATCTCTATAACTCCGTGTTGCGGCGCTCGGCCGCTTTTTTTCAAAAGCACACGACCGGGACTCTGATCTCGACCATCGTCAACGACATTGAACGGGTGCAGTATGCCATGTCGAGCGTGCTGGCGGAATTCCTGCAGCAGTTCTTTACCTTCTTGTTCACCGCTGTGGCAGTGGTTTTCCTGGGACGCAATTTGGCCTGGGTGCTCTTACTGTTTATCCCGTTCATCGTTTTCTCGGCCGCCAAAATCGGGCGCAGAGTGCGGCACACCACCCGCAAAGGCCAGGATAAGCTGGCCGACATTCAAAATATTCTGTACGAGACCATCACCGGCAACCGCATCGTGAAGGCCTTCAGTATGGAGTCCTGGGAAATTGCGCGTTTCCGCAAAGCCGCAGGGCGGCTGTTCCGCGCCAACCTGCGGTCGGTAGCTGCAGCAGCAATCAGTTCGCCCCTCATGGATATTTTTGGAGCCATTGCCATTGCCTTGCTCCTGCTTTTGGGCCGCGAGAAGATCGTTCATAACGAATTCACTTTGGGGGCCTTTGCGGCGTTCATTGCCGCCGTGTTCAGTCTGTACAATCCCGTCCGCAAGTTTGCTCTGTTCAATAACAATCTGCAGCAGGCCCTGGGCGCCTCGTCGGAAATCTTCAAGTTCATGGACTCCCAGGACGAGATCCGAGAGAAGGCCGGCGCGCGACCGTTGTCTCCGTTCTCGCGCAGTATTCAGTTCGAACAGGTGGGCTTTTCCTACGACGCGAACAGTGAGGAGGCCCGGGACATTCTGCGGAACATCAACCTGGAAGTTCACGCCGGAGAAGTGCTGGCGGTCGTGGGATCGAGCGGGGCGGGCAAAACTACTCTGGTGCACCTGATCCCGCGTTTCTTCGACGTCAGCTCCGGCCGCTTGCTGATCGATGGCCGCGATGTCCGCGACACCACCCTGGCTTCATTGCGATCGCAGATTGGGGTGGTCTCACAAGACACAGTGCTTTTCAACGATACGGTGCGCAACAACATTGCCTATGGACATCCCGACGTTTCCCAGAAGAAGGTCGAAGCCGCGGCCAAGGCTGCCCTGGCCCATGATTTTATTCTGGGGCTGCCCTCCGGTTATGACACCGTAATTGGGGAGCGCGGGGTACTGCTTTCGGGTGGGGAACGTCAGCGCCTTGCCATCGCCCGCGCCTTGTTGAAGAATGCCCCTATATTGATTCTTGACGAAGCCACTTCTGCACTGGACAGTGAGTCCGAGGCCCTGGTGCAGTCGGCGCTGCACAACCTGATGACCGGCCGCACGGTGGTGGTGATCGCGCACCGATTGTCTACTGTGCGAAGGGCGGACCGGATCGTAGTGCTCGAGCACGGAACCGTCGCAGATGTGGGCAGCCATGAAGACCTCATGAAGAGATTTGGCACGTACCGGCGGCTTTACGATCTGCAATTCAAGGACCTGGATCCGGCCAGCCAGAATGCGGCTCCGGTGGGCAACGACTGATGGCCATCCGCTCCATGACCGGGTTCGCCCAGGTGAAGGGACAGATCAACGGTCAACTCAGCTTCACGCTGTCACTGAAATCAGTGAATCACCGTTTTCTGGACTTGCACTTCCGCATGCCGTCGGACAGTGATGATCTGGAAATGAAGCTTCGACGCCGGCTGAAAGAAAAACTCGCCCGTGGCCACGTCGAGTTGACCCTAAGCCTGGAGCGAGGCACAACTGAAAATTTCTCACTCAATCGTGAATTGGTCGGCGGGTACATACAGGCATTTCGAGCGGCGGCGGCGGAATTCGGACTGGCAGCCGATCCAGATTTGAATGTTGTGCTGCGCATCCCCGGCGCACTGGAGTCCGCGGCCATGCCCGCGGATGGTGAAGTAGGGCCAGTGGTGATCGCGAAGCTGGAGGAAGCCCTCATCGCCCTGAATAAAATGCGCGAGGAAGAAGGGCGCGGCACGGAGCGAGAACTGCGGCAACGGATGGCCCACCTGCAGCATGCCAAGGAACAAGTTGAGAAACATCGCCAGGCGACGTTGCGGACTTATGCCGACAAATTGAAAACCCGGCTGCAGGAGCTGATTGGTTCACAAATAGAGCCCGAACGAATTCTCCAGGAAGCGGCGCTACTGGTGGACCGCAGCGATATTCAGGAGGAACTGGTCCGCCTGAATGCCCACATCAAGCATTTCCTGGGCCTGCTGGACGAAGGCGGTGAAGTGGGCAAAAAACTGGATTTCCTGTTGCAGGAGATGAACCGCGAGGCCAACACGCTGCTTTCGAAGACCTCGGGTCTGGCGGGCGAGGCCTTGAAAATCACCGAGGCTGGGCTGTCGATGAAGGCGGACATCGAAAAGGCCCGCGAACAGGTGCAGAACCTCGAATGACGACGGTCTACATCATTTCGGCGCCTTCGGGATCGGGCAAATCCACGCTGGTGGAGAAGGTGCGCCAGATTGTTCCCGGCCTGGATTTTTCCATTTCCTACACCACCCGGCCCCCCCGCGGCAATGAGCAAAACGGGCGGGAATATTTCTTCATCACGCGCGAAGAATTTGAGCAAATGATCCGCAAGGATGAGTTCCTGGAGTCTGCCGAGGTGTTCGGCAACTACTACGGCACTGCCAAGGTGTTCCTGGAGAGGGCCAGAAAAAACGAGCATGACCTGCTGCTGGACATCGACGTACAGGGAGCGGCGCTAGATCAAGGGCAAACTTCCGAGCGCGGTAAGCATCTTTATCCTGCCGCCGGACCGCCGAACGCTGGAGTCGCGCTTGCGCAACCGCAGTCTGGATGCGGAGAAGGTGATTCAACACCGGTTGGCCACGGCCAGCCGTGAGATTGAGAATTACATGAAATACGACTATATTCTGGTTAACGACCGCCTGGAAGAATCGGTCGAGACCCTGAAAGCGATTCTTCTGGGAGAACGGTTGAAAAGTTCAGGAACGCAGTTATCGGTCGCCGACAAAGAACTGCTGACCAAGGCTGAGCGTTGCCGTTTGAGCAACGTGCAGGAACGTCTGCAGCCGATCTTGGCGTCGTTCGTAGCAACCGCAACCCCCGGTGGACGTTAGCAACAAGGGAGAACACCATGAAGTTGATGGACGGATTTGACAGCAACTATCGCTACATCCTGGTGGCGGCTCGCCGAGCCCGGCAATTGCAGGGCGGCGCGCCGCCGGTGATTGACACCAGTTCCCGCAAGCCCTGCCGCATCGCGCAGGATGAAATCCGCGCCGGCAAGGTGAAGTGGATGATTCCGGAGACCCCCAGAGTCGCCCGCAGAGATTGCCAACGAGACCCTGGAAAAGGCGCTGGGACAGGAGTGAGCGCCAGTCTCATGAAAGTTGCACTCGGTGTCAGCGGCGGGATTGCAGCGTATAAAGCGGCGGAAATTGTGCGCCTGCTGCAGGACCGCGGCATCCGCGTGCAGGTCATCATGACCCAGGCGGCCCAGGAGTTCGTTCGGCCTCTCACCTTTGCGGCGCTATCCGGCGAAAAAGTCATTACCGACATGTTCGCCGCGGGCAATGAGCAGCCCAACATCGATTCGGCCGTCGAACACATTGCGGTGGCCCAGTCGATTGACGCGCTGCTGATGGCGCCGGCGACCGCGGACGTTCTTGCCCGCTTTGCACAGGGGATTTCCTCCGACTTTCTTTCCACACTGTACCTGGCCACCACCGCGCCCGTGGTTGTCGCGCCGGCGATGAATGTCAACATGTGGAACCATCCGGCCACGCAGGCGAATCTGGAGATTCTGAAGAAGCGTGGAGTGCGGATTGTCGAACCCGGCGAGGGATATCTGGCGTGCGGGATGACTGGGCCGGGGCGGCTGGCGGAAAAGGAATCGATTGTCGCCGCGACGCTGGAGGCGCTGGGCGCCTCGCAGGATCTGGCTGGCGAAACGGTGCTGATCACTGCCGGGCCGACGCGGGAGAAGATTGATCCGGTCCGCTATATGACTAATCGCTCCAGCGGCCGCATGGGATATGCCTTGGCGGAAGCGGCTTTGCGCCGTGGAGCGCGCGTGCTGCTGGTGAGCGGTCCCACGGCGCTGACGCCGCCGGGAGCGGCGGAAGTCACTCGCGTGGAATCAGCCGAAGAGATGCGCCAGGCAGTGCTGAAGTTATTGCCGCAGGCGACGATCGTGATCAAGACGGCGGCGGTGGCCGACTATCGCCCGAAGTCTGCGGCTTCGCAGAAGATCAAACGCACCGGGCCTGATGTCGCTCGAACTTGAGCCTACCGCCGACATACTCGGCGAGGTGGCGCGGCACAAGAGCTCGCAGCTGGTCATCGGCTTTGCCGCCGAGACCCAGAATGCCCTGGAAAATGCCCGCAAGAAGCTGGGCTCGAAGTCGCTCGACGCGATCGTGGTGAACGATGTCTCGCGCGAAGGCGTCGGCTTCGACTCCGATCGCAATGCCGTGACCATCATCACTCAGCACGAAGTCGTCGACGTGCCGGAGACTACCAAGTGGGAAGTCGCGCAACGGGTGCTTGATCAGGTGGTAAGGCTGCGTGAGCGGAAGCCGGCGTTGAAGAGCTAGCTGTTTTCGTTCCCCTGCTTTTCCACTCCTTTTCCTGATAGTCTCGTTCAAACATGTCCTCGGACGCTCGATCCCCAACTCAAGCGCGATCTCGCCGAACGTGTCCGCTACTACCGCGAAATGGGGATTTACGATCTCTATCGGCGGCCGGTCGCTGAAGCGACACAGGAATCTCTACCCGAACTCCAGCCAGAATCACGAGACGAAATGACTCCAAGAAGCAAAGCTGCTGTAGCGGTCGCTGTGCCCACCGCGGACGAAAGTCTGTTCGTAGTTCCTAAGCCCGAGGCCGGAACCGCCGATCCTGCCGCTGCTTTGCGGCTCATCCGTGAAGACCTGGGCGACTGCACCCGCTGCCGGCTTCATCAACAAGGACGAAAGCAGATCGTCTTTGGCGTAGGCAATCCGCGGGCGGAGCTGATGTTCATCGGAGAAGCGCCGGGCGCCGATGAAGATCAGCAGGGTGAACCGTTCGTCGGGCGCGCCGGTCAACTGCTTAACAACATGATTAAAGCGATGGGGCTCAGGCGCGAGGATGTCTACATCGCCAACATCATCAAGTGCCGTCCGCCGGGAAACCGCACGCCGGAGCGGGATGAGTGCGAAACCTGCTCGCCGTTTCTGATGCGGCAGATTGCGGCCATTAAACCCAAAGCGATCGTGGCCCTGGGAGCGGTGGCGGCGAAGACGCTCTTGGCCATCAACGCGCCCATGTCGGAATTTCGCGGCCGCTGGTTCGACTTCCGCGGGACGAAGCTGGCCGTGACTTATCATCCGGCGTTCTTGCTGCGCGATCCGCGCCAGAAAAAAGAAACCTGGAAAGATTTGCAGATGGTGATGAGGGAATTGGGGCTGGCGGTGCCGGCAAAGGGCGTGGAGTAGGATCGGAGTTCTCATTGCCGCTCGCGGCCAGGCTTTTCCTCGTACACAAAACAAATCCGCGGCTGAGGCTTTGAAAGGGCGCGGCTTCAAGCCGCGCCGAACATCATTTTGGGTGACTACGGCACGGCTGAAAAGCCGTGCCCTTTCAAAACCTTCGCAGTCGGGAGATCCATCACACCCGGAACGGTACCGCCAGCAGCCTTGCCGGCAGCGTTATTACCGCCCACACCAGCTTCAAAGCTCCCTCGACTGCAATCCCGACCAAGCGGAAGGGCAACAGGAACAGCCACACCAGCGGATAGAGAATCAGCGCGAGCAACGCCAGCGGCCAGCAGATCAGGAACAGGATGCACCACAGAAAGAAAGCAGCCATAACGGACCTCTTTGTCTTCTTGTTTATTTTACGGAAAACCTGGCGGGAAAGTTCCCTACGCTAATCCTTCACCACAGAGGGGAGGGAAAAGCGAACAGCAGATTCCTCGATACGTTCTCGGCGCTTTGCGCCTGCGAACGGCTCGGAATGACAAGGTGGTCAAGGTTGCAGGTGAATCGAGAATTGCGCGATCTACGCTGCCAGGTGCTGGTTCAGAAAGGCGAGAGTACGTAGCCCGGAATCGCGCCAGATTTCTCCGCTGAAACCGTGGCCCACGCCAGGATAGATTTTCATTTCGTACGGAATCTGCTTCTTCTCCAGCATTTGCTGCAGATGGTAGGCTTCGGCGACCGGTACGGTTGTGTCTTGGTCGCCGTGCAGGATCAGCACTGGGCAGAAGCGGCGCATGAACAGCTTCATCTCCTTCGGGAAGCCACCGAAGTAGTCCACGACAATCTTGACGCGCGAATCGATGGCGGCCGCGGAGAGGGCAAGATAAGCGCCGAGCGAAAATCCCAGCAGACCAATGCGCTCGGGATCGACCGACGGCTGACGGGCCACGAAGCTGACCGCATCCCAAAGTGTTTTCATCCAGGCGGGAAAGTTGCGAGCGATGGTCGCCAGCCCGTCGATGTCGGTGGTGCCGGTGCGATCGAAGTAATGCAGCACGTAAACGGCGTAGCCCTGGGCGGCGAGAAGACTGGCGGGTTCGGACATGCTGGCGTGGCCACCGCCGGAGCCGTGCAGACCGATAATGGCGGGAAAGCGCTGGCCCTCGGCTGCCGGCAGAAAGCAATCGATGCGAATGCTCTTGCCGCCGCTGTCGAAGACGAGTTCGGATTGGGTGATGGAGTACATGAGAATGCTTCGCGCGCGGGAGCGCGGCTACACTACCGCAGCTTGTCCTGCCAATCTCGCCAGCGTCTCCCCGTAGGGCGCTCGCGCGATGCCGCGCTCGGTGACGATCGCGGTCACATACTTCGCCGGGGTGACGTCGAACGCGGGATTCTCCACCGACGCCGCGTCCGGCACCATCTGCTTGCCGGCGATGTGGGTCACTTCTTTGGCGTTGCGCTGCTCGATGGGAATCTTGCTGCCGTCGGGTGTGTCCATGTCGATGGTCGAAAACGGCGCGGCCACGTAGAACGGAATGTCATGTTCCTTGGCGAGCACGGCGACCGTGTAAGTTCCGATCTTGTTGGCGACATCGCCGTTGGCCGCGATGCGGTCCGCGCCGACCACAATCGCAGCCAATCTTTCCCTGCTTCATCATGGCGCCGGCCATGTTGTCGGAAATCACGGTGGTCGGGATTCCATCCTTCATCAGTTCCCACGCGGTCAGGCGCGAACCCTGCAGGAATGGCCGCGTCTCGTCGGCATAGACGTGGATTTTCTTGCCTTGCTCGACCGCGGCGCGAATCACGCCCAGCGCGGTCCCGTAGCCGCAGGTGGCCAAGGCCCCGGCGTTGCAATGGGTGAGCACGCCGCCGCTGGCGGGCATGAGCATGGCGCCGAAGCGTCCCATGGCCTGGTTGGCGGCGATGTCCTCGGCGTGCATGCGCTGGGCCTCCTCGACGATGGCCTTCTTGATCTGCGGCAGCGGACGGACTCTGCAGCGACTCGAACTTGTCCCGCATGCGGCGAATGGCCCAGAAGAGATTGACCGCGGTGGGCCGGGTCTTGCCGATGACTTCGCAGCAGCGTTCGAACTCCGGCTTGAGTTCGCCGACGGTCTGCGCCTTTGAATTCTTGACACCCAGCGCGATGCCCATGGCCGCAGCCACGCCAATCGCGGGCGCGCCGCGCACCACCATGTTGCGGATCACGTCGGCGACCTGCTCGCAGGTCCGGCAAGTGACGTAGGTTTCTTCCATGGGCAGCTTCGTCTGATCGATGAAGCGTACGCCGGAATCGGTCCATTCGAGAGTTTGAATCATTTGGTCGTTGGTCGTTGGTCGTTGTCGTCGTCCTTCGCCGTTCGGCTCAGGGCAGGCTGTCGGTCTTGGCATTACATCCTATGCGCGGCGCAGCGGTTTCTTGGCGTGTTGGTGACGGCTTGCCGGCCGCACACTTCGCAGCTGCTGCGACAGCAAAGTTGGAGAAGCAACACCCTTGACCGGTCGATGCACTTTTCGCACGTCGTTCGCGGTAAAGATCGACACGAATGGCGCCGGGGCTGCAGCCTTTTCCACATTTGGGCGGCCACCAGCTTCTTCGCGCTCCACCAGGCACATCACGCCGACGACTTTGAATCCGAAGTCGCGTGCGGCTTCGATGGCTTGAACGGTTGAAGCCCCGGTGGTGCAAACGTCGTCCACGATCACCACGCGCGCGCCCTTTTCGCGAAAGCCTTCGATGCGCCGGCCGGTGCCGTGCTGCTTCTCTGCCTTGCGCACCAGAAAACCGTGCATCTTGCCGCTGGTCACGGCGACGGCCACGACAATCGGGTCTGCACCCATGGTGAGGCCGCCGATGGCCTTCGGATTCCATTTCTGCTTCTTGATCTCTTGCAGAAACACCTTGCCAGTGAGCTGCGCCCCGCGGGCATCGAGCGTGGTGGTGCGGCAATCCACGTAATAGTCGCTGGTGGCGCCGGAGGAGAGCTTGAAGTCCCCTAGACGAAATGACTTCCTGGCCAGCAGACGCAACAGTTCCTGACGAGCGGAAGACATGAATTTCTAAGATAACAGCAGTAGCAGCTGCAGGCTAGTCAGCGGTTCGAGTGGCTCCATGTCGCAAGACGCGAATCCTGACTATTGATTCAGCCTCTCCAAATGGCGGAAGCCCCCGGTTCCGGCGAAGAGCAAGACAGAGATAGTGCTGTTATAGGCGACGTGTATCAGGAAACCGGGAGCGACTGACTTGGTCGCCGCACGGGTAATGGTCAGCGCAAAGCCGACCAGCGACACTACCAGCACCGGCCCCCAGGCGCGTCCTAGTTGCGAGGCATGGATGAGTCCGAAACTGAGGGAGGTGAGAATAATGGCGGTGGCGGTTCCCAGGCGGCGCACCAGCACCGGATAGAGAAAGCCGCGGAAGAACAATTCTTCCATCAGAGGAGCGAAGGTCATGCCAAACAGTGACAATGCCCAGGCCTCCTGCGCGGTGCGGAAGAAACGGTCGATGGGCAACTCCTTTGGCATGGGCAAAAGGTGCGCGAAGGCCTGGAGCCCCACTGACAAAACGAAACCAGCCACCAGGTACAGCGCCCAATGTTGAGGCCATTTCCAGCGTAGTTCTCCCCAGAACTCGTGACCAGGAACCCGTTTGACCACTGCCACCATGAAGCCCAGAACCAGCAGGTACGCCAGCAACTGGGCCGCTACTGTCACCAGGGGGAATTGCGCCACATCCACAAAGGCGCTATGCGGATAAAGGAGCCGTTGGGCGACGGCGGCGGACACCAGCAAGAAAATGACAATGGAAACGATGGTGAGCAACGCGATCTGGAGTACGTCCCAGCCGCTCCAGACGGGGTTCTCAGACAGCACGGGTTCGGAGGGGAGGGGCGATTCGGGAAACGGTGGAACTCCCGGATCAGGCCACGGATTTTGGAACGAAGACACGGACGGGCTTGTCTTGAATCTACACGAAAAGATAAGGCAGTGCAGCAAACCGTGAAGAGCTTTTATCGCAGAGGTCGCGGAGTAATGGCATGGAGATCGCAGAGAAAGGGTAGCGGCTTCCAGGCCGATCACGCAGTTGAGAGATTCTTTTCGACGTCCCGGCCGAAGTACTGCGCCAGCGCCTGCCCGGTGTACGACTTCTTGTTTCGCGCCACCTGCTCGGGGGTTCCCTGGGCCACGATTCGTCCGCCTTCTTCGCCGCCTTCGGGGCCGAGGTCGATGATCCAGTCGGCATTCCGGATCACATCGAGATTGTGCTCGATGATGATGATGGTATTGCCCAGGTCGGTGAGCCGATGCAGCACGTCGAGCAATTTCTTCACGTCGTCGAAGTGCAGCCCGGTGGTGGGCTCGTCGAGCAGATACAAGAGTCTTGCCGGTCTGGCGCTTGCTCAACTCGCGCGCCAGCTTGATGCGCTGGGCTTCGCCGCCGGAGAGCGTCACGGCTGACTGCCCGAGGTGAATGTAGCCCAGGCCAACGTCGACCAGCGTTTGCAGCTTCTGCCTCACTTGCGGGATATTTTCGAGAATCGGCAGCGCGTCGGCGACCGGGCTCTCCAGCAGATCGGCGATGGAATATCCCTTGTACCTCACCGCCAGGGTCTCGTGGTTGTAGCGTTTTCCGCCGCACACTTCGCACAGCACGTAAACATCGGGCAGAAAATTCATTTCGATGCGACGCTGGCCTTCGCCCTGGCAGGCTTCGCAGCGTCCGCCGGAGACGTTGAAGGAGAAGCGTCCGGGCTTGTAGCCGCGTTCGCGCGATTCGGGCAGCATGGCGTAGAGGTCGCGAATCTGGGCGAAGACTCCGGTGTAGGTCGCGGGATTCGAGCGCGGAGTGCGTCCAATGGGCGACTGGTCGATGCGAATGACTTTGTCGACGTTCTCCGCGCCGGAGATAGCCTTGTGCGCGCCGGGTTCCTCGCGCGAGCGATAGAGCGCTTTGGCCAGTGCACGATACAGAATGTCATTCACCAAGGTGGATTTGCCAGAGCCGGAGACGCCGGTCACGACCGTCATCACGCCCAGTGGAAATGTGACATCGAGATTCTTCAGATTGTTTTCGCGCGCTCCCAGAATGCTGACGCCGGCGCCGTTGGTGCGGCGGCGTTGGGACGCATTTCAATGTGCGTCCGGCCCGAGATGTAAGCTCCGGTGAGCGATTCCGGCACGTTCATGATTTCCCGCGGGGTGCCGTGGGCCACCAGTTCGCCGCCATGACGTCCAGCGCCGGGACCGAGGTCGATCACGTAATCGGCGCGGCGGATGGTCTCTTCGTCGTGCTCGACAACCAGAACGGTGTTGCCGAGGTCGCGCAATTCTTCGAGCGCGTGCAGCAGGCGGTCGTTGTCGCGATGATGCAGTCCGATGGAAGGCTCGTCGAGCACGTAGAGCACGCCGCGCAGCTTCGACCCGATCTGAGTGGCCAGGCGAATGCGCTGGCCCTCGCCACCGGAGAGCGTGGCCGCCGAGCGGTCGAGCGAAATGTAGCCCAGTCCGACAGCGTCCAGGAACTGCAGTCGTTCGACGATCTCGTGCACGATGCGGCCGGCGATCAGCGCCTCCCGTCCCGTGAGCTTGATTTTTCTGGCCGCTTCGAGGGCGCGCGAAACCGGCAGGCCAGTGAAGTCCGCGATCGACATGCCGTTCACCTTGACCGCCAGACTTTCCGGACGCAGCCGCTGGCCGTGGCAGGCCGGGCATTCCGTGGCGGACATGTAGTCGAGCAGGAAATCGCGGTAGCCGTCGGAGGTCGAGTCGTCCAGCGCGCGCTTGAGATAGGCCAGAATGCCGACGAATCCGGTCTTGCCGCCTTTGCCGGCCTCGCCGTAGAGCAGCAGGTTCTGGATCTTGTCGGGAAACTTCTCGAAGGGCGTGCTCAGGTCGAAGCCGTGGGCCGCGGCGATGATCTGCAGCATGTGAATCAGATTCTGCGAGGCCGATCCCGGTCCCAGTCCGCCATCGAGCAAAGGCTTCGACCAATCGGTAATCACCTTGCCGGGATCGAAAGTCGTAGCGGCTGCCAAGTCCGTGACATTCCGGGCAGGCCCCGTAAGCGCTGTTGAACGAGAACGACCGCGGCTCCAGTTGCGGCACGTTGATGCCGCAATCCGGACAAGCCAGCCTCTCCGAGTAAAGCTGCTCGTTCCCCGCCGACCACCGCCACCTGCACCAGTCCGCCCGCCAGCTTCATCGCCAGGCCGACGGACAGTTCCAGGCGATGCTCGATTCCCGGCTTCACCAGCAGACGGTCGACCACGACTTCGATGGTGTGGTTCTTGCGCTTGTCGAGCGGGATGTCGTCTTCCAGATTGACCAGTTCGCCATCGACGCGGGCGCGGGTGAAGCCGTGCTGCACCAGCTTCTCCATCTCCTTCTTGAACTCGCCTTTGCGGCCGCGCACGATCGGCGCCAGCACCATCACGCGGTCTTCCGGGGTCAGCGCCATGACCCGCTGCACGATCTGCTCGGCCGACTGCCGGGCGATGGCTCGGCCGCACTTGGGGCAATGCGGCGAACCGATGGAGGCGAAAAGAAGGCGAAGATAATCGTAGATTTCGGTGATGGTCCCGACCGTCGAACGCGGGCTGCGGCTGGTGGTCTTCTGCTCGATGGAAATGGACGGGACTCAGCCCGTCGATGGCATCCACGTCGGGGCGTTCCATCTGGTCGAGGAACTGGCGGGCATAGGCGGAAAGCGTCTCCACGTAACGGCGCTGTCCTTCGGCGTAAATGGTGTCAAAGGCGAGCGAGGACTTGCCCGATCCGCTCAGGCCGGTGATGACGGTCAGGGTATTGCGGGGGATCTCGACGTCGATGTTCTTGAGGTTGTGCTGGCGCGCCCCGCGCACCGAAATCTTGGTGATGGCCATAGGCCCGAGAGTAATGCCCTTCCGTAATGTGGACGGGTCCGCAGAAATGTTGGAAAGTGAGGGTGCGCAACTCTACTCACGTATCTTATTTGCTAACAGCAGCAAGCGTCAACGCGGGTAGATTGAGAAGGCGCACCGCCGGCGGAAAACCGGCCGGAGAGTCGCGAATTGCGGCTGCGGCAATTCGTTTATAGGAAAGTGGGCTGAACTTGGGTGGTTTGTTAAGTGCTTTTGTGCTCTTCTTCACAGTGCTAGCGGTGGTAGCGACGGGAATTCTGGCGGCGTATGCCGCCATCATCGGCATACTGCACGCTCTCGCTCCCCGATCCTTCGCGCGCAAGACCGAATCCCCGGTACCTGCGAGCCAGGCCCACGCCGCCCATGCCGGCGGGGATTGATTCTCTTTCTACCCTTCCGCAAAACCTGGAACTGACAGCCTTCCGCCCGAAACACGCGGGAAAAGCACGGGAGATCACTGCGGCTGGGTCGGCTGAACCGGCTGAGGAGCGCCGGGATTCGGGAAAGGCATGGCGCGCGGACTCATCCCGGGGTTAATGCCCATCTGTTGCTGCCGTTGTTGAAGTTGCTGCTGCATATCCTGCTGTCGCTGCAAGTCCTGCAACATCTGCTCCGGAGTCCGCACGTTGGCGGCGGGCTGCCCGAAAGGCGCCTGGGCCTGATCGTCAGTCTGGGTGCTCGGGTCCTCCGCAAAAATATCGGTAGCCTCCTGGGGCTGGTCAGGCTGATCCTCTGTAGCCATCTCAGGGTTTTCCGCTGGGCCAGGGGGTGTGGGCGGCTCGGCTTGGGCGGTGACCGCGGCTGGCTCGCCGGCACCAGGAGACTTGACGGTCAGAATCACGCGCTCAAGCGCGTCGGGATTCGTGGCTGACCCCAGCAACAAGTAGTTGAAATGAGATCCATTCAGCAGAGAAGACAAGACGTCCCGGGCCGGACCGGGGCCGAAACTGCCGACCACACGCTCGGTGGCGTTAGCCGGAACCTCAACCGCGGCGCTGGTCTGATTGCGCACGGCGCGCAGGATGTCGCCTAAAGTGGAATTCTCGGCCGTGATCGTCAACTGTCCGTCATGAAAGCTGACTTGCGGAGGGTTGGCGGGCATTTGCTCCGGTCGCAAGGCTACGGGCGGTACGGCTGGTGCTGTTTCCGGCTGAGGCTTGGCGGTCGCAGGAGGCAGCGGACGACGCCCCTTGGCCTTGGGCTGGTCTGCCCGGCATGGGGCTGCAAGGAGGCAAGCCACCATCGCGACGATCAGAAATCGAAAGTGCATTCGGTTACCTGCCATAAGGAACGCTCACAACAGCGGGTCTTGCACCGTCCCCTTAAGAAAATTGTAGCACCGCGGCTGGCCGCCTAAGCAGGGAAAAAGGCCATCGAATCGGCGGTTTCGGCCGCGGCCATCCGGCCTATTGCCGCGGGGCGTAGTAGCCTTTCCGCGCCCGGACCTGCGTGTCTTTCTTGAAAGAGGTAATCTCGATGGGGCGATAGCGGCCGTCAGCCTCGAAGTCAGCCGGATGATAGGAGATGGAGTACTGGCTACGCAGCTCATCTTCGATAGCAGCAAATGAGTTTTTGACGTCCTTGGTCTTGTAAGGGTAAAAAGCGCGGCCCCCGGTCCAGTCGGCAAGCTGCTGTAGGGCTTTATCACCGCGAAGGATCAACCCGCTGTCATCGGTCGAAATAGCGTAAATGATCACTTCGGCGCGCTCCGCCATTTCAATGGCCTGCATGGCGGTGACTTCGCTCTGGTTATCCTCTCCGTCACTGACCACGATGAGAGCGCGCCGCACGGGGTGGCTGTCCTGCTCTTTGGCCAGTTTGGTCTGGCAGGCGCGATAGATGGCATCGTACAGTGCGGTACCGCCCCCATTCTGCAAGCGCTGAACCCCGGCGGCGAGCAGCACGGAATCATCGGTAAAATCCTGCGTGATCAGGCTGCGCCCGTTGAATCCCATCACAAAGGCCTGGTCAAAATTGCGGCGCAGAGTCTGCTGCAGGAAACTGACGGCGGCTTCCTGCTCGAAGGCAAAGCGGGTACGCACGGAACCGCTGGTGTCAATCAAAAGCCCCAGCCGCAGCGGCAGATCGGTCTCGCGTCTGAAATTCACGATGGACTGAGGCGGCTTGTGATCGTCGAGGATGGAAAAATCGTTCTCGCTCAGGTTACGGACAAACTTGCCGTGCTTGTCAGTGGCGATGAAAAGCAAGTTGACTTCGTTGACCCGTTTCTTGATGGTCAGGACAGAATCGTCGGATTCGGGTGAGGTGAAATCTTTGCCGTCCGAAGACGCCGGTGGCGCCAGAGAGTGACTGGGCGTCAAGTAATTGACCTGCGCCGGCGCCTCCCAAGGAGCGGCCAGGGTCAGTACGGCGAGAAAAAAATACAACTTCGTGTACTTCATTCCACATCCAATGGGGGCTTTAGGCGGCAAACCCGTGCTGCGCAATACCCCGGAACCTATGATGCACGCCGGGGGCCGAAGGCGCAGTTCCTGCCCGACTGCCTTGACTCTAGGAGAGGCACTGGCGGGTGCCAAGTTACAAAAGGAGCACACGTATGGTCATAGGAATAACGGTTGCTCGGGTCACAAGCAGGTAGAATGTCCCTATAAAAAAATTCCAAGGAGATTCCATGAAAATGCAACTGGCGCTGCTTCTTGTGTGTGCCCTGTTAACCCCGGCTTTCGCCGCGGACAGCGGCACGGAGGAGGACCGGGTGGAACAGTCGGGCCATGTACTCAAAGAGATTCTGAATATCCCTGAGGACATTCCCCAGGACCTGCTCGACAAGGCTGAATGTGTGATCGTGCTGCCCTCAGTGAAGAAAGCCGCATTCGGGGTTGGCGCCAGCTACGGCCGTGGAGTGATGATTTGCCGCAGTGGCATCAGCTATACCGGACCCTGGGGCCCGCCCGCGCTGTATGCCCTGGAAGGCGCCAGCATCGGGTTCCAGATCGGCGGCCAAGCCACCGACTTCGTCTTACTGGTGATGAACCCCGCCGGGGCACGGTCGCTTCTGGGCAGCAAGGTCAAGCTGGGTGCCGATGCATCCGCCGCGGCTGGCCCGAAAGGCCGCACCGCGGAAGGCGCAACCGATGTGGTCATGACGGCTGAGATTCTTTCCTATTCGCGCAACAAGGGATTGTTTGCCGGAGTCTCGCTGGAGGGCTCCACGCTGCGTTCCGACGGCAGCGCGAATGAAAAACTCTACGGACAGAAACTGAGTGCACGCGACATCATTCGCCGAGGCAAAGTGAAGACTCCCCCGTGCGCGGCGGAGTTGGTGGAAGTCTTGAACGCCAAGAGCCCGAAAAACCGCTCCGACCCAAAGTCGTTGAAGTAGGGGACAAGCTCGCGGGGCAGGCAGTTCAGGCCTGCCTCGCTTCCCATGCCAGGAAAGACCAACAAACCTGTCATCCGTTGCTCATGGGCTAGCAACGCTCTCTCCATTCGTTATCACGATGAAGAGTGGGGCGTACCCGCGCATGACGATCGTACCTTGTTCGAGTTCTTGATCCTCGAAGGCGCTCAGGCCGGCCTGAGTTGGGACACGATTCTCAAAAAGCGCGAGAACTACCGTGCGGCCTTCGATAACTTCCATCCTGCGAAGGTCGCTTCCTACGATCGCCGCAAGCTACAGGCTCTGCTGCGGGACCCCGGTATCGTGCGCAACCGTCTCAAGATCGCTTCGGCGGCGAAGAATGCGCAGGCATTTCTCCGCGTGCAGGAAGAGGTTGGCAGCTTCGACCGTTACATCTGGCAGTTTGTCGGCGGGAAGCCGAAGCGAAATTCGCGGCGCCGGCGCGGGCAGGTGCCGGCGCGCACACCAGAATCGGATGCCATGAGCAAGGACTTGAAGAAGCGTGGCTTCACTTTCGTCGGCAGCACGATTTGTTACGCCTTCATGCAGGCCGTGGGCATGGTGAACGATCACCTGACGGACTGCTTCCGATGGAAAGCAGTTAACCGCTAGCCAATCCGGCAGGTTCCGGTATACTGGCGCTCCCTTTCGGCAAGGCTCGGGGTGGGGAGGCGTCTCACATGCCGGCGTTCCGCAGTGTAGATTTGACTGCCGACCGTGCCATGACCCACACCCGCCGCCAGATTGCGGTGCGGCTGCTTCCCTTCCTGTTCGTCCTTTACATCACGAACTACCTTGACCGCACGAGCGTAGCCTATGCCGCGTTAGAGATGTCCCATGACCTGGGATTCACCGACCGTGTGTTCGGTCTGGGAGCGGGCATTTTCTTCGTTGGTTATGTGGCTTTGCAGATTCCAGGCGCCCTGCTGGTGGAGCGCTGGAGCGCCCGCCGCTGCATCACCATCATCATGGTGGCGTGGGGATCGTTGACGGTACTGACCGGACTGGTGCATACCGCGGGCCAGCTTTATGCCGCGCGCCTGATTCTGGGCGCGGCCGAGGCCGGCTTCTTTCCTGGCGTGGTGGTGTATTTGAGCCACTGGTTTATTCGCGAGGACCGGGCGAAAGCTACCGGCAACTTCATGGCGGCGATCCCTCTGTCGTTCATTATCGGATCGCCGGTAGCGGGATGGATTCTAGGGCACCACTGGCTGGGACTGGCGGGATGGCGTTGGCTCTTTTTCCTGGAGGGAATGCCGGCGGTGGTACTGGGCGTGGTTGCATTCTTCTACCTCACAGATTGGCCGGTGCAAGCTTCCTGGCTTCATCCCCAACAGCGCGACTGGATTTCCCAGACCCTGGAGGCTGAGAAACCGGCCAACCTGGGGCGCGTCAACAAGTGGCGGGCACTGGGCTCTGGGCCGGTCATGCTCCTGGCGGCGTCCGCCTTTCTTCAGTATTTTGTGTTCTACTCTCTGGCCTTTTGGCTTCCCACGATTTTGAAGCGCCTTACCGGGCTTTCCAATGCACGGATCGGTATGCTGGGCACGATTCCCTATCTGATCTGCCTGGCGGCGATGCAGCTCAACGGATGGCATTCCGACAGGTACGGCGAACGCCGCCTACACTCTGCCCTTCCGCTGTTCGTCGGGGTAGCTGCGTTGCTGGGTTTGCTCATTTTGCCGAACTCCCTCTGGCTGACGATGACGCTGTTCAGCCTGCTGTTGGTGATTCATGGGTTTCTGCCCCCGTTCTGGGCATTGCCCACGGAGATTCTGGGCGAGTCCGCGGCCGCAACTGCCGTCGGATTCATCAATGCCGTGGGCAACGTGGCCGGCTTTGCCGGGCCTTACATCTTCGGATACCTCAACACCCGAACCGGCAATTTTTCCGCCGGACTGACGGTAATGCTGATCAGTTGCCTGAGTTCGGGATTGCTACTGCTCCGGGCTCCGGAAGCGCCACCACCCGTGCTCCAGCCCAGTGGTTAAGAGAAAGCGGGCTCCCCCGCCGACCATTCTCGCCTTGGTAACCTGGGTAACCTGCGGGTAATCGTGACGGTGTGGTATAAAACCAGCAGTACCAAGCCAAAAAATTGAAGCGGGTGGCCGCCGAGGGTGAGCCGCGCCGTGAATCTTGGGGAAACGCTTGAGTTTCATCAACTTTGCAGCCCGGGAAATCAATTGCAAGATCGTCTACTACGGCGCCGGGCTGGGTGGAAAGACGACGAACCTCCAGTTCATCTACCAGAAAACTGCGGAACAGCAGAAGGGGAAGATGATCTCGCTGGCGACGGAAACCGACCGTACGCTGTTCTTCGACTTTCTCCCCCTCGACCTGGGCTCGGTACGCGGTTTCAAGACCCGCATCCACCTCTACACCGTTCCCGGACAGGTTTTCTACGATGCCAGCCGCAAGCTGATTCTGCGTGGCGTGGATGGCATTGTGTTCGTCGCCGACTCCCAGCAGGAGCGCATGGACGCCAACCATGAAGCCCTCGACAACTTGATGGACAACCTCAAGGAACACGGCTACGACTTCAAGAAGATTCCCTACGTACTGCAACTCAACAAGCGCGACTTGCCGAATATCCTCCCCGTGGACAAACTCTCGGCTGAGTTGAAGCGGAAAGATGAACCGGTGATCGAGGCCATCGCGTTCAAGGGAAACGGAGTGTTCGAGACCCTCAAGGAAATCGCCAAACAAGTTTTGACCGAGTTGAAACAGGGGTCGTAGGCTATTCCTATCCAATAACCTGCAAGGCCCGGCGGCCAATTTCCGCGAACATCCACAGCCAACCATTGACGCGGCATCTTGTTCCCGACTTCAATCGCGCTAGCCATCGGCAGTATCATGTCAGAGGCCATGCGTATCTGCTCATTCCTGCCTTCGGCCACCGAGATTCTGTTCGCGCTCGGCCTCGGCGACTCAGTCGCGGGCGTAACCTACGAGTGCGATTATCCTGCCGAGGCGCGATTGAAACCGGTGGTCGTCTTCAGCAATCTGCAACCGGCAATGCTGGAGCGCGAGATTGACCGCGAAGTGAAGGCGTCTTCCGCGACGGGGCAGAGCCTTTACCGTCTCGACGCCGAAAAGCTGCGCGCCATCGCGCCCGATCTCATCATCACGCAGGACTTGTGCCACGTCTGCGCAGCGTCTCCCAATGATCTGGCGGCAGTACTGGCCAGCCTCACACCCCGGCCTGAGGTGCTGTGTTTGAACTCGCACAGCGTGGCCGAGGTCCTGAACGATGTGCTGAAAGTTGGAATCGCCACCGGACGAGCTGTAGAGGCGCAACAACTAGTGACGGGGCTGAAGAGCCAGATCGCCGGCGCTGGGTCGAAGCGCTCCGCCGATGCTCCACGCGTGCTCTGCCTGGAGTGGCTCGATCCCCCGTTCGTTGCCGGGCATTGGGTGCCGGAAATGGTGGCGCTTGCGGGCGGCATTGATGTGCTCGGCAAAGTGGGCGAGCACGGACACGAAGTCTCCTGGCAGACCATCGCGGCCAGCGATCCCGATGTGATTCTGGCCATGCCTTGTGGTTTCCACGCTCACGAAGTTGAAGCGGAATTGAAAAAGATTCCATTTCCACCGGAATGGTTGGCGCTGCGGGCGGTCAAGAACGATCAGGTATTTGCGGTGGACGCGAGCAGCTTCTTTTCCCGCCCGGGGCCGCGGATTGCGGAAGGGGTGACAGTCCTGGCAGGATTGTTCGGCCGCTTACAGAAATTAGCTCCGGCATAACAATATTGTTAAGTGTTTCACTTCGCGTTCTTTGCAGATGTGCTTTGCGTTCTTTGCGGATAAAGCTTTTACCGCAGAGTGCGCTAAGGTTTCGCAAAGGGCGCAAAGAAAAGCTTGGTTCGAGCAAAACTCCAGACACTCGTCTAGAATGGCAGCCGCCAACACAATCCTCGCTTTTGATCAGGCATCGCGGAGAAAAACACATGCGTCTTCTTAGAGCCTTGGCAGTGATCTTGTGGTTTTCGTGTTTCGCCCTCTCGCAGTCTTCGTCGCTGCACAGCATTGACGTCACCGATCTCGACCGCAAGGTCGATCCCTGCACTGACTTCTACGAATTTGCCAACGGGACCTGGCGGGCGAACCACCCCATCCCGTCGACCATGGTGCGCTGGAGCAAGCGCTGGGAGTCGGGCGAAACCGCGAAAGACAAGCTGAAAGAAGTCCTGGACGCCGCGCAGCAGGATAAGACCGCGGCCAAGGGCAGCACCGATCAGATCATCGGCGACTACTATGGCGCCTGTATGGACGAGTCGCGAGTAAACGCGCGCGGCATCGAACCGCTGAAACAATGGTTCGCCGAGATCGATGCCGTCAAGGACGCGGCTGGCCTGCAACCCATAATGGCCGATTTGCACGACATCCTGGTGACCGTGCCGTTTAATCTTTCCGGTTCCACCGACCCCCACAAACCGACCTGGGTACTGGCTGATCTCGGCGCCAGCGGCTATGCCTTGCCCGATCGCGATTACTATCTCAAGCCTGATGCGCGCTTCAAGGAGGCTCGCGAGAAGTACATCGTACACATTGCCAAGATGTTCACGCTGGTGGGCTGGAACCAGAAGTCTGCCGATGCGGGCGCGCAGACGGTCATGGCCATGGAAACGAAATTCGCGGAAGCAGCCTTGGACAACGTCACCCTGCGCGACCCCAGTGCGACTGACCACAACACCACATTTGCCCAGTTGCAGACCATGGTCCCGCATTTTGACTGGGCCGCATACTTCCAGCACAAGCAGCTGGCGCAGGATGTGGACATGAATGTGGACCAGCCCAAATACATGGCCGAATTCGACCGCCAGCTGCAGCAAACCTCGCTGGCGGACTGGAAGGTCTATCTCAAGTGGCAGGTGCTGAACTCGGCTGCCGAGGCACTCTCGGCCCCCATTGTGGAGGAGGACTATGCCTTCTTCGGCAAATATCTGCGTGGCCAGGCCGAGATCAAGCCTCGTTGGAAACGCTGTGTGGAATCCACCGACCAACTCCTCGGCGAAGCCCTGGGAAAGAAGTATGTAGAGAAGTATTTTCCGCCGGAGGCCAAGGCGCGGGCACAGGAAATGGTGCGCAATCTGTTGCTGGCCATGCGCGACGACATTCTTACCCGCCCGTGGATGAGCGACGAAACCAAAGAGCGGGCGATGGCCAAGATCGCCACCTTTGATCCGAAAATTGGATATCCCGACCGCTGGAAGGATTACAGCAAGGTCGAAATCCGCCGGGAGGCGTTCTTCGAAGATTATGTGGCTGGCCGGCGCTTCGTGATGCAGGACGACCTGTCCACGATCGGCAAGGGGATTGACCGCAGCCGTTGGGGAATGACGCCGCCAACATCCAATGCCTACTACAACCCATTGTGGAACGAGATTGTGTTTCCGGCCGGCATTCTGCAGCCCCCCGGTTTTGACTACCACGCCACCGACGCTTTTAACTACGGCGGGGTAGGGGTCGTCATCGGCCATGAGATTTCGCATGGCTTTGACGATCAGGGCGCGCAGTATGACTACCTGGGACGGCTACGGAACTGGTGGACCGATAATGATTTGAAGCAGTTCAAAGAGCGAGGCGCCTGCGTGGTGGATCAGTTCGACAATTACTTTATCGAGCCGGGTGTCCACCATAATGGCAAGATGGTGCTGGGCGAGAGCATCGGCGACCTGGGCGGCGCGAAGGTCGCGTTTCTTGCGTATCAGAAGTCGCTGCAAGGCAAACCGCGGCCGCCGGACATTGACGGCTTTACTCCAGAGCAACAGTTCTTCATCGCCTGGGGCCAGTGGCGGGGAGATGCCATCCGCATCGAAGAACAGCGGGTGATGATGCAGTCGGACCCGCATCCCATCGGGAAATATCGCGTCAACGGGCCGCTCTCGAACCTGCCGGAATTTCAGCAGGCGTTTAGTTGTAAGGCCGATGCGACGATGGTGCGGCAAGGCGATAAACGCTGCGACGTTTGGTAGGGAGAATGCGACGAACCAACAGCATGGGTGGTTTGCTGCTAACCTGCTTGATCGTTCTTCTTCAGGCAGGCTGGGCGCAGACCAGCCATCGCCCTAAGGTGCGCGCCATCACGGCCTTTGTTCGTTTGGATCCCAAAGACTACAGGCAACAACTCACCTCGACGGCTCAGACTCTGGGCATCGCGAAAAAGAAGTTCGAGGCAGCGGGCTGGGAAGTGGAAACGGTTCGCATCACCATGCAGCCGTTTCCGGAATTCGTGCATGGCGTTGCAAAAGATAAGGCTCTCGCCTTACTCCTCGATCTGGATAGCCTAGCCGCCGCCAATTATGACTTCAACGTTGGCCCGGCGATGATGCAGGACGCAGATGATCCCGCGATGATGGATCTGCTGGCCGAGTTCCTGGCGCGCGCCAAAGTCACGAATGGCAGCACCCTCATCGCCGGAGACGATGGCATTCACTGGCAGACGATCCAGCATGCCGCGCATTTGGTGAAGTATGTCGAAGACCATAGTCCGCATGGGCAAGGCAACTTCAAGTTTGCGGCCACGGCGATGATCGCTCCGTATGGGCCTTTTTTCCCAGGCTCCTATCACACCGGCGACGGCGGAAAGTTTGCGGTGGGACTGGAATCTGCCAATGTGGTACTTGACGTTTTGAAGGAGACCAAAGGCCAACCTGAGGATGCGGCGCGAAGACTCAAGCAAGAGCTCTCGCGTCATGCTACTGAGGTTGAAAGCATCTCTCAACAATTTGCCGCGCAAAGCGGATGGGAATATCTGGGAATCGATCCGACGCCGGCTTCGCTGGGTGATGTCTCCATCGGGGCCGCAATCGAGGCTTACACTGGACATCCCTTCGGCAGCAGTGGAACCCTGGGCGCCGCTTTTCTGATCACGACCGCTGTTCGGTCTCTTCCCGTTAAACAGGTGGGATACTCCGGAATGATGTTGCCGGTACTCGAAGACCAGCGACTGGCTCAGCGCTGGTCCGAAGGCAAGATTTCTGTCGACGGGTTACTTTCCTATTCCTCGGTTTGCGCCACCGGCTTGGATACAGTGCCCTTGCCCGGTGATGTCAGCGAAGAACAGATTGCGAGAATCCTGGGAGACGTGGCTTCGTTGGCATTCAGGTGGCACAAGCCGTTGGGCGCACGCCTGCTGCCAGTTAAGGGCAAGCAGGCCGGCGAACGCAGTGACTTCGACGATCCCTATCTGACCAACGCCACTATCCAGCCCCTGCCATAGTTCCTGTGGGTCAACTCAAGATTCATTTTCGTCGATTAAGATAAGTACACCTATGGAGAAGGTCATTTCAGCCGTTGAAGCTAACCGGACGTTCGCCCGAATATTACGTGAAGTCAAGACGGGGCAGAGTTATGTAATTACCAGCCATGGCCGGCCGGTTGCGCGCATTGCGCCTGTTACAGAGCGATCGGTGCGAGCTTTCAGCGACCGTAGGTCTCTCCTAAAGCGCCTGCGGTCTCAAAGAGCGCTTCCGATTGGCCGCTGGAAAAGGGACGATTTGTACGAATAGCAGGGATGCCGCACGCAGGAAACACAAAAATGCGCCGGCTGGTTGACCGGCGCTTCTTTGTCTGCAGACTTACGTAAAAACTATTTGGTTTCGCCGTTGGGGCTGGCTCCAAACTCGCGGCGAACGATGGGGCGGGCGGCGCGGGCGGCAGCCGGTGGCACCGCAGCGGCGGCGCCGTAGCGTTCCATCAGCAGCGGGACCATGGCGTTTTCGGCTTCCTTCACGAAGGTCAGTGAATTATCGCCATTCATGTCTACGCGTACGAAGTCTCCCAGCTTGACCTGCCCGGTCGCTACCAGGTTGGCCAGCGGAAACACCAGATGACGCTCGATTGCACGTTTCAGGTGGCGTGCGCCGTACTTGGGGTCAGTGCCTTCCTGCAGCAGAAAACTCTTCACCCGATTGGTGCAGTTGAACACGAACTGGTTGGCAGCCGACGCCATCAGCACGCGCTGTTGCACCATGCCCAGCTCGATCTCCAGTATCTGTTGCAGGTGGTCGGACCGCAGGGTCTTGAACACCACCACTTTGTCGATACGGTTCATGAACTCTGGAGTGAACTTACGGCGTGCGGCGTCAACCGCGGTGCGGTCGATTTTCTCGTCCAGGCTGGCGTCCACCTGCTTGGCTTTCTGGGCAAAGCCCAAGCCACCATCGACCAGATTGCTCATCTCGCTGGAGCCCAGGTTGGAAGTCATGATGATGATGCACTGGGACAAATCCACGCGGCGGTTGTCGCCGAGAGTGAGCGTGGCTTTGTCGAGAATGCCGAGCAGCAACTGCCAGAGCGCGTCCGAAGCTTTTTCAATCTCGTCGAACAGCAATACCGACAACTTGAGGCGGTCGGTGTGCCATTGGTTGAGTGCTTCCTGCGTGAGCAGGGGATGAGTTTCGCGATGGCCGAGGTATCCCGGAGGCGAACCGATCAGTTTGGCGATCTCGTGAGAGTGTTGGAACTCAGCGCAATCGATCTTGATGCAGGCACGCGCGTCCCCGAACAGGCCCTCGGACATGGCCTCAACCACGCGTGTTTTCCCCGACCCGGTAGGCCCGAGAAAGAGCAGGTTGCCAACCGGACGCCCCGGAGGATTCAACCCCGCCAGGAACATCTGGTAGATTTCAACCACCTTCTCGACAGCAGCCTCCTGGCCGACAATCTTGCGGCGCAGGGCGGTCTCAAAGTCCCGAGCGTCATTACTCCGGAGGGTGGGATCGAGCACTGTATTCAGAGCGTTCTTCATAGGGTGACGGCCCTTTAGCTTCCTCGCCGGGCCTAACTCGATGACTGACAAATTCTGTCATTCGAAGGAGGCCCATGATAGGCTCTATACCTATCGCTTGACTCCACTGCAAATGATTCGCCATCGGGTGGAACTGCTTGTGGCTGAGGTTTTTGCCAGAATTAGGACGCCTTAGCCCATCCCCCCAGTTACCCTCCGATGCGGGACTCGACCCGATAGAGGAAATACTTTGCGCATGCAGGGAGTTTCTGCTACCTACAAGTGCCACCACACGTGGCTCTGACCGGACGTAACTAGCTCACAAAAGGTTGCCCAATTAACCTCGGATACAGCGTTTGGGAGATTAACTGTGCGTCGTTTTGGCTTGATTCTTACGGTGGTCACTTTATTTCTTTGCCTGGGGATTTTCTTCCGCCACCTGCCTGCGGCAGCGGCTCAATCAGGGCAATCAGTGTTGGTGCGGACATCGGGCTCAGTTCCGGTCACGCCCAAAGTTCCTTTGACGGGCTCGCTTGTGACCCCGATCGTTCCTCCCGGCAGTACCCTGTATCTTGCCAGGCGTGGAGACAGCGTTCCCTCGATTGCGCATCACTTCCTGTCGCAAACTTCGTTCCTGACCTCAAGCGAACTGGGAGAGGCAATCCGCAAAGCGAATGTCGACCTGGAGAAGAAGACTTTCCTGAAAGCGGGCGACCAAGTGGTGGTGCCGGGAATATTGGATGCGCCCATCGTCGAGAAAACGGTTCCCGTGGCCCGCGATTTCGAAGTGCGCGCGGTTTACCTTACCGGGCTGATGGCAGGCAGCGATCACGGTATGCACATCATCCGACACTGGCGTGAAGTTGGCGGAAACGCGGTAGTGTTCGACATCAAGGACAGCGATGGTAGCGTAAATATTCCTTTCGAGCATCCCTTGCTGGGTAAGCACCATACTCCGCTTCCCGATCTTCCCAAGTTTGTGAAATTTCTGCATTCGCAGAACATGCATGCCATCGCGCGCGTGGCGATATTTCGCGACCAGCGGCTGGTGGTGGAACATCCAGAGCTGGCGGTGAAGTCGCATCGCAGTGGCCAACCCTGGCACGAGAACGGAAAGCTGGTGTGGACAGATCCCTCGCAGCCGAAGGTTCAGGAATACAACATTGCTCTCGCCAAAAAGGCGGCACAGGCCGGGGTGGATGAGGTGCAGTTCGACTACGTTCGCTTCCCTGCGGAGGGTGATCAGAAGGATGCTAGCTTCACTTTTCAGGCTGAGCACCCCACCTGGCATCGCACCGATGTAATTACCGACTTCCTAAAGCACGCCTATGCCGAACTACACCCCACCGGGGTCCTGCTTTCACTCGACGTATTCGGCGTGATGGCATGGCAGCGAGAGGTGGACCTCGCACACACGGGGCAAGATATCGTCGGGATGGCTCAGCATTGTGACGTGCTCTCGCCGATGATTTATCCCTCGCACTTTTTTGGCATGGACGGGATTGCTCACCCCGGCGACGCTCCGGAGCACTTCATTGGAACCTCCATGGACCGGTTCATCCTGATCACCAAGGGGAGCGGGGTTGTCATTCGCCCCTGGCTACAGGCCTTCCATTGGCGGACCAAGACCTATTCGCCGCAATACATCGAAGTGCAGGTACAGACTGCGAAAGACAAGGGCGGCATTGGCTTCTTGTTCTGGAACGCTGCCAACGACTACAGCAAACCGTATGTGGCCATGCCGGAAATGCGGGCGGCGAAGGGAAAATATTTCCGTGGGGACGAAATATCAAGCAGCGTGCAGGCGAGTCTGACGCGTGAAAGCGCACCTGTGCCGTCTCCCACGGCCCCATAGCCGACTATGACGCCAACCGCCGCACTACGTGTTGCGCAAACCCCGGAAGAGGCGGCTTACGTCTTCCTAGAACAAGCCCGACAACAACTCACTCAAGGCAAGGAAATCACGCCTCTCGCGGTGCTGGTCTGGGAAGAGAACGATCGCCCCGCCTACGACCTGGTGGGTCTGGCATTCACAGACAAAACCAAGGATTCTGCCTTTCGCCAAGTGGTGACCATGGCGAAAAATAAAACCGCGAAGGCAATCATCACGGTCGCAGAGGCGGATTACTACCTGGCGGACGTGGGCCGGGCCGCCGAGGACTGCATTTTTGTGACTGTCTCAGGAGAGGGGATGGATACGGTGACGATGCGCTTGCCCTTCACTCGAGGCCGGTGGCGAAGCAAGATCAGATTTGGCGAATTGGAAAGGAAGACGGACCCCACGCCCCTAGCCTTCCTGCCGGATTGGCCTTAAAACGTTTCACCACATTCCGACCGTAGACAAAAGACCCCTGTTTCGTGGAGCGGCGAGGGTGGCGACGAAAAACGTCCTGCATTTTTCCAGACTCAGTTATAATCGCCAAGTTCGTCTCCTCTAAACGGCCGCACCGCTTGCGCGCCAACAAGCGGATCCGCCTGCGGCAGGCAAACTTGGCACAAAGAAACGCATCCTTCGGCCGTACGAGTGAATCCTAGACTTAGGAGTGGCCATGGCGATTCAGAAGACGGAAAGAATCTGGCATAACGGCAAGTTTATTCCCTGGGACGATGCACAACTTCACGTGATGTCGCACGTGGTGAACTACGGATCTTCGGTGTTTGAAGGGATCCGCTGTTACTCGCTGCCTTCGGGGCCGGCAATTTTTCGCGCCCAGGAACACATGCAACGCCTGCTGGATTCGGCGAAGGTGTACCGCATCGATGTCGATTACACCCGTGAAGAACTGATCGCGGGCATGGTGGAGTTGGTGGGCCGCAACGGCGTTTGGCCCTGCTACCTCCGCCCCATTGTGTTGCGCGGCTATGGCGAAGCCGGAGTCAATCCGTTTAACTCTCCGACCGAGGTGTACATCTGCAATTATCCCTGGGGCAAATATCTGGGCTCCGACGCCGAGCAGGGTGTGGACATCTGCGTTTCTTCGTGGACGCGCATCGCGCCCAACACTCTGCCTGCGATGGCGAAGTCCGGCGCCAACTACATGAACTCGCAGCTCATCAAGATGGAAGCCATTTTGAACGGATACGTTGAGGGCATCGCCTTGGATGTGAACGGTTACGTCAGTGAAGGCTCAGGCGAGAACGTTTTTGTAGTGCGCAACGGCACACTGCAGACAGCGCCTCTGGGAAACTCGGTCCTGCCGGGCATTACGCGGGACTCGGTCTTGAAGATTGCACAAGATATTGGAATTCCGGTGGTGGAGCAGGGCATCCCGCGGGAGTTGCTCTACCTTGCGGATGAAGCATTCTTCACCGGTACTGCAGCAGAGATCACGCCGATTCGTTCGGTGGACAAGATCAGCGTCGGTAAAGGCGTGACCGGACCCATCACGCGGTCGATTCAGAAGGAGTTTTTCGGGATCATTCACGGTGAGAAGCCGGACCGCTTTGGCTGGCTGACGCCAGTACCGGTGAAGAGTAAGCAACCGGTCGGGGTTTGAGGATTGAGGTTTTGCCAGAAGCCGCCCTGCGGGGCGGCTTTTTTGTCGTCAGTGCGCGGCCCACAGCAGTTCCACGGGATAATTGACAAACACTCGATCTGAGCTGACCAGAATCATATTTTCGAAGTTGGCCTGCGCCGCCAGCAAGCGGTCAAACGGATCACGATGATGAGGGTGTAGCTGGGAGACCGCCAGGGCGTGCTGGTGCGAAACCTCCAATGGACGCACTCCCTGCTCCGCCATTCGACGCGGCACGAAGGTTACAGCCGGTTCTGGTAAACGCAGTTTTCCTGAACTCGATTTGATCGCGATCTCCCAGGCGGACGCGGCCGACAAAAAGATTTCCTGCCCTGTCCCAGCGATTACTTCTCTCGCCTTCGAAGAAAGCCGATCGGGCTCGAAGAGGGTCCACAGCCAAACGCCCGTGTCGAGCAGGTATTTCATTTCTTCTTTTTCTTCCTGGCGGGTTTGGCCTCGGCCTCGTTCGTCGTGAATGGGGCATCGTAGAACAAAGCTTCGATCTCAGGATCAGGAGCATCGAAGTCGTCCGCCACCCAGATTCTGCCTCGATCCATCCCCATCGGGCGAACACCGGATTGGAGTTTTTTGGGAATGATCGTCGCGATAGCTTTGCCCGCGCGTGCGATGGTGATCTCCTCTCCGTTCTCAACTCGCTGAAGAAGCTTTGAGAGATGCGTTTTGGCCTGATGGATGTTAACTTCCATAGGAATCATTATGGACTAAGTCCATGGACTAAGTCAAATATTTCACACGCGTTATCGACAGCAGACGAGCCAACAACAATCGCCTCATTTCGCACCTATAATCGAAGGATGCGCCGTTCGACGGCATTGATGCTATGCGCCCCGTCGTTCGCAGAAATCATTTGCGCGTCAACGTTCATCCATTTCTTTCCTTGATCGTCGCAATAGCGGTTGCGTCTAAGCACCACGAAAATGCGACTGGAGACACCTGGACGCTGCTGACAATTGCTGGGGTTCTGCAAATCGCTACATTCATCATGGGAGCCTCCCGAGCTTAACAAACCGTCCCCACTGAAGCCTTCCCGTGAACTACCCACTCTCCCGCGAAAGTGCACGCCTGCACCCATTACTTAGGTCATCTTGGGGCCAGGCACATTTGGGTTCATGATACGAGAGGCCTCAAGGAACTCTCGCATGAACATTGACGACCTGCTTCGCATCGCCATGGAGCGACGCGCCTCGGACTTGCATCTGAAAGTCGGCAACTACCCGCACCTACGAATTGACGGCGAGTTGGTTCCGCTGACCGATCAGCCCCGCGTCAGCGCGGAAGACATGCTCACCATGGCGTTCAGCATGATGTCAGCGCGGCAGAAGCAAAAATTCAAAGAGAGCACAGAAATCGACATGGCCTACGGCGTGGCCGGACTGGGCCGTTTCCGTGTGAACGTATTTCAGCAGCGCGGCAATGTGGGCCTGGTGCTGCGCGTCATTCCCACCAAGATTCGAGCTTTGGACGAATTGTATTTGCCCAAAGTCGTGGAGCAGATTTGCGACCTGCCACGCGGACTGATTCTGGTCACCGGCGTCACCGGTTCCGGTAAATCCACAACTCTGGCCGCCATGGTGGACCGCATCAATTCCACCCGCGCCGAACACATCATCACCATTGAGGACCCCATCGAATTTCTGCACCGCGACAAGAAGGGCTACGTCAACCAGCGCGAAATTGAAGTGGACACACCGTCGTTCGGCGCAGCGTTGCGCGCTTCCTTGCGTCAGGATCCGGACGTGATTCTGGTCGGCGAAATGCGTGACATTGAGACTATCGGTACTGCCCTCCATGCCGCCGAGACCGGCCACATGGTGTTCTCGACTTTGCACACACTTGACGCGGTCGAAACCATTAACCGTATCATCGCCGTCTTTCCTCCGCCGGAGCAGAAGCAGATCCGCCTGCAGCTCGCGGCGGTGCTACGTGCAGTCATCAGCCAACGACTGGTGAGGCGTTGCGACGGAGAAGGCCGCGTTCCAGCAGTGGAAATCATGATCAACACGGCGTACATCCGGGAATGCATTTTGGTGCCAGAAAAAACCCGCGCCATCCGCGATGCCATCTCCGCCGGAACTTCGCAATACGGTATGCAGACCTTTGATCAATCGCTGTGGGATCTGTTCCAGGCGGGCCTCATCAACTACGAAACCGCGCTGGAAAATGCCTCCAATGCCGACGACTTCAAACTGCGAATGCAGGGCATTTCTTCCACCAGCGACATTTCGAAGAATGCGATGCAGTCTTCCGGTTACGGCAACTAGCTTTCGCCGCAGAAATACGAAAGGCGCGCCAAATGGGTGCGCCTTTCTAATTGGAGGGAGGGCCAGAATTTCCTGTGGAGGCAAATGGGGTGTAATCTTCTGGCCCCTTACGAAGACCGATTCAGCAGGTGGCCGCCAGCCGGGTGTGGCAAGACGGCGCTCCGCGTAACACGAACAAAGCGTGATCCAGCGTGGAGATGTCGAATACATGATCCAGCATGGTGCGTACCAGGACCTCGCGCACAAAGTGCGACGGATTTACCAGCTTGAGTTGCACACCGCGGCTGCGCGCCCACTGATGCAGCGAAAGCAGGGTAGTCAGGCCGCCGGCATCCAGCGATTCCACCTCCGACAAATCCAGCACCACAATGCGGCTGTCTCTTTCCGACACCACCGCGCTCCGGAGGGTGCGAACCTCTTGGCCGCGTACGATTCGCCCACCGCATCTCACGACTGCTACATCGCCGGTTTTTTCTACATCAATGGTCAGCATGACTGGCTACCTCTCAATCTCTGTTGATTACTACGAGAATAGACGGGCAAAAGTTCCCGCTGTCACCAAAAAGGATGTAAAAAGAAGTAAAAGCAGCAGAACTTTTGTTCGGCGGCTTTAGTGCACAATTAAGGTACGGCTGCTCTACAAGATCGGATGGGGTTCAGGTTCCCCTGAAAATGTCGTTCCCGCGTCCCAAGAAGACTGAATCGGAAGAGGAACTTTATGAGTATGCGGTGGGCGCGCTGGCGCGGCGCATGCGCTCCGTGGCCGAATTGAAACGCCTGCTGCGTCCGCGAGTTGATGCAGAAACCGAATATGGGCAAACGCTGGTGGAGTTGGTCATTCGGAAGTTGAAGGACCAGGGCTATTTGAATGATGCCCGCTACGCTGCGGCTTACTCTTCGTTCCGAAAAGAGAATGAGAAGTTCGGGCGCCGCCGGGTGATTACGGATCTGAAGATCAAGGGTGTGCACGCCGAGGTTATCGAGAAAGCCGTCGAGTCGGTGTACGAAGACGTAAGCGAAGAGCGCCTGGCGCGCGAGTATTTGAAACGTAAACGGCTGCTGAAACCCAAGGACAGAAAGCAGAGCGCGAGAATTTTTCGGCAATTGATGCGAGCTGGGTTTGGGGCCAAGACAATCTTTGGCATCCTGAAGAATTGGGACGTAGATGATGAGACCCTGAGCGCGCTGGAGAGCGAGATCGAATGAGAATTGCGGTAGTGTCCTGAATTCATCAACCACGAAGGAACACAAAGGTGCGAATCCAGAGAACTTCCTTCGTGCTGCTGTCCTTTGTGGTTAATCAGGACAGTGCCAGAATTACGCAGAAGTTGAAATCAGGGCTGGAATCAGCCATACTCTACTGTCCCAATCCAACCCACAGGAGAATACACATGAGACTCAACTTCGGGAGAGCCCTAGCCATAGCGTTGCTGGCGTCGTCGGCCTTCGTGTACGCGCAAGTGGCTACCGACACCAAGGACGCTGCCAAAGATACCGGTCATGCCACCAAGGTCGCCGCCAAGGACACGGCTCACGCCACCAAGGTCGCTGCCAAAGACACCGCGAAAGGCACCGATAAAGCCGCCGACAAGACCGCCAAGGGTACCGATGACGTTGCTCATGATACGGCGCATGGGGTTAAGAAGGCGGGGAAGGCCGTGGGCCACGGGGTAAAGAAAGGCGCCACGAAAACCGCCGACGCAGTGAAGTAAGTTTCGGCCGATATCAAACATTCGAGGACACGGGGATCACGGAGGGCGTTTGTCTGGCCTGCTCTGTGATCTCTGTGTCCTCTGTGGTTTAGAATTGATTTCTCATGCTCACCGGCTCTGAAATTCGGCGAAAGTTTCTGGACTACTTTGTTCAGAAGGGACACCGCGAGGTGCATTCGTCTTCGCTCGTCCCCGCCAATGATCCCACTCTGCTGTTCACCAACGCCGGCATGAACCAGTTCAAGGACGTCTTCCTCGGCCTTGAAAAGCGGGAATACAACAAGGCCACGACTTCGCAGAAGTGCGTGCGGGCAGGCGGCAAGCACAACGATCTCGAGAACGTCGGCTTCACCAATCGCCATCACACGTTTTTTGAGATGCTGGGGAATTTCAGTTTCGGCGACTACTTCAAGAAAGACGCAATCGCCTACGCTTGGGAGCTGATCACTTCGCCGCAGTGGTTCGGGATACCGAAGGAGAAGCTGTACGCAACGATCTTCAATGGTGAAGGTGGTGTGCCGCGCGATGCTGAGGCCCATGACTTGTGGGCGGCACAAGGGGTCGCCAAGGATCGGATATTCGAGTTTGGGGCGAAAGACAACTTCTGGCAGATGGGCGACACCGGCCCCTGCGGTCCATGCAGCGAGATTCATTACGACATGGGCGCAATCGCGTCCGACCAGGGACATGCCGATTGCAAGTTTGGTTGCGACTGTGGGCGGTATGTCGAAATCTGGAACCTAGTGTTCATGCAGTTCGACCGCGATTCGAGCGGCAAGCTGAACCCGCTGCCCAAACCGTCGATTGACACCGGGATGGGATTGGAGCGGTTGGCAGCGGTGCTGCAGGGAGTGATTTCGAATTACGACACCGATCTGTTTACGCCGTTGATTGCACGTGCAGCAGAACTGACAGGAACGCCGCTCAAGAAGGAATTGGAAAAAGAGGCACACGCAAAGTCAGCGGCTTCACTGCGTGTGATCGCTGACCACTCGCGTGCGGCAACGTTTCTGATTTCTGATGGAGTATTGCCAGCAAATGATGGCCGAGGGTACGTACTGCGGAAAATCATCCGGCGGGCCATCACGCATGGCCGTTTGCTGGGGCAACCCAAGCCATTCCTTCATGAGATGGTCTTTGCTGTGCGCGGTCTGATGCAGGATGCCTATCCGGAATTGAATGAGACGGTGGATCGCGTCTCGAAAACCGTTCATGCGGAGGAAGCACGCTTCGCCCATACGCTCGATGTTGGATTACAGAAACTGGAGCAACTTCTCGATCAAAGTTCAGGAAGGCTTTTAGGTGAAGACGCGTTCAAGCTCTACGACACCTTCGGCATGCCTCTGGACTTCATGCAGGACGCGGCACGCGATCAGGGAATTGCTTTCGATCAAGACGGCTTTGATCACGCCATGGCAGAGCAACGTACCCGCGCCCGCGCGTCCTGGAAGGGCGCGGCCAAGCAGACAGCCAATCCTGCCTATCAGCAACTGCCGAAATCGGAGTTCGAGGGCTACCGTCAGACCCGCTCCGACAACTGCGAAGTCCTGGCCATCATCAAGGGCGGACAGGGCGCACAGGAACTCAGGCCCGGCGACGAGGGCGAAATTATTCTCGACCACACTCCGTTCTACGCCGAATCCGGCGGCCAGGTCGGCGACCGGGGATGGCTCTACTCCGCCGATCACAACACTGTCGTGGCCGAGGTGAAAGGCTGCTACTCCCCGATTCAAGGCGTACGAGCGCATCAGGTCATCGCCAAACAGCAAATCCGCGTGGGCGACAAAGTGGATGCCGTGGTCAGCACCGACATTCGCCTTGCCACCATGCGCAACCACACGGCCACGCACCTGCTTCAGGCTGGGTTGCGTGAAGTGCTGGGCAAGCATGTGAAGCAGGCGGGGTCGCTGGTGGCGCCGAATCATCTGCGCTTTGATTTCTCGCACTTTACCGGCGTCGCCGATGAGGAACTTCAAGACATCGAAGACATTATCAACAAAGAAGTCCTGCGCAATGAGAAAGTCGAAGTCATCGAGAACGTGCCCATCGATGTGGCCGTCAACGAGTACCACGCAATGGCGTTGTTCGGCGAGAAATATGGCGACAAAGTGCGGGTCATCAAGATCGGAGACTTTTCAACCGAGCTATGCGGCGGCACGCACACGCTGGCAACCGGCGAAATTGGTCTGATCAAGATTTTGAAAGAAGGCAGCGTGTCTTCGGGCGTGCGGCGAGTAGAAGCAGTCACCGGCGAAGGGTCTCTGCAGCACTTCCGTAAAGATCATCAATTGGAAGGTGTAGTTGCTGCTTTGGCCACGCACGCTGAAACGATTTCGCCTGCAGAGGCCCTCAAACTCGAACTCGACAAGAAAGACGCCGAGATCAAGCGCCTGGCTCGCGAACTCGATCAAGCACGCATGAGGTCAGCATCGTCCTCGGTCGGTTCGGTCAACGAGAAGATCAAAGACGTGCGCGGAGTCAAAGTCCTGGCACATCGGGTGGACAACCTCGAACGGGCACAGATGCGCACCCTAGTCGACCAAATGCGCGACAAGCTCGGATCGGGCGTGGTGGTTCTGGGTTCGACGACCAATGGTAATGTCTCGTTGATTGTCGGCGTCACTAAAGATTTGACTAGCCGGATTCAGGCCGGCAAAGTGATTGGCCCGGTGGCGCAGAGAGTCGGCGGCAAAGGGGGCGGGAGGCCTGATTTGGCTGAGGCTGGAGGTAAAGATCCAGCAGCGCTAGATGCAGCCTTGGGCGAAGCGTACGGTGTGGTGGAATCGCTACTGACTTAGCTTGTGTGGGGCGGACACTCCTGTCCGCCGCTTTTGACTTTGATCTTCGAATCTTTTGTTCCCCAAGAAAAACACAAGCACCCGGCATTTGGCGGACAAGAGTGTCCGCCCCACACGAGGCCGGTTGATGCGTCAAGGTCGTTTGACATCGCAATCTGAAACCGCCATGATTCATCCATGCGGGCGAATGTGGGTGCCCAGGAGATTCTCCTGAAGGATCGCATCCGGTTCATCACTCATCAAGGCAAGCGGATCCTGTTCGTGGATTGTTCGCACTGCACGGCCGACGAATTGGAGAAGATCGCGCGTTTCGTTCCCGATTACGTGACGGCTGAGCCGAAAGGCTCAGTACTTCTCCTGGCAGACTTCACGGGCGCGCAGTTTGATCGCGACGCTGTCGAGCAAATGAAGCAAGGCACGGTTTATGACCGTCCCTACCTCAAGCGCTCCGCCTGGTTCGGGACCGAAAACCTGCCGCAGGTGTTCTACGAACACCTCAAGAACTTCTCGCAGCGCGACCTACCGCTGTTCAAGACCAAAGAAGAGGCGTTGGACTGGCTGGTGAAAGAGTAAGGAGTTCGTTCAGCTGCGCCATTTCAGCGTAACCGGTCCCGCTATGGGATGCTTCATTTCCTGCCCGGTCCGCTTGGCCTCGAGATACGCGGCCTTTAGGGCGAAGTACCACTTCGCGGGACGATCCGCGTCGTCGATCAGCATCAGATGCGGGTTGTGCTTCAGGCCTTCTGATTGCTTTTCCATGGTCTGCCGGTCTTGTTCCACAAATTTCGCGAATACGAGCTTCAGCAATCCGGCCCCGAAGGGTACCCACCGAAATAGGTTCCAGCAGGCGACCACATCGATGCGGCAATGATTGCGGGTGATGGGTGTGACCGTGGTCAGGCTGGCGAACCAGTACTTTCCCGCCTGGATGGTTTCGTAGCGCTGATTGGGCAGCACGAAATCAATGGTAGTGGTGATAGCCTCAGCGTCGGCATACATTCGCAGCAGCTTATACGGGGCGCTGTTGGAGCTGGGGGTGTGGGCGCTCATGCGGAAGCCCATCGGAATCGGCTCAAAATGTTTTTGTTTCTCATGAATGCTGTGGCGCGAACGCCACCACCACGCCTGGTGGACAAAGGGCCCGTGCGCTGGATCCATGAGGCCGATGATGCCGTGGTCCACGCTGCATGGCAGTTCGGCGGTCAGGTGGGCGATCTTGTAGTTGTCGCTGAAGGTCGGGACCCGTGGCGCCGGAATCGGCGGCTCGGCGGCTTTGGTGAACCCTGACCCAGGCGGCGTCGGGTCAGGGATGAAGACCCAAACGTAGTTGTCATGCTCTTCGCAGGCATAGGCGCCGGCGTAAATGCGGTCGGACTTGAGGTCCTGATCGGCAGTGAGCGAGGGAATCAGTTGGCACTGGCCGCTGTGGGCGTCAAACCTCCAGCCGTGATAGCTGCATTCGACCTGCTGGCCGTCAAATTGACCGTGGGAGAGTGGCATGCCGCGGTGGGGACAGGCGTCGCGGAGGGCGAAGGGCTTGCCTTGGCGATCGCGGCCGAGGACCAGAGGAGTTTCCAGTAGCATCGCTTGGTGCAGTCGATTGCGGGTAAGCGCGTCGCTGGCCATCGCCCGGTACCAGAAGCCGAACAGCATCAAGGAGTCGGGGGCTTGCTGCTGATTCTCCAAGTCTGCCATGGTTAAGAGGGCAGCGTAACACAGCGCATTCTGTAGCGCCGCCGTCCCGGCCCGGCCGGGGCCACGGCTGACGCGGCGGAAGCTAGACGCCCCCGCAACAGCCGGCGCGGACGCCGGCGCTACCCCCGCGAGGGAAAAAGCTGTCGGGCGAGCTTGGGGCGATAGTTACCAAATTTGATAACACATTGTTTTTCAGCAACTTGCATAGATTACCACCGTGGTTCTATGCCCCTTCGATAGATTGCCCGGCTCTCCCCCACGGCCTATAATCGACCTACTCTGGTATAGGTATAGGGTTCTTCGTCAGGTTCTGGGCAGGTAGGCGGGAGGATGTTTGTGTGTCCTCGCGCTGATGTCGATACCGACTATGCGAAAGCACCTGCAACTCGTCCTGATGGCGCCCGCAATCGCGACCTTCCTTTCTCTCACGCCATGGATGCGGGCTGACGGTGCCGACACTGCCGTGATCACCTCCAGCACCGATAACGACGGACGGACCGTCTATGTGAATGAATCTGTGCCCGCAGCCAGCAAACGATCGCAGACTCCGGTCCGGCAGAGTGGGCTGGTGTTCTGGAGCTCGACTGAGCACCGCTGGAAGCCGGTACCTTCCGCCAACGTCAGGGCAGCTCGCTCAGCGGCAGAGGAAGTGCACAACCTGCTGGCATCCACCGAGAACCTTGCACCCGCTTTGCGGCCGGTTCGAGGCCGGGCTTTCTCGCAGCAGGAGATCGATGCCGCTATAGACCAGGCGGCATCGCGGCACAACGTAGATCCCAACCTGGTGCGGGCGGTGATCAAAGTGGAGTCGAATTTCAATCCTAATGCGGTCTCGCGCAAGGGGGCCATGGGACTGATGCAGCTGATGCCGCAAACCGCGCAGCGGCTGAACGTGTCGAACCCATTCGATCCGGAGCAAAACGTGGATGCCGGAGTCCGTCAATTGAAGCAATTGATGGAGAACTACGGCGGCGACGTGAAGCTCACGCTGGCAGCTTATAACGCCGGGCCGGGAGCAGTGGCACGCAGCGCGGGGGTGCCCCACTACGCCGAGACCCGCAAGTATGTGAAGCGAATCACGCAACTCTATTACGGCGGAGCGGATACCACCGAGGACCGCATCCTGGGAAGTTCGTTTCATGACCCGATTCAGGTGCAGCGAGACTCCCGAGGCGTACTGCACATCAGCAACACGGAATAAGAGCAAACGCATCTAAGCAATAACAGGTTCGAGTACAGGTTGGTAGGTTGACAAACAAATCTTCAGGCAGATGTGAGCGGCTGCGTATTTGGGCTGCCCCGGTAGCGGTGTTGCTGCTGCTATTGCCGGCCTACGCCCGCGTATACAAATCTGAAGCCTGGGCGCGAACTCAGTTCGCCATGGCGCAGCGTTTGCACCAATCGCTCGAAGCACGGCCGGCCCAGCAACTCACCCGTGCAGACTACGAACGCGTCATTAGCGCCTACCGTTTGGTCTACTTCGAAGCTCCTTCCTCGACGCGGGCCGATCCCAGCGTGGTTGCGGTCGCCCAACTGAAAGAAGAAATGGGACGGCGGTTTGAGGACGACGACATTCTGCGCGCAGCCATCGAACAATATCAATTTCTGCGCCGCCAGTACCCGGGCAGCAAGGCACGCTTTGGGGCGTTGTTCCGGGTCGGCGAAATCTACAAAGACGACTTGCATGACAAACCGCGAGCCGACGCCGTTTTCCGCGAGTTCTTGCAGCATTATCCTCGCAACCAGTTCGCCGAGCAGGCGCGCAAGGAACTTGCCGAACCGGTAGAGAACGCAACGCTGAAGACCGTGCTAAAGAAGCCCGCCGCCACGCCCCAGCCCAAGGAAGCACAGGACGCGGACGATGATCCGGCGGCCGACAATCACGACAAGAATGGCGGCACGGGTGACTCCCAAACCGGAAAACCCGTATTGGTCACGGGAATCCGTCACTGGTCAAGCCAGGACTATAGCCGCATCGCGGTCGATCTTGATGGGGGAATTAAGTTCGAATCGCAGCGCATCGACGGACCTGATCGCATCTTCTTCGACTTGTTAAATACCCAACTTGATCCCCAGGTTGTGGCGAAAAACATCGATATCGATGACCGTTTCCTGAAGAAGATCCGCATTTCGCAGTTCCGGCCCGGACGCACTCGGGTGGTGTTGGAAGTGAACGACGTCTCCGACTTTCAGGCATCGTTGAGGTCGGACCCACCGCGGTTGGTGATTGATGTACACACTGAGGACGTGCGCAAGCAGGATGTTAGCAACCAGACCGACGCAACTACGGAGACCCTGGCTGCCACTGCGAAAGCGGCGACGAATGCGGATGACTCGAAGGCGGCTCTGCTAGATCCTTGTCGCGATGCGGACTCAGACTCTGAAAACTGTCCGGCGGCCGACGGGGAAAGGCCGGCAAAGAAAGCGGTCGTGGTGAGCAGCAGCGGTGTCAAGAAAACGATCGTCGACGCTGACGATGACGATCCGCCTGCGCCTAAAACCGTCGCCAAACTAGAGACACCCGAGATCAAGCCTGCGCGCAAGACCCCACCGACGCCTCCAGCAATAGCGAAAAAGAAGGGCAAGCCACCGGCATCGGACGATTTTGTTACACGCGAAGCCCAGCCCACGGCCAACGGCGATCGTTCTCTCACTCGCGCCCTGGGCCTGAAGATTGGCAAAATCGTCATTGACCCCGGCCACGGCGGCCACGATACCGGAACCATTGGCCCCAAGGGCCTGCAGGAGAAGGACCTGGTGCTCGATGTCAGCCGCCGGCTGGGCAAGCTACTGACCACGCGGCTGGGATCTGAAGTGGTCTACACCCGCAGCGACGACACTTTCATTCCGCTGGAAACTCGCACCGCAATCGCCAATCAGGAAGGTGCGGACTTGTTCGTTTCAGTCCACGCCAACTCCAGCCACGATCCCGACGCCCGCGGAGTGGAAACCTACTACCTCAACTTCACTTCTTCTCCTGAGGCGCTCGAGGTTGCCGCCCGCGAAAACGCAGTCTCGGAGAAAACGATTCACGAACTACAGGACCTGGTGAAGAAGATCGCACTAAAGGAAAAGATCGAAGAATCGCAGGAGTTCGCCGGCGATGTGGAAAGCTCGCTGCACAGCGGCCTGGCAGTCAAGAATCCCGGGTTGCGGGACCGCGGGGTCAAGAAGGCACCCTTTATTGTGTTGATCGGAGCTAACATGCCGTCGATCCTGGCCGAGATTTCCTTCGTCAGCAATCCCGGCGACGAGCGCAAGCTTCGCGCCCCCGAATACCGGCAGCGCATAGCCGAATCGCTATATCGCGGGATCGCCAAGTACGTCAGCGGTTTGAGCGGGGTAAAGGTCGCCAGCAAAATCGAAAAAGGCGAAGGGCAATAAGAACCCGCCTTCCTGGAAACTTTCTCTGTTCCCCGGTAGTCTAATGCCACAGGGTCGGTGTGTGTCCATGCGGCTTTCTGCGATACATCTCGTGTTTGCAGTCGTGCTGACGGCACCCCTCTTTGCGGACACTCACACTGCTGCCGTCGCACCCCTCCTGCCCCATCAGTTCGGGGGATGGCAGCTCACCGGCACTGTTCGTACCAGCAACGATCCTACCGTGGCCGACCCAGTGAACGCTGCCGTGCTCAAAGAATACGGCTTCGACAGTTTCGAGTCGGCGACCTACGTTCGGGACGACGGCCGCAAGCTAGCCGTCAAAGCCGCGCGCTTTGCCGACACCAGCGGCGCCTATGGTGCCTTCACCTTTTATAAGACCCCACCGATGCTGGTGGAGAAGATCGGCGACCAAGCGGGTTCGCTCAATGAACGAGTGCTGTTCTACCGTGGCAATATTCTGGTGGACGCAATCTTCCAGAGACTCTCGGCGATGTCAGCTGCCGAGTTGCGCGAACTGGCCAGCAATCTTCCTCTGGCCACAGGCAGTACTCAGGGCCTGCCGGGGTTGCCGGCTTATCTGCCTTCCCAGGCGTACGTGAAGAATTCCGCCAAATATGTGCTGGGGCCGACGGCACTCGAGAGAGTCAGCGCGCCTATCCCGCCGCAGTTGGTTGACTTCAGTGCAGGCGCTGAAATCGTGATGGGAAAATATTCCAGCTCCGGCGGCGAAGCCACGTTGATGCTCATCTCTTATCCCACTCCGCAAATCGCCGGCGATCACCTGCGGAAAATCGAGGCGACCCAACCTCAGAGCGGCACGTCTTCCATTTTCACCCGGCGTACCGGACCGATCGTGGTGGTGGTCAACGGCGCGCTCTCGCAGAGCGAAGCCAAATCACTGCTGGCTTCAGTGAATTATGAAGCTGACGTTACCTGGAACGAGAACACCTACTTCGACAAAAGGAACAACATCGGCAACCTGGTATGGAATGCTCTGGTGCTCTGCGGTATCCTCATGGTCTTCGCGCTGGTCGTCGGCGTCGCCTTCGGTGGGTTGCGCGTGCTGGTCCAGCGCATCATTCCGGAGCGGGTTTTCCATCGGGAAGAGCAGGTCGAATTCATCTCTCTGCAGCTGTCGAAGAAGCCTTCTGAAGTCCGCGACGGAATGTAAGTTAATCAATCAAAGCAGGTTAAGCTCTGTCTAACGCTGTTTGTCTCACAATGGAGCAGTGGAAATTCCCTATTAACCTATTTTATAAGTGATTGAAAATAAAGCTATTTATTTCCTAGAAATTGCTTGACACCCCCCTTTTTCGGCTCATAAGATTTCGCCAGAAAGTTTTGACGGTCAAATTCTCCGTTGGAACTATTCTCCCTTGAAGAAGAGGCCGCCTTTTGCCGGGTGGCCTTTTCGTTTGCATCCGTCGTCCAGCGCACACTCATCAACGCGGGAAGGTTCGCGGCTTGTAGTTCGTATCCCCTGGTAGTAGAAGTGAGGCTGCGGAGGCGAGACCATGTTCTGCGACAAGTGCGGCAGTGCGTTACAAGCGGACCAGCGTTTCTGTGGCAAGTGCGGACGCGAAATCGTCGGCGGTGCGGGCGTGGGGTCTCCGCGTCGCAGCCGGGTAGGTGAACACGTCCGTCTGCTGGGGATCCTTTGGCTGGCATTCTCCGCATTTAGCGCGGTCGCCGCCTGCATTCTCTATGTGATCGCCAACACTCTGTTCCGTCACCTGGCCGAGATGCCGGGTCCCGAAGGCGCCAGTACGTGGTTGCGTCCCTTCCTCAGCGTTATCGCGCTGGTGCTCGCGGCAAAAGCGGCGGTGGGATTCGTGACCGGTTGGGGGTTACTGCAGCGCGAACCCTGGGCCCGGATGCTGACTATCATTCTCGCTTTCCTGGCATTGTTCTACGTGCCCTTTGGAACTGCTCTGGGGATCTATACGCTGTGGGTGCTGTTGCCGGCGGAGTCCGATGCGGAGTATCGCGAACAGGCAAGAGCGATTGCGGCGGCGTAACAATCTAAGGGATTCGTGCACTCCGAAACGGACGAAAGAAATCCCGCACTTCTTGCGCCAGCAACTCCGGCTCTTCCCAAGCCGCAAAATGACCGCCCCGGGGCATCTCAGTCCACCGCTGAATGTTGTAGACGCGCTCCGCCCAGCAGCGCGGTGGCATCGGATCTTCTTTGGGAAATCGCGCGACTCCGCATGGGATTGTCACCCGTTCTCCCTTGGCGAAATGCAGTGGAGCTTTCGAGCTCTCCCGATAGAGCCGCATGGACGAGCCAATGGTCTCAGTGAGCCAATACAGTGTGACATGGGCCAGCAGTTCGTCTTTGGTGAAGCGGCGCTCGACGTCGCCGTCGCAATCCGCCCAATCGCGATACTTATCGATCAGCCACGCCGCCAGACCCATGGGCGAATCATTAAGCGCGGCGGCAAGGGTCTGCGGCTCATTTCGCTGCACGTGCCAGTAAGCCCCTTTTTCGTCGAGCCAGCGAGCGACGGAGGCGACGAAGGCTTTCTCCTCGACGTTCATCGGAGCCGAGTCGTCCACGAACGGCAAATAGGCGCCAGGAATGTAATTCAAATGGAAAGCAACCACGCGCTCGGGATGCTTCCATGCCAGTACCGTGGAAACGTTGGCGCCGAAGTCTCCGCCTTGGGCCACAAACTTCTCATAACCCAATTGCTGCATGAGTTCAACCCAGACTTCGGCGGTCTTGAACGTGTTCCAGCCCGGCGTGCTGGGTCGGCCCGAAAAGCCAAAGCCGGGCAGCGAAGGCACGACGACGTCGAAGCTGTCGTCGGGATCTCCGCTGAACTGCTGTGGATTCGCCAGCAGCGGGATGAGCTTGAGCATTTCTAAAAAGGTCCCGGGCCAGCCATGCGTCACGATGATCGGCAGCGGTCGCTTCCCTGCCCCGCGCACCTGAATGAAGTGAATCTTGAGCCCCTGGATTTCAGCCTGAAAGTGCGGCAAGCGGCCCCATTCCTGTTCCTGCCGTCGCCAGTCGAAGCGGTTTAGCCAGTAGTCACGGAGTGAGTGTAGGTATCCGCTGTCGAAGCCGTAGGTCCATCCGGAGTTGACAATTTCATCCGGGAATCGCGTGCGGGCCAGACGCTCTCGCAGGTCGGTTAGCTGGGATTCAGGGACGTGAACCTTGAAAGGGGAGATGGCCATTGGGAGATTATAGAATGTAGGCGCGGGCGTCTCGCCCGTGCCCTTTACGCCTCTACCCTGCACATTTAGAATCGACAGCAGGCCGACGTAGCTCAGTTGGTAGAGCAGCCGATTCGTAATCGGCAGGTCAGCGGTTCAACTCCGCTCGTCGGCTCCATTCTTTTCAACTCCTGCGTCCGATTTTCGTGGCTGCACATTCTGATTCAAGCGGAAGAAATTCTTGGGATCGTAGTGCATCTTCACCGCGACCATGCGGTCCCAGCGTTCGTGATAAGCCTCGGGCACGCGATCTTGCTCATCGCCGCTCATGAAGTTCACGTAGACCCCCGGTTTCATGGCCGGCCGCAGCTTCTGGAAGAGTCCACGGACCCAGGAGATGTGATCCGCATCAGCGGAGGCTTCTGACCAGTTGCCAATCAGGTTCATGATGAAAGGAGCGCTGCGATCGCCGAATGCGGTCTCGTCGGGTGCGACCTGCCCGGCGGCGCCTCCCAGATACGCAAGTTCAATCTGGGTTTCCGACGAAGGAATCGTCGCCACTGCCTCCACCAGACGATCAATCGTGCTGTCGTCGAGATAGGGGAAATAACCCGACTTGGTGTAGTAGCGCCGGCCATGCGGAAAAGCGGAATCCGCCATGGTTTGCAAATCCAGGAATGACATAACCTTGCTGGTCACCGAGTCGGGACTGCACAAGGAAAGTGCGGCTTTGAAATATGGCTGTGCAGCCTCCGGATCACCCGTCCATAGCAGCCAATTTGCCGCCACTGGCCGTCCGCGCAGCGCGACGGGCACCTTCTCTGTATCCGGAGCGAGGCGGAGATCAACGTTCCATTTCAAGTCGAGTGGCGCGTCAGCCATGAAGTCTCGCCAGCGTTCAAGCAGCCGGCGAATATCAGCTTCGGGGCACAACCCTTCGGCAAGTACGACGGAAGTCAGCGGATGCAGCCTCACCTCAAATTCCGTCACCACTCCGAAGTTGCCACCGCCACCACGCAACGCCCAAAACAGATCCGGATTCTCCCTCGAGTGGGCACGAACGACAGATCCGTCCGCCGTCACCAGAGTGAACCCCTCGACATTGTCGCAGGAGAGTCCGAATCGCCGGGTGAGCCATCCCGTCCCTCCGCCCAGGACCAGCCCCGCGGCGCCGGTGTGAGAGACAACGCCGGAGGGGAACACCAGCCCGGCTTTCTGGGTCGCCGTATCAATCGAGCCCAGCAGGCAACCGCCAGCAAAGCGGGCAAGGCGCGCCTCGGGATCAACGGTGACTTGGCGCATTCGCGATAGGTCGATCACCAAACCGCCGTCGCAGGTGCTGAAACCTGCCAGGCTGTGTCCCCCACAACGGACAGCGGTAAGGAGTTCCGGCCTCGGAGCCCGCCCGGACAGCGTTTTGCACATCAGCTACATCTGCGCAGCGTGCGATCAGGCCAGGCGTGCGTGCCACCATGCCGTTCCAAATGGCACGGGCGTCTTCGTAGCCGATTTCGCCGGGGCGCAGCAAATCACCCTTAAATCTGCCGCGGAGCGAAGAGTAGACCTCCTCGCCGGATTGAGTCATCTCGTGATCTCCGAAGACGTTCCTGTATATCACACATCACTTCGTCCAAATCAAGCGCGGCGTGCCGTCTCCGCGTTCTCCGCGATTTTCTCTGCGTTCTCTGCGTTTCAAAGCTCTTGACTGACACTCGCAGCATCCGAACTTAAAACGCAGAGAGAGCGGAGAGAAAACAGAGCTCGCAGAGAAATCCGCAGTTGGAATTTGGGCTTAAAGAACTTTGCTATGCGGTGCGGCGTCGGCTCTTCAGGTATACGAGCGAGATCACACCTAAGAAAACAGCAAAGGCCGGAACCGACCATTGCAACCCGTCCACGAAGAACGTGGTGATCGAAATCGCAATCAGTAACAGAATACCAACCACTGTGAAAAACGGATGCGCCCGCAGCCGCATCGGCAAACTCGAGAGCCGTTCGTGGGTGATTGCCTTGCGAAAACGAAGATGGGTGTTGAGAATTACCAGCCAGACAAAAAGCATTCCCGCTACCGCAGTCCCGTAAAGCATAAGGAAAGCATTCTTAGGTGCAAAGACGGCCAACAGAATGGCTGCGATAATCCCTGCAGTCGAGGCCAGCAGAGCGCGATGCGGCACGCCGTTGCCACTCACCTTGCCCATCCATCGGGGTCCATAGCCTTCCCGGCCGAGTGAGAAAAGCATTCGAGTTGAAAGGTAAAGGTTGGTGTTCACACTGGAAAGTGCCGCTGTGAGCACGACAAAGTTCATGATGGCAGCGGCGAACGGTATATGGGCGGCAGCAAACGCGGTCACAAAAGGACTGCCAGAAAGCCCCGAGGAACCGCCGGTCTGGTTCCAAGGAACCATGGTGACCATAATTGCAATGGCCAGCACGTAGAACAGAATGAGCCGCCAGACAATGTTTCGCATGGCATGCGGAATCGTGACTTCCGGATTCTGGGCTTCGCCCGCAGTGACCGCGATGATTTCCACTCCCATATAGCTGGTAACCGTGATGGTGAGCGAAAGCCACACGCCTTTCCATCCTGCCGGGAAGAATCCTCCGTGCTGGGTGAGATTGGACAAGCCAATCGCCATGCGAGAACCAATGCCGAGAATCAACGATAGCCCTACGATGATAAAGGTGACGATGGCGGCCACTTTGATCATTGCGAACCAATATTCAAACTCACCCAGGCGGTTGACCTGCATGGAATTGAGCGCCACCAGCGCGGCTGACACTAACACCACCCAAGTCCATCGCGGAACATTCGGGAACCAGAAAGAAATGTAGATGGCAGCAGCGGTTACTTCAGCACCGATGGCAATGATCTGCGCGGCTCCATAGGTGGCACGCACCGAAAAACCTGCCCAGTGATTGAGGTACTTCTCCGCGTAAACTCCGAATGCTCCCGCGACAGGGTGGACGACTGCCATCTCCGCCAGCGCATAGGACATGATCAGCGCGATGCCTGCTCCCAGAAGATAGGAAAAAATGACGGCGGGTCCGGCAAGGCGAATGGTGACACTGCTTCCCAGGAACAACCCTACACCGATGGCGCCGCCAATGGCCATCATGGTCAACTGCCGCTGACTCAAGCGGCGTTGGAGACCATCCACTGCGGGCGTCTGCATCAGTGGCCCGTCATTTCAGCCAGCGCACTTCCGAACCGGCGAACCTCTTCCACGGTGTTGTAGTGCACAAGAGATGCCCGGACTGCGCCGCTCTCTTTAGTGAGCCCGAATCTCTTCATCAGACGCGGCGAATACATGTGGCCATCACGGGCACCGATATCTCTCTTCGCCAACTCTTCCGTGACCTTGATCGGTGGAATACCGGGAAGGTTGAAACACAGTGTAGGCGTCCGCTGCGCGATCGAATCCTTGGCGGTAATGCCATACACGGTTGCCTTCGCATTTGCCAGCGCGTCCAGCATGTCGCGAGACAGCTGTGCCTCGTAGTCCCTGATTGCCTCCGTAGCCGCCACCAGCGCCGCACGTCGCGAGGTTGCGGCCGGATTGATGCGTCGTCCCAGGTCTTCCAGATAGCGGACGGAGGCATCCATGCCGGCCACGTTTTCGTAGATGTAGGTGCCAATCTCCAGCTTAGAGGGGGTGGTGTCAGGCACAAAATCCTCGCGGAAAGTGGGCAGCGCGTTCAGGGTCTCCAGGCGGCCCCAAAGAAATCCCATGTGGGGAGAGAATATTTTGTAACCCGAGCAAACCAGGTAGTCGCAATCAAACGCCTGGACATCGATGGTCCCGTGTGGGCCATAGTGCACGGCATCCACAAATACCTCGGCTCCGGCAGCGTGGGCTCGCCTGGAGACTTCGGCGATATTGAGAATGGAACCGATCGCGTTGGAAGCCAGCGTGCAGGCCACAATGCGGGTTCGCGGGGAGAGCAACTTCTCCAGGTCTTCGGGGTGAAGCCGCCCATCGTCTCGAAAATGCCACCAAACAATTTTCGCGCCTTCACGCTCCAGGGCCAGCCAGACGGAAATGTTGGCTTCGTGGTCAAGATCGGTCACGATGATTTCGCGGCGATCCTTCAAGGACTGGCCGATGGCGATGCTGACCGTGCGCATGAACGAGGTTGCGTTCATGCCAAACGAGATTTCGTCGGGATGCCTGGCATTCAGCAGCAGGCCTACGCTGATGCGGGCTTGTGCGATGACTTCGTCCACTTCCTGCGATTGCTTGTATCGCCCGCCTCGTTGGACATTGCGATGCAGAAGATGGTCGGCCACGGCGTTCAATACCGTCTGGGGTGACTGCGCTCCCGCAGCGTTGTCAAAGAAAATGAAGTTATCTTGCAAAGCTGGAAACGCGGCGCGAACCTGATGGATAGGGAACTCTGCCATGGTCGAAATGATATACCGGACACGGCCTTGGGTCCCGTCCGGGCGAGGTCCCCGGAGTCTTCAACCACTGCTGCGGGAGACTTTCGGCCGCTTGGGCTCGTGACGCAGGCTGCGCCCTTCCACCAGATGGAACAACTCTTCGCCCAGGTTCTTGGCATGGTCCCCGGCACGTTCGAAGGCCTGTGCCATCAACAGCAGGTTGGTGCTGTAGTCGAAATTGCGGTCTTTATTTTGGAGATGGCGGCGAAAGACGCCGTGGCATACGTGGTCGATCTGGGTATCGGTTTTCATCACCCAGTTGGCCGAATCCAGGTTCCGCTTCACGAAACCCTGATAGACATTCTCCAGCATCTTCTCCAGCACTTCGGCCATGGCGATCATGTCCCGGCGGTCATCCTTTTGCAGACGCGATGACAAATGTTGCATGCGCATGGTGATCGACCAAGTCAGGTCTCCGATGCGTTCCAGGTCAATGATGAACTTCAGGCAGGCGAGCAGTTCACGCGCCTCGGGCTCGGTAACTTCTGTGATCGCGCTGGTAATCCGCTCGTCGATGGTGCGCTCCATCCGGTCCAGTTCTTTTTCACAGTCCTTCACCGCAATAGACGCCATGTTGGACGAGTTCTCGAGGAAGTCACGCAGGTTGAAGGCGGCGTCCTTCGCCACCAGGCAGGACTGCTCCACCAGTCCGGTCATCTCTTTGGTGGAATCGTTTTCACGGACGGCCTTGCGCCGGGCTGCACTCATCACAGAGAAATGATAGTCCCCGGGCGGGTGCTTTCGGGGCGCGGATTATTAAAAGTTGGTAAATGGGCCGCGGTCGCCCTGCCTCGCGCCTACCGAAGGTGCAAAAACTTGCACCGGGAGCGATGCAAGTTGCTGTTTCAGGTTCTTTAGGGCCGGATTTGCACTTGCATCCGCAGTTCAAGGTTGGGGATAATGCAACTAGCAATCCCTAATCGTGAGATACAGTCGAGCAGACCTGCTCCGGATTTTACGGCTCACGGCGCGGCAGTTGGCAGCATGGGAAAAGGCTGAACTGGTCGCCGCCGCGGAGAGCTACTCCTTTTTCGATCTCCTGCAAGTGAAGAAAGTGCGCGACCTGTGTGCCCGCAAGGTGCGCCCGGCAGTGATCCGGGAATCGCTGGCGGCCATGCAGAAGCAGGCAGCGGGAATGGAGAATCCGCTGCTTGAGGCGGGTTCCTTCGACACCGGACGCCGAGTGGCGTTTCGCCATGACGGGAAAGTATTCGAGCCCATCGCCGGCCAGTTCATGTTTGACTTTGCTCCGCGCGACAACGTGGTCACACGGAGCCCAATTGCGGTGGTCAGGCCGGCTACTGAGCCCAAGGATGTGTCCGAACTGTTCGCCCGCGGAATCGCCCTGGAAGAAGACCCCAGCACGCAGACCCAGGCGATTGCGGTTTATCAGGCGGTGCTGGAACAGGATCCCGAGCACGCCGCCGCCAATATCAACCTGGGAACGCTCTACTACAACCGCCAGGATTACGCATTGGCGGAGAAACATTATCGTGTGGCCATTGGCATTGATCCTCGCTATGCCTTGGCCTACTTCGACTTGGGCAATGTGCTGGATGAAACCGGGCGGGTGATGGAAGCGATCCAGGCTTACAACACAGCTCTACAACTCGCGCCCACCTATGGTGATGCGCATTACAACGTGGCTCTAGCCTACGAGAAGATCAAACAACCTCGCAAGGCGCTGCAGCATTGGCGCGCCTATGTAAAGCTCGATACCGTCGGCCCCTGGGCGGTGCATGCCCGCAACCAGATCAAGCGCATCCTGCAGGCAGATGGGCTGAAACTGGTCCGCTCCCCCAACTGAAACTTCTCTTTCCTGGCCAATTTGCAGGGAACTTACCAACCATGGGTTGCGTATCTTTTGCTATGACGGTACTGCGTCCAAAATCTGTTGCCTTGCTCGGCTGCCTTCTGACTGCCGGTTTGCTCACTGGAAGCGCGCTCGCAGAGGATCACGATTCCATGAACTGTCCCAGCTCGCTGCCGGCTACCCATGCGCCCCTGGCAGAGGGGGACCAGAACAGTGTCAGCCATCTGCAACTCAGCCGCAAGATTGAGTCCGGAGCCGAATTTGACCTGAACATCTGCGCCGCCGATGTCACGCTCACCGGAAGCAGCGACAACACACTTCGAGTCACTGTCGACCTGGAGAATCCGTCACAACAACATACCGTCGCCGACTACCTGCAGAAGCTCGACATCACAACCTCTCACGTGCAGCTCCAGTTGCACCTTACGCGAGGGCAACGGGCCAAAGTGACAATCGAGCTCCCTCCCGCGATGCCCGACCTGACTGCCAATCTGGCCCGTGGCGACCTGACTTTAGTGGCAGACCGGATTGAGGGCAAGCGCGAGACCATCAACGTGGGCTATGGCCACGTGAATTTTCAGGGCAATGCCGACGCCTACGAAGCTCTGCAAGTGAACGTGGGGCTAGGCAGCATGCACGACCATCGCAAGGACGGGGAAAGCCACCACTTCATCGTCGCCCGGTCGTTTGAGGGGAATGGCAAGGGATCGATTGACGTAAATGTCGGCATGGGACGGGTCGACCTGAATCCTGGCCAAAGCAAGCCGATCTAGCGGCTACTGCTTTCCCAGCTTGCCGCGAATCACAACAATCGAGGCTGCCGGCAGGTTGTACGTGGTGTCCTTTCCGGCGTTTTGTTTGGTGTGCAAAACTGGCCCATCCGGATCTGCTTTGCCCGGCACATAGGCCACAGTAGGCGCTACGCTGGGACTCTCGGCATGGGCGGAAAAGCGCGTCTTGGCAGCGTGCCACTGATATTGATTCCTGCCAAATTCTGAGATTTCCAGTGCGCCGGCGAAGCCGCTTGCAGTGTGCGTTGACTGATCGTCAAACACAATCTTCACGCTGTGGGCATTGTGTTGATCGCGATTCACAATCATGAGAGACCATTGTCCGTCCGGCCGCTTCAATGCGTAAGTAGTGACCAGAGTGTGGCCAGCGCCGTCATCCACGTCACTCTTTGCAGGGTACATGTCATGCGTACCTGCTCCCGGCTGCACCCACTCCAGATTGATCATTTGTGACGCAAAGAACTGCGAAAGCGGCTGTTCGATCCGGTAATCGGGGCCGACTGTGAACATGCCGAAGGTTCCCGGAGAGCTGTTGCATCCGTGCTCCATGAAAAGAGGCAGGTAGTGAAAATGATAGACAAGAGCGCCGCCCGCGTTCAGGAATGATCCGATGTAGTCAGCCAGCCATAGTCCCGCGAACAGATCCATGTAGGTTTCGCTCGCTGCCGAAGAAAGATTGGACTCGGTCACAAACATCGGCACGTTCGCCGGCACGCCATCCTCACGCCAGGTCTGCATGATGCGGCTGATGAGATCAGGCTCGTCGTAGAGACTCCCCCACGGAACCCGGCATGGGTCGTAAGGGTAGTGCTCGAACGAGAAAAACGAAAGATCGTTCATGCGGCCGTGCGCTTTCAGGTAGTCCAGAAACCGTCTCAGCCAGGACACTCTGCCCTCAGCGTCGGGCCAGACTTCAATGTCCTTGTTCACGCCTTCAAACGACGGTCCGCCCAGCTTTAGCGCCGGGTCGACACGGTGCAGCGCAGTGGCCCACTGCAGGTAGAGTGCACCGTAGTCTTCTGGCATGAAATATTGGCCGTCGGATTCTTCGCCCATCTCGACGTAGGAAATCGGATAATTTCGGGCTTTCAGGTAAGCGATCTCGGCCGCCGCATTATCCGGCGTGTCGTAGAGCATGGCGACCGGCACCATGGCCGGCAAGCCGCGAGTGACTCCGCTGGTAAAGAAAAGGTCCAGACCCATTTGCGCCTGAGTCGTGGAACTTTCATCCGATGGCTCATGCCAGGGGTCGACCGAAGAGCAGTAGGTTGTAGTCTGCTCTTGATCGGCAGTGTGCCGGATAGTGTCGTGGAACGCGCCGTCGGCAGTCGTGGTTCCGATATAGAGTTCACGGATTGCGTAACCGACACAATTTCGAGGATCAGAAGAGCCGTGGGAATCACAACTATTCGATGACTCGGTCATCAGGATGCGGACAAATCGCACGGTCACCGGAGTCGGGTTTAGACGGATGGTTTCTGATCCACCTTTTCCTGCGGTAACTTCGCCCGCCACAAACGTCTGCCACACTCCGCGGGTCCGCGCCTGCATGGGGTCGTCTCCGCTCCAATATTGGACGGCGTAGCGAGTGGCGTAGGGCTCCGCCCAATCGATGCGGATGCTGTCGACGGCTTGAACTTGCGCGAGATCGATCACCACCCACTGCGGATGCAAGGTGTCGCTCTCACCGGTGAAGCGCTGCGTCAAATAGGGGTTGCTCTTCCAGTAAGAGTGCTCGTCGCCGTCGGTCATGCGTGAGAATCCGGCATTCTCGGTGCCGTCGTTGCGGGTGAATCCGCGGTGGGGCAGCCCGTATCCGAAGGAATAGCGAATCGGGTCAGCGGGGATTGCCGAGCCGGTGAAATAGCCCTTGCCACTGGGATCGCTCCAGGTTCCATTGGGATTCCAGTGCCAGGCCTCGACCGCGAGTTCTGTGTTCTGCCGATAGCTCACGGGCTGCCAACCGGCGGCGAGTACCTTCTCCAGCGAAGCTGGCTGCAGGTCTTTGTCAATCGCCGCGACCGGAATACGGTCGACTCCCGCGCCCAAGGTTTGGTTGGGCACGAAATGGTTGGTGGAGTGGCCGGGGGTGATATCAACCTGAATGGTCTGGGCAGCACCAATGGCAGAAGTAAGGACTATGACGGTGATCAGTCTCTTCAAAACCGTAATCTCCCGGGTCCTGGAGTTCTTGAGCCATCAGTGTAATTGCAATTGAAAGCGTTTAATAGGGCATACTTTGAGGTTTTTTGCGCAGGCGTTATGGCGCCAGAATAAGTCCCACTCAAGATGCTAAAATCCTTGGTTGCTACTTTTCTTGAAGGTGTTTTCCATATGCCGGAGACCATGCTCCAAACCGCCGCTCCCTCGCCCCTGACCACGTTCACCGAGGACGAAATTCTCTTCCGCGATAATATTCGCCAGTTTGCTGAGGACAAGGTGCGTCCCCTGGTGAAGGAGATGGACGAAAAGGGAATCTTTGAGAAGGACCTCATTCACCAATTCTTTCAGTTGGGGCTGATGGGGATCGAAGTCCCGGAGCAATACGGCGGCAGCGGAGGGAAGTTCTTCGAGGCGATCCTGGCAGTCGAGGAGATGTCGCGAGTGGATGCATCGGCGGGCGTGATCGTAGACGTGCAGAACACGCTGGTCAATAACGCGCTAATGCGATGGACGACCGAAGAACAGAAGAAGCGCTACCTGCCACGCATGGTAGCGGACACTTGCGGCGCCTACGCGCTCAGCGAAGCCGGCTCCGGTTCGGACGCATTTGCATTGCAAACCAAGGCAGAACTCAAGGGCAGCGACTACGTTCTGAATGGACGCAAGCTGTGGATCACCAACGGCAAGGAAGCCGGCGTCTTTATTCTCTTCGCGACGGTCGATCCCGCTGCGGGATATAAGGGAATCACGGCGTTCATCATTGAAAAAGAGTTCCCCGGCTTCACCGTCGGCAAGAAGGAAGACAAGCTGGGCATCCGGGCTTCCTCAACTTGTGAGTTGATTCTCGAAGACTGTCGCGTGCCCAAGTCAAACGTGCTGGGCGAGGTGGGCAAGGGCTACAAGATCGCGATTGAGACTTTGAACGAAGGCCGGATTGGGATCGGCGCGCAGATGGCAGGCGTGGCGCGTGGCGCCTGGGAGTACGCCACCAAGTATGCGCAGGAGCGCAAGCAATTCGGTAAACCTATTTCCGAGTTTCAGGGCATTCAGTTTCAAATCGCACAGATGGCGACCGAGATCGAAGCTGCCCGCCTGATGGTCTATAACGCCGCCCGGATGAAGGATGCTGGGGTGCCGTTTGTGCGGGAGGCTGCCATGACCAAGTTGTTCTGCTCTCAGGTGGCCGAGCGGGTGACCTCCCTGGCAGTTGAAATCTACGGCGGATACGGTTTCACCAAAGACTATCCGGTTGAAAAATACTGGCGCGATGCCAAGATCGGCAAGATCTACGAAGGCACGTCCAACATGCAGTTGGCAACGATTGCGAAGCTGGTGATGGGAAAGTAGGGACGTAGTCAGCTATCTATCAGCCCCGGCGCGCAGGCCTCGATCGCGACAATTCTCGAACCAACTGCTGGAAATCAGCGGGCGGCTCGCATTCAATCGAAACGCGCTCTCCCGAACGCGGATGAACAAACTGAAGATAACTGGCATGCAGAGCAACGCGAGCGATGAGTCGCTCTGATGCTTCGGCGGGGTGATATTTTCTATCGCCAATGACTGGGTGGCCCACCGCTGAAAATTGCACCCGGATCTGATTCTGCAATCCCGTCACCAACTCAACCCGGACCAGGGAGGCATCTGCAAAAAGGCGTTCGACCGAATACCGCAGCTCGGCGCGGGCTGCCCGGGGATCTTTTGCCGTGCGCAATTGTTGATGCATGCCTTCCCGTCGAAAATAGTGCACGAGAGTTCCTGACTCCACCCCGAGGCGTCCCCGCACTACCGCAAGGTAGCGCCTCACAGGAGTGTGATCGAGAAATTGCCGCACCAGCGTATCTCGATCAGGCTTGGTCTTCGCAAACAGCAGAGCTCCGGAGGCAAATCGGTCGATTCGATGCACGATCCAGGCCCGTTGTTGATTCGATTCGAGGCTTGCGGCAAGTACAGACAAAGCGGAGGGAGTCTCGGATCCCTTGATCGGCACCGCCAGAAGGCCGGCAGGTTTGTTGAGAACGACCACGGCATCGTCCTCGTAAAGCACTGAAACCTCGCGCGAGAAACGAGGCTGTCGCCGCTCTGCGCGGGCTGAGCCCCGGCGCGGGGCTGCGCGATACGCCTTGCCCGAACGACTCTGAGTCTTTCTAGGTGGCTTCTTCACCTACAGACGTCCCTTAAGAATTGCTTCGACATCCTGACGACCGTGAAGAATCGAGACTACCTGCAGGGGGTTCGTCTCTGGCAGATAGACGATCAGGTAAGAGTAGACTGGAAAAAACTTAACTGCCTCGCCCGTCAAATCTTTGCGGGAATGTCCCGCACCCGACATCTTCGCCAAGGAAACAATTCGGTCTCTAATGACTGATTCAACTCGATCCGCCACCTCAGTACTGCTTTGCCTCTTGATATAGCTCCAGATTCGAACAAGATCATTCGCGGCCTCCGGCGCCAGTACGTAGCGCGATCTCATTCAGCTTTGGCTTTCAACTCCTTCAGGTGCGCGCCAAGCCGGTCTTCGGGGATACCCTCACCCCGGGCGAGTTGTTCCATCCCACGGCGGATCTTCGCGTTATTCGCTTCCCGGTTTTCCAACAGCCACCGGTCCTGTTCCTCCTGAGTTTCCAGCAGGCGCAGCAAGACTTCCTCCACACTGCCCGAACCGGTCGTTTGGAGTTGCTTCTGGATTCTGGCCTGAAGGACCGCGTCGCGGATCTCGATGTTCATCTCCGGTTCCTATTATTCTGGTCTTCTCTGCATCCTAACCTGCGGACAGGAAATGTCAACCGCTCCCCAAGCCTTGATCCACACTTGTTGACGACCGCACCACACCGCCCCCACAAGTCACGTTCGTAACGCATGCTGGTTACCTTTATTGTGCAGTCACTTGCACCTACATCCCCCACCAAAGTGTGGTAAATCGAACCTAAGTTATTTCCCTGGAATATCTTAAAGAGTCCCTGCTCGATGGCTGGAAAGCTGCACTTAGGGGATACGCCTTCTGCTGTTTAGTGGCGCAGATCGGGGTGGCCATTGTTGAGTTGGACGTCAGACAACGCGCTTCTGGTACCTACCCAAAAGCCCAAAGCCAAGCATTCCATGCTTCCGGTGTTCGTCGTGCTGTTCCTGGTCTCCTACGGCCTGATGACCCTGCTGGTAGTCGAGCAGGGACGCACGATTGACAATCAACGTTCTCTGATCCAATCGCTCTTCGATGACAGCTCCAAACTTGCCCAGTTGAGAATGAAAAACACACAAGCCCAAGCCAAGGCCCAGGCTGAGGCCAAAGCCCACTCCCAGGGGCAAACTCCGTCGACCCAGGACAAAACGCGAGCCCATGCCAAGAATGACCCTAATGCCGGCAAGCTCCGGAAACCTCCGCAAAAGCCGCCCACGGACACTGCCACCATGGAAGATGAGCGTAGAAGCGTAATTCGTATCTGAATTCTGGGCCAGGAAGTCCCCATGAGAGTCCTGGCGCCGTTGTTGTTAGCGTTGTCACTCCCCGGTACCCACCTGGCGCCGCAGCTGCGCCCTCCCGTCGATCACCTCGCTTCCCGCCAATCCACCAACCACGGGCAATGGTATCTTGCCGAGACCGGCCACGCCGTCTTCTGCTACGGCCCAGTCAGGCTGATAAAGGATCCCACTGGAAGCCTTCTGCGCGTGGCTACCTTCTGCCGGGGCGACCAGGCCATGGTTCCGCTGAAGGATTAGCCGGCCCGACTCCCCACCACGACCGAACACCAAATCCTGTACATTTTGTTCATGCCCAAGTTTGAGAAGCACATTTTCATTTGCGGGAACCAGCGGCCGGAAGGGCATCCCCGAGGTTGTTGCGACCCTGCTGGCCAGGCGGAGCTGCAAAAACTATTCAAGCAGAAGCTGGCAGAGCGCGGACTGAAAGGCAGGGTCAGGGCCAACCAATCGGGCTGCCTCGATCAGTGCGAACACGGTCCGAACCTGGTGGTCTATCCCGACGCAGTCTGGTATGGCGCAGTGAAGCCCACAGACGTGGATGAGATAATCGATGCCCACATCGTCGGTGGTAAACCGGTCGAGCGGTTAATGATGAAGGACTCCTGCATTAACACCCAGACGTGCGAGCATAAGCCCAGGAAGCCCTAACGGCCAGCGGTCTGTGTGGCACTCTGCAATGCTGCCATTTCCTTGCGCACGGCATCTGCGCGGGCTCCGGACTGTTCCTCGCTGAGAAAGGTGCGCAACTCGGCTAAAGCCTCTGTCGGCCGATTTTCGTGCTCGTAAGCTCGTGCAGCGATGAAGTGGGCGGCCGCATGTGGGGCCTGTGGCGTGGCATGCACCTTGTGGCAATTGGCAAGCGCCTGATCGTAGTCCTGAGTGAGCAGTTCCACGCTGGCTAGCAGAATCAGAGTGGGGGAATCGTCAAGGCCCGCTGCCGTGGCCTTGTCGAGAAGCTTTTCGGCCTGGGTGAAGTTGCGGTCTGCGATCTCCAACCGCGCCAGATTCAAATACGCCGGCGCCAAGCGATCATTGAGGCGGATCGCCTCGTGCAGTGCTGCGCGGCTTTGCGTCTTGTCACCCATGCGGCCGTAGACCACTCCCAAATCGTTGTAAGCTTCGGCGTAAGTGGGGTCTATCTCGATGGCTTTGTGAAGCTGGTCGAGCGCTTTGGGTAGTTCGTTTCTTGCCATCAGCTGGCTTGCGCTCGCAAACTTTTCCCTGGCGCTGCGCGGAACCGCGAGTTCGCTAGCTGCTACCGTGGCCGAGCTTGCGCCTGCTGCCTTTGGGTCGCCCGCAGCGCTGACTGGTATCTCTAACTCCTGCGACTTGTTGGCCTCAATCTCAAACTCACGCGTACCTGCGATACCAGGGCCAGTCACCACCACGTGATAGTTACCCGCGGGTACACTAAAGAACTCCACCACGCACTGCGTGTTGGCGTAGCCCTCGGCGACTGCAGGACCGGAGTCGCTCATCAGCGAAACCCGGGTGCGGACGTCGCATGCCCGATTGCTCTCGCTCTCAATCTTGATCTTGACGCGGTTGGAACCACGGGAAAGATCATCGTCGGATTGGGCAACTACACACGGAACGAGTGTCACTAAGAGAAGCCACAGGCGAGGCATCATGTCGGCCCCCTTTGAAGTGACGCAGGCACGCGGTCCGTCCCGGCCACAGGCAGCCAACCAGGACGGAGTCGTGCAGCGACGTTGGGCTTGAGACGCAGTACAAAAAGAATCGGTAGCGGGTTGTTAGTCAGTGCGAATGATTTAGGTGTGACTAACGTGCGGAGCTGAACAGGACATGGCTGCACGTGAGGTGTACGGCGTGGTTTCGTAGAGCATTCCCCGATAGGTTGTCCATCGGCGAATGTGTTTCAAAGTTTAGTCAGGGTAGAGAAACATTACGAAAGGAGTCTGTATTAGCAGAGAAAAGCCCGCCGAAGCCGGGCTCAAGAAGCTTGTAAGTTCAGGCCGCCTTCCGTCGACGGCTCAATTGCGCGTCAATTCGCTTTCCTTTACCCCGGCAAGGGTGACAAACCGAATGGTGCCTTCACTGTCTTCGAACACCAGCCCAGTTCCCTCAGGGTTCACAACTGCGGTGACCAGATGGCCATATGACTTGGGGATGCCACCCTGGGTCGGAGTCTTGTCGTAGCGGGCCAATTCGCCCTCTTTCATGCCGTTTACGCTGACGAATCGAATCACGCCTTCGGCATCTTCGAATACGAGTCCAGTACCGATCTGGTCGGCGATTCCGGCTACGAGACGTCCGTAGGATTTTGGAACGTTGCCCTGCGTCGGATGGGCAGCGTAGGAAGTCTGGGCCGGCGAGGCCGCGTACGCTAACGTCGCCTTCTTGCCTCCCAACACGTAGCCAGTGATGACCAACAGTGAACTACTCAAAACCAGCAAGAGTCGCTTCCGCATTTGGCATGACCTCTCTTAGTCTCTATGTGTGTATCCGGTCTTTCAAGTTCAGGCAAGTGCTCACGCGGGGACGTTCAAGAGTGAACGTCCACGGCTGGGCGTTGTGGTCGGAAATAATAGATGCGCGTTTACGGCTGGACCAGGATCTTGTGCATCATGCCGAGATCTTCATGCAGCAGAATATGGCAGTGAAACACAAAGGTACCGGCAATCGTAGGATCGCGGAAGTCCATGCGCACCTTCACACTGTGATAGGGGTGCCCCGGCCCTTCCCAAAAGGGAATCTCGATGGTGTCGCGGAGATCCGGATTCTTGACCGGCTGCCCATCCACCTCCATCATTAGAAAGTGGATCTGGTGTATGTGAAAGGCGTGTGTTTCCAGAGCGCGATTTTCTATGGTCCAGTCTTCCACCGCGCCCACGTTGGTGGTGATGACCGGCTTCTCATTGGGCTCAAAAACTCTCTGCTTTTGCCCATCCACTGTGATCATGAATTGGATCGGGCCATTGGTACCGCCAAATTCCTCCGAGAAGTAAAGTTTTCGCTGCGCGGTCGCGTTCTGCTTCGCCAGGTCAGCGAACTTGAGGTCCTCGATGCGAAGCGCCGGGCCTGAGGACTTTGCTGCCTGCCTGGTCTCGGGACCCTGGGTGAGCTGAACAATAGCAATGGGCTGTGCGAAATCGGGGTTGCCGGTGGGGCCGGTGGAGTAATTCAGTGTCACAAGAGATCCGCTTTCCCCCGTCGCCGGGGCCTGCACGATGAACTCCGCGCGCCCTGCCGGTGGCAAGAGGACCGTGTCCTGCCTTCGGGTCTGAGCCAGAGGATAACCATCGAGCGCGATCAACTCCACTTTTTGTGACACGCCATTGACCTGAAATTGTAACGGCATGAAGTCCTGGAGGGTGGCGTTAGCGACCCGCCAGAATTGCTTTTCGCCCGGCTTCATTTGGATCATGGGGTGAGGAAATGGAAACGCGGAAACCTGGTAGTTGATCGTCAACTGATATGGTCCTGGAATCCAAGGCACCAGATACTGTTGGCGAAGAACGAACACGCGCTCAGTGAGCCCAGCCACTTCTGGATGGATCTTGTCCATGCCTTCCACAATGATGGCCCCAGCGGCTCCGCCGTTCACCTGAAACTCGGTGAACCCGTGCACGTGCGGGTGATACCAATACAGGCCGGGCGGCTCGTCCTTTGGAATGGGGATATTGAAATCGAATCCGGGTGTGCCGGGCTGAATCAGCGTGGTGATCACGTCATCCTGATGGCAATTGGGAGAGACGTTCAGTCCATGAAAATGAACATTGGTGGACTGCAAGGTCATTTGGCCGCCATCACCGCAAACCTGCCCAGGAGGAGTGGGCATTTTCATTCCGGCGTCATCTTCCTTGATACGGTTCTTAACCACCAATTTCAGCGCATCGCCGGGATTGAGCCGCAGCGTGGGGGCCTCCACGTATCCCGCGGCAGTCTTGTAGTTGTAGCAATAGTGAGTGTAGCCACGGTCATCGACCGAGTGTCCCATCAAGAATTCGGCAGAGAGAACGCCGTTCTGCGAGGAGAGGTTTAATGGATCCTCCACAATCGAACCGGACTGGGGACGGTCCGGGCACTGCGCCACAGCCGTAAGAAAAGAAAACCCACACACCGCGATCGCTAGTAGAGACCTGAACACAGAACGCATATCCAACTCTCCTCAAGAATCCTTGGAATGACTCAAAACCTCTAACCCTCGTTTCCGAACCGGCTAAAACGGCCGTGGCGGAAAGGTTCCAATCGACAATAATCCTGGACTGACCACATCGACACGCGGGGAATGGGGCCCCTCCCTCATAAAACACTTCCCACCAGAAGAACTGAACTGGACCAACCCGATCGTCGCCGGGGCACCGAACTCGGCAACATACACGCCTCCACCATTTCCAGCGGTAGACGGTTGCGCCAGGCCCCCGAGATACGACCAGTTTGAAGAATAGCCCCTCATAAAGTTCGAGGTGCAGCCAGCCGTAATCTGGCCCGTGTTTTTATTAAAAAACGCCGCGCTGACACGGTCGCCTTGAGTGTTACTGATGTAGAGCAGAGTTTCATCTGGGCTCAATAAAATGTTGCTGGAGCTGATGGCGGCTACAGACTGATAGACAATTGTTTTCGTCAACTTGCCGGATGAAATATCGGAAACTTCTACCACCATCGCCGTGGCAGTGTCACCGAAAATTGCGAAATGCCCATCTTGGGTGATGTCAATGGCGCTGGGATAAGTGGCTCCCTGCAGATTGATGGCCGCGGTGGAGTTCTGTTTGTCGCCATTGGACACCGGAGTCCCATTCGAGATATTGAAGGATTCAATCGAACCATCGCCGTAGGTAACGATCAGCAGGTTGCCATGTGCCGCCATCGCGTCGACGATCCCGCCTTGTAAGCCAATCACGGTAACGTCGTTGATAAAGCTGAGAGTGCAACCCGGCTGGATCTGAAACGTTCCGATGTTGCTGGAGTCGGTAAAGCTGGCGTACAGGTATCCGCCGTTGATGACCAAACCAATACCATTGGAAGCGCCGGTGTCGTTCGCGGAACCCACCGCGCTGCCGGTGACACTCAATGTGTTCACATCAATTCCCACCACATCGCTGCTGGCAGCTTCGGAAGAGAACACACACTGATTCGAACCGTTGTTGAGCACAGCAATACGGTTCAATCCAAAATAACCGCCGCCGATGCCGAATCCGCCGGTTTCCACTGTGCTTTTCAAGTTGATCCGACCGTCTGCGCCAATCGAGTAAAAGGAGACGCTTGTAGTGTCGGGAAGAATTGGTTGCGCAATATCGTCGTTTGTTACCAAATAGTGAGGCGCCCCCTGTCCTGCTGCGTTACCATTCGCCAGACAGAGTCCAATCAGCACAGCCGCGACGCCAGACAACCAGGATTTAGCCGCAGTCCTCATGATTCATCCCTCACAACTGACAAGAATATTCCGGCAAATACAAACTCGAGATGAGGCGGAGATCAACCGCACCAGCCGCACTCAGCACGGCGGAACAGAAAATCTGTGGATACTGGCGAAGCGGAGAGAGCTTCCGGCTCAGCCAGGCTCGTGCAACCAGGGCTTTCCTACACTGCAATCCCGATCAATATACCTTAAGAGACGGGCTACTACTTGTGTCGTTTTGCCATAGCCGCACCCTAGCTTTTTCCCTCGGAGTAGAAAGACTCTAGCGGATTGGGTATAGCTCATGCTCAGTAAATTGATCGGTTCGCTTGGGTGCTTTCGAATGCTTCCGTGTTCTATGGAGAAAGAACCGCAACTTCCAGGCAAGATAGTCCGCCGGTTCCTGCTATCCTAAGAACCTTCACGGTGAGGGATTTCATGAAAATTAAGGCATTGATTTTATCGTTTGGGCTGTTGCTCGCGATTTCTGCCAAGAGTCAAACTACATCTCATTTCGACGGCCAGACCTGGTGGGATCACGTCAAGGTCCTCGCCGATGACAAACTCGAAGGCCGTGATACCGGGAGCCGCGGCGAGCGCGCCGCCCAAGCCTACGCCGTGGAGCAACTCAAGAGCGCAGGGGCTGAACCCGCCGGCGCCAACGGCTTCTACCAGCCGGTCAAGTTTGTCTCCCGCCAGATTGTCGAGAAGGACTGCAGCCTGACCCTCATCCGTGACGGCAAACGCGAACCGCTCACGCTCGGTGAAGACGCCATCATTGGCACCCGAGTCATGCCCGCCCGCACGGTGGAAGCACCGCTGGTCTTCGTGGGCTACGGTCTCAAAATCCCAGAGAAAGATTATGACGACTTTGCCGGACTCGACCTGCACGGCAAACTCGTCGTGATTTTCTCTGGATCGCCCTCCGAGATTCCGGGTGCGCTGGCTTCGCATTACCAGACTGCGGCGGAGCGTTGGAAAGTCTTGCGCGCCGCCGGCGCTGTGGGAATCGTATCCTTGATCAATCCAGCGTCGATGGATGTTCCCTGGTCGCGTATTGCGCTCAACCGTGCCCATCCCAGCATGGATCTCGACTATCCCGAGTTCAACGAAACTGAAGGCGACAAGCTCGCAGTCACCGTTAATCCCGCCAGCGCAGAGAAACTTTTTGCCGGCTCCGGCCACACTTTTGCAGAAATCGCAGCACTGGGCAAAGATCGAAAGCCATTGCCACATTTTCCTCTAAGCCTTTCGCTCGAAGCAAAAACGAAAGTGGAAGTCACCAAGGTAGCGTCGGCCAACCTGGTTGCCAAAATCCCCGGCAGTGACCCCACTTTGAAAGATGAATACGTGGTGCTCTCGGCACATCTTGATCACGTCGGAATCGGCGAACCCGTCAACGGAGACCGCATTTACAACGGAGCCATGGACAATGGCTCTGGCAGTGCCCTGCTTCTTGACATGGCGGCCAGCTTCAAGAAACATCCAGAAACACTGCGCCATTCCATCCTGCTGGTTTTGGTGACTGGTGAAGAAAAGGGCCTGCTCGGTTCGAAGTACTTCGCTTCCCATCCCACCGTCGCGCCCAAGTCGATCGTCGCCGACGTCAACGTCGACATGTTCCTGCCCATCGTGCCGCTGAAGCTTCTGACCGTGCAAGGCATCAACGAATCCGATCTGGGTGATCAGGTACGCCAAGTTGCAGAAGCGCTTGGCGTGAAAGTGCAGCCCGATCCTGAGCCGCTGCGCAATCTTTTCGTCCGCAGCGATCAGTACAACTTCATCCGCCATGGGGTCCCCTCAGTGGCCATGAGCATTGCTCCCGAACCCCGATTCTCCCGAGCAGAAGAAACTATTCAAAGACTGGCTGACCCAGCGCTATCACGCGCCTTCCGACGACGTGAATCAACCGGTGGATCTCGCTGCCGCTGCGAAGTATGAAGAGATCGTCAGAGCCTTGCTCATCAACATCGCAAATGACGAGCATCGCCCACAGTGGAAGCCGGAAAGCTTCTTCCGCCGTTATGCGAAGTAAATATATTCCGTGATTTATCAGTCTTGGCGATTAGACCCAGGGAGCTAGTGCGCGCCCAGGTCTGCATAGCGGTTGAAGCTGGAAAGCGCAACCTGGTCACCGCCCGGAATGTAGAAACCAAACTTGCCAGCGGAAAGGTTCGTGCCGCCCAACTTATCCACGGACACCCAACTGTTTCCACTCTTTATCTGGTGGTCGATCTCCGTGGATGAGATGTGAATCTGGATGGTGTGGAAACTTTTTTTCTCGCTCTTGAAGGGGAACTTGGCTTCGTCCGCCTTCTGACCATTGCGGAGGACGCTGCGGTAGAAATTGTTTTCATCCATCTGGAACAAAGTGTAGTTTTGCGCGTCTACATAGTTCACCACCCATTGCAGGCGGTGGCCTTTCTGCAGCGCGGCCGAGAAGACAAATGTCCCAGACGTGGGAGAGGTCCCGTAGAGCACGAAATCTCCTCCTTTGTGGACGTAGCCTCCCTGGTCCTGCTTCCATCCTGCTGGGTTGTCCCAGAGCGACATACCGCTCGGCCCCAAGGGGAGATCGACAGTCTTGGACTGACCTGCCACGATTTCAACGGTTGAAGTGCGAGTCAGGTTCTCCCCCGTACGCGCGGTCAGGGTGTAGGTTCCCGGGGGCAGGCTCATGACGCTGCCCGAAGTTACTTTGATAGGGGCTTCTCCCGCTTTGATCAGAGTTACGGTGGCATCTGCGGGTGTGAAGGTGATCTTTACCTCGCCAGTGGCTGCTTCCAGCACTGCCTCCGCCGGGGTCAGGGCCATATTTGTTCCTGCCACAAATCGCTTCTGCATCCGTTTGGGTTTGAAGCGGTCCTTGCGGAGTTCCACCACGTGGTCGCCAGGAGGGATGTTGGCAGCGGTGAAAGTCCCATCCGGTTGCACCGTGCCTGCCGGTGCCTGGTCGATCAGGATCTGCGCGCCAACCGGTCCTCCTTGAATAGTGAAAGACCCAAAACGCGGAAGCGGCTGCAGATTGAATGCCAACCGACGCTCTTCACCTTTGCGAATTCGAACTCGCTGCTCGGGAAGATCCTGAAAGCCGTTCTTGCTGATCTTGATGGTGTAGTCCTTCGGCTCCAAATCGGAAATTCGCAACTCACCTCCGTGGGTTGCGTCCTTCTGCAACTGGCCATTGAGGAAAACGCGGGCTTTGTCTTCGTTGGTCACAATCACCAATGTGCCGACGTTCCGGCCAGACTCCAGAAAAACATTGAGGGACGGCATCGGCGATGCGTCGACATCGAGCTTGTACTGACTACTGCCCTGGACCAGGCTCACTTGATGCGTACCGGGCGTCACCGGCGTGAGTTGCCAGCCGTCCTGACCTTTATCCGATGAAGGTTGTCCGTCCAGGCTAAGTTTGACGGCAGGGTCACTGGTAAACACCTGCATGCGTCCGCCAAGGTTGCTGACCACCACTGCCAAGACACCCTTGGCCGTGATCGGTCCCTTAACTGCCGGTACTGCACCGGCCTGGGCCGCGAAAGTGAACGATGCACTGCCCTGCGGTCCATCGAAGTTGAGCCTGTGCTCGCCGGGCGCGATCTTGTCGAGGGTCCACTGCGCGCCTTCGAGATTGGCTGGCGGCTGATCGTCAAACGAGATTTTCCCAGTGCCGGTGTCCGACGATAGCTTCACCACCGGCAATGCCGGGTCCAGGGTTAGTTCAATCGCGTCTGTTGCCCCGGTCTTGGCCTCGAACGCCGCAGTCTTGGCCTCGTACCCTTCCAACTGCGCTTCGATCTCATAGGTTCCCGCCGGCAAATCGAGTTGCAGGTCCGACACGCCGCGGGCTTCGTGATTGATGCGTATCGTCGCCCCCGGGGGAGTCGTGTGCACCTTCACGCTGAACGAAGCGACGGCCGGTGCCGTACTTGCGGGATGACGAGGTCGGGCCAGAAGCCAAAACATCAGCAGTAAAACTGCTGCCGCCCCGCCCGCAGCGATCATTTGATTGCGTGAGACCTTCTGTGGAAGTTTGAGCCATGTTGAAAGGGTCGCAAGCTGCCGTTTAGGTGGTGCAGCTTTGGCTCCGGATTGTGGCGGGACCGCTGGCGTTGTCGGCTTGGCCGCCTTTGGTGGCGCCTGTGCATCTTGTTTTTTCGCCGTCGGCTTCACTTCCATCGTCGGTTGGGAGTAGACCGACATGGTGTTTTGGCCTGCATCCGGCGGTCGCGAGCTGACAATCTTCTTCGGTTGATCCGACCTGGGTCTCTGCTCGGCCTGACTCGTTTTCTTCCCCTGAACCGTGGCCACATTCAAGCGTTTCAGCAGACCATTTGCGGATGACAAGACCTCCTCGTCTTCCAAATGTCGATTGGCCAATGCCTGCACACGCTCGCCAAGCGCCTGCCTGGCCTTGGCGTCGGGAAGGGTTTGAGCCTCGTGTTCCATGTGCCGCAACTCTTCCAGGTCGCGCCGTCTGGTCTGACGGCGCTGGGTTTCGAGTTCCCGTTGCAGGGTTTCTTGAATCTGAATCAGGCGGGCCTCACGGGGATAAGCTGCCAGGTCTTGCTCAATCCGCGTCAACGCCCCGGCTACGTCTCCGGAAGCCTGCAGCTTGCGTGCCTGGGAAAGGCCGTCGCCGACTAACTGCTCTCGCTTCTGGTCGGCAATCAGGGTGCGCACCGTCTTGGCGAGAGGATGACCCGGATTCAGATCATCTGCCTGCTGCGCCAGGCGCTCGGCCTCCTGCCAATCGCTTTGCGTGATCAGGCGAGCTTGCTCGACGAGTGCGTTGGAGAGCACCGCTCGTGTCAGGGTGTTGTGTTCATCCAGTTCGTAAGCCTGGCGCAAGAGCTTGATTCCATCGGCGGCACGGTCTTGTCCGCACAACTCCTGGCCTTCTGCCATCAGGCGATGCGCCTCCGCCGAGCGCTGGATTCCGTCGTTGGCCAGCTTCTCCAGTTCCGCCAGTTCTGAGTCATTGGGAAATTCCGACTTTGCCTGTTGCAGCAGGTCCAGGGCGCGACCGTAGTCGCTGGAATGCATACAGTCATCGATCTGTTCCACCACCCGCGTCTTGGCCTCGATGCGGCTCTGTTGTTCGCGGCGTTTCTGCAAGCGCTCGACTTCAAACTTCAAGCCGGGATACGGGCTGTAGATAGTTCGCAGGATTTCCCAGTCGTTGATGGCGTCTACGTACGCGCTTTCCTCCTCGTGATGGTGGGCGCGCGCCACGATGGAGTTCACCAGGTCGCGCTTATCTTTCACCAGCCGCAACGCGCGCTCGAAGTGTGTCTCCCCGGGGTGCTGATCCAGGGCCTCCTTCAGAATATTCACACGCTTGTCGAGATCGGCTTCGGCCTCCACTTGCCGGTCGATGGCGGCGATGAACGCCGAGAGTTGCTGCCGTTGCTGTTCTTCAATGTCGTATTTGAGCGCCTGGAAAAGCGCGTGGTTAGGGTATCTCTTGAGGTAGGCCTCACAGGTTGCCAGCGCCTTGCTGAAGTTGCGCTCCCCCAGCTGCCTTTTGGCCTCCGCATACGCGGTGTTCATCGCATCATGTTCGGAGCGGACTTCGTTGTAAAAGCTCTGGTAGGTGGCGCCACGCTCCGGGGTTGAACCATCGGGCGCGCGCCGGTCCAGTTCCAGGACGACTGCCAGCTTACTGAGTGCGCTGCTGACGTCTCCTTTTTGCCAGGCCTCCAGGGCGGCGCGATGGATCTGCGTTTTCTCCTGGCGCAGCTTGTTGTATTCGTGTTCTTCACGATCCACCTCGGCGATGAGCTGCAAGGCCCGGCCTTCCTTTGGCCGAAGCTGCAATACGTTCTGCAGGGCCTCGCGGGCGTGCGCATAGGCGTGATTGTCCATGTGCTGCCGCGCCAGGCGGTACCAGTTCTCGATCTGCTTTTCGCTGCGCCGGTTGTCGATCTGGGTCTTCAGCGACAACGCCGACGCATTGTCTGGCTCCAGTTCCAATATTTCCTGAAGCTTTTGCAATGCCAGGGGGTCTTCCGCTTCTTCGAAGCGGGCCTTGGCCGCTTCCATGAGTTGCGCCAGCGTCTTGCGCCTTACTGTCGTGTCGAGTTGAGTGCGCAATGCGCTGATGGCAGCGTCAATGTGGCCTTCCGCTTCCAGTTCCCCCAGAATCTCTCCGGCAAACTGATAGTCGCCGGTTTCCAGCGCCTTGGTGGCGCGCTCCAGGCGTGGCCGGGTGCGCGATGGGTCGAAAAAGTCGATGGGTTCGTTGCGTAATGCCTTGTTCAGCACTTCACCGAACTCGCGCGCACTGGCGAAACGGTGCCATGCTTGCTTAGCCATGCCTTTGTGCACGACGCGGCCAATTGCCTGGCTTACCGCCGGATTGATCTCCGAAGCGGGCGGCGGAACCTGCTTCCGAATGGCTTCGACAATTTCGTCTGCCCGGGCGCGCTGGAACGGTTGCCGGCCGGTGAGCGCCTCGTAGCACACTACACTCAACGAAAAAATGTCGGACGCCGCCGTCAGCGCCTTCATCTCGATCTGCTCCGGAGACATGTAGACCAGCGTGCCCTTTTGTCCCCGGGTGTGGGTGTCGGTCATGTGGGCGACGCCGAAATCGATGATCTTCACCGAGTCATCTTCCATCACGAAGATGTTGCTGGGTTTCAGGTCCCTGTGTATCAGGCCGCGCTCGTGGGCTGCCTGCAGGCCGCGGCAGGTCTGAGAAATGATTTCAACCGTGCGCTCCACCGTGAGCCGGTGGCTTGACTGGCGGATAAACGTTGCCAAAGTCGTGCCCGGCAGCAGCGGCATCACGAAGTAGGGCTTGTTTTTGCCGTCTTCCTCAAACTCGCCAATGTCGAAGATCTCGACAATGTTGGGATGGCTCATGGAGGCGAGCACATCACACTCTTTGTAGAAAAGTTGCAGCGAGGTTGGGTTGGGGAGGTCGAGCAGGGTCTTGACCGCCACTTCGCGGCGTACCACGGTATCGTAGGCGCGGTACACCAACCCCATGCCACCTTGGCCTAAGACCTCTCTTACCTCGTAGCGGCCGGCGAGTTTACGCGGGACAACCGGATCCTCCATGACCCTCCCCCCGGAGAGAGGTCAACGATCTTAGCAGGCATCAGGCACTGGCTCCAAGAGCAGCAAGTTAGGGGAGGTCGGGCTCCGATCAATCAACTCAATCAGATAGGTGTGCAGCATGTAACGCAGACGAAAACCGTCCGCAAGCTATAGAAATGATTAGCCAGTGCGGTGGGCGGCAAGCCCTTTCCCGCGCGGGTTTCGGCCGACCGTGCCCTTCACAGGAGACAACAGTCTTTGGGCAATTTTTTCAGAATTTTCTAATCTGCGATCAAACTCGAAGTATAATGCGGCCCCGACGGAGCTTGGGCCTTACCACAGCTTTTTCTCCCGATTCTGTGGTCGATGAATCAACGACTCCGGGTGCAAGATCACATACTCCAAAGGAGACCGCAGAAATGCAGAATCAAGGCACTAAAATGTCGCGATTCCTTTTGATCGCGTTGATGGTGTTGGCGGCAGGTATTGCCAGTGCCCAGGAACCGGCAACCGGAACCTGGCAGAAGCTCACGCACCAGCCTTCGTTTCAAACCGACACTGCCCTCTTGCTTACCGATGGCGGCGTTATGATGCACGAGTACAACACCGGGAACTGGTGGCGGCTCACACCGACGCCCGCGGGCAGCTACGTGAACGGTACTTGGACGAAGTTGGCCTCGATGCAATCGGGGTACGCGCCTCTCTACTTTGCTTCCGCGGTGCTGCCCGACGGACGAGTCCTGGTTGAAGGTGGGGAGTACAACAATCTCGTAGGTAACGAGACGAATCTGGGCGACATCTACGATCCCACTACCAACACTTGGACCGCGGTGAACCCACCGACTGGATGGCGCACGATCGGCGACTCGCCGGCCGTCATTCTGCCCAACGGGACCTTCATGATGGGCCAGGGGGGACAACCATCCAGACTGCAAGTGCTTTTCAACCCCAGCACATTGACCTGGACAACCACAGGCAGTAGCAAAGCTGACGGATTCTCCGAGGAAGGCTTTGCGCTTACGCCGAGTGGTTCAGTACTGACGGTTGACTGTGAAGACGGAACCAATTCTGAACTCTACGACCCCGTCGCCAGCAAATGGACCAGCGCGGGTAGCACGATTGTTGTGCTGCCGAATAGCGGTAATTTGGGGATTGTGCCGGAAATGGGTCCGCTCGTTCAGCGTCCCGATGGCACCATTGTCGCCTTCGGCGCAACCACCCATACTTCCATCTACAACACCGCGACAGGCACATGGATCCAGGGACCCGACTACCCCAATGGGGATGACATGGCGGACGCCCCTGGGACTCTGCTGCCCAATGGCAATGTGTTGGTCTACACCAGCCCCGGCGTCTTCAACGGCAGTGGAACGTTCTACGAATTTAATGGAACTTCCTTCACCATGGCTCCAAACACCGCGGCTTCCAACTCTCTGCAATCCTGGCAAGGCAGGACGCTGGGCTTGCCGACTGGCCAAGTGCTTTGGGCGGCGGCGGACGGTGGAACCATCGATGTCGAACTTTACACTCCTACTGGTTCGCCGAAGAATGCCTGGAGGCCAACCATCTCCTCTGTTCCGAGCACAGTCACTCATGGCAACTCGTACACTATCTCGGGTACGCAATTCAACGGGCTCTCTGCCGGCACTACCTATGGCGACGACGCCCAGATGGCCACCAATTTCCCTCTGGTGGTGATCCGCAACAAGGCGACAAAGCATTTCTTCTTCGCCCGTACCCACAACCACAGCACGATGGGCATTGCCACTGGCAGCACCATCGTTTCCACCACGTTTGATGTCCCCACGGGCGTCGAAACGGGTCCTAGTACTGTTTATGTTGTGGCCAACGGTATTCCGTCGGCAGGAAAGAACATCACCGTAAATTAGTTTGGCATCGCCCCCGTCCTTCTGGAAACCCGGGAGGACGGGGCGCTATTAGTTCCAGTTACTTCAGGCCTAACCCACCGTTGAAGTGCTGGATAACTCCGTAGCATTCACAGGCGACCTCTTCGAGGCTCTTGCGGTTCAATATCTTCACCGTACCACGCAGGTTTTCGATCAGCCCAGCATCCTCCAGAATTCCCACCGCCAAACTCACGCTCGGGCGTCCGGTACCGAGCATCTGGGCAAGGAATTCGTGAGTTAAGGAAAGTAGCTCAGAATCGACGCGATCCTGACACATCAGCAGCCAACGGGCCAGGCGCTGCTCCACCTCATGCAAACGGTTGCAAGCGGCCAACTGCGCGACCTGCATGCCATGCATCAGGGCAAAACGGCTAAGTTCGGCCCGCAGCGTCGAAGCGTCACGTAAGACATCTTGAAAGACCTCCGACCGTATACACGAGCCGCGGCCCGGGGCTTGCATGATCGCCCGAAACGTCCCGCGCCGAAGGCCTCCCACCAGGGGCATCCCTACCATACCTTCCCTGCCGACGATGCCGACTTCGACGCTACGCCCATCATCGCTAAGAGCCACTAGAGAGGTCATGCCTTCGCTGAGAAAGTATGCGAAATCGATCTTCTCCCCGGGATCGTTCAGGATCCGGTATTGCGCGAGCTCGGTCGGCTGCAGATGGGGTCGAAGCAGGTTGTACTCGTCATCGGGAAGGGATAAGAGAATAACGTTGTTGACCGCCTTCCCCGCTGCGTCTGACCGGCTGCCGGGCTGCAGCGGAGGCGGCTTAGTCGGCTTGGCGGGCTTCTTAGCGATGATGTGTCCCTTCGTCAATACACCCGTGTCCATGCCAATTGGATGCCACGCGCCGTTCGGATTCGTCTCCGAAAGCCTGTAGTTTGGGCCATGACTTTCACGGATATTTGCCAAGGAACATAGGGGGCACGGACAGGGAAAATGCCTGCCCAGGTCCCGGCTGGGCCCGGAGCCAGCCACCTAACTTCGAACCGCGAGAAACTAAGCTTGTGGACGAGCACTAATCGCCTTTTTGTTTGCTCCCAGGTTGTTCTGAAGCCGCCCGTTGAGCACTCAAGAGACGGGTTAACTCTTCAACAAGTCTTAGGAATGTTTGACGGTCCTCTTCCACCGCGATACGCGAGCACAGCTCGTGTATACGGTCACTGTCGGCTTGGTTCATGGTGAAGCCGCAGTTTTACAGTATCTGCAACGATGCGGTATGTTCGATGTCGAACACAGCCTAAAACCTACAACTGGATGCGGCGGCGCTCAGGGGGAATCGGATGTTTGCCGGCTAGCTTTCTGAGGCGTTCGACTTGCTCGTGGAGGGCCAACCTGAGCTGTTCCAGAATGGGATTCAGTTGGACAGGATCGGTGGTGTTCACAGCCTCGGCACAGAGCCTTCGTATGCGATCTTCCAGGCGACGGGGGGTCGGACAAAGAGAAATCAGGCTGCCAAGCAGGGTTTGCGCCGTGGCTTTTTGTCGATTCATTTTGATGCGCAATCCTGGCAGAGCCTTTTAGTATCTCGGGAGTGCCAAAAGAACCGCAATAAGGTAAAGACCCTACTGGCTTACTGCTCAAGTTCCTCACCAAGCGGGCTCAGGAATACAAAACTTTACTCTGGGAGTGCCTGGAAACTGGTGTCCTTTCAAGTACTTTCCCTCATCGAAGCATAGGGGCGGAGACGGGCCGTCATCCCGGCGGCGGATCTCCGCGCGCAGAACTTCCGGCTTCGTCCGGTGTTTCACTTACCAGAAGCTGGGGATCGTCTGGGGCGTGAATGGAACAAGCACAGTTCTTGTCACTTCACGGAGGACCGATGAAACATTTCAGGATCGCGATCATGCTTCTTTTGGCGTTGGCGTTATCCGCCTGCGGTGGAGGATCCAACAACAGCACCATCAACGGAAACTGGACGGCGACGCTGACCGGAAGCCAGAATCTAAGTTTCACGGCGATGCTGACATCGACTGGCGGCACCGTAAGCGTCACAAACCTCAGCTTCACAACGTCACAATCGTGCTTCGACACAGGAGCAGTCGCAACTGGTGCCTTCACCCTGACCGGCACCATGAACGGCGTCACCTCGGGAGCGTTCTCGATGACGATCCAGTCCGGCACCTCGAACACAAACGGGACCAACCAGCTCACGCTCCAGGGCACGCTAACCAACAACTCGATCACGGGCAATTGGAACCTAAGTGGAACCGGAGCCGGCTGCACCGGGTCGGGAACATTTACCATGAGCGATTGATTAAAGATAAAAAGGAGCGGCGGGAGCGAGGTTGGACGGGCAAGTACTGGGATGCAACGACCGGAAGGCGTGAGGCTAATTGGAACATCAAACGCCGCAGGCTGCCGCATAGCTACGCAGCACAGTTCGAATGTGCTCTTGAATTGTGTTTTCGGCATCCCCCGATGGCCGTCCTGAACGAATCGCCTCGTATTGCGATAGTAAGTATTGGCTCCATAACGTCGCGGGCACACAGCTGGAGTCGAGGTTGGCGCGAAGGCGGGCTAACTCCTCTTGCACAGTTGCGTCGACCCAGTAATAGCGGCAGCGATCGCTGTAACTGTAAAGCCGGGTTATACGAATCTCATCTTCGCTTCCGTGGTAATAGGAGCGCCAATAAGCTGGATTCCGCAACATGGCTGCTTCGAGAGCTTCTTTAACCTGCGAAACACGAATTCCCTTTCGATTCGCCAGCAATTCCCGTTCGATTGCACTTAGCGCGAAGACGGCCTCCCGGAATGCGGACGTCAGCCATGGTCCCACCTTCAAAATTGCGAAGTGGTCCTCCACCAGGTGCCGGAGAGCGACAGGCGACTGGTAATCGGTGGAGTGCGCCTCATAAACCAGCGCAGGATGTTTCGGAAGGGCTGAGGAGAGTTGCGAGGCTTTCCGCCGATCGTAGGCGAACACCACGTTCTCGCCGAACTCCACCCCGGGTTGCACTACCATTCCAATCACTCTCTCCCAGGCCGGGGATACTCCCTGCTGCTCGAAGGCCGCGCGAAAGACTTCCAGGGTATGGGGCACGTTGTCAGCCGGAGTGGTCGCGGGTGGCTGTCCTTCGATCGATTCGCCGCCCGGAGAAGGAACCTCTGTACCGATGACGTAGAGAACAGGTGCAGAGTTCGCTGGCAGCTCGCCATGTGCGGTTTCCGCGACCCGACACAGAGCTGCCGCCCGTTGTGCAACAGTGCGTTCGTCAGGACCACGCTCTCCGTCATCGGCGCAGGCCATGCTAGTGTCGAGGTGAATCTTCCCGTAGCCCGCGAGCACGCAGCTGCGAACCAGTTCACCAGCCTTTTGCAGGGCCGCGTCCGAAGCTTGTTCTCGCCAGGGATATGGACCCAGGTGGTCACCGCCCAGCAAGACACGTTCGCCGGGCAGTCCGGCACCCGAGGCTGCGGAGTGAACGAACTTGGCAAACTGGTCGGGCGTTTGCCCGGTGTAGCCGCCGAACTGATTCACCTGGCTCGAAGTGGACTCGACCAATAGAGTTGAACCGTCCTCGATAGTCTGTCGAATGGCCGCAGCGATGACACTGGGATGAGCGGAACAGACGGAGTAGACGCCCGCCTTCTCGCCATGGCGATTGCGATGGATAACATGCTGCAATCGTTGGCTCGCATTTTCCTTTTTCGTTTCCACGGTCACGCTGGGCTATTCCGGCCGGGCTTCGAGTAACAGATGTCGATTGAACGTGGCGGGAATGGCGGCTTTGGGGCCATGCACGCTGCCGAAATTTGTGCCGTCGACGTAATCGACGACGTGATACGCGCGGTCCTCTAAACCCCGCAGTTCAATTCGTCCACTCCAGTGCTTGGCGAAGAACGCATAGTACATCTTCTCGCCTTTGCGGATCACGTGGGCTTCAGGCAGATCGAACCCGATGTCATAAAGACCGCCGAGATACTCCCCGCGGGAGAGCATTTTGTCTTTGTAGATGTGGACCCATTTCTCAAACAGCTTCTCTCGTTGGGGTGTCAAATCGGATGTACTCCGTTTGCTGACGAGATTCGGAAGCACAAAGATGGTGCCAACGACTCCGCCCACACCCACGGTAGAAGCGAAATCGTTGGCGCCGTCGCTCAGTTCGACGTGGTCGCCAAAATACGGCACGTTGTCACCCATGAGCGCCTTAAGGGTCTTTCCCTTGGAACGGACCTGAAACGAACTCTCGGGATCGGATGCCACTGACATATTGAAGTGCGGCATCGTAAAGAAAGAATACGCGGTGCCGCAAGGGCAGAACTCTACCAGTGCGTCGGGTTTCACGCTGCGTGCGGTCTCGTAAATCTCGCGGAAGAAATCGGGCAGCGCTTCGACAGAATCCTCAGGCCGCTTGTGATGGTGCGCCGGGTTGTAGCATGGGGGAACTCCGTTCATGTGCTGGCCGTCCAGCTTCAGGCCGTCGAATCCCCACTCCCCCAGAATCTTGCGAACCAGCGCTTTGTGGTACTCCACCACATCGCGATCGGCCGGGCAGAGATAGTCCGAGTTCCACCAGGAAATCTTCCGCCGCGATCCGTCTTTATTCAGCAGGGCCCAGTCGGGATGATCTTTGAGCAGGTTTGAGGCGGGAACCGCGCTCAGCGGCGACCACCACAGTTGCGCGCGGAAACCCTCTTGGTGAATTCGATCCACCAGCGCTTTCATGTCGGCGTCGCCGTTGGGAAACTTCTTGGGATCGACCAACCAGTCGCCGTAATTGTTCTGCCAGCCGTCGTCCAGAGTCACCCAGGCGAAGCCCAGTTTCTTCGCGGTCGGAAGCGTGTCATACACCTGCTTGAGCTGAACCTTGCGGCCGTAACCCCACGCGCACCAGATGGGACCAAACGCACTGTCTGGCGCGGAAGCCATTTGAAATCCCTGCCGCATCATCAGTCGGCGGTATTCAACCAGCGTGCGATAGTAGTCGCCTTGATGAACCGATACGAACGTGCGCAGAGTGTGGAAACTCTCTCCTGGATCCAAGGTCTGCTGGTGCGATGAGCGCACTGCTACGCGAGCATGGGCCGCATCCGTCATTGAGACCGGAAGTGAAATCAGCCGTGGCCCGGGCTCGATGTGGCCGACCGCGAGGCCAACGTCCTTTCTCCAGACATCGACAATCGGAGTGCCTCCACCGTAATCGCTGGCATTCATGCCGAGATAATTTTCTTGCCGGAACCCTGGTCGCAGGGGAAGCACCCAATTGGGCCGCTTCTCGTACGATCCGCTTTGGTATGACCAAAAGGCTGGTGATGGGGTTGCTGCGGCGGCTGTCAGCAAGTACTGCTGGTTCGCCCAGCCCCGGACGTTGATCCTTGCAGCGCCTTGATTCGTGTATTCGACGTCAAAGACGGCGATGGACGGGAAGTCGTCATAAATGGTCACTGAAATGTTCTTACGCAGGTCCCCGGACTTGCCGGTTAGCGTCAACCGCTGTCCCGAACCAAAATTATCCGAGATGCGTTCAAGGTGGCTTGAAGTCAGGGCAAAGTCACTCCACGTCTGACCCACGCCGGTCACCGTTTCTGACGCAGAGAAAGGGACCAAAGGCTTTGCGGATCCGTCAAACAGCGGAACCACCCGGCTGTGCAGTTTCCCGTCGAATTCAATCCGCAAGACCTTGCTTTGGACCTGTAACTCGGTGGAAATGGACTGAGAATTTGCCGAGGCTTGACTCCCGTTGCCTTGCCGCGAATTCCAAGCAGGCAGGGATGCGCTGAGCAGGACGCAGCAAACTACACCAATTGAGCGAAAGCGGCTCATCATCGAAGGGTACCACCCGTCACTGGCTTCTCCATGCGGCGCGCTCCCGCGCTGCTCTTGGACAGTCCGCAGGATTGCGGTATATTGCGAATGATTACTTTTACTTTCGTTTGACTAGCGTTGTCAAGGCGATATTCCCGAATGAAGAGGCTGCCCATGTCGAATAAACTCACACTGGCATTTTCCTTCCTTTTGATGCTGTCGATGGTGGCGTTCGCGCAAAACCCACCTCAACCCCAGGACCAGATCGGCTACAAATCCGCCGCAGATGCCGATCAGAGAAAGACCCTGCTGCTGAAGGACTTTCAGCCAGTTTCCATGCTGCACGCTCCCGTTCACAACGTGGATCGGGCGAAATACTATGTGATTGACGTGCACAATCATGTGAACGATGCCATGCGCATCGACGATCACATGCCGCCCGAACAGGTCGTCAAGATCATGGACGACACGAATGTGAAGACTGTGGTTATTCTGACCGGCATGTGGGGCGACAAACTGCAACACGTGATCGACGAGATGGTCAAACCTTATCCCGGACGATTCATCGTCTTCGCGCAGATCGACTGGAGCAAGATTGACGATCCCAACTTCAGCCAGGAAATGGTGGCGCAGCTCGATGATGCCGTCGCCCGAGGTGCGCGCGGTCTGAAACAGCTGAAAGATCTCGGCCTCAACATTCGCGACAAGTCAGGGAAGTTGGTCTCCGTTGATGACCCGCGCCTTGATCCCATATGGGAGGAATGCGGGCGCCTGGGCATTCCGGTTTCAATTCACGTGACCGATCCGGAAGCATTCTTTCATCCCGTGGACAACACCAATGAACGTTACGAAGAACTGACGGAGCACCCGGACTGGAGCTTCTACGGGGCCAAGTATCCGAGCAAGGAATCGATCCTAGCGGCGCGCGACCGTATGTTTGCGAAACATCCGCACACCACATTTGTTGCATTGCACGTGGCCAACTGGCCGGAAAACCTCGACTATGTTTCTCACCTGCTGGACACGCTACCCAACGTGATGGTGGAATTCGGTGCGCGGGAGGCGGAGTTGGGCCGTCAACCCCGCCGTGCCCGCGAGTTCTTTATCAAGTATCAGGACCGCATCATGTTCGGTACGGACAACGGGATGGACGAGGTCATGTATCGCAACCATTTTCGCTGGCTCGAAACCGCCGACGAGTACTTTGACTATTGGGGATATCCCGGGCAGGGGCGCTGGAAGATTTATGGCATGGAGCTTCCCGATGAAGTTCTGGAGAAGGTGTACCACAAGAACGCCGAGCGGATGTTCGGGCAGTTTCGGGGAACCGCTGGAGACCACGCCAGTAAGATCAAGTGAACCGCACTAGACCAGTGTCACCTGAATTCCCGCTTTCTTCAGCGCCGCCAGGTCGGGCTTGCGAATTCCCCGGTCGGTGATCAGGTGGTGCACTGCCGACAGCGGCGCAATCGAAGACAAGCTGCGCCGGCCGAACTTGCTGGAATCGCATACCACCACCGCTACCCCGGCCACGTCCATCATGGCACGATTGACTTTAGCTTCCAGCAGGTTGGGTGTACTGAGGCCGTGGTGCACGTCGAAGCCGTCCACCGCCAGGAAAAGAATGTCCGCGTTCAAGCGTCGCAGGGTTTCTTCCGCGATGGGTCCCACCAGAGAAAACGAGTTCTTTCTCAAAGAGCCGCCAGTAAGAATGACGTCGAGCGAAGAGCCCGACAGTTCCGCTGCAATGTTCACTGCATTAGTGATGATGGTGAGATTGTCGAATTTGCGCAGCGCCCGCGCGATGGCCGTTGTGGTGGTTCCGGAATCAAGGATCACCACCTGGCCTTCCTTGACCATGCGGGCGGCGGCGGCAGCGATATGCAGTTTTTCCCTGCGGTGGAGCTTCTCTTTTTCCCTCAGGGTAGGGTCTTCCAGCACACTCTCGCGTGCCGGCAGCGCCCCGCCGTGAGTCCGATGGATATGGCCGTGCCCATGGAGAATGTCCAGATCTTTCCGGATGGTGACCTGGGAGGTGTGAAACTGTTTTGCCAGGTCTCCCACCAGGACGCGGCCATCCCGGTCCAAGATCTCCAGGATCAATCGGCGGCGCTCTTCGTTTAGCATGGCGTATTTTACCCTTGACAGGGCAGTATAAACGAAAGTAAAAGTATTAAAACGCAAGGATACGAAACCTTGCCAACCTTGACCTTCGCGGGAGGCCCTTCGATGCGATTCCCGGGTGCTGGGTATCTGCCGGTTCGGTGTTCCCTGGTTGTTGCAATTTGTCTGGTTCTTCTGGTCCCGGGGACGCTCCTCGGGCAGGCCAGCTATCAGGCGCAGATTCGCGGCGTTGTATCCGACCAGTCTGGGGCGGTCATGCCGGAGGCTACGGTCACGATCACCGAGGTTGGGACCAATGTGACCCAGACTGCGAAGGCTGACCATTCCGGCGAATACACTTTGCGGGCACTCCGGCCCTCGACCTATGTGGTGAAGGTAGAGGCGCCGGGCTTCCAGACGGTGGAGCAAAAGGGAGTTGTGTTGGCAGTCGGGCAAGAGACCAGCCTCAACTTCACTTTGCGCCCGGCCGGTTCTTCTACCGAGGTCCAGGTAACTGAAACCGCTCCGCTGCTGGACACCGAAAGCTCGGAGCTGGGCACCGACGTTACCAGCCGCTACGTGAAAGAGATTCCGCTGCTCAACCGGAACTTTTTCGGCTTGGTCTTCCTGAATGCAGGTGTTAGCGAGGTTGCAGGTTCAGGAGTCGCCGACAACTATCCCTCGGGCACTAATTTTGTTTCCAACGGACAGCGTAACGCCACGGCGGAAGTGCGAATGGACGGCGCCTTGATCAGTGCTCCCGAACAAGGCGAAGGTGGTAACTCGAACGTTTATTACGAGCCCTCAGTGGAGGCCGTACAGGAGTTCAAGATCCAGAGCAATGCTTTTTCTGCGGAGTTTGGCAGCAATGGCGGCACTGTGGTCAATATGGCGCTGAAGAGCGGGACCAATGCCTACCACGGCAGTGCCTGGTGGTTTGGCCAGCGGGACGTGCTGGACGCCAACGATTTCTTCAGCAACCAGGCAGGGCTGCCCAAACCAACCCACTCGCGCGACCAGTATGGGGCTTCCGTGGGAGGGCCAATCCGCAAGAACCGGACATTCTTCTTCGTTGACCTCGAGCGTGAGCTCGAAGCCACCCCGGTCCCCATTGTGGCCACGGTTCCGACCAAGTTGGAGCGCACCGGTGATTTTTCCCAGGCGTTGATTACTGACCCGAACACCGGAAGTGTGGTTCCAAACCTCATTTTCAATCCTCACCTGATTGACGCAAACGGAGTGCGCACAGCTTTTGCCGGCAACATCATCCCCGCGCAATGGCAGGACCCCATCGGACAAAAAATTCTCGCCCTTTACCCGCTTCCCAACCAGCCTGGTGGGCCGGATGGCACCAACAACTTTCGTGCCAACACCACCTCCAGGTTCAAGACGCTGCAGTTCGATGCAAAAGTTGATGAGCAGATCAATAACTCCAACCATCTTGCCGGCCGGTTTAGCCACTTGCACCAGTCCAACATCGTTCCAACCGTCCTGGGCGACGGCGAGTTCAATGATGGACTCAACCAACTTACCAGCGTGGAAAACGCCAGCGTTCAGCACGATTGGAACATAAGGCCAACCTTGCTGCTGAGCAGCCGCTTTGCCATCGACCACGTTTATGCTCCCGGATTCACCACCTACCCGTCCGCAACTTCAGTAGGATTTCCTTCGCTCCTGGACGGCGCCAACCAGGGTATTTCGCGGATGCCTGGCATTCTGGTGGATTCACCCTGGACTTCGCTCTTCGACCAATGCTGCGTGGACACCAAGTTCTCCCACAACTTGTATTCATACTCGTCTGCGCTCAACTGGGTGCGAGGCAAGCACAACTTCAAATTCGGCGGGGAGCAGCGACTCTTCTACAACAACTTCCAGCAGCCTCCCTACCCCACTGGCTCCTTTCACTTCGCACAGACGGTTACGGAAAATGTTGTGGGCGCGTTCAATCCCGACCAGGGAAACCCTTTTGCCGACATTCTCACCGGAGTGGGAGACACGGGGAGCATCGCCATTTATCCCGAGGTGCACAACCTCTCCAAAGAAACCGGTTTCTACGCGCAGGACGATTGGAAGGTCACACCCAGGCTGACGCTGAACCTGGGCCTGCGTTACGAATGGAGCACGCCCTACAACGAGTCCCAGAACCGGCTACAGTTCAGCGATTTCACGGGAAGCAGCGGAGTGATCGTCCCTGGACTCCCGATTACCGGGCCGCTGCCGGGAATCACGCAATTTGCCAACTCGAACCATCGTAGCGTGCCCGTGGACCGCAACAACTGGGCGCCACGCTTCGGCTTCGCTTATCAGTTTACGAAGGACACGGTCATTCGTGGCGGAGCGGGAATCTATTACGGATCGAACGTAGCCACCAACTTCCAATTTCCCGGCTCGGCTTTCCGCAAAGACGGCGTAGTTTATTTCACGCACGACAACTTTCAAACTGTAGGTGGAACCAAAAATGCGACCTTCGCAAATCCTTTTCCCCAGGGTTTGCCGCTTCCGCAGGCCACAAAATATGGCCCACTGGCGGATTGGGGATTCGCCAATCAGAATGACCTGGGCACCACCCAGGCGCAAAATGCCGACATTTACCAGTGGAGTCTCGGGGTACAGCGGCTGCTGCCAGGGCAGTTCGTAGTTTCCGCCGACTACTCCGCCAACCGCAGTACGCACCTGCCATGGGGCGGCGCTGGAGGGATCTGCGGTTGTGGACCATCGACGCGAGACCGGAACTTCATTCCGTCTTCTATCCGCAGCCAGTTCAACACGCAGGATCTGTTCAACCAACTTCACAATACCGTGACGAATCCCTTCTTGCCTCTGTTTGGCCCGGGAGGTACTTTCAACGAACCGGACTCCCAGTACAATAACGCCCAGATTCCGTTGATCAATCTGTTACGCCCCTACCCGCAATTTGATGGGCCTTTCGAAGGATTACCGCTGCTGGAGGCACAGTCGTTCTACAACGCCCTTCAAATTCGCGTGGAAAAACGCGCTGGCCACTACATCAGCTTTGAAGGCGGCTACACGCTGTCGAAGTCAACCGACAATTCCTCCTCGGGGCGGAACGCGTTCATCGGTTCGCTCGCTTCCGACAATCCCCAGGAACTCGACAATCTAAAGGCTGAGCATTCGATCAGCGCAAACGACGCCACCCACCGCCTCGCCATGGCCATCATTGCCGATGCTCCCATCGGCCGCGGACGTTGGATCGGGCGCGATATGAATCGCATTCTGGACGGAGTCGTGGGCGGTTGGACGATTTCGACGATTCTGACCTTCCAGAGTGGGCAGCCGATTGACATCGGAATGTCACAGCCCACGTTGGATGACGGCAATCAACGCCCCAATGTAGTCTGCAACCCCAATAGCGGGGTAAGCGCGCACCAGTCTGCCCTGACCGGCGCCAGCACGTTCAATTCGAACTGCTTCGCTGATCCCGGCTTTGAGCAGGCCGGCAACGCACCACGCTACTTCTCCAATCTCCGAACCGATGGCATCCACAACATCGACCTGGCGATAGCGAAGAGTTTTGTTCCCAGAGAAGGTATGAAGCTGGAAGTGCGCGGGGAGTTCTTTAACGCATTCAATACGCCGCGCTTTGCTCCACCGGACACTCTGTTTGGAGACTCAACCTTCGGACAAATCACCTCCCTGGCCATGGGCAGCACGCCGCGCCATGGGCAACTGGGAGTTCGCTTTGAGTTCTAGTGGCGCCCGTTTGCGGGTCAATGTCGCTCATGGCAGGGTGAGAACTGTTTGCGCGACGATTCTCGCTTCGCTCTTTCTCTTCCCTACGGTGGGCGCCAACCCCAGCACCGCCGAACAGGATTGGACGCACTACGTGCGCATAGGAGCCTATGGCTTGGAAAGGAACAAGGCGTCGGAGATTGTTCATCTCGCCCAGGAGAGCGGAGTGTTCGGCATTGAGGTGGACAACGATATTGAGGGCCGGTATGAGAGCTTCCTACATCCTGAAGCCAAGTTGATAGCGATCCGCGCTGTGGCAGAGCAAGCACATGCGGTTGGCAATAAGGCGTTCGTCTACGTGGCGGGGACGGAGTGCATTACCGCCAATGCCGACAACACAGCTCACACCTTGGCTAAGGACCATCCCGACTGGCTGCAACGAAAGATCACGGGAGAGCCCGCAATGTTCGGCAGTAGCGCGGCATTCTGGATTGCGAAGGGCGACGAAGACGTGTGGGTCACACCCTTTGCCGCCGAGTGGCGCAAGACCTACATGGAGCGAATCCGGCAGATTGCGGCCACTGGCATTGATGGAATCTACGTCGACATTCCCTACTGGATGACGCATTTCGACGGATGGGAGCACAGCTGGGCCAGCTTCGACGACTACACGGTCGCTGCATTCAAGAAGCAAACCGGTTTGAATGCCAGAACGGACCTGAAACTGGAAGATTTTTCCGATCCCAACTTTCGCCGCTGGATCGACTTCAGAATTCAGGCCATCACTGATTTTGTGCAGGAGATTGACCGGACTGCAAAGTCCGTCAATCCAGCGATCAAGACGATTCCTGAGATCTATCCGGGGATTGAACACGAAGCTCGCAGCGTGGGTGCAGACGTGTACAGTCTGTACCCGGTGGTGGACGCAATCACCCATGAATATGAGTTTGGCGAGGGTGATCATATGGCGTCGTCACGAACGCCGCTCGATTGGTTCTCCTATCAGGTGGGGATGCACTCATTTCGTGCCTTTGCAGAAGGCAAAGCCACCTGGATCCTGAACTATTCGTGGGACGGCGATAAGAACGTCGATGCCCGCCAGTCGATGATGAACCTGGCGATGTCCGAGGTCATGGCGGGAGCAAACTTCTGGGATGCTCCCGGCCACGAGATGGCTGGGTCAAACGACCTGCCGACCCGGACGAAGATATTTTCCTGGATCAAGGCTCACGAGAAGACGCTTTATTCGACGCGCACTCCGATCGCGCCGATCGGAGTCTATTTTTCACCTGCGACCCGCAATTTCTATGGCGAAGAATTCATCGCTTCGTACCGCGGAATTCTGATTCTCTTGATGCAGAAGCACCTGGAGTTTCAAATCGTGACCCCGCGCACGCTTGCGGATTTTCAAGGAAACACTCTGATCCTGCCTGACGTACGGGTTCTGAGTGACACCGAAAGGACCTGGCTCCATGGATATGTGGAGCGCGACAAGCTCTTGCTAGTCACGGGAGAGGATGCCACCGGTTCGGGGGACGCGGCAAATGTGGTCCGGTTCAGCAAGTGCCCTGGAAAAGATTACAGCGCGTCCCTGCAAAAGGACTTCGAAGCCTCAAGGCCCGATCAGGAACACGAATTTCTGGAACGCCTGAGAGTTGCTGGCACGATCCGAGTGGTTGCTTCCCCGATGATTGCCACATCAATTGTTCGCGTGGACGGAAAACCTCATGTGTTTTTCGCAAACTTCGCCGGGCTGCGCGGTGGGGCGAATCCTATTCAAATACCGCAGACCGGCGTGCAAGTCGTCGTCACCGGAACCACCAAAAGCACCGGATTCTTTCTACCCTTTCTTGGAGAGGCGCAGCCGCTGCAGGGAGTGGCAGGCAGTGACGGGGTCACCTACACCCTGCCCACCATTGAGAAGGGAGCGGTGTTTTGGTATGAGGAGTGATGAAGAGTGAATGCTCTTTCTGCATTGTTGGATCTGCCGGAGACTGAGAAGACGACCCGCGGGTTGGCACATACTCCCGCAGAGATCGCCCAGCAGCCTGACACCTGGCTCTCCACTTTCGAGCTCTTCAAGCAGAAGAGCGAAGAGATCAGGGGGTTCCTTGCGGCAGCAGGTTCAAGGCCTGCAGTTTTTCTGGTGGGTGCGGGAACCTCGGACTACATTGGGCAGTCGCTGGTTTACTTGCTTCGCAAGGCTTGGCAGTGCGAAGTCATTGCAGTTCCGAGTACCGATTTGCTGACCCATTTCGACGAACTGGTCAGGCCTCAGCAGAAATATCTCTGGGTCTCATTCTCCCGTTCGGGCGACAGTCCGGAGGGAGTTGCGGTATTGCAAAACGCCTGCCGGAAGCGCCCAGACATCCATCACCTCATAGTCTCCTGCAATGCCAATGGACAGATGGTCCTCGAGAACGCAGGCAAAGCGCAGGTGCTAAGCATCTGTTTGGAAGACGCGGTGAACGACCGCGGCTTGGCTATGACCAGTTCGTTTTCCAACATGGTGGTTTTCGGTCAATGCCTGGCCCACGCCGAGGATCCCGGCAGATACGAGCCAGTCCTGATGCAACTGGTTCAATCTGGAAAGAGCTTGCTGCCGATGGCGGCAGACTGCGCTGCCGCATTGGCGAAGGAACGCTATACCAAGGCTTGTTTTGTGGGGTCAGGGCCATTGCGGGCCGTGGCCAGGGAATCCGCTCTCAAGCTGCTGGAGTTGACCGCCGGCAAGGTCCTGACGATGTCAGAGTCGGCTTTGGGCTTGCGCCACGGCCCTATGGCCGCGTTGGACCAGGACACTCTGTTCGTGTGCTTTCTATCGGACACGCAAAGCGTGCAGGGGTACGAGCGGGACTTGCTGGAGGAGATTAGAAACAAGCGACTGGTCAGGAGCCGGGTCGTCGTCGCGGGAAAGGGAGCTTCGATCGGGTCTTTGGCGGAACACTATCTCGCTCCCGCCACGCCATTCTCTGCCGCCGACGACTACCGTCCTCCGTTGGACGTGATCTTCGGGCAAGTGCTCGGCCTGTTTTTCTCGCTGAGATGGAACCTTCGCCCAGATTGTCCTAGCCCAAACGGCGCCATCAGCCGTGTGGTACAGAACGTCAGCATTCATTCCTGACTGGAACTTCTGCGGTGGCGTACAGTACCCTTGCGAAAGGAACTCTCGAATGATTGAGGTCTGCGTGGTCGGCGAGCTTAACCTGGATCTCATACTCTACGGACTGCCTAAAGATCTGGTCCTCGACCGGGAACATTTGGCTAGCGGTCTGTCGTTGACACTCGGGAGCTCCTCGGCGATCTTCGCGCATAACTTGTGTGCACTGGGTACGCAAGTTGGTTTTGTTTCGAAAATTGGCTCGGACCCACTGGGTAAGATAGCAGCCGAGCGATTGTCCGCTGTCGGCGTCGACATCAGCCGCATGAAGCAAGGAATCGGCAAGACCTCCACTGGGCTGACGGTCGTGCTGCCGTACCCTCAGCATCGCTATATCTTGACGTATCCCGGAACCATGTTCGAGATGCAATCTTCCGACATCGACATGGAGTACCTTCGTCGCGCTCGCCATCTTCATCTCTCCTCTTTTTTTCTGCACCGCGCTCTCCGTCCGCGAATTCTGGATCTGTTCCGGCAGGCCAAGAGCGCGGGTCTCACTACCTCGCTCGACACCAATGACGATCCCGAGGACAAATGGGGGCCAGATCTGATCGAGGTCCTGAAGTATGTCGATCTTTTCTTTCCCAACGATCGCGAGGCCAAGAAAATTACCCATACCGCGGACTTCTCGCAGGCGTTGAACGTTCTGGCTGGCCTCTCGAAGGTGGTGGTGGTGAAACGTGGGTCGGCGGCCGCCATTTGCCGGTCTGGCGACGAACAATGGAGTTCGGCGCCACCTCCCGTCAGGATGGTCGATGACGTCGGCGCTGGCGACACCTTTGATGCTGGATTCATTCACCTGTATTTGCGGGGGGCGAAACTAGAGGACTGCCTGGCCTTTGCCAATATCGCGGCTGCGTATTCGGTGACCAAGGAGGGGGGTACGGAAGCATTTCGCGACCGCGGCGGATTGACGAACTTCATCCGCCAGCAATGGAACTTGGCGGGAAGAGGACCTTTGCCGGACAAGGGCCCCTAGTTATCCCCGAGAACAAGAGATGGTCTTCACTCCTGCGAATCTCTAAGCGAACGCCAGCCGTACTGGCGGAGATCAGCAGATATCACATGCCTTCGTGACGTGGGACACGGCGGCGATCGCATGATCCCTCTATGCTGGACTTGTCGTCCCTATGCGGACGACCGAAACGGAGGATTTATGCGCTTTCTTAAAATTGTAGCTGTAGTCGCGCTGTGCGTCTTGACCCTTGCAACGCTGGCGAGCGCGGGCCAGAACAAGTTTGGAGTCGCGGATAGCCGCAATCTCAAGTTCACCTCACCAATCCTGGTAGGGAATACTCTGCTGCCGCAGGGCGAGTACCGGGTTCTGCATACCATGGAAGGCGAGAACCACATCATGGTGTTCAAGCAAATCAACACCACCAAGCCAGCCGAAGCCAGGGTAAAGTGCAATCTGGTGCCGTTGAAGACGAAGGCCGACCAGACCCAAACCACCTATGTGCTCAACGCCGCCAACCAACGAGTGCTGCACTCTCTGGTGTTCGAGGGTGATACAGCAGAGCACGTGTTCTAGAGGTCTTGCCCGCGACCAGACGGTCCATGATTTCACGGGGGCATTGCCCGCAAGCTGCAGAAAAGATTGGTAGGCGCGGCAGGAATTGAAACCTGCAACCGGCGATTAGAAATCAGTTGCTAAGCTGGTGGGGTCGATAGTTTTCAACATTAATAGGATCACGCTTGAGGGCCCTGAAGTGGACAGAAGGGCTCTCAGGTGGGTCCGAACTTGCTGTGAAACTTGCAAATGAACAAGGATTCGTGAACCTGCCCCGAGTGGCTCTCGCGAAGGCCCGTAAAGATTGCACTCACTGAATCCCACCCCCCAGCCTTCTGGTCAATGAGTGAAATAGCGAGATACGAGGGCAAACGGGAAGTTAACTCTGGCAATCAGGCGTTAGCGCTCAAAACCCCCATTCGGGGGGTCAATGAGTGCTATGGGATTTTCACGAATTGACTTCCGCTTAGCGATCAACCCATTAGCTTTCATTGACTTCCCTAGGATCCACGCATACCATGACTGTCGCGCCATGATCGGCCAAACCATTTCGCATTATCGCATCGTAGAGAAGCTCGGCGGTGGCGGAATGGGTGTGGTTTACAAGGCCGAAGACCTCAATCTCGAACGCTTCGTCGCCCTGAAGTTCCTACCCGATAATGTCGCCAAAGACGCCCAAGCTCTCGCTCGGTTTCGCCGCGAGGCCAAGGCCGCCTCGGCTCTGAATCATCCCAACATCTGCACCATTCACGAAATCGCAGAGCAGGATGGGCAAACGTTCATCGTGATGGAGTTCCTCGATGGAGCGACCTTAAGGCATCATATCGCTGGCCGCCCGATGGACACTGAGACTCTTCTGTCGCTCGCGATCGAAGTGGCCGACGCGCTCGATGCCGCGCACACGGGAGAGCATCGTTCACCGCGACATTAAGCCGGCCAACATTTTTGTCACCAAGCGCGGCCACGCGAAAGTTCTCGATTTCGGCTTAGCCAAGGTCGCGGCACAGACCAAAGACCTTGCCGCCGGACCAACCGCAGCCACCGCATTGGAGCTTCTGACCAGCCCTGGCACCGCAGTTGGAACTGTCGCCTACATGTCTCCTGAGCAGGCGAAGGGCAAGGAGCTCGATTCCCGTACGGATCTTTTTTCTTTCGGCACCGTGCTCTACGAAATGGCGACCGGTGTTCTGCCTTTTCAGGGCGACACATCCGCCATCATCTTCGACGGCATTCTGAATCGAACCCCGGTCCCGCCCCTGCGCCTCAACACCTCCCTCCCTTTGAAGCTCGACGACATCATCAGCAAGTTGATGGAGAAGGATCGCGACCTGCGCTATCAATCTGCAGCGGAGCTGCGAAGCGATCTGAAGCGCCTCAAACGTGATACAGAATCCGGCCGCGAACGAGCGCAAGAGCCCGGCCCAACACGCGATTCAAGCCCAAGCGTACCTGTGGCATCGCTCGAGCACGCCTCAAGCGGCTCGGTTCTGGCGACCGCGGCCCGCCAGCATAAGACCGGCGTCGGAGTCATCGTCACCGTGGTCGTGCTCCTGCTAGCTGCCGCTGCTTTCGGGGTGTACAGCCTCTTTTTTGCCACGCGGCATCGGCCCTTCGAGAGCATAAAGATCACCAGAGTCAGCGGCACGCACAATGCGCAGATCGGCGCCATGTCTCCCGATGGCCAGTATCTCGCCTACGTGCTCACCACCGAAGGCAATGAATCGTTATGGCTGCGGCATCTCGCCAGCGAAAGCAATGTGCAGATCAATCAGCCCCAGCACGTGCAATATCTCGCCCTGCGATTCGAGCCTGACGGCAGCCACATCTACTACTCTCATACTCTGCCCACGAGCGGTCCTGCTTCGCAGGAGTTCGATCTCTATCGCATTCCTGTCCTCGGCGGAACGCCACAATTGCTGGTCAAAGACATTGACACCAATCCCGGGTTTTCTCCCGATGGGCAACGTCTCGTTTTTGCGCGTGCCAACGACCCCGAACCGGGCAAATTCCATGTCGTGATCGCCAACGCGGATGGCAGCAACGAAAAGAGCATCGCCAGCGGGCCTATGAGCGCCCCGATCATGTCTACATCGTGGGCGCCAGATGGGAAATCCATCGCCGGAATTGCCTCTCAGTTGAGCAAGGGCGGCAGAGCAGTGGCAATTGTCTCCATCGATCCGAATACCGGAGAGCAGAAGAGCATTGCGAGTCCTCCTTCAACAGCGATTGATAACGTGGCGTGGATGCCCGACGGGAAGTCGCTCGCGGTCACGTACGCGACCATGGAAACGCGCTTCGCCCGCGACCAGATTGGATTGATCAACACGTCTGACGGCACGTTACACCCTGTCACCGCTGACGCCAACGACTACGGCGCGGTGAGTGTCTCCTCTGATGGCAAGACCATCGCCAGCGTCATGCGCCAGTCGATTCGCGACCTGTATGTGAGCGCCGGCGAAAAGCCCGACTACTCCGACCTGAAACAGATAAGTTCGGGCGATCCGATCACCTTTGTTTCCTGGACGAACGACGGCAAGCTCCTGACCGAGCAATCGGGCGCTGTACGCGTCATCGATACCGGCGGCGGAGTCAAATCCGAACTGGCTCCCGGAGCCGATGCGGGTGCTCTTCAGCCACATGGTTGCGGTGATGGAAGCGTGGTGTTTACACGCGGGGTGCCCAATACGATGACCATGAACGTCTGGCGCAGCAACCCCGACGGCACCGGCCTGGTCCAGGTTAGCGATGGCAAGAACGACGAGTTGGCGGCCTGCTCTCCCGATGGAAACACTGTTTTCTACATCGACTTTGTCACTCGCGCCTTCATGAAAGTTCCTCCCGGCGGCAAACCTGAGGCAGTTCTAAAAACGTTTAAGGAACTTGTCGAAGTCCAGGCTGGTTTTGCAATCGCGCGCGATGGGAATACCGCCGTCCTCGGAACCTACGACTTCAAGGCACAGAAGCCGAACATTTCACTCATTTCGCTCACGTCGGCTCAGATCACCCGCACATTCGAATATGATCCGCGGCACAATGGCAACATGCAGTTCAGCCCAGACGGCAAAGGAATCGTCTATCCCATCCGCGACAAGGGCGTGGACAATCTCTGGCTGCAACCGCTGGATGGCGGAGCCGGACACCAGATCACGGATTACAAGTCGTTGCGGATTTACTCCTACCAGTGGTCGCCCGATGGAAAGCGTCTGGCGCTAGTGCGCGGCGATACGCCATCAGACCTGGTTCTGATCCAGGACGTCAACAAGAGGTAGCGTTACCTCACGTACCTCAGGTCATCCATTGCGACGGGAACCGTTTCACCGACTGCAACAAGGCCGGCGACCATCGTCAGCGGCTGGAGCCTTGCTCAGCGATTTGCAGATCGAGGGCCACACGCTCACCGTTGATGAGCACGGTTCCGGCGTCCAGCAGCTGCTGGCCGGTGCAATCGTACTTTTCGTAGCAGCGCAGGGACGAAAGTGGAAAGAAGAATTCTACGGCTTCGGATGTGCTGACGGCCGACTTGCCGGCCAGGTGAACGGTTGTACTGAAGCCGATCCCGTCAAACTCCTGCTCATTCTTGAAGAAAACCAGCAACGGACGGATCAGGTGGGCAATGTGGTCATCGAAAGCCATGGCTGCGAGCTTGTATCGCGATCCCGCAGCAGATGACGGCAAGGTTGAATTCAGTGAGAGCTCAAGATAGATGCCCTGGCGGAAGGCCACGAATTTCGGGGGTGCGTAGGAAACGAAGTGGGCCTGGGTATCCAGTTCCTTCACGATCCGATCGACTACTTGCTGGTTGGCCGCTTGCAATGAAGACAACGCCTCCGGCGAGGTGTCGCGCACAGGAGGCGCCGGGGGCTCTCTCACAATCGGAGCAGTTGGCGCGGTGCCCGGCAATTGTCCGCCGGCGGCTCCGCCGGGAGCAATTTCGGCTCCGCCTTGAGCCGAAGCGGTGAGACCAGCATGCGCGTCGCTGGAATCGTCAACCGGAGGAACATTGGCCGCCAATTGAGGTCCGGTGCCGTTAAGCCAGATGGTGACAGGTTGAGCATTCAAGAAGGTTTGCCCTTGCATCAACGCCGCTTGACGGGTGTTGTCATCATTGGAACCGAGCAGCCTCAGTGCAGCACGTTGCGGCAGGAACACCATCAGGTTCTCCGGACGCTCCATGGACACTCCCATGACTTTGCCGGTGATGTGATGCGAGATCTCCACCGCGTACCCTTGCACTTGCTGGTTGCCCTGAAAGCGCGGGACTGCCGCTTTCAGGACCGGCATCACTACGTTGAGAAACGTGTTTCGAGCCCGCTCTTCGGGACTGACCTTGTCCGCAGAGTACGAAGCATAGTAGTTGCCGGTGATCGCGACCACGGTCTTGCCGTTATAGCTGTCGAAGCGGATGGAATGTTGATCCGCACGTATTTGCTGTGCCTGGTCGAGGTCGAGCCTGCGACTGAGGTAGAACGGATAGTCAAATTTGGTTGCCAGCAAATCCTGGCCTGCGAGCCTCAAGTCGTCGATGTACTCCTGCTGCAGGGCGCGTAGTGCGGGGTCTTTGATTTCCGCCGGCGATACAACTTGCGCCATTGAGATGCTGGCCGTCAGCAGCACAAGGCCAACCCATCCAGCCTTATTTCTGTGCATAGACCATTCCGGACGCATGGTAGGGAGGATCCGAGATCAGGCGAATGTAGGAAATCAGTGCCTCGATCTCTGTCTTGCTGAGAGTATATCCGTAGGGTGGCATCAGTGCCGATTTGTTCAGGGCCGGTCCGCCGTGACTGATGATCGCGGTCAGGTCGGCATCACTCATTTTGTTTAGCGTGTCGCCTTCGGTGAAGGGGTGCGGCTTGACCTCAAGATTGTCGTAATTTGAAACCCGCTCCGGCGTGGACTCTGGATTGTGGCAGCGGCCGCAATACTTGTCGTCGAGCTGAATATCCCAGCTGCTGCTGATATCCCAGTGCGATCTCTTCAATCTTCAGCTCGACGGATTTCTGAGTCTTGGTAAACGTGTGTGCGGTGAGTTGGTATCGGCCTGCCATGCCGCCCAGAGCGACGTTGGTGCTGAACTGCCCGCTGGAATCGGTTAGCCCACTTGGAGGTTCAAAACTGACGCCCGCCGGACCGCTGAACTCGACCAACGCACCGGTGACAGCCGCGCCTTGTTCATCGTTGACCTGCACGACCAGGGGCTGCGCGAGCACCATGCCGGTGGCGCCCAACTGCTTCCCTCCGCTCGATTCCACCAGCGCGGCCCCAAAAGCCGTGGGCTTTGCGGTAACCGCAGGGCCTGGCTTGTGGGCGCACCCCGTGCCTAACAGAACCAGGACCGCTATGAACAACGCCTTCTGATGTCTCTTCATTTCTTCGCCTCCTGTTTGCTGGAGCCCTTCAGAGTCATCAGGAATGCGGTCAGGGCGCGGGCGTCTTCATCGTTCATGTTGCGGTTCGGTTCGATGGTACCGGGCCGCATGGTCTGTGGGTCTTTCAGCCAGTGGTAAATCCAGGCAGCATTCAGGCGCGAGCCCACTTGCGTAAGCGTTGGCCCGATGTAGCCTTTGTCGGCCTTGGTGTCAATAATGTGGCAAGACTGGCAGGCGTACTTGGAGTAGAAGAGTTGTTTTCCCTGCTCCACCTGGGCCGGCAAATATCCGCTGGCGGGCATCGAGTCGCGATCAAATGCCGGGGTCTGATAGACGGTCATGATGTAGTCGGTAAGTTCGTTGACTTCGCTATCCGAAAGATTGAACCTGGGCATGCGGCGGATCAGCGCTGGACGCAGAGTGCCGGGGTTCTTCAAGAATGCCTGCAACCACGGCCGCTGCACCGAACTGCCTTCCCAAGTCAGGTCGGGAGCCATATCGCCGCCACGACCATTGATGGCATGGCAACTGAAGCAGGCCAGATCCGACATGAGCTGTCCAGCCTTGCCTGCCGGTTGGTACACCGAAGGCGGTTGCGCCGGCACCGTTAATGCCAGCGGCAGGTCATGTGCCCGGTCGGTGAGCGCGAGCAACGCAGTCGTCAGCGCATCGACCTGCGCGGGCGTGAAAGTGTATTGCGGCATCTTTACTGCCGAACCGAACGAGCGCGGCTGCCGGATCTTGGCCGAGATGTAATCCGGCACGGTGTGCGGCATGCCTGGCAGGAAGCTAATCTGAGTGACCGGCTTGCTGCCGATGCGGGTCAATTCCGGAGCGAAGTTATCGGGCTTCTTGATGCCGCTGATCTCGTGGCAAGAGGCGCAGCCGTACTCAGTCACCAGAAGCTTGCCATGAGCAATCTGCTCCGGGGTGGCAGGGTCAAGATGCACATTGGACAGCAGATCGGAATCGGTCTTGTTTCCCAGGAATCCGGTAAGCAGGGAAACCTGCTGATCGGTGAATCGATAATGCGGCATGGCGGTTCCCGGATCGTAGACGCGAGGGTTCCGTAACCATGCCCGCAACCACTCCGGTCTTACCTTATTGCCGACGCGGGTCAGTTCTGGACCGACATCGCCGCCAACCACATTCCCGGCGGCGTTCTGCACGGCATGGCAGGAAGCGCAGAAAGACTCTCCGTACAAGCTGGCGGCTGCCGTCGGGTCGGATCCTTTCTCATTCCTGGCATCTGCTTCCGTGTCTCCCGGGATCGGTGTGCTGTTTGCGATCAAGAAAGCCGAAATGTCGCGCATGTCCGGATCGCTTAACTTGAAATTCGGCATGGTTGCTGTGACGGCATAGGACTGAGGGTCTTTTAACCATGCGTAGATCCATTCCCGCGTCGTCTTGTCAGCGATGTGCTCAAGTGAAGGTGGATCATCTGTCGGCCTAATAGCGCTGCCGTCGGGTAATTTGATGGTGTGGCAATGCACGCAGCCATAGCGGGCCAGCAAATTGCGGCCTGCATTGAGTTGCGGAGTGCCGGTTAATGCTGCACGATGGCATTGCCCGCAGGAAGACTGTACATAGCGAGCCGGCAAAATTGGCTGCTCCCAGGCCAGCGTGCTGCTGTGCGCTTCTTCAACGGTCGTTGCCGCACCTTGCCCGCGATGACACATCACACAACCGAACTGGTCAGAGGTGTGGGGAATCACCGGGTGTTGGCGGAATGGCTGGGTACTGACGTCGGCCAGACTAGCTTCTTTCAATCCCACATGGCAGGTGGTGCAGCGATCGACGACTCCCAACTGCGGGAGCCAGATTTGCTGGATTCCGTCATGAAAGTGGCGCTGCAGCGTGACCGCGTCCCCGCGGTTGCGAATCAGTGCGAGATACTGCTTCTGATAATGGCGCCATTCACTGAAGTGGTTCTTTGCCGGCGCGATGGCCAGAGAAATCACCAACAACAGGCTGACCACCCCAAAGGCCCGCACGGGATGGCCGAACAACGTCTGCCACAGCGAAGACAACGTGTTCTTCGATGGTTCCAACTAGCTTCTCCAGGGCAAGACCCAAGACCAGCCTGGGCCGCGAAAGAAAGTACCTACCGCCGTGAGTACTGCCAATTCGAACAAGAACCAGGTCATGATCCAGAATGAAAGTGGTTTGGCAGCCAGATAACGCCGAAAAGCTGAAGTCGACTGTGGAGAACTTTGTGCCGCCAGAACCATGAACCCAGCGACGATCAAAGTTGGCACCAGGGCCACGTACACATCAAAAAACAACAAAAACAGAGAAAGCACAGCCGCAACCACATAAAAGATGAGGATGCGCCGCTGACGATCCTTCAAGAACACGCCTTCGGCCTCGACGTTGATGTTGAAGTACGGAATCACGATCAGCGCGATCACCACCAGAGTCGGCACCAGCACACCGGCCACGACGGGAGGGAAATAGTGCAGCATTTCCTGAAGGCCGAGGAAGTACCAGGGCGCTTTGGCGGGATTGGGGGTATGCGAGGGGTCGGCGATGCCCTCGAGCGGAGCGTTGAACAGAAGCGATACGACCACCAGCGCGATGGCTAGCACCTCGATGGCGACGATAGCGCGAAACAAGAACTTCCGGATAGGTCTGAATCTGATCTTCGTCCGTGGCTTTGACCTGCGCCGAGGTTCGTCGAGTGACGAAGACAACGCGCGTGGGTGACTTGCGTGCATTCGAGTCCATGCCGGCGACGAAGTCCTTGGGATCGGTCATGGCTATTGGGCTCCCTTCGCGGCGGCAGGAACCGGTTGAGCCGCGACCGTTCTTGGCTCGCTCTGGTGCGCGTAGAGGCCGCCATCTTTGCGAATGCGCCAGAAGTGCACCGCGATGAAGAGAATCGCAACCAGCGGCAGAATCATGCAGTGCAGCACGTAAAAGCGCAGCAGCGCATTGGCATTCACCAGATTGCCGCCCAGCATGAGGAAGTGAACCTTGTTGCCCAAAACTGGCACCGCGGAAGCAATATTCGAACCCACCGTGATCGCCCAGAACGCCAACTGGTCCCAGGGCAGCAGATAGCCTGTGTAGCTCAGAAGCAGCGTCACCAGCAGCAGGATGACTCCGATGACCCAGTTGAACTCGCGTGGCGGACGATAGGCGCCACGGTAAAAAACTTTGAACATGTGTGCGAATACCAGGAAGACCATGGCATGCGCGGACCAACGGTGCAGGTTGCGCAGGAATAATCCCGAGGAAACGACAAACTGCAAATCCTTGGTGTCGGCATATGCCTGCGGTACCGAGGGATGGTAGTAAAACATCAGGGGAATGCCAGTACCTACCAGTATGAGAAATGTCCCAAAGGTCAGCGTGCCCAGATACCAGGTCGCGCTGAGAAGCTCAGCATGCGGGTCCGCACCTTGGTGGAGAACAGGTGCAGGAATACGTTCTGCTGCACCGCGAGCGCGCGGCGCAGGGTGCTGGATCCGGTGCCGCCGCGGAAGACCGAGCGCCAGACCCGGGTTCCGCGCAATTCGTCGAAGTAGTTCGTGATTGTCTTCGCCACGCTCACACCCTCACAAACTGCATGGGACGAATGTTGATGGAACGGTCCACCATCAGATCACCCTCATCGCTCACCCAGGTCTGCAGCCAGGGCAGCGGCTTTGGGGCCGGGCCTTCAATCTTTTCTCCGTCACGCTTGAACTTGCTGCCATGACAAGGGCAGGCGATGATCCCCAACTCCGGTTTCCATGCCGTCAGGCATCCGAGGTGTGTACAAACGGCACTCAATGCAAAAAAACCTTCCTGGGCATGGATGAGATAAATTCCCGAGTTCACGTCTAGTGTCACCGAATCCACCGCATAATTCTCGGGCTTGCCGGCATTGACGATGGGAGAAGGCTCATACAAAACGTTGGGCGAGAGGAACTGGTATGCAAACGCGACCGTACCTGCGGCGGCAATACTGAGCGATCCTAATCCCAGCTTCACGAAGAAGGCGCGACGATCGAGGTCTTTGTCTGACTCCGGCGGCGTAATCGGTTTTTCTTCGGACATTGGTCTACCTCGGGCCTCCAGCCATGGCCGGCGCTTTGGGCCGGAGTGGGCCATCAATGGCTTCAATCGAAATCAACCCGGTGGGCTCAGCAGAAACCAGGTTGTAGGACTCCATGGTGATGGTGCCGACCGGACAGCGCGTGGCGCAAAGCCCGCAGCGAATGCAGCGCGTCTCGTCCTTCAGCATGGCCGAGCCGGTCACGATCGCCGAGTTCATCGGCTGCCACTTCGTCGAGTTCCACGCCAAACAATTCCTGGTTGCTCGCGGATCTGCTGCACCGTTTCCGGCTCAAACTGAATCCGGTCCAGGGAGACGAGTTGCAGGCAGTTTTCCGGGCACACGTCCACGCAACCGCCACACAGAATGCACATGCTGCCATCTTCTGGGCTGCCCTCGAAGACCGTGTTCACCCAGCAGTGCAGGCAGCGCTGCGCTTCTTCCATGGCCGACGCGGCGTCGTAGCCGATCTCGACTTCCGTGACTCCGGTGCGGCGCTCCAGCGGCAGCATGGGTATGGCCGGGCGGGCAATATCGAGCAGGTCCAAGCGGCATGCTGTGGCGTTTGAAGACCTCGACTTCGACGATGGGTTCGGGATGCTTCTGCGCCACGCAGAAACTCATCGATGCCCACGGCGGCGCGCTTGCCGTCCGCCACGCTGTCGATGATCAGACGTGGGCCGAAAACGCAGTCGCCACCGGCAAAAATCCCGTTGGCTGAGGTCATAAGCGTCTGCGGATTCACCGCAATCAGCCCGCGCGGAGATAGCTCCACGCCGTCTTCGGGTTTGAGAAAGTCCAGCTTCGGTGCCTGGCCGACCGCCATGATAATGGTGTCGCACTCCAGTTGCGTTTCGCTGCCCTCGTAGAATGCCGGATTGAAGCGCCGGTTCTCATCGAAGACCCATTTTGTTTTCAGCGTCTCCAACGCCACAACTTTGCCATCCCTGCCGATCATGCGCTTTGGCCCGAGCCCGGGATGCATGATGATGCCTTCGGTTTCGGCCTCTTCAATCTCCTCCAGGGCCGCCGGCATTTCTTCGCGTTTCTCCAGACAAACGAGATGCACTTCCTGCGCGCCCAGGCGCAAGGCAGAGAGTGACACGTCCACCATTTCCTTTGTGGCGACGGCGCTTACACTCTCCAGCGAAGGCTCAAGATCTTCTACTCCGGCGACATGCTGCCGGACGACTTCGCGCGCCGCCGAACGCGCCACATCCATGGCCACGTTGCCGCCACCGATCACAATGACCTTCTTGCCGATGGTGAACTTGTAGCCGAGATTCACATTGAGAAGGAAATCGATGCCTTTGTACACTCCATCCAGGTCAACGCCCGGGAATGGTGAGATCGCGGCTGCGATGCGCGCCCACCGCGATCAGCACCGCATCGAAGCCCTGGCGGCGCAGATCGGAAATCACAAAGTCGCGTCCGGCGGCTTGATTGAGCTTGAGCGTAATGTCGCCGGTCGCAAGAATTTCTCGCACCTGCGCCTCGACCACGTCGCGAGGCAGGCGATATTCCGGAATGCCGAGGTAGAGCATTCCGCCAGCCACGGGAGCGGCTTCGAAAATCGTGACCGAGTAACCCATCAGAGCCAAATCATGGGCGGCGGACAGTCCGACCGGCCCGCCGCCGACAACGGCCACTTTGAAGGGCAGCTTGTTCTGCGTCCGTCCCTGCATTGATGTCGACCGGATGCTTGGATTCCGGACCGTGCCGCTCCGTCAGAAAACGCTTGAGGGCGCGGATGGCGATGGGCCGATCGATATCCCCGCGACGACACGCGGTCTCGCAGGGATGCGCGCAAACGCGGCCACAGATGCTGGCCAGGGGATTGGGATCGCGGGCAAACTTGTAGGCTTCTTCAAATCGTCCTTCGGCGATCAGCGCGACATAACGGCCCGCGTTGGTGTGGGCTGGACAAGCCATCATGCAAGGGAAATTGGTGTTCAACCAATCCCTGTCCACTTTCTTGTCTTTGTACCGCTTCAGCATGATGGCCGTTCCCAGTGCGTTGCCTTGATGGAAAGCATTCTACTCGCAGAAGGCGGGGAGCGGACGTGGCCGCCCGCTCCTACCGTTTCCCTACTTGCTCAGAGTGAAATCCGCTTTGCTGTCGCCTGCCACAGTCACTGGCTTGGACTGGTTCTTGGCGCCTTCATGCCACGCGGTTACGGTGTAGCTGCCGTCGGGAACGTTCTCGATCTTGTATTCGCCGATTTGTCGGTGATGCGCGAAGTACGGAGTGGGCGAAACGACGACATAGCCCGCCATCTCCGGGTGCACATTGCACAGCAGCGGCACGGCGCCAGGATTGTCGAACTTGAATGGGCGCTTCTCGCCCTTCGGCCAAGTGCCCAGGTTGTGGCCGAGCTTCTTGTTGCCGCCGACAGAAATCCAGAACACGTTGTGGGCAACACTGTCGCTGTTCAGGAATTCGACCGTCGTGCCTTGCTGCACCACCATGATGTGCGGCTGGAACATCAGTCCCTTCTGATCAATCACGGGCTGCTGCGTCGGGGCAGGGAAGGTCTTGCCCGCCGGTGCTTCCACGTAAACAACCGACTCACCGGTGACACCGGAGACTTTTCCGCTGATGGTGCCGGCGTTCGCGGCCAGGCTAAGCATTACAAGGACGGCGACCCCAACCAGAGTATTGCGTTTCATGATTTCTCCTGTTTTAAAAAGTGGGGGAGGGTTGACCTCCCTTGGTTTCAGTACACCCATTCCAGCCCCGCAATCGCGGAGTTTGTGCGGAACGGGTTGGTAATCGGTTTTCCGGTGGTGATGTCGTAAACCACCTGCTGCGGCCGGATCTGATACTCGAACGATGCCTTGATGTTGGCGTGAATCAGGAACTGCACGCCGGGCGTGAAGCGATTTCGCGTCGAGCGAAGAGGCGACAGGAATGGCGCACGGGACGCATTGGCGTCTGCCCCGATGCCGTTGAGGCAGTCCGCGGTGGAGTTCACCGAGTCCCAGCGCATGATGGTCATCAGCCAGGGCAGCGCCAGATAGTCCGCTTCCAGGAAACCACCGTTGAACCTCGCGGCATGGCCGGGGACAAAGCCGGTGGGCAACTGAAGCCCGGTTGGAACCAGAGGAAGCAGGTTTTGATCATGGCCGTAGAGGTACTGGCCGAACAGGTTGAACGTCCGGTAGTTGAAACTGAAGTCGCCTCCCACGCGATAGAACGGCTCCCGTGCAGTCAGGACCGTGGACGCACCTGCCCACCTGTCCGCTGAAACGCTGCACGGAACGGCCATAAAAATACAGGGTGCCGAAGTTGAGATAGGTGTGGTCACGCGGGCCGGTTGCTCCCGCGGCCTGAATCTCGTTACGGCTTGCGGGATCGCGCTCCAGATTGAACCGATAGGAGAAGCGCGCATAGATGTCTTTGAAGTTCGAGTCAGACGTAAAGGCACTTCTGGCGACACGTTGGTCCCAGCCGCCGGAGTGCCCCCGGTGTTCTGGTTCACGAGGCCAGCGAGTAGTGGTAGCCGCCATAAGTATGCCCGCCGCTGAACTCGACGCCCTGAGCGGCGTTGGAAAGCGCGAATGCGTTGTTCACATTCTGGGGTGGGAAGCCGCCATTCATATTGCCAATGTTCGACTCGTCGTAGATGTCCCAGCCGCTAAGGTTCCAACTGCGCGCCGGGCTAAACGGCAGATCCAATTCGAACTGGCCCACGCGGAAGCTGAGCGCGTCCTTGGGAAGTTTGAGGAAACGTCCGATGTTGACGAACTTCAGATAGCCGTCGCCCAAGCCGCCATCGGCGCCCGACCCGCCCACACTAATATCGTCATCCACCCAGAAGGCGATATCGCTGCCGAAGTTTCCCGCCATGAAGATGCTAAACAGTCCCGACTGAAAATCGGTGCGAGGAATGAACTGTTGCATGGTGGGATCACCCGGATTCTGGGCATTGAAATTATTCCGGTTGTTGCTCACCACCTGAAAGAAAGTATTGAAGCGCAGGCCGATCGGCGGCAGCCCCGGAATGGTGCCCGGAAAGATGGTATGCGGCCACATTTCTGCCTGAGCCGGTGCCCCCAGCATTACCGGGGGGATCTTGATGAATGTCTCATCGTCCTTGGGAAATTTGAATCCGGCGTCTTTGAACGCTTTGCCAAAATCGTTGAGCTTGGGGAAATCCACGTGACAAGTGCTGCACGATGTACCGTACTGACGCGAAAAGGCCGGGATCGCGTAGCTGGTTCCCGCCAGAAGTACCAGTGTCAGAACCAGAACAAGAAGCAGAAACACCCGTTGCCGCGTATCCATCTGATCGCCTCCTTTGGCGGTCGAAACTGTGGGCTATTCCCTTCATTACATAGGAGGTCTGAGTCGGAGGCTATTATCTGGGCCGGTTCCAGGGCGTGCAGCGTCCGATGTCACACATGTTTGTGATCTTCATCACAGCGCCGGTCCTCTTGTGGCATCAGTCGCGAAGAAGGCAAATAGGACGCTAAAGGTTATTGGAGTTCCCCAGGAATCGATTCTGGACAGGGGTTCTAACGTTGCGCCGTAGACATCGACCTCGCCGACGGTCAATTCGAAGTTGTGATTAGTTCGCTGGCGCTCCATTATGTCGGCGACTTCCATATCGTCTGTCGAAATGTTTCTCGCCGGCTCACACTGGGTGGCATGTTTGTGTTGTCAGTTGGACATCCGGCTTTTATGGCAAGCGCGGCCCAGCAGTGGCGCCTTGGCCCCAGGTGAACGATTACATTGGCCTGTTGACGATTACCAACAGGAAGGCCCACGGCACACCAAATGGATGACCACCGACGTAATCAAAATTCATCGAACTACAAGCACATACGTCAATACACTCATCGACTCAGGGTTCTACATCACGAATTCTGGAGCCGGCCCCGACGCCCGAGATGTTTGTCCCGTGGCCGGAATCGAAAGACGAGCGCCGACGCCCAATGTTTGCACTGATCTCTCTGACACTGGATATTGGGACACCGCAACGTCCGCTGCCTGGCGAATCGGCAGCAAAAGCCAATTTGGAATCGAGTTCCTCCCAGCTTGCAGTTAACTTGCAACGGATTCCGGCGGGGCTCGCTCGCAAGCTATAGAAAAGATTGGTAGGCGCGGCAGGAATTGAACCTGCAACCGCCGGATTAGAAATCCGATGCTCTATCCATTTGAGCTACGCGCCCGGTTGGTGATTCCCCCTGATTTTACATCGCGACGGCATCTCGGCGTTTACTTAGGGTACGCCCGCCAAGCCCAGTCCTGTCCTTGGCGGTAACCCAGCATTACCCCCAAGCCGGGTCTGCTATTTCGTCGTAGGCAACCGCCTCCGCGCCCGAGTACAATGAAGGTTCTCCTCTCCCCCCGAGCCGGCCACAGGTATATACTTTTAGCTTTAGAAGCATGAGGTTGGCTGGTTGAAGTAGCTTGGTTTTCGCAGTCTCTACGCCTGATCGGGTGACTACATGGAAGGACCGAAAACCCCGCGCGACGCCGCCTCGGACGCGACCTCGCCAGGTGTGCGCGCCCCCGCTAAGGGCGAGAGTTCTTCCAGCGGTGCTACGCTAAACCCCGAGTCAGGCAGTCCCCTTCCTCCCGATCCTCACGCTACTCTTGCCGACCTCGATGCCACTCTGATCGATATCGTCCGCACGCCAGCGCCCGCCTCGAAGAGTTCCTGGGGAATGGCCATCAGCGCAGCCGTTCTCAACCCCGGGGACGTGATCGGCGGACGTTATGAAGTTTTGCAACTGCTGGGTGAAGGCGGCATGGGCGCGGTGTACAAAGCCAAGGACCGCGAACTGGACCGCTTTGTTGCGCTGAAAGTGATTCGCCGGGATCTGGCCTCGAACGCTGCCATTGTCGCCCGCTTCAAGCAGGAGTTACTGCTGGCCCATCAGGTGACCCATAAGAACGTAATCCGTATTTACGATCTGACCGACGCCGATGGGGTCAAGTTCATCACCATGGAATTCATCGAGGGCGCGGACTTGCGACGTCTGCTGCTGGAGCGCGGCAAGTTCACTCCTGAAGAAGCAGTCGAAACCATCCGCCAGACATGTTTTGCGCTCTATGCGGCACATACCGTCAATGTGATTCATCGCGACCTGAAGCCGCAGAACATCATGCGCGATCTGCAGGGCCGCACGGTGGTGATGGACTTCGGCCTGGCGCGATTGGTGGAGTCGGACGGTATGACCAACACCGGCGCGCTGGTTGGAACCATGGAGTACATGTCCCCCGAACAGGCCCTCGGACGGGACCTCGATCAGCGATCTGATATTTTCGCGTTGGGGCTGGTATTTTTCGAGCTGCTCACCGGGCGTACCCCCTACAAGGCAGACACTGCCATCGCCAGCCTTCTGAAACGCAGCCAGGAACGCGCGATTCCGGTAGTGGAGTTGGATCCTACGATTCCCAAGGGATTGAGCGACATCGTCGCCAAGTGCCTGGAGCGTGAGTTGAATCAGCGCTACCAGACGGTGCAGGAGATTCTGAACGATCTCGATGCCTGGCAAGGAAAGCGTCCGATTTCGGCATCACTGATCTCGGCCCATTTCCCAGCGCCCAAGAAAACTTTCCCGGTGTGGAAGTGGGCGACGGTCGCGCTCGCAATCGTCGTCGCGCTTGCGGGATGGATGCTACGCGGCAGGCTTTTTCCCAACCTTGGAAAGAAGACGCACGGGCCGATAGCGTCGCTTGCCATTCTGCCGTTTCACAATGCTTCAGGGGATGCGAGCCTCGACTGGCTTGGCTCCAGCCTTGCCGAAATGCTGAGTACCGACGTCGGACAATCGGCCAGCTTGCGCACGGTATCGTCCGACCGCGTGCATCAGGTCCTGCGCGACTTGCATCTCAATCCCAATTCCCAGCTTGATCCGCAGACGTTGCGGCAGCTCGGGGAATTCAGCAATGCGCAGACACTGGTATGGGGGCAGTATGTCAAAGTCGGCGATGAGATTCGCATTGATGCCACCTTGCAGGACTTGAAACGTGAACGCACGTCCACTTTGAAGGCGGAAGCCCAATCGGAAAAAGATTTGCTGGCGGCAGTAGACCGCTTGGCCCAGTCCATCCGCGAGAACCTTGCGCTCTCACCCGAAATCGTAAAGGAACTGCAGGCGCAGGCCTTCCGGCCGTCTTCGAAGTCCACCGAGGCCCTCCGGGATTACAACCAGGGGATTGAGCTGGTACGTCAGGGGAACAACCTCGAAGCCCAAAAGAAGTTCGATTCCGCCACCCAGGCCGATTCCGAATTTGCTCTGGCGTTTTCCCGCCTGGCCCAAACCTACGCCAGCCTCGGATACGACAACGAAGCCGAGCGTTACTCGCGGCGCGCCGTGGAGCTTAGCGCGCCACTGCCCACTGCTGAGAAATATCTGATCGAGGCCTCAAACGCCCGTATTCAGAATGACACCCAGAAGGCCATTGTTGCCTATCAGAACATGGTCAAAGTGTCGCCGGAAGATCCCGATATTCAATTCACGCTGGCCTCGCTGTACGAGGATGCCAATGATTTCGACAACGCCCGGCTGCATCTGGCCAAGGTGCTCGAGCAGGATCCGAAGTATGTGGATGCGCTCCTGGCCAGCGGCCGGGTGGAGATCAAGAGCGGCAATCCTCAAAATGGCCTGGACTTTCTCAATCGCGCTCTGACACTCGCCATTCAGCTCGACAACCAGGAAGAGAAGGCTGCGATTCTGCAAGCCATCGGCGTCGCCTACCGGCTGACTAACAAGCCGGAGGAGGCGTTGCGCAACTATCAAGAGTCGATGGCGATCAAGAAACAAATTGGGGACAAGCGCGGCATTGCCGTTAGCCTGAATGAGAGTGCGCAGGCGCAGGTAATGATGGGCCAGCCGGCGGCAGCCCTGGCCAGTTACAAAGAGGCGTTGCAGATCCGGCGAGACATTGGCGACAAACGAGGCGTGGCGGACACGCTTAACGACCTGGCCAACCTCGACCAGGACCGGTCGCAGACGGATGAAGCGCTGACGCTTTACAAGGAAGCCCTGCAGATCGAACGGGACTTGGGCGATCAGGCCAGCCAGGCCATGACTTTGAACAATGTTGGCACCGCTTATCTTTCCAAGGGCCAATATGAGGATGCGCTGACTTACTTTCAGCAAGCACTGCAACTCCGCGAGAAGTTGAATGTCGCTGATGACATCGCCCAAACTGTGCGCAACCTGGCGGTCACGAACACCAAGCTGGGACAGTACGATGCGGCTTTGTCTCAATATCTTAAAGCTCTGGATTTGTGGCGCGCTTCCGGCGATAAACATGGCACGGCCATGAATGAGTACGACATGGGTGGTGTGTTCGCCTATCAGGGCCGTTTTGGCGCTGCCCTGAATTCACGCCAGGATGCGCTGAAGATTTTCCGTGATCTGAAGGACCGCAGCTCCGACATGGCCGAATTTCTCACCGGCTACGGGCAATCGCTTGCCCAGGCGGGACGGGGCGACGAAGCTCAGGCCAATTTCGACGAGGCACTCTCCCTGGCCCGCGAGCTGAAGAACCAGAGTTTGATTTCGCAGATTTTGCGATCTCAGGGTGATGTCGCTTCTTATCGCGGAGACTACAAAGCTGCCCGTGGGTTCTACGAGCAGTCCCTGCAATCGGCTATTCAAGTCAAGGACAACGAAAAAACTCTGCTCGCCCGGATTGCGCTGGCGCGCAATGACCTTCAACAAGGGCGGCCCGCCGCTGCCGCGTCCTCGTTGCGAACTCTGGGGCAACAGGCAGAGAGCCTGGGCTTGAAATACGAAGCGTTGGAGTGTTCGCTGGATGTGGCCGCGGCGCTCATCGCCAGCAAGGACCTGCAGCCGGCCCGGATGGAATTGGAGCGCGCGGAGACCCGGACCGAGAAGCTGGGGTTGCGCTCGCTGCAAGCCCGCGCCGACTACTTGCTGGCCACAGCCTTCCGTCTGAGCGGCAATAATTCGCTTGCCCTGGATCACTACCATGCATCGCTGCGCTTGCTGGACGATATCCGCAAAGAGGTAGGCAGCGACCAGGTCATGAAACGCGCCGATTTCACGGCCATGTCGACCGATGCCAAGCGTTGGACCGGTTCCTCAAAGACATAAAAAAGCCGGGCCTTGAAAGGCCCGGCTCCTTCCAGCTGCAAACTTAGTGCCTAAAGACGGTCGCGGACAGTGGAATTTGCTGCGGACTACCCGGGGCATTGTCGGCGACATTCAGAGTCGCCGTGCGAAGGCCCAGGTCGTCAGCAAAGAAGTAGACCTGAATCGTGCAACTCTTGCCAGCTCCCAGCGACTTGCCGCAGAAACTAAAGAAGGCGAAGTCGTCATCGGTTGCGGTGACAGAGACTTTGTTGATCTGAAGAGTGACGGTGCCCACGTTCTTCACCGTCAGATTCTGCCAGACCAGACTTCCGTAACGCACGTTCCCGAAGTTAATGCTGGTGGGTGAGAAACTCACCAGCGCTCCGGATACGTTCAGGGTGAAGTTCTGGGTGGCGTTCCCGGCAGTGTTGGTGGCGGTGAACGTAATGGGGAACGTCCCGCCGGTGGCAGGTTTGCCGCTCAGAGTTCCGGTGCCATTCCCGTTGTCGACGAAGCCAACTCCGCTTGGCAGACCACCGGATTGGCCAATGGTTGGGGTTGGGAAGCCTGTAGTAGTGACGGTGAAGGAGCCAAAAACGCCCGCCTGGAACGTAGCGTTGTTGGCGCTGGTGATCGCCGGTGACTGAAGCACCGTCAATGTGAAGGCTTGCATCGCGTTGCCGGCGCTATTGCTGGCCGTCAGAGTGAGGTTGTAAATGCCGCCTGTGTTGGACGCGGGTGTACCGGAGAGGGTCGCGGTTCCATCTCCGTGACTTACCAGTGTCAAACTGCTGGGCAGCCCGCTCGTGCTGATCGTCGCGGCCGGGAACCCGGTCGTGGTTACCAGGAATGAGCCTGGGATTCCAACCTGGAACGTGGCATTGTTGGCGCTGGTGAACGCTGGTGCCTGGCCAACTGTGAAGTTTGAGGTCGCGCCGCCGCTATCCTGCACACTGTCGGTTGCGGTCACCACCAGGGTGCCTGGTCCGGTTTGGTTGAAGGTCACCGTGTCGCCGTTGTTTACCGGGTTCCCATTTAGCAATCCGGTGCAACTGGTGATGGTCACCAGCGGTGCATTGGGATCCGGGGAACAGGAGAAGAGAATGGTTACCGGCTGCCCCACGGGAACCGTGGACCCATTCGCCGGAGACGTAATCGTGGCCGACGGCGGAGCAGTGCAGTTCTGACCCACGATGAAGTCAGAGAAGCCCTTGCTACCCGACTTACCACCGGGGTCATTGCGAGTCTGCGTGAAAGTCTCGATGATGTTTTGCCAGTTATTGGTTCCAATCGGAGCTTTCAGCACACAAGCGCCGGTAATAGTCTGGCTGGTGTTGAAGTTGTTGAACAGATCGTAGTTGAGGTCGGTACAATCGCTGCTGCCCGTGCAAGTCACCTCGAACTCTACGCAGAGCCCGCCGGTCCCTTCGTAAATCACGCATTGAGCATTCGCGAAAGGAGTGCCGGTCAGGCGATTGTCATGGAAGGTCGTCTGATCGATTGGAATCGCAGTTACGGTGACATTGTCGCCGCTGTTGGCATTTGAGTACTGGAGTTTGTGGTTGTAACTGCCATAGAGGTAGTTAGTATCAACCGGCTCCGGTGACGGGGTCAGCGTCTGGGTGATCGTAGTTTGGGCGGTCGCCGGAGTAAAGGTCCAACTCAGGATGTCATTGTTCTCTGTAAAAAGCCCGGTCGCGCCGCCGAATCCCACCCAGGCAGTTCCGTTATTCAGGGTCAGGAGGGCCGACAGGTCAGTGTTCACAACCAGCACTGGCGTGCCAAAGTCGTCGATGAAAACCCGCAGAAATCCTGGAGTTCCCGGATCTCCCGGAACTGGAGGATCATACTCGACTACTGCTGTATGGGTGGTTCCATCGGCCAGGTTAATGCCTCCCAAATCAGACACAATCCCGAGGTTGGCGGGAAGGCCGGAGGTAGGGCACGTAGCCGTGTGATCCTGCGTATTCGGATCCGTTCCGCAGCTCTGAATGGCGATGTGGTTGGCATTAGGATCCCAGGAGTTCTGGTAAGTATCAAACTCGACCGCCAAGCTGTTGGGGATCGCGACACCGGTGTCTCCAGTATCCGGAACACCATAGCCGATAGCACCGCCGGAACCGCCCAAGGCTTGGGTTCCGAATCCATTACCGCTGGAATTCTGAATCACGAAGGAAAGGCCGTCCGCCGGCCCCGGTCCGTTGGAAGGATTGTGCGCAATCTGAAATTGGAATACCGAGGTGAAGCCCTTGTCCACAGACTGTTGCTGCGTCGCGAACCAGGCCGTGCCCGAGACGTGCGCAGTACCATCGGGCGTGAGTCGCAAAACCTGTTGGGTTCCATTGTTTGCTTGCGCGGCCGATCCGTTCAGTGCCAGGCTGCTGACATTACTGAAATCGTTGAATGAGATCTGGGCGAGTAAAGGTGTGGTTCCTGCGGCGATCAGGACTATCAACACACCTACCAAAGTGTTCAGCCGAAGAGAACGAGTGATCATTTAGGAGCTCCTGGGACCGGGTGTCGGTCGGATACCGCGCTGGCTGCCGGAAATGCCGCTGCTTGCACCCCTGGGGGAAGGGTGAGAAATGGTACTTCGCCCTTGAAGAATAGTCAATGGAAACTGCAACGGCCAACATAGGTTAGGCTAAGTTCCGGGGTCAATTAACCTATGGCTATGGTAGAAAGTCTTCTATGAGCCAAAAAGTGTTCGCCGTTTTCGGCACTGGCGGAGTCGGCGGGTACTTTGCCGCCGTCCTGGCGCGGGCGGGCTACCCAGTTTCGGTGGTGACCCGCGGTTCGCATCTGGAGGCCATACGCCGAAACGGGCTGCGGATACTAAGCCCTAAGGGCGATTTCACCGTTGCAGTAGCCAAGGCGAGCGATAAACCTGAAGATATTGGCCCGGTTGACGCCGTTATTCTCGCGGTGAAGGCCTGGCAGGTCACCGAGGCAGCGAATGCGATGCGACCCCTCCTGGCGCCCCTCACCAGAGTGCTTCCGCTGCAGAATGGCGTAGAGGCGGCCCAGCAACTGCAGCAGATCCTCGGCGTCCAGCACCCACTGATGGGCCTCTGCCGGATCATCGCTTCGGTTGTCTCCCCCGGGTGCATTCGCCATGGCGGCCTGGATCCCATGGTTGCCCTCGGGGAGAAGGACGGATCAGCGCTTTCAGCAGAATGCGGGCGCGTTGGCTGAGGCGCTGAAGGCCGCTGGGGTCACTGTTCAAACCCCTCAAAACATGGAGGCGGCTCTGTGGGAGAAATTGCTCTTTATCGCTGCCGTGAGCGGCACGGGTGCGGTGACACGTTCCACCATCGGAGAGTTCCGTAACTGTGCCCCGACCCGCGAACTGTTGCGGCAGTTGATGGAAGAAGTCTCGACGGTGGCGCGCAGCCGAGGTATTCGTCTTCCCGAGGATGTGGTCCCACGTACTCTCGCATTTGTGGACACCAGCCCCGCCGATGGCACAGCGTCGATGCAGAGAGATCTGACGGCGGGGCGGCCATCCGAACTGGAGGCCATCATCGGCGCTGTGGTGCGCTTCGGCGACCAGGCCGGATTACCGACGCCGGCAGCGGACTACGTTTATGCCAGCCTATTGCCGCAGGAGAATCGTGCCCGCAGTCAAGCTTCAGCCGGATAATTCCTCTCTCCCGATTTCCTGCTTGCTCCACAGGGGCAGCCTCGGCGAAGATGCTTTCATCTCTTGACTGTTGCTGTGGCTCACCGACTCAAACTCGCGGGTGACAACACTCTTTCTCCAGCCGCTGCCAAGCTTCGCCTGTTGAAGAGCCTGCACTGTACGCTGAAATATGAAAAGCGGGCGTGGGCCAACGGAGCACGACTGGTGGCCGGGGTGGACGAGGTCGGCCGTGGATCGCTGTTCGGGCCGGTGGTTGCCGCGGCCGTCATTCTTGACCCTGCATACCGCATTCGCGGCTTGCGGGATTCAAAACTGCTGCCCGCGGAACGCCGGGAAGTATTGGCGGAGCGCATCCGTGAGCATGCCATCGCCTGGGCAATCGCTGCGGTGGACGCCGCCCGCATCGATCAGATTAATATTTACCAAGCCTCGCGCGTCGCCATGCGGGAGGCGGTCATACACTTGCAACCCAGCCCAAATCATTTGCTGGTCGACGCTGTCCGCCTGGATTGCGATTTGCCGCAACAGCCGATTATCCACGGTGATGCGCTGTCCGCCTCCATCGCCGCCGCTTCCATCCTGGCCAAAGTCGAGCGCGACCGCATGATCTGTGAGTGGGACTCGGTGTTTCCGGCGTACCGCCTGGCTTCCAACAAAGGCTACAGCACTCCCCACCATCTCGCCGCCCTGCGCCAGCACGGACCTTCTCCCTTGCACCGCCAATCCTTTGCTCCGGTCTGGAGCAATCCTGTGCCCCAAGAGGTGCTGGCTTTCATGCTGGATGCGAAGCCAGAAGAACTGCTAAGCGAGATGCTGGCAGAGACCACTGAGGCTGCAGTCTAACTTGCTGTTCCCAACCTGGCGCTTACCTCCCTGGCTAGCGCCTCCACCGCCTGCATCTTGGTTTCCGCCTGTGCCGGAAGCTCCGGAACTTGCAGCGCCATTTCGCAAGAGAGCAGCAATGCGGTAAGAGTATCCTTCAATTCGTGGCGCAATGCCTGCTCGGCCTCGTTCTTCGCGGCCAGCACTTCCCGCTTGCGACGCAGCAAGGCCCAGCGTACTTCCCGCCCCGCACGGGCAGTTCCAGTGATTGCGAAATTCAGGTAAACCGGAACCGCCGATCCCAGGTGTTTCAGCACAGTTTCGCCTTCGTCAGGCTGCGCATCCAGCAAAAGCAGGTCGAAGACCACTGCCAAGAACTCCTTCTCCTTCAATTCGACGACGGCCTCCTGCAAAGCGGCACACACTATCACCGGTTCGCTAGTCGCTTCCTGCAGCGCGCGGGCGCAATCCTGAGCTTTTGCAATAGACGTAATCAGCAGAATCATGCTGAAACAGATTGCACGTTACTAGCCACAGAGATGCCACTGACAACACGAGGGTTGGTGCGTGGGCGAAGCCGCCGCCCGGCCCGCGGTGGGAAACCGGTTCCCAAACTTAACACTCCTGAGAACCGTATTCTTTCAGCTTGCGGTAGAGCGTGGTTTTGCCGATTCCCAGCAGCCGCGCCGCCAACAACTTGTCCCCGTTCAGTTGCAGGATAGTGCCGAGAATGGTTTGTTTCTCCAGCTCTGACATCGGAATGATCCTGGCGGAACCGTTCTTGTCAATCGAGATGTGGCCATTCCCTCCATGCATCCCGCTGGGCAGGTCATTCAATTGGATTTCCGGGTTGCTGTTCAGGGCGCAGGCCCGCTCCAGGCAGTTCTCCAGTTCGCGCACATTCCCGGGCCAATCATAGGCCAGGAGCGCTTTCATGGCTGCGTCGCTCACAGTACGTTCCCGTCCCGCGTCGCGCGATACCCGGTCGAGGAAGCGTCCCGCCAGTAGCGGGATATCCTGCCGCCGCTCGCGCAAAGCGGGAATCTTCAAGCTCAGAACATTCAAACGGAAGTACAAGTCACGGCGGAAGTTGCCTTGCGCAACGGCTTGCTCCAGATCGCGATTGGTGGCAGCTAGAATCCGCACGTTGATGGGGATGCGCCGAGTACTGCCTACCGGCCGGATTTCCTTTTCCTGAATGGCGCGCAACAACTTGGCCTGCAGGTCCACCGGCATTTCGCCGATCTCATCGAAAAACACGGTGCCGCCCTCGGCCATGCTCAACAATCCGTCCTTCGCCTGCACCGCCCCAGTAAAAGCGCCTTTCACGTAACCGAACAGTTCGCTTTCGATCAGGGTGGGCACCAGCGAACCACAGTCCACCGGAAGGAAGGGTTTGTCACGAAACGGGCCAGAGTAGTGAATGGATCGTGCCACCAGTTCTTTGCCAGTGCCGCTTTCTCCCAGGATTAACACCGGGTGATGGCTTTGCGCCGCCTTGGCAATCATTCGGTACAAACGTTCCATATCGGGCGCTGCCCCCACGATGCCGCAAAATCCCTGTTTGGATTTGATTCTCTCCCGCAGAATCCGGTTTTCGCTCTTGAGTTTCAGATGAGTGGACACTCGCTCCAGCAGGATGCGCAGTTCGTCCATGCTGAACGGTTTGGTCACGTAGTCATAAGCGCCGTTCTTCATGGCTTGCACCGCCGACTGCACGGTGCCGCACCCGGTGACTACAATGACCTCGGTGTCCGGCCGCTCCTGCTTGATTTTATGCAGCGCCTCCATTCCTCCCTCCCCGGGAAGTTTCAAGTCGAGCAGCACTACATCGATGGCGTGCGATTCCAGCAGGCGGTAGATATGTTCGGCAGAATCCGCTACCAGGGCGTTGTATCCCAGGTTGCGGGCAATTTCGCGGCAGGCTTCGCGAATAGCGCGCTCGTCGTCGACGATCACCAGGTTCAGAAAATTGGCGGTTTCGGATTTTTGCGAATGGAGAACAGGCGCGGTGGCAGTGCTCATACTTGTTTTCCTTGTCTTGAAGTCTGAGGTTCTGCGGCAGTGTCTGGGCCGAACTTGCCGCCTCGTTCGTGAATCGTCGGTGGTACGAATTGCGCCGGCAGACGGACAACCACTCGCGCCCCGTTCCCCGGTTCGCTCTCCACTCGTACAGTTCCCCCGCCCTGCTGCACGATGCTTGAAACTGTGGCCAGTCCCAGCCCGCTGCCGGCGCCGGGCTTCTTAGTGGTAAAGAAAGGCTGAAAGGCGCGGCCGCGGGTCGCGGCATCCATGCCGCAGCCGCTGTCGCTAACTTCGAACTCAATGCTCCCCCCAGCGGGTTCCGTCAGCCCCGAGTCTCCCACTGCGGGATTGCAGTTGCGGGTGGTAAGAGTGATGCGGCCGCCATCGGGCATGGCATCGCGGGCATTCAGTATCAGGTTCAGAATGATCTGTTGAACATGCGCGGGATCCATCTTCACCATGCCCAGGTCTTCGGCCAGATGTGTAACCAACTCAATGTTCTCCCCCATAAGTCGTGCGAGCAGATTGCGCAGTCCCGCGATGGATTCATTGAACGAAAGCAAACTCGTAGCCACCGCATCTTGACGTGCCACGCCCAGCAATTGCTGGATCAACTCGGTGCCATGTGCTGCTGCGATACGGATTTCCTGCGCGTAGCGCCGCAAGGGATCTTTCTCCAGACCCGCCAGCAGCAAGTCGGAGCACAACACCACTCCCGTCAGTAGGTTATTGAAGTCATGCGCCACGCCGCTCACCAGTCGGCCGATGGCCTCCATGTTCCCCAATTGCGGTTCGGTGGTCTGCGCTGCTTCCAGTTTGGGCTGAATTTGTGGTAGTGCGTTCATGGGACGCCGAAAATTGTTGAGAGGAGCGTGCAGGAACAGAACGCTTCCCGTTCCGGTCACACTGCGACTGGTTGCAAGCTCCCTATTTGGGAAGTCTAGGCGGCTCGGTGGCTGGCGATAAGGACTGCCATCACATTGCAGGAGTGACAGCCAAACCGGGACTCCAGCTCATCAACGGATGGTGTGGGCAGGACTTATCTCCTGCTTTTTCAGGTGAAGAGGAACCCGCGGCAATCCTATCCTTGCAGAGGCAAGGGTTGGATCAAGTGGAAGGTAAGTCGCCGACCGGTGGAAAACTGCACGTCGTTCGCAGACGCAGGATTGCGCGTCGACTCGGCACCTGGCCCTTTCTTTGGACGCTCCCGTGGGCCGCCCTTGGAGAAGACGCTGGAAGTGTGCACTTCCATGGGTTTGCCATTCAGCATTATGGCAGAGAGTGTCAATCGCAAATAGCCCGGTTCGCGCGGCTCGGAGACTCTGGCAGCCACGACCCTGCCCGTGATCTCGGTTCCGCTGGGTGCGAGAGTTTGTCCCTGAACCACGATTGGCTCTTCCAATACTGCCTGGAACTGATCTCCCAGGTGGGCATGCACGCTCGACACCGGCGACTGCAAACGGATCACGATCGCCTGACCGGCTGGGATAGAGGCAGAAGCAAATGCCTGGGTGGGAGAGATTCCATCACTGCGGGAGGAACTGTCAAACGGAAGCGGGCTCTGGGCCTTCTCCGCCGGAGTCAAGAGGCTGGGTTGACGGGAGCAGGCCGGCTCCAAAAGCAGTGCGAACCCCAAAAATACCCACGTCCATCGCCCCGCCCACCTCATGACATGATCCTGCCTTGCCATCCGCCCCAGCGGCAAGTCGCACGGCAGATGCCATCGTCCGGCCCCGAGGGATCAATGGTTTACGAGTGCCAGAATATGGCATATGGAAGTTTATTCACGGTGATCGGTGCATTGACTCGCCACAGCCTAGCTCCTAACATGGTCGCGCACGGCGCGAGCACTTCTGCAATCATCTCCAAAAAATGATTGGCCAGACCATTTCGCACTACCGCATCGTTGAGAAGCTGGGTGGCGGCGGGATGGGTGTGGTTTACAAGGCCGAAGATACCCGCCTCCACCGTTTCGTCGCCCTGAAGTTCCTGCCCGAAGACGTCGCCCGTGACCCTCAAATTCTCGCCCGTTTTCAGCGCGAGGCCCAGGCCGCATCCGCGCTGAACCATCCCAACATTTGTACGATCCACGATATTGGCGAGCAGGATGGCAAAGCCTTCATCGCCATGGAGTTTCTGGACGGCGTAACCCTGAAGCATCGCATCGCCGGGCAGCCGCTGGAAGTCGAAACCCTGTTATCGCTCGCCATCGAAATCGCCGATGCGCTGGACGCCGCCCACTCCAAAGGAATCGTGCATCGTGACATTAAGCCTGCCAACATTTTTGTCACTGAACGCGGACACGCCAAGATTCTCGACTTCGGCTTGGCGAAAATAGATCTCACTCATCGGCGTATCGAGAGCGGATCCGGATCCGGCTCTGATGATCCCACACTCGAAGACAAGGAACTCACAACTGGCGGCAGCACCATGGGCACCGTGACCTACATGTCTCCGGAACAGGTGGCGGGCAAGTCCCTGGATGCGCGCACTGATCTGTTTTCTTTCGGAGCGGTGCTCTACGAGATGGCAACTGGCCACCTGGCCTTTGAGCGATCGACGATTGGGGCGACTTTTGCAGCCATCATGCATGAAGACGCGATCCCTCCCCGTCAATGGAAACCGGAGTTGCCGCTTCCGGTGGAAGAAATCATTGAAAAAGCTCTAGAGAAGAATCGCGATCTGCGCTATCAGCAGGCGTCGGAGATGCGCGCCGAGTTGCAGCGCCTGAAGCGGGATGCGGAGAGCGGGAAAATCATTACGGATCGCGCGGGAACAGCCCGTGTGGGGACGGGCGCTCATGCCCGTCCAAACCGAGCGAAGCTCGGCAGATACCTGGCTGCCGCCCTCGTGGTCGCCGGTCTCATCGCTGGAGGACTCTATTTCCGCTCGCGCCTTACGCCGACTCACCTAAGCGAGAAAGACACCATCGTTCTCACCGATTTCACCAATAGCACCGGCGATCAGGTATTCGACGACACGCTAAAGACTGCACTCAACGTCTCCCTGCGGCAATCGCCTTTCCTGAATGTGCTTTCCAACAGCGAAGTTGCAAACACCCTGCGGGAGATGACCCGGCCGGCAAACACCAAGCTCACTCCCGACGTAGCGCGCGAGCTGTGCCTGCGGGCGGACAGCAAAGCCTACATTGCCGGATCCATCAGCAGTCTGGGCAGCCAGTATGTGCTGGAGTTGAAGGCGGTGAATTGCCAGAACGGCGACGCGCTGGCGCAAGAGCAAGTGACGGCGGCGTCCAAGGAGAAAGTGCTGGACGCGCTGGGCGTGGCAGCGTCCAAGCTGCGCGGCGAACTGGGCGAATCGCTGGCTACGGTGCAGAAGTTTGATGTGCCGCTCGAGCAGGTCACGACCTCCTCGCTCGAAGCGCTGAAAGCCTTCAGCCTCGGCGAAAAGGCCCAGAATGAGAAAGGCTCCGCCGCCGCCCTGCCCTACCATCAGCGTGCTATCGAACTGGATCCGAATTTCGCCCTGGGCTACCGGATCGTAGGCGGCGACTACAACTCGCTGGGCCAGTTAGGCAGGGCCACCGAGTACTACACTCGCGCCTTCCAGTTGCGCGACCATGCCAGTGAGCGCGAGAAGCTGTCCATCACGGCCGCATACTATCGCAATGTAACTGGAGAGCTGGACAAGGCAGCCCAGACTTATCAGGAACAGATGGACAACTACCCACGGGACGCGGCGCCGTTTAACAATCGGGGATTGATATACGCGCAAGAGGGCCAGTATGAAAAGGCGCTGGAGTTGACCCGGCAAGCCGTGCGCCTGGCCCCGGACGTCACGATTTTCCGCGAGAATCTCACCATCTACACTCTGGCCTTGCAACGCTTCGACGACACCCGGCAGATCGTACGCGATGGGCAGGCACGAAAAATCGATCCCGTGGAATTTCACGTGAATCTGTATGCACTCGCCTTCATCGGAGCGGACTCTGCGGGGATGGCGGAACAGCAACAGTGGCTTGCGGGTAAGTCCGACTATGAGAACGTTGGACTGGCGCTGGCGTCTGACACTGAGGCTTACATGGGCCGTCTGAGCAAGGCGCGCGAACTGACTAAGCGGGCTGTTGACTCCGCCGTCCGAGTCGACGACAAAGAAAGCGGTGCCACCTATCTGGCGACGAGTGCTCTCGAACGAGCTGCTTACGGCGATACTGGCGACGCCCGACAGTCAGCGGCGGAAGCGCTGAAGCTGGCTCCCGCAAATCCTGGAGTTGCGCTGGAGGCGGCAATCGTTTTTGCCATCGTGGGTGATGTGGCGCGATCCGAATCCCTGGCCCAGGATTTAGCCAAACGCTATCCGCTCGGTACTCAGATGCAGTCCCTCTGGCTGCCTGCGATTCAGGCGCGAATAGCGTTGGGTCGAAAAAATCCAGCTGCCGCCATCACTGCCCTGCAATCGGCTTCCGCTATCGAGTTAGGTCTCATTCCCTACTTCAACAACATTTCATGCCTCTACCCGGTTTATGTGCGCGGAGAGGCATACCTGGCCGCTGGACAAGGCGGAGCAGCCGTTGCCGAGTTTCGGAAGATTCTCGACCACAGTGGCCTGGTCTCGAACTGCTGGACGGGAGCGTTGGCGCGTCTGGGAGTGGCGCGCGCGAATGCCTCGGAGGCGAGAACCTCACAGGGAGCGGATGCCGATGCCGCCCGCGTCAGGGCGCTCGCTGCTTACAAAGAATTTCCTGGCGCTCTGGAAAGATGCGGACTCCGACCTTCCCATCCTGAAGCAGGCCAAGGCGGAGTATGGGAAGCTGCAGTGAGATCAAATAAAAAGGGGTGGCTCGCGCCGCCCCTTTCATTCTAAAAGAAACACCGAGCTAGTTAGTCGAACTCCCCGTACCCGCGGAAGCGCTGCGGTCGCCGTCCGGCTGAACCACGACGCCATCAAACGGAGTAGCGGCTACGTAATGTCCATGCACCACGCTGATGCGGCGCAACGGATAGCCCGTGTCCGGCCCACGCTGCCAGCTTTGGCCGTTGTCATGACTTTCGAAGACAACGCCGGTTTCGGTGCTGGTAGCCAGTAGCCGGTGGCTGCTCTGGTCATAGGTGATGGAGCTGATGTTCTTGTCGGGCAGGCCATTCTGCATATGCTCCCAGCCGCCGCCCGCGTTCGGACTGCGGAAGGCGCCTTCCCGGGAGGCAATCATGATCTCCTTGTCGGGAGTGATGGTCAGGCTGCGAATGCTGCTGACGAACGGAGACAGGGTGTTCGACTCCTGCCAGCTCGCGCCGCCATTGGTGGAAGTCACCACGGTGCTGCGCGTGGCCAGAGCAATCAATTCGCCCTCGGCTTGGACCGAGACGAAGTCTTTCTTGCCCATCACCGGCCCGCCGTTCCAGCTTTGACCGTCATTCGAGCTGGTGTAAAGCCCGGATGCGGTCGCCGCCAGCCAGTGCTTCGAGGTGATCTCGATGTCGCTGACTTTGGCAGTCAGCACCGAGCGCCCCATAGCCTTGCCTTTGGACGTCTTCTCTTCAACGTTGTTGATCGGGCTCCAGGTGGAAGCATTGCGGCGTAGTTCGAACATGCCGCGATTGGTGCCCGCGATAATATCGCCATCGGCGGCTTGGGTCAGCACGAAAACATCGCGGCCATCGAGGCCCGCGCTCTTCTGCGTCCAGTGCTGTCCGCCATCGTGCGAAGCGAACACGCCGCCCTGCTCGCGGTCGTTGACCACACCCACGTAAATGGTCTCGGGATCTTTCTTGTCCGCGAGAATGGTGGTGACGTAGCGATGGGTGTAGCCGTGATTGGAAGCGGTGAAGCTCTCGGCGCCGTCTTGGCTGGCCAACACGCCTGCGCGATCGGTGGCCAACAACACACGCTGGGAGTTGCGAGGATCAACCATCACATCATTGATCACAACTTCCGGATTGGTCACTCGCTTCCAGCTCTTGCCGGAGTCGGCGGTCTTCCATAGACCTTCGGTCGTGCCCGCATAAACTACTGCCGGATTGCCGGGGTCCTGCTTCAGCACGCGGGTGCGGCGCGCCGAAAACGGGATGCCCTGAATCTTCGAAAACTGTTCACCGGCGCTCTGGCTCTTGTAGATGCCCGAGCAGGCGCTGGCAAATACGACCGAAGAGTTAGACGAGTCCACAATGATGGAGAACACGTCGGAATCGTCGATCATGCCTTTGTTGATGTGCTGCCAGCTGGCTCCGCCGTCCGCAGTCTTCCACGCCAGGTGCCAGGTACCCGCATACACCACGTTCGGGTCCTTGTGATCGACAGCGATGGACTCAACATTCTTGATTTCGGAATTGACTGGAGGAAATCTTTTCCCAGTTCTTGCCCGCATCCTTGCTGCGGTACACGCCATCCAGTGCGCCCACGGTCAGGACTTTCGAATCAGAGGCAGCAATGGACATGGCGCGGATCGATTTGCCGTGCATGGCGGAGATGGCTTCCCAGCTCTTGCCGCCGTTGTGCGAGTGAAACAGGTCGCCCGCCTGCTGGTTCTCCACGCTCCACACAGCCGCATACATTTTTTCGGAGTTCTGAGGGTCGAGCGCAATGTGGTCGATCACGTAGTCATCGCCACTGCCCAGATGAGCAACGCGGGACCAGTCCTGTCCGCCATTGCTGGACATGAAGATCGTCCCGGTACTGGTGCCTAGAAAAATATGCTCTGGATTGTGGGGATCATAAGTCAGACTGCGGACATCGCCGCCGTCCGGCCCCAAAGCCGTCCACTGGCCTGCCCAGGCACTGGCGCAGAGCAGGATAAGTGACATAGCAATCAACAACTTACGATTGACGAAGCTGCTTGTTCCCAAAGTCATAGACTCATTTGCCCCTAGCGGAAGAATTCCCACAGAGGCACAGCGTGACAGGGTAGCACGAAGCGAGCAAGTTACCGAAGGGAAAGGCCTTTCCCCCGGGGCAGACCACAAGTACTGCTAAATTGATAGGCTTTCCGCCCCGCCGACTTGTCGTCCCCAATCCATTCGATATACGCTCGGTTACCCCACCACCACTCGAACTGGGCGACTTGGCCATAGTGGCGCATGAAGGAAATGACGGGCAATGACGACTTAGAACGGTTCCTGACCGGTGCAGCGAAGTACGCCGCCTACCTCGAGACGCCCGAAGGCCGATTGCGTCTCGACCTTGCCTTCGCCAATTTGCAAGACTTTCTGCCGCAGGCCACACCGTCTTTACTCGCTCTCGATCTTGGATGCGGTACCGGGGCCATCGCGGTGCGCCTGGCGCGACTTGGACTGCACGTCACATTGCTGGATGCGTCTGCACCCATGCTGGACTTTGCGCAAGGTGCCGCGCGGGAAGCAGGAGTTACGGAGAAGATTGAGCTGAAACACGGCGATGCCGTTCAATTCGCAAACCTATTCCCCGCCGCGTCGTTCGATGTAATCCTCTGCCACAATATCCTGGAATATGTTAGCGATCCCGGTGCTGTGTTGCGCGGCGCGGCGCGTGCCTTGCGAAATTCTTCCAGCATACTCTCGGTATTGGTGCGTAACCAGGCAGGTGAAGTAGTCAAGGCCGCAATCCAAGACGGTGACTTGACCGCGACCGAGCAGAATCTCACCGCGGAGTGGGGACATGAGTCCCTGTACGGAGGCAGCGTTCGGCTGTTTACAGTCGAGGGCCTGCAAGCCATGCTGCTAGAATCGTCACTCGCGCTAACTGCGGTGCGTGGCGTGCGGGTCCTATCGGACTACTTGCCGGCCAGGGTTTCCCGCAGTGATGAGTACGAGCGGATTTTTGCGCTGGAGCGCAAACTGGGCCGGCGACCGGAGTTTGCCGCGGTCGCTCGCTACACACAGTACCTGGCGCATCGTTCAGGCCCGGTAATGAAGGACTTTACGTGAACCACGCCACGGCCCAGTCTTCGTCGTCCCGATCTGACATGATGCCGGATGAGGGTATTGCGCTCGGGCTCGGGCTGACCAACGAGTGCAACCTTGCCTGCTCCTTCTGCTACCGCGATCCGACTCGCGCAGATCGTCTCTCCCTCGATCAAGTGAAGGCAGCGCTGGAATGCCTGCCGGTGCGCTCGGTGAATCTCGGCACCGGTGAGAACGGCATGCATCCCGACTTCAAGGCAATACTGGCCTACCTGAAAACGAAACCGGTCAAGCTCACCATCACTTCCAATGGTCATAGTGTCGCTGTTCTGGAAGACAATGAGCTGTGTGCCTTCCATGACATCGAGTTCTCTCTCGATTACCCGACTCAAGCCGAACAGGATGCACAGCGCGGGCATGGTAATTGGGCACTCATCCACCAGCAGGCAGATCGGTGTCTCAGGCTGCATATTCCTGTAACCATCATTGCCGTCATGATGAAGTCGAACTACTTGCGTTTGCCGGATGTAGCGCGGGTAGCCAGACAGTTTGACGCTCCGTTGCGAGTCAATGTGTATCAGGCGGTGCGGTCCGACATTTATGCGTTGTCCTACGAAGAGTACTGGGAGGGGTTCCGGCGACTGTTTGCGGAAACTGACGTGATCGCCATTGGCGAACCGTTGGTGCGTGCGATGGCGGGCCTGCCGCCGCTCCGGGGAGGATGCGGCGTAAGCACGGTGAGGGTTACGCCGCGGGCTACGACACAGCCATGCGTTTATTGGCCAGGACCGGGGGAACCACTGTCGGATTTAATTTCGATGGGGCTCGATGATTCTAGACTCAACTGCCCTTCGAGCAGGCCCGAACACTTCCCGCAGGCCTGCCAGCCTTGCGAGTTCCGCGACACATGTCATGGTGGCTGCGCCGGACGGCGACGCTTACAAGGCGCACTGCTGGAGCCGGATTCCTACTGTCCGATCATTCGCGGCGAGCGGCCACGGCTCGAAATCCGCATGGCCGCAAACCGGGATATGCCCAAGGTCGGCAGCTCCTGTACGACGGTAGTAATGGCAAGGTAGAAACTGTTCGCTTATTTTGCCTCCATCCATTTGTCCGAGCCCGTCAGCTTCACAGCGATGTCGGTGATCGAAATGTGTAGCGGCTTGCCGTCGGCGTTGCCGCGGTGCTCGGTTGAGATAAGGAGAGGGCCCGCCTTCTTGTAGCCTGTCCAGGTTGCGCTGACCAGGCTCGGCTTTTGGTTTCCGCCATGGCGGAAGACGAGGTATTCAACCCGGTTGTCTTTACCAACGTAAAGGTTCCAAGTGTCGCCGGGCGTATAGCCGCCGAGTTCTGATCCATACTTCACCGAGACCAGCGTCGCCGAACCCGCGCCCGCCGGCAGTTTCTTCATACCTTCATCGGTCACGGTAGCGCTTGTGTCCCAATAAGCGTGCAACGGGAACAGGAGCCAATAATTGTCGTTGGTGAAGCCAGCGTCGGCTTGCTTCTTGGCATCGTCATTGATTTCGGAACGCATGTAGGTGACCTTGACCGGCTTGCCCTCTTTGTCGGTGCCTTCGAAGCTGACTTTGCCGGTCTTGGGCTCCCACTCCCACTTGCGGGAAGCTTTGAAGAGCCCGACGATTTCCCCGTTCCAGGTGTAGCGGATCGCGTCAACTTGCCCGTACGAATCAAGACCATACGTCTTGGCAATCTGCTCGAGAATTGGCGGGCGATTCTGGGCCCAGGAGGGTGCGGCAAGACCCACTACAGCGCAAAGCAGGAGACCCATCATGGTGACACGGCTGGCATTTCTCATGGTATTCGCTCCTCGATGAATTAGACGGATGCTGCGTTGGATGACGGTCAGAAGCGCGGGGCTTCACGAGTTGCACGCCGGCACAAACCCTTAACCACGTCAGCCAAAAACCCTTGCTCGGTTGCAAATTATACCGCACCTTGGGATCTGAAACGGCGAAACGCGATGATTGCACCGGCCGCTGCCACGACCCCGTATTCCAGCAGCATAATCCAGCCAGGAACCAGCCACGGACGGCCAAGAGTGCGTAAATGCCACACGTAGTAAGTCGGGATGATGCTCACCGTCCAGATAACAATCGGTACCGTCGAGGCCGACCGCATGAACGGCAGCAGCCATAGCAGGTACCAGGGATATACGACCGGTGCACATAAAAGCGATGCTGCCATGGGCCAGGCAAATGCAGAAGCTTGAACCACAGAGGACACGGAATTGCACAGAGGAAACAGTGTGGCATCTCCTCTATGTAACCCTGTGTCCTCTGTGGTTGAGGTTCCTTGGTTTGCAAGCGGAGACCGCTCGGGCGCTGCGCTCTTTATTCTTTTTCTTTGCCAGATTGCAGTTGCCAATCCAACGAGCACCGCCAGCCCAAGTGCAACCTTCGGAGCCACCACTTGCTCAAGGGTTGCAAACACCGGATCATTAAAGCGGAAACTCTGGACGTAGGTGCCGAGTGAGCCCATCGAAATCCGCCCGTGGTTGAGAAATGGAACATAGAGTAGTCCGACCATGACTGCCGCCAGCGCGGCGTCACGAATGCGAACCCGCTTCCAGTAGATTGGCAGAAGCACAATCGGCAGCAATTTCACGGCAACCGCCAGCCCAAATGCCAGGGCTGCGACCGTACGCCAGCGCCGCCCGAGCGCGGCGAAAGACACCAACAGCAGCAGCACGCCCACAATATCGATGTGACCGCTGCCCGCAACTTCCGTCGCCAGCAACGGGTTCCAGGCATAAGCCAGGACCCACTGCGCCCCTTGCCCACTTCGACGAAAGATATCGAGCAAAAGCAGAACGATCGCGAAATCGCAAACCACGAACGCTACTTTCAGTGCAAACACAGATTCGTGAATTGCGGTCACGGCGCGGAAGAAAAGCTGAGCGCCTGCTGGGTATGGGCTTGGCAAATCCGGGTGGTTCAGAGTGCGGGTTTCGGGTGTGTGCAGGCCGGCGAACGCGGGATCACTGGGAACGACAAGATAAGGGTTATAGCCTAGGCGCTGCATGCGGCCATCCCAAAGATAGCGGTGAATGTCGTCATCCGGACCGGGCTGTGCTAGCAGGAAGGAAAAATGCCATAGCGCGGCCAACACGAGCCCGACGACGACCACGCGGCGCGGGAGTGTTGGCGTGGAGAAGAACTCACGGATGGCCAGAAGGTACACGATGCTCGCAAGCATCAAAGAGGCCATGAAGTATGGACCACCTCTGTCGCCGAAGTGGCGTGAGCAGATGGTCAGGGCCACAAGCAAGATGAGGCCACACGCGTACAGCCTGTGGGATGGTGTGAGCTTCACAGGTCTTCCGTGCCCGTCCGATGGCTCGTCCGAGATTGTGCCACGGTCTGTCTCCAATGTCTGAGCCACGCTGCCGTGCGTGGCGCCCTGGCGGGAACCAGCCGCAACTCCTCGGCCAGCCGAGTCAGGTCGTCAGCTACGTCGATATCATAAAAAGGACTCGCGAAACCTACGGAAAGCTCGAGAGTTCGTGCGCGCGATAAGAGTCTCTCTAGCGCACTGCTGGTGCCCATTCCGTCGCCTGCGAAAAGCGTAGGATGAGAAGCCTTTGCCCCGACGAGATAGTAGCCTCCGTCGTGCGTCGGTCCGACGACCACGTCATGTGCGACTAGGGCGTCGAACGCGTCTTCGAGAACAGAACGCGGCAAGTGAGGGCTGTCACTGTTGAAGGCAATGATGCGCGTTTGATGACCGTCCGTGAAGTGCGCGAACACAGACGTCAGGCCGGCAGCCAAGCCATCACCTTTTTGTGCCACGACTTCCGCCGCGCCGCTCGCCAACCGCGTTAACTCGTCTACGTCCGACTCCGGGCACATGATGGCAACCTCCACTCCGCTAAGTGACCGCGCCAGCGCCAGCGTGTCGTCCAGAAGACAGCAATAGAAATCAGTAACAGCCGCAGGGGAAAGGCTGGGAGCCAAGCGGGTCTTCACCGCACCCGGCCTCGGTGCTTTGGCCATGATCACGAGCACACGGTCACTTTCTGATGAAGACCCCATCGTCTCGTCCGAAGAGTACATAGATGGTTGGGCAATAATATACGACGAGTGCCCACTCAGGCCCTCAGGCCTATGGGTGGGCCCTTCTAAGTTTCGCGTTATGTAACGGCCTACTTCGAAATGTTGACATGTGGAGTATACTGTGGAGTAGGTTCCACAGTATGCAAATCGTTCAAATCGTCCTGGATAAAAAGTTGTTACATGCCGCCGACCAAGCCGCGAAGCGTACTCGGCGAAATCGGTCCGCGCTGGTGCGCGACGCCTTGCGGGAACATCTCCGGCGGTTGGAACTGCGAGCCAGTGAAGAACGCGACCGCCAGGGCTACTCGCGACATTCCCAAACCGACACCGAAACGAGGGGTTGGGAGTCGGAGGCCACGTGGCCGGAAGAATAGCCCGGGGTGAAGTTCGGCTCTATCAGTTTGCCGCGCCCGACAAGAAACGACCGGCCCTGGTGCTCACCCGCGACAGCGCCCTTGGCTATTTGTCCACGGTCACGGTTGCGCCTATCAGTTCTACGATTCGAGGTGTACCGTCGGAAGTAGTTCTGCATGAGGAAGACGGCATGAAGTCCCCTTGCGCGGTAAATCTGCACAACGCGGTGACGGTATCTCAACAGCGGTTAGGAAGGCGCGTGGCCCAACTTAGTGCCGCACGGATGACTGAGGTGTGTGCCGCTCTGCGTTTCTCTTTGGGGTGCGATTCAAGCTAGTTGCCGGGAACGTTTTGCGTGTCCGAGGGTTGCTCAACACGAAACAGGAAGACCCGCCCAGCTTTAGAAGCTGCGCAGGAGAAAGTCTCGTGCGCTCGCGAGCACTCTCGCTCGTGCTCCTTGGTCCGGCAGCATTCGAGCGATTGCAACTGCCCCGATCATCGTTGAAAAGATCGCAAAGAATGCGCGCTCTTTGTCGGCAACCCGCCGGCCCGGCATCAAGGGAAGCATTCGACTCTTGTATTTGATTATCTCCCTACGGATCGATGCCTTCATCGCATTGTCGGCCCGCGCCAACTCGGGCGCAAGCGCCGCCAACGGGCACCCGCGCTCGGCGTGATCGCAGTGTTCCGGGCTCAGGTAGGCCTTCACAATCGCCTTCCACGCCGTCCCAGGTTTGGACTTCTCGGCGACTTGAGTCAGGCGGTCGGCGATTTCCCGGAAGGCCTCGCTTAACGACTCCGTAAGCAGTTCATCTTTGCTGCCGAAATGCTTGTAAAAGCCTCCGTGGGTCAGGCCGGCGTCCCGCATCACGGATGAAACCGCGGCGCCAGTGATGCCTTCAGCGCGAACCCGCCGAGAGGCGTCTTTCACAATCTTCTGATGGACTTCGACTTTATGTTCGGGCTGGTAACGCATAGCTCATTATAGGATGCTGGCGATCATCTCACGGTGCAATGACCTCGGTTCTGAAGGAAAAGAAATCCTGAATCCATAGGATGATATACATAATCCTATGTCGATAAGGAGGCCAACATGTCGCCGGAAACCATCTTCCAATCTGCATCTCGTTTTAGGCTATGTCGCGTGGCTGCTTTGCTTCGGCGTGTACATCCTGCCCAGACTCAGGTCGATGGACCGGTTCGAAGCGCACCGCGCCATCGCTACTCTGCACAGCTTCCGTTTCTTCGGGCTGGTCTTTATCCTTCCCGGCGTCGTCGGCCCGAATTTGCCGGCCAGCTTCGCCACGTTCGCCGCCTACTGGCGACCTGGCAACCGGAGTGCTGGCCATGCTGGCGCTTCTCACGGTAAGGATACGTCCGCTCTTTTGGCTGTTCGTGGTCGCCTTCAATCTGGTGGGAACGGCCGACCTGATCCTCGACTATTACCACGCCATCCGGGTCGGGCTTCCTGCTATGGCCGGGGCAGTTGGGCGCCGCATACGCAATCCCGATCATCTACGTGCCCATGCTGATGATCACGCACGTCGTCGCACTCTATTGGTTAGTGCGGCCTCAGCCCAAGGCGATTCGGAACCTCGCCAGCGTTGCGGCTGCGGCTTAGATCGGATTAGCGCTGCTCCCAGGTTACCGCTCCAAAAAACGGGCGGGAACCTGGGGCACCGCACCGCGCCGTTTTACGTCCAAAATCCCCAAAAGGCGCATTACGGGAGCGGCGACAAGTCGGCCCTTCGCCGCCGAAAATAATAGCGCACGATCAAGCTCAGAATGAACCAGGCTGCGCCGGCCGTGCCCTTCAGCGTACCGCTGATTTTCGATTTTCCGATACGGGGGAAGTAGCTCACCGGCACTTCAACGATACGGACTCCACCCAGCGCGCCCTTGAGGATCATTTCAACCGCCCACCCATAGGTGGTCTCTTCGAGGGCGAGAGCGCGCAGTACATCGGCGCGGCCGGCGCGGAATGGACCGAGATCAGTGATTTCTACACCGTAAAGACGCCTGATCATGCCGGCGGCGAGACGATTGCCAAACACCTGATGCCAGGGCAGCGCCCCATGAATGCTCTGCTTCCCCAGGCGCGAACCAAGCGTAATATCGGCGCGCCCCTCAATGATTGGCGCTAAGAGAAGCGGCAGCTCTGCCGGGCGATCGCTGTAGTCGCCGTCGAGGAACACCACAACGTCAGGGGAGTTTGCCGTGGCCAGACCCGTGAGGCACGCTCGTCCATATCCGCGGCGGGGTTCCTGAACGACGCGGGCTCCCATCTTTGCAGCGATGTCGGGAGTCCCGTCGGTTGAATTGCTATCTACAACCAGGACCTCAGTGACAATGCCGGCCGGGAGATCGGCCAGGACGCGGCCGATGGACTGCGCTTCGTTGTGGGTAGGAATGACGACCGAAACGCGCACTTGGCCCAAGTTACCACCACGGAGAAGACGGCCAGCGCCGCGCCAGCCAGGCGTCAACGCCCCAGGCGCGACCGGCCCGCCCCACCGCGACTCCAAGCGACGCGAGCACGGAAACCAGCAGCTCCCAAATCCACGACGTGCCCCACTCCGACACCCAAAGGCTCCCCAGGTACAGAAATGCTATGAAAGCGGCTGGGCGGGTCAGCAGCCCGATGACCAGCAAGATCCCGAGACCGATCTCGGTCACTGCCTGCAAAGGCGCCGCCATCGCGGCATGACTCGCGGCCAGACCCATAACTGCCTTCCAGGCGGCGGGCGAGTGACTCTTAGTGATGTAAAAGTTGATCAGGCTAGCGTAGCCGCCGGGAGTGTAGAGACCCTTCCCCAGATTCTCGAAGAACACCCACACCAACATTGCGCCGAGGGTGATTCGGACGATTGCCAGACCATTTGCTGCGGGCGGCTTGGTGGACTGCTGTGCTTACGTCACTTCGCGGTGAGGTTGCGATCGTAGCCATGGTGCACCTCGTCCAGAGGATGCTACACCAGATTCGAAATGTTCGACAAACCTGTCTCAGTGCTATGGGTAAACCATCCCAGGCCAGGAACGAAAAAAGCCGATCGAGCCCGTGGCCCGACCGGCTGGAGTCCTTGGTCCAAGGCGAATCGTCTACTGCTTCGCCTTCGCTTTCTTCTTGGGCGCTGCGGGGTGGTCCGGTACCGCTTTCACCTTGGACTCATCCACAGCTTGTGTACCTTCGCCTGAGTAGGTTCCGCCTCCGGGAACTACCCAGTATTCGGCAGTCTTGGTTCCACCGTTTCCGGTGCGGGTCTCGATGCGGCTGGGGTCAATTCCCAACTGCGCTTCGCCGCTGGTGAGATAAGCCTTCGAATTGACGGCACGCTCCGCCGCCAGATTCGGCCGCTTCTCCCCCGCTTCGGCGTTACCGACAATCACCAGCCGGCTCTCCGCGTTCTGCTGCAGGTTCTTGGCCACATCGTCCAGAATGGCCTTGCAGGTGTTGTCCACGCGCCACGGCTTCACCTTGTTGGGGAAGTCGCACTGGCTCAGTTTCTGGGCCTGCGGTGGTGGCGGTGGCGGATTCTCCACGTTCACCTGTGTAGAAGCCTGCGCATTCAGGCCGCGCGAGTCGGTGCAAGTAGCGCTGACAGTCACCGGCCCAGAGGAGGCGCCGGCAGTGTTAAGCGACGCAGTAGAACCGCTGCCAGAGACGCTACCCGCGCTGGAGGTCCAGCTGCTGACGGTTACTGGAACATTGTCCGGGCTGGTGCACGTGCAGGTGATGGTCGAAGTCCCGCCAGCCTGCAAGGTTGTCGGACTGGCCGAGCACGACATCGTAGGTGGATTCTTAGGCGGTTCTTTCACGGTAAAGTTCGCCGAGCAAGTGGCGGTTCCGCCATTCTTCATCTTGGGATCGGAAATATGCGCGGTGATGGCGTAGCTGCCGCCAGCAACACCGTTGGTGTCAATGCTGGCAGTGTTGTCTTTGCCGGTGACTTTCCCGCCGTTGCCCGTCCAGGTGTAAGTCAGAGTGTGCTTGGGATTGAAATGACTCCCAGTTGCAGTCGCTGTGATCGGCTCTCCTACCATCACTTCGCTGGGCTGAACGGAGCAACTGGCTGCAGGTGTTTCGGTATTCGGATATCCGAAGTTCCACACCAAGCCTGCCCGTAAGCGGGCACCGCTCAGACTGCTGCGCCGCAAGTCCGGGAATTCCGGCGCCACAACATCAGAATAATTGTGGCGGGCCCAAACGTAGTCGGCTTCAAACACTCGCAGGCCGATCAGGCGGGTAACCTGAAAGTCCAAACCGCCACCCAGAATCGCCCCAATGCCACTTCGTCCATCCAGGCCAGGAGGTGTCAAATAATTCCAGCCGACCAGTGTGTGTAAGAACCAGTTCGCTCTCTCATGCCGATATTCGAAGTGCGGACCTACCGAGAGAGTGGTCTCGTTGGCGTCGTCCTTCTGGTTCCGTCCGAAGTCACCCTCCAGACCAACGTACTTGTAAAAGAAATAAGTGAAGCTCGCGCCACCGCCCGCCGGCATGCTCGGGAGCTTAAGGCCTACAGGGCTGTTCGCGCTGTGGCCCGGCGCCGGTGAATTTCCACCGGGGTTCAGCCACTGGTAACCAGTAAAGATCTCGTATTTTGGAGTTTCATCCTCTTGCGCCATGCTCACCGTCGAAAGAACCAAGCAGGCTGCGAGGGTCAATAACAAACCAGATAGGATTACACGCGCACCGTACCGATTTTGCAAAACCGACATTGTCATCCTCCGAACTTTCGTGGTCAGTCAAGTCGTCCATGCGCGCAGGTAGAAATTAAGAATAGGGGCTCCGCGCGCGGTGTCGGCTCGTTGGGAACAGTCCCGACCGCTATAGTGTTTGCCTAGAAAAAATGGAGAAAACATCATACGCGGCGAACACGAATTCCGTCCACTTTTGTTGCTTCCGCAATCTCACATTGATACCGTAACCCGGGTCTGGGCATCGCCGCCCGTCCGCGGCTTGCAGGACAGGACACCCAGCCCCAATAATGAGTATGGATATGAATGCCGAAAAAGTACTGATCGTCGAAGACGAGGAAAACGAGAGAACCGGCCTGGCTGAGGTGGTGTCGGACTGGGGATACAGTGCCGAGACTGCCCGCGACGGGATCGAGGGTCTGGAGAAAGTCACCCGCTGGTCCCCGGCTATCGTGGTGACCGACCTCAAGATGCCGCGCATGGGTGGTCTCGAATTGGTGGAGCGCATCGCCGAGCTCTCGCAAAACATCGCGGTAGTGGTGGTGACTGCGCAGAAGACCATCGACAGCGCGTTTCATGCCGGACGGCTCGGCGTTTACGATTACATCGAGAAACCTATCGACACCAATCGCTTGCGCTCCATCCTGGATAATGCGGCCCGGCTACTCGGCACGCGTACAGAATTGGAGATAACTCGACGGGCCTTACGTGACAAGGGAGCTTTCGGTCAACTGGTCGGGTCGTCGAAGAAGATGCAGGAGATTTTCCGTTTGATGGAGATGGTCGCTCCCAGCACTGCCTCGGTGTTGATCACGGGAGCCAGCGGGACCGGCAAGGAACTAGTGGCTCGCACCATCCACGACTTGAGCCCCCGGCGCAATAAGGCATTTGTCCCCATTAATTGCGCGGCCATTCCTGAGACGCTGATCGAGAGCGAGATTTTCGGCCACGAAAAGGGTGCGTTTACTGGTGCGCTGGAACGCCGAACGGGATGCTTTGAACTGGCAGAGGGCGGAACGTTGCTTCTGGATGAGATCGGCGAAATGCCAGTCGCTACCCAGGCCAAACTCCTTCGCGTGCTCGAGGACCACAAGCTGCGACGCTTGGGCAGCAAGGTGGAAACCACCGTAGATGTTCGCGTCCTGGCCGCCACCAACAAGGAACCAAGAGAGGCGGTAGAACGAGGCGAGCTGCGTAATGACCTTTACTACCGCCTGAACGTGTTCAATATCGATATGCCGCCGTTGTGCGAACACAAGGAAGACATTGCGTTACTGGTGGAATGTCTGCTGAAAGACATGAATGCCAAGCATGGGCGCAACGTGAAAACCGTCAGCGACGCGGTCTTGACCTTGTTCCAGAATTACTTTTGGCCGGGTAACGTACGCGAACTTCGCAACACCCTGGAGCGCGCGGTGATCGTTTGCGACAGCGCTATTATCGAAACCAAGCATCTGCCACCCGATTTCGGCCAGACCACAGTCCGCACCTCGTCGACAGATCCCAACGCAGTGCACCTGGGCGTGGGCACGACGGTGGCGGAGGCCGAGAGATTGCTGGTGCTGAAGACCCTGGAGTCCACCAGCAACAACAAGACGCGGGCCGCTGAGATTCTCGGCATTAGCCTGAAAACCCTGCATAATAAGCTGAAGGAGTATGGCAGCGCTGCCGCCGACAAGGACGACCAACCGGTCTAGGGCGCCGGACCGTCATCCTCAAGATGTGTCGAAAGTGAAGTATGCGTCGAAAAACCCAGCTCGTCGTGGCCGTCACCTTCATGGTGACCGTGGTCGTCACCTACTCGTCGTACCTCTATGTTTCGGAAATCCTGCAGCAGCAGATTCTGAACACGGATGCGGCTGCGCACCAGCTAATCTCGATTTTGACCTCGCAGGTGACTTATTGGGCCGAGGAGGTTGCACCCGATCTGACCAGCACGCGAGTCAACACCGATGATCCTAAAGCCGTACGCCGCGCCATCGGACACTATCTCTCCACTGACGCCGACCTTAATACCTTGGTGGGGTCTGTAGTGGGCTATTGGCCGACGGTGTACGACGTCGCAATTGTAGATGTGGACGGCAACGCCATTCTGCACTCCAACGCCGAACTGATCGACAAACCAGCCGTGAAGCGGCCCGACTTTCAACGCTTACAGGACGCGCGCTTCCAGGATCAACTTCGCATGCTGTACAACCCCCCCAAGGTGTACGAAGTGAGCCAGCCTTTGAAACTGAATAACGTCGCGTTTGGCAGCGTGCGATTGGGTATCTCCACCGTATTCCTGAAAAACGAACTCACGGCGCGATTGCGTCACGCTCTCATCCTCTCTGGAATTGCGATTCTGTTGTCATTAGTTCTTGCCGCCGGCCTCTCCAACCTCGCGCTCGGCCCCTTGGAACGCATCAACCGCAGCCTGGATAGCGCTACTGAAGGCAATCCCGAGCCCATCCCTGACGAGGAACCGGGCAGCGACGAATATGGCCTGGTCACCCTGAAGATCGCTCATCTTGGGCAACAGATGCGCGATGCTAAAGAAATCTTCTCCGCCTTGAAAGACAACGTTGACCAGATCATGGCCAACCTGCAGGACGGCTTGATGCTGTTCACCCGGGATTCACGGGTAGTGCTGGTCAGCGCCTCGGTAGAGCGCTTTTTGGGCAGGCCGCGACGGGAAATGCTGGGCCGTACCGCTCGGGAGATTTTCGTCCCCGGCTCCGGCCTCGGGGGCCTGATACTCGATGGTTTTCACTTGAAGCGCGCGATTGCGCAACAAGAATTGGAATCGCCCAACGGCAAGCGGGTGCAGGTCTCGCTCGACTTCATCCAGGAACGAGGCACCCCGATCGGAGCACTGCTGACGCTACGCGACGCCGAATCGGTTCGGCAAATCGGAGATGAAATCGAGATGTCACGCCGCATGTCAGCCAGTGGCCGGCTCACACGCGGAGTAGCCCATGAAGTGAAAAACCCCATCAATGCCATCGTGCTGCACTTGCAATTGCTGCAGAACAAACTGCAGCAGGTTGATCCAGACACTCGGCGCCACATGGACGTTATCGGAAACGAGATTCACCGCCTCGACCGGGTGGTGCAGATTTTGGTGGACTTCACCCGGCCACGGGACCTGCGCATCGAAGAGATTGATTTAAAGCGCTTGCTGGACGAGGTCCTGGTGCTGGCCACACCCGAGGCCGAGCAGCATGGTGTCGCCATCGTCCGTGATTTGGCGCCTGGTCCGCTGGGCGTGAAGGTAGACGTCGATTTCATGAAGCAGGCGATCCTTAACGTTGTGCTCAATGGAGTGCAGGCCATGCCGCAGGGGGGAACTCTGACCATCTCGGCACACAACGAGGAAGATCAGGTGGTCACGGAGATTCGAGACGAAGGTGGCGGCATTCCTCCGGAAATCCAGGAAAAGATCTTTGAATTGTATTTCACTACCAAGCAAAGCGGCAGTGGGATCGGGCTGGCGCAGACTTACCAGGTGATGCAATGGCACTATGGCTCAGTGGACTTCGTGTCGGCCGACGGACACGGTACGACATTTCGCCTCACCCTGCCGTTGAGTGAACCGCGAACGGACGTTGGAGATAACGGTCACACAGTGGCCGAAGATAAACTTCGTTCACGGGTAGTTTCATGATGGATATCGGATAACGGATGAGTGTGGCCACGATTTTCGTCGCGTTTGGATGGTTGCTCACGTCGGGTGCGGCGCGCCCGATGCCTGGTCCAGCCTTCGTGCAAGCCGCTCCAACCCCGCAAGCCGCGCAGCAAGATGCTTCTGCGGAAAAAGACGCGCCGTCGGCCACGCCTGCAACTGCTGCGAAACCATGCCCCGCAGTATCACCGGCCGGATCGGCGCCCTCGCCAGACTGCAAACCGGTCCACAAGAAGCACAAACGCCGACCGCCAAGTACTGATCCAATTGCTGGCCCAGCCAAGAAGAAGGTTGTGCGCGATGGCGGCACCGACGATTCCGTGGTAGCCATCGCCCCCGGCGTGAGTGAGCAGCAGGCCTCTCAGCAACTCGAGACCGCGAATCAACTCTTAGCGAAGACAGAAGAAAATCTGAAAATCGTAGAGAGCCGCCAACTCAGCACCGAACAGCAAGGTACCGTAAAGCAGATTAAGACTTACAGGGACCAGTCCAAGGCAGCAGCCAAGGACGGAGACGTGCAGCGGGCCTATGAGTTGGCCAACAAGGCCAGGATGCTCTCGGGAGACCTGGTCAAGCACTAAGATGCAAGAAACGGCGCGGTTCCCTATTTTCCCTTGGCCCTGGCGGCGTTAACCTTCAGCAGGAGATCTTGCGCCGGTTGCTGGATTGGCCCCGCAATCTTGACGACTTCGGTCAAGACCTCGCGCGCCTCGTTTACCCGATTCAGTTTGGCGTACGCGTAGCCTAACCGGTAACCGGCCATCGCGTACGATTGATCATCCTGTCCCTTGAGGAGCGCCACTGCCGACTTTAACTCCGGAATCGCCGCCGCCGTCTTGTCCTGCTTCATGTAGGCGTAGCCCAGAGTGGAATGCGCTGCGCCGGCCGACACTTTGCGAGAACGATCAGCGTCCGGGGCATCGGCCTTGGCCACCTCAATGGCCTTCTGAGAATAAGTAACCGCTTTGGCCAAGCTCCCCGGCTTGGGGTCTTCAGAATAGGTGTTGGCCATGAGCAGCAGCGTCGGCAAACTGTCCGGGTTGGTCGCCAGGGTTTTCTCGCCATAAGACATTGCCCGCGCCGTGTCCTTCAATTCCGACAAGGCCATCATCGCGTAGGTGGCGATTGACTCCTCAAAGCGGGAATCTGGAAACGCCGGCGTGAAGCGCTCTATATAGGCCATGCGAGTTTTGGCATTGCTTTCGTCGGCGATGGAGTTGAAGGCAGCCGCTTCCAGAAACTCGTAGGAACTCCGGGCGGCGCTCTTTTCCCCGTCGATGCGGGTTGCGAACTCCTGGTCAGTCGTGCCCTCCGGCTTGGACTGCTTAGTGATCGAGTTATAGACCTCGCCTCCCTGTACCGCGTATTGCATCACCTTGGCGTTGTCTTTCATTTGTTGCGCGATGTTGGCCTGCGAGACGATGATGTCCAGGTTGCGCGGTGATCCCACCAGCGCCTTTTCTCCGAACTCCATCGCTTTCGGCAGGTCGCCCGCACTCTGATACGCCTGCGAAATCTGCCAGTCGCCGTAAGCCACAGCGGCTGGATTCGCCGAGAACTTCTGTACGAAATCCTGATACATCGCCAGGCGCTTTGTGGCATCTGGTTCGTTGGTAATCGCCGTCAGCGCCTGATCTTCCGGTGTCCCCGCCGGAATCGTGATCTTGTCGACTTGCGCGTATCCGAAAAGACAGAGTGCCTGCACGACGACTGCTGTCAGGGCGCACCATTGACGACACTTCATAGCTACCTCCACAGTTTCGCGCCGAATCCTAGCTCCGATTGCAAGCGCTTGCAAGTTTCTATTTGGCGGCCCTCGGCTGGCTCAGTTTCCGGCAATCATTTAAATTAGTCTATGCGGTCCATTCTGCAAAAGAAGGCGCTGCGCTTCGTCTTTGGCGCCAATGTCATTTCCATGCTGGGCAGCGGCATGAACGCCGCGGCTGTGGCCTGGTACATCCTGCAAGCTACCCATTCTGAGGTCGCGCTGGGAACCTTCGCTGTCCTGCAGACGATTCCCGCGATGCTGATGTTGCCGTTCACCGGTGTGCTGATCGACCGCGAAGACCGGAGGCGGCTGGTCATGTGGCTCGATGCTCTCCGCGGCGTCATCATTCTGACGGTCGCGATTCTTGCTTTCCAGCACCGCGTGCACCTGTGGCAACTCTACCTCATGAACACCCTGGTAGCTGCGGGCTTCTGGATGTTCTGGCCCACCATCACTGCGCTGATTCAGGAGCTGACACCGGGCGAAGAGTTCGTCCACGCCAACACGTTCCTGCTGGCGGGGATCCAGGGCGGTTGGCTGATCGCCGGCGCCATCGTCGGATTCGTGTACAACCACATCGGGCTGGGTGGAGTCCTGCTGATCGATAGTTCCACTTACGTGGTTTCATTTCTTTGCTATTTTGGCGTGCGCAAGGGACGCCACGTGGTTCCGCGGCCAGCGGAGTTGCACGCTGATCTGGTGGCGGCGGAATCCGCTCTCGAGCGCTTCGTGCGGGAACTTCGGGAGGGCATGCAGTTTCTGCGCGTCCGGCCCAACCTGGTCGCGCTGGGAATTACCTGGGCTCTTTTCCTGGGTGCCATGATGACCGCAGTAGTGGTAACGGCTCCGCTGAGCGACCAGGTCTTTCACGCGGGTGCAGTCGGCTACGGCTGGTTCAATGGTGGCTGGGGCACGGGAGCGTTTCTGAGCGCATTGTTCGCGCCCCAACTTATCGCTATGGTGGGGGCGCGACGATCCATTGCTATTTCCATGGGGATCTTGGCGCTCTGCATGACCCTTGCTCCTCTCGCCCCGGCGCTTGCATTGGCAGTCTTGCTCTACGCAATCATGGGATGGGGACGGGGAATTAACAGTATCGCCATGAACACCAGCATTATGGAGCAGGTGCCGCCGCACTTCATGGGGCGGGTACAGAACACTTTTTATTTCGCGGGCACGTCGCTGCAGATCGTGCTGGCATTGCTGGTGGGCACAGTTGCGCAAGCTAACCTGGTTGCCGGATTTTCCATCATCGGGATGGTCTACGCGATCGGGATGGTTAGCGCCATCTGGCCGGTGCGAGCCGCGGTACCGGCTGGCGAAGTCAATCCAGGGGACTAGTCAACATCCACCGCCGGGGGGCTGCGTCAGAGAGGACTATCGCGACAGAGGCCGAGGTCCTTCTCTGTCGCTCTGTGGTAAAGACTTGTTGTGGACTGCTATCCTTAGTTTCCATTTTCATCGGGAGAGTCTCAATGTCATCGGACCTAGCAGGCCGTAACGCGGTTGTCTTCGGAGTCGCCAACAAGCGCAGCATTGCCTGGTCGATCGCCCAGGGATTGCACCACGCGGGCGCCAAGCTGGCCATTACCTATCAGAATGAACGGCTGGAGCAGGAAGCCAAAGATCTGATCGATTCTCTGCCCGGCGCTGAAGGCTTCATGTGCGATGTCTCCAACGACGCCGAAATCGACGGCCTGTTCGCGAAACTCAAGCAACGCTATGGCAAACTGCACGCTCTGGTGCACAGTGTCGCCTTCGCCCCTGCCGACGAGCTGAAGAACGACTTTGTGAACACCACCCGCGAAGGCTTCCGCATCGCCCACGATGTCAGCGTCTATTCGTTGATTGCGGTGTGCAAGGCGGCGGCGCCCCTGATGGAAGACGGGGGCAGCGTCATCACCATGACTTACTACGGCGCAGAGAAGGTCGTGCCGCACTACAACGTCATGGGCGTGGCCAAGGCTGCGCTGGAATGCAGTGTGCGCTATCTGGCACATGACTTGGGCAGAAAGAAAATCCGTGTGAACGCTATCTCTGCCGGACCGATCAAGACGCTGGCCGCCCGCGGGATTTCTGGCTTAGGGGACATGCTGAGGTCGCATGCCGAGCGCGCGCCTTTAGGGCGAAATGTGGATGTGAATGAAGTAGGCGCGACGGGAGTTTTCCTGGCTTCCGACGCCAGTTCCGGGATTACGGGTGAAGTGATCTACGTGGACTGCGGTTACAACATCATGGGGTTCTAAGGTTTTCTTTGCGCCCTTCGCGTGAACTTTGCGATCTTTGCGGTTAAAAGCTTTTGAACGCTAAGCGCGCAAAGGTTTCGCAAAGTTCGCAAAGAACGGCTAGGAGCTCACTCTAACTTTTCGTTCATTCTCCCCCGCCCGCTCCAGTGCAATCTCCACATCCCTCTCCCGCACGAAGCGTGGGAACTTTTCTCCCCACTCGATCAGCAAAACGCTATTTTCGGAGATCAGGTCATCCAAGCCGAGCGTCTCAAGCTGCCGCTGCGTATCCACGCGATACAAATCGATGTGATAGAGATTCGCTTCCGGCCCGCGGTATTCGTGCACTAGAGTAAACGTTGGACTGGTGACATCGTCTTCGGCAGCCGCCCCGAAACCGGCGGCAATTCCCTTCACCAGCGTGGTTTTGCCAGCACCCAGGTCACCGCGCAAGAGCACAATCTTTGGAGGAGCAAGGAGGGCCACCAAGGTTCGCCCCAAAGCGACTGTTTCCTCTGGGGAGTGCGTAATGAACTCTCGCGTATCCATCGCGAGATCAGTATAGCGAGAGTTCACTGGCACTTGCGGGTCGAGAACTACACTTTTCGGTTAGAGAATGTCGACGAGCCGAGCAGGAAGTTGCGCTCTGCTGTCGAATCCACAGCGAAAGTCAGAGTCTTGTGATCAGTGTCGTCCAAAGCAATGAAACGGAACGGCTGCAGGATTCCGTCGGCTGAAATCCGCCGCGGGTGCAGCATTTCCGCCATCCCGTGGACCGGGCCGGATTGGGTTTGGAAGGCAACTTCGACAAAATCACCTTCTCCCAATGCTCGCGCCAGGCGCAGCAGCCCGCCGGTGACGGAAACGGTTTGGATTCTGGCCTTGGTGCGTTGTCCATCTTCTAGTTTCACCAGGGCGGAGGCGGTGGCCTCCATTTTGACTCGGGTCGCGCGGTGCTGAGGATTCGGTTGGGGAAAATGGGTCATAGCGATTCCCAATATGACACAGAGCGGTAACCTCATGGAGATTACAAAAGGCCGGACGGACCAGGCGTCCAATACCACGCAGGTACTACCGTTTGCCCATTGGGAAGATGTCCGAAGGGACAGGGGGTAACTAACCGCTAAACTCCACGGTAGCAAGCTTAGCGGCCTGCTGCACCCGCCGGAAGGCCTCCGGCAGGGCTCGTACCAGATCGGTCGCGACCAGCGAATGTTCGCCCATTTGCTCGCGTGCCACATCACCCGCCAGCCCGTGGAGGTGAACCGCTGCCACTACAGCCTCCAGTATCTGCCTGGGATTCTGTGCCACCAGGCCAGCAACCATTCCAGTCAGGATGTCGCCAGTTCCGCCGGTCGCCATACCGGGATTTCCCGTGGTGTTTACCCAGACTTCACCGCTGGGATCGGCAACTAGAGTTCGATGCCCTTTCAACACCACAATGACGTGATGCGCACGCGCAAATGTGCGCGCCACGTTGATGCGGTCCCGCTGGACCGCGGCCACGGTCGAACCCAGGAGCCTCGCCATTTCGCCAGGATGGGGTGTGATCACGAGTGATCTCCCCTTGCCATTTAGCTCAGTGGCATGACCCGCGAAGGCGTTCAGCCCATCGGCATCGAGAACCAATGTGAGGTCATGCTTCTTGACCAAGGCGCGCACCAGTTTTGAGGTTTCCGGAACCCGCGAGATTCCGGGACCAACGGCCAGCACCGTCATGCCCTCAGTGAGCTTCCGTAACTTTTCGAGAGCCCGCAACGAAATGCTGCCTGCCCTGGTTTCCAACAATGGCTCGGTCATGAGCTCGGGATGAAAGCCTGCGACCGTCGACAGAATCGACTTCGGGACAGCGACCGTAGAGAGTCCTCCGCCGCTGCGCAACACCGCCATCCCTGCCATGGCAGCAGCCCCGGCCTTTCCGAGGGAGCCGCCGATCACCAGCACATGGCCAAAGTTACCCTTGTTTGAAGCCGCCGGCCGGGGGCCGATCAAGGACGCGATCCCACGAGCCGTGATCAGATTCAATCGCAAAGCAGAGACCACCGCCTCGTCCGGCGAACCGATCGCGGAAATTGAGGTCGTCCCCTGCGTCAAGCTGCCGAAAACATGCGCTGGGCGCGGTGCTGTGAACGTTACAACAGCATCCGCACGCGCCACGCTTCCGACCTGCTCTCCCATCACGTCGGCATCGGCGCCGGATGGAATATCCACCGCGACCACCGTGGCCGGGCTGGCATTCAAGTCGGCAATGGCTTCCGCATAGAGCCCACTCACCGGCGGACGAAAGCCTGTGCCCAGGATGGCATCAATCAGAAGATCGGATTCGAAAACGGAGTGGGCCGTCTCCTGCTTCAACTCTGCCGACGACCGCACCACTGCCGCAGGGATCCCAAGCTTCGCGTACATCTGAGCAGCGTCGCCGCGTAGCTCTTTCGGCTCCGCGAGCAAAAGAACTCGCACCGCCCGGCCTGCTTCGTGAAGTTTGCGTGCCGCTACGAATCCGTCACCGCCGTTGTTGCCCTTGCCGCAAATTACGCCGATCCGATTAGCCGACGGATATCGTGACAGCACGAACTGGGCGACGGCGTGCCCGGCATTCTCCATCAAGTCGAGGGAGGGCACACCGTAGCGCTCGCTGCTGACCCGATCGGTTTCGCGCATCTCGGCAGCTGTGACGATTTTCATAGAGCAGCGTACGACCGACTATAAAACAAAACGGCCCTCCGCGTAAGCGGAAGGCCTCACTTAAATTCGAGCGTCCACCTATTCCATCATTCTTAGTTCCCGCGGCTGCCCTTGCCTGCCTCCAAGGCCTGTACTTTGCTGTGTTTCACGCTGTAAGTAAAATAGACCACCAGTCCGATGATCAGCCAAATGATCAACCTCGCCCAGTTGACCCAGCCCAGTTTGTACATCATGTAGCCGTTCGAGATGACGCCAAGGACGGGAACCAGGGGCACCCATGGTGTCCGAAAAGGCCGTGCCTGGCCAGGATTCGTGTAACGCAAGACCAGCACGGAAAGCGATACGATCACGAAAGCCAGCAGCGTGCCTATGTTCACCATCCTGCCGATCTGATCGATGGGAGTGACACTGCCGACAATGGCCGCCAGCAAGCCCACTAGAATCGTGTTCTTCCACGGAGTACGGAACTTGGGATGCACGGCCGCGAAGAATTTCTTCGGCAGCAAGCCATCGTTGGCCATCGAGTAAAGCACGCGCGTCTGTCCGAGGAGCATCACCAGCATCACGCTAGTCAGCCCCGCCAAGGCGCCCAGCGTAATGATGTGCGAGGCCGTGTTCAGACCACGATCCAGGAATGCGCGCGCCACCGGGGCCTCGATGTTGATCTGCTGCCAATGCACCATCCCAGTCAGCACGGCGGCAACCGAAATATACAGCACCGTACAGATCGCCAAGGACGCGATCATGCCGATGGGCAAGTCCCGCTGCGGATTCTTGGCCTCTTGCGCCGTGGTGGAAACTGCATCGAATCCTATGTAGGCAAAGAATATATATGCCGCGCCAGCCCCGATCCCGGCGAAGCCATGGGGAGCGAATGAACTCCAGTCCATGCCCCAGTTGGCGCGATTGATGTACTGGGAACCCAGGGCAATCACGAAAAGCACGACCGATACCTTGACCACAACGATTGCAGTGTTGAATTCGGCACTCTCTTTGATTCCGACCACCAGCACCGCGGTAATCACCAGCGCAATGATAAAAGCAGGAAGGTTGAATCCTACTTCCCAACCAAACAAATGCGGCGCGCCCAGCAGGTCATGGGCGCGTTGCACCAACTCAGGAGACTGCGCGCTGATGATCGCCGAAATTTTATCGAGGAACGACTGCGTGCCCGGCAGCAGGGTGGGATCCGAGGCCTGCGCCATCTGCTTCGCGATAATGGTCTCCGCGGTCTTTAGAGCCGTCCAGTGGTCGTATGCCAGCCACAACGGGATCTTCAGGTGGACGATATTCAGCAGCTCGATGAAGTGGTTTGACCAACCAGAAGACACGGTGCTGGCGCCCATGGCATATTCCAGCGTTAGATCCCAGCCGATGATCCATGCCAGCAATTCACCCAGCGTGGCATAGGCATAGGTGTAGGCGCTGCCTGCCAGAGGAATCATGGCCGCAAACTCGGCGTAGCACAGGCCGGCAAACGCGCACCCGAAGCCGGATAAGACGAACGACAGAGTGAGTCCCGGCCCCGCGTACTGCGCGCCCAACCCCACCATCACAAAGATTCCGGCGCCGATAATGGCGCCTACGCCCAGCGCGGTCAGTTGGAAAACGCCCAGAGTGCGCTTCAGGCTGTGCTCGCCCGTTTCCCGGGCCTCCTCCATCAGCAAGCGCAGCGGCTTTGTGGCCAGCAGATTTGCCATCCCTTTGGTTTCTCCTCAGCTTAAGTTGACACCCTTGCGGTTGACTGACGCGAAGCCCGTGACCACACGAAGTACACCGGAATCCCCAGCAAGCACGATGATCAGCCCCGGCCAAGTGTATTGCGGCTTGTAGCGTAATAGTACGACATCGATGAACAATGCCATCACAATATAAATCGCCGGGAGCACCGGGTAGCCGATCGCGCGATAGGGCCGTTCCGCATTGGGGTGAGTGCGGCGCAGCACGAACAATCCCACAATCGTGAGGATGTAGAACACCAGCACTGCAAAGATGATGTAGTCGAGCAGTTGGCCATAGCTGCCGGAGATGCACAGCACGCAGGTCCATACCATCTGCACCATCAGCGAGACGGCAGGGGTCTTGTGGGTGGGGTTCAGTTTGGCCACGCTGCGGAAAAACAGGCCGTCCTTGGCCATGGCGTAATAAACTCGAGCTCCCGCCAGAATCAGGCCGTTGTTACAGCCGAAGCTCGACAGCATAATGGCAACTGCCATCAACAGGCCGCCCAGGCTTCCGAACATCTGCGTCATGACCGCGGTAGCGACTCGATCTTCGGTAGCGTACTTGATGCCGCGTTCCAGGATGGCAACGCCATTGCGAGCCCCGTCCAGGGGCAGCACGTTGAGGTAAACGAAATTGCAGCCGATGTAAAGCGCGATCACCACTCCCGTGCCCATGGCCAGCGAAAGCGGTAGATTACGACTGGGGTTCTTCACTTCGCCGGCGGTAAAGGTCACATTGTTCCAGGCATCGGCCGAAAACAGCGATCCCACCTGAGCTACGGCCAATACCGTCAGCGTGCTCACCAGCACTCCGCCGCCGATGTCGTGCATGGCGCCCAGTCCGGCGTTGCGCCAGAAGTTTCCTTGAAAATTGGCAGCCAGCGCGTGCGCATTTCGTCCCAGAAAAATTCCCAGAAGCACCAGTCCAAACAGTGCCGAGACTTTGGCCGCCGTAAAAATGTTCTGAATAATGGCGCCCGTCTTGATTCCGAAAATGTTGATGACCGACAGAGCGACCACCAGGAGAATGGCGGTCAGATTTTGAGTGCTCAGGCCGACATCCATATTGCCCAGAACCATGGGGCCAATCTGAATGGGCGGGACTTTCCAAAAATGCACGATCCAGTTCGAAGAAGAAATCGCAGGAAAGAAGACCCCGAGGAACTTGCCAAACGCGACGCCGACAGCCGCGATGGTCCCGGTCTGAATCACCAGGAACAAAGTCCAGCCGTAGAGGAATCCCCAGAGCGGGCCCAGCGCCTCGCGGAGGTAAACGTATTGCCCACCGGCTCGCGGCATCATAGCCGCCAGTTCGCCGTAGGTAAGCGCGCCAACGATGGTCATGAAGCCAGTGACCAGCCAGGCGCCTATTAACAGGGCCGGCGAATTTACTTCCCGAGCGATTTCTGCCGAGACAATGAAGATGCCGGAACCGATCATCGACCCCATCACCAGCATGGTGGCGCTGGTAAGGCCCAGGCCTTTGACCAGTTCTTTGTCCTGATGAGTGTGGAGATCCCAGTCGCTGATGACCCCGCTTGCAACCGGAATTTTGGTTTCGGTACCCATGCTGGTCCGTGTAGCGTCGGGCGCCATCGTCCGCGTTTCGCCCTCGGCGGCTACTCTACCCTAAGATGCGCAAAAATGCCTCTGCTGATTTCCCCGGCTCCGGTAACAAATCCGATATTACCGCCACCGAGTCAGCTCCGGCATCGATTACGGAGCGGCAGTTGTCGCGCGTGATTCCTCCAATTGCCACCAAGGGTTTGCGGGTCAACTCCCGCGCTCTGCGCACCCCTTCCAGTCCAATGACGGGATCAGGGTTCTCTTTACTGGCCGTGGCAAATACTGGCCCGATGGCGATGTAGTCGGCCGTGGTTTGGGCAACCGCTCTTGCTTGCCCCGCATTGTGCGTCGAGACCCCCAACCAGAGGCGGTCTCCGATGACCTTTCGGGCGCTCTCCGGGGACAGGTCATCTTGCCCTACGTGAACCCCGTCAAAATCAGCTCCCAGAGCCAGGTCCGGGCGATCGTTCATGATCAGTTTGACGGAATTTCCCAGCTGGCGTTTGAGTTCGCGAGCGTGCTCCAGCATTTGCCGAGCATTGCCGGACTTGTTGCGGTATTGAAGCAGGCTCACGCCGGCAATTCTTATTTCTTCGGCAGCTCTCAACATGTGGTCTGCTTGGAAACAAGCAGCATCGAGAATCGCGTAGAACCGGGGAAGGTGGACCACGGAGCTGACTTCTGCCTTTCTGCGGCCTTTGTCGTTCAGGACTTTACGCCGCCGGCTTGCCTTTTTGTTGCTTCACCAGAAACCGCTCAATAAACGTGGTATCGAACTTCCCGGCTTTGAAATCGGGATCCGCCAGAATCTTGCGGTGCAGGGGAATGGTCGTGAAGATCCCCTCGACGATGAACATTTCCAGCGCCCGCGACATTCGCGAGCAAGCTTCGTTGCGGTCTTTGCCGCGCACCACGAGTTTGGCGATCAGGGAATCGTAATATGGCGGAATTACGCCCTCGGCGTAGGCGGCAGTGTCGATGCGCACGCCCGTCCCTCCCGGCGGATGAAAGGCAGTAATCTTGCCCGCTGACGGTGTGAATTTTTCCGGATGCTCGGCGTTGATGCGGCACTCAATCGCGTGCCCGCGATGCACGATGGGGCCCTGCAACACGCTTTCCAGGCGCTCGCCCGCGGCCAGCCGAATCTGGCTCTTCACCAGGTCGACGTCGGTCACCATCTCCGTGACCGGGTGCTCCACCTGGATGCGGGTGTTCATCTCGATGAAGTGCAGCTTCTTGTCTTCATCCATCAGGAACTCAATGGTCCCGGCGTTCACATAGCCGATGGCGGAAAGTGTTTTCTCGAGGATGTCTCCGATCTGTTTCCGCAGTTCCGGCGTCACCTGGGTGGAAGGCGATTCTTCGAGCAGCTTCTGGTGGCGCCGCTGAATGGAGCACTCCCGTTCCCCCAGGCTGACCACATTGCGGTATTGGTCAGCCAGAATCTGGAATTCGATATGCCGCGGGCGCTCAATGAACTTTTCCATGTAGAGATCGCCGTTGCCAAAGGCCGCGGCCGCCTCGGAGGAGGCCGCTTTGAACAGCGCCGGCAGTTCCTCTTCGCTGCGCACAATGCGCATGCCGCGCCCCCCGCCGCCCGCCGAGGCCTTGATGATGACTGGAAAGCCAACCTGCCTGGCCCATTCCAAAGCCTCGCCGTCGCTGGCGAGGATGCCGTCCGATCCCGGCAGAATGGGCACACCGTGCCGCTTCATCTCGGCGCGGGCCTTTTCTTTTTCGCCCATCATGCGGGTGACTTCTGGCGGCGGCCCAATGAACTTGATGTTGCTGGTCTCGGCGACCTCGGCGAAATTGGCGTTCTCCGCCAGCAGCCCGTAGCCCGGATGAATAGCGTCCACATTGCTGATTTCCGCCGCGCTGATCACCGAAGGAATATTCAGGTAACTCTGGGCAAGTTGCGGAGGCCCGATGCAGATGGCCTCATCGGCAAAGCGCACATGCAGGGAATGGCGGTCGGCCTCGCTGTAGATGGCCACGGTGCGAATGCCAAGTTCCTTGCAGGCGCAGATCACCCGCAGGGCGATTTCTCCGCGATTGGCAATCAGGATCTTATTGAACATTCAGAAATCTTGTGGAGGACCTTGAACCAGCTTCACTTCCGCCGAATCACAAACAACTCCTGCCCATATTCGATGGGCTGGCCGTTGGCGACCAGTTTCTTCACAATCTCTCCGGCCACGTCCGACTCAATTTCGTTCATCAACTTCATGGCTTCGACGATGCACAGCACCTGGCCCGCCTCGACCACATCTCCCGCCTTCACAAAAGGCGGGGACCCGGGCGATGGTGACTCATAGAAAGTTCCCACAATCGGTGACCGCACCGAATGCAAACCCTCTTCCGCGGGGGGAATGGCTTCCTTTGTGGGAGCCGGGGCCTGGGGAACAGGAACCGCGCCGGCGGGAGGAGCGGGTGTCGGCTGCAGCGCGAAATGGGGCATTGCCGGCACCACGGAAACGTGCTCACCCGCACGCTTGATGCGCACCTTGACATCGCCGCGTTCGAGTTCGAACTCGGCAATATCCTTCTCAATCAAAAACTCGATGAGTTCCTTCAGTTCTTTCTGATTCATTGTTGGCGGTGGGACTGCGCCTGCCCCCGGGCAGCTTGAGGCACAGGAGATGTCTGCGTCAAATCGTTATTAGTTCCTTGTCAGTGGGCGTCAGAACCCGGCACCCATGTTCCGTGACCACAATCATGTCTTCGATCCGAACACCCGCAACGCCGGCAACGTAAGCTCCAGGCTCAATCGTAATCACCATGCCCGGTTCCAGGACATCTGTTTGTCCCGCCGCAAGACGTGGAGCTTCATGGATTTCCAAGCCCACCCCATGCCCCGTCGAATGCGTGAATTGCCTACCTAACCCCTTACTAAACAATACCTTGCGGGCCGACCGATCGACCTCGCCGGCACTTACGCCTGCTCTGACGGTCTCGAGCGCCGCCTGTTGCGCATCGCGCACTGCCGCATAAATCCGTCGCATTTCCTCGCTGGGATGTCCCACGTGGACGGTGCGTGTCATGTCAGAACAGTAGCCCGCGAGTATAACACCAAAGTCGCAGACCACGAACCCATTGGCCGGAATCGCAGCCTCCGAGGCACGACCGTGAGGGAGTGCCGAGCGGGTTCCGGACGCGATGATGGTTTCGAACGACATCCCGTCTGCGCCCGCCTGCCGCGCCGCATATTCGAGCTCGGCGGCCACCTCAGTCTCCTTCACACCCGGACGGATGGTTTCCAGTATGCAATCAAAGAGGCTGGCTCCCAGAAGGACGGCAGAGTCCAGCCGCTCGATCTCTTCCGCGTCCTTGATCACACGAGCTTGTTCGACCAGCGGCGGCGCCGCCCGCAGTCGCAGGCCGGACGGCAACGCCTTTGCCAACCGGGAACGTTCAGCCACGCTGAGGTGTTCCGCCTCAATACCCAGAGTTTTAAGGCCCAGCCTCTTTGCATTCGTTGTTAGCCATTCAGCGACGGCGGTTAGCGGCGATTTGCGGACCACGACGACCCGTGAACCTTCCACCTCGACACCCGCCTGTTCCTTGTATCGGCCATCGGTAAAGAAAACGCTCTTGTCCTCACTGATGACGAGTGCGCCTGCGCTTCCCGTGAACCCACACAGGTAACGAACGTTGGGAGGGTGGGCGATGAGAAGCGCATCCAGTCGATGAGTGGGCAGCGAGCTCTGGAGTTTGCGTTGTCGTGCTTTGTGATTCATTCGGGCCAGTTTAGCAGGAGGCGCAGGCTGGACGGTCGGTTCAATCGCTACGCAGGCAGTCCACCGGATCTACCAAGCTGGCGCGGCGGGCTGGAATGTAGATTGCCAGGCTGGCTGCGAAGACCAGCACCACCGGAGCGAGCACGAAGGTTGTAGGGTCGGTCGCGCTGATTCCGTAGACAAAGCTGGTCAGTATTCGGGCCACGCCAAGCGCCAATGCCAGACCGATTGCCAGGCCCCAGCCCACCAGTGAAGTGCTCTGGCCGAAGATTAATCTCAGGATGTCGGCCGGTTGTGCTCCGAGGGCAACGCGTATACCCATTTCGTGGGTCCGCTCGTTCACCATGAAAGCCACAACTGCATAGATCCCAAGTACGGTCAGGATCAACGCTACAACGGAAAACGCTCCCAGAACTGAAGCGGACAGCCTCTGCGCCGACATGGAGAGCGCGACCAGTTCTTCCATCGGCTGCAAATTGGCAATCGCCAGTTCCGGATCAACCGACTTGACGGCATCTCTCAGCTCATTGGCCAGCACGGAGGCAGGCAGTGTGGTTCGCAAAACAACTGACATGGTGGAGAGCGATGGATACGGCTTCTGCTTGTAGGGAACATACATCTCGGGGCCGGGCGAATCACTCAGCGCGAATTTCTTTACGTCGGCAGCAACGCCGACAATCGTCATCCCGGGATACCAGGAAGCGGGAAGCTTGATGCGCTGGCCTACCGGGTTCTGGCCGGGCCAAAACTGCCGCGCGAAGCTCTCGCTGATAATCGTGACCCAGGGCGCCTTGGCATCGTCCGCTTCCGTGAAAGCGCGGCCGCTGAGCATGGGGACTGCAGCCGCACTAAAGTAGTCTGGACTGACGACGGTGTACGATGCCAGCGGCAGGTCCTGATCCTTCACCCGCGGGCGGCTCTCAATGGTGAATACGGTTTCTTCCTGAGTGCCACTCATGGGCAGAGGCTTGACCGCGCCCACGGACTTGATTCCCGGCACCGTGGGCAACCGGTCGAGAATGCGCTGGTAGATACCGGCGATGGCTTCAGGCGACGAGTACTTCAGCGCGGGTACGGTCACCTCCATGGTAAGCAGTTGACCGGCATGAAACCCGGGATCGGCCTGCAACAGATTGATGAAGCTGCGCACGAACAGCCCGGTCCCGATCACCAACAGCAACGAAACTCCAACCTGCCCGACCACCATGCCCTTGCGGAACGCGTTCACGCCCCGGCCGGAATACTTCTGGTCGCGGCTCTTCAGGTAGTCCGCCAGAGGCAGCCGGCTCAGATAGAGCGGGGGGAAGACGCCGCAGAGGATCCCGACGCAAATGGTAAGGCCACCGGCGAACGCCATCACCGGCAGGTCGAGGTGCGCCTGTTCCAGGCGGGGAACGTACAGCAAGAAGGACTTCTTAACCGCATGAACGATCAGCGCCGATAACAGAATCCCCAGCACGGTGCCCCCAAAAGCCAGTATCAGGCTCTCGGTAAGCAGTTGCCGCACCAGGTCAGCCCGCCTGGCACCCAGCGCGGCGCGGACCGCGAAGTCTTTGAATCGGCCGAGCGACCGGGCGAGAAAAAGGTTGGACACATTGGCGCAGCTAATGAACAGGACCAAGAGCACGGCGCCAGCGAGCATCAGCAATCTGGGTCGCGCGTCCCCTTCCACCTGCGCACGCAATGGCACCAGCCTCAGATTTGACCATCCCTTCCAGCGAGGATCGGACTCCACCAGTTCGCGGTTCACCTCGCGCAGGTCGTCCGTGGCCTGCTGCAGCGAAACATTCGCCCGCGCCCTGGCCACAAGCGCCAGATCGGACGGTCCGTGATAGTCCGCCGGCAGCGCCAGCGGGACCCAGAGCTCCGCCCGTTTCGGAAACTGCATGCTTTTCGGCATTTCGGCGCCCCGAGGAAAGGTGAATCCTTCGGGCATGGTGCCAATCACAGTGTAGGTTTCGCTGTTCAGCCGGATGGTTTTGCCGACGATCGCGGGATCCGACGCAAACCGGCGTCGCCACAGGCCATGGCTGAGCACCACGACGTGTTCCCTTCCCGGCTGGCCCTCCTCCGCCAGGAACGGTCTGCCGGCTTGCGGATGCACGCCGATGACGCGAAAGAAGTCTGCCGAGGCCCGAATGCCGTCGACCCGCTCGGTATCGGATTCGCCATTCAGGTTGAACTCATCGCTCTTGAACGCCGCCACGCCCTCCAGGGCCCGGGTGTGGGAGGCGATGAACAGGAACTCCAGGTTGTGCAACGGCAGTTCGTCAAATCCAAGATGCATTTGCGGCGGTGGAACATCCCAGATGGCGAAGATTTTCTCAGCGTTTGGAAAAGGCAGAGGCCTCAACAAAACCGCATCTAGCAGGGAAAATATGGCGGTACTGGCGCCCATACCCAGCCCCAGCATGAGCACCGCTACGCAGGTGAACCCTGGTGACTTTCGCAGCGTGCGTAAGCTATGCCGCGCATCCCGAAGAAACGATCCCATAGGCCCCTTGAGCGCGTTTAGACGCAACTTTCAGGGTTTGGTAACCATTTCTCAAGAAGTAAGAATCTCGTGGTTGTTGGAGTTGGGTCGCATTGAGGTATGAAAACGGCGTCAAGGCGGCGCTTCGTGGAGCTGGGGACCACGACAAAACCGCCGGTGCCTTGTGAGGCGACCGGCGGCTGTCTTTACTGCTAACCGTTTGACTAGGTCTGGATGATCCGCGGAGTGATGAAGAAAATCAGCTCCTGGTTCGTAGTGCTGACAACCGTATGTTTGAACAGGTTGCCAAGGTACGGGATGTTGCCGAGCAACGGCACCTGGCTGACCTGCACCGAGTTGTTGGTCTGGATCACACCACCGATCACTACCGTGCCGCCATCGGTGACTAGCACCTGCGTGGTGGCCTGTTGCGTGATCAACGTCGGGTTGCCCTGGATGGACTGCCCGAAGTCTGGCGTGGTATTTTCCACATCCACGTTCAGGAAGATAGTGCCTTCAGAGGTGATCTGCGGAACCACCGTCAGCCGGAGGAAGGCGTCGACATAGGTTACAGTAGGCGGCCCGCCCAACTGGGCTTGGGTCACGATGGGCACGCGTACGCCCTGCCGGACCAGCGCCTGGATGTTGTTCTGGGTCACCACCCGCGGTCGGGACAGAATCTTAACCAACCCGCGTGATTCCGCCATCGTCAGGATGGCGTCGAGACGAATGTTGTTGGTGGCGGTGATGAAATTGATGCCGCTGGTCGGGCTGGTCGAGCCCAAGTTAGAGAACAGCGGGATTTGCACACCGGTGGTCGCGGTCGGCGTTGAGGTTCCAATGATTGGATAGAAAGGGGTCAATCCAAAGGTTGCAGTCGGTGTAATTCCGACCGAGCTGGCACCACCTACGGCTGTGGTGCTGTTGCCCCATCCAAAACCGAGCTGCGTGCCCAGGTCGCGAGCGAAACTTCGAGTCGCGGCCACTACGCGGGCTTCGATTTCAACCTGCTGCGTCTTGCGGTCGAGTTGGGTAAGCAATTTGTCGATCGCCGGAACGACCGAGGGAACGTCGGTCACGATGACAGCATTGGTCCGTTCATCGGCAATTACATCGCCCCGCGAGGAAATGAACTTCTTGCAGGTAATGACCAGGTCCTTGGCGTGGGCATAGCTGAGGAACCGGGTGAAGGTAATCTTGTCCACGGCCAGGGCCTCGGCATCATGTTGGGCGCGGCGTGCTTCGGCTTCATGACGCAGCGTGTCCACGGTGGCAATTCTCAATACGTTGCCATCCAATTGGCGGGCCAGATCGTTGTTCTTGAGGACGATATCGAGTGCCTGGTCCCACGGCACGTCGTCGAGAACGATGGTCAAGGACCCTTTCACGTTGGGATCCAAAACCACATTTAGTCCGCTGATCTCGTGGATCAGGCGGAAAAAGTCCTTCAGGTCTACATCCTTGAGGTTGACCGAGATCGGCTCGCCGGTATATTTCGGTTCCGGAGCCGAGACGACTTGTGACGCCTGGACCTTTTGCTCCGCCGCCAGATTTACCGCCGGCTGCATTGTGGTGGTGTTCGCCGCCTGCGACGTCTGCTGCATGGCGGCGCTGGGTGCGGGCAGTAAGCTGCCTTCCGGCTTGTCCACGAATTTCGCCGCGGCTTCGACGGCCCGAACTGGCAGCGCTGCCACTGCAGACTCACTGCCTGGGCTCGCCGGCTTGGCCTGGTAAGACGGCTCGACAAACACAAAATCTTTGGCGGAAGCGGCCTGGGCAGGTTTCTGCTCAAGCGCGGGCACTGTCGCCGGAGGCTCGCTGACCGCAACCGGGACCGGGGCCGCGGAAGGAGTCAGGGCCGTGCGATGCATGGAGGCGGGTGCAATATGCGGCGTCGCGACCGGCTTGGCCGTCTTGGCCGAACTCGCCGCGGCGTGCAACTTGACGATGACCTTACCGTCGCTGCCCGGCACCAATTCATAGGTGCAGGCATTGAGCAGGTCAATCACCACGCTGGTGGTAGGAGGCGTGTGGCCGTCCGTGCCAATCCTCACGCCCTTTACCCCATTGCTGTCCACGCTCAAATGGTTCTGCGCGGTGGCAGCAACGGTGTTGGGCAGACTCACCACCACGCGAGTCGGCGATTCCAGCGTGCTGACCGTGGGCGTGATTTGCCCGCGGGAGGTGATCTCCACACTGATCCCGTCGTTTCCGCGAATCACGTCCACCTTTTGCAGCGTGGCGTGTTTGGTGGTGTCAGCGCTTGGGGTTTCCCCGATCGCGCTCAGGACCAGCAGTGGTAACAGAACAACCAGCAGTTGCTTTCGCATTTCCCTTCTCCCCACAGGCGCGCCGTTTGGCTGGCCTCGTGATCTCTTCCTCAAATTCCTGATGCGCGTCCGTTCCGCTGGACGCCCCCGGGTATGACTACACGGCCGGGGTCGAAATCTTCTTGGTCACTTCCCGCTCGAACGGCTTGCCCATCTTGTCCTGGATGGTCTCTTTGAAAATGATCGAATCGCCCGTGATTTTCACCACGTACCCGTTGAAAACCGGATCACTCTCGCGCAGGAAATATGCTTTGTTCAGCGCATTGACCACGACCGCAATCATGCCCGAATCCGACTTCACCACCCCTTGCAGGTTGATCTGGTCGATCGCCAGGCAGCGTTTCCCGGTGTTGCATCCCGAACCCAGCATGGTGCGGCTGATTACCGGGCTGACAAAGGGATCGCGCCGTCCGGCCGCGCTATAGGTCTTGGCTTCTTCTTTCTTGGGCTCGACCGGATTCTTCTTGTCCTCTACCGCAACCTTTTGCTGCGGCTCGGCCGGCGCCTTGACTGCAATGGCGGTCGATTTCTTCTTGCCTTTCGTGGCCGCGGCTTTGGAAACCTTGGCTGGTGCCGCGTTTGCGACCGGTGGCTTGGCTTGTTTCGCCACCGCGGAAGTTGCCGGCTTCGCGGCCGACGGGCTGGCCTTCGTCGGAGCCGCACTGCTGACCGCGGCGTGGCTCGGAATCGACCTTACCGGCGCGGTCACGACCGCTGGCGAAGAAGCCGCGGCCGGGGCGCTGGTTTGTCCTTGGCCTGAAGCCGCCAACGCGGCATTCTGGTCAATAGTCTGTTTCTTCTGCACGTTCTGCAGAGTGTTCCGGGTGTTTTCGATCTCGTCCGGATTCTGCCCCCAGGCAACTCCCTGGGTCAGTCCTAACGCCAGAATTGTGATGATCAGTTTCATAAGGCTCCCCTGGCTTTTGCCGGTGCGTTCGCGGGCGGCGTTATGTCATGACTAAAGAAGGTCGATGCCTGGCAGGTGGCCACGATGCTCTCATTCGGAGCATATTGATAGGTATGTTTGGTCTTGGCCTCGCCGGGCTTCTTCACCGTCGCAATCAGCACATTGGACACATTGACGATGCGCTCCAGCTTGCCCACCCGGTCAAAGAAGTTCAGTACCGAGTAATAGGGCCCGTCGATTTCGAGCTCGAACGGCACCTCGGTGTAGAACTCGCGGCTCGACACCGGCCGGGCGGTGTAACGGCGGATTTCGATTCCCGTCTTTAATGCCTCGGCATCCAGGGCCTTGATGAAGTTGTCGACTTCTTTGTCATCCGGCACGATGCGGCGCTCAATCTCCAACTGCTGTTTGAGATTGGCCACTTGCCGTTCCATGTCCTTGAGCTTGGGCCGATAGGATTCCAGTTCCGCGTTCTCGCGCAGCTTGGCTTGCAGGCTCTGTTGCGCCTGGTCGTTGGCTTCGCGCTTCGATTTGAACAGGGTGTAATGCAGGCCGACGCTCACTAGCGCCGCCACCAGCATCAGGGCTGCCCATTGCTTGATCCCCGATAATTCGCCGAAGTTCCCCATAGTCTCCCGCCCTTTTTAGGACTTTGCCTTTTCGCAGGTCAGAGTGAACTGAAAGGCCTGCATTTCTTTGTAGCTCTCATCCTGAAAAGTCTCTTTGATCTCGATGTTCTTGAAATGCCCGGTCTTCTGCAGGTTCTCGATCAGCGCAGCCACGGCGTCGGTACTCAGCGCCATGCCTTCGATGTCCACGCTGGCGCCCTGGTCCTTCATGGTGCTCAGCCAAACCGCCTCGGTGTTGTTGACGGTGTCGCCGATGGTGTTCAGCAGCTCGACCGGCCCGGATTGGTTCGCCCGCAACTGGTCAATCACATCGACCCGGCGCTTGTAGTTGTCCGCCTCGCGCTGCCGCTCCAGATACTTGGCCTTAACCTCGGCCAGTTCGCGGTTCTTTTGCTCCGCCACCTGCATGTTCTTGGCGATGGTTTTCGCCTCATTGTCCAGGTGGTACCAAGTCCAGCCGTTAAAACCCACTACCAGCAGCAGTGCGATGGCGACTTTAATCTGCGGTGAACCGCTGTCGCCCGATTCCAGCACGGCTGCGGCTGATGCCGCGGCTCGCTTGCCCTTCGCCTTCGGTGTTCCCAGCAGGTTGATTCGGATCATAAGTTTTCAAAACTCCTTAACGCCAAACCCACTGCAACCGCCAACTGGCCGGCGTTCTTCTCGATCAGCTCCACTCCTGGCCCCTCCGCCGGAGGCGCGATCTTCTGAAACGGATTGAAGATCTCCACCGGCAGCGAGAACTCCTGGCGCAGGGCTTCAATCAGCCCCGGCACCTTCGAAGAACCGCCCGCCAGATAAATCTTCTCAATGTGCTCTCCCGACGCGCTGGCGCGGAAGAAATCGAATGTCTTCTGAATTTCCAGCACGATGATCTCAGTCACCTGCTGCAGAATCGGTGTCTTCGCGTCTTCGCTGACCGTGCCCACTTTGTTTCCCAGCTTCAGGTTCTCGGCATCGTCAAAGCTCAGGTCGAGCTCCTTCTGCAACGAGTCCGTGTACTGGTGTCCGCCCACGCTGACGTCGCGCGGGAACAGCGGGGTGGTGCCCTTTACGATGTTGATATTCATCACGCTGGCACCCAGGTTCAACAACGCCACCACCTGGCCCGGCGCGGGTTCATAGTTGTACTCGTAGCAGTTCTGCAGCGCCAAAGCATCGATGTCCACAATAGCGGGAGTCTTGCCCGCCATCGAGAGTACGTTGGTGTAGTTGAGAATCTTGTCCTTCTTGACGGCGACCAGCAAAACATCCATCTGCGGGTTGCCGGCGTCTTCGGAGAGGATCTGGTAGTCCAGGTTCACATCCGCCAAGTCGAAAGGAATGTGCTGCGCCGCTTCCTTCTGGATGGTCTCGGCCAGTTCCTGGTCGCTCATCGAGGGCAGCGAGATCTTTTTCACGATCACGGAGTGCCCGCTGACCGCGGTGGCCACGGCTTTGGTCTTGATCTGGTTTTCGGTGAACAGCTTGGAGATCGCGCTCGAAACCGTGCCCGAGTCCACGATCATGGAATCCACCACGATATCTGGACCCAATGGTTCCACTCCCAGATGCACCACTTCCAGGCCGTTGCGCCCCTTGCGGAGCTCCACTGCCTTGATGCTCGAGGACCCCACATCCAGACCAACAATCGCCTTTGATCCCAATCCAAACATGTGCCCGCCTTTACGTTTGTCCGGCAGCTTTGGCAGCCGCCTTCAACGATGATTTCTTCTTGCTTCTCGCCTCCATTTGGGTGGACTTCTCTTCCATCCACTGGTCCAGCCTCGACTTCTTGAAGCGCCAGCGGTTGCCCAATTTGAAGGCGGGGATCTTTTGTTCCCCGACGTACTTGTACAGCGTGTCCGGACTCACTCCCAGGTACTGCGAAGCCTGGCGAATATTCATGACTTCACGCGAGTCGGCCATAGTTCCTTTGCCTATTCACAGAACCGAAGCCCGTTTGTGGCTTGTCCTTCGTGCCAACGAGCAGAATTGGGAGAGAGAATTCCTTGCACAAAGTGTCTGCAAGTGAATTCAGGTGTGCTGAGCATATCTCAACCGGAAATTTCCCCGGGTCTCCGAGCTTTATGGGGTTTTATGCCCATTTCTTGGAAAGTAACCAAAAGGGAGTTGCAAGGGATGTCTATAGGTTGTGGTTTTGAATTCTAAGGTTACAACCTATTGCGTGGTTTAACTGTGGGATCAGAGGCCCACGCCAGAATCGTAACCAAAGTACTACAGACGGTACGAAGGTCGTGGGACGAGCGGAGAAGCGCCTTTAATTTCAGGGCGATTCCACGAAGACTACCCGACACTTCCTGTCTACTTCTGCAACCAACCCTAATTGCGGTAATCTTCGTCTTTTAGGAGGGAATACTTGCGCTATCTCGACCGGATGCAACCGCTCGCGCTCTTGGCTCTCCGGCTGATCTTAGGCGTGATCATGATCGGCCACGGATACAGCAAAGTGTTTCACGGCGGCCTGGCCCAACATGTGGCACGCGTCAGCAGCCTGGGCCTGCCCGGTTGGTTGGCCTACCTTTCCGCTTTCACCGAATTCTTCGGCGGAATGCTGTTAATTGCCGGCTTTCTCACGCGCTTTGTCTCGCTAGCGGTCATGATCGACATGGCTGTCGCCATGTGGAAAATTCATTGGAAGAATGGCATGTTTGGCAAAGGCGGATATGAATTGGTCCTGACACTGGCCACTATTGCCTTTGCCTTGATTTTCTTCGGGGCTGGCCCCATCGCCATTGACGCCATACGCGGTGGTCGTAGCGGTGTCGGCGGTGCCAGGGCCAAGAAAGCCTGACCTGGCTCTGTGGTTCCTCTGTCGTCTCTGTGCCCTCTCTGGTAAACGTTCTTCGGGCCAGCTTCGACTAAACTGGCCTCAGATGGGCAACCCCGCCAACGCATTCACCCCCGCCGAGCTTCGCAAACTTCGCAGCCTGAAAGATCCCCACGGCATTCAGCGTTTACTCGATGACATGCCTTACCACTTGGCCGACACCGCCTGGTCACCGCGGCGGGTGCTGCGGGAAAACACTTCCCACTGTTTTGAGGGCGCGTTGTTTGCGGCGGCGGCGTTGCGTGCCAACGGCTATCCCCCGCTGATCCTTGATCTCGAGGCCGACCATGACACCGACCATGTGATCGCCATTTACCGCATCGGCGGTCATTGGGGTGCGGTCGCCAAATCCAACTACACCGGTTGCCGTTATCGTGAGCCGGTGTATCGATCCTTGCGTGAACTGGCACTGAGTTATTTTGATGTGTATTTCAACCTGCGCCGGGAACGCACCCTGCGGACCTTTTCCCGGCCCGTAAACATGGCCCGCTTCGACCCGCGCGGATGGATGACTACGGAAGAACATCTCTGGTATGTGGCCGAATATCTGTTCACCATCCGCCACCACCGCTTGCTCACGCCGGCCATGGTCAAGAAGCTGCATCGGCTGGACGACCGGTCGTTTCGGGCGGGGTGTTTGGGGCGGGCTGAGAAGCCCAGTAATTAACGGCCGGTTGCCCGTGGGCAACTCTGTGGAACCTGGTGTGTTCTATCAACGTAGTCATGCTTATGCGCTTCCTTTGTGCGGCCCTCTGCTTGGTGTTGTCCGCCGCTGCTCCCGGCCAGGAACCGGTTCCGGTCCCGTCGAAGGGCCCTTCGATCACTCTTTCCGAGGATCAGATTCGCGACCTGATTCGCCGCTCCGCAGATAATGACCTCGAAAACGACAAGAAGCAGCGTGACTACACTTACGTGGAGCGCGAGGAAGTGCGGCGGCTCGACGGCAAGGGACAGGTGAAGTCCACTGAAGTAAAGACCTACGATGTGATGGAAATCTACGGCGAGCAGGTGCAGAAACAGATTGCCAAGAATGACCAACCGCTCTCCGACAAAGAGGCGAAGAAAGAAGACGAAAAGATCCAGAAGATCATCGACAGGCGCAGAAATGAATCGGATGACGACCGCAGGAAGCGTCTGGAAAAAGAGCAGAAGGACCGGGAGGAGAGCCGCCAGTTCGTGAAAGAGATCGCCGACGCCTACACCTTCAAGTTTGCCGGCATCGAATCGCTCGACGGACGCGACACCTACGCGATTGACTGCGATCCCAGGCCGGGCTTCCAGCCCCACATGAAAGAATCCAAGTTCCTGTCCAAAGCCCGGGGCCGGGTGTGGATTGACAAAGACGACCTGCAAATGAAGAAACTGGATGTGGTATTCATTGACACCGTCTCCTGGGGTCTTTTTCTGGCCCGCATTCACAAGGGTTCCCGCGTAGTCGTCGAGAACATCCGGGTCAACGACGAAGTCTGGCTGCAGCAGCATGTGGCGGTCAACATCGATGTCCGACTGGCGCTGTTGAAGAACTTCAATATCGAGGTCGATGTCAGCGACCGTGACTACAAGAAATTCCGCTCTGATACCAAGATCATCCAGCTCGGCGGAGCCCCTTTAGAACACTAGCGCCGTCGTTGCAGTTTGCTACCAAAAGAAAAGAGCTCCTCCTGCTGGCGCAGGAGGAGCCTGAAGACAAAACCTTAACCAACTAGAACGTGAATTTCGCTGCTAGCTGAATACCGCGCGGGGCGCCGCCACCCAGGAACGGGTTGCCAACGCCTACGTCGCCGGTGGCCGTAATCTGATAGCCTCCGTTGCCGACTTCGCGGTTGCCGTTCAGGTGAAAACCGCATGGTCCAGCCCCGCAAGCCTGTATGTTGGTCGACGGATCCGCGATAAACGCTGGAAGTACCGGGTTCGCGAAGTTGGGGTGGTTCAGCAGGTTGAAGAAATCGGCCCGTAACTGCACCGACACACGCTCGGTAATCGCAGTGTTTTTGTAAATCGACAAGTCCCACTGTTTGTAAGTTGGACCTACCAAGGAATTGCGGCCCAAAGTCCCATAGTGGCGGGTTCCGGGCACACAATCTCCGGCGAAGCCTGAGAACGTTGCCTGGGTCACGTTGACCAGGCAGGGCATAGCAAAGGAACTGAGTTGAATGTAGTTTGCGGGATTGCGTTTGTTATAGACGATAGGCCCGACTACATCGGGCCGGTCGAAGGCATCGCCACCTCCGCTATAGTCGTCTTCGAAGTTATAGTTCAGGGTGAAGGGTTGGCCGCTCTGCAGGGTCGCTGTGCTATCCATGCCCCATCCGTTGCGCAGGCGTGACCATCCCCCGCTCATCTTGGGGAACTCGTAGCCCGCCACCCAAACAAACCGGTTCGGAACGTTAAAATTCGAAGGCCCATATTCTTTCTGCGGACTATTGCTGTCCTGAGGCATGGCGGCGTTGACCACAAAGTCTTCGCCGTCGCTGGAGTTATCCAGGGACTTCGACCACACGTAGTTCACGATGGACATGAAACCGTGGTAGTTGGTTACCCGCAAACTGGCCTGCAGCGAGTTGTAGTTCGACTTGCCGGTGGAGTTTTCCTGGAAGACATAGGTTGAGCCCGCAGCGGTATTAAAACCGCCAGCCGGGAAAGCGTAGGGTCGCGGCACCCCAAAGTCCTGGATGGCCCCGGTGGTGGCGCAGGTGGCAAGTCCCTGCGGACAATCGGCGGCATTAATGGCCGCCTGGCTAGGCTGATTGATGTCAAAGAAACGGAATAGCCGGTGGCCTTGCGATCCCACATAGCCCACCTGGAGAACCACGTTGCGTGAGAACTGTTGCTGGAAGTTCAGATTGTAGTTTTCGATGTAAGGCGTCTTTATATGCTGATCGAAGGAGAAAGTGTCGCACTCGACGGTGCAGCCCGGAGCTCCATAGATGTGCTGTTGAGGTATGTAAACCCCGTTGGGGTTAAACGCATTGGGATTGGCGTTTGCCATCTGAACTGGGTCGGGACCGATATTGTTGTAAGCAGGACCGGGAGCATAAAACGTCGGGTATGGCAGGTGGCCGAGGAGCATATCCTGCGAGAACGCGTCAAAGAAGAGTCCGTAGCCGGCGCGGAGCACAGTCTTCCCTTTTCCGGTCACATCCCAGGCAGCGCTGACTCTGGGAGAGAAATTCCTGTAGTCAGGCTGGTACACGTTCGACAGACCCCCGGGGCCAACTTGCACCAGGCTGCCCGTGGTTGCCGAGGTCGGGATAAAATCAGAAAACAGGTTGTTCTTTTCTTTCACCGGCGCAAAGTAATCCCAGCGCAAACCGTAGTTGAACGTCAGGCGGGAAGTTACCCGGAAGGCATCCTGAATATAAAACCCGTAACCGTTTTGGCTGGTGTGGCGCCGACTGTTTCCGGTGTAGTCAAAGAGTCCGAAAACCCCCTGCTGAGGAGCCATTTCCAGCAAGCTTTCCAGATCGTTGAACCGGATCCTTCCGCGGGAGTATTTGTCGAATTGCTGTTCCACACTGGTGCGGTGAAATTCTCCCCCGAACTTTATGTCGTGCTTGTTGAGTTTCCAGGAGAAGCTATCGATGAACTGATTGTTGGTATCAACACGTTGCCGGGGATCACCGGAAGTGGCGCCGATCTGAGAAAAGAGCCCGGCAGCTCCGGTGGCGTTTGGCACGAGAAGAACAATGGGCACGCCCTGCGAGTGGCAAGTACTGAATGTCGAAGGCGTATTGCAAAGACCGATGGAACTAGGATCAAAACTCTGGTCCTGCGGGAAAAATCCTTCTGCGAAACGATTCCAGCCGTAGCGTACTTCATTCACTTTCGTTGGCGAAACTACGGTGACGTAGGAAATTGACACCAGCTGCACTCGTGTGGGGGTAACCGTGTCAAAGCCGGGAAGCTGGCCACCGGACGCGTTCAAGGCCAGCGGGAACTGCTGGGTGCTGTCGCCGAAGAAATAACGGCCGCTGATGTTGTTGTTGGGATTGAAGCTGTGGTCGATCTTTGCAATGAAGCTGCTCAGGTTATTGAACGACGGAGCAATGGCGGTATAGTCGGGAGCGAAATTCCCGCTGGCGTTGAAGCAGCCCGAATTGCTTGAGGTCGATCCAGGAATATAGTTTGCGGCATTGTGTGGCCAGAAGTTCAGCAGCGACTGGCCCACGGGACTCACGGTACCGCCCGCAGCTGGGATCGTAACATTGATGGCATTTTGAATCTGAGCCAGTGTCGGCACACAGGCCAGCGAAACTACGCCTACGTTTTCGCGCTGGCCTTCGTAATCCGCATAGAAGAAAGTACGATCCTTGATGATGGGCCCACCCAGCGAACCGCCGAACTGGTTGTTGTGAAAGGCCGCTTTGGGGGCGGAATTGGGATCGAAATAATTCCGCGCGTCCAAGGCATCGTTGCGGAAATATTCGAAGAAATCTCCGTGCAGAGCGTTGGTTCCGCTCTTGGTCACAATGTTCACGATCGCGCCGCCGTTGCGCCCGTACTCGGGCTGGAAGTTGGACAGCACACGCATATCGGAGACCGCGTCGATCGGCAGAATGGCGGACGGAGTTCCGAAGACGCCCGCCTGATTGATGGCCGGGTCGTTGCGGTAGCCGTCGTTCATGTCGGTTCCATCCAGCAGGTAGTTATTGGAGCGGCCACGGGCGCCATTCATGCTGAACTCGCCGAACGAACCCGGGGAATCAGTGATCTGGTCGGGAGACCCAGTGACGCCGGGAGTCAAGAAAATCAGCTTGGTGTAGTCTCGCCCATTGATTGGCAGGTCCTTGACGGTGTCCTGCGTGAGCACGCTACCCAAAGTATTGTTAGTCGTTTCGACGAGCGGCAGTTCCTCACTGGAGACCTCCACCCGTTCCGACACTTGGCCGGTCTTGAGAGCAACATCGACGCGAACCTGGCTGGCAACGTCGACTGCCACCGCAGTGGTCACCGAAGTCTGAAACCCGGTCTGCGAGACGGTCACAGTGTAGCTGCCGATGGGCAATTCTGGGACCGAGTAACTGCCATCGGAGCTGCTTTGGGTAGTGCGCTCCAATCCGGTGTTCAAGTTCTTCACCGACACCTTAGCTCCGGAAACCAGGGCGCCACTGGGATCGGTCACCGTCCCCAGAACTGTTCCACGAAAGGTCTGGGCGAAGAGCGCAGTCGCCGTTACCAGCACGGTTACCAGAATCAGCGTTGATCTCATGATCGTTGTCCTCAATCCCTGCTTCATAAAGTTACACTCCTGCCAACCGGTTTCATCTCGGGCCACTCGCGGGGTTGACCGCGTAAGTGCTTCATATGACAGCACAAACACGGTTTGTTCCGAAAATCGAGGCTCGACCCAGTGGAATTGTAGCGCACGGCAGTCACAAAGCAAGTAGGAACGCCGTTCCTCTTACGCTGGTAATGTTGCCGTCTTTGGTGCGGGTCAATTGTCGATGCCCATTTCCATTAGCACGTAGGCATAGTTAAAAGCCGCATCGTGCAGGCGATCGTAACGTCCAGACAGGCCTCCGTGCCCGGCCGGGCTCAAATTGGTCTTGAGGATCAGGACATTGTGGTCGGTACGTAACGACCGCATCTTGGCCACGTACTTGGCTGGCTCCCAGTACATTACCTGGCTGTCATTAAACGAGGTGCGAACCAGCATGTCGGGATACGCCTTAGCCTCGATATTGTCGTAGGGCGAATAGGAGATCATGTAGTTGAATTCGGCTTCGTTCTTGGGATTGCCCCACTCCTCGAACTCAGGAACGGTCAACGGGATGGACTCGTCGAGCATGGTGTTGATGACATCGACAAAAGGAACGCCTACGATGGCGGCGTGAAATAGATCAGGTCGCATATTGAGGACTGCGCCCATCAGCAAGCCTCCCGCGCTGGCTCCTTCAATCACTAGTCTGTCCTTTGATCCGTAACCTTGCGTCGTCAGATACTCGGCACAAGCGATGAAGTCGGTAAAGGTGTTCTTCTTATGCAGCATGCGGCCATCGTCGTGCCACGCTTTTCCCATTTCTCCGCCGCCACGAATGTGGGCAACGGCATACACCACCCCGCGGTCCACCAGACTGAAAATCTCGGAGTCGAAGTTGATGTCCTCCGGCGCTCCATAGGATCCGTAGGCATAAAGGTAGAGTGGCCCTTTGCCGTCCAGCTTTGCGCCTTTCAAGTGCACCACCGAAATTGGGACTTTCACGCCGTCTGCGGCGGTGGCCTGAATCTGCTCGACCTGGTAACGGGTGCGGTCATAACCGCCAGGGATTTCCTTCTGCTTCAACAAAGTTGAAGTCCCCCTCTCCATGTCATATTCAAAAACCGAATGTGGCGTGACAAAGGACTCGTACCCGTAGCGGAACTTGGTGGTGTCATATTCGTAGTTGATGTCGCTCCCGGTGTCGTAAGCGGATTCTGGAAACTCGATGCCTCGTGATTTTCCATCGCGCAGATCGGTGACGCGTATCTGGGGCAGGCCATTTTCCCGTTCGTACAAAACATAGTAGTTCTTGAAAAAATCTGTCTCTTCCAGCATCACGCGAGAGCGCTCGGGTATCACTTCCTGCCAGTTCTGGCTGCGAGGATCGTTCACCGGCGCCTTCACCAGACGGAAATTGCGGCCGGTGTCATTCACCCGGATGTAGAAAGAGTCTCCGTTATGGTCAGGGTAGTACTCGACGCCCTGTTTGCGCGGCTCCATGACCTTCCACGCTGCCGCCGGTTGGTCGGCAGAAATGTATTGCGCCTCGCTCGTAGTATGACTGGCAGAGATCAGGTAGATATAGGCCTTGCTGCGAGATTTCATGACGTAAACATTGAATCTCTCGTCCTTTTCTTCATAAAGCAAGTCATCGTGTCCCGAGGTGTCAACTGTATGCCGATACAAGCGGTACGAGCGTTTAGCAGCGTCTTCGACCGTGTAAAAAAGAGTCTTGCTGTCATTCGCCCAAACCACCGAGTCGACCTTCTCGACATGATCTGCGAGCACTTTCCCCGTGCGCAAGTCTTTGACCGCCAGCACGTATTGCCGGAAACCGGTGTTGTCGGTGGAGTAAGCTAGCAGGTTGCCGTCTTCGCTCACGTCGTAGGCTGCCACTCGCATGAAACTCTGGCCCTTGGCCAGTTCGTTCACGTCGAGCACAACCTCTTCCGGCGCCTCCAGGCTGCCTCGCTTGCGGCAATGGATCGAATACTGCTTACCGGCTTCGGTGCGTGAATAATAAAAATAGTCTCCGTTCTTGTAAGGGACCTCCACGTCGGTCTCTTTAATGCGGCTCAACATTTCGTCGTAGAGCTTTTTCTGCAGCGGCTGGGTGGACTTCATGACCGCGTCGGTGTAAACGTTTTCAGCCTCCAGGTAGGCCCTCACCTCGGGATTCTTCTTGTCGCGCAGCCAGAAATAGTTGTCCACCAGCTTGTGGCCGTGGAGCTCAGTGACCTTGGGCACTTTCTTGGCCACCGGCGGCGCGGGCGATGGAGAAGAAGTACCTGCCGCAAGGCTGAATACTGCAGCTACCAACACCAGACTCAAATGAAGACGCCGATGGTTGAACCGGTTCATGGAGAACGCTCCGAGGTTTAGAGTAGGCCTGGCCGTGACAGTATATCCAAGCGCACAGGCTTTCGGTTTGCTCGCGGTTAGGTGCCGCCATTACACTTGAAGGACACCGGCGTCGGCATCCCTTTTGCAGCGGAACGTGGCTATACTGTCGTGCCGTTCTTCATTTCTGAAAAGAGGAAACCATGCTGAAGAACCGGGGTTTGCTGCTGTGCACCGTTTTCCTGGCGACCCTCGCCAACCGCTGCTACGCCGCTTCATCATCAGTCGATTTGGAGCATTCCACCCTTACGATTCGAGTATTCAAGAGCGGGCTGTTCTCCGGCTTCGCCCACAATCACGAAATCGCTGCGCCACTGTCTTCCGGAGTTGTCGATCCTGCCGCACGCTCGGTAGAAGTCCACTTTGAGTCTCAAAAACTTAAAGTGTTGGATCCGGATGCTTCCGCCAGCGACCGCGTCAAGATCCAGGAGACCATGCTCAGTGACAAAGTGTTAGATGCAAAACACTTCGCGGATATCGTCTTCCTGTCTCGTAGCGTCAAGCCGTCAGGGGAAAACGAGTATACGGTCGAGGGCGAACTGAGATTGCATGGCACGACCCAGCCGCTCACGCTTCCGGTTTCGTTGCTGAACGGGCATTACACCGGATCGGTGAAACTGAAGCAGACGGATTTCGGAATCACTCCCATTACCCTGTTTGGTGGCAGCGTAAAAGTGAAGGATGTGATCGAGATCAGCTTCGACATTTTGCTGCAGACAAAGTAAGGCGTTTACAGAGCGGGCCCAGGCTCCGTCCCTTATCTTCCTTATCTACGTCGACAGGAACTGAGCCCATCCGGCCGGTCGATCAGTCCAGCTCACGGTATCAACTGATAAATCGCCCCGTTGTTGTTGGTGCCGCCGTGAGTTGTGGCACCGTAAAGAGTGCCCGCCGAATCCATGACCATGCCGTCGTAAGGAAAAGCGCCGTCCGGCATACCCTGGAAAGTGTGCGTTGTGGAATATGTCGTCCTGCCGCCCGCAGCACTAAGCTCAAAGACGGTGCCGCAACTGCAGGCGGCTCCGCCTTCACTAGCTGTCCCGTACAGGTTGCCGGCTTTGTCGAACACCAGGGTACTGATCGGACTGCTTCCATCGGATCCGCCTCTAAAGCTGTAGAGTCCGTTCTCTACCCAAGTGCCGTTGCGCAAGCTCAAGCGGTATACCGTTCCCACATCGTGGGCTCCGGCGTAGTAGGTCGTGCCATAGAGATTATGATGCTTGCCGGCCACTAGCCCGCCATAGGGAAATCCGGAATCCGGCTCGTCGGTGAACGCGAATAGCGTTTGCTGGGTCCACTCTCCAGTCGGGGTAGGTGTGAGCTTGTAGGCCACTCCAGCCTGATGAGCGCCGCCCGCGGTGGCAACCCCGTACAGATTCCCGGCGCCATCGAAAGCTACTCGGCCCGCGGAGCCCGTCGACCCATCCACTCCACCGGTGAAGGTGTGGATCACTCGGAAGGTCCACTGGCCATTCGCGGGATGGAGCTGGTATACCGTCCCCAGGCCATCTGCCCCTCCGGTCGGAGTTGTTCCGTAGACGTTGCCGGCCTTATCGAGAACCACCGGACTCCCTGGACCGGAGCCATCGTCGCCTCCGGTAAAGGCGTGAATTACGGTTTGCGTCCACTGCCCACCCGATTTTGTCAGCTTGTAGGTGACTCCGCAGCCCCCCTCACAGAACCCACCGCCACCGGTGACGGCCGTGCCATAAAGATTGCCAGCGGCATCGAGGGTCACGCCTTTGTAGGGTTCGCCTCCATCCGTTCCGCCAGTGAAGTGATAGAGAACGGTATGAACCCAGCCACTGCCAGAAGGCGACAACTGGAAAACGGTGCCGGAGGCGTGCTTCCCACCTTGTACAGTTGTGCCATAAAGGTTGCCGGCGCTGTCGACGACTAACTCCGTGTCGGCGTACTCGCCATCGTTACCGCCGCCAAAACTGTAGATGACTTGGGTGGTGCTGGCCGAAGCTGTGCCCACAAGAACGAAGCCCATGACCAATGCCAAGGCTGACTGGATGTTGCTCCGAGAAAAGAATTGCCGGCGTCTCGCTTTCATTTCGAACTCCTGGCTAGCGAAGATAAATGCCGTTCGCAGGCGGAAACAGAAATATCAGAACCAGCCTGCAGCCCGCCACTATAGCACCAGCAGCCTGGGATGGTTCACATATGTGGGATTTGACTAATTTACAAATGGAATGAGGTCGCGCGCTAGGGAGGAGACAGCTTATTCGTATCTCAGTGCCTCAATGGGATCCAGCCGCGAAGCCCGGATGGCGGGCAACATTCCGCTGATCAGTCCCACCAGAGCCAGAATCACAGTCGAGACCATCAAGGTGACCGGATCGAGCACCAAGCGGATATCGCCGGCTTCGGCGTGCTTCGCCATGGCGCTGTACAACGTCAACCGACCGACGGACAGGGAGACCGCATAGGCAAGGATGATGCCCAGCAACCCTCCCGCGAAGCTGATAGTCAAGGCTTCCGCCAGGAATTGCAGAAAGATGTCGCGGCTGCGCGCGCCGAGCGACTTCTCCATGCCGATCTCGCGGGTGCGCTGCGTGACCGAGACCAGCATGATGTTCATCAGCCCTACTCCGCCAATGCCCAGTGTTAGTGTGCCGATGAAACCCAGCAGAATCTTCAAGCCCATGGTGATGAGTTCGAACTGCTTCACCTGCTCCATCAGGTTAAATACCAATAAGGCGCGACGGTCTGTCGGGTTGAACTGGTGCTGCATGGCCAGCACATAGCGCACCGCCTGCTCCAGCTTCAAGTACTCCGTGGTCTCATAGTTGAACCACACCGAGTCGAGATAGTGCGTATCTTTCAGGTCGCTCATGGTGGTGAAGGGAACGAAGCTAACCTTGTTGATGTCGTCGTTGCCGGCCTGCATTTTCGGCGACAGAACTCCAATCACCTCGAAACTCAGGCCGTCGATGCGCACACGCTCGTGCAGCGCGTTCCTGCCAGAAAAGAGTTTTTCCTTGGCCTCGGAACCCAGCACCACCACGTGCGCCCGCTGCATTTCGTCCTCGAGATTGTAGAAGCGCCCCTGGCCTATCGTGAGCGCCCGCACCGAATAGACATTGGGATAATTGCCTGTCACCCGGAAGGTGTAGGTGCGGGTCTCATACTGCATGTTGGCGTCCTTGCCCACTTCCGGGGTGATATGCATGATCTGCGGAACGTCCGCCACCAGCAAATCGACATCTTCGAGGGTGAGGCGCAGCGGAGTGCCCGCTTTCTGCCCACCTGCCTGCATGGAGGAGCGTCCAGGCACCAGGATCATCAGCTTGGTGCCGAAGTTGGCGAAGATATTGGCGCAAGCCTGCCCGAAGCCGTTGCCGTAGGAGAGCAACATGACCACCGTAGCGATGCCCCAAGCCATTCCCAGCATGGTGAGGGCAGTGCGGCGGCGATTATGTTGCATGGCGCCGTAAGCTTCGCGAAGCAGATCTCGCAACATTGCTTACTCCTGCCGCAGCGCTTCTACAGGCTGCAACCGGGCTGCTTTGCGTGCAGGATAGAGTCCGGCCACTACTCCGGCCAGCGTAAGACAACAAATCGCCAGGGTCGCAGTGGACGGTACCAATCGGGGCGGATCAAATCCTGCCGGACCCTGCACCGTGCCCAGCGCCGCCATAAAACCTCCGGCCAGCGCCAGGCCAATCAGGCCGCTCAACAAGGTAAGCAGCACTCCTTCCAGAAAAAACTGGAACAGGATGCTGCGATTGGTGGCGCCTAGCGCTTTGCGCAGGCCGATCTCGCGTGTCCGTTCGGTGACTGAAACCAGCATGATGTTGATGACCCCGATGGCGCCCAGTGCCAGGGTCACCATTCCGACGGTGCCCAGAAACATGTTCATAGCATCGAAAATCGTGCCCATCATTTCCGCCTGCTTCACCGTGTCCCAACCCTCAAAGGCATCTTCGTCGTGGTAGTCGAAACCGTGATTGCGGGCAACCACCTTATGGGTCTCCTCCACGGCCAACAAGTGATCTTCCGCACTGAGCGGTTGGAAGTTTATAAAAGAAATGGCGTTCTGCTCGGCCTCTCCCTTGATGCGGAAATAGGTGTTCATGGTTTGGTAGGGCAGGTACCCGCGCATGTTGGTGGAGTTGTCATCGCCCCGTCCCACTCTCTGAATGGTGCCGACGACTTCAAAACTGGTCCCGTTGAGCAGCACCGTCGAGCCCACGGCGGGCCGGCCGGGGAAGAGGTTCTTGGTCATTTCGTCGCCGAGCACGATTACGTTCCGCCGCTGGGTCTCATCCAACGCGTTGAACCAGCGCCCTTGTTTCAAAGGCAGATATCGAATTCCGTTGTACTGGGGTTCCACCCCGGTAATTTCGCCATTGGCGCTGGCAAATTCGCTCACCGCCCGCACGTCACTGCGGGTAAGCACGGGAGAAGCCGCCAGCACATGGGGTGCTTCCCGCCGGATATCGAGATAGTCCTGGTAAGTAAGCCGGTAAAAGCGGGCCGAGTTCATGCTCCCCGCTACTGCCGGCGCCCGCCCCGGAAACAGGAAAATAATGTTCTCCCCATATTCGTTCATGCCGCGCTTATTGCCGGAGCGGAAACCCTCGCCTAAACCAACCAGAAGGAGCAGAGATCCCACTCCCCAGGCGATGCCAAACATAGTCAGAAACGAGCGCAGCTTGTGCGACCACAAGGTGCGGAAGATCTGCCCGAAGATGTCGAGCACCATACGCATAGGACGCCAGCTTTTGGCCATCCCGATTTTACATGGAACCAGCACCGCAGTCAGTGACATCGTGCCTCCTTCCGAGGGAGCGCCAGTAACGCAAACCCCAGCCAGTCAAGGGTCTGGGGTACTTTCTCCGGGATAGACGGGTGGCAGGTGGGCTCGATAGCAATTTGCAAAAAACTGGTCGTGAGCAGAAACGGCTCAGGCGCGGGTCGGGCCGGTCATCAGCAGAAACTGTCAGCTACTTTCGTAACCTAGCTCGGCTCGGAGACTCGTAACTATGCTTTCCTGCGGGGGTTCAAGCCAGTATGGAAAACAAAGTCACCAGAACACTGTTAGTCCTGGCAGCCGGAAGCTTGCTGTTTGTTGGGGCGTCGGCGGCTCAAACCACAACCAGTACAACTTCAGGCGCCGGCCCCGGAGTGGTTGATCCGGGCCATCCGCGGGTGAACGAGGTCAATGGCCGCGAAGAAGTGCAGCAACAGAGAATCGCCAACGGGGTCAAGAATGGCTCGCTGAGTCCCAGTGAAACGGCGAACCTGGAAAAACGGGAAGCCAGCGTGCAGAAACAGGAACAAAACGATATGGCGAAGCACAATGGTCACCTGACCAAGGCGGAGCAGAACAGACTCAACCGCCGGCAGAACCACATCAGCAAGAGTATTTACAAAGACAAGCACAACTAGGTCAGAGCTTCCGGTTGGAGACAGAGCCGCAGCTCGGCTGCGGCTTTTGTTTTTCTGGGTTAGAAGGTGAAGTTTAGTCCGCCACGGACCGCCCGCGCCGACTGTACCAAGTACACCGTGTGCCCGTCATGTCCGAGCACCGGAACGTAACCTTCGGCGAGAAGATTGCGCAGATCGACGACAGCCTCGAAATGGCCGGGGAAAAAACTGCTTCCAGGAATGGGCTGGCGGAAGAACAGATTCAGATAGGGATCGGCGCGCCCGGCCGAGGCGTTAAACATGTCAACCGGGGTGAGCGCTTGTTCGTTGATCCAGCGATACGACGCAATCCATGTCGTCTTGGTCTTGGGCATGACCCCACTGATTTTGCCGGCAACACTGTGACGGTCGCGGGTCCCGATCCAGGCTTGCGCATCCTCGAGGCGAACTCCAGGCTTCTCCAAATCCAGCACGCCGCCATATTCAAAGTCCATGGTCGCCGTGATGTCGTTCGTCAAGTTGCGTTGCACCACAAAGCGGACGCCTTCAGTCTTGAGATCACTGCCCTGGTAGGTGAAGGTTCCGGAGTAGACATCTGGCAGTACCGAGCCGTTGTCGGTTGCGAACTCGCCGACGCCGGTCAAAGCCGGATCCACCACGCGATCATAGAAGACAGCCGCCTGCAGACTGGTCTTACCCACACGATGCGAAAGCGAAATTTCATGGTGATGGGGATGCTCCAACGCGGAAGCGTAGCCCACCATGCTTACGCGCGGTCCCGACTCGCTCAGGTCAGCAGGTGCAGTATCGAACCCCTTCTCCAGGCGGTCATTCGGATCGGAAGTGGCGTAGCGGTATTCCACTACCGTGTCCGGTGAAAGATGAACATCCACCGATCCAAAAGGCCGGAATGCGGTCACTCGTCCCAGGAACTGAATGGTCTGCAACTCGCTGCCAAAGTGCAGCTCGACCACATCACCCAAGGCAAACTTGTCAGCGGTGGTCAAAGAGAAGGCCTGCAACGAGGCGCTGTGCAAGCCGATATCAGGCGCCGGCAGGTTCCGCATGGTCAAGGCGAAAGAAGGCTCGGTACCGTTGTCCATCTTGTGGCTGTAGGAGGCACGCAGGACTGAAGCAGGAGAAACGCTGCCATACCCAATGTTGCCGCGCAATCCAATCGTATCGGAGGAGAAAATCGATCGCTCCAGCGAGAACCCGGTGCTTAAATCAGATGCGCTGCCGAAACCCTCAGCCGCAGAACCGGCGACGAACGACAGGCTACCTCTCAAATCGTGGTCACTCTTTTGTCCTTCACTTCCCAACTTGGCTGCTGGGTCGTTGACCAGCCTGAGAATCGGCCGGTTGGAAACCGAACGCAGCACCCATTTCCAATCGTCGGCTTCGGTGGGCCCTCGTACCGGCGCTACCTTGAAGGCCTCGAACAACGTATTGAGGGTGAGGTTGACCAGAACCCGGGCCCCGGGGCGAAGTCCAACACCTTCTTTGAAGGTGGGAAGGAAAGAAGCCGCTGAAACCTTGAGGTTGTACAGACCGGGAACCAGGCCAGTAGCGGAGAAGTATCCGTTCTCGTCGGTGAACACGTGGACGGACTGGACTGCACCGCTGAGCACTTCAACGACGGCACCCATTTGCGGGGCACCACCGGCACTGCGTACGTAGCCGGAAATGGAACCCGGGCGGTCCGCCGACCATAGCGGAAGCGCCAAGCCGAGTACCATCGCCAAGAACCCGAGTCTACGTAACATCACCCACCACCTCGCGGTAGCCCAAGCTTCCGCGGTCACTCCACAGCAAACGTGGCCGTAGGGTCGACCATCTGCTTGGAAATGTTGTCGTTCACCTTGATCTGGATCCGATAAATGCCTGGGTTAAGGCTGGCGGCTGCAAGGGTCTTTTGCAGGGTCACTTGCTCGCCAACATTCCCCATCTGGTCCGTGGACTCCACGGTGTGAACCACGGGTGCATTGGTCGCGACATTGGTCACGTTGTACTCGACCGTTGCCGAAGGCTTGTGTGTCTTCTCGTCCACGCTCAGGTTATACACCTGCATCCAGAAATTCAATTTTTGTCCGTGCTTGAAGGTCACCGGCTTGCCGTTGGACGGAGGTACACGGGGACGGACCTTGGTCGCGCCGATCACGAAACTCCCGGTTCCCACATTCTTCGCCGCCACCGGCTCCATCTGGTCGGCAAGGATAAGCGAAGAAGCCACCAAACGATCGTCGGCGAAATCCGGCACTTGTATTCCCTTGCTCCAGGTACCCACACGATCCCCGTTGACGTCCTTTACCACAATGTCGAAGCGGTAACGTCCGGGGCGCAACGGAAGCGCCTTCCAGTAGACCTGTGAATTCTCTGCTGCTTTGGCCAGCAACTCCGCTGGAACATCCGCCTGCACCGTGTCCTCAAAGGTCTGCGCCACCCGCCCAGTCAGGGTGGAGACCCGGCCGAAAATATTAACAGTTCCGCGCTGCACACCGTCCTTGTTGACGAATGTGATGTCGCGATTCTTGATCTGAACGGTGACAGGAACGAGCACAGTGTCGCCGGTAACCTTCACAAAATCCGCCAACACGTCAAAGGGCATGAGGTTGACGGTGATCTTGTGACTAACCACTTCTTCCAGGTCCTTGAACTTTACCGGCGGCGGAGCGTTGAGTTTGGAGAACTCCTCCAAGCGGTCAAACTCTTTGGTTCCCTGGGAAGCGCTCAATGGGCCGGGCCCTAGCCTCTCCAATCCCCCGGTTCCGAAACGAGAAGACTTAGAGGTCATTCCCAACTGCTCATAAAGAGTCAGTCCCGCGTTGGGCGTGTACAGCAGCGCATCCTTCTCGGAACGATCCAGCGTCATGTGGTAGTCGTTGCACATGCAGGTGTCAACGAACTCGATGATGACTTCCTGACCGATGCCCTCGAGGTAGCGGTAGCGCCAGTCCTCGAACGGGTAGGTCGAAGTCGAGCCGCCACCCTCTTCCATGGGGCGATCATAGGCTCCGCCGGAGGGGTGCGCGTCGATTTCGTCGGGAGCTCCATACATGATGTACATACGGCCACGATCGGTGCGCCACCCGGGAATTCCGGCGGGGAAGTGCTCGTTGGCGTACTCGATGCGGCGGTAGTGTTCTTCTTTGAATTCGTTTTCTTCGGTGTCGGGGGTGGGATCGCGACGCTGCCAGAAGGCTTCGATGAACTGGTCACGCTCCTCATCGTTGGAGAGCTGCTTGAACGCCTTGCGCTCTTCGTCAGTAATGATCCAGGCGACGTCCTCATCCAGCCACTTCTTATAGGTCTTGCCCAGTTCCTGTTTCAGCGACTTCGCATTCTCTTTTTTTTGCTTTTCGCTAACCGGCCGCTTTAGAGGATCAGCCGGCTGCCCTGATTGGGCGGAGGGATCGGCCTGATCTGCACTGCCGGGATGGGTGGTCTGGCCGAGAGCGGCCCCGCCGCTCGATACCAGTACTGCCAGGAACATGAACAGAATATGCCTGCTTAAACCTACCCGGAACATAGACGGGACACTCCTCGTGGACACTCTTATGTATTGCATTTTATGTCCTTTAGCAAGTCGAAAGCAAGGTTAACCGTCACGTTCTAAACAAATTGTAGGATGCAGGCAACCCCAGGAGAGGTGCCCCGCACTGCGCAGAGTTGTTGAGAAGAACCCTCCCATTTGGGCTATGGCAGATACTAGGCTTGTGGCACTCGTTCTTGGGATCCCCGCGGCGCCCGGAGCCCTGGATTTTGACCAGAACAAAATGCGTACTCCATGCGGTAACGGACTGCTTATCAACTACCTAGACCAGTAGAAGAAACCGGAAATGCTTTGCCTGCGGCCATGTTTTTGCTAAGATTGCGGCCCTGCCGGTTCCCACGGCCAGAATCTGGTTTCTCAGTAGCACTCAGGAAAGGTGAGCTATCTTGCGAAAACCCTCTGTTCTTATCGCGATTGCCATATGTGTTGCGGCCTGTGTTTGCCAGGCTCAAACGATTCAATCACTCGTCCACCAGCCCCCGGACGGTGCCGTGCTCACGTTTCAATTGACTGACGGCACGGTGGTGGCGCAGGGCTTCAACTTCTCCGATTGGTGGAAGCTCACACCCGACAACAAAGGCAGCTATCTCAACGGTACTTGGACGCAACTTGCGAATCTCCCCTCGGGATACTCGCCGGATGCCTTCGCCTCGGCAGTGCTGGCCGATGGGCGGCTCCTGATTGAAGGCGGAGAATACAATCCTGGCATCACTCAGGACTTCACTCTGACCAATCTGGGTGCAGTCTACGACCCCAAGACCAATGTCTGGACACCGCTGCCACCTCCTCCGGGCTGGACGTTCATTGGCGACTCTCCCTCCTCGGTATTGCCGAATGGCACATTCCTTATCGGGAACAAGCTGGTCAAGAATGTTGCCGCGCTCAATCCCAAGACCATGCAGTGGATCCAAGGCAATGCGCCGGGAAAGAGCGATTTCAACGCCGAAGAAGGCTGGACGCTCATGCCGGATGGAACCATCCTGACTTACGATGTGAAGAATGCGCCCAACTCCGAGAGATTTCTTCCTTCCCTGAAAAAATGGCTGAGTGCCGGCAGTACCATCGTCGACTTGCACTCGCCATCTCCGTTCGGCTGCCTGCATTTTGGCCCGAACGGTCAATATTGCTATTTCCCGCCGGGAGAAGTTGGTCCAGCAATTTTGCGCCCCGATGGCACGGTCTTCGCCACTGGCTCTTACACCAACGCCTTCGGGCCCGGACATACCGCTATCTATACCCCTGGAACGCATCTAACCGATCCCGGCACGTGGACCGTGGGTCCGGATTTTCCAGATGGCGATAACGCCGGCGATTCCTTCGCTGCACTACTGACGAATGGCGAAGTCCTCGTGGAAGGCGACTCCGGAACTTTGTACACCTTCGACGGAGTGAAGCTCACCCCCGGCCCGTTTGCTGGCGGCAGCCTAATGGTGCTGCCCACTGGTGAAATCCTCATTGCCGGATCCGAGATTTACACTTCTTCTGGAACATATAACCCGGCATGGGCGCCAACCATCACGAACTCTCCGGCCAGCGTGACGCGGGGAAGCACCTACCAGATCTCGGGCACGCAGTTTAACGGTTTGTCGCAAGCGAACTCGTTCGGAGACGAGTATCAAACTGCAACTAACTACCCTCTAGTGCGGATCACCAACAACGCCAGCGGGCATGTTTTTTATGCTCACACCCACGATCACAGCAGCATGGGTGTGGCCACTGGCAGCAAGCCGGTATCCACAAACTTTGATGTGCCCGCAGGAATGGAAACGGGAGTGAGTTCGCTGGTGGTAGTGGCGAATGGGATTCCTTCCGTGGCCGTGAATATCACTGTTAATTAGCCACCCACCGCGCCTGTCCGGAAATACTGGACGGGCGCGGTCGGTTCATCCGATTCTGGCCGCCAATCAAATATCAAAAAGAAATGCGCATCCCGCTGTCAATTCACCAAGTCTTGCGATTCCGACGGCACCCCCAGTTGGCGGGCGAATAGCTGAGCCAAAGTTGATAACGCAGAGAATTCGGGAGCCGTTCTCCCTCTTGTCAGGCACGCTATAATCAACATTTGGTGGGTAGTCCGCTGCATTTCTGGCATTTCCAGACGTTCTAACCACGGGGAACTTTTGGCTGGGGATAGTCGTATCTGAAGGTGTGCACCCCGTCGTCCCCGGCGGGCCCGGGATCAGCCAGGTTTGCGAGTTGCCGCCAGGGTGGGCGCGGCTCAGGGACGAGAATGGGGAGGCAATGAGCACCTGGAAGAAAGTTGCGATTGGGGTGGGAGCGGTCGTAGTCCTGTCCGCCATCGTGGGTTTCACGGTTTACCAGAGCCACAAGAATGTGGTGACGGTACAAACCGGAAAGGTGCAACGGCAAGACCTGGCAGCCATCGTGAGCGCCTCGGGAGAGGTCAGGCCGAAGACGTACGTGAACATCGGCGCCAATGCTTTCGGCAAGATCATCAAGCTGTATGTCAAGGAAGGCGACCGGGTAAAGCAGGGACAGATGCTGGCGCAACTGGAAAACGTGCAGGCCGGAGCCGACATGAATGCGATGCAGGCTTCGCTGGAAGCAGCTCGCACCGACGCCGTGGCCGCCGATGCAGCGCGCAATACGGCCCAGGCCGACCTGAACCGCGCCAAGTCTGATGCTGAACGTTCCGAACTTGATTGGACGCGCGCTCAGGGCCTGTACAAGGCCGCGCTCATCGCGAAGTCTGATTTCGACAGTCAGAAAGCAGCCCACCAGACAGCGGTATCGGGACTGGCGCAAGCCGAAGCCCGGCTCGCCCAAGCGAAAGCCCAGAAAGATTCGGCAGATCGCCGGGTTTCGCAGGCCGTTGCCAATCTCACCCACGCGACTGACGTGCTGAAGAAAACCACCTACCAGGCGCCCTATGACGGAGTGATCACCAACTTGCCGGTCCGGGAAGGCGAAACCGTCGTCATGGGAATCCAGAACGCTCCTGGCAGCACCCTGATGACGCTGGCTGACATGTCGATCATCACCGCCGAGGTCCAGGTGGATGAGACCGACATTGTCAACGTGCAACTCGGTCAACCGGCGCAGGTGACGATCGACGCCATTCCGAAGAAAACTTTCAAAGCTGTAGTAACGCAGATCGGGGACAATGCCATCGTTCGTTCCACCGGTGTCTCGACCTCCCAGCAAACCAGCAGCAGCCAGGAGGCGAAAGATTTCAAGGTGGTGGTAACCCTGCAGGATCCGCCCGAGGACCTGCGTCCCGGGCTTTCTGCAACCGCGAAGATCACCACCGCAACCCGAACCCACGCCATGACCATCCCGATTCAAGCCTTGACCGTGCGAAGACAGGAAGATTTAGTTCCGAAAAGCGAAAAAGATTCGGTCGAGGCGGCTGCTCCATCCAAGAATGTGTCTAATGGAAAAGAGGAGATTCAGGGTGTTTTCGTGTTGCGCAACCATAAGGCAGAGTTCGTGGCGGTTGAATCCGGCATCGCGGGAACAACGGATATTGAAGTATTAAAAGGACTTAAGGACGGTGACGAGATCATTACCGGCAGCTACAAAGTTCTGCGGACGCTGCGTCCGGGAAGCAGCGTGAAGATCGACAATTCGGCGCCCAAGAAGGACGAGGAAGAAACATAACTTTCGCGGCCATGGCTCGTCCAATGGAGAGCCGGGGCTGGGGGTATGAAGACAGATCGGAGAGCTCGTAAGTGTCCCAAGAGGACCAGGAGAAGAGAATGGCAACCGCTGAAGTACTGAATTTTTCCCAACCCGTAGTGTCGGCAACTCCTGAATCGTTCATGATCAGCACAGTCGATCTGTGGAAGACCTACGACATGGGATCAGAGCAGCAGGTGCACGCCCTGCGTGGTGTGAACCTCAATATTCAGCGCAACGAATACGTTGCCATCATGGGGCCGTCGGGGTCGGGGAAATCGACGCTGATGAACCTGATTGGTTGCCTGGACACGCCCAGCAAGGGCCAATACTGGCTCAATAGCCAACTGGTCAGCGAACTGGACGACGACGAACTGGCGCGCATCCGCAATAAAGAAATTGGATTCGTTTTCCAGACCTTCAATCTTCTGGCCCGGGCCACGGCCCTGCACAACGTGGAGCTGCCGCTGATCTACGCCGGCGTTCCTGCCGAAGAACGCGCGGAGCGGGCGAAAGCGGCACTGGCCTCGGTGGGCATGGCGGAACGCATGACCCACAAGCCCAACGAACTCTCCGGCGGACAGCGGCAAAGAGTTGCCATTGCCCGCGCGCTGGTGAACCGGCCTTCGATCATTCTGGCCGACGAACCGACCGGCAACCTGGACTCGCAGACGGGAAATGAAATCATGGCAGTGCTGGACCGCCTGCAGGCGCAGGGAAATACCATCGTGCTGGTGACCCACGAGCACGACATCGCTGAGTACGCCCACCGTGTGATCCACATTAAGGACGGTGTGGTCGAAAGAGACGTGGTGAAAGATAAGGGCTGATTCGCCAATGATGGACTTAACACAACGCCCAGCCAAGTGGCTGGGCGTTAGTGTTTTGCGACCGACGAATCTCTACTTCTTCAACGAGACCGCCTTCACGTTCCCAGTGCAGGATGGGTCCTCGAAGCACTTGCGGAAGGCGGGAACCACCAGTGCCTGCTCCAGCGAAACATCGTTCAAGTTGGCCAGGGTTTCACTGGTGCGCTTAGCTCCCGCACTGTAGCCGATCTTCTGGTAGGACGCGGCCAGCAACTTCAGCGACAGCGGATTGTTCTTGTCCTCTTCCAGATGCGAGATGGCTTCGTCGTATTTGTGCTGGGAGAACGACGCAGCGCCCGCGGCGCCCTGATAGGCGGTGTCAATCAACCGGTCGTTGGAGCTTGAGGACATCTCCGCCAGACGAACCAGAAGCGTGTGGACGGTCTGAGGTTTGCCGGCCTTCAGGGTAAGTTCTACGCGAACGCGCAGAATCTGGGCCTGTTCCTGATGAATCGCAGCCTGCATGGAGTTCTTGCCTTCCTTGAGGGCAGCTTCCGCCGTGCTGACAAGCTCCAGTCCTAGTTTCGGGTCAGGCTGATACATCGCCATCTGACGGTAGGTGTCGGCTTCCACCTGGCTCATATGCTTCGAGTGGGCATAGTCTGCGATCGCCTGGAAAGCATGGTCGGCGCCATTTAGATCGCCTTCACGAATAAAGGTCTCGGCCTCGCGGGTCTGCCATTGCACCAGGTGCAATTCGGGTAAGGGAAACTTTTGAAACCCGGCCTCGTACTCCTGGCGGGCGCGGACCTGATCCCCCATCAGCGAGTAGGTGTCAGCGATACCGAATTGCGAGGAATAGAACTGAGGATCGATGGTGAGTGCGGCGCGATAGTGTTCCAGCGACTTATCGAAGTTGCCCGCCATGCGCAGGATTTCAGCGTAGGAATCCTGTGGGTTTGCGTCCTTAGGCAGGGCGGCAACGTACTTGTCCATGAGGGTGAAGGCCTTGTCGAACTCGCGCATGTAGGCATAGCAGTAGCCCATGTTGTTCATCAGGCCCGGAGAATCGGTGATGCCGGAACGCTCATACACGGCGATGGCGCGTTCGTATTGGGTCTGCGTAGTCAGCCAGTTGGTGACCATGAAAATGACCCACTTGTCATGGGGATACTGGCCGAGTACGTCATTCATTTTGGTAATGGCGGAAATCAGCTTGTGGTCGGAGGCGTCTTGCCACCACTCGATTAACAGTCTCTCGGCGGGCGAAGCGTAGCCTTTGAGGGCAACGGCTTTACCATTCTCAACGACCTGCTCGGCAGGATCCAGGCTGTTCTCGGCGAGAAGGAGATGAGCCATGGCGAAATCAGGATCGAGTTTAATGGCTTGGCGAAGCATGACGTCACACTGCTCCTGCTCCACCAGATCGAGGCCCAGACGCATGGCTTCGATCACCAAGCGGCGTGCCTCCGGGGACTTGGAAGTGAGCGGCATTCTGTCGGGTGGAAGTTTAGGCGCCGCCGCGTCAGATTCCTGGGCGCGGGCAATCCCGACCACGAACAAAAGGGTGAAGACGACCAGAAAGAAAGTTGCCTTGCGAATTGCGTTCTTCGTAGTGACGTCTTTGACGAGCATGGCTAATTCCCCCTTAGCAGGTACCCCTGTTCGACCGGCAATTTGCCGTCGATTTTCAAAACGTTCACATCTTTGGTCAGCGAATACAGATCGACCACACCCACAGCGCCGCGCGTGGACGAGACAAAACGAATCACGGCATCGTCGGAGTCGGCGACGATGATGGTGCCCTTATGGGTCTGTATGAAGTCATGTGCCTGTTCCTGCGACATGCCGAACAGTTTGCGAAGAACCAGTTGCATGTCGGCGGACGATGGATCACGCAACACAATCGTGATGGGCCTGCCATCCGGCCAGGTGCGGGTGTGAGCATTAAAAATCTTGGTCAGGTCAGAAGCGGTGAGGTTGGTGGCGGGGTTCGCCGTGTCGGTAACAACTGCCAGTTGCCTTGCCTGGACAATGCACGGAATGGCGATGAGCCATATCAACGCGAGCAGGCGCCAAACCCTCATAGCTGATTATTGTTACGCAGGCTTGGTAACCGCGGAACGTCACTAACGTAACCTGGGTGGGCCGAGGCCGGAGGCAATCGATCAAGCTGACCAAGAAAAAGGCGCCCCGGTTACAACCGGGACGCCTTTTTTCTTAGGAGTTAAACCCAAAACCTAGCGGGTCTTGGGGAAGATGAAGAACGACAACGCACCGTCCGCGTTGGCGTCGGTTACCGGGCCCTGAGCGGTGGCAGTCAAGGAACCGTTAGCGTTGATCTTGAAGACCTGCAGCGTGTTGAACCACTCGGAAACGACCATCAAGCTGCCGGTGCTCTGAATGGTTCCGTCATAGCCAACCGGGCCGTTGATTGCCGTGGCCATGGTCGGAGTGACAGTGGTGCCCGCCAGCGCAGTGGTTTCTACGCCAGACTGGCAGCCTGAACCCGTTCCGAAGCCGGAGCCGCCGAAGTACAGTGCGCCGCTTCCAGTGTTGTAAGCAGCCGCGCTGAGCCACGGAGTTTCGACGTTGCACAGGCCTGAGCTGGTCAGGTCAACATAGGTGATGTTGGTGAAGAATGGCGGCGTCGCCTGCAGCTTGGTGGTGAAAGCAGATGCGCCGAAGGTGGCGTTACCAGCGATCAGGACTTCTCCCTTGGTGATGTCGAGGCCAGTGGGGAAGCAGCCATCAATTCCTGAGCAGGCAGTGGTGTTGAGGTCAGCCGAGGCGATGTCGGTCAGAGCGCCGGTGGACCCGTTGATCTTGAACAGTTCGAGACCGCCCAGATCATCAACCGAAACGATGAGGCCCTGGCCGGTCGGATCTACGATCACGTTGCTGTAGGTGTCCGCGCCGAAGTTGGCCACATAGGAGTTAACAAAGGTAAGGGAGCAATCGGAATTTCTCTTAAAAGCTCCGATGTTGAAGGTACCGGCGGCGGTGACATAAAGAGCATTCTTGGATACCGCGATGCTGCCACCAGGGAAGTTCATGTTCAAAGCCGGATTGGAGTAGTTACCGACCTTCGCGAGGGAAGGCACGGCAAAAGCTGCGATGTCGCTGGTGCCGCCATCCATCACGTAAAGACACTTGTTGTCCTGGCTGACCGCGTTGCCCACGGAAGCAAAAAAGCCGCCGCAGTTGCCGAGACCACCGGTGTTCAGTACGTGGTCAAGAGCGCCAGAGCACCCGTGCTGGTGTTGAGCGTGTAGACACTCGAAGTGTTGGTGGTGGCGACGCAGTTGTCGTCGTTGGTAACCACGTATGTCGCTGCAAAGCTGGTCGAGCTAATCATCAGGACCAAGCCAGCTAGCGCAAGAAGCATTAAAGATTTCTTCATCTGCCTGTTCTCCTTTTTTTTGTTGCAGTCAACCGGTCGTTGATAAGGTTTTCAACGATCCGGAAACCGGCGGGAATCCTAAGCCGGATTCGAGTTCGATGCAAGAGAGAAGGAAGACTCCACTGCCTGGAACCTGGGTCTCAGGGCCTTCCTTCCGCATTCGCCGCCCAGCCCTAGTACCGCGTCGGCTAGCGTGAAACCGTCGATTTCATGGCTTTGGCGGAGGGGCAGGTGACGGAGTTGGTTCGGGTGCGGGCTCCGCCGCCGGTGGGGCCGCCTTCGCCGCCGCCTTGGCGGCCGCTTCCAGTTCTTCATTGGAGCGCCAGAAGCCACCCATCTGGTAGTGCAGCCTGATTTCGTCGTATTCCTCCCAGATCTGCCTGATTTTTCCATCGCGGGTGTCGAAGATCCAGATCGCGGAAGCGCGGATGCTCCTGGGGTGGTCTTTCGGGTCGGCGGTGTTGGCGAAGAGACGCTCCTTGTAGGAACCGGTGAATACTACGCGCATTACCACCTTTTCCCCTTGCACGATGGTGTCTTCGATCTTGAAATTGAGATCAGGCATCGACTTGCGCCACGCTGTGACCACCCTTCTCAGGGTGCCCGGCTCTAGCCTGGCTCGTTGGCCGCGCGAGGTTATGAAGGCTTGGACGGAGAGTATGGATGAGGTGAGATCGAAGTTGCCGGTATTCCAAATCTCAGCGTACTTCCCAGCTAGGGCCTCAGGCGACAGCTTTTCCGCCACCGGATTGGGTTGGGCGCCTTGTGGCGCGGTTTGAGCTGAGGGTGCTGCTGGGGTTGCGGGTTGGCCCTGACCTTGGGCAACCGCGTCAAGGGAACAAAGTATTGCGAAGATACCAATTACAAATACTGGTTTCACGTGTCTATTTCCTCCTCAAAGTGGCCCAGCATATCTCAATTTGAAGTCTCTCGGCAAAGGTCGAGTCTGAGACCGGCATCGGTTCGAGTGCGAGCAGAGCGATTCCTTCAAGAAAGTCCTTTCACGTGGTCAGCAGCCTGTTACCCCGGCCTGATTCCCGCATGCTATAATTTTGCTCACACTAGCAGCTGAACACGAGCGGAGGATTGTATCGACAAGCGTTTTATCCGCACCAATGAGCGCATTCGAGCGCGGGAAATCCGCGTGATCGGGGATGAGGGCGAGCAGATCGGTATTATGCCGCCTTTCGAAGCGCTGAAGAAGGCCCGCGAACAAAACCTGGATCTGGTGGAGATTTCCCCCAGCGCTGTACCTCCCGTATGCCGCATCATGGACTATGGGAAATTCCTGTACCAGCAGGAAAAAAAGGAACGGGAAGCCAAGAAGCATCAGAAGGTCATCACCGTCAAGGAAGTGAAGTTCCGGATTAATGTTGATGACCATGATTACGAGACCAAGAAGAACCATGTGCTGCGCTTTCTGGACGAGGGAGACAAGGTCAAGGCGACGATTTTCTTTCGCGGACGCGAAATGACTCGCACCAATCTCGGCCGCCAGATTCTGGAACGTTTGATCAAGGACGTGGAAGACAAGAGCATCGTGGAGTTCCGGCCGCGACAGGAAGGCAACACGCTGCACGCCATCCTGGCTCCCAAGAAAGACACCGGCCATAAGCCGCAACCGGCCCCGCCGGCGGCGGACCGCGCCAAGCAAGCGTAGTAGCTATTCAGCTCCAAGCTATCAGCCGTCAGCTATCAGCTCTTGGCCGAGGGCAATCACTGCATTCTGAGAGCTGAAGGCTGACAGCTGATTTTTGAGGACTTATGCCTAAATTGAAAACCCACAAGGGCGCTGCGAAGCGCTTCAAGAAAACCGCGACCGGGAAGGTGAAGCGTCACCATTCGCATTTGCGCCATATGCTGACTTCCAAGGCCCACAAGCGCAAGAAGAAGCTCGGCCAAGCGGTTTTGGTCAGCGACGCGGATACCCCGAAGGTCAAGCGGATGATCCCGTACTAACCTGGTACTGATACTTGGTACCGAGCGGGTGGCTAGTAGCTAGAAGCTAGCAGCTCGACGCGTGTGAAGAGGTCATGACGACTTTCGTCTCCTGCCTCCAGCCGCCGTAAAACGAAGTACAAAAAGGAGCAAATCATGCCTCGTGTAAAACGCGGGACCAAACGCCGCGCCAAACGCAAGAAGATTCTTGACCGCGCGAGCGGTTACTTCCTAACAAAATCAAAACTCTACCGCGCCGCCAAAGAGGCGGTCGACCGCGGGCTGAAGTTCGCCTATTCCGGGCGCAAACAGCGAAAGCGCCAGTTCCGCTCGCTGTGGATTGTGCGCATCGGCGCCGCTGCCAAGCTGCACGGTATGAGCTACAGCCAGTTCATCCACGGGTTGAAAAATGCCGGAGTTGAACTGGATCGCAAGATTCTTGCCGACCTGGCCGTGAATGATCCAGGAGCTTTTAAGAGTCTCGCTGGTCAGGCTAAGGGCGCGCTGGGGGCGTAGAGGCTTCTAGCTTCTAGCTTCTAGCTTCTAGCTTCTAGCTTCTAGCGGCAGGTTCTAGCCGCGTAGCGGCGTAAGAATGGAGCCCACGGCGCAAGCCGTGGGTGGAACCGCAACCGGACCCAAGCCCCGTAGGGGCGAAAGCACCGTGGCATATACCGTCCCAAAATTGAAGGATTTTTCGGTTACGGCGCTGGAAAAGGCCGCGAAGAAACTTCTCACTGCCCTGGACGAAGAAACCGCGGAAGTCAAAACTGAGGCCGACTTCAAGGCCTTCCGCGATCGCTGGATGGCACGCAAGAACGGCGTGCTCACCCAGGTGAACGATCTGTGGCTCAAGTCCGCCCCGAAAGATGCCAAGCGCGAGGTCGGTCAGCAAGTCAACGAACTCAAGAAACGAGTCGAGCAGGCCATGGACGCGGCACAGAATCGCGCTCAGGGCGCCTCTGGGTCCCGCTTGGATTTCGACCGCCTTGACATCACCCTTCCCGGCATCCGGCGCCCGATCGGCGCCGAGCATCCGGTCATCAGGACGATGAATGAGATCGTCTCTGTATTCCGCAATCTCGGCTATTCCGTGCAGGAAGGTCCGGCGATTGAAACTGACTACTACAACTTCGAGGCCCTGAACTTTCCACCCAACCATCCAGCGCGCGATACCCAGGACACGCTGTTCATTGCCAATCAGGAATCGAAGCCGCAACGCGAACGACTGCTGCTGCGAACCCATACCTCGCCAGTGCAGGTTCGCACCATGGAAAAGATCAAACCGCCGCTGCGGATCGTGATTCCCGGCAAAGTGCACCGCAATGACCCGCCGGACGCCAGTCACTCTCCCATGTTTCATCAGATTGAAGGCCTCGCCGTGGACACTAACATTACGTTTGGCGATCTGAAGGGCACACTCGATCACGCCATGAAAGCGCTTTTCGGCTCGAGCGTTAAAACCCATTTCCGACCGTCGTTCTTTCCCTTCACCGAACCGAGTGCCGAGATGATGGTGAGTTGCTTCATCTGTGGAGGCAGTGGGCAGCGTGGCAGCGAACCTTGCCGTCCCTGCAAGCGGTCAGGGTGGATCGAGATTCTGGGTTGCGGCATGGTTGACCCAAACGTATTCGAGTTCGTGAAGGACAATGGCTACGATCCGCGGAAGGTTTCCGGATTCGCTTTCGGAATGGGTGCGGACCGGGTCGCGCTGTTGAAGTACGGTGTGGACGACATTCAGTTGTTCTTTCAGGGTGACGTGAGATTTTTGCGGCAGTTTGCGTGAAGAGGCTCTTGGCTATTGGCTCTTAAGCCTTTAGCTAGAACCAACCGTAAGCACGACAAAGCTAAGAGCCAAAGGCCAAGAGCCAAAAGCTGAACATGAAACTCTCTCCCCAATGGATTCGCGACTTCGTTGACTTGACGGTGGATGACCGGCGTCTGGCCGATGACTTGACCAATGCCGGCATCGCGGTCGAAGGCATCAGTGGCGAGGGGAACAAGACGGTCTTCGAAATGGAGATCGGCACTAATCGTCCAGACGCTATGAATCACTACGGCGTGGCGCGGGAGGCTGCAGCGATTTATGGGCTGCCGCTAAAGCCGATTCAGTCCAAGCTGCCTGGCTCCAAATCGTCCAAGGCAGGAACGTCCGGCTCTCCGCCTCCAGCCGCAACGGCCTTCCTGGTCGACATCAAGGATCCTCAGGGTTGTGCGCGATTTACGGCGCGTGTCCTTCGCAATGTATCGATCAAGCCATCGCCGGCGAAAATCGCCGAGCGACTCGCACTGCTCGACCAGCGGGCCATCAACAACGCCGCCGATGCTACCAACTATGTGCTCTGGGAAATGGGCAAACCCACCCACGTTTTCGATCTCGATCTGCTCGAAGGTGGCAAGATCGTAGTGCGGCGGGCGCGCGACGGCGAGAAGCTTAAGACGCTGGACGGTGTAGAGCGGAAGCTAACCGCGGAAGACTTGGTAGTTGCCGATGCGGTGAAGCCGGTAGGTTTGGCCGGTACCATGGGCGGGTTCGACACCATGATCACCGATAAAACCAGAAACATTCTGATCGAATCGGCTTGGTGGGATCCGGTGACGGTTCGCAAGATGGCTCGACGACATGGATTGCACACCGATGCTTCGCATCGTTTCGAGCGCGGCGCCGACTTCGAGTCCACGATACTCTCCTGCGATCGCGTGGCGGAATTGATTCTGCAATCGGGGGGCGGCGAACTGGCGGGTGAAACGGTTGACGTCGTGGCCCGCTGGCTTGATCAGGCCCCGGTTGGCCTGCGCATGACCGAGGTACACCGCATCCTGGGCGATAGCCTCAACACTAATGAAGTGGTGCGTATTCTCCAGCGGCTCGGCTTCGAGGTGGTTCCAGAGCCCGAAAAAGAACCTGAATTCACCGTGCGCATTCCCAGCTGGCGGCTCGACATCGAGCGTGAAATCGATTTGATCGAGGAGATCGCACGCCTTCACGGATACGACAAGTTTGAGAATACCCTGCCTTCGTTTTCCGGATCGGTGATTGAAACCCCGGATGCCGCCAAGGACCGGAAACTCCGGAGCTCGCTGCTGGCATTGGGTTACGACGAGGCCGTGTCGCTGACTTTTATTTCCCACGACGACGCGCGGGATTTCTGCGCAGTGCCGGTCATCGAAATTGCCAACCCGTTGAGCGACGAAGCCTCCGTCATGCGGACGTCGCTGGTGCCGGGAATGCTGAACATGCTGGCCTACAACCTGAATCGTGGCAATGACAACGTGCGGTTGTTCGAAGCGGGCAATGTTTTCGAGGCAGAGAACGGGGCGGCGGCGGAACTAAGGCGAGTCTGCACGGGTGCCAGCGGCAGTACGTCCACCCCCAGCGGCCATCAACCGGGGCGGCCATACTCTTTCTTCGATCTGAAGGGTGATGTGGAAACACTGCTCAGCTCATTCCAGCACAATGTCCTCGCTTTCGACGCGCAGACAGCCGAGTACTACCACCCCGGACGCTCGGCGCGGGCTGTGATGGATGGCACCACCGTAGCCCAATTCGGTCAACTTCATCCCGAAACGGCAGCCAAGCGAAAGTTCAAGCAGGATGTATTCATTGCCGAGCTCTACCTGGACCGGTTGTACCAACACGGTCTGCGCGAGGTGCGTTTCGAGACCTTGCCGCGGTTTCCCGCGGTGGAACGCGATTTTTCCTTTGTGTTCGCGGACACTGTCGTCTTCGAGCAAATTCGCAAGGCCGTGGCTGGATTGCGTTTGAGCGAATTACGCAGCTTCGTTCCAGCCGAAATCTTCCGCGGCGGAGCGATACCTCCGGGCAAATATTCTCTTCTACTGCGCGCCACGTTCCAATCCAACGAACGGACTCTGCGAGAAGACGAAGTGGCACGCTGGTCGGCACAGATAGTCAAGGCCCTCGAAGAATTGGGTGGCACCCTGAGAACGTCTTAGCCCGCCCCTCGCGACAACGCCGACTCTCTGCTAATATCATGCACCGAGGGGGAAACACATGCCGAGTCTTACGGGAGTCCTAAGTCAGCTGCAAGCAGAGCGTCAAAAAATGTTGAAAGAAGTGAATAAGTTGGATCATGCCATTGGGGTTATACGGGGGCTGAATCACACCACCGGGAGCCTTTCCGCGCGGCCGCGCAGCCGGATGTCCCTCGCTGCGCGAAGAAGAATCGCTGCCGCTCAGAGAGTACGCTGGGCAAAGTGGAAAGCAGCCCAGAAAAAAGCAGCATAAGGTCGAACCGCAAGCCAGCGTCACCTCGTCATCAAAACAGTAAGGGTTACGAAGCCACATAGGCGTCGTGCGGCAGAGTCTTGGTTCCCCGATGTGGGAGGCTGGACTCGGCGGCGGCGCCATAGTGGTGTAGGTGCATGTGTGCTAGTCTGACCGGAATATGGCCGATGTCGGCGCCCAAACCAAGCATTTCCTGAGCGACAAAGTCGAGCATTTCACCGAGTCGGTGATTCGGGAGATGACTCGCCAGGCCATGCTTCATGGCGCTGTCAACCTGGCCCAGGGGTTTCCTGACTTCCCTGCCCCGGCGGAGATCAAGCGTGCCGCCCAAGAGGCTGTCGGTGCGGACGTTAATCAATATGCCATCACCTGGGGCGCAAAGAGCCTGCGCCAAGCCATCGCCCGGCAGATGAAGGAGTGGCAAGCAATTCCGGTCGATCCGGAAACCCAGATCACGGTATGCTGCGGCTCGACCGAGGCCATGATCTCGACTTTACTCGCGGTGTGCAACCGGGGTGACGAAGTCGTGGTGTTCGAACCGTTCTACGAAAACTACGGCCCGGATGCGATTTTGTCTGGGGCGAAGCCGGTGTTCGTGAAGCTACGCCCGCCGCAAAACGCCGACGGCGAGTGGACATTTGACGAGCGCGAACTACGCGCGGCCTTCCGCAGTCACACCAAAGCCATCATCCTCAATACTCCGAACAATCCCACTGGCAAGGTTTTCACTCGAGCGGAGCTGGAGCTGATTCGTGATCTGTGCGTTGAGTTTAACGTGCTCGCCATCACCGATGAGATCTACGAGCACATCATTTACGACAGCACGCAACACATTTCGATGGCCAGCCTGGAGGGTATGCAGGAGCGAACGGTCACCATCAATGGCTTGTCGAAGAGCTACAGTGTGACTGGGTGGCGTGTGGGCTGGGCAGTGGGGCCGCCGGAGATCACCAATGCAATCCGCAAAGTCCACGACTTTCTCACCGTGGGAGCTCCGGCTCCCTTGCAGGAAGCAGGTGCCGCTGCCCTCGCGCTGCCCGGCGGCTACTACCAAAGCCTGGCGAAGAATTACTGTACGCGGCGGGATCGCCTGATACCTGCATTGACCGACGCCGGATTTCGTTGCTTCCGGCCGCGCGGTGCGTATTACGTGATGACGGATATCAGTGGCTTTGGATTTGCCAACGATGTTGAGTTCACGAAGCATCTGGTGAAGGAAATCGGTGTGGCCGCCGTCCCGGGATCAAGCTTCTACAACCATCCTCGCGATGGCGCCCAGCAAGTGCGTTTTGCTTTTTGCAAGCGGGAGGAAACGCTGGACGAGGCGGGCAGAAGACTGAAACGATTGAGCAAGTAGTTTCCGGCCCCGGTGCTTGCGTCCGTCCACAGGCTTCTGCGGTATACTGCCGTCAATTCCGGGTTTCACACAAACGGTTCTTAGGAAAAGTGCAATCATGGCTGTGAGAGTGGCTGAAGAGGGATCAACGCAGGTTTCCGCTGACGATTTTCAGGTGCTGGAACAAAAGGTCTATCGCACCATTGAACTGTACAAGGCGGCGCGCGAGGCCCAGTCGGTAGCCGAACGAGACATCCATCGGCTGCGGGAACAACTGGAAGAACGCGAGGAGGAAGCAGAAACCTTGCGCCGCCAGATGGTGCAGTTGCGGCGTGAGCGCGAGGAAATTCGTGCCCGGGTGGAGAAGATGCTGCAGCACATCGAGACAGTTGCAGAGCAGCCGGCTGCGAGTTGATTGATTTTACTTCCCCGCAGCAGTTGCCAGGAGCAGAATAGGGTATGGCAATCGCCACCAAACCAGCGCCGGGCAAGGACGCCAGCAGCGTGCGTGTGGAGATCTTCGACCAAGCCTACAATCTGCGCGGCTCCGATCCTGACTACATCCTCAAGTTGGCCGAATATGTGGATGGCAAAATGCGGGCCGTCGCCGAACAGACCCACACCGTAGACACGGTGCGCTTGGCGGTGCTGGCCGCTCTGAACATCGCTGACGAATATCACCTGCTTAAGCGAAACCAGGACAGTGGCACCGTCGAGTATTTGAAGCGAGCCAACAATCTGGCCAACGCACTGGACGAAGTACTGCGGGAAAAACAAAAGGCTGGATAGTGTGCCGCTGGCAATGGCTTTTGTGACCTTGCTGTCGCTTCTCCTTGCGATTCCTGCCGTCGCTCAGGAAACAACCCTCCACAGCCAATCCAACGTTGTTTTGGTGCCCGCACTGGTGAAAGACGCACGTGGGCACGCAGTCTATGGGTTGCAGGCGCAGGACTTCGTCGTAGAAGATACCGGCGTTCCCCAAACCGTGCACCTGGATGAGGCGGCTGAAGCCGAGCCGGTATCGTTGGTCCTTGTCATCCAGAAAGGCCGCGAAGCTTATCGCGAGTTTCCCCGGATCAGGGGCATGAGTTCGATGATCCAGCCCATCCTGGACCAGGAAGGAACACTGGCCGCAGTGGTCGAATTCGACAGCAACATCGAGCTGTCGCAGGATTTCACCGGTCAGCAACGGCTGGTCGAAAACACACTCCGGATGCTGCAGGCGGGAGACGGTGGAGCGGCGATTTTCGATGCCGTGAGGTACTCGCTCAACTTGTTGGACCAACAACCCGTCGGGCGGCAACGAGTGCTTTTCCTGCTCAGCGAAACCCGCGACCACGGAAGTCACGTTGCCAAGATCGACGATGTGGTAAGTGCGATCGGGGAGACCAATACGACCGTCTATACAATGGCATTCTCTCCCGCGCTTTCAAACGTACTCGATACCGGACGCGGCAACAACAAAGACGAGATGAATGCCGGCCCCGATCTTCTAGCGCCCCTGTTCCTGGCCCGCGAGGCAATGCGAAAGAATGTCCCCAAGGCAATTTCTGCGATGACCGGCGGCGAATATGGTCTGTTCAAGTCCCAAAATGGTTTCGAGAACCGGATGCTCGAATTTACGAATCATTTGCACAGCCGGTATCTGCTGAGCTTTCAGCCCCGAGATCCGCACCCTGGGCTGCATGAACTGCGGGTGCGATTGAGGGATCCGGAGAAAGGCGAAGTCCTGGCGAGGGGCAGCTATTGGGCAAACGCTGGGGGGCAATGACCTGATTCTGTCGCCTTACCAAAGTTGCTGGCAAACCGAGTGCCAACTTTTTGCGCCCGCCCTCTTGCGAATCTCCTCCGACTTCCCTAGGATGCGAACTGGAAGCCGGCCTGCAAGGTTGGTGATGGTGGTCACCGAATTTTTGAACCAATACCGAATGAACGGGGGCTTGACTCGCATTAAGATCCGGTGTGCCATGCTCCGCCACGCGGAGACGCCTAAAGGGTCTCGGCAGGCTCCCATCGTCTACCGACGGGTTCATTCTTCGGCCCACCACACGGCAGGCGCGGGTCGGCTTTTGACTTTTACTTTCTGCTAGACTTCAGTCAGCAATCACCTTTTGAATTGCATCTAATTAACCGTGCTGCCCCGACTTTTTCATCTTGGCAATTTCAGCCTGCCCACGTACGGGCTCCTGGTCTCCATCGGAGTGTTGATGGGCCTGTGGATCAGCGTTCGCAACTCTGAAAAGCAGGGCATCGATCCGGAGCACGCCTGGAATCTTGGGATTCTAGTTGTGCTCTGCGGAATCGTGGGTGCCAAGATCCTCTACATCGTCAATGACTGGGGCTACTACACGGCTCACCCCGGCGACATCTTCAGTTTTGCCACGTTGCAGGCAGGCGGGGTCTTCTCCGGGGGGCTGATTGGGGCCGCGGTGGCCGCGATCTGGTATATCCGAAAACACCACATGCCTTCGCTGGCCACCTGGGACGCCTTCGCGCCGGGTCTGGCATTGGGCCACGCCATCGGGCGGGTGGGCTGCTTCGCTGCCGGATGCTGCTACGGCAAGCCGACAACCCACTTCTGGGGAGTGACGTTCAAGAACCCGTTGGCCCAGGCTTGGGTAGGTACGCCGCTGGGAATTCCGCTCGAACCGACCCAGCTTTTCGAATCGGCGGTCGAACTGGCGAATTTCTTCCTCCTCATGTGGCTCTTCAAACGCAAGAAGTTTGATGGCCAGGTGCTGGGGGCTTACTTGTTCCTGTATGGCGTCGCGCGATTCTTTCTTGAGTTTATCCGCGACGACCCAGGCCGGGGATCGGTGTTCGGTGGCATCATGACCGGCACCCAGTTGATTGCGATCGGACTGGTGATAACCGGCGGATTCATATGGTGGCTGCGGCCGGGGATGAAGGCCGTGCCGGCACACGCGACTCGGTAGCGTGATTCCTCGTTGAAGTCGTTCTCGCCTAGGTGTTTCTACCACTAGCGCAGAATCTTGCATCTTGACCGTCAGCCTCGGTGCAGAAGATAATCCAGTCTGCTCGGCCGTCTCGCAGGCCGCTTTCCTTGCGATTCGTCGTTGGGCAGCCCCCGCGTGTGTAGGCCGCAATTCTTGCATTTCGCGCCATGGAGGTTCCAGATGACGACATGTAGCGCATGGAGAAATGTTGGCGTCGTCTTCATGATGTATGCTGCGATGACTCCGGTGCATGCGCAGAGCCTGAGGAGCTTACTGAGCTTCAATGGGAATAACGGCGCGGACCCGAACTCATCCCTTATTCAAGGACCTGACGGAGGTCTCTATGGGACAACTGCTCAGGGCGGCAACGGTTACGGGATTGTCTTCAAGCTCACACCCAGCGGCAAGCTGACGACGGTTTACAGCTTTTGTTCGCTGACCAACTGTGCAGATGGTTCCTCTCCGGCTGCGGGATTGGTCTTGTCCTCGGATGGAAGCTTTTACGGTACGACTGCGTGGGGTGGAAGCAGTGGCGCTGGCACAGTCTTCAAGTTGACCATATCTGGAAGCCTTTCGACCTTGCATGACTTCTCGTGGAGTGACGGCGCTGCCCCTCAGAATGCGCTGGTTCAAGCGGCTGACGGGAACTTCTACGGGACAACATTGTATGGTGGCAGCGGACAATGCCAAGATCCGTTTGGTTTTGGGTGTGGGACAGTGTTCAAACTCACGCCGAGGGGCATTCTGACAACCCTGCACAACTTCGACAAGACTGATGGAGCCTTCCCATATGCCGCGTTGCTTCAGGCGAGCGACGGAGCCCTATACGGCACGACGCAGCAGGGAGGGCCCGTCGGCGGGGGCACGGTTTTCAGGGTTACCCTTGCCGGCGTGTGGCAAACGATTTACGACTTTTGCACGCTACCCGATTGTGCGGACGGTTCTTTCCCGGTCGCCCCTTTGGTTCAAGGTATCGATGGAGATCTTTATGGGGTGACGGCTACAGGCGGAGCCAGCGACACTTACGGCACACTCTTCAAGATCACAGGATCGGGGAAACTCATAACCCTGCATAATTTTGACGGCACCGACGGCTGGGGTCCAGATGCGCTTGTCCAAGCCACGGACGGGAATTTCTACGGTACAGCCGGTTCGGGCGGAGATCTTAAGTGCGATGGGGGCGTCTTTGGTTGCGGAACTCTTTTTAAAGTGACGCCTGGAGGCGCGCTGACCAAACTACACAATTTCGAGTTGAGCGACGGTCTTGATCCGTACGATGGGCTCCTTCAGGCCACCGACGGCAACTTCTACGGGTTAACGACTGGAGGCGGGAGCAGCGAAGCATGTTTCAACGGCTGCGGGACGATGTTCAGCTTCGATGCAGGCCTTGGTCGGTTTGTGAGTTTTGTGCGCAATCCGGCGAAGGTGGGTCAGGTTTTCGGTGTTCTGGGGCAGGGCCTCACCGGGACCACCGGCGTTCAACTCAACGGAACTCCTGCAGGATTTACGGTTAAGTCGAACACGCTCCTGGAGGCTACCGTACCGGCTGGAGCGACAACTGGATTCGTTACCGTCACGACTCCGAGTGGCACGCTGACCAGTAATGTGCCCTTCCGCGTGCTGAAATGAGCACGTAACAGACAAGGGGCTAAGGACCGATGTCGTCAGCCGGCTCGCCTCACGTTCTTGGTCTGGCACGCCGGTTCATTTTGTGGGGTCATGAGCGCCGCGATATTCTCTCCTGCAACTTAATGGAAGACTACCCCTCAACTTTTCTTGTCAAGACCGACGATTCAGGCAAACGCCTGGACCAGTTCCTGGCGGCTCAGCTCACCGATACCAGCCGGGCACGAGTGCAGCAACTTATCAGCGAAGAAAAGGTGTTGGTCAACGATGCCGTGGCCAAAGCGTCGATGCGATTGCGCGGCGGGGAACGCATTCAGGTACTCGGTTCTGCCACGCTTCCGCCCTTGCGGGCCATCGCTGAAGACATTCCGCTCGACCTGGTGTACGAGGATGAAGATCTGGCGGTGGTTAATAAAGCTGCGGGCATGATGGTCCATGCGGGAGCGGGCGCCACCGAAGACGAACGCAACCGGGGAACGCTGGTCAATGCCTTGCTGCATCACTTTGGCCAGCTTTCCACCGTCGGCGGCGAGCTGCGTCCCGGAATTGTGCATCGTCTGGATAAAGCCACCAGCGGGTTGATCGTAGTGGCGAAGAATGACGAAGCGCATCGCAAGCTGGCATCGCAGTTCGCGCGGCGGAAAGTTAAGAAAACTTACGTAGCACTGGTTCATGGCCTGGTCAAGCCGGATCGGGGGACGATCAGCAGCAGCATCAGCCGTGACCGGGTGCGGCGCACGCGCATGACAACCCGACGATCCGGCGGGCGCGAAGCCATCACGCACTATCTGGTAAAGAATCGGATTGCATCGAAGTTCGGGAAATTCACACTGTTGGAAGTGCGCATCGATACCGGCCGCACCCATCAGATTCGAGTTCACCTGGCTTCGCTCCGGCATCCTGTGGTGGGAGATGTGCTGTACGGTGCGCCACGGGAGATCGGAATGAAGGATGCGGTGCTTTCGCTGCCTCGAAACTTTCTACATGCGGCCGAGTTGCAGTTTCAGCATCCCCGAACCGATGAGTTGATGAAGTTTTCCCGGCCCTTGCCCAAGGAGTTGGACACACTCCTGAAGGCGGTCTGCGAGTAGCCCGCACGCCCCGGCCTAAGCCGCGTCCTCTTCAATCCATCTCTTCATGACTTTCGGTCATCGGAGTCTGCCAGGAATCTCGCCATAAACTCAAAAACCTCTTGACGAACAGGGTGTTGCAGGAGAAACAATGTCAGACACAAAGAGTGACCTGAGGATCAAGTATGAAGAAGAAGGGCATACTCGAGCGACTGCAAGAAGGACCAGTTCTGGGCGATGGTGGCTATCTGCTGGAATTGGAAAAACGGGGATGGGTGCGTGCGGGTCCGTTTACACCCGAGGTAGTGCTCACCCACCCGGAGGCATTGCGCGAGTTGCACGTTGAATTTCGAGAGGCCGGCGCCGATGTGCTTCAGGCACTCACGTTTTACGCCAGCCGTGACAAACTTGCTACGGTTGGGCTGGAGAATCGACTGGAAGAGCTCAACCGCTCGGCGGTGAAAATAGCGCGCGAAGTTGCTGGCGACAAATGTCTGGTGGCGGGCAATCTCAGCCTCACCTGGATGTATGAGCCCAACAGTACCTCTTCCGCGGATCGCGTACGGAAGACCTTCGACGAACAACTCGCGATACAGGTGGATGAGGGTGTGGACTTCATTATCGGTGAGACTTTTTCCTGGCTAGGCGAGGCTCTCCTCGCAGTCGAGCGCGCCAAGAAGACCGGGTTGCCGGTAATGGTCACCATCTGTTTTGAGAACAAGGACGAAACTACTGAGGGAAAGAGCGCTGCGGAATCCGCCAAGGCGTTGCTCGATGCCGGGGCCGACATTGTCGGCATGAATTGCCTGCGCCCGCCGGAGCATCTGCTTGGTTCGATGGAAGCGATGCGCAAGGCTGTGGACGGCTACCTCGCCTGCCAGCCGGTGGCGTACCACACCCCCAAACAGCAACCGGATTTTTCCAGCTTGCAGGAATTTCCTCTGGGGCTCGACCCGTTGCAACTTACGCGCAAAGAGATGGCCGATTACGCTCTGCGCGCCCGTGAAATAGGGGTGAATTACATCGGCGCCTGTTGTGGCGCCGTGGCGATGCATATTCGAGAGATGGCCCGCGTTCTGGGAAAAGTCGGTGAAGACCGGCGGGTTTGGAAGAAGGGTGGCGAGAAACCGATGTCCGCGTACGAATACTACGATCATGATAATCTTGCCAAACCGTAGAAATAATTAATCAAACGAGGGGAATCATATGAGCATAACCCTGGCGGATGCCAGACGTGTGATTGCAGCGGCAGAAAAGAAGGCAGCGGATATTGGTCAGCCCATGAACATCGCGGTGGCCGATGAGGGTGGGAACCTAGTAACGCACGTCCGCATGGACGGGGCGTGGCTCGGCAGCATCGATATTTCCATTAAGAAGGCATACACCTCGAAAGCGTTCGATATTGCCACCAAGGACCTGGCAACACATTCGCAGTCCGGCGGGCAATTTTTTGGAATTCACGCCTCCAACCAAGGCAAGATCATGATCTTCGCCGGCGGTATTCCGTTGAAGCGGGGCGGCAAAGTGGTTGGGGCAATTGGAGTGAGCGGCGGATCCGGCGATCAGGACCATGCAGTCGCGGAGGCCGGCGCAGCGGCGTTCTAGAACCAGCCGCGTCCAAATGATTTTATTGAAGTCCCGGGACTTCTCGCCGGGAACGGGCCAGCAGCGGATCGCCCGTCCACGTTTCACTTCACCCTACCAATGCTGGGCAGACCGATTGTCACCGAGGCTTCACGCAATTGTAATTTTTTTGTTACGCCGTGCTCAGGGGTGCACGTAAGCCGGGCTATCCGGACTGGGAGGGGGGTAGTCGCGGCCGTACATGTTCTTGTGCTCCTCCGGCATGGTGGACGTGGGCAACTGAAACAGGCCCAGCGTGGAAGTATTCTCAGAGACCGTCACCTCGCGAGCCATGCCGTTCAACCTCTCCGGCAATGTGCCCTCGTACCAAATTCTCAGCGTATAGTGACCCGGCGCCACCGCCGGGATCACGACCTGTCCGCGTTGATCGGATATTCCGTAGTAGGGCGTATTAAGGGCCAGCACTACGGCGCTCATTTCGGGGTGAATATTGCAAAAAATATAGGAGATGCCGGGCTTGTCGAAGAGCACGTTACGCGTAGATCCAGCCTCATAGAGACCAAGGTCGAAGCGCTTGCCGTCGAACAGTGAGAATACGTTGTGAAAGAAGGGATCGCGGTTAGGAAACTCCACCAGGGATCCTACCCGTACCACCAGCACGCGGGGTTCGAAACTCTTATTCTTCTGAATCAGGCGAGGAAGCGGGAATGACTGCGGAACGGGAGCAGTCGCAACCACGGCTCCGTCTGAAGGCGTCAGCCATAACACCACATTACTGGCGTCGCGAACCTTGTTCTTCTTGGCATCGCCTACCAGCGCAACCCGGGCGGTAAGAGTGGTTTCCTGGGCGGATATTGCTACCCCGGTGACGAGCAGCACAAACCAGCAGCGGAGAATGAAGTTTGATGTCCTTAGGCTCAGAACAGGACCCCCATCATGACGTTAACCTGGTCGGCCGTGTTAAAACCGACAGAAGCTGGAAAAGTTTGTAAGTACCGGTATTCGGTGGAAAAGAGCAAGTTGGACCGTGGGCGGAAGATGAAATTGACCAAGGCCCCGCGATTCTGTGCCCACAACGGCCCAACGTAGCTCTGACTCCCACTGGCGGCACGGATTTCCGCACCGGTGGGATTATCCAAGCCAAACGCAGCATTGAATTCCAGGCGGCTATTAGCTTTGAGCTTCAACTGTGACCATCCCCCGATCGAGTCTAATCCGTGGAACGCAGTAGCGGGGTCGCTGGGGTTGCCGTCAAACACCACACTGCGGCTGGTGCCACCGCCAATGCCACCCACGGCCCGCCCGCGGTAGAATTCGCCTGACCAACTCAAGCGAGACATAATCGGGATGTCCCAATCCACCATACCCGCCCATCCATCGTTATCGCGGTTGAAGCTCCAATCCTGGCGGCTGTAGTAGCCCGCCGCACCGATCGTCATCGGGCGACCGAGCAGATTGTTCGTCCACGCTGTGCGGAAACCAAAAGCGGGCTGGCTGGATTTTTCGCCTGGGCCGGGTGCACGAAAATAGGAGTTCGAGGGAAATTCACCAGTGAGATTGTCCAGAATTCCACCCTGCACGGTGATGTGGTTGTCGTCGTCCAGATCGAAGCGGTGTTCGATCCGCACCTGCGGTGTCCATGCCCACAAATTGCCCGCGTACGTGAACCCTGGGACGGCAAGAGAGGCGAACGAAGTGGGCGAAAGCGGGGAAACAAAAAGGTCGTCCTGACCCACAACGATCGCCGTTTTTTGCCAATCCAATCGCATGCGGGCGATCCGGAGGCGGAACACTCCAGAGTCCACTCCATTCCAGGTATTGGCAAAGCCGCCGGCAAAATCTGCTTGCAGATTGGCTGATGTCTTCGCACCCAAAAGCGTCGGCCCAAACGCCTCCAGGCCGATTTCAGACTGGCGCAGAGTGGCGCCGAAGTCTCCGCCCCGGTTGGGACCGATCGCAAAAGTGGGGAAGTCGCTGTTACTGGTCTGGCCGCGGTTGCTAAAGAGGTTAAACAAGACGATGCCGGAGAGCCGTAGACGATACTTTGACGCGCTCTCGACCTTCGACTGGTATTGATCGTCCAGCTTGCTGTTCAGTAGCTGGGTCGTTTCCTCCAGTGCAGCCACGCGCTCAGGCAGAGGCTCCGACGGAATTGCTGGGCGTGGCGATACTTCCTGAGGGGCGGCTGGCGTGGCACCCGCGGCGTAAGCGTTTGCGGCAGGGCTTTCAGCGGGGGCGGGCTGGGTCCGTATGGCTTGCAACTCCCGGCGCAATGCCGCAGTCTCAGCCCGGTACTGCGCAGCTTCGGAACGGATTTCAGCGACTGCGGCGCGCAACTCGCTGACCTGCTGTTGCAAATCGTGAACCGCGGTGGTCACTCCGTCATTTGCGGGCGGTGGTGATGCAACCGTGGTTTGTGCCCAAAGGGAAACGCCGCCGCCTAAGGCAAGCACGCCCACCCAACTAGACTTCCCGACCCAACTAAGAAGAACACTCCTCTGCTTCACAAGCGCCTCCCCAAGAAGACTGCGGAAGTTCCGGAACGAATTGCACCAAGTTGAGACGGTCTGAACTGGAATGGGGTCGCAATTTCTTTAACCGGGAGAGAGCACTCCGGCTGAAGTCTGCTTTATGACCACAGGCCCCCAAGATCGCAGGAGGCTGCAGTAGCGAACGTTGCGCGGCATCCCGGATCACACAACCTGGACTAGCATCCTACTCCACCGGCGTCTTTCTTGCCGAAGGCAGCGGCGAAAACACGAGTCTGCTCTCGCGCTCGCCATCCCCCATGGATTCGGAAGCCAGCGGGAGCGTTAACCGGAAAACGGTCCCCTCCAGGGACGTCTTCTCCACCACTACATCGCCCCCATGATCCTGGACGATCTTCTGCACAACGGTGAGCCCGAGGCCGGTTCCGTTCTCCTTGCCGGAGCTGACAAACGGTTCGAAGAGTTTATCTCGAACCGATTCCGGGACACCGCGGCCATTGTCTATAACCCTTACCTGCACGCCGTCCGGAATCGCAGTCAAGTCAACAATAATCCGTCCACCGTCACCTGGCGCGGCCTCACAGGCATTGAGTAAGAGATTGTAAAGGGCACGCTCCAGTTTCTTGGTATCGAACCAGCCTCTGCAGTTCCCCTCCTGGCGAACACTGATCCGAACCGGATGAAAGCGAGGATGAGAATGAATGATCTGGACCACACGATCCACCGACTCCTTGACGTTCCCGAAAGTCAGGCGCAAGGATTCCCGGGTGCGCGAGAACTCCAACAGCGAGTCGATTAGCTCGGTCATCTGGTTCACGCCAATCCGAACTTCCTGGTAAAGCTCCTCCCGCTGTTCTCCGGTGAGACGACTCTCCAGCAGAAATTCAGCGTTGGCGACGATGGCGGCCAGAGAATGCCGCAAGTCATGGGAAATGGAACTGGCCATTCGACCAATGGTGGCTAATCGCTCTGCTTCCAACAGTTCCTGCTGGGTCTTACGCAAGCTCGCCCGCATGCGATTAAAAGCACCAGTGACCTCGGCTACTTCGTCGCCGCCACGAGCATCAAGCGCGTAGTTAAAATCTCCCTTTTCCAGGGCGCGGACGCCCGCGACCAAATTGCTCAGGGGCCGGGTGAAAGTGTCGGAGATGAAGAACACCAGGGCGCTGCCCGCGCCGAGTGCGGCCAGTCCGAGCGCCAGCAACAAGCGGTTCAAACTATCGAGGAAGGCAGTGGCTTGGTCGTAAGATTTCAGAACACTCAGCCGAACTGAGGCGTTCTTGCCGGGAGCGAGTTCCAGGGACGTGCCCAGGAAGTGTTCATCACCCAGCCGAACCTCTTCCGGGTCGGCAGTGGCCGGGTTGGAGCGCACCACCGGATGCCGCGCCAGCTCGGCTTCATGGGCGGGGTCGAGGGTGCTGCGTACGATGGTATCGCCGTAATAGAACGCAACCTGGCTGGCAGCAATCCGGCTGACCTGGGAGGCTACTCCGTCATCGATCTCATAACCAATCACCAAAAAGCCCAGAAGCCGGTTCTCGGCAGCGGGCCCAAAATAAATGGGCTTGAGAAATACCTGATAAAGATGCTGGGCCCCGAACCACCATTGCCCCGAAGCCTCGGTGTTCAGAGGAGAGCCCAGCGCCTGTTGTGCCATCTCCCGCGAAAAGCCCGGTGAGGTGGTATGCAACGCAGCCACTTTGCCCTCGCGGTCCGCCAGAACGAACAGATCGCTCCCTGCCAATCGCCACACATCGGTTGAGGCATCCTGAATAGTCGCCTCATGACGGGTGGTCATAAGGGCGCGGAGGTTAGGTAAGTCCGCCAGCAATTCCGCGGAGTGGGTGAGCGTAAGTTCCCGCTCCCTCTGGAAGCTCTGGAAGGTGCCAACGGAGTTGTGCAGGTCGGCAAAAATGCTTTTGCGGACCTGCTCCTGGACGCTATGCCGCACCAGCCAAAGACTGGTCCACGTCAGCCCTGCTGAAATCACCAGCATGGAGAGAAGAAACTTGGTTCGCATCCTAAGTTTCATCGTGCTCTCTCGTCCTCGGACACCAAAGTTTACCCCTTATCCTTAACCCTCATCCTCATCTACTTTACAAATTTGTAACCAACTCCGTGAACGGTGCGGAAATGCGTCGGGTTCGCGGGATCTCGCTCCAGCTTTTGCCGCAGCTTCAAGATGTGATTGTCCACCGTGCGAGTCGAAGGGTAGTTCTGATATCCCCACACTTCGTTCAGTAGTTCGTCGCGCGAAATCACGCGCTCCGGGTTCAGCGCCAGGAACTTCAAGGTCTTAAATTCCTGTGCCGTCAGGAAAACCAGCTCTCCATCTCGTGTAACTTCCATTTTGGTAAAGTCCACAGAAATTCCATCGAAGGCGACCATTTCGCCGGTTTCCTTGCGAACCGTGCGGCGCAAAGCTGCCCGTACCCGCGCCAACAGTTCCCGCGGGCTGAAAGGCTTGGTCACATAATCGTCGGCCCCGAGCTCTAAAAGCAGCACTTTGTCAGAAACGTCACTGGCGGCGCTCAAGACAATAATAGGAACCGCGGGAGCCTGCTGCTTAATTTCGCGGCACACGTCCCGGCCTGACATCTGGGGCAGACGGAGATCGAGCACAATCGCCGCCGGTGTGACCCTGCGAAAGGCTTCCAAAGCTGATCTGCCGTCAGAGCTTATTTCGATCTCAAATCCTTCCGTCTCGAAAAGCCGCTTCAGCGCCTTCTGCACGGCATGATCGTCCTCCACAACCAGAATCCGCTCCATGGTGTTCGACCCCTGTGTAAGGTGCGAAATGTCCTTGGGCAGACCGCTGACGGCCCGCTCAAAGTTTGTTTCCCGGCTAGTTTCTACGCGCATCATAGAATGTTTCCTTTTCTGCTAGGTTTTTGCAAATGATGCCCAAGCTTACTATTCCTGAGTCACTTAGATGGCGAAAGGGCGCAATTGTTGACAATGTTTTTACATCCCTGAGACATTTGAGGCGTTTCCAGAGACAATCGCAGAAAGCGGCAGGGAAAGGTCTTCGAGCTTCGACAAATTCGGGACCGAGCTTCTTGGTCCAGATTGCATATAATGTGCGGTTCGATCGCATGGACTGCGGGCAGGAGTTAAATGCCACTTTCACTGAACACCCGGCGCGTGGGTCGGGTAACAATCATCCAGTGTGCAGGACGCATTATTGCCGGGAATGAAAGCGAGTCATTGCGGGTGCATGTGAGTGGAATGATGCGCGACCGCAAAGACTTTGTCCTGCACCTCGGCGAGGTAAATTTCATCGATAGCAGCGGATTGGGCACCATGGTGCGACTGCTCACCAGCACCCGCCAGTCGCGTGGAGACCTGAAACTTTGCAACGTTCCCCCCAATATTGACAAAGTGCTGCGCCTGACAAGTCTTACTCGGCTGTTCGAAACCCACGAATCCGAGGAGAGCGCGATTTCTGCCTTCTACCGGCGCGGAGCAGCGCCGGAACGGGCAGCAGCGCCGGGGCCTGTTGTGGTGTGTGTCGATCAAAATGGAGATGTTCTGGCCTATCTCCGCGAACTGCTGCGGCGCGGTGGGTACGACGTACATACCAGCGGCAGTCTGCCAGACACGTTGCTTTTGATTCGTGTCACGCGTCCAGTATTGTTGGTCGTGGGCCCCAACCTGACGGCCTCGCCGGCCACGCAACAGGCCTTCTGCACAGCTTGCGCCCAACTTCCGGTGGTGGAGCTAGGCAAAGAGTTCTCCACTCTGGATGCCGGCGAAGCCGCATTCCGGCTGCTTGAGGACATCCAAGTTAGATTGGCTTCGAAGGCTGGCCAGGTGTGTTAAGGCTCGCCGTTTCACAACTCCGCGCTCCAGCCGTCGGCGGCGATCTCCCAGCCCGCGTCGCGCACCTCGCGATACTGCGGACCCGATTCATCCAGCATGGGATTCGTGTTGTTGATATGGATGAACACTCTGCGCGGCCGGCGCAAGCCCGCCAACTTTCGCAATGATCCGTCAGCGCCTGAGACTGCAACGTGCCCCATCTCGCTGGCGGTCGCACCGCTGCCCTGTACCTGGATCAACTCGTCGTCGCTCCAAAAGGTTCCGTCAAACAGCAGCAAATCCGCTGATTCCAGGCGCTGCTGCAATGTGCCGTCGATCGCCGGCACGGCCGGCAGATAAGCAAGTCTCTTTCCCGATGACGATTCCAGGAAAAGTCCAAGCAGAGCCTCTTTCGGTTTGAGGCTGGCAGATCGCGGCGCCGAAACGTAGGCAGGATAGCGACTCCCCAAGGAGAATGCTTCGCAACGAATTCGCGAGTCGGCCCCCGCGGCATCAAGCAGGGGGAAACTTTGGCCCGGAGTGATCTCTTGCCAAGAAACCTGATTGGACACGCGGTTCAGCATCCCGAAAACCGAGTTGTCCTCCTGCAGGATGCGACGAAGCGAGGGCGTGGAGTAGATACGAAAAGGCTGTAACTCGCGCAGAGAGAGCAGGCCAGCGACCTGGTCAATGTCAGCGCTGGTGAGCACAACAGCATTCACAGGCGAATCGCGCTGACCGCTGTGCGGATGAAGGTGAGGCGTGGCTTCGATCTGTAGACGCAGATCGGGCGATGCGTTCAGGAGGAAGTATTGCTGGCTGTCGCTGCTGACTGCGACCTGGGTTTGAGTTCGGGCTTTACCCTGGAAGGTCCCGGCGCGCAAGGACTGGCAGTTACGGCAGTTACAGTTCCACTGCGGAAACCCGCCCCCTGCGGCCGAGCCCAGGATTTCGATGTGCACAGTTACATTGCAGCGCTAGCGTAGGAATTGATCTCGCAATTCAGCGCGATCTCTTCAAACTGCGGTGTGGTCCATTCCATGACTTTCACTCCTGAGAGACTACCCGGCGGTAGAGTAACACAATCCCCACCAAGTCTAGTGACTGTAAATCGAAGCCAGGAATAAATCCAGACGGTCTTTTCTACGTGTACTTTCGTCTCCAGGCTGCGGCAGGCTTCGTCTGCCACCCGAGATTTCCACAACTTTTCCGCACATCCCGACAATCACTTACGGAGAAGTCAACTGAATCGCGCGCGCCGAACCTTTGTCGTAAACGCAACCGCTTGTGGTCACCCGATCAGTTAGCCACAACTTCTCGTAGTTTCCCAATGGAGCCGTCCATCCCTCTGTATACCTATAACTTTATGATTGACAACAAACAGCTTAGGCGTAAGATGTGGACAAAAGTGGTACGAAGTGGTCGGATCAGTAGAGGTCGTGGGCAGAAGTGAAGTACCGAGAGGCGCCAGTGGACTTTGAAGCTGACACCCCGAAAAATGGCCCGAACGAACCGCAACCGGCTGACATTTTTATCGCTTTTACCTCCCTCGTTGTGGCAGTAGCAGCCAGAAGATTTTCCGCTCCTTTAAGGGGCAGAACACATGTTTCGCGGCAATCACCCAACTCGCGTCGACGAAAAGGGACGGCTCAAGGTCCCTGCGGAATTCAAGCGGGTGATCGACGAGAAGTACAACGCCCAATTTTACATCACGAGTTTGGATGGCAAGGTTGCACAACTGTATCCCTTCGAGGAGTGGGAACGGATCGAGCAGAAGCTGGCGGCGCTCTCCACCTACAACCCTACGAAGAAGAAGTTTCTGGCCCGGGTGAACTACTGGGGGCAGACGGTCGAGATGGACGGCCAGGGCCGGCTGTTGATGCCGCAACTGCTGCGCGATTCGGCACAGATCAAGGGAGAAGTCGCGGTCACCGGCAACTTGACGTTTTTGGAAGTCCGTAACCTCGAAGCGTACCGGCTGGAGATGGAGACGGAGAAGTTCACGCCTGAGGATGAGAAGACGCTCGACGAGCTGGGTATCTAGTGGCGGAGGGTTTCACAGACACCCCCGAGCGGGGTGGGCATGGGCAGGCGGGCCATGTCCCGGTTCTTTTAAAAGAAGCGATCGACTTTTTAGCCGTCCGGCGTGGCGGGACTTATCTCGACGCCACGGTGGGCCTTGGCGGGCACAGTTACGAAATCGCAAAACGCCTCGGCGCACCGGGTCATTTGATTGGGCTCGATAAGGATCCTGCGGCGCTCGGAATCGCGCAGGAAAAACTGGTCGTTAGTCGTTCGTCGTTGGTCGTTGGCCAGGAACAACAGCACGATTGGCCGACGATTGAATTGGTGCATACGTCGTTCAACGATTTTGCGAACGACGAACGACGAAGGACGAACGACGGGTTCGACGGCATTTTGGCCGACGTCGGGGTCAGCAGTTTGCAATTCGACAATCCGGCGCGAGGCTTTAGTTTTCAGGCGGAAGGACCGCTCGACATGCGAATGAATCCGCAAGCCGAGCTGACCGCCGAACAAGTGGTAAACCACAGCGACGAGCGTGAGCTTGCCGATGTGATTTACGAATTCGGTGAGGAAAGGAGGTCGCGGAGAATCGCCAGAGCCATTGTCCGGTCGCGGCCGATCCGTACGACTGTGCAGCTTGCAGACGTCGTATCAGCCGCGGCCCGGTCAATGAAACATGAGCGTATTCATCCTGCGACCCGAACCTTTCAAGCTCTCCGAATCTTCGTAAACCGTGAACTGGACGAGTTGCGGGGACTGCTGAATGCAGCCCCGCAGATGTTGAAGCCGGGTGGACGCGTGGTGATCATCAGCTTTCACTCGCTGGAGGACCGCATCGTAAAAGATGCCTTCCGCGAGGGTGTGAAGCAGGGTCACTACAGGTTGCTGACCAAGAAGCCAGTAACGCCTGGCGACGAAGAGATTGATCGCAACCCGCGGGCACGCAGCGCAAAATTGCGGGCAGCGGAAAGAGTATAGCAAGGACCCAAGGTTAGGTAGGCAGGAGGAACAACATGTATAGCGGAACACTGATTGACGATCTGATCAAGACCGTGGAGCGAACGGAAAGAATCGCTCTCACGGAAACATCCCAGCCCGAAGAGATGGAGTACTGGCACGCCGTCTCTCAAAACGAAGTCGTGCAGTTTGAATCATCATTGGCTGGGGTGGCGTAGATGGCAGCAGCGGCGGCAAGTGTGGGCGCAATTGGCAGCCGGCGAAAGCCATGTTGGGTCGGAACCCCCGAGATCTATTTCCCCAAAGCGATCGACAACTCACGTTTGGTCAGGATTGAGGATCCCAAACGCAGCCGCGAGATGCGCCAGTTCGGCATCGCGATGACCTGCCTTTTCCTGCTGGTGATGACTTACACCTGGCAGCACTTTAAGGCGATCGAATATGGCTACAAGGTGGAATCTCTCAGGAGCCAGCGCGATGGCCTGCTGGAGATGAATCATGCGCTCCGCCTGGAAGAAGCCTCGCTACGTTCACCTGACCGTATCGATAAGCTGGCCCGGGAGTATGGCATGGAGCCGCCACACGCCGGTCAAGTGATTCGCATGGATTCCGCCCTGCCCGATGCCGGAACGCCGGTGATCGCGAGCGTGGCGTCGGTGTCAGTGATTTCGGTTCCGTAGTCAGGTTGTAGAAACCGCAGGCCACGGATCGGCACGGATGAGCACGGATCAGAAACAGGAATTATCCGTGAGAATCCGCGTAAATCCGTGGCCAGCTTTTTGTCGAGAAGGCCGATTCGATGGCAGCCGGCTCCGCACGTAATTCCACCAACGTCAGGCTTTACCTGCTGGCCGCCATACTCTTTCTATGGGGCGGCGCCATCTGCTTGCGCCTGGTTTACCTGCAAATTTTCCGTTATGGAAGTTTTGAACTGCGTGCGCAGCATCAGCAACAACGAACCACTGAAGTCTCGGCCCGCCGTGGCATTATCTATGACCGGGCTGGTCATGAGCTGGCGATGTCGATTTCGGTGGACTCGGTCTTCGCTGTACCCACGGAGATACCGGATTTGGCAGGGACGGTCTCGCTCATTGCTCGCATCGCGCACTCCGATCCCCGTGAGCTCTTAGCCAAATGCCAGGCCGCCCGCACCTTCTGCTGGTTAGCTCGCAAGGCAGACGCAGACACAGCAGACCGAATCCGGTCGTTGAATCTGCGCGGCATTTATTTCCAGAAGGAATCCAAGCGGTTTTACCCCAAGCGCGAACTGGCGGCCCAGGTGATTGGCTATGTGGGCACAGATGACGAGGGCCTGAGCGGAATTGAGCGCGAATTCGAGGACCAACTGCACGGCAAAGCGGGGGAAATGCTGGTCTCCGTCGATGCCCGCCGGAAATGGTTCGGCAGCGTGGAGAAGCAACCCGAACCGGGGCAGAACGTCGTGCTCACCATTGATCAGCAGATTCAGTACATCGCGGAGCGCGAACTGCAAACTGCGATGGAGCAGACCCACGCGGAAGCCGGGACCTTGATTGTGGAAAATCCGCATACCGGCGAGATTCTGGCTCTGGCCAATCAACCCACGTTTAATCCCAACCTGACCCGCGAGATCACGCCGGCAAAACTGAAAAACCATGCGGTGAGCGATGTGTATGAGCCGGGATCGACGTTCAAAGTAGTCACGATTTCCGCCGCGCTTGAGGAGAAGTTGACCACTCCGCAGGAAGTGTTTGACTGTCAGATGGGGTCGATCGTGATTAACGGAATGAGGATTCACGACAGCAAACCTCATGGCCTGCTGCCTGTTTCGGATATTCTCGCCGAGTCGAGCGACGTGGGTTCCATTAAGATCGGCATGCGCCTCGGCGACGATCGCTTCTACAAATACATTCGCGGGTTCGGCTTCGGCCAGCAAACTGGAATCGAGTTGCCCGGTGAAACTCGCGGTCTGACCAAACCACCGAGCCGCTGGTCGCGAGTCTCGTTTGCGGCCATCTCGATGGGACAGGAGATTGGTATCACGCCGCTGCAACTCATCGGACTGATCTCCACCATGGCTAACGATGGCGTCTGGGTGGCCCCCAGGATTGTAGCGGCCACCAATGCCCCGCAAAACACGCCGCAAACCATTGCATTTCACCCCGTCGAACAACGCCGCGTGATTTCCGCACTTACGGCGGCGCAAATGCGGCAGATGATGCAGGGAGTAGTGTTGCACGGCACCGGCAAGAAAGCGTTGCTCGAAGGCTACAGTTCCGCCGGCAAGACCGGGACTGCACAGAAAGTCGACCCTGGCACTCACGCTTACTCGCACTCGAAATATGTGGCTTCATTTGCAGGTTTTGCGCCTATCAACAACCCCGTGATCACGGTGGCAGTGATTCTTGATTCGGCGGTCGGACTGCACCAGGGTGGCCAGGTCTCTGCTCCGGTGTTCCAGCGCGTGGCGCAACAGGTTCTGGAATACCTTCACACCCCGCACGATGTTGAATTGCCTGCCAACCGACAAGTGTTACTGGCCTCGCGTCAGGTGAAGGAGCGCGAGGTGGAGGAAGGCTCACCGGACCACCTTGGTGATCCGCTGGAGGTTGCCGAGGCGGCAGCGCCTCCGCCCATCGTTCCGGGTAGTTCGGCGAGGGACGTCGAAGCGCCCGGGCCCGGAGTGGTGACGGCTGCGCTAAAGCAGAGTGAAACCATGGTGCCGGAGGAGCCGAGGCCAATCACAAACACGGTAGATTCCCAGCCGCCGGCCCGGGGAGAACGTCCACCCGTCAACGGTACGGTGATTCTGGATCTTGAACAGAATGGCGCTGTGGTGCCCTCGTTTGCGGGCAAGAGCGTTCGCGCCGCCATTGAGATGGCTCAGGAAAACGGGTTGGATCTGGATGCGGTCGGCAGCGGATTGGCGAGGGACCAGTCACCGCTCGCAGGGGCGCGCGTGCCGAGCGGATCGAAAGTGACGGTGAGATTTGGGCGCTAGGGACTAACCCCAGAGGGCACGCAGGAACACGGAGCCGCCGTTCAACTCGGTGCATTCTAGCCTTACCCGTATAATTCACTCCAATGACGTTTGAACAACTTCTGCAAGGGGCGGAGGTGCTCAGCCGGAGCGGAAATCCGGCGGTGAGTAACCTGGAGTACGACTCCCGCCGCGTGAAGCCGGGAGATCTGTTCCTTGCCATGCGCGGCGAATCCAGCGATGGGAATAAGTTCATCGACAAAGCGGTCACAGAAGGTGCAGTAGCCATTGTCACAGACTCCGCTGCCCAGACGCCGCGTGCTGGCGTCGCCTGGGCGGAGGTTACTCACGGACGCCGTGCGCTTGCCCGTCTGAGCGCCAATTTCTACAAGCGGCCGGCGGAGCGCCTCGCCATAACAGGGATCACCGGCACCAACGGCAAGAGCACGGTGGCTTTTCTGGTGGAAGCGATCCTCGCTGCGGCCGGTCGCAAGAGTGCTTTGGTTGGAACCATCGAATACCACGTTGCTGGGAAAATTCTGCCGGCGCCACACACTACGCCTGAGGCGTTGGACTTGAATCGGATCTTGTCGGAAGCACTCAGCAACAGCGCGACAGACGCCGTGATGGAAGTATCCTCGCACGCGCTCGCCCAACAACGTGTCTACGGGATTCCTTTCGATGTGGCAGTCTTTACCAATCTGACCCGCGATCACCTCGACTACCACCGCACCATGGAGGAATATTTTGTCGCGAAGCAGGTTCTGTTTGAGGGATGCGGAACGGACGCTCCCCGAGCCGCAGTCATCAACACCGACGATGAATACGGCCAGAGGTTGGTCGAGGTCAGCCGGAAGCGCAGCGCGGAGGTTCTGACTTACGGCTTCGCGCAAGGTGATTTTCACGCCGAGAACGCCGAGATCACTTCGCGAGGCAGCCGTTGTGATCTGGCAACGCCCGCTGGGAGCATGCCTGTGTTTTCCCCGTTGATTGGCCGGGTGAACGTGTTCAACATCATCGCGGCGGCTGCGGCAGCTTACGCCCGCGGGTGCAAGCAGGACGCCATTATCACAGGCATTGAGACCTTGCGCCGTGTCCCCGGCCGCTTTGAGCGAGTGGACTGCAACCAGCCTTTCACCGTGGTTGTAGACTACGCGCACACCGACGATGCGCTGCGTAACCTAACGGCATTGGCGCGTGAATTTGTGCGGCAAGCCGGACACGGAAGCCGTGTGATCACCGTCTTCGGATGCGGCGGCGACCGTGACCGCGCCAAGCGCCCACTGATGGGCGAAGCCGCCGGTCGTGGCAGCGACTTCATCGTCCTCACCTCTGACAATCCACGTAGCGAGGATCCGCTAGCCATCATCAACGACGCTATGGTCGGTCTGCAGCGGGTTGGGGCCAGGTACACAATGGAACCGAATCGCGGCGTGGCCATCGCATTGGCTATAGCGGAAGCTGGCCCGGGCGACATTGTGCTCATCGCCGGCAAGGGCCACGAGAAGGTGCAAGTTACGCGCGAGGGCTCACGCCCCTTCGACGATGTGGAGGTCGCGCGGCAGGCCTTACAAAAGGCAGGCTACAGTTGCGAGACGGCGAATGCCGCCGCTGGTAAGAACGCATGAAGCTGCCGCTTTCTCGAGTCGCGGAGTTTCTTGGCGCCAGTGGCGAATTTGATCATAACGCGACGGCGCAGGGATACTCCATTGATTCCCGCACCATTCTGGCAGGAGAGCTCTTTTTTGCGGTCAAGGGAGACCGCATGGATGGCCACGACTTCGTAGTCCAGGCGCTGGGCAAGGGTGCGGTAGCTGCAGTCGTGCGTAAGGACCAACTTGCCCGCTATCCAGTCATCACCGGTCTGCTGGCCGTAGACGACACCCTGGCAGCTTTGCAGACGCTGGCAACGGCAGTGCGACGGTTGTGGGCAAAGTCGCTGGTGGGGGTAACTGGCTCCACTGGCAAGACCACCACCAAAGAGGCCATTGCCCACGTGTTGTCGCAGCGTTTTCGAGTGCTGAAGTCGCAAGGGAATTTCAATAACCACTTCGGTCTCCCGCTAATGCTGCTGAAGTTGGAGCCCGAACACGACATTGCGGTGATCGAGATGGGGATGTCCCATGCGGGTGAGATTACAGCTCTGGCGAGGATCGCGCAGCCGGAGATCGGTGTCGTGACCAACGTGGCTCCGGTGCACCTGGAATTCTTTGACTCGATCGCGGACATTGCCCGTGCCAAGTACGAACTGATCGCGTCCCTCCCGGCGGGTGGCATCGCGATTCTGAACGCGGAGGACGAATATGTATCCCAATTCGGTCGCGACTTTCACGGCAAGGTTGTGCTCTACGGGATAAGCCCATCCGCGGACGTGCGCGCGGAAAACATCGAGCTTCGCGGTGCCGCAGGTTCGGCGTTTGACGTTGCCGTGGGGAGCTGCCGGGAACGCGCAATGCTGCCCCTGGTGGGCAAACACAACATCTACAACGCGCTGGCGGCAGTGGCGGTGGGCTTAGAACGAGGCTTGACGCCCTCTGAGGCGGTAGGTGCGCTGTCAACACTGGTTCCGGCGGACAAACGTGGAGAGGTCGTCCAAGTCGGCAACATCACCGTGATCAACGATTGCTACAATTCCAATCCGAAGGCTTTAGACGCCATGGTGGATACTCTGGCCGCAATGCCGGCCCGGCGTCGCATTGTGGTTGCGGGTGAAATGCTCGAACTAGGCCCGGCAGGTGAAGAAATGCATCGGCGATCCGGACAACACATGGCCGAGCTGCACATCGATAGGCTAGTAGGGGTGCGAGGTTTGGCAAAGCCGATGGTGGAAGCTGCCCGCGCGGGAGGCATTCAGGCTGAGTTCGTGGCCACACCCGAAGAGGCGGGCGACTGGCTGATCCGCGAAGCGCGCGACGGTGATGTGGTGTTACTGAAAGCTTCGCGGGGCGTAAAACTGGAGCGAGCGCTGGAAAAATGGGCACTGGGCGTTGGAGCGTCGGCCCTGCCAACGGCCAAGCACAGGTAATAGGTAAATGGAGGCGGATTGCTCTACTGGCTGCTGTACCTGAAGCTGTTCCATTACTTTCCGCCTTTTCGCATCTTCCGCTACCTTACGTTCCGCACCGCTTTTGCGAGCCTGACGGCGCTATTTACCGGATTGATCGTCGGCCCCCTGGTCATCAATCGTCTCCGGGAGTTTCAGATCGGACAGTACATTCGCGAAGAAGGGCCGAAGGCGCATCAGAAGAAAGCGGGCACACCCACCATGGGTGGGTTGCTCATTGCGATCTCGATCATCATTCCGACGCTGTTATGGGCAGACCTGAGTAACCGCTTCGTTTGGATCGCCATGCTGGCCACAGCCGCGTTCGCCGCCATCGGCTTCGCTGACGACTACACCAAGGTAGTGCATCGCAGGAATCTCGGCCTAACCGGCAAGGCCAAGATAGGGCTGCAGATCGCGACCAGCGTTCTGATCGCGGTGGCGCTCATCGCCATGCAGACCCGCGGACTCTATTCCACCAAACTCGTAGTTCCGTTCGTGAAGCAGTTCCGGCCGGATCTGGTCATCAGTTCGCTCGAACACAACCCTAATCTGTGGCCGCTGGCATTTCTGCCGTTTGTGGCTTTTGTGGCCCTGGTGATCGTGGGTTCCAGCAACGCCGTCAATCTGACCGACGGTCTGGACGGCCTGGCCATCGGCTGCACCGTCATCGCTGCCGGGGCCCTGGCGGTGCTTACGTATGTGAGCGGCCACGCCACGTTCGCGTCATATCTTGAGCTGCAACGCATGCCGCAAGTGGGCGAACTGACAATCTTCTGCGGAGCGATGGTCGGAGCGTCGATCGGATTCCTTTGGTATAACGCACATCCAGCGGAAGTGTTCATGGGTGATGTTGGTTCGCTGGCGCTGGGGGGCGCTATCGGAACCGTTGCGGTCATGATTAAACAGGAGTTGCTGCTGCCATTCATCGGGGGGGTGTTCGTCATCGAGGCGATTTCGGTCATCTTGCAGGTGGCGTCTTATAAGTTGCGCAAGAAGCGCATCTTCAAGATGGCGCCAATTCATCACCATTTTGAATTGATGGGCTGGTCGGAGTCGAAAATCATCGTGCGTTTCTGGATCGCGTCACTGGTGTTTGCATTGTTCGCCCTCACGACCTTGAAACTAAGATAATCTTTTCCACCACAGAGTCACGGAGAAAGCTCTTGGAGACTTCTCACAAATAGTTTTCTCCGTGTCTCGGTGACTCTGTGGTGAAATGAAGTTCTCATGGATGTGAAGAACAAACGTGTTCTGGTAGTAGGACTGGGCAAGTCCGGCGTGGCTTCAGCGCTGTTTCTGAAGGCTCACGGCGCGCGCGTCACCGTCTCCGACACCAAACCGCAAGATGAACTCAAGAATGAGATTCCCGCCCTGCTCGATCAAGGAATTGCCGTTGAGACCGGTGGTCATGGGGAGCGTACATTTCGAGGGCAGGATCTGATTGTGGTCAGCCCGGGCGTGCCGGTGGATGCGCCACCCCTGGTCCAGGCGCGGACTTTGGGCGAGAAAGTTATCGGAGAAATTGAGCTGGCAGCAGAATTCTTCCCGGGAACAATTGTTGCGATTACTGGCTCGAATGGAAAGACCACGACGACAACCCTAGCGGGTGAGATCCTGGCGGCTGGAGGACTTTCAACCGTGGTAGGCGGCAACATCGGCACACCAGCGATTTCTCTGGTGGACCGGGCGTCGGCTGAGACCACGGCAGTCCTAGAAGTATCCAGCTTTCAGCTTGAAACCATTCAGACATTTCGTCCTCGGATTGCCGTCGTGCTCAACGTGACCCCAGACCATCTCGACCGGCATCGTACGTTCGCCGCCTACACCGACGCCAAGGCCCGCATTTTCGAAAATCAACGGGCCGACGATTTTGCTGTGCTTAACGCCGACGATCCCACATGTGTCGAGTTAGCGACGCGAACCCGATCCCAACTCTTCTGGTTCAGCCGGAAGAAAGAAGTGAAGCAAGGTGCGTACGTTCGTGAGAGTCAGATTCTATTTCGTGACCCCAAGGGTCAGCGGGAAATGATGATGATTTCAGAAATCCCGTTGAAGGGCGCCCACAACGTCGAGAACGTTCTGGCTGCGGTCTGTGTAGGCGCGCTGAGCGGTGTCGAGCCGGGACGGATCCGCCAAGCAGTTGCCGGCTTCAAGGCCGTCGAACACCGGCTCGAATATGTGGCGACCGTTCGCGGCGTGGAATACTACAACGACTCCAAAGCCACCAACGTGGATGCCACCATCAAAGCGCTGGAATCCTTCCCTGCCAATATTCACTTGATTCTCGGCGGCAAGGACAAAGGCAGCGATTACAGTGTGCTGAACGGCCTGCTGCGGCAACGAGTCAAACAGGTTTACACCATCGGTGCGGCGGCCGCAAAAATTGAGTCCCAGATCAAGGGGGCAGCGGAGATTGTCCATGCCGAAACTCTGGAAAACGCCATCAAACGCGCTGCCGAGGCAGCCCACCCGGGGGACATCGTGCTGCTGGCGCCCGCCTGTGCCAGCTTCGACCAGTTCCGCAGCTACGAGCACCGGGGCAGGGTCTTCAAGGACGTGGTGAAGGCGCTGTCTGAGGGGCGGAAGGCTTAACTGGCTGCAGGAAGCCGGAGGCGGGAGTCGAGAAGAGCTTTTCCACAATTTGCTGGAAATCAACAACTGCCCAGAACCAAGTCCGTCAACAATCCTTATCCCTTCCCCGTGGTGGAATGAAATCGCATGGCAAAGCGTGTCAGTGTCGATGGTTGGCTGTTCGCGGTGACCCTGTTCCTGATCTTTGTGGGTCTGGTGATGGTGTTCAGCGCCTCGGCGGTCATGGCCAAGGAGCGATACGGATCGGCTTACGTATTTCTGATCAAGCAATTAGGATGGGCCGCCGCCGGGCTTCTGCTTATGGTTGTGGGGATGAGGATCGACTATCGCCGCTACAAGCATCCGGCGGTGGTCTTCTCACTCTTGGGCATCACTACCTTAATGCTGATTTCGGTCTTTTTCCTCGACCGCGCCCATCACACCCATCGCTGGATGCACTGGGGCCCGATGTCCTTCCAGCCGTCGGAGATGGCCAAGCCTGCCTTGATCCTGTTTCTCGCATTTTTTCTGGAGAACCGTACCAAATCGATTACTGACTGGCGCAACACCATCCTTCCTGCGGTGGTGCCGACTCTCATTTTCATTGCCTTGATCGTGGCCCAGCCCGACCTCGGTACCGCCATCGCCTGTGCCGCCATCACTGGCTGCGTGCTGTTTGTGGCCGGCATGGAGATGCGCTATCTCGGCTACGGATTCTTGGCATCGCTGCTGCCGTTGTATTTCCTGATCTTCCACGTGGCCTGGCGGCGCGACCGCATCATGGCCTTTCTGAATCCTTATTCAGACCCACAGGGCCGAGGCTTTCACATCATCCAGTCGCTGATCGCCGTAAGCACCGGCGGCATCACAGGCGTCGGCTTGATGGAAGGCAAGCAGAAGCTTTTTTATTTGCCGGAGCCTCACACCGACTTCATCTTCGCGGTGACGGCGGAAGAACTGGGCTTGGTAGGCTCGCTGGTTATCGTCACACTATTTGCGGTGTTCTTGTGGCGAGGTACGCGCACTGCTCTACGAACTCACGACATGTTCGGACGCCTGCTGGCAGTGGGCATCACCAGCATGATCGTCGTGCAAGCGTTCATCAATATCAGCGTGGTGTTGGGACTGATGCCGACCAAGGGCATTCCTTTGCCCTTCGTCTCTTATGGCGGATCTTCGTTGTTGTTCGCACTGGCCTGCGTGGGTGTTCTGCTGAATGTTTCCAAGCAAGCGGAGTAGAAGCGGCCCTGAAGTGTCAACCCGGCTCAGACACACATCCCAGCTTCCGGTTTATAGTCACTGCATGCGGGCCATTCTGGCGGGAGGCGGCACGGGCGGTCACGTGATCCCGGCCCTCGCCATCGCCCAGCAACTGCAGAAGCATTACAACGCCGAAATCTTGTTCATCGGGACAGCGCGTGGAATTGAGAACCGCCTGGTTCCGGCGGCGGGATTTCCTCTGCGATTGGTGCAAGTAGGTGCGCTCAAGAATGTGAGCATGACGACTAGGCTCAGGACATTCTCTGATCTACCGCGATCGGTCTGGGAATCGCGGCGAATCTTTCGTGAGTTTCGTCCGGACGTTGTCATCGGCGTGGGCGGATACGCTTCCGGGCCAGGAATGCTGGCCGCAGTCCTCATGCGAATTCCGACGCTGGTGTTCGAGCCGAATTTCGTCCCTGGTTTCGCCAATCGGGTGGTGGCCCGATTCGTTTCGGCGGCGGCTGTCCACTTCCAGGAAACCGGGCGATACTTCCGTCGTTGTGAAGTGACCGGGGTGCCTGTGCGCGATGCGTTTTTTCAGATCTCAGGTGCACCGGCGACCCCGACCGTCTTGGTTTTCGGCGGAAGCCAGGGAGCGCACGCCATCAACCAAGTGGTGATGGAGTCCGCCGGAGACCTGCTAGCGCGAATCCCAGGGCTGAGGATCATCCACCAAACCGGCGAACGGGATTTCGCTGAGATACAAGCTGCGTATGCAAAGCTGGGAGGTGCGATTGAAGCCCATCGATTCATCGACGACATGCCCGGTGCGTTCGCGCGAGCGAGCTTGTTGATCTGCCGGTCGGGAGCCAGCACGGTGGCGGAAGTAACAGCGGCTGGGAAGCCGGCAGTGTTCATTCCCTTCCCTCGCGCGGCGGACGATCATCAGAAGCGCAATGCCGAGGCGTTGGAGCGCGCGGGGGGAGCGGTGATGCTGGAAGAAACGAAGCTTACTCCGCAAAGTCTGGTTGAAACCGTGTCTTCGCTTCTGGCGGACGCTTCACGGCTGAGAACAATGGGCGAAGCAGCCCGCAAACTGTCACATCCGAATGCTGCCCGGGATATCGCGGCCATGGCGGCGAAGCTGGCAGGTAATACACCCTAACCACAGAGGACACAGAGGCGCACGGAGGAACCAATCCAAGTTTTTCCCTGTGTGACCCTGTGCCCCCTGTGGTTGAAGCTGTTCGCGATCTTCTGCAAATTCCACTTTCCGTGAGACGATGAAAGCAGACCATGATTCAGCTCTCCGGCGCCGGAAAACGCTATGGCCACAAGCTCCTGTTCGAAGGAGTGGACTGGCTGATCACCAACCGCGACCGGGTCGGTCTGGTAGGGGCGAATGGAACGGGGAAATCCACGCTGTTGAAAATCCTGGCCGAGATGGAAACGCTCGACTACGGTTCGCTGAACACCGCCAAAGGCATCAGCGCCGGCTACTTGCCACAAGATGGGCTGGCGCTCGCGGGCCGCTCCGTGTTCGCCGAGTGCATGTCGGTATTCTCCAAGCTACGCGCCATGGAGCAGGAGATGGAAGACCTGACCGGACGCATGTCGGAACTGGACAACGCGTCTTCTGAGTACTCACAAGTGGCCGAGCGCTACCAGCGGATCGAGCACGAATTCCGTACCCGCGACGGTTACGCCATCGAAGCTAAAGTCGGCAGCGTCCTGATGGGGTTGGGTTTTCGAAAAGAAGACTGGCTGCGGCAGGTCGAAGAATTCAGCGGGGGCTGGCAGATGCGCATCGCCCTGGCCAAGCTTCTGCTGCAGCAGCCGAACCTGCTGCTGCTCGACGAGCCCACAAATCACCTCGACCTCGAAGCCCGCAACTGGCTGGAGGAGTATCTGACCAGCTATCCCTATACCTTCATTCTGATTTCGCACGACCGCTATTTTCTCGACGTCACCGTCAACAAGATCGTCGAAATCTGGAACAAGCGAATTCATTTCTATCCCGGCAACTATGAGAAGTATCTCTCCCAGAAAACGCAGCGCCAGGAACAGCTCGAAGCCGCCTACCGCAATCAGCGTGAGCGGATTGAGCAGTTGGAAATGTTCATCAGCCGCTTTCGCTATCAGGCGACCAAGGCCAAACAGGTGCAAAGCCGTATCAAAGAACTGGAAAAGATGGAGCGAATCGAGCTGCCGGAGGAAGAGAAAACCATTCATTTCTCGTTTCCGCAGCCGAAAGCCAGCGGCCGGATTGTGGCCGAGTTCGCCGGCGTGGCCAAATCCTATGGGGAGAAAAAAGAAGTCTTCCGCGATGTAAGTTTCATGATCGAGCGCGGCGACCGCATTGCCCTCGTGGGGGTGAATGGCGCGGGCAAGTCCACCCTGATCAAACTGTTGGCCGAAGAAGAGGACCTCACCCAAGGGGAATACAAACTAGGCCACAACGTTCAGGCGGACTACTTCGCACAAGACCAGTACAAGGAATTAGACCAGGACTCGCGAATTCTTGACGACCTGGGTAGAGTTTCTCCGCAATCGCGGGAAACCGAGCTTCGCAGTCTGTTGGGCTGCTTCCTGTTTTCCGGCGAGGACGTTTTCAAGCGCATCGGTGTGCTCTCCGGCGGTGAGCGCAATCGCTATGCCCTGTTGCGTATGCTGCTGCATCCGGCAAATTTTCTGCTGCTCGACGAACCCACCAACCATTTGGACATGCGGGCCAAAGATGTCCTGCTGGAGGCCTTGTCAAAGTACACTGGCACGGTGGTTTTCGTGTCGCACGATCGCTACTTCATCGACAAGCTGGCCACGCGAGTGTTTGAGATCGGAGAGGGACGGGTAGAGGTTTATCCCGGCAATTACGAAGATTACCGCTGGCGCAAGGAGGGCGGCGCCGCCCGCTTGCAGGAGAATACTGAGCTTGCGGTCACCACACCTCCCGCAAACGGAAATAAGCCTGACGCAGACCCTGCCGAGGCCAAGGCAAAGCGCCTGAATCCCATCAAACGCAAACAAATGGAAGATCGAGTGCGCCAGTTGGAACAAGAGATCAATCGTACAGAGGCCGCCATCACCGGCTGTGAAGTCGCGTTGCAAAACTTCGTCAGCGCCGAGGAAACCGCACGCCTCACCCAGGAGCTCAGTTCGCACCGCGCGGCCCTGCAAACCAGCGTGGCCGAATGGGAACAATTAGCGGCGGCACTGCAGACTTGACTCAGGTCATAGTTCTAAGGCTTCCGTAACCTCCTCTTATTCCTTTCCCCGTGAGATAGTCAGCTCACAAATCCACTGACCCGCTGGCGTTGAACTCCCTCCAAAGCCGCGCGGAATAAGGAATCCTGATGTTGCAGCCAGCGCAGTCCAACGCACCGAAATTCCCCGCCAACCCCATCCCTTCTTACAACCCAGTTAAAACCGTGACCGCCCCCATGGAACAAGCCAACATCGGACGTTCTGTGATCATCAAAGGTGAAATCACCGGTGCCGAACCGCTGTATATTGACGGCCAGGTTGAGGGCACTATAACCGTTTCTGAGAACCGGGTGACCATCGGCCGTTACGGCAGCGTCACAGCCAACATCAAGGCCAGGGAAGTCGTCATCATGGGCAAAGTCACGGGCAACGTCGAGTGCAGTGACCGCCTGGACATCCGCGGCGAAGGCACGCTAGTCGGCGATGTCGCGACCCAGCGCATCAGCGTGGAAGATGGCGCTGTGATGAGCGGCAAAGTGCAGGTTCGTGCCGCCGAAAAGGCGAAAGCGGCGAGCGCGAACGCCTAAGCCTTACTTCTTTTCGGGCTTCAGATCTTCAGATTTCAAATCGAGCGAAGCCGAATTCATGCAATAGCGCAGGCCGGTCGGCTTGGGGCCGTCAGGGAAGACGTGTCCAAGGTGTGCGTCGCATTTGGCGCAGCGAGCCTCAGTTCTGACCATGCCATAGGTGCTGTCGGTATGCTCGGCCACGGCCGCCGGATCAACCGGCTTGAAAAAGCTGGGCCAGCCGGTGCCCGAGTTAAACTTGGCATCGGATTCAAACAGCGGCGTGCCGCAGCAAACGCAGTTGTAGGTTCCCTTCTCTTTTGTATCCCAGTACTTTCCGGTGAACGCTGGCTCGGTTCCGGCCTTGCGGGCGACATGGAACTGCTCGGGAGATAGCTGCCTCTTCCATTCTTCTTCGGACTTGGTGATTTTATTGGACATGCGATTCCTTAAGAAGTGATCTGGTTATTGGATTATCGCAGAGGGCAAGTGGATTCGAGCGGGCGTGCCACCGCAAACAAGAACTTGGGTCCTGGAGGACCGCACGCGCCGTCAGTGGCTATCAACAGCGACTTTCGGCGGACATATCACTTTGCTCCGAGAATACCGAGTTGCACCTATGAGCGCCGCCGCCGCCAAGATAAGACAGGCCAGGCCTGCGAGGACCAGACGTCGCACCCGGGGTCGATCCGAGACTTCGCTCAACCCCAGTCTCGATTCCGGTCCAATCTCACCGAGGGTGGCCGTAAAGCTCCGCATCGCCTGGTTGTAAGCGACCCAGCGCGCCCAGGAAAGCGTCAGAAAAAACAGCATTACGACGACTGAAAGCTCAATCACAGTCGTCACCCGATGGCGCAAAGACCCCGCACCGCCATAAAGGTCCAGAAGGAGGGCGGGAATGTAGATGCTGGGAGAGACCAGCAGGGAGATCAGCACCGCGGTGCCGCGATACTTCCTGAGGTAGGCTTTGATCTTTTCCTCGTCGGCTGCGGAATCGACGAAGAACCCTGTTTTTTCACCCCAAGAGGAAAGAAAACCAGCCGTCCAGCCGGATCTTTCCGGAACTGAGATTCGACGTGGTAGTCGATCGTCTTCGCGAATGGAAAACGCATGGCCGCTCCACTTGGGGGCAGAGCCGATTATGGCAGACTCCGAGATCGACACGGCAAACCTAAGTAATGCCCGGTAACATGGAACGGCCTTCCTCTTGACTTCGCCTAATCTTCGCCTACAATTATCCCATGGCGATCACCAGACGACAGCGTGAGCTCTACGACTTCATTTCGGAGTTCGTGCAAAAGCACAGTTATTCTCCCTCGTTCGACGAGATTCGCGAAGGTATGGGACTGAATTCCCTGGCCACAGTCCACAAGCACGTCACCAATCTGGAGAAAAAGGGGCTGTTGACGCGCGACTACAACCGCAGCCGCTCCATCGATCTGCTGCCCCCCAAAGGCCGCCTGAAGCAGGCCATGAGTGTGAACACTACGATGGTGTTGCCGCTCGTCGGCAGGATTGCCGCCGGTCAGCCCATTGAGGCGGTAGAGAATCCTGAGACCATTTCACTGGCTGACTTCGTGCGGTCCAAAGAGGTATTTGTTCTCGAAGTGCGCGGCGACTCCATGCAGGATGAACACATTCTCAGCGGCGACTATGTGCTCGTGGAAAAAGCCAAGACTGCCCACAACGGAGAAATTGTGGTCGCGCTGGTGGAAGGCACGGACGCCACCTTGAAGCGCTTCTACCGCGAGGGGGACAACATTCGCTTGCAGCCTTCGAACGTAAGCATGAAGCCGATCATCGTGCCGGCCGCGTCAGTTCAGCTGCAGGGGCGAGTGATTGGAGTGCTGAGGAAATATTGAAGTAGCTGACAGCTCTTAGTTCCAGACCAGTAGCCGGCACTCCCCTTTTAAAGCAAATGCCCGGGGGGCAACCCCGGGCACCGCAAGACTCGAACTGAGCGCTGAAAGCTGCTTATCCAACGTGCTTCTTTAGCGCCTCGGCAATGGCCTCCTTCGGCTTGTAGCCGACGAGTTGTTCCACCACCTGGCCACCCTTGAACACCAGCAGAGTTGGAATTCCGGTCACTTTATAACGCATGGGTGTGGCGCCGTTGCGGTCAACGTCCATTTTCCCGATCTTCAACTTGCCCTGAAAATCTTTGGCCAGTTCGTCGACGATGGGGGCGAGGGCGCGGCAGGGGCCGCACCACGTAGCCCAAAAGTCGACCAAAACCGGGGTGTCAGACTTGAGCACATCCTGATCAAAATTCGAATCGGTAACTTCCATGATGCCATTTGCTGCCATTACATCCTCCCTTGGCGCGCCCGGGAACCTTTCTCCGGGTCATACCGTATCAACAACAACGAAGCCGGGAACTGATTATCCTAGCATTTTTATTAGATGCGCGGCAGTATCAGAGGTCGCAGGCGGCAGCCGTGCGTGCCTCGCTAACAAAACCTGAATGAGACCGTCTGATCCACAGTCAAAGATAACTGTTGCTATGAGATGCATTGTTTTCATGGCCATCTGAGCGAGGAGGCTCGATGTCGAAATTCCTGACCCTTACTTTACTCGGCGTCCTGATTTGTCCCCTGTTGGCGGGGGCGCAACCGCCGGCGGATGTCGATTCGCGCCGCAAAGCGCTTAACGACCTGCTGGCGGAGCAGTGGGAATACAACATGCGCACCAGCCCGATTTACGCCTCCATTCTGGGAGACAAGCGCTGGAACGACAAGCTGGATGATTTCTCGCAGCAGGCCATCGACGACGATTTGCGCGAAAGCCAGAAATTCCTGGTGCGTTTTGAGGCCATCGACACCGCCGGCTTTCCCGAACAGGAAGTGTTGAACAAGAAGCTGATGGTGCGCGACCTGAAAATGAAGCTCGAAGAGGCCCGATTCAAGCCTTGGGAAATGCCGGTCGCACAGAACCATGGCATCCACCTCGACGCTCCGCAGCTGGTCAGCGTTCTGTCGTTCGAGAGCGTGAAGGACTACGAAGACTACATCTCACGCCTCCGGCAACTTCCGGTACTGTTCGATCAAACCGTGGTGCAGATGCGCAAGGGCATGGCAGAGGGGCTGATGCCGCCGCGTTTTCTCCTGGAGAAAGTCGTGGGCCAGGCCAATGGCATCGGTACCCAGGAAGCGGACAAGTCACCATTCGCACATCCCTTTGATGAGTTTCCCAAGGCGATTTCCGAAGCCGACCAGAAGCGACTGCGCGAACAAGGGCTGGCCGCCATACACGACTCGGTCCTACCCGCCTACGTCAAGTTCGCGAAGTTTGTGGGCGATGAATACGCTCCCAAAGGAAGGATCGAGCCTGGAATCTGGGCGCTGCCCGACGGCGACGCTCGCTACGCCTTCCGCGTAAAAGACAGTACCACCACCAATCTCACTCCCGAAGAGATTCACCAATTGGGGTTGGCACAGGTGAAGGAAATCGAAGGCCGAATGCTCGGCGTGGCCAATCAATTGGGCTTCAAGGATGTGAAGAGTTTCAACGCCGCTGTCGCCAAGGACCCCAAGCTGCACGCGCACTCACGGCAGGAGATCCTGGATCTTTACCGGAAGTATACGGACCAGATGTATCCCAAGTTGCCGGAGCTTTTCGGTCGCTTGCCAAAAGCCAAACTGGAAATCATGGCGGTAGAGGAGTTTCGCGAGAAGGAGGCCTCGGGAGCGCAATACGTGCAAGGGACGCCCGATGGCTCACGTCCCGGCCACGTGATGGTAAACACTGGTTCCTTTGCCGAACGTAGCCTGCTGAACATTGAAACCACGGCCTATCACGAGGGCGTTCCCGGACATCACATGCAAATCGCGATCGCCCAAGAACTGCCGGCGCTTCCGCCCTTCCGTCAACAAGAGTATTACACCGCCTATACCGAAGGCTGGGCACTCTATTCGGAGCGTCTGGGAAAAGAGCTTGGGTTCTTCCAGGACCCATACAGTTATTACGGCCACCTTGCCGACGACATGTTGCGCGCGATTCGCCTGGTGGTTGACACCGGCTTCCATTACAAGCACTGGACGCGACAACAGGTAGTCGATTTCTTCCATGATCACTCAGCTTCCGACGAACCGGAAGTGCAGAGCGAAACCGATCGTTACATTTCGTCCCCGGGACAGGCCTTGGGATACAAGATCGGCCAGTTGGAGATCCTGAAACTGCGGCAGTATGCGAAGGATCAACTGGGCAACAAGTTTGATATTCGCGGCTTCCACGATCAAGTGCTCGGCGCCGGCGCTTTGCCGATGGATGTACTGGGCGACCGTGTCCGTGAGTGGGTTGCGCAACAGAAGCAGGAATGCGAGAGTAGCACCAGGGGCCGGCGTGAACGGCAACTAACCAAAAGTCGCAATGTGCCGGGGCCCGGAATGCCCCCGGCGGCGCCTCGGCACCAATAAAAAAGCGCCCTAAACTTTTCAGCTCAGGACGCCTGGCAGCCCTCCCCCAGAACTGCCAAACCACGACTGGATAGTAGCGTCGGCCCTATATTTGTGTAAACGTCACTTTGGTAATCCGCAATTTTGCCGTGAGTAATGGCGTTCAAGAGTTGGACTGATAAGCAGTTGATCAAGGAATACGCGGAATCACTGTCTGCCCCAGGTCTGGCCACCGTCTTCGGTAGTCCAAGTTTCCTTGCTGGTCGTAGTCAACTTGCCGTGCATTGAATCAGGGAATTCGACACCGATGATGTCATCGACCAGTTGCTGGCCGCTGGCAACTGGGTGCACCTCCGTCCAATTCTGACCGGCATCAGCAGAGTGATACAGCGCGCCCTTGGCACCGCCGACCCAGATGTCCTTCCCGCTGGCGGCCAGGGCGCGGAAGCTGGCCTGGCTCGCGACCTGCACGGTCTGCCAGGACCTGCCGAAATCGACTGAGCGCTGCAGTGTGCCATCTGAGGTAAGTGTCCAGCGCGGTGCGCCCATGGGCGAGAATATGGCGGGACGGTGTTGAAATGCTGGCGCTGCATGCGGGGCGATTCCCCCACCCATCCCCGCGCTCATATTTGAGGCCGCCTCCGTAGCCGCATCTTTGGCCCTACCCGGCACCGGCTGAGCAGTCTCGGCCGTGGCTGATTCAACCGGCGCCTGGGCTCGTGCAACCCCTGCGACTTGAGTCTTGTCGAGTTCATCTCTGCGTTCATCGGCCAACTTGCCTGCGGCTACTTCGGACTTCTGCGCCAGCGTCGGCATGGCGGCCACTCTAGAACTCTGCTTCTTGAGCTGATCCGAGCGCCTGCCTTCTGTATCGGCCGCGCCGTCCGTTACGATCGGCGGGATAGGCGCGGGCTTTGCCATCACAGCCATATCGTGCTTCTCCTCCTGAAGGGATGCCGGTGCGGCTTTCTCCTTCGCGGATGGGACATCTGTCTGCTGGATCGCGTTCGTGGGTGAGAACTTCGCGCCCGATGGCCGATGCAAACTGACCGCCGCGACCACAACCACAACCGCGGCCACAGCAGCACCCCAGCGCAACACCGGCCAACTCAGCCAAGTTGATGGAGCAGACACTACTGTGGGCATGGTTGCCGCCTGATCCGGGGTTGAGAGGAAGACCACCTCACGGCAATCGGCACACTGCGCAATATGCTCGAGGATCTGGGCACGCGTGCTCTGGGGCAGGGCGTTCTCCACAAACGCGCCGATCAGGTTGGGATCAGGGTGAACTTCGGTTGCGCTCCTCTGACCGAGCCGCTGTACCGCGATTTTAGGCAAGTCTGACATGGTTGATGGAGACGTAATAAGCTATGTCTCTACACGAGTGTCTATCCCGAGCCCTCTGCCTTCTTTTCTGAGAACGCCGGAGTTGCACTATCTTGCACCAGCCTGGCACGTAAGTTGACCCTGAGATCACGAACATCCACCTCCAGCGCCTCCTCGGCCTGGCGACGGCTCATTCCCTGCTTCCCCAAACCAGCCAAGATCCGCTTGCGCAATGACTTGGCCAGTCTGTCCACTTTACGGCTGATGGTCGATTCGTGCACCTGCAGGGCGCGGGCAATTTCTGCCAGCGTGCGGGAATCGAGAAAGTAAGAGGCCAGGATGAATTTGTCTTCCGCGGATAGTTCCGCGAGAGCCTCGTCGGTTGCAGTCTCGATCCTGGGATCAACGGCGAGTGCCGGCTCGGGATTGGGCGCGGCAAACTGCGCGCCTTCTTCACTTTCCTCATCCAGGCTGACAGTCCTGCGCTGACGGCGGTAGCGGTTCACGAATTCCTGCGCCATCACCGTTCGCAGCCAGCCTTCTAAAGAACCTCGCCCGGTGTAAGAGGCCAGCTTTGAGTTTCGTTTTCCTTCGCGGGTGGTGGTGCCGTAGAGGTCGGCATAGAGCGAGTCCGCCAACTCGCGGGCCGCGGAACTCTCTTTGGCGATGTAGCCCGCAATGTCGTAGAGCTTTGCGCGGTAGCGAGTCAGAAATACTTCCCAAGCGCGTTCGTGACCGGCGGCGCAGGCGCGAGCCAAAGCCAATTCCTCTACGCGCAGGCCGGCGCAGAGCTCATGAACGCCAGCCTGTGGGGCGTTAGAGGGCAGGTACTTTGCGACAACTTCCCTTACCACGCTGTCGAATGCTTCCCTCGTCAGCCCAAATTCTGCGCCTCGGCTCTTCTGATAGAGCTCGTTCAAGACGGCCCCCAGTTCCGCAGCACCTTCCGCTACTACGGGTTGGACACCGCGATCGGGCATAAGTGGCGCAGTCTTTCTCGATGCTACCAACTTTTAGACGCAAGAATTGGGATTTTTGCCGTTCGGAAACTAGCAAGGGTGGTAGAGATCGCCTCAAGGGGTGGGACATCCCCCGCCCCTGCCGAGGTGTTCCGTCGCCCTTCGGGGAGGCTATATGCGGGGATGGTCGATTGTGGGTCTCGGTCTTGTAGTGATTGCTGGTTTGGCGATGTTGATGCCCGGGCTGGCACCGGCTGGAGAAATACCTACTGCTTCCAGCTATAAGGTCTTGGCACCGATCCGGCACGGAAATTTGGAAGTGTTCCCGGTGGTGGCGGCTTCATCGCATGATACCCAGAACTTCTTAACGCTTGACGAGGGCCTGCGTAATGGCGACGTGATCGTAAGCGAGTCGGGAAATATTACGCCGCTGATTCGACCGCGCCATAAAGACGTAAATCCGCCGCCGCGTATTGGCGGCGGCGCGCAGGTTAACCAGTTGGTGCTGGTGAACAATTCCAAACGGCCGCTGATTCTGCTGGCGGGAGAGATCGTGACCGGCGGCAAGCAGGACCGCGTGATCGGCAAGGACCGTCTGGTTCCAGCTGAGAGCGACCCCATTGACCTGAGCGTGTTTTGCGTTGAGCCCGGACGCTGGACCGGGGCCAAGATGAGTTTCGACGGCGGAGCCATGGGCGCCGGCATGGCACAGCCTGGTGTCCGCGCCAAAGCCATGGCGGACAAGGATCAGCAAAAAGTCTGGGCCGAAGTCAGGAACTCTCAGGCGCGCGTTGCGGCGCAGGCCTCGCCGCCGATGGCCGAAGTTATTGCGGGCACGACCTCCTACGCGAAAGTCATGGAGAACGACGAAGTGAAGGTGAAAGTGGATGCAGTCGCCGCGCCCATGCAGCGCGACTACCAGAGCCTGATCAAACAATTGCGCGACCGAAATGCGGTCGGAGTTGTGGTGGCCGTGAATGGCGAGATCATCTGGGCCGACATTTTCGCCAGCACCAATCTGCTGGAAAAGTATTGGCCAAAGTTAGTCCGCTCCTACGCCGCGGAGGCCTATGTGAGCCAGGCCAGGGACAAGCAAGCCGACGTTAAGACCGCGCAACAGTTCCTCGAGGACTTGGAAGGCCGCCGGGAAACTGTCGAAACCGAGCCCGGCCTCTATCGCCATACCGAGATCAACGGAGACGGGTTCCGGGCGTTCGAACTGACCTCATTGCTGCCGAAAACCGGGTTCGATCTGCACGTGGCGAAAATGGCGGAGTGATTTTGTTGCCAGTCAGGGGGCGGGCACGCACACTCGCCGCTGGGTCTTAAGGATAGCTTCAGGAATCTGGGGGTACAATCACTGCCTGGCCAAATCTTGGCTCGCGAGGATTCCCCGTGAAACACTCCATTTCTAGTCTCGCTGCGCTTCTGGTTGTATTGGTCGCAACTCTAGCCCTTGCCGCCGACCCTGGCTATCACCTCCTCAACAGCTACAAGCTCGGTGGCGATGGCGGCTGGGACTATCTGACCCTGGACAGCACTTCGCGAAGACTCTACATCTCCCGCGCCACGCACGTCATCGTGACGGATGCCGACTCCGGCAAACCATTGGGAGACATTCCCGATACGCTCGGCGTGCATGGCATCGCACTCGCGCCAGAGCTAGGACGCGGCTTCATCAGCAACGGGCGTGAGGGGACAGTCACAGTTTTTGATCTGCAGACGCTGAAGGCGATTACGAAGGTCAAGGCCGGAGAAAACCCGGACGCCATTCTTTATGATCCGGCGAGCAAACGTGTTTTTGCTTTCAACGGCAGAAGCCATGACGCTACTGCCATCGACGCTGCTGGCGGCACCGTGCTGGGCACGATCAAGCTCGAAGGAAAGCCGGAATTCGCGGTCAGTGATGGCAAGGGCGAAATCTTCGTAAATATCGAAGACAAGAGCCAGATTGATGCCATCGATCCGGCCAAGCTGGAGGTAAAAACACGCTGGCCGCTGGCTCCCTGCGACGAACCCAGTGGCCTCGCCATCGACCGCAAGAACCGTCGTCTGTTTGCCGGCTGCGACAATAAGATGATGGCCGTAGTCGATGCCGACACCGGAAAGGTGATTGCTACACCGGCTATCGGGGAGGGCGTCGACGCCAATGCCTTTGATCCCGGGAGCGGACTGGCTTTCGCATCATGCGGCGAAGGAGTTCTCACGGTTGTCCACGAAGACTCGCCAACGAAATTCAGCGTGATGGAAAATGTGCCCACTCAGCCGGGAGCGCGGACCATGGCTCTCGACGAGAAAACTCACAACGTGTACCTGGTGACTGCGAAGTTCGGACCGCCTCCCGCACCCACGGCGGACAATCCTCATCCGCGGCGCTCGATATTGCCCGACAGCTTTGTGGTTTTGGTATTTGGAAAGTAAGGCAGTTCAGCCGCGGCCGTAAGTGGTTTGAAAATAGTGGCACTGCTTTTGCAGGGGGCAATCATCGCAAAGCGGCTGTGACCGCTTGCATAATTCCTGGCCATGCTGGCGTAGAAGCTGGTGGGCCGCGATCAAGGTGTCATAGTCGGAGGGAAGCTGGGTTTGCAGAGCCGCTTGAACCGCGCGATAGGTGGCGGAATAGCTCTTCTTTTCCTCGGCAAAACCGACACGCACCAGCACTCGCAACCCATTCGACTCGAGCGCCAGCACCGGATGGCTGCGGGTCATCATGAGAATCTTCTCCGCTCCCGGGTCTCCGACGCTGGGAAACTTTTTCAATGCTTTCTTGGCCTCTTCCAGCGGCTTCTTCAGGACTGATTTCAGGTCATCCTTGAAGACCCAGTGAGCGAGCTCGGCGATTTCTCGCAAACGCTGCGCACGCATCTCGGGCAACATCCCTCCCAGCCGGGTCGCCTCCGTAAGTTGGGCATCTTGGGCCTTGAGAATTTGTGGCGCGCTGGTTCCAACCTTCTTCTTGAGCACTGCAAAAGCCGCGGCACGTTTCTCGTCGTCCACCAGGTAGGCTACGTTCTCCCACAAAATCAGCTCCAAAGGGTCTTTGATCTTGGGGGCCTTGGGCTGGCCATAGAGCTTTTGCAGGGCCTTGATGACCGCGGTGAGTGATGGTCGTTCCGACACTTTCGAAAACCGGACCTATATGCTTTCCGCTGGCGCGAAGAACACCAACACTGCCAGCTCTTCTGTAATCTCATAAAAGCGGTGCTCGGCCCGGGCTTCTACAAAAATGACGCTGCCCGCGCCCACTGGCTGACTCTCTGCCCCGACTTCCATCCGCGCCTTTCCCTGCACGACGTAATACATCTCATCCTCCAGGTGCGGAGACTGAGGGTCGGCACCGCCCACAGGCAACACGTAGAGACCGGCACTCATGGCTGGAACTCGCAAGAATTCCAAATAACGTTTGTCAGTATTGGCCCGCTGTTCTTCCAGGGGAGATATCTGCCAGAAGTGTTTGTGGTGCATGAAAACCTCGTCCTGCGGGTATTGGCGAAACCAGCGTACAACGTTAGCAGAGTTGGACGGCAGGACTTAAGAAATGATTCCCTGTGATAGAGAGTTGGTGTTCCATCCGGGTAGAATGTCCTTTCTCAGGACAAATGGCGCTCACGACAAGTTTGGACAAAAGCCGCTTCCGCCGGCACCTGTTGAAGTGGTTCGATCAGCACCAGCGTGACCTTCCCTGGCGGCGGGATCGCGACCCCTATCGGGTCTGGCTGTCGGAGATTATGTTGCAGCAGACCCGGGTGGCGGCCGTGGTTGACCACTATGAAAGATTTCTGGAACGATTCCCCAGTATAGAAAAGCTGGCGAGAGCACGGGAAGCCTCTGTGCTGGCCGCGTGGAGCGGACTCGGCTACTACCGGCGGGCCCGTATGCTGCATGCGACGGCCAGGAAGGTGACAAAGGAGCGAGCGGGAGAATTTCCCGCGAGCACTGAGGAGTTACGCAAGCTGCCCGGGATAGGACGCTACACAGCAGCAGCGATCGCCAGCATTGCGTTCAACCAACCGGCGGCCGTCGTCGATGGGAATGTGGAACGCGTCCTGCAGCGCTTCTCTGGAACGCGAATCGGCGGCGAAATACTTTGGCAGCGGGCGCAGGAACTGCTGAGCCCGGAACGGCCCGGCGACTTCAACCAGGCCATGATGGAACTGGGCGCGATTGTCTGTCTTCCCCGACAACCAAAATGTTCGTTGTGCCCAGTTTCCGGGACATGCGCCACCCGCGGAGAGCTGCCGCCTTCCCCGCGAAGAGTCCGGCAGAAGAAACGGAACATCCAATACGCGCTTGATCGCCGTGACCATTCCATATTTCTGGTCAAGCGGCCAGCGACGGCGTCTTTAATGCCCGGCATGTGGGAGTTACCAGAGATTACTGGACTAAACGCCTGTGAGCCCAGCTTGACCCTGCGCCATTCGATCACGGTAACCGATTACCAGGTGAAAGTAACGAAGAGCGCGGCGCCCGCTGGGACAACTGGCTGTTGGGTTTCGAAATCCCGGCTCTCGAAGTTACCTCTGACGGGGCTCGCCCGTAAAATCCTGCGTGCCACCAAAGTCATCTAGAATATAAGGTTCGCATGGCGGCACAATGAAGGACTGGTTCGGCAACTTGTTCGGAGGAAAGACTATGTCGGCATTGACGGTGGGAACATCGGCGCCAGATTTCACCCTGCCCACCATGGATGGAAAACAATTTTCGTTGAAAGACGCACTGGCACGCGGACCCGTGCTGGCGGCGTTTTTCAAGATCTCCTGCCCGGTGTGCCAGTTTGCATTTCCGTTCCTGGAACGGATCTACAAAGCGCACGGAAATCCGAGAGGTCACCATAGTTGGGGTTTCGCAGAACGAAAAGAAAGACACCGCGGCATTCATCAAGGAATACGGTGTTACATTTCCGGTGTTGCTGGATGATACCAACTCCTACCCGGTTTCAAACGCCTATGGGTTGACCAATGTTCCGTCACTGTTTTGGATTGCTGCCGACGGAGAGATTGAGGTTTCCAGTGTGGGCTGGGTGCGCAAAGAAATTAACGAGATCAATCAGAAAGCAGCCGAACTTTCGGGTGAAAAGCCGCGCACCGTATTTCGTCCGGGTGAAGATGTGCCCGAGTTCCGTGCTGGTTGAGGATCCAAAAACTGACCCGCGGTCGCGGGCCAAAACGACACACAGTTCGACGTCTTCCCGTAAACTAGTTCGAGTTCATACATCAATTCTGGTCAGGAGCTTTAACGGATGCGCAAAGGCATGTTTGTGCTTTTTGCACTTTTTGTGATTTCTGGATTTTCTTCTGCGCAGTCGGCGCGTAAATCTTCGAGCTCATCGGGCGTGTCAGCCCGTTTGCCGGGTACTGCGATCGCCGCCATGCAGAGGATTAATCCCGAGCGCATTCGCGCGCACGTTCGCTACCTCTCACATGACCTGCTGGAAGGACGAGGCACTGGAGCCCGCGGCGGCGACATTGCCGCAGAGTACATTGCCGCCCAGTTCGCGCTCGCGGGGCTTAAGCCGGCTGGTGACAATGGCAGCTATATGCAGAAAGTTCCCATGGTGGGCGTCACTCCGGATCCGCAAACGACTTTCTCTCTGGTTCCGGCCAACCATGCCGCGACTAACCTGAAGCCGCTCGATCAGTACGTTGCCTATGACCAGACCCAACAGCCGCAGTCAGACGTTGACGCACAGATCGTGTATGTCGGCTACGGCATCGAGGCGCCGGAATACAAGTGGGACGACTACAAAGGGGTTGATGTACGCGGCAAAGTTTTGTTGATGCTGGTGAACGAGCCGCCCTCTGACGACGTGAAATTCTTCAAGGGCAAAGCCCTGACCTACTACGGTCGTTGGACCTACAAGTACGAGGAGGCAGCTCGTAAAGGCGCAGTGGGCGCGATTCTCATCCACCAGACTGAGATGGCGAGTTACCCCTGGGAAGTGGTTCGCAACTCGAATTCCGGAGAAAAGGCGTTCCTGAAACTGGAAGGCGCGCCAGTGCTCAAAATAGCATCGTGGATGCATTTCGATGCAGCCAAGACTTTGGCCGACAGCGCGGGTATGGATCTTGCAAAAATGTTAGCCGATGCGCGCTCGCGAGACTTCCGCCCCGTGCCGCTTTCGGTGAAGCTCAAGGCTCACATGGTGAGCCGGGTGCGTCCGTTCGAGTCGAACAATGTAATCGCAATGCTGCCGGGCGCTGATCGAAACCTGAAGACAGAAGCGGTCATGTACAGCGCGCACTATGATCATCTGGGTATCCGGCCCGATATGCCGGGCGACAACATCTACAACGGGGCCGAAGACAACGCCACCGGTTGCGGCATTCTGATGGAGCTGGCTCGGGCCTATGCTGAGGGAACGCAGCGGCCAGCCCGCTCCATCCTGTTTGCGTCGGTAACCGCAGAAGAACAGGGATTGCTCGGCTCTGAATATCTCGGTAAGCACCCACCGATTCCTGCGACTAAGATCAGCCTCGATCTCAACTATGACAACGTCCCGCCTTTGGGCTCGCCCGAGGAAGTGGAAGTCTCAGGATCAGAACGGACGACCTTCTACCCCGTCATTACTGTTATGGCAAAAACCTTCCGCTTGGCGATTCGTCCCGATTCGCGCCCCGAGGCTGGTCACTATTACCGCTCCGACCACTTCAGCCTGGCGCGGGTGGGGATTCCTGCCTTCTCCATCAATGAAGGTGTGAAGTACAAAGGCCATGACGCAGCCTGGGGTCAGGCTCAGGCCGACGAATATACCGCGAAGCACTACCACCAGCCGAGCGACGAATACCACGCGGAGATGGACTTCACCGGCGACGCCGTTATGGCCCGGTTCGGCTTTGCGCTGGGATGGATAGCGGCGACTCAGTTGAAAGAGGTTGGCTGGCAAAAGGGAGATGAGTTCGAGGCTGCAAGGATAAGAAGCGCTGGCGGGAGTGAGTAATTAACTCTCCATCGACTTTAGACCCGGACTCACGATCAGCCGGGCTTCCGTCGCCTTCTGGACCTCATCCACCGTCAGGCCGGGTGCGGTTTCCTCCAGCACCAACCCCTTCGGCGTCACCTGAATCACAGCCATGTCGGTGACGATGGTGTTTACCACGCCCACACCGGTAAGCGGCAAAGTACACTTCTTCAAGATCTTGGGCTCACCCTCGCGGGTTGTATGCTCCATAGCGATAATCACGCGGCGCGCCCCTGCGACTAAATCCATGGCCCCACCCATGCCCTTCACCATTTTCCCGGGAATCATCCAGTTTGCAAGATTGCCCTTCTCGTCCACTTCCATGGCACCGAGCACGCTGAGATCGATGTGCCCGCCGCGAATCATGGCGAAAGATTCGGCGCTGGAAAAATAAGCCGTGCCGGGCAGTTCGCTTACGGTCTCTTTGCCCGCGTTGATGAGGTCAGCATCTTCCTGCCCCTCGACGGGATACGGCCCGATACCGAGCATGCCGTTCTCGCTTTGCAAGATCACGTCCATGCCCGGAGGCACGTGATTCGCCACGAGGGTAGGCATGCCAATGCCCAAATTCACGTAGAAGCCATCGCACAGTTCGCGGGCAATCCGCTTGACGATGCGCTCGCGCTTTTCGATGTCTTTACCGGGCTTGTTCATAGGTTAACGACCACCGGCCAATTTCACCGTTTTCTTCTCAATCCGCTTCTCGAACAACTCTCCTTTGAAAATCCGGTTCACATAGACGCTGGGAGTGTGTACAAGATCTGGATCGAGTTCGCCGGGTTCCACCAGATGCTCGACTTCGGCGATCGTGATTTTGCCCGCCGTCGCCATCATAGGATTGAAGTTGCGCGCGGTCTTGCGATAGACCAGGTTGCCCCACTTGTCGCCCTTCCAGGCCTTCACCAAGGCGAAGTCGGCTTTCAAAGCATGCTCCATCACATACGTGCGGCCGTCGAATTCGCGCGTTTCTTTCTTTTCGCCCACGATCGTGCCCACGCCCGTAGGGGTAAAAAATGCCGGAATACCAGCGCCGCCGGCACGAATGCGCTCGGAAAAAGTCCCCTGAGGCACCAGATCCAACTCGATTTTGCCCTGCAGCACCATCTGCTCCAGAAGCTTGTTTTCGCCGACGTAAGTGCCGATGTGCCTACGAATTTGCCCTGCGGAAAGCAGCAGGCCCATGCCGAAGCCGTCGACGCCAACATTGTTGCTGATGGTTGTGAGGTTCTTTACGCCCTTGCGCACCAGGGCACGAATCAAATTCTCGGGAATACCGCACAGGCCGAATCCACCCACCATGATGACAGCGCCGTCGAAGACGTCGCGGATAGCTTCATCGGCATTGGCAACGACTTTATGCATGCGTAAAGAACCTAAATGAAATTACCACAGAGGACTCAGAGGCACACAGTGAACCGCATTTCACTTTCTGTGTGTTCTCGGTGCTCCCTGTGGTGGTGCATTTGCTTTTCTCAACTCCCGCGCCCGTTCGAACTCCATCGCCAGCTCCCGCGTATCGAGATTCTCCCGTATGTGTGCCAGCCGCTGCTCCAGCTTGGAGATCGCGCCTTGTAGGTGCTTTTTGTTGGTAAGGGCAATGTCGCGCCATACCGAGTACGGGCTGCTCGAGGTTCGAGTCATTTCGCGCAGGGCACGGCCGCCGGCTTCGAGCAATGGGGCCTCGGATCCGTATTCATCCACCAGCGTTGCGGCCAGTGCGGTCGACATCATCTGCGGCAAGTGGCTGATCCAGGCGCACAGCCTATCGTGCTCATTCGCATCGAGGCTGGCAATTCGGGCGCCGATGCGGTCGACCCAGTCCAGGAATTCTCCACTCAGGCCTTCGTAGATTTTCTGTCCCCGGACCGGCGTCACGAACCAGGGCGCTTGCTGAAACAAGTCGGCGTCCGCGAATTCCAGACCGGACTGCTCCTTACCGGCCATGGGATGGCCTGCCAGGAAGCGGCCGCCGGTGCTCTTGCCGAAGACGGCTTTGGCTTGCTCCAACACCCCCACCTTGGTGCTGCCGACGTCGGTAAGCAGAGTCTTTTGCGGCAATGTCGGTCCCAGTCTGTGAATAAGGTCGATGATTCCCAGCACCGGGGTGGCCAACACGATTACCTGGCTGCCGCGGGTCGCCTCAAAGGGATGCGAAAAGCCTTCGTCGATCACAGCTCGAACCAGCGCCCGGTCCAGCACCGCCTGCCGATCACACCCGACGATGCGGCCAGTGTACCCCTGCCTCCGGAGGGCCAGTGAAAACGACCCACCGATCAGGCCCACGCCAAAGATTGTGATCTGGCGGATGGGCATCAGGCAATCCTGCGGCCCACGGCCGGCGCGATAATGCGCAACTGGTCCATGAGCTCTGAGAACTGGGCGGGGTAGAGCGACTGCGCGCCATCGGAAAGCGCCTTGTCGGGGTCATGATGTACTTCGATCAGCAGCGCATCAGCGCCGGCAGCGACCGATGCGCGCGCCATCGGGGCGACCTTGTCCCTGATCCCGATGCCGTGGGAAGGATCGGCGGCCATGGGCAGATGCGAGAGCTTGTGGATGACGGGGATTGCCGAAATATCCAGCGTATTGCGGGTGTAGGTTTCAAAGGTGCGGATGCCGCGCTCACACAGGATTATGTTGTAGTTTCCTCCGGCCATGATGTATTCGGCGGAAAGCAACAGTTCCTCCAGCGTGGCCGCAATACCACGTTTGAGCAGAACCGGCTTCTTAATGTACCCAAGTTCGCGCAGCAGATTGAAATTCTGCATGTTGCGCGCGCCCACTTGCAGAATGTCCACGTAAGGTAACATGAGCTCAATCTGCGAGATTTCCATGACCTCGCTGATGACCAGCAGCCCGAATTGATCGCCAGCCTCGCGCAGGAGTTTCAAAGCTGCGAGACCGAGTCCTTGAAAAGAGTACGGAGAGCTGCGCGGCTTGAAAGCGCCGCCGCGAAGAGCGCGTGCTCCGGCTTTGGCCACTTGCTCCGCCACGGTAAAGAGCTGCTCCCGCGATTCCACTGAGCAGGGCCCCGCCATAACGACCACGTCTTCGCCGCCGATTCTCAGACCGTTGGCAAACTCCACGACCGTGCCTTGAGGACGGAACCTCTTTCCAGCCAATTTGTAGGGGGCGCTGATGCGGTGAACATGTTCAACTCCGGGCAGGACTTCGAGGTTACGGATGTCGAAGTCAACCCGTTCCCCGACCGCCGCCACCACCGTCTGCCTGGCCCCGGTCGAGCGGTGAACGGAAAACCCCATGCGGACCAGGTACTCGATGACCTGCTGGATCTGCTCCTCGGGTGCGGACTCTTGCATGGCGACAATCATAAGAAGCTTTCAGCGATCAGCCCACAACCGCTCTCCTGGAAGTTCGCTGAGAGCTGAAGGCTGAAAGCTTTCAATCATTAACCTCAGCATCGAGCTCAGTATCGGCAGACGGGGAGGGCGAAGCAGGTTTCGGGGCAATTTCCTCCTGCTGAATCTGGCGCATGATGTCCATGATGCGCTCGTAGATGTTCAGGAGATCGTGATCAGGCAGAGGCCCGGAATTGGCGCGGCGCACGTTCTCGAAGACAGTCTGTTCACGCTCGGGTTCGTAAATCGGCATTCCGGCAACGCGTTTCAACTTACCGATCTCGTGAGCGGCCTCGGCACGTTGATTCAGCAACTCCACCAGTCGGCGATCCAGTTCATCGATTTGTTTGCGCCATGCGGTGATGTCCATAGTAGCCCTCAGCCGTTAGCTCTCAGCTGCTTTATGAATTCTCCCACACACTTCGCTTCCCTACTCGGGTTGCTTTCGATAATCTGCACAATCGCGCTGCCCACAACTGCCGCGTCGGCAAACTTCCCCACCGCGGCGAACTGTGCGGCGGTGGAGATGCCGAATCCCACAGCCACCGGCAGCTTTGTAAACCTGCGCAAGCGTCGGACCAACTTCTGTGCGTCTGCAGCCATTTCCGCGCGGGCTCCGGTTACACCGGTCCTGGAGACCGCATAAACAAATCCCCGGGAGACCTCAGCAATCTGCTTCAGTCGCTCATCCGTGCTCGTGGGTGCCGCCAGGAACACCGTGGCCAGGTCACGCTTTCTCATCTCGCGGAGGTAGTCTTCGGCTTCCTCGACGGGAAGATCAGTAACGAGTGCGCCGTCAATGCCGGCATCGTGTACGCGAGGCAGCGAACTTCTCGAAACCCATGCGCAGGATTGGATTCAAGTAGGAAAAAATGATCAATCCAGCCTGCGATTGTCTGCGAATTTCCTTTCCCAGCTCGATCACCTCCTTGAGCGAGGTGCCATGGCGAAGAGCACGCTGGCTGGCTCGTTGAATAACCGGTCCGTCGGCTAGAGGATCGCTGAAGGGCACGCCTAGTTCGATCACGCTGGCGCCGGAATCGATCGCCGCCAGGGCGATATCCCGGCTGGTCGAAAGATCGGGATCGCCGCAAGTAATGTAGGCGACGAGAGCGGGCCGGGTCTGAAAGGAGAGAGCCATCTGGAGTCTTCAATCCAGCTTCAGATTCTCCCTCAAAATGCCTACGTCTTTGTCACCGCGCCCAGAGACATTCACAATCATGACTTCCGATTTCTTCATTTTGGGAGCGCGTTTCGTAGCCTCTGCCACGGCGTGTGCGGACTCTAGCGCGGGAATAATGCCTTCCGTTTGGGCCAGCAGCATGCAGGCCTCGAGAGCTTCTGCATCTGAAGCGGCAACATACTCCGCACGTCCCGAATCCTTCAGCCAGGCGTGCTCCGGGCCGATGGACGGATAATCAAGTCCGGCGGACACGGAATGTGTACTCACAACTTGACCGGCCCGGTCTTGCAGCAAGTACGAGAAAGTACCTTGTAGCACACCTGGGGATCCTCCCTGAAATCGGGCAGCGTGTTCGCCCAGTGAATGCCCGCGTCCACCGGCCTCTACCCCGATCAGCCTTACTCGTTTGTCCTTGATGAAGTCGTAGAAGATACCGATGGAGTTGGATCCGCCGCCAACGCAAGCGACGATTGCCGACGGCAGTTTGCCTTCGGCCTTCAGAATTTGTGCCCGCGCTTCGCGACCAATAACGCGGTGGAAGTCACGCACCATGGTGGGATAGGGGTGCGCGCCGAGAACGCTTCCCAGCAGATAGTGTGTGGTGCGGACGTTCGTGACCCAATCCCGCATGGCTTCGTTGATGGCGTCCTTCAGTGTGCGCGAGCCGGACTCGACGCCCCGCACTTCCGCCCCCAGCAGCCGCATGCGGAACACATTGAGTTCCTGGCGGCGCATGTCTTCCGTGCCCATGTAGACGACACACTCGAAGCCGAACAACGCGCAGACGGTTGCCGTGGCAACGCCATGTTGACCGGCGCCGGTTTCTGCAATGATTCGCCGCTTGCCCATGCGCTCAGCCAGCAAAGCCTGTCCCAGGCAGTTGTTGATCTTGTGCGCGCCCGTGTGCAGCAAATCTTCGCGCTTTAGATAGATCTTGGCACCGCGCAGTTTTTCCGTCAGTTGACGGGCAAAGAACAATGGCGTGGGCCGCCCGGCATAGGTACGAAGCAACTCATCAAGACGCCGCTGGAAATTGCGGTCACGTCTTGCTTTCTCATATTCGCGTTCGAGTTCCTCGAGCGCAGCCATCAGGGTCTCGGGAACATAGCGGCCGCCATATGCGCCGAAGCGGCCCGACTGCTTCCGTTTTGTGATGGTGGCGGTTGCCATTACGCCTTCTGGTCGGCGTCTCGCACGGCAGCGACGAACGCCCGAACTTTCTCCGGATCTTTCTTGCCTGGGCGCGCTTCTACCCCGGTGGATACGTCCACGCCCCAGGGTCTCAGTATACGCATGGCTTCCGAGACGTTTGTCGGCGTAAGGCCCCCTGCAACCACTACGCGAAAGCTTCGCTGGAGCATACGGACAGTTGGCGCAGCGTTCGCCCAATCGAAAGTCTTTCCTGTCCCACCGGGTTCTTTCTTGGTGCCTGCATCCAGAAAGATGGCACGGACAGCCTCTTTCATCCCTTCAGGCCACGCAAAACCTTCAAGCTTGTTTCGCCCATCGACAAACTCGTCCACACTTAGCGCGATGTAATTCGCTGTCTTCCCTCTGATAAGGCGATCCTCATCCCGATGGAGCTGTGAGAGGCTGACATACATCTGGATCCCGGTCAGGCCAACTCTCTCAGCCACCTCCTCGATCTGTTTCAGATTCTCGTCCACGAATACTCCGATTTTCTCCGTGCTCGCAGGCAGTTGCCGCACGATGTCGCGTACGGCTTCCGGAGGCATGTATCTCGAGCTCTTTTCGAAAAACACAAATCCCAGTGCATCCGCACCCTCGTCCACCGCAGTCTGCGCATCCTCCAGATTGGTTATCCCGCAAATCTTTACCCAAGTCATGAAGCCTCGTTCTCAGACTCCGTGAGCAAAGTTCGTAACGCCTTCCCCGGCGATGCCGCCTTCATCAACGATTCGCCGATCAAAAATGCCTGGTAGCCAGCCGCTTTCAGGTATGCAATGTCCCTTCCATTTTGGATACCACTTTCGGCGACGCGCAACATGTTCTTTGGCACCAAACCGGCCAGACGAAACGCAGTGTTCACATCGACAATAAAGGTTCGCAGGTCACGGCTGTTCACGCCGACCAGGTCGCAACCGGCTGCGATTGCTCGTTCCAGTTCTTTCTCGTCGTGCACTTCACAAAGTACGTCGAGTTTGTAGCTTCTTGCCTCCTTCGCGAGAATACGCAGTTCCGATCCTGACAACGCGGCCACAATAAGCAGCACCGCATCGGCACGGTTTGCGCGCGCTTCCAGCATCTGAAATTCGTCCACGATGAAATCTTTGCGCAGACAAGCCAAAGCCGTGGCAACCGAGGCCTGTTGCAGGTTCTGCAACGAGCCTTGAAAGAACTCTGTGTCGGTTAGCACAGAAAGGGCGGCCGCTCCTGCCGCTTCAAGTTCGACCGCCAGATCTGCAGGACGGAAATCAGCGCGGATCAAGCCGCGGGATGGAGATGCTTTCTTCAATTCCGCGATGACCGCCGGCCCGAGGCGACTTTGTTTCTCCAAAGCCTGGCGAAAACCGCGCGGGACGTGCTCCTGCGCCCGGCGTTCAAGCTGCCGAAGGTCTGCCGAGCGCACGGATTCCGCTACTTTCCGGCGGGTAGCGGCAACAATCTGGTCAAGGCTGGCGGGCACGATGAAACCACGATTATAACGCCTTCATAAATGGCAGCTTAGTAGTACGCAACTATCCCTGGCGTCAAGGGTTCAAAGTTACATGAGTGCAAATTCACCAGACGGAGCATACATAAGGATGAATACGATCGCGAAATCGATGTTAGTTTTGGCAGTCGGTGGCCTGATATCAGTCGGCTCTGCCATGGCGCAGAACGGCGCAGACCCCACAAAGTTTGATCCCGATCCCGGTCACCCACGGGTGAACGAAGTGGACAAGCGGGAAGTCCACCAGCAGAACCGTATTGCGCGGGGTGTAGAGAACGGCAGCCTGACCGCTGGAGAGGCCAAGCATCTTGAGAAGAATGAAGCCCGGATTGACCACCAGAAGCAACGCGATATGGCGGCCAACGGCGGGCATCTGACCAAGGCCGAACAGAACCAGATCAACCGCGACCAGGACGCTCAGAGCCGCGCCATCCGCCGAGACAAGCACAACGACCGGCGTCGCTAACAATTGACGAGTCGAAAAGCAAAAAGCCGCAGGCAATCTGCGGCTTTTGCTATTGCTGAGAGAATCTCTGGTGCCATCGAAGGGACTCGAACCCCCACACCCTTGCGGGTACATGGACCTGAACCATGCGCGTCTGCCAATTCCGCCACGATGGCAAAAAAACAGGCGATGGCCCTCGCGGGCCATCCGTCAGGAAGAACGACACAGTATTCTACAGGGTGCGGCGTGTCAAACGGCTCTCACCAAGCCTACCCTTCCAGCTTCGCGGTCATGGTGATGTTGGCTTTGAGCAGCTTCGATACGGGGCATCCGCTCTTGGCGTTTTCCGCCGCTTTCTGAAATGCTGCCTGGTCCGCGTTGGGCACATGCCCGACCACATCCAGATGAACGGCAGTGATCGTCCAGCCCGAATCAAGTTTTTCCATGGTTAGAGTGGCCGAGGTCTCGATGCTCGACGCCGTGAGGTTGGCGGCGCCCAATTGCCCTGAGAGCGCCATGGAGAAGCAGGCCGCGTGGGCTGCCGCAATCAGTTCCTCGGGATTGGTTCCGGGAGTGTTTTCAAAACGTGTGGTAAACGAATAAGGAGTGTTGTTCAACACGCTGCTGGCGGATGAAACAGATCCCTTACCGTCCTTGAGCCCGCCCTTCCAGATGGCGCTTGCCTTGCGTTGCATTCGAATCTCCTAGGTGAACGATTTTATGGCCTACACATTGTAGATGAATCGAGGCGGGCTTAAAACACTGCAACTTCCTAGTAGAAATCCGAGCAGCTCAAGTAGAACCCGCAGCGCGGACAACTCAGCTTGCAGCGGCGCTCTTTCAGTTGTGCAGCACAGTTGGGGCAGAAGCTGGACGCGGTCAGGGGCCGGACCTTGAGAGTTTCGGGTAAAGGCGCGGTGGATTTTGCAGCCGGGGGCCGAGGCTCACTCATGACGAAAAAACTACCACCACGGCAAGGCCCACGCAATGACAATTGCGGTGCTCGCGGTGAGATTTTCCTCGCCCTGAGTTCGGGAGCCGTCGGTCAATCACCGTTGTTTATGACTTTGCCCCGTTAGTCTAGAATCCAGTGGCAGGAGGCAACAACCGTGTTCTTCGAACAGTTCTATCTAGGTTGTCTGGCGCACGCTTCGTACATGTTGGCTTCCGAGGGCGAGGCCGTGGTGGTCGACCCCCAGCGGGATGTGGACATCTATCTGAAAGCTGCCGAAGAACAACAGGTCAAGATCCGCCACATTTTCGAGACACATCTCCACGCCGACTTCGTTTCCGGACACAACGAGCTGGCCGCGCGCACCGGTGCGGCCATCTACATTGGCGCCAGCGCGGGCGCGGCCTTCCCTCACGTGGCGGTAGATGACGGTTTCGAGTTGCGGGTGGGTAAAGCACGAATCTCTGTGCTGGAAACTCCCGGACATACGCAGGAAAGCATTTGTCTGGTGATTACGGATGAAGATAAATCTCCCAAGCCCTGGGCGGTTCTGACCGGCGACACGCTGTTCCTCGGAGACGTAGGACGCCCCGATCTCTCGAAGACCCACACCCCTCAGCAGCTGGCGGGCTTGCTCTACGACAGTCTCCACAACAAACTGCTGAGGCTATCGGACGATGTGCTGGTTTATCCGGCGCATGGAGCTGGCTCGCTCTGTGGACGCAATATGCGTGCCGAACGCTCGTCCACCATGGGCACCGAGCGGCTGACTAATTATGCCCTGCAAATTAAGAATAAAAACGAGTTCATCCGGCAGTTGACCGAGAATCTGCCGGCGCGTCCCGAATATTTCTTGCAGGATGCAGAGATCAATCGCGCGGGCGCGTCTCCCCTTTCGGATCTGGCTGCATTGGCGCCGGTTTCGGCGACTGATTTGAAGGCGCTCCTCGATGACGGCGTCATCGCCCTGGATGTCCGCCCGTGCGAGCAGTTTGCCGTGGCCCACGTGCCCGGCTCCATCAACATCGCGCTCTCCGGACAATTTGCTTCCTGGGCGGGCACAGTTCTGGGTCTATCGGCCCGGCCGGTGCTGATCGCGGAATCGCCTGAGCAGTTGGCTGAAGCCCGTCTACGGCTGGCTCGTGTGGGAATCGAAGATGCTCGCGGCTATTTGAAGGATGGGATCGCCGGCTGGAAACAGGCTGGCTTCGCGCTCGCCGAAACACCCCAGATTTCAGTGCAGGCTCTCCAGCAACGCCTACAGGCGGATCAGTCGCGTGTGCTGGACGTCCGCCGCGAGCCGGAATGGCAAGCCGGACACATCGAGGAAGCAGCCTGGTGGCCGCTCGACAACTTCAAAGTCGCTGCGCCGGAGATTGGCCGCGACGCGCCGGTTGCCGTTCACTGCAAAAGCGGTTACCGCAGCATGATCGCATGCAGCCTGCTGCAACGCGCCGGATTCGGCAACGTGACTAATGTTGTCGGCGGATTCGACGCCTGGCAGCAGGCTGGATTGCCGGTAGAGGTCGAGAAGCCGGTGGTGGCTTAGTTCCGCTTCCCAAGCCTACTGCCCCGTTCCCCCTAGATTCACCACTTGCGGGCTGCTGATGGCGCTATCAGTTACCGTCACTGCACCCTTGATACTGCCGGTTTGGCTGGGTGTGAAGGTCACGCTAAATGTGCATTGACCGTGCGCTGCCAGAGTCGAAGCGCAAGTATTGGTCGCCAAGGCGAAATCGCCGCTGGCGGACACAGCGATCTTAGTCAGAGTCGCACCCAGGTTATTCGTCAGTGTAACCGTCTGCGGTGCGCTGCTTGTGCCCACGCTCTGCGCGGCAAAAGTCAGACTCGTCGGCGAGAACGTTACCGGCAAAACACCCGACCCGCTGACGTTCAGAATCTGCTGGTTAACGCTGGCGTTATCGGAGACGGTAATCGCCCCCTTGATGGCGCCGAGATAAGTCGGCGTGAAAGTCACGCCCATAGTGCAGGCACCGTTCGAGGCCAGTACGGTGCCTGCTTTGCACGGCGTTGTTCCACTGCCCGTAGCGCCGAAGTTGCCGCTGGCTGCGATGGAGAAAAGGGTCACCGAAATCGCGCTGCTGTTGGTCACAGTTACAGTTTGCGCAGGACTGGCGGAGTTGAACGCCTGGCTGGCAAACGTCAGCGACGTAGGATTGAATTTCAGCGGCGCAAGTGAGCCTCCGGTGCCGGTGCCAGTGAGCGTGACTTCCTGCTGGTGGACGATGTTGCTATCCGTGACCGTGACCGCTCCATTGATGTTGCCATTGGCAGTGGGAGTGAAGGTGACAGACATGGTGCAACTTCCCGCCGCGCCCAGGCTGGTGCCGCATGGCGAAGAGCCACTCCCGACCGCCGCGTAGTTCCCACTGGCGGCAAAAGTGAAGCTCAGCGTAGTGGTTTGGTTGTTGGTCACGGTTACCGTCTTCGCCGGCGACGTGGCACCCACGGCGACACTCCCGAATGCCAGACTGGCCGGGGACAACGTGAGTGGCACCGCTCCCGTACCACTTAAGCTAACGACTTGCGGTGAGTTCGCGGCGCTGTCGGCGACCGTGACTGCTCCGTTGATCACACCCACATTGGTGGGCGTGAACTTCACATTGACAGTGCAACTGGCCCCCGCACCGAGAGAACCGTTGCAGTTGTTGGTCTGAGCAAAGTCTCCACTGCCGGAGATGGCAAGGGCGGCAACTGCGTTTCCGCTATTGGTCAGAGTGACATTCTTGGCGGCGCTGGTGGTAGCCACGGCTTGGCTGGGGAACGTAAGACTCGACGGAACGGTGGTTATCGCTACGGTGGCTGTGGACTGGTACACAAAAAACGGCAGCGCCGCAGACACCGAGCAAGCAGATCCAGCTGGAAAGTTCTGCACGAAAACCTGGAAGGCCGTCGGCGACGCAATATCGTTTGCGGTAATCACCACCTGCAGCGTCGTCGAATTCACGAATGTCGAACTGCGGAAGGTGTTATTCACCCACACCTGTGTGCTCGAGGTAAAACCGGTGCCGGTGATGGTCAGAGTCAAATTTCCTCCGCCCGCGGCCGCCGACGGCGGAGACAAGCTGATCATCGAAAGCGGAGTGCTGGTGGTGTTGTAGTTGGCGAACACCAGCGCCTCGTCCGTCAGAGTCAGGTTCTGCGGGCTGATCAGGCCAGTCAGGTCATAGGACCATCCTGCGAAAGTCCAGCCCGTGGCCGGCGTCTGATCGAAGGTCAACACCTGGCCCGCGGGATAGAAGCCATCGCCGGTGGGCGAACTCGGAGTAATCGAGGCGGAGGCATTACCGCAGGGCAAGCCAAATTGCCAGTTGTCAGCCGGGGCAAATTCCGGAGTCACGGTCGCAACATAGCTGGCACTGCTGGCTGGCAAAGTGATGGTATGGGACTGCGCTCCGCCATCGCTCCAACTGGAAAAGGCATAACGGCTGTTAATGCTGAAGGGATATTCGAGCGAATCGATGTTCAGTGTGTGCTGGCTGCCTACCGTCCAACTGGGATCGTAGAACGAAGAAAAACTCCGGGGCGTGTAAGTGAAGCCGCTGAAGCTTTGTGTGGGATCGACATAAGCATATTCGTTAGAGCTGAAGTTTTCGGGCGTGAGATCGACCGTGTAAACCGGCGTGTTGGAGAATTCCGCCGTGGTGTTCACAGGATTGCCCGTGTCGGGAACGTAGAAAGTCTTGGGATTTGCCCCCAGCCCACCCGGCAACCAGAAGGGCCCATTATTGAACTCGTAAAAGTTCCAGCCGTTGGCTGGCGTTGCCGTCAGCGTCGCCTGCTGCCGCGCAACGAAGTACAAGCCAGAAACTCCCGGATAACTCTGCGGCTGCGGCGAAACCGCCACGCCTCCGGAATTATCAGGGAATACCGTCGCGGTGTAGGGAACCAACTGGATGAAATTCGCCGAGTACGTAGCCACCTGCGGAGAGCTCGCCGGAAAAGGAACATCGCCATTTCCCGGGGTCACAGTGATGCTGTGGCTCTGAGCAGTACTGTCGTTCCAACGTCCGTAGGTGTAATAAAAAGTTGCGGTCGTAGTGCTGTTCTGGATAAAGCCGCTCAGAGTCTGGACGTTCGTGGGCACATCGAGCGTGTGCGTGGAGTTGAGACTCCAGGTGTAAACCTGCGGTGTGGTGACGGTGGCTCCATCCACGATCACCTGCAGCCCCGGCGGATTGGAGGTCACCGTGATCTGTGTAGGCGGTGCTCCATAAAGACGCTCGATACCCTCTTTGTCGCCGGCAGAGTAGTCGATGGTTTGCGGCACGGGAATTCCATCAAAGCTGCCCAGCGGGATTCCAGCAGGAACGGTCTCAATTCCTGGACCCCCATTGCGGATAAACGAAAAGGCCGGGTACTGCATCAGCGATGCGTAGTCATAGAAAGTCAGGTCTTGGGCGTTGTCAAGAATGATGTCGAAGTTGAAACGCGATCCCTTAATAATGTTCTGGTAATTCACACTGACGTAGGTATCGCGGTCAGCGCGCGACTGCTCGTGCCAAAGGCCGATAACATGCCCCATCTCGTGCAGGAGGGTGCCCTGGGTACAGAGAAATGAACCCGTCATCGGCTGGGCTGGGATTGCCTCGTAACCCTCCGCGGCCTCGCAACTTCCGCTGAAATCAAAGCCGCTCAGATTGATATCAACATAGTTCGGACCTTGCGGGTTCTGTGGATTCCACTGCACCCACTGAATCACATTCGGGAAATCGGCATTGAACTGTGCGACGGCGGCGTTGATCGTAGGGGTAGCCTGGGGATCGGAGTCGGCATCGATGATGTAATACACCGTGGCCACGCCGATGACCTTGGGCCACAGATACTGGGAATAGGCGTTGGTCAACGAATCACCGCGCGCAGGAGCCGTCCGGGCAGCTGAAACTTCGGCCCGACTCATGATCGGCGCTACCTGATCAAGAATGATGTCGCCCTGATAAACGGCTTTCCCGTTAATCACGTGAGTAATTAACCGGCCGCCCGCGCCAAATGCCAGTATGGATTGTCGACGCGGGGAGGTCTGGGTAAGCGCCAAAAACGGAAAACACAATAGAACGGCGAGTGAACAAACGACGAGCTTCGACACAGAACCCCCTGGGAAACAGCCTGGAAAGACCGTTGTGCAGCGCGGGGGATTAGGAAGAGTCTGGCGGGAGACTCGCCCACTGTCAAGCTGCAAAAAGTTGCACGTCACGTGCACCCTATAATGCCAATGACGGCTACAGCATGATCGCTTGCAGTCTCCTGCAACCTGTCAGGTTCTCCTTCTTCTACGCATCCCGTCTGCGACGATCGACGGCTGAGGCTGTGCGGTGCTCGAACTTTTCGGGAAACTTTGCCGATTCTCAGAGGATGTTCGCTGTACGATAATCCTGCAGGGTTTTCGTTGCCGTTTTTATCACTTCTAATCTGCCGACTAAGCCGGGGGGCACTTCGCGATTGCGGAGTCTTGAGTTTCGATGAGTTTGCCACTCAGTGAGAGGCTTCGGAACGCAGTTTCACAGACCCGTTGGAATGAGGCTGTGGCTCTGCTGCAGACCCAGGATGCGGCGCGGGCGGCTGAGGCCTTGGGTGCGCTTCCTTTCGAACAGCAACAATCCTTATTTCGCCACTTGCCCCGGGATCTTGCCGCCGTCGTGGTCGTTCACTTTCCCTATTATCACCAATACGTCCTGATGCACTCGCTGCCGCTCGGCGAAATGCGGGCCTTGGTGGACAAAATCACGCCCTATGACCGAATGCGTTTCATGGACGAACTCCCGGAAGAGGCTTGGCAAAGGCTTATTGACGAACTCTCAAGCGCAGCCGCCGCCGACCTGTCGGCCCAGCACGAGCCAGAAACTGTGCGAGCGCTGGAAGAACCGCCTCCACAGCCTCAGGAAGCCATCATCGCAGCACGTCAGATTGAGAAGACCTTTCAGCAACCGGACGGAAGGGAGATTCAGATCATCGCTCCGCTCGATCTATCGGTCGAGCCCGATACGATCTTTGCGCTGCTGGGACCTTCGGGATCCGGAAAATCGACTCTGCTGAGAATACTAGCGGGGTTGACGGTGCCATCCAGTGGCACCGTGCTCGTACATGGCCAACCCCTGGACGGCTGCACTCCAAATATTGGCATTGTGTTTCAGAGTTTTGCCTTGTTTCCTTGGTTAACGGTCCTGGAGAACGTTGAGGTTCCGCTGATAGCACGAGGGCTACAGCACCCAGACCGGCATGGTCAGGCATTGGAAGCGCTTGCCACGGTGGGTCTCAAGGGCTTTGAAAACGCCTATCCCAAAGAGCTCTCTGGAGGCATGAAACAGCGAGTTGGATTTGCCCGCGCCCTTGCAGTAAAGCCCGAAGTGCTGTTCATGGACGAGCCATTCTCCGCCCTGGATGTGCTTACGGCTGAGAATCTCCGCGGTGAACTACTGGAGCTTTGGGCCACGCATCAGATCCCCACCCGAAGCGTCTTCCTGGTCACGCACAATATTGAAGAAGCGGTTCTACTGGCGGATCGAATCGTTGTGCTGGGAACGCACCCCGCAAAGATCCGGGCGGATTTCCGCATTTCCCTGCCCCGGCCGCGGGACCGGAAATCCGCCGAGTTTCTCGTATATGTGGATTACATCTACAAGGTGATGACCCAACCTGAAATGGAGTGCAGTCCCGTCACCGAGTTGCCCACGCCGCGCAAGCCTACCTTTCAGGTGTTGCCCCACGCAACCGCCGGCGGCATGGCAGGATTGCTTGAATTCCTGAACGAGCGCGGGGGTGAGGAAGACTTGTACCACCTCGCTGAAGAGTTACTAATGGAAGTGGACGATCTCTTTCCCATCGTGGACGCGGCGGTCCTGCTGGGCTTCGCGGATTCGAAGCGCGGCGACGTGCATATCACTCCGGCAGGAAAGGACTTTGCAGAAGCAGATATCGCGGCACGAAAGCGCCTCTTTCGCGCGGCGGTTCTGAGCCATGTCACGCTGATTCAACAGATCCGCAATGCTCTGGAGCGAAAGTCGGACCGAAAGCTTCCTCTGGAATTTTTTCGCGACATTCTGGACGAACACCTCTCCAGCGACGACGTTCAGCGCCAGGTCGATACCGCCCTAAATTGGGGACGCTACGCTGAGATTTTCACTTACGACTCGGAGACGGATCGGTTGCTGCTGGACGAGGCCTCCGGCGCCACTGATTCCAACCAGGCCGTCCCCCTTCATTGATGCCGATGCAGGAATCAACCAACGAAACCTCCCCCCGGCCGGCAGCATGGGGCATCGTTCCCGCGGGTATTACATCCCTGGCGAGAGAATTCCCGATCGTGCTGGGCGGAATCGGCCTGTTTTACGGCGTCATCGCGTTTGCCCACTATTGGTCCGGCCCGATTAACGCTCACGCAGAAATCAGCCTCCATCCTGCGGCGCTGCCAAAATATGCGCTGTTCTCGGTTCTACGGCTTGCCATCGCCTACATTATCAGTTTCATCTTCACGCTGATCTACGGATACGTAGCGGCTTACCAGCGCAAGGCCGAACGCATCCTGATTCCGCTGCTCGACACGTTGCAGTCAATCCCTGTCCTCAGTTTTCTTCCGGGCGTGATGATCTCGATGACCGCTTTCTTCCCGGGCAGACAGCTGGGCGTAGAGCTTGGATCGGTCCTGCTGATCTTTACCGGCCAGGTGTGGAATATGACGTTCAGTTTTTACTCGTCACTGAAGAACATCCCCACTGAGATGCGCGAAGCCGCACTGGTATACCGCTTAAGCTGGTGGCAGCGGTTTTGGCAGCTGGAGTTGCCGCAGGCGGCAATTGGGCTGATCTGGAACTCGATGATGTCGATGGCAGGCGGGTGGTTTTTCCTGATGGCTTGCGAAATGTTTGTACTCGGGAATCGTGACTTTCGCTTACCCGGCCTCGGCTCCTATCTCCAGACCGCCGCCAATGCTGGCGATACGCGAGCCATCGTCTGGGGTTTGATGACCATGATCGGCGTCATCATTCTCATCGACCAAATGGTGTGGCGTCCGGTGATCGCGTGGGCCGAAAAGTTCAAGATCGAACAGGTAGGTGCGGCCCAGGTGCCTCGCTCGTTCATGCTGAATCTGCTGCGCCGCTCACAAATCCCACCCTTCGTCGCTCGCTCCGTGACTTTGCCGCTTCGCGAAAGACTGGATCTATACTTCGCGCGGGAGCCCAAACCACGATCACAAACCAAGGCCATGAATGAAGTGCGGCGCTGGGCTCTCCGCACCGTGGCAGTCGTTGTACTGGCTGGGATCGGGTACGCAGTGATAAAGGTAATCTCGATGTTGGCCACGATGCCATCCGGTGAATGGCTCCGTGTGCTTTGGGGAGCAGGAGCCACATTCTTAAGAGTGGAAGCTGTTCTACTGCTGGCAGCTCTCTGGACCGTTCCTGTGGGAGTCGCAATTGGACTGCGGCCACGGCTGTCTGCTCTCGCCCAGCCGATTGTGCAGATTGCCGCATCGGTACCGGCGACTGCGTTGTTCCCAATTATCCTTCTGGTTCTGATTCGCGCCGGCGGGGGTCTCGGAATCGGCTCGATCGTGCTCCTGCTCCTGGGCACGCAGTGGTACATCTTGTTTAACGTAATTGCCGGCGCAACCGCCATTCCATCAGATTTGAAGGAAGTCTGCGGTGTATATCAGTTGAGCCTGGCCGAGCGCTGGCGACGACTGTTTCTGCCCGCAATATTCCCTTACTTGCTCACGGGTTTCGTCACCGCATCGGGTGGGGCATGGAATGCGAGCATTGTGGCTGAATACTTCCACTTTCGCGGCCAAACGTTCTCGACCACGGGTCTGGGTGCGACCATCAGTTACGCGACCGACAGTGGCAATCTTAGCCTGCTCCTGGCCGCGACTGCGGTAATGGCCATCATGGTGGTTACGATTAACCGCCTTGTCTGGAGGCCGCTTTACGGTCTCGCGTCAACGCGTTTCAAACTAGAAGGCTGACTTCCCGCGCGGGACTGACCCCAGAGTCGAAGCCCGGTGATTACCCCTACCAAACCCTGCACACCTTGTCCGCAGGTTTCACCATAGGCTGCCCCTGCTTGCAGGAAAATGCCTGTGCGAACTGCGGCATGTTCACAACCACTCCGTTAATGCGATAGCGTGCCGGTGAGTGTGGATCTGTCATCGCACGCACCCGCAGGTCCTCAGGACGCTCGTTGGCACAGTCCCACTGAGCGAACCCGATGAAGAAGCGCTGTTCCGGAGTGAGACCGTCGATGGGCTGAAGGTTCTTGTCCTTGGTGGCAGCTTTCCAAGCCATGTATGCAAGAATCTCGCCACCCAGATCGGCGACGTTTTCACCCAAGGTCAGTTTGCCGTTGACGTGAACGTCTTCCACTGAAACATACCCGGAATATTGGTCGTCAACGCACTTGGTACGCGCGTCGAATTTCTCGCGATCTTCCTTGGTCCACCAATCCTTCAGATTTCCCTTGGCATCGAACTGGCTCCCCTCGTCGTCGAAACCGTGGGTGAGTTCGTGGCCAATGGTGCCGCCGGTGTCGCCATAGTTAGGAGCGTCGTCTATTTTCAGGTCGTAGAGCGGCGGCTGCAGCACGCCGGCAGGAAAGTTGATGTCGTTCATCTGCGGGTTGTAATAAGCGTCGACGGTGGGCGCGGTAATGTCCCATTCGCCGTGGTCGACAGGTTTGCCGACTTTGTTGATGTCTCTTCGACCTTCGAACTGATGCGCACGCTCGACGTTGCCGGCAAAATCGTCGCGCACGATCTTTACCGAGCTGTAGTCGCGCCACTTGTCCGGGTAACCGATCTTGTTGCGGATGCCTGCCAGCTTGGTCAAGGCCTGCTGCTTGGTTTCCGGGCTCATCCAATCGAGCCCCCGGATGCGTTGCCCCATCGCGTCTTCGATGCCCCGTACCATATCGAGCGTGCTCTTTTTGAGTTCGGGGGAAAAGACCTTGGCCACATAGACCTGGCCTAGCGCTTCCCCCAGTCCATAGTTAACGTACTGCACGCAGCGTTTCCAACGCGGCTGCTGCTCTTTCGCGCCGCGCAGGTACTTGCGGTAGAACTCGAAATTTTCATCCACGAACTTCGAGGAGAGATATGGAGACGAGGTGTCGGCCACGTGGAAGCGCAAATAGCTTTTCCAGCTGTCGATCGGTTCAGATGCCAGGAGTGTGTTGAGCTCCTTGATGAACTCGGGAGCATCCACATTGAGAATGGGGAATTCCGGATATTGCGCTTCACGATAGTAAGTGACCCAGTCAAAATTCGGCGCCAGCTGCGTGAGATCAGCCACCTTCATCTTGTGGACCAACTTGTGCGGGTCGCGCCGTTCCACGCGAGTGAGCGAAGCCTTGGCCATGGCAGTTTCCAGGCGCATGACGGTCTCAGCGTTCTTCTGTGCCGCGGCCGGGCTGTCTCCGATCAACTCGAAAACTTTCTGCACGTGCTGAAGGTAGTGCTCACGCGTTTCCTTCGTCTTGGCATCGTCTTTGGTGTAGTAGTCGCGATCAGGCATGCCCAGGCCGCCCTGATCGACATCAGCGATTACATGCTCGGAGTCGTCCGGGTCCTGGGTCGAGCCAGCCGAAAACAGCATGGAACTGGTGTAGGAATACCGGAAGTAGGTCACTTGCAGCCGCGCCACCAGCGGCGCGAGTTCCTTCGCCGACTTGACCTGCCCGATGGCGTCGAGTTCCGGCTGGATCGGCGAGAAGCCCTGCTTTTCTAGTGCGGCCTCGTCCATGCAGGCGGCATAGAAGTCGCCAATCTTTTGGGTCACCGTATTGCGTTGCTCACTCGGCTGCGCCGCCTGTTCCAGCATGCTGCGGAGAAAGGTCAGGTTGTCCTGATAGAGCTTGCCGTAGACGGACCACGAAGTCTGATCAGGCGGAATGGGATTTTTCTTCTGCCAACCGCCACAGGAATAGTGGTATAGATCCACGCATGGGTCGACTGACTTGTCCATCGACGAGAGGTCAAGACTAGGACTGTAGGGCAATGCTGGGTGCGAGGACGGCTGCGCCGAGGGCGTCTGAGCAGTCGCCAACGATAGGGCCACAACCAAAAGCAACCACAAGCACACCGAGTGTTTGCGCATATTCACCTTGGACGGAAGTCAAAAGAGTTCTTGGGGCAAGTCATAGTACTGGAGAGTCTTCCCTGACAGCAAGCTTGAGGCAGAAGAAATCAAAGACCGTCTCCAGCTGAATGAGGGTAAGTTGCAAAGACCGAGATCAATCAAGTAGGCTTAATTTCTCTGCAGCTTGCGACCTCAGCCGGGATGGCGGAACTGGCAGACGCAGCGGACTCAAAATCCGCCGGACTTCGGTCCTTGGGGGTTCAAGTCCCCCTCCCGGCACCACCTTAATAGCCGCATTAAATAAGGCGATTATCGGTTTCCGCGCGATTTTTTCTTGTTGCCTTTTGGCGCTCGCAATCTCTTGGTTGTGCCTAAATTTGTGCCTACCGGGAATTGCGATGCCGCAAACACACGGCTAATCGCATCGGCCTGCGGATGGACGTATCGTTGCGTGACTGTGATTGAACTGTGTCCGGCGATCCGCGCCAGAACGAATACATCGCCGCCAGCCTTCGCGCCCAGGCGCGTGAGGGCGGTATGGCGAAGCCTGCACTATGGCTGTGGTACGACCTTGTTCCCGACCCGAACAGGCCGGACAAAAACCCGCGTTTGTTCTTGACGCCTGCACGGGACAGGTTCACAATCTGTGGATCGAGCTCATTGACGCCTAACGCCGCTGCAAGCGCAGGTCGCAAGCCTCGAAGTCTTCATATTTTCCTCGGTCTTTGGTCTTTATGCTGTCCTTTCCGTCCTTATAGTTGTTCCGGGCGAACTCTTGGGAGGTGCAAGATTCATGAAACGGATTGCAGTCGGAATCTCACTGGTATTAGTCGTTTTGGCCTTGGCCAGCTTTATTGCCGGACAAGCGCAGAAGGCCAGCCGGGCTGATGCGGAGAAAGTAGCCAATCAACCGGCACAGGCTCCGCCGGAGTTGCAGATGCAGCCTCCCAAGTTGGATGCGGGCGCACGTCTGAACCCGCTGAAGATTGCGCTGCTGCACTGGTATTTGGCTGACACGTCGGCTTTTTTCACTGTAGGCAACCAGCCCTACGGCCTGTGCTTCGATGGAGCCAATATCTGGACGGCGAACTTTGCCGATAACACCGTCACTAAAGTCCAATCTAACACCGGCCGGGTTTTGGGCACGTTTAACGTAGGAACGCAACCCTACGGGGTCACGTTCGATGGAGCCAACGTATGGGTGTCCAACGAACTCGACAACACTGTCACAAAACTTCGGGCGAGCGATGGCAAGACTTTAGGCACGTTTCCCACAGGGACGTTCCCCGCTTGGATGGCGTTCGACGGACAAAGCATGTGGGTGCCGAACGCCCGGGACAATACGATCAGCAAACTGCGGACTGCTGACGGCAAGATTCTGGGCACTTTCACTGTCGGAAACGCGCCGACTGCAATTGCTTTTGATGGCGCAAACGTCTGGGTAACGAACAACGGCTCTGCCTCCGTAACCAAGGTGCGAGCTTCTGACGGCGCGATCGTGGGTACGTTCGGTGTTGGCATTGCCCCATTAGGGATCGCTTTCGACGGGGCAAATATGTGGGTGGCCAACCGGAACGACAGCACCGTGACGGAGCTGCGGGCCAGCGATGGCGCGGTGCTCGGGACCTTCTCGACCCCTGACGGGGGTTACGGGTTGGCTTTCGATGGGGCCTATATCTGGGTTTCGGGTGATCTCTACACGTACGTGCTGCGTGCGAGTGACGGCGCACAGGTCGCGGTGCTCCACCTGCAATCCCAGGGTGTTGCCTTTGACGGTGCGCACGTCTGGATCGCCGAGCAGACCAATAATCGGGTACACAAGTTCTAGATGGAGTTGAAAAGGCCGTTCTCTGGAGAGACGAAACGAACAAGGAGAAATTATGAGCAGACGCAGCGCCACTACGTTCTCAGGTTTCCTGCTACTGAATTTCTTGCTGGGAGCCGCACCTCAAAAATTAATGGCTCAAACGACTAACGTCACTACTGGACACCAGGACATTCCGGCCATCTGCACCGGTTGCGTGTATCGCACCGGCCAGAACTTGCAGGAGACCACGATCACGTCTAGCAACATTTCAAAAAGCACTTTTGGGCAGTTCTGTAACTACACGACTCTAGACGGCCAGGTATACGGGCAGCCGCTCGTGGTTACTAATGTGAAGTGGAGCGGGGGGCAGGCACGAACTGTGGCTTATGTGGCCACGATGAACGGGAGCCTGTACGCTTTTGATGGAACGCCGTCGGCACCCAGCGGTGCTCCAGGTGGGTGCACTCTGCTGAGTGGTACGCCGGTATCTTTGCTGCTGTCGGGCGAGACTGCGCCAACCTGTAACAACCTAGGCGGCGGACACTGCCTGACCATTGCTCCAAATATAGGGATATTGGGCACGCCGGTCATAAACACAACCACTCTTGGAGACGGCAGTACCGGCGGTACGATCTACCTAGTAACAGAGTCGGTTTCAGGAAGCACCTACCATCATCGGTTATGGGCGCTCGACATAACGAGTCTGTCTCTGACAGGCGTGACGCCGATCTCCGTAACCCCGAACGGCTCGTGCCCAAGTGACTCCACGTTCTCTCTGAAGCATATTCAGCGCCCCGCACTGCTTCTGGCAGGCGATGGATACCTGTACATATCGTTCTCGATGATGGATGGGAATTCAAGCCCCTACCCGAACGGGCTCATATTCGCGTACAACACCGCGTCCCTGAGCACCGCGCCGCTGTGCCTGTCTATGTCCGAGAATCAAACAGGCAAGGATGGCGGTGGCATCTGGGGAGGCGCGGGAGGGCCGGTTTACGCGCAGGACCCGAGCGGTAGCTACCACGTCTTTTTCAACACCGCAAACGGATTTTTCAACCTAAGTACCACCGGTGGCACTGATGCGGGGGACAGTTTCATCAAAATGTCTAGCGCAAGCACTGGCGCGTTGTCTATTGTTGATTACTACACGCCAGGCGACCAATATCCACGTTCCATCTTGTCCTGCGGTCTCGGCGGCGACGTGGACTTCGGCTCCGGCAATCCCATGTTGATCCCCGACGGTGAGAACAGCACCTGGCAACATTTAGCTGTCAGTGGCGATAAGGAGGGCGGCCTCTGGTTTATGGACTGGACCAACCCCGGACAATACCAGGGTAGCTCATCCTGCGGGAGCGGAATTAGCGGTGACCTAAACGTGCAAACTTTCAAAATCACGAGCTCGTTTCCCAGCGGACCGCTGATTCATACCAACCCTGCCTTCTGGGAGAGCACTACGACGAACTACCTCTTCGTGGGTTCGGCAGATGACGGCACTTCAGGCGCAGGGCAGCTCATGCGTTACCAGGTATGCGGTACCGGAAACCCGATTAGCTCGACCTCTCCGTGCAGCCAAACCAAGGCTGTGGCGTACGAGTCGGTGGTAGCTTCTCCCCGTCGATTCCCGTGGGGTACGACGCCGTCGATTTCGGCTACGAGCGTTACGAGTCCCGGTGATGCCATTCTCTGGGCGATCTGGGCGGATGGCACCGTTGTGCCAGCCAGTTCCGCATTCCCGTGGAACGGCAAGACCTTTCTTGCTGCGCACAACGGTACGCTTTACGGGTTTGACGCAGCTAACCCCAACGATACAGGCATGAAGAAGCTGTATGGCAGCGGCGATTGCACGATCGGCGGCCAACTGGTGGACCAGATCAATCCGGCAACAAAATATTCCATTCCGACAGTCGCCAACGGCTACGTGTACGTTGGAACACAGGGGCCGCTCGTGGACCCAGCGTCCTGCGGCAACAACGCCAGCAGCACTTGCTTCAGTACAGGGAGTTTCTACATTTTCGGGCATTTCAGCACGGCGAGATCTTGCAGCTGAATGCCAGAGGAACGTGAGAAGGAGAATCTATGGAATGGACAACACCACAATTTGAAGAGATCAGCCTGAACTGCGAAATCAATTCGTACGCCAGCGCGAAGATGTAGCACCCGGCGCGCCAAGCTCGAACGTGAACGCGAACGGCAAGGACTTGCAAAACCTGTGTCACCGCGAACTGCCCAAAAGGGCTGGCGGCGATTAGTAGTTATCACGGATCACGCGCCGGATCACTGTGCCTAATTTTGTGCCTACCAGCAACCTCCGCGTGTTGCCAGATATTGCGATAGAATCAGGGGCAAGTGACGGCACAGTAGCAACTTGTAGCAATTTGCAAGGAAGTCGTCGCAAATCTCGTAAGCCCTTTGGTTTTGGAGTGTAGGTAACTCAAAATCCGCCGGGCTTCGGCCCTTGGGGGTTCAAGTCCCCCTCCCGGCACCACGTTTTCTCTTCGCGGCCTTTCTCACTTCCATTTCTTGACGTCCTCACAGTGGTACGGAAATAAATAACCTCCGCCCGGGTCGGGAATATCTCGTCGATGCAGCAGTTCTATTCGGTGGAGATTCTCGACATGGTGTTAGCTCTTCTGCGGATTCGCGTCAATCCGTTTGATGTTAAGACGGTATTGCTGGCCAAGCACGCACAACACGTGGTCCTCGTCCATTTCCCGATCGCGCTGTTCATTACGGCAGTCGCGTTCGACCTGATCGCGCATTGGACGAAGCGACGCGGCTTGACGGAGGCCGCCTATTACAACCTGCTGGCGGCAGCGATTTCAACCTTGCCAGTCCTCACCACCGGTATTCTCGCCTGGCAGTTCCAGCTTGAGGGCCAGAAGCTGAAGGGCATCCTGCTGATGCACCTGGTGCTTGCGTGTGTTTCAACCGTGATGATCTGTTTCGCCTGGTGGGTACACTTCCGCGCACGAAACCAGGCAAGAGCCTTACCGAACTATCGACTGGCTCTTGAACTCTTAGGCATCGCTGTGGTGGCGCTGACCGGACACCTGGGCGGTTTTCTGAGCGGCGTTAACGGACCCGGTTAGGTGGGTGGAATAAAAATGCCTCGCGCCAGTTATCAACTCAGAGCGGCCAATCAGGGAGGACATAATGACCGACAAGAAGCTGGGTCTCATCGATCAGAAGCTGCAGGATCTCAACAACGATGGCGTTGACCGTCGCGGATTTTTGAAGTGCATGGCATGGGCGGGTACGGGACTGGTATGGACCCTCAGCGGCGGCATTCCGGTGTCCAAAGCCTTTGCCAAAAACATAGGCAAACACGCCGGTAAAGCTGGAGATTTCAGCTTTGTCCAGATCAGCGACAGCCACATGGGATTCAACAAGCCCGCCAATCCCGATGTAGTAGCGACACTGCAGGCGGCGGTGGACAAGATCAATGGGCTGGCAACACCGCCCGAGTTCTTGCTTCATACCGGCGACATCAGCCATCTGTCGAGACCAGAGCAATTCGACAATGTCGACCAGATTCTGAAAGGCGCCAGCGCGAAGGACGTGTTCTTCGTACCCGGCGAACACGATGTGCTGGACGATAACGGAAAGTCGTATCTCGAACGCTACGGCAAGAACGCCCAGGGGGCCGGATGGTACAGCTTTGACCATAAAGGCGTCCACTTCATCGGGCTGGTGAATGTAATGAACCTGAAAGCGGGTGGGCTCGGATCGCTGGGCGGCGAGCAACTCGAGTGGATGGAGAAAGACGTCAAGCACCTGAAACACAGCACGCCCATCGTGGTGTTCGCGCACATTCCTTTGTGGTCGGTATATCCGGAGTGGGGATGGGGCACTGACGACAGTGCGCAGGCCCTGGCCTATCTGAAGAAGTTTGGTTCCGTGACGGTGTTGAATGGGCACATCCACCAAACCATGCAGAAGATTGAAGGCAGCGTGACTTTCCACACCGCGATGTCAACGGCGTTTCCGCAACCTCAGCCCGGCAAGGCGGATTCTCCCGGACCCATGAAAGTGCCGGCAGAGCAATTGAGAAGCGTGTTGGGCATCACTGATGTGAACTACCTAAGAGGCCAGCATTCTCTGGCGGTGGTTGACTCGACCTTAGGATAGGCCGCGGTCCAGCAAGAAGATCAAATCCAGAAAGGAACGAAACATGATGAGGACAAGTGTGTGGTTTGCTAGTTTGGCGACACCGGTGATTGCGATGATGCTGCTGTTAGCAGGCTCACCGAGCGTCACTGCGACTGACCAACCCTCAGCGCCAAGCGCGGAGGTGAAAATCGATAATTTCAGTTTTGGACCACAGACGATCACAGTAGCCGTCGGAGCGACGGTCACCTGGATCAACCGTGATGATATTCCCCATACCGTGGCCAGCACCGACGGTGTTTTCAAGTCCAAGGTGCGGGATACGGACGAAACGTTCTCTTACACTTTTGTTAAAGCTGGGAAGTACCCATATTTCTGCACCATCCACCCCAAGATGACTGGCCAGGTTGTGGTGCAGTGAGGGTGGGAGAAAAGAAACGAGGACTCATATGTTTGAAGGATTATTTCAGCCAATGCATCTGTTGGTGATTTTCGGAATTGCCTTGCTGGTGTTCGGACCGAAAAAACTTCCCGAACTCGGCAAAGGAATCGGAGAGGGCATTCGCGGTTTCAAGTCCGCCATGAACGAGGAAGAGAAGCCGGCCAACATCACTCCGAGGGTCTAAATACCCATCGCACTTCCTTTCTCGATGCTCCGAATAGTGACTACACGAAGCCGGGGATGACGGCGTGCGGTTTTCTAGACGGCCTGTTGATTCTAGAAGCTCGTCGTCAGCCGCAGGGCAAAGCTGCGCGAGGGCCCGATGGCGTTGCCGGAGAAAAGGCCGCCGAAGTCGATGACCTCGAGGACGTTGGTGAGGTTCTGTCCGTCGACCTGAAATCGCATGGTCACATGGTCTGACTTGTAAACGTCCGCGCCCGCCGAGGCGTTCACCTGGAATGACGGAAGGATGCGACCACGGGTGAAGTTGATCCGGTCGAGCACTTGCTGGCCGTATTGCGCGAGCACCGTGGCTGGATCACCGACGAATTCGAAGGGGAGGCCGGTGTCGTATTGAATTCCGCCGGCGATCCAGAAACGCGGTCTGATCTGGTAGCGGACGCGCCCGCGAACCGTGTTGCGCTGGTCCTGTGAATCGGGAAAATGGCCGGTGACCTGGGTGACCGCGTTCGATGCGTCGTCGCCTAGGAACAGGCCTCCCGTCACCGGGAACCAGGCGTTGCCCACCGTGTAGGAATAGCTCAGAAAGCCCGAAAACCTGCGCCAATCGGGAACCTCTAGCTTTGCCTCCGCACCGTAGATGATGGATTTGCGGAATGCAATCGGGAAGCTGATGGTGGTGTTGGCGATCTGATCGTCGTCCGCATAGTTACTGACCAGCCGCCGAAAATAGTTGGCGTCGAGCCTGAGCTTGCCGAAGAACCCCTTGGTCAAGCCGGCTTCGTAGTAGTTCCCTTCTGAGGGTTGCACCGGCAGCCGCAGGAAATTTGTGGGGTCGATGGACAGGATCGCCGATGAATTCGAAAGCAAGATGTTCTCAAACGACGGAGTCTGGAAAACCCGGTCGTAGGAGAAATGCAGGAGCAGATCGGCAGAAGGAAAATAGCGCGAAATCGAGAAGCGCGGGTCGACGGCATGCCGGTTCAACAAGAGCTGATAGTGGTCCCAGCGCAGCCCGGCGCTGATGGTCCAGTTCTTGAGGTGGATCAGATCCTGCACGAATGCGGATTGCTCGAGGTCGGGGCGGTTTCCCAGGAAGGCGAAAGTAAGGGGCGTGCCGTCATCGAACTGAGTTGGATCGGTAATGAGGTAATTGAAGTTCTCGTTCAGAAACGTGTTGTCCGACTCGACTCCAAACTTCCATTCGTGGCGGCCGTGATTGACGGTGAGCGTCCCCTTGAAATATCCTTCGCGAAACCAGTTGTGTTGAAACACCTCGATGGGAGTCGAATTCGCGTTGGAGTTGAAATCGTTGGCGTTGTCGCGGACCATGCCGCGAAGGTCGGCCAGCACCTGCGGCGAGAAAATGTGCTGGTAGGAGACGATGCCCATGGTCTCGACGTTGTCCGCGGTCTGACGCTGGCCGGCGGCTTGCTGGAGCTGTTCGTTGGGAATGTCGTAGCGCGAGACTTCATGGCGAACGATGAATCTCAAACGGTCGCTGGGCGTGAGGTCGCGCTCGTAGTTCATCGAAAAATCGCCCAGGGTACCGGTATTGGAATAGTTCTGCGGGACCACCGGGTTCAGATAGTGGTCGGTCATGCTGCCGCTGGCGCTGGCGCCGAACGCATTCTTGCCCCAAACCATCTGCCCTTGCGCAAAAGCTCCCGCCGAATCAAAGCTGCCACCGGAAAGCCCCACCTGGCCGTGAAAGCCGGGCTGCCGATCCTGCAGGGTATTGACCTCGATCACTCCGCCCATTTTTCGTCCATACTCGGCGGGGATGCCGGCGGTGTAGATGCTCAATGATTGCACGTCGTCGGCGTCAATCTCCGGCCCGAAACTGGGCGAGCGATTGTCGGTGAGCGGAATGCCATCCACCACAAACTGTGTCTGGTATTCCGAGCCGCGCGGATGCAGGACAGCATTGCCTTCGTAGAGCCAGCCCGGTTGCGAGTTGACCAGATCCTGCAACGAGCGGCCGGGAATCGAGCTGAGCCGGTTCTCGATGAGGTCTGAGCCGATCTGGTTTACGGTGCCGGCCTGATCGGGGTCAATCAATGTATCGACTGCAGTAACCGTCACCGATTCATTTACCGTAGGAAGCTTGAGCTGGATTTTACGCTCGGTGGGAAGAGAGGAACGAATTTCGACAGATTCTGCGACCGGTGCAAAGCCAGGTTGCTGGATTTCGACCTGATAAATCCCGTAGGGCAAACGCTGCACCGTCAGCACACCCTGATCGCTGGTCGCCAGAGCATTGCGATACTGATTGGCGGCGCTGATGATTTGCACGGTGGTTTTTACGCCGAGGCCCGACGGATCGGAGACTTTGAGGCGCAATTCTCCCCTGTTGCTCTGAGAAAAAAGCGTCAGGGAAGACAAGAACAAAAATGGGATAAGTCTCTTCATTGATCGGTGGACTTCTTACCTTCAATTGGATATTCCACTTCCCGCCGTCTTGTTCAGTCTTTCTTCCCAACTCCAGTGAATAGTTTAGGGGCTATGCTCAATAATCGCGAACAGAAGCGAGGAGGGGAGAATATATATCGATACAGGTGAGGTGGGCACGCTTCCGGCAGATTCGATTGGCGAACTGAGCTCTCCAAAGCAGATGTTTGAGGAATTTCGCACTCCGCTTTCCGCACTGACAAACCGATGGCAATGCGTTCTTCCTCAGCAAGGTATTTCAAGAACAAATGGACGCTGCAGGTATAATCGCCATTGCCCATGGCTCTTGTACCCGGTACAAAACTCGGCCCCTACGAAATCGTTGCGCCCTTAGGCGCAGGCGGAATGGGAGAGGTGTATCGGGCCCGTGACACCAGGCTGCAGCGCACGGTGGCAATCAAAATTCTGCCTGCTCATCTGTCTTCTAATCCAGAACTGCATGCGCGCTTCGAGCAGGAGGCCAAGTCCATCTCCGGGCTGCAGCATCCCAACATCTGTGTGGTTCATGACGTCGGTTCCCAGGTCGGCGTGGACTTCATGGTCATGGAGTACGTTGCCGGAAGAACTCTGGACAAGTTGATCTCTTCAGATGGGCTGGCAACCGATCAGGCCCTCAACTATGCCATTCAAATCGCCGAGGCTCTGGCGCGCGCACACACATCCGGCATCGTGCACCGCGACCTGAAACCCGCCAACATCATGGTGGACGACAGCGGGCTGGTCAAGGTGCTGGACTTTGGTTTGGCCAAACTTGCTGGGCCAGCTTCCGCCAAGAGTGATGAAGTGATGACCATGGCGACGACGCCTGGAATGATTGTGGGTACCACCGCCTACATGTCGCCGGAGCAAGCTGAAGGAAAGGCCATCGACGCCCGCAGCGATGTCTTCTCCTTCGGCTCGGTGCTCTACGAGATGCTGACCGGCAAACGAGCTTTCGAGGGCCAGTCCAGCGCTACCTTGCTTTCGGCGGTCATGCGGGACGATCCCAGACCCTTGCAGGAAATCAAACGAGATATTCCGACTGAAGTGCGCCAGATTGTCGTCCACTGCCTGAAAAAAGACCCGGCTGCGCGGTATGCTTCTGGCGCCGAACTCGCCCTGGAACTGAAAAACTGTCGCGATCTGCTCTTCCCTCAATCTGGCGCAGTACTCAGCCCTGCTCGAATCGTCAGAGAGGTGCAGCGCCCGCGAGTGCTGATTCCCTTGGTGTTGACATTCATCCTTCTGGGTGCAGGAACAACCTGGCTGGTAAAGCACTACCGGGATGCCCGCTGGGCACGCGAGGTCGCGCTGCCAGAAATCTCGCAGCTCGCCGATCAGGGGAAATTCGGTGATGCTTACTCGCTCGCCGTCAAGGCCGAGAAGGCGATCCCAGGCGATCCTGCCCTGGCCAAGCTGTGGCCGGTGATCTCCTATCAAGTTTCGCTGGAGACGACGCCTCCCGGTGTGGACGTTTTTCGCAAAGACTACGTGGACGCTAAGGCTCCTTGGGAATCCGTCGGCAAGACTCCGCTGAAGAATTCTCGCCAGCCCCGCGGGATGTTCATCTGGAAATTGGAGAAGCCTGGCTTCGGCACCGTTTTGCGAACGACGATCGGCCTGTTGGGACGCGTATTTTCGGTGGGCGAGTCAGTTCAGGCAGCCGTCACATTGGATGAAGTCGCGAACACTCCTCCCGGAATGGTGCGAGTTTCGCCTGAGAAATATCCTAAGACCCTATTTATTCCCGGTTATGAAGGCATGCCGGAGTTAGCGCTGAAGGATTATTGGATTGACCAGTATGAAGTGACGAACCGCCAGTTCAAGGTTTTTGTCGACCAGGGTGGATATCAAAAGCGTGAGTATTGGAAGATTGATTTCCAGCGAGATGGAAAGCGTCTTTCTTGGGATGAAGCGATGGCGCTGTTTCGCGATGGCGCAGGGCGACCGGGCCCCAAGGACTGGTTACAGGGCGAATACCCCAAAGGCCAAGATGACTTCCCTGTCACCGGCATCAGTTGGTACGAAGCCGCCGCCTATGCGGAGTTTGCCGGTAAGAGCTTGCCCACCATCTATCACTGGAATCGAGCTGCGGGCCCGTTTTCTGCGTCCTACATCGTACCCGCCAGCAACTTCGGCAGCTCCGGTGTTCTGCCCGTCGGCAGCAAGCCCGGCATAAGCCCATGGGGCGGCTACGATATGGCCGGCAACGTGAAAGAGTGGGTCGGGACAGAGCCGGAGTCCGGCAAGCATTACGTCCTCGGCGGCGCCTGGGACGAGCCCAACTACATGTTTGTCGACCCCGACGCCCAGTCTTCGTTTCTTCGTGCGTCGAATATTGGGTTCCGTTGCGTGAAGTATATCGAGCCGGAGTCGATCCCCAAGGTGGCGACCGATGCTATGCCGATGCCGAGGCGTGATTTATCCAAGGAGAAACCCGCCTCCGACGTGCTATTCCAGGCCTATCGCGGCCAATATTCCTATGACAAGACAGCGCTGAACGCGTCGGCCGAGCCCTTTGGCCAGGACGAAGAAGATTGGAAGGCGGAGCGGATCACCTACGCGGCCGGATACGGAAACGAACGGGCCGTCGCCTACCTGTTTCTTCCCAAGAAAGCCAAACCCCCATTCCAGACAGTTGTATTCTTTCCCGGATCGAACGCACTCCAACTGCGCAAATTTTCGCTTTACACCACAGCCGCGCTGGACGCCGTTCTTAGAAGCGGTCGCGCAGTGATTTACCCCGTGTACAAAAGCACCTACGAACGCGGCGACGGAATGGAGTCCGATGTGCCAGACATGACCAGCTCCTGGCGGGACCACGTCATCATGTGGGCGAAGGACGTCTCGCGAGCCATCGACTACGCCGAGACACGCCCCGAACTGGACCACACGAAGCTGGCCTACTACGGTTACAGCTGGGGGGCGGCCATGGGGGGCATCGTCCCGGCCATTGAACCAAGAATCAAGGTCTGCGTGTTCGCGCTGGGGGGACTCGAGTTTCAACACTCGCTTCCCGAGGTCGAACCCATTAACTTCGTATCGCGGGTGCAACAGCCGGTGTTGATGCTGAATGGGCGCTATGATTTCTTCTTCCCGGTAGAGTCGAACCAAGAGCCCTTTTACCAGTTGCTCGGATCGAAAAAGGACCAGAAGAAACATTTGCTCTATGAAACCGGCCACAACATTCCGCGCAACGAACTTATCAAGGAAATGCTGAACTGGCTGGATCAATATCTGGGGCCGGTGAACTGAGGCCGTTTCTCCAGATTTGGGCGCAACTTTCGCGCCTTTTGGGGTTTAATGTTGTAGGAGCAGAAATGAAAACCCTTCGTCCCAGCCTCGGAGTCAGTGTGCCGACGTTAGTCCTGAAGCCGCTTACCGCGTGCTTTATTTTCTTGTGCGCGATGGCTATGCCCATGTGCGCGCAGCAGGGTGGAACGCCTGCGGCCGGAAAGCCGGAAGCCGGAATTTCCGCCGGCGGACAATGGAAGGAATTCCAGTCTGAGGACAAGATGACCGGGGCACAGAAAAATCGCTTTGAACTCGAATCCGATAACATCCTCCCGGACAGCGATGTTAAGGCCAAGGTCATCCTTTTCTGCGTGGGCGGAAAACTGGCTCTCGGCGACTTTCGTCCCAACCTGAGAATCGGTCCTCCGAATCGCGCGAGCTTTTGGGAAGGGAAACCGCAACTGCGAGTACGCGTCCGGGTCGACAATTCCAGCAACCGTCATAACTGGAACTGGGTGAACGGCCACTTCCTTGCGATGGACAAAGACACGGTTCGCCAGTTGATTGGCGCCAAAATATTCAAGGTCGAGTTCGACACTCCTCACGGTCCGGAGATTGCGGAATTCTCTCCCGCTGGCCTTGATCTGGCGTTGGTTAGGAAAGCGTGCAGCCTTAAACCCCAAAAGCCTTGACTAGACGCAAGGCCTGTTTTCCCCAGTCCCGCGGCAGCTCTCCGAGCGACCTATCTGATCCGTACGTCTTAATCCAAGTGCTCGCCCTCTTCGATGAAGCCAAGCTCAGGCGGCGGATGCTTGTCGCCCGGACTCGCCCCGTGACTCCCTGGGCTTTACGTCTTGGGCAGAACAATGATGTTCTGCGGGTTGGTGATGGTGTACGGCGAGCCGGGAGCCTGACCAACGCTGGTCGGAGTGATCGCAAAGACGAACAGTTTGCCGGCAGACCGGCTGATGGCATACAAGTGATCGTCATTGTCCCAGAAGAACTGATCGATTTCAGCCTTGGTGAGCAGCCCGGTATAGTGCGTGATCGGGTTACTCCCGTTGAAATGGAACACCTGCAACCCAGCCGTTCCACCCACCGCCAGGAGCTCGCCCGATGGGGACATCCAGATATCGGTAACGCTCTGGACGCTGGTTGAGGGCATGTTTGAAAATGTGCTACTCGTGGTCAGGTTCCCGGAGCTGTCGGCACTGTAGGTCGCAAGCTGCGGCGGGCCTGTCGGTTGCCAAGTCGATCCATCGAGTTGCTGCACGGAGATCGCAAGGTGATTGGTTTGGTCTTCGGCCGCGAGATAGGGACAGTAGAAATTTCCACTTTGCGGGACCGGCATCGCCGGATTCAGGTTCAAACCGGCCAGCGTTCCATCACTGTTTCGCTGGAACCCGAAGATGGACGGATTAAAGTGATAGCAAGTTGATCCGTATGCGTCCAAATTGTCACCAACGAAGGCCAGCGGCACGTTGAACGCCGGGCTTGCGGCAGCGGTAACTCCGAGATAATTCAGCTGACCGGTGGAACCGTCGATGTCAAAGAATTGATATGCGGTATTCGCACACTGGTTGCCATCATAGTCTTCGTCGTACAAGGTTGCGCCGGTATGGTCGAGGAATAGAGCCGCCGGGCCGCCGCAACTACCTCCGTTGAATTGTTGGGCATTGACCGAGGCGACCTCTTTCAGGGAGCCGTCAGACCCGATGGAAAACGATAAAATGTCGATTCCGTTGGTGCCGAACAGATATTTACTGTTCAGGGCTATCCCTTGCACGTTCGCTGGAAAAGGCGATCCTGGCACCGCCATAAGTTGCCCGTTGGGGAGTGCGGCGAAAGCATTAATCTCATAGCTGTTTCCGCTGGTATTGCTGGACACATAGACAAATGCGACCGATGAACCGCCGGCTGAGGCCGCTGACGAACCCTGAGCCAGCGCCATTTCCGTGCTTAGCGCAAGGACCGCGCAAATACCGAGTTGGATGTAACGGTGCAATGTCTTACCCACTGTCTCTTCTCTCTTTCCGGTCCTTTAGACGTCGGGGAAAAAGGTGTACCAAACCCAGAAACTGACACTAGCGCCTGGGTCGTCCAATAACCATCGAGGGGATTCCGTAGGGGAGGGTTTTGCTTTCCTGAGGGGTAACGGATACGCGGTACAGTTCTTGCCCTACGGTCCTGGTAGTTCGTGGATATTTGCTCACAACAGAGGCGACGAGCGGGACAGACACCGAAAACTAATGTCGTGTGCCGTTGCTGAACGGTGGCAGGAAACGTTCCTCTTGCAGCGCCTTGGACTCGCGAGTCTCCAGGTCTGCCTGGCGACGCTGGGTCGCCTGCTCGGGATCCATTCCCGGTTTGAGGTCAGTCTTTTCGAGGAAATAGCGCCAGCCGGCTTGGTGCTCCTCCATGCTCTGGCCGCTTTCGTACTGTTTTACGGTTGTCTCTGCGTTCTGCTTTCCCTTGATGACGGCTGCCACCCCGCCCGATTCATACGTGCGGACGTTATGGCGGATTACCGCGTAAGAAGCTTTGAGGTCTTCGCTGTTCAAACAGGCTCCGGTCTGCAGTGAGTTAGGGGAGGAAACGGCAACGCGTGCCGGCCCCAGGTTCGAGTTGCCGACACGCTCGCTGTGATAGAGCTTACCGCTTAGAGCGGTCGGACGTTTTCAGCTTGCCAGCCTTTCGGGCCCTTAGTGACGTCGAACTCCACGGTCTGGCCTTCCTGCAGGCTCTTGAAGCCACCCGCCTGAATTGCCGAGAAATGGACGAACACATCCTCGCCAGTCTGACGGCTGATGAAGCCGTAGCCCTTGGCGTCGTTAAACCACTTTACTGTTCCTTGTTCTGCCATATTGTTAAGGGATGTTCCTTTCGATCAGTTTACGCTGAAAGGATTCGGAAGTACGAAGGGCATGTCCTAGCTGGTTGGCAAGAAGTTGCTCTACAACCGACTCTAATCAAACGCATCAATAGGATAGCAGAGAAGCTCCAGTATTAGCAAAAGACGAGGTGAGTAGGTCACTGGCTCTTCACCATCTTCGGTTCCCCGCGAGCAAGCTGAGGTTTTCCACAGTTGACAGACGCACGGCTTGGCAAGACACTTGACGTGCCGCTTTCCGTCTAGGGAGATTTACCATGGGGCGAGTTGTCTGGATGGCCTTGCTGGCGCTGGTTCTGCCGCTGTCAGCCGTGGCCGACAGCAGTAACCAAGTAGACTTCGGCAATACCGGCGGCACTCTCACCGGATCAAACGCTGGCCTGACGCTGAGCGGTTCCACCTTGACCTCGGTTGTCAACTACGATGGCCTCGGCACCGTGACCGGCAATCTGGGGTCTTTGAGCTTCAGCACCGGCGCGCTGATTAGCGGAAACCTGCAGACCGGCGCCATCTTCGCGGGAGGTGGTTCCTTCCAGATTGCGACCAACGGCACCAACGGCCTGCCTGACGGCGTGATCTTCAATGGTAGTTTCAGTGGCAACGTTTCCTGGCAGCTCTTCACTCTCTCCAACGGCGCAAAAGAATACACTCTCACCGGACCTATCAGCGGCATCCTGGTTGAAGGCAATCAGAATATTGCGGTGGTTGGCTTGACCGTGCAATTGACTGTGACTGTTACGCCAGGCTCTCGCAACGTAGTCTCGATCATGATCGCCAGCGGTAACACTAACCTCACTCCCGTACCCGAGCCCGGGACTCTCGGTCTGCTCGGCACTGGCTTGCTGGGCATAGCCGCGTTGGTCCGTCAAAGGCTCAAGCCGCGTCGGCCCGAAGTTGTTGGTCCTGCGCCTCCTACTCGTGCAGCTGATTAAGTAATCCCTCCTGGTTACGCTGGTTACTTTGAAACCCTCGAACGGGCCATTGTTATGTAGCCCCTGGCAGGGCAAGCTGTGAGTTGGCGCGGATGTCTCAAGCACGCGCCCGGGGGATGGAGATGAGAGACTTTCTTGACAGACTTTGGTCGCAGGAGGAAGGCCAGGACATTGCTGAATATGCAGTGATGTTGGCGGTGATACTGGTGATCGTCGTGGGCACGGTCCGGTTGATCGGCTCGAATTCCAACAATGTTTTCTCCAACGTAGCCAGCTCCATCGGGAGCTAGGAACAAGTTCTAGGGTTGGGTTGCGGCCCTCAGGGCTCTCGAGCGTGTACGCTCGGGGTCCCTCCCCATTGACCCTCACCGACATAGCGCGAAATAATAGGCGAGCCTGCTATCCGCAAATCACGAGTGGCCGTTTTCGCCCTCACGAGGGATCGCCATGAACGACTTCAACCGCAAGGTGGAAGAAGCTTCCGCCCGCCTCAATCAGTCCATCAACGAGGTGACCACCACCTTGGAGAAAGAGACTGCGGAACTGGTCGAATACCTCAACGAGGAAGTGGTTCCGGCTGTCCGCCAGCACTCCACCAAGGCCCTCCGCGTCGCGGCCGAGAAGTTGGCACGTCTGGCCGATTACATGGAGACTCACCCGGAGAAGAAGTGAGCCGCCCGCTCGGGTGGTTCTGCGTCGGCGCCCTCATCTGCGTCTCGTCTTCCCTGTTGACCGCCTGTGGCGGCCCCAAAACAGCCAAGGTCGATGTGCCACCTCCACCCGCCATTGCCGAAGCTGAATCACAACCGGACAATGAACCAGACCAACCTCCGACCACAACACCAATAGTTAAAGAAGAAGTAGAGCCGGCGTCGTACGGAGGAAAACCTCTGCTGGTCGAGACCGGACTGGCGAGTTGGTACGGCGCCCCTTATAACCATCGCCGCGGTTCGAATGGCGAAGTCTACGATATGCACGCCATGACTGCGGCCCATCGCACCCTTCCATTGGGATCGACGGTCCGCGTGACCAACCTAAAGACCGGACATTCCGCGGTGGTTCGCATCACCGATCGCGGCCCGTTCGTGTCTGGACGCATCCTCGATCTTTCGCAGGCCGCAGCCAAGAAAGTGGACGTTTGGGGAGCCGGAGTAGCCATGGTGCGCCTGGAGGTGCTGCGCGCTCCCGCAGCGTTGAACCATGGCGGACGATGGGCGGTGCAGATTGGCGCTTTTGAGAAAGAGCACGCCGCCGACAAGCTCGCCGATCATCTTTCCCATCGCTATCAAACCGCCAAGGTGCAGTGTTTCGGCAGCCCAGTCGGCGACTGGTGGGTACGCGTGCGAGTGCAGGACGACGATCGCAAACGCGCCGAGGAAGTAGCCCGCACTACTCACACCTCGGAAGGGGACATTTTTCTGGTTCGACTGGATTAGTTCGACTGGATTAGTTCGGCTGGATTGAAGCCGGGCTGTGCTTGAAAGTTCGATTCGATGTTATGCTGTGTGCGATTTTAGCGGTCAGCGTCCTTCCCCGGGTGGTCGGTTCCCAGTAAAAGTCAGACCCAAATTCAAAAGCTTGGACGTGCCATGAAAGATTGTCTGTTCTGCCGCATCATCAGCGGCGAGATTCCCTCCAAGAAAGTATACGAAGACGCACACACCTACGCGTTTGAAGACATCAACCCCCAAGCGCCGACACATGTGCTCATTGTCCCCAAGAAGCACATTCGCGGATTGAAAGAAGCCCTCGGCGAGGACAGCGAACTCATCGGTCAATGCCATCTGGCCGCCGCCAACATTGCCCGCCAGCGCAGCATCGAGGATGGCTACCGCACCGTGCTCAACGTGGGTCCGCGAGCCGGCCAGTCAGTCTTCCACCTGCATGTGCACTTGCTCGGAGGCCGCAGCCTGCAATGGCCTCCGGGATAGCCGGAGAGAGCATAGCCGCGGAGCGGCGTCAAAATAAAGCCCACGGCGTAAGCCGTGGGTATGAAGAATGATCGAGCGCCGGAGAGGCGACCAAGGAGTTGCGAACGCAGAACGCTAGTTGCCCGTGGCTTCCCCTTCGGGCGCACCATGCCGGCGCAATAACTGAGGCAGGTTCTGGGAGAACGCCGAGCGCGGCACCACCATGTCGCAGCCGACTTCGTGTGCCTTCTGCTTCAAATCACCCTGCACATGGGAGAGGAAACCAATGATCGAGGTTCCCTTCTTCAGTTTGGCCTTGAGTTTCGGAATCAGGATTAAAGGCTTCGCGCTGACGCTGTTCAGATCGAAGATGATCAGCGAGGGCTTCTCTTCCCCATTCTGCTTCATCTTCTCGTTCAGGTCTTTGTCGGTCTTGACGAATTCCACCTTGACGTTGAGTTTGCGCGCCGTCTCCTGAATCTTGGCCTGAAAGAACAGGTCATCGACGAAGGCGAAGATCCGCGAAGTGGCGTCTTCGTTGGGAGGCAGAGGCTCGGGTTCGACCGGTGAATACGAAGGCCCAAAGCCAGGGCGTCCCCGACCTCTCGGTCCCTTGTCGCCGCCCATGGCGCCTCTGTAGTTGTGGTCCATGGGGGCGGTATAGATACCGCTGTGCTGCTGGCGATCACGGCTACCCAGCGGCCCGCTTTGATTCGAAGGGCGGCGACCACGCCGCCGTCTGCCTCTCCCTCCGCCTCGGGAGGGATTTCCCGGTCCAACATTCATCGTTATTTCTCTCTGTATTGTGCTGCCTTTGTCCTGGCTGTCCGACTCGATTGCGGCACGCTCGTTTGCAATTCCGGGGTAGTACTTGGCCTCGTGCGCTTGTGCACGGGACATGTGTAGAAACCCGCCACTGCCGACTTCATTGGTGAATGATCTTTGTCCGTTTCAGGCGCCTGGAGCTAAACGGCGCGGGAGGCTCGCTAGGAAGCGCAGCCACTCAAGGGAACACTTGAATGGTATCCTTCGCAGCGGATTTTGCGCAAGGGCTAAAGTGACGTTATTTTGCACAGAAGTA
>CAVTHF010000008.1:0-195783 GCA_963734415.1 uncultured Acidobacteriota bacterium | reverse complement strand
CGCCATTAAGGGGCCGGGCTGGAATCCCGCCGTTGAGGCCACGTTCAGAATCTTGCCGGAACAGCGCTCCAGCATGGGTCCGACGAAGAGCTTGGTCAGGTGGGTCAGCGCCGTGATGTTGAGATGAATCTGCCCCAGTTCCTCTTCCGTTGGATTCTTCATGAACTCCCCAAAGACCGCATATCCGGCATTGTTCACCAGAATGTCGATCGCGATTCCGTCGCGTTGCAATTGGTCGAAGAGGAATTGCGGCGCGGGGCCGGTGCTCAAATCGAGCGCGATCGCCTTGGCAGAAATTTCAAATTGGCCTTGTAACTCATCAGCGACCTGCGCGAGCTTTTCGCCGCCGCGTGCGATCAGCACCAAATTGTGACGGTTGCTGGCGAAGACCTTCGCCAGTTCGAGTCCGATGCCGCTGGAAGCGCCGGTGATGAGCGCGGTCTTGGTTGGTGTCATCTTGTCCTCGCTGCTGGCGCCGGCAAGAGTCTAAACCACCGGGGAGATGGAGGAAAGAAAAAGGCGGGCCGAAGCCCGCCTATTCTGCAATCTGATTTCCGCAATGCGCTATGCGTTAACCAGCGCCGGTTCGACCGAGTAAATAGAGTGCCAGGAGGTCGCAGCCTTCAGGCGATCATTCACGTTGTTGATGTTCTTTACGCCCTCACTCTGCAGCCACTTGCGGAAAGCATCGGCGCCCTGCTTGGCATAAACCGGAATGCCTTCCTTCCAGGTTGCGCGCCCGCACAGCACACCATTGAACTTGACCCCGGACTCTGCCGCTAATTCGAGCGCCTCGGTGAATTCGGCATTGCTGACACCCGCGGAAAGATAGATGAAGGGCTTGGTGGCAACCTTGGCCGCCTTCAGAAACAGATCAGCAGCTTCTTTCCGGGTGTAGGCTTTCTGCCCGGCATAAACCTTGGCGCCTTCCACGAACTTCATATTCACTGGCACTTCGACCTTGAGCACATCAACTCCATAGCGCTCCTTGCTGAACTCGCGCATGCTTTCGATGACGATTTCCGGTTTCTTCTTCGCGTACTCGAAGCCCTTCTCGTCAGCGCCCTCCTCATAGCCCACGAACTCCAAGAAATACGGGATGTCATTGGCCCGGCACTCATCGCCGATGCGCTCCACCCAGGCATGCTTCTTGTCATTCACCTCCTTGGGATCGAAGGGGGTGTAATAGAGCAGAATCTTGACGCAATCGGCGCCGGCTTCCTTGAGGCGCTTGGCCGACCAGTGATCCAGCAAATCTCCCAGCCGTCCGGGACCGGTTTTGTCATATCCCGTCTTCTCGTAAGCCAGCAGCAGACCAGCGTTCTTTGCCCGCCTTTTGGAGGCTGGCAGCCCCCATTCGGGATCAAGCAGAATGGCGCTGGCATGCGGAGTAAGCACTTCTGTGACCAGCGACTTAAACTCTTCCATCATAGCGTCGCTGACTTCGCTGCCTTTTTCTTTTGCCAGAGATTTCTGTAGCGAGCCGCGCTGATCCATGGCCGCGGCAGCAATTACGCCGCGGTCGTTCGAAACGCGCTTGAGTCCCGCCAGCTTTCCCGGGGTAAGTTTCATAAGGGCCTCCATGAATGCTTAAACCCAGCAATTGTAAACCATTGGAAACCGTGGAGAAGAGAAGAACATTCTCACACGATTGCGATGTACAAGAATGGGATGATATCGGCCTGATCGGCCCGATTAAGACCGGCGACCCTTTAGACGGGCACCATAACTATCACGCGCCCGCGATTGCTGGTGAATTACAATACATCCATTAAGCCCTAGTCGCAGTCATAGATAGAGGAGGATTTACGTACGACGGAGCTTGGCGTAGTGCAGGGGCAGGTTCGAGCCTCCGTGCGAGACCGGTTGTGCCAGCGTCGGCGCGCTTTGGTCTCAGTCCCTATGCGCTCTAGCCTTATGCACTTCAAGCACTTTCGGATATTCGCCCGGGCTGCGATCTCCGTCGTGCTGCTCGTGGGCACAGGCTCCGGACAAACCCCGACCCTGATCACTCTTGATCAGGCCATCGATCTGGCGCTGGCACACAACCATTCCATACAGGCCACGCGAACCCTGATTCTTCAGAATCAGGCCCAGGAGATTACCGCCAATCTGCGTCCCAATCCGACTCTGGGAGCGGACTCCCAGTTCATCCCGATCTTTACGCCGCAAGATTTTTCGCTGGATAACTTGAATGAAACGCAGCAGTTCGACATCGGGCTCGGATACCTCTTCGAGCGCGGCCACAAGCGCCAGCGTCGTCTGCAAGCCGCCCGCGATCAGACGAGCGTTACTCGGGCGCAGGTCGCCGACGCGGAACGCACCCTGGCATTCAACGTAGGCCAGCAGTTCGTCAGCGTTTTGCTGGCGGAATCGACCCTTCAGTTCGCGCTTCAGGATCTAAAGGGCTTTCAGCAGACGGTCGATATCAGCGAATCACAATTCAAGGCCGGCTACATCGGCGAAGGCGACTATCTTAAGATCAAGCTGCAGCTCCTGCAGTTTCAGACCGACGTGTCCTCGGCTCGTCTGGCAAAAGTGCAGGCGCTGGTCGGCCTGCGTGCGACTCTCGGCTACAACGCGGTGCCGGCCGATTACGACGTGGTTGGCGATCTGGCCTATCAGCCGGTAAAGGGAACGGTGGAAGATTTGCAGACGAGGGCGTTGCGGGAACGCCCCGACTTTCGCGCCGCGGAATTGGGAATCACCGCGGCGCAGAGCCAGATCCTCCTGGCCAAAGCCAACGCCAAGGTGGACGTCAATGGCACCTACGACTTTACCCATGTGTCCGGCGAGAACACGGCTTCGATCTTCGTGAATTTTGAGCTTCCCATCTTCAATCGCAATCAAGGAGAGATCGCCCGCACCGGGTACGCACTCACGCAGGCCCAGGAGCAACAGCAAGCAGCCAGCGATACCGTTCTTTCCGATGTTGCCAATGCCTATGAAGCCGTCAGGAGCAACGATGAAGTCGTGCAGCTCTATACTTCCGGCTATCTCAAACAGGCGCAGGATTCGCGTGACATCAGCGAGTATGCCTACAAACGAGGCGCCGCCAGCCTGTTGGATTTTCTCGACGCCGAGCGCAGCTACCGCTCGATTGCAACTGGCCTACCGCCAGGCGCTGGCATCTTACATGACCGCGCTGGAGCAGTTGAAGCAAGCGGTAGGAACGAGGAACCTGCCATGAGGACGACTCCATGGCAACGGTTGGCTGTGTTTGCTGGTCCGTTGGCGATCCTGCTGGCGATTGCCGGCTGCGAGGGCCCGGGATCGAATGCCGCCTATAGCGGCGCCAAGACCGCGGACAACCCGGAACTCTTTACCATCCCGCAGGAGCAGATGTCGCATGTCGCAGGTGATCACGGTCCAACCCACCACGCTGACTCGGACGCTGCGTCTGACCGGGAGCGGTTGCGTACAACAGTTTTCGCACCACTCCGGTCATCACGCAGGTTAGCGGACCGGTCAGCCGGGTCGTGGTCGTTCCGGGGCAGAAGGTACAGTCAGGGTGAGCCCATGTTGTACGTGGCGAGCCCGGATTATTCGCAGCTTCGCACCAACTATCTAAAGGCCAAAGATGCGTACGCCCTGGCCCAGAAAGCCTACGCCCGGGCCCAGGACTTGTATCAGCATCACGCCATCGCAGAACAGAACCTGGAGCAGGCGGAATCGGCCGAGGTGCAGGCCGGCGGCGACCTGGCAGCGGCGCAGGCCGCGTTGAAAGTGATGGGAATCACCGATCCCGACGCGCTGGTGAAAGCGCCGCCTTCTTTTGAGGTTCCGGTGAGGGCGCCGATCGGCGGCCTGGTGGTCGAACAGGATGTGTGCCGCCGGGCAACTGATTCAGACCGGTGCAACTCAATGCTTCATGATCTCCGACATCAGCACCGTCTGGGTGCTGGTCAATGTCTATCAAAAAGATTTGCCCTACGTGCACGTCGGAGACACGGTCACAATTCAGACGGATGCTTATCCTGACGTGTTCCACGGGCGCATTTCTTACGTCGCCGCTTCGCTCGATCCCAACACGCGCACGCTGCAGGCGCGCATCGAGACCAACAATCCCGGCGAAAAGCTAAAGAAGGATATGTACGTGGTGGCGACCGTAAATGCGGGCACGATCCCGAATGCCATTGCGCTTCCGGATGCTGCGGTTCTGCGCGATAGCGAGAACCAGCCTTTTGTTTATGCCGCGGCCTCTTCGAACCAGTTTGGCAGGCGTTCCGTGACCCTCGGCGAAAGTTTGAATGGACAGACGGAAATTACCAGCGGTCTGAAAGCGGGCGATCAGGTCATCGGAAACGGCAGCTTGTTCCTGCAGTTTGCGAACTCGCTGCAGCGCTAGCTGACGGCGACTTCAGCAAGATCGCAAGAACTCAAGGATAGTGTCCACCACAACCGAATGATCCACCGAATCGTCCAAGCGGCGCTGCGGCAGAGGTTCCTGGTACTGATGCTGACCGCGTTCATCACGGTCGGCGGAATCCTGTCTTTTCAGCGGATGCCGGTGGACGCCTATCCCGACCTCGCGCCTCCGCAGGTCGAAATCATCACCCAGTGGCCGGACCATGCCGCCGAAGAAGTTGAACGCCTGGTCACGCTTCCGCTCGAACTTGAGATGAACGGCGTCCCGCACATGGTGGTCATGCGTTCCATCTCACTCTATGGTTTGTCCGATCTAATCCTCACCTTCGAAGAAAGCACCAACGACTACTTTGCGCGCCAGATCGTTTTTGAGCGGCTCGCTCAAGCCACGCTGCCGACCGGAGTGACTCCGAGCATGGCGCCCCTGTTCAGCCCCAGCGGCCTGGTGTATCGCTATGTGCTCGAGAGTCCCGACCGCTCGCCGCAGGAGTTGAAGACATTGAAGATTGGGTGGTTGAGCGGGCCTATCGATCGGTGCACGGCGTGGCTGACGATTCAGGCTTCGGCGGAACCATGATGCAGTATCAGGTGCTGCTCGATCCGGCGCGCATCTACGGTTATCACCTGACCATTCCGCAGGTCACCGCGGCTCTGGCCGCCAATAACTCCAATGCCGGCGGCGGATTCTATTCGCAGGGCGGACAGTTCTACTACGTTCGCGGCATCGGCCTGGTACGCAACACCGACGACATTGGCAACGTCGTGGTCGGCGCCAACAAGGGCGTACCCATCCGAGTGCGCGACATCGGAGATGTCACCATCGGGCACGCCCCGCGTCTCGGCGAATTCGGCTTCCAGAAAAATGACGATGCCGTCGAAGGCGTCATCCTCATGCTGCGCGGCGAGCAGACGCAGAACGTCCTGAAAGGGGTGGAAGCCAAGACCGAGGAACTGAACCAGCCAGATCCTGCCGCCGGACGTCAAGATCCATCCTTATTACGATCGCAGCGAACTGGTCGATCTGACCACCGACACGGTGGAAGCGAACCTGCTTCGCGGCATGGTGCTGGTTTTGATCGTGCTGATTTTCTTCCTGGTCAGCTTTCGCGCCGCCATCATTGTTGCCCTCACCATTCCGCTCTCGCTTCTGTTTGCCTTCATCGTGCTGCATGCGCACGACGTTGCCGCGAATTTGCTTTCCATCGGAGCCATCGACTTCGGCATTGTCATCGATGGCACCGTGGTGATGATCGAAAACATCTACCGCGAACTGGCACTGCGGGAGGGCCAGGAGTACAACCTGAACGACGTCATTCTTGCGGCCGCGAAAGATGTGGATCGCCCAATCTTCTATTCGGTGGCCGTCATCCTCGCCGGTTATCTGCCGATCTACGCGCTGAGCGGAGCCTCCGGGAAGCTGTTCCACCCCATGGCTGAGACCATGTCGTTTGCGCTGGTCGGCGCGCTCATTCTGACGCTCACGCTGATCCCGGTGCTCGCCTCCTACTGGTTCAAGAAGCGGGGTGCACGAGAAACCGAATCGCGCCTTTGAATGGATGAAGCAGAAATACGCAGTCCAGCTGGATTGGGCGCTCAACCGGCCCAAGGCGACCATGGTGATCGCGACCCTGATCTTCGGGGCGACCCTGCTGCTGGTGCCCTTCATCGGCGGCGAGTTCATGCCTCACCTCGACGAAGGCGCGCTCTGGGTGCGCGCGACCATGCCCTACACCATTTCCTTCGAGGAGGCCAGCAAGATCGCTCCTCAGATTCGCGACATTCTGATGTCGTATCCGCAGGTCACGGTGGTGGGATCGGAATTAGGACGGCCCGACGATGGCACCGATCCCACGGGCTTTTTTAACTGCGAGTTCTACGTTGGACTCAAGCCGTACAAGGACAAGGCCTGGACCGGCGACATCAGCGACAAGAAACAGCTGATCGAATCCATCAACAAGAAACTCACGGCCTTTCCCGGAATTATCTTCAACTACACGCAGCCCGCCGAAGACGCGGTGGACGAAGCGCTCACCGGCCTCAAGAGCTCTCTGGCGGTCAAAATCTATGGTGACGACCTGAACGTACTTCAGGACAAAGCCATCCAGATCAAGAACACTCTCGGCAAGGTACCCGGCTTCACCGAACTCACCGTAGTGCGCGAACTTGGCCAGCCCAGCCTTCTGGTCGACGTCGATCGCGACAAGATTGCGCGCTACGGCATCAACGTTGCCGACGTCGAAGCTGTGATTTCCGCCGCGGTCGGCGGGCAGGCCGTCACCCAGGTCATTCAAGGAGAGAAGCTGTTCGATCTGGTGGTCCGCATGCAGCCCCAATTCCGCAGCAGCGCGCATGAGATCGGAAATCTGCTGGTGGGCACGCCCGACGGTCAGCAGATCCCGCTCAGCCAACTCGCCAAGATCACGCCAGGGAAACGGTGCGTCGTTTATCTATCGCGAAAACAATTCCCGCTACATCGGCGTGCAGTACAGCATCGAAGGACGCGATCTGGAGCGGGCGGTACGAGATGGCCAGGCAGCCGTCAAGAAGGCGGTGACCCTGCCGCAGGGCTACCGCATGGAATGGGGTGGCGAATACAGCCAGTTTCTCGAGGCCAAATCGCAGATGTACTTTATTGGCCCGCTGGCGGTAGTGCTGATTTTCATGATCCTGTTTGCGCTCTACGGAAATTTCAAGTTCCCCGTCACCATCGCTCTCGGTGTCATCATGACCGAACCCGTGGGTGCGCTGGTTGCGCTGAAACTCACCCACACGCCCTTCAGCGTTTCCTCAGTTCTGGGCCTTCTGGCTCTGCTCGGAGTTTCCGTCGAGACGGCCGTCATTCTCGTCTCCTACATCAACAAGCTGCGGCAGGAAGGAATGGACATCGGGACGGCCACTCGCGAAGCTTCGCTCTTGCGGCTGCGTCCCATCATGATGACCGCTCTGGTCGCCTGCCTGGGATTGCTGCCGGCGGCCTTGTCCACCGGCATCGGATCAGATACGCAAAGGCCGTTTGCCATTGTCATCGTGGCCGGACTCATTTCCCGACTCTTCATCGGATTCTTCGTCAACCCGGTGTTGTACGAGATGGTCGCGCGCGAGGGCGATGTGCTACAGGTATAGACCAGAGCGGCAGCTGACTGTTGACAGACTCTTCTACTGCCTCAGCGTTAACGCTCGCAAAATGCCCTGTTGTTTCGCGATCAGTGACTGCACGCCCTGGCGGGCCAGAGCCAGCATTTTCTGCAACTGCGAGTCATCAAACACCTGATGTTCGGCCGTCGCCTGCACTTCCACCAACTTGTGGCCGGCGGTCATTACGAAGTTCATGTCCACATCGGCGCGAGAATCCTCTTCATAGGCAAGATCGAGCAAGATTTCGCCGTCCACAATACCTACGCTAACTGCTGCGATGAAGTCGCGCAGCGGAGCGGAAGTCAGTGTGCCCGCCTCGACCAGCTTCTCGAAGGCCAGCCCTAGGGCGACAAAGGCGCCGGTGATGGAAGCCGTGCGGGTGCCGCCGTCGGCTTGAATCACGTCGCAATCAATCCAGATCGTGCGTTCGCCGAGGCGTTCCAGATCGGTCACCGCCCGCAGAGATCTCCCGATCAGCCTCTGGATCTCGTGAGTCCGTCCGCTGGGCCGGCCTTTGTTCACCTCACGGGGTGTGCGAGTCAGCGTCGCGCGGGGCAGCATGCTGTATTCGGCCGTGATCCAACCTTTGCCGGTGTTGCGCATGAATTGCGGCACGGTCTCCTCGATCGAGGCGGTGCAGATTACGCGAGTGTTCCCTACTTCTATAAGAACTGAGCCTTCGGCTGTATTGATATAGTCGGCAACGATGTTCACCGGGCGGAGCTGGTCGGCGGTGCGGTTATCGGAGCGGTAAACCATAGTCCGCGATTGTAACCGATGGTGGCAGTCCCCGTTCAGCGCGCGCTTTGCAGTTGCAGCATCAACTGAGAAAAAGCCGCAACGTCGTAGAAATTTGTCAGGTCCAGATGACCAGCCAGCGTGTCGCGCTCCTTGCCGTCCACCAGTATCTTGGCTCGTGCAATTCCTGGAATGTTGGCGGCGACTGTTTCCACCAGAGAAGCTACGGTCAATTCTTCAATCAGCACGCCGGAGCGGTGGCCATCGGCAAAAGCCGCGTTGAGATCAATCACCGCGAGACCGGGATCTACCAGATAAACGTCGCGTATTTCGGACCCGGGCCCCAGCGCATGAGGGGTAGACTTATCGAGATAGATATCGATGAGGGCCCGCAGCAACTCTGCGGCTCGCTCCTGTCGGCCTGCGGACAGCGGAATTCGCGCCGACTGCGGACGCAGGAATCCGCCATCATCGTAGGCGACATACAGCGTCACTTGCTCCGTAGGTCCGGACACTGGGGGTGCCACGGGCTGAGTGGATGCAGTTTCGGGCCGGCTCGCGCCTCCGCGCATGTGCCATGCGTAGAGAGTCATCCCCAGGGCCAGAATGATCATGACCCCAGCCCCGAGAATAAGTTGACGGGGAATCATTTTCGTACCGCCTGAAGTTTTTCGCGGACGTCCGCCACGCCGGCAGCGACGGCGACAGCGATGGCTTGCTGGTATATCGTCGAGTTTAGCCGTGAAATGTCACTCCCAGGAGGGGCGATCTCAATCGCTACCGCCGCGGTGGTGATGTTGTTCAGCGGTCGCAGTGGGACGGTCAGAGTCCGAACCGAGACCTGCTTGCTGTGAAGGGCCGCCGCCACACTGGTGGCAGCAGCATCACTGAGCGACGCAAACGGATTCTGCGCTGTATCCCAGTCAAGAAACGGACCGGCATTCCCTCCGCCCGGCATAGCAAGAGCCGTGTACACGCGCACGCCCGTCCCCTGCGAAGATGCATGCACACAAACGTAAATTGCTGGAGCCGCGGTGTTTGTTATCGTCGCCCGTTGATCCGTGGTCAGAGTGGTGTCGGCATCGCGGACCAGAAGCGTGGGCATTCCACGGCCGTTGAGTTCCTGGCGGAGAAGCCGCGCAAATACCAGGGTGACATCTTTTTCCGCCATTTGCTCTGTCAGTGCCGCGCCGCGCTCGTCGCCTCCATGACTGGCATCCACCACTGCAAAATAGTGCATCGTGTTAGGACGCGCCGCACTTGGAGGAATAACCGGTGGTATGCCGGGCGGCGGCATTACTGGCGACACCGTTCCTGATGGCGAGATCGGTATCGCCGTCGCTGCCGAAGCTGGCGGCTCGATGGTGATGGTACGCCCGTTGTTGCTGAAGCTGGCCAGCACGGGCACTGTGGTGGTGATCAATATTTCAGACTCGCCGTTGCTCTCCTGGAAGTTCGCGGAGGTAATCACCGGACTGTCAAACGTAAGTTTCGGGGTACTGGGCGGCACTACCGGATCGTGACTGAACGTCATCCGCAACCTCCCAGGTTCGGTGGCAATGGTGGGGTTCACGGGTGAACTGAAGTTCATGATCAGCTTCGGCGGCACGGTACTGCTGACTTGAGCCGTGAAATGGATCGCAACACTGCCTATAAACAACCGTCGCGAACTGGAGTTAAAGGTTACCGGGCCGCCGAGAATACGCGAAAACAGGCTGCTCAGGCCTGCCAGCGGCACCAGGCCGCGACCGCCGTCCAGAATGAAATTCGCCGGCAGCTCGATGCTTGTTTCCCGCACTCGCGCCCCGCGCTTATTCGCCGTGAACTCTGCAAACACCGCGTTGTAGCGGAGCCGCCAATGGTCTCCATTTACCCGCGCACTCACCGTGCCTAGAGGCTCGAGAGCTTCCAGCAAGCCCACGTAGTCGAGCTTGTTCCGCTCCACCACTGGGAGCGAGTAATTGGCGACCGTCGAATAGATGGAGATGCGTTTTTCTACGGAAGAGCCGGAAAGCAGAACCACCGAGGCAATCGCCAGGAGGACAGCTACGGAAGCGCGCATCAGGCCGCGCCGCTTGGAGCTGCTGATTCCGCCTGCTGTGGTCAAGATACATCCATTATGGCGCGAGTCCCGGCTGAATCGAGGTTCTTTCTGCCTACTCCAGCGCGTAGATCGTCAGCCCGCTGAGCAGTTTGGGATAGAAGTCGGTTGATTTTTGCGGCAGAACCTCGCCTGCAAACGCAATGTCTCGAACCTGCCGCATGCGTACCGGATTGATGAGGAACGCCACGTTCGCGCCGCCTGACCTCACCCGCGTCATGGCTTCGCCCGCTTCCCGTACGTAGCTGATGTTCTGCTGATTGCGGATCGCATCCTCGGAAATTCCCAGTACTCCTTCCAACAGGCACTTGTGCAATTGGACCACATCGAGGGACTGCTGCTGCAGCGAGAGCCCGTTGAAGACGTTGGATCCGATGGCTTGAGGAGTATCCAGGAGCAGCACTCTGTCGGCGGTCACCGCCAGCAGCGCGGTACCAGCGTGACCGGCCTCCCGCAGAATTCCGCTAGCCCGGGCAGCATCCACCGAGGGATCGACCTCTTCCACACTGAAGTACCGGCTGGCCCGCTGCCGCAATTGCTCGGACGAGAACGATGCCAATCCGTGCACCACCCGGTGAGTCGGCAAAATCAGCAGACCGAGGCTGTCCATATTGATGAAGGTCATCATCACCATCTCATAGGGCGGGATTTCGAGGGAGAATCCATGTGTCCCGGGCGGTGTGGTATCCGCCGAGCTGCGGCGCTCATCACGATAGTTCAAAGCAGTTTCGTAGCGATGGTGTCCGTCCGCAATAATCAGTTTCTTGTCACGCATCTTGCCGCGCACCAAGTCAACCAGGCCAGGGTCCGAAATCCTGGACACCCGGTGTCGCACCCCATACTCGTCGAGGGTGTCAATCTCCGGTGCAGCCGCAGCGGTCAGTAGACCGTCGATTTCTGCCGCCGGATCGCTGTACAGCATGAAGAGCTGTCCAAAATGAGCCCGGGTGGACCGCAACAGGTCCAAGCGGTCAGCTTTGGGCTTCGCGAGGGTCTGCTCATGACGAAACACTACATTGGCGGAGTAGTCTTCCAGACGTCCCAGTGCAATGAAACCCCAACGTTCTAATTGCTTGCTTCCTCCCGGAACCGTGAAATGCTGCGCATAGCTGTAAATCGAAGGCTGGGCGTCCTGCAGAAAGATCCCCTGGCGCCGCCAATCCTGGAAGTAAGCCGCCGCCCGCGTATAGGTGTTGTCTCCTACCCGATCTGCCGGTTCCCGCTTCCCCAGAATGATGCGTACCAAATTGTGCGGGCTGGCCGCATAGTAGCGCTCCTGCATGTCGGGCGTGATCTTGTCGTAAGGTTGGGTTACGACCTGCGAGAGGTCAACCCGCGCGGGGTCGTAGCGCAAAGCACGGAAGGGGGCGATGTGTGCCATGGGCGAAACCCGAGTTTACTAGAAATGTCGTCCCACCGCCTCTGCTGTAGCGTTGAACTGCGGGCCAAGTTTCGCAATCGCTGCTCGCAAGTCGGCGATCTCGTATCCTACCGCGCAAAACGTAATTTTGCCCTCGGCATCGATCAAGACTCCCAACGGAATGCCCTCTCGATGAAACGCGTCACCCAACGAACCGTCCTCATCGTGATAGTTGCGCCAGGGAATATGTTCGCGTGTGATGAACGCTTCCGCCTCGCTCGGGTCTTCATCATTGTCAATACTGAGCCAGACCAGTCCTTTATCAGCAGTTTCCCCGTAAAGCTTGGTCAGTTCTGGCATCAGGTCAACACAAGGCTCGCACCAGGTTGCCCAGAATTCGATGAAGACTGGTTTGCCGCGGAAGCTGCTCAGCTTGGTAACTTCCCCCGATGCAGACTTCAGGGGAAGTTCAGGAGCAGGTTTGCCTAGCAAGTCTGTCGCCTGTCCAGGGCTGCTGTGACGAGCGAACTGATTGGGGAACTCCACCATCAATTTGGCGTCGGCTGGCGCGACGAAGGTAAACGTACTGGCGGGTTCCTGTTGATCGAGTTCGACGATTGGATAAAGAGTGGTGGTCTCAGCAACGATAGGAATGTGGGTGTGCGACCCTATCATGAAATAAGTGTCTTCCCGTTTGAGAGCCTTGACCACAATCTTGCGCGACTTGTCGATCCAGACCGTCTCCTCCTGTTTGCCGTCGTGATGCCGGGTCTTGCGGTCGTCCTCGCCAAAGTGGACGACATAGCACTCGATGGGGTGGCCGTTAACCGAAATTGTCTCCTCGGGGAGCCACGATGCAGATTTCAATGCTTTGGCAAGGTGAACGGTGCGATCCGCCAAGTCCTTGGCGTTCTCCGCAGCCATTTCTTCCTGAACGATATTGCGATGTTTGTCAGCCGTTGGGGGCACGGGAGATTGGGTGTACTCATGCTCCTCAACGTGGTAATCCCACTGGGTCTTCCCGTCTGAAACCAGCACCGTCGTACCGAGATCAGAACGCCCTTCATAGCGATAGCGGCCCCCGGGGGCGACGATCGCTTTGAGCAGCGATTTATTCCACGAGTGGCGTAGTTCGTTGCTGTGGGTTCGTTCTTCCACCGCTTCAATGTGGTAGGACTTCGCGTCTGCATATCGTTGACCTACCTCGGTCAGCAGCCCTAGTGCATCTCCAGCGGATGAGCCTTTTGGGGGAGATTGGGAGAGAGTTAACGCTAGAAGCAGTCCCGTCACGAAGCGCATGCTCGTCGACCTCGCGCTGCCGAGATTTTACACCTTGGCGACGCCGGTCCCCAGAAAAGGCCCCCCACCCATGAGCAAACTTTTGCCTGAAAAGGCCATCCCACTTCCGAAAAAACCCTCGTACCACAGCGGCTTAGCTGTGATACGATCAGCTTCAGTGAGGTTCTTTGTGGCCCGCCTTTGTGGGCGGAGCGGGTCATCTCGCCCCCTGACCGAAGACGGTACCCAGTCAGTCCCTCCCTGGACTTTCAGAAGAGTTATGTCTGGCTTTGGACGAGCCTCGGTCGCTTTCACAGCTTTCGTTATCACCTTGGCTTGCACTGCGGGGATCCCATCCCAAGCGCGCGCCCAGGTTTCCATCGAAGATGTCCATGTGGCTCCCCGGGTTGAGCCCACAAAGCCCAATCCCCTGGATTCTGTCGATCCCTCGTTCCGGACACACACCCGTCCCATGAAAGTCGATGTCAGCCTGGTACTGATACCAGTCACCATTACAGACCCGTTGAATCGCCTGGTTACCGGACTCGACAAAGAGAATTTCGAAATTTACGAAAACAAAGATCAGCAGGAACTTAAGTCTTTCTCCAGCGAAGACGCCCCGGTCTCGATCGGAGTGATTTTCGACATGAGCGGCAGCATGGGCAGCAAGATCGAGCGTGCTCGTGAAGCCGTGATCGAGTTTTTCAAAACAGCCAATCCCCAGGATGAGTTTTTCATGATTACCTTTGCCGACAGGCCGGAGGAGGTTTCCGACTTTACCTCGTCGGTCGAGGATATCCAGGGCAAGCTGGTGTACACAGTCCCCAAAGGACGCACCGCGTTGCTGGATGGCATTTATCTGGGTGTGAGTAAGATGCGGCAGGCCAAATATCCCAAAAAGGCGCTGCTGATCATTTCTGACGGCGGCGACAACCATAGCCGTTACACCGAAGGCGAGATCAAGTCCACGGTTCGCGAGGCGGATGTAATGATCTATGCCATCGGGATTTATGACCACTTCATGGCCACTCCCGAGGAGGCGTCGGGGCCGGCTCTGCTTACCGATATCACCGAGATCACCGGAGGCCGTGCCTTCACCATTGATAATCCCAACGATCTGGCCGATGTGGCCACCAAGATTGGCATCGAACTGCGCAACCAGTACGTGCTGGGGTACCGTCCCAAGAACCCAGGGCATGACGGCAAGTGGCGTAAAATAAAAGTGAAACTGATTCCGCCCAAAGGATTGCCGCCGCTCCGGGTTTTCGCCAAAACGGGATACTATGCGCCTTCCGAATGATCGTTGGCTGGCCTTTCTGGTCATCTGTCTTTCCCTTTGCAGCGCTGGCACAACCCAAAATGCTCCGGCCTCTGCTCCACCAGCCGCCTCTACTCCGTCCCCCCAGCAGGCAGCTCAGCCCCAGACTCAGCCCCCCAAGGAACCTGCTTCCACCGACGACAACAGCATTTTTGTTTTCAAGAAGGAGGTTGAGGAGGTGTCCGTCCACGCTACTGTAGTGGATGACAGGAACCGCCTGGTGATGGACCTGACCAAGCCGGATTTCACAGTGTTTGAAAACGGCCAGCCTCAGACCATGACTTCTTTTCGGAAGGAAGACATTCCGGTCTCAATGTGCATTGTGATTGACAACTCGGGCTCCATGCGGGAAAAGCGTGAAAAGGTCAATAAAGCGGCGCTGAATCTGGTCCGCGCCAGCAATCCCCAGGATGAAGTCTGCGTGGTGAACTTCAACGACGAGTTCTACCTTGATCAGCCCTTCACCAGCAGGATCAATCTGCTGAAAGAAGCCCTGGAGAAGGTAGAAGCGCGCGGCGGCACGGCCCTCTACGACGCCATGGTTGCCACCGCGGATGAAATGAAACGGCACGCCCGGCTGCAAAAAAAAGTTTTGTTTGTGGTCACCGATGGTGAAGACAACGCCAGCCGCGAATCGCTGGAGCAGACCGTCCGCGCCCTGCAAGTGGAAAACGGTCCCACGGTGTATGCCATCGGATTGTTGGGTGAGGAAAGGGCCCATCGCGCGCGTCGCGCCTTGCAAACCGTTGCCACCGCGACCGGAGGCCTCGCGTTCCTGCCCAAGACGCTTGCGGAGGTGGATGAGATCAGCAGTACCGTGGCTCACGACATTCGCAGCCAGTACACCATTGGGTACAAGCCCACTACTCCCAAGAGTGTGGGCGGATACCGCAATATCCACGTCGAGGCCCGCGCCAAAGGGTATAGGAAGCTTTTGGTCCGGACCCGAAGTGGCTACTACCCTGGGGAGGGGCAGTCGCACTAGGCTTTTTCTGAACCCTCCAACGTGCCCATACCTTAGTGCAATTGACGCTTCTGCCCAACCTTCCGTACCCTGTAGAGTGCACAAGACGCTCATCGAGCGAAGCCGCCTGCAGGTAGCCGACGACATCAGCCAACTCGTCGGCGAAACTCCCATTCTTAAACTGAAGCGGATTGTGCCTCCCACTTCCGCTTCGATCTACGCCAAGCTGGAGTACTTGAATCCTGGTGGCAGCGTGAAGGACCGTGCCGCTATCGGGATCATTCAGCGAGCCGAGGCCGAGGGCCTGCTCAAGCCGGGAGGAACCATTGTCGAAGCCACGGCCGGAAATACCGGCATCGGTCTGGCGCTGATTGGCGCAAACCGCGGCTACAGGGTCGCTCTGTTCGTCCCGGAACGCTTTTCGGAAGAAAAAGTTATGATCATGCGAGCCCTCGGCGCCGAGGTGACTCGCACCCCGGACGCTGAGGGCATGCAGGGAGCCATTAATCGTGCCAACGAACTGACCGCCACTAACCGCAATGCTTTCATGGCCTCGCAGTTTGATAATTCCGCCAATCCTGATTACCACTACCAAACTACGGCCCGCGAAATCTTCGAACAAATGGATGGACAGATCGATGCCGTAGTAATCGGCGCCGGCACCGCCGGAACCTTTACCGGCGTTGCGCGTTATCTAAAGGACCATTTACCCAAAGTGCTGGCCTACGCAGTCGAGACCCAGGGCTCCGTCCTGGGAGGCGGCAAACCTGGCCCGCACAAAGTGGAAGGAATCGGCGCCAGCTTTATCCCCAAGAACTTTGACCGCGCGGTGTGCGACGAAGTCCTCATGGTCAGCGATACCGACGCCTTTGGCATGGTGAAGCAACTGGCAGCGCGCGAGGGAGTACTTTCCGGCTCGAGCGGCGGCGCCAACGTTTTCGCATCTTTGCTGATCGCCGAGCGGTTGGGTGCCGGGAAAACGGTGGTCACTATGATTCCCGACTCCGCCGAGCGCTACCTGTCAAAGAAGATCTTCGACGGCGGAATTTAGAGGCTTCGGCACTCAGCACTCAACAAGTACCACGGTTCGTGCAGTTCCTCTAGGAAGCTCTCATGGCCGAAGGCTAGGAGCTAAGAGCCAAGAATATGAACAAATCCAAACTCCCCGGATTCGCCACTCGCGCCATTCATACCGGTCAGGAAGCTGACGCTGAGACCGGTTCGATCGTCGTTCCGATTTATCCCACGTCAACCTACCTTCAGCAGGAGTTAGGCAAGAACAAGGGCTACGAATATGCCCGCGTGTCGAATCCGACGCGTACCCGCCTGGAGGAAAACCTGGCTTCGCTCGAGGGCGGGGTCGCTTCGCGTGTGTTTGCCAGTGGTATGGCTGCAATCAATGCTCTCTGTACCATGTTTCGATCGGGTGATCACGTGGTCGCCGGGCACAACCTTTACGGCGGCGTGCCCCGCCTCTTCAACCAGGTTCTCTCCGGCTACGGGATCGAATTCAGCTACGTGGACACGTCCGATGTAAAGAATGTGGAGCGCGCCATCCGCAGGAACACGCGCATGGTGTACGTGGAGACCCCTACCAACCCACTCATGGCCCTGAGTGACATCCGCGCCATCAGCGACCTTTGCCGCAAGAAGAAAGTTGAACTGGTGGTGGACAACACTTTCATGTCGCCCTATTTTCAGCAGCCCATTGCGCTGGGCGCCGACATGGTGGTTCACTCCACCACCAAGTTTCTCAATGGCCACAGCGACGGCCTGGGCGGGGTGGTAGTGTGTACCCGGCCCGAACAAGCTGAACAACTAGGGTTCGTGCAAAAAGCTGCGGGGGCAATTCTCTCGCCGTTCGAGTGCTGGCTGGTGCTGCGCGGCGTTAAGACACTGGCCGTCCGTATGGAGTTGCACGACCAGAGCGGACGCATCGTGGCTGACTTTCTCTCCCGCCATCGCAAGGTAAAGCAGGTGTTCTATCCCGGGCTCCCCGACCATCCCCAGTACGATCTCGCGCGCAAACAGATGACGGGTTTCGGTTCCATGATCACCTTCGAAACCGGCTCATTATCCAATGCAAAAAAGATGTTGAAGAATGTCCGTCTGTGCTCGCTGGCCGAGTCGCTGGGTGGGGTTGAGACCCTGATCTCGCACCCGGCTACCATGACTCACGCTGCTTTGGGTGAAAAAGGAAGAAAGGAAATTGGACTGACCGACGGCATGGTGCGAATTTCTGTAGGCATCGAGGACGTCGATGACATCCTGGCCGACCTCGATCAGGCATTAGCGGCAATCTAGGGTACGGCTAGATCAAGCTGATCAACGCAGATTTCCCGGATCGGCGCTATTCTGGGCAATTCTTCGACGGCTCCATCGAACAGTCGATCCAATGCAGGTACTCCGCGCTGCCGTCCTCCACCGCCAGGCACAAGCATTCCGGCAGTTCATAAGAATGCATTTCCTGAATGGCATCGCGCACCTGTTCGTAAGCCGCGGCCGTGGTCTTGATCCACAGCAGCCACTCCTCCGCTTCTTCTACCTTGCCCTTCCAGCGATAAATCGATACAGCTCTGGGCACAATGTTTACGCAGGCAGCGATCCTCCGATCCAGCAACCCCTCGGCGATACGCCGTGCTTCATCCACCGATCCTGCGGTGGTCAGGACGAGTCTCTTGTCAGTCATATAGAATCAGCCTTCTACGTTTGAAAGAGTATCACTTCGAACCTATGCCTACCGAAATCAAGTTCGGCACCTCCGGCTGGCGTGCCGTCATGGCCGAAGACTTTACGTTCGCCAACGTCCGTCGCGCCGTCAGCGGAATCGCGCGCTACATAGTTTCTCAAAGGCCATCGGGGGCCCGCATCATCGTTGGGCGCGATCCCCGGTTTCTGGGTGAAACCTTCTGCAGCATGGCCAACGAGATTCTTCGCGCCCATGGCATCACCCCTCTGCTGATTGCCGAGGCAGCACCCACTCCAGCCATCTCATATGCGGTCACTCGCGAACACGCTGACGGGGCCATCAACTTCACGGCTTCACACAATCCGCCGGAGTACAACGGCATCAAGTTCTCGACCCCCGATGGCGCCCCGGCGTTGCCCGAAGTGACCCGGCGGATTGAGGCAGAGATTGCCGCCTTTGACGCAGGCGCCGTTGCCAAACCAGCTTCCTCGAAACCCCACCCCGAACCCCTCGACCCGCGCGGACCCTACCTGGCCCGGCTGCGGGAAGTAATTGACCTCTCCGTCATCAAGCAAGCCGGCCTGCGAATCGTCTTCGACCCTTTCTGGGGAGCGGGTTGCGGATATCCCGACGCTCTGCTGCGCGAGGCTGGCGTCGAAGTCACCGCGGTCCACGACTATCGTGATGTGCTTTTCGGCGGCCATGCTCCGGAGCCGGATGACCACCTGCTCAGCGACCTTCGCCAGAGAATGCGCGAAACTAACGCCCATATCGGCATCGCCACCGACGGCGACGCCGACCGTTTCGGCATCGTGGACCAGGACGGAACCTTTTTCCAGCCCAATTACATCATCGCCCTGCTCTTCGATTATCTGGTCGAGACGCGGGGATGGAAAAACGGTGTCGCCAAATCCGTAGCCACCACCAACCTGGTAAATGCCCTGGCTGAGCATCACCACATTCCATTGCATGAGACGCCTGTCGGCTTCAAATATATCGGCGAGCTCATCCAGCAGGACAAAATTGTCATCGGCGGCGAAGAAAGTGCCGGCCTCTCCATCCGCCACCACGTTCCTGAAAAGGACGGCATCCTCGCCGGACTCCTCTGCTGTGAGATGGTGGCCCGCCGAAACCAGTCCCTGGGACGCCAGTTGGACGCCTTATTTGTCAAAGTTGGTTCCTTTTACCCTCGGCGTGAGAACTTCCGCTTGACGCCAGAAGTCAAAGCGAAGTTCACTGTTAAGCTGGGGCTCAATCCCAACGACTTCTGCGGCCGCAAGGTGAAGGAAGTGGTACGCACCGACGGGCTGAAGTTGGTATGTGATGATGGCGCGTGGGTGTGCTACCGCCTTTCGGGTACCGAACCGGTGGTGCGGGTGTACACCGAAGCCAGCAGTGAGAAGGAACTGGAACGAATGAGCGCAGCAGCCAGGCAATGGATCTTCGAGTAGGGCGTCTTCCCCGAGTTCGCATCATCCCCAGCCCCGAAGAGGGCCTACGCACCCTTGTGGAGCGGGCCCCGCAAGCCGAAGCCTGGGCCGACCGCACGATGGCAAAGCTGCGGCCCACGTTGACCATGCTGCACAGCATTCGGCGGCGCCTGGCGACCGCTGCGGTAGGTGCCTTCACCATATGGCTATTCGTGCATGTCATGTTCGGCGCCAACGGCATGGTGGTCTATCGTCAAAAGCGGACCGAATACCTGGGTCTGCAAAGCGAAATTCACAGCTTGCAGCAGGAGAACGATCGCTACTCCGGACAGATCAAGGCACTGCAGACCGATCCCAAGACCATCGAAAAGGAAGCCCGCGAGCAGTTGCGCTATGCGCGGCCGGGCGAGGTCATATATGTGTCGCCCCCGGCTCCCGCGCCCCCCAGGCCCCAAACCAATTCCGCCATGAAGTAAGCCCTGGTGTGCGGAGCAAAGCGCGCTTGATGTGATATAGTTCGTGAAAATCTTCCCAAGGATTCTGTTCAGCCCAGCAGCGAGAGTGCATCGGGCTTGATCAGCGAGTAGCGACAAAAATCTGCGGCTTGGCCGCTCAAATTCGAGGATGTCATGAAAAAACTGTTATTGCTTTGTCTTGCCCTTTCTCTCCTGTTGTTCATGGTCGGGTTGGCCTTGGCGGCCGATTCTTCCACCGTGAATGGCATTGTCAGTGACTCGCAATGCGGCGCCAAGGGCGCCAGTGCCAGTCATGCCGCCTGTATGAACAAGTGCCTTGCCAAGGGCGCCAAGGCGGTCATCGTCACTGATACCGACCAAAAAGTCCTCGCCGTAGACAACCCCGACGTCCTGAAGGGACATGAGGGCCACCACGTGGCCGTGACCGGCCAAGTCACCGGCGAATCCATTCACGTGGAGAGTGTGAAGATGTTGTAAGTTGATTTTGAGGAAGGAATCAGGGCGGCCAGGGGCCGCCCTTTCATTTTGTGTCGGACTACCGCACTACGCCTTCAAGCGGTGAGCTCGCCGTAGCATACAGCTTCTTCGGCATCCGCCCTGCCAGGTAGGCTTCCCGGCCTGCCAATACGGCATGCTTCATAGCTTCAGCCATCAACACCGGATCCTGGGCGCTTGCAATCCCAGTGTTCATGAGGACGGCGTCGGCCCCAAGCTCCATGGCGAGGGTGGCATCGGAGGCCGTTCCCACTCCCGCATCCAGAATCAACGGCACGCCCGTGATCACTTCCCGCAGAATGCGTATGTTCACAGCATTCTGAATGCCCAGGCCACTGCCGATAGGTGCGCCTAGCGGCATCACCGCACTGGCGCCCGCATCCAGCAGCCGCTTGGCAAATACCACATCGTCGGAGGTGTACGGAAGAACCGTGAAACCTTCTTTAACCAGCACCCGGGTAGCCTCGAGCGTGGCTTGCACGTCAGGATACAGCGTGGCCTGGTCGCCGATTACTTCCAGCTTCACCCAGTCCGAGAGTCCGACTTCGCGGCCCAGGAGCGCGGTGCGAATGGCTTCGTCGGCGGTGTAGCAGCCTGCCGTATTCGGCAGCAGAAAATATTTCTTGGGGTCAATGTAGTCGAGCAACGATTCCTTGCTGCGGTCCAGGTTCACCCGGCGCACAGCGACCGTGACCATATCCGCGCCGCTCGCCTCGAGCGCCCGGGCATTTTCCTGAAAGGACTTGTACTTCCCCGTCCCCACAATCAGTCGGGAACGGAACTCGCGGCCAGCAATAACAAGGGAGTCGGGCATACGACTATTGTACTGCGATCTGAACCGCAGGCCGAAGCGCCCTCAACTCCGCCCCCCTCTGACCCCGCTATGGCCCGGCGGGCGGGCCAAGCTAATTGCAGGATGGTGCAGAAGATTGGAAAGTGCCAAACATCGAAAACCATCCGTTGACGGAAGTCGATGCAGGCGCCTTGGCGAACCACAACTCGAAAGCAAGGTCTTGAACGTAAAACTGGTGCTGAATGCCCGGAACCTGTACTGGTTCAGACAGGCCGGTCAAAGGGTCTCCGGCCTCGAGAAAATCACTGCATCCCACTTGAGGCGCAACTGGAGACGTCCAACCCGGCGTCAAATTAGTCCCAAGCGGATCATTGAAGGTTGAGCCCAATACTTGGCTCATGACCACCATATCCTGGTAGGCATGATTCGGGCCTAGTGGCAGGTCCACGTAGGTTCCGGCCGCGAAGATCGTGTTGTTAAACGTGCTGTGATAGCCGAGAACGCCATGATCCTCGACCACGTCATAGGTCAAGAAGTACGGCAGCTGATTGGGTTGCAAACCGAGTTTTACAATCAGCCGGCGCAGCAGAGTGTCGAAATAAAGGCCTTCCACGTCTCCGTACTTCCCGCAGCCATGACTGAACACGCTTCCTTCGCTGGCGGGCACGCTGATGGTTAGCTTGTCCGCGATCACGGGATTGAGAAGCACGTGGTAGTCGGGAGCCGAGCCATTGGCAAAGTTCCACCATTCAGCACGCTGAACGGCATCCATATACTGTGTGTTTCCCACGTCGACGCCGCCTTGTACCCAATCGACGTTCTGAAATAGCGGCGACTGTTCGGTGATGGCAAGCGCAGATGCTCCTCCCCCGCATTGGCGTGGCATGGTCGGATCAAGCACCGTACCATCGGCGAAACGGAAGGCCAGCGGAACCACCACGGTATCGATCACAGAAGTTGCTGACCCCTGCGACGGATCAGTACCAATCATGTTGAAGCCATAGAATTTATTGTTGTAGCGAAACAATGCGCCCCAGGTGGGGATCACCTTCCCGTCTTTGCCCAAGGCTTCGAAGGCTTGAGGACTAATCGGGGTTGCGGGCCTGACCGTGGCATACCGGGGAGACAAATTGGGATGTGCCTGCTGCGCCAAGAGCCCGGTCACCCCCGCTAAAATTGCCAATGCTAAAGCAAGCAATTGCCTGGTCGTGAATTTCATTGTGTCCCCCGTGTATGGTCTTTCGTCCCAAACGGCGTGTGATGGTAACACGACACGACTGCCTCGCCAGGAAGTTTGGTCCCGGATTTATCACAACTCGTCCCTAATGCCGGCTCCAGAGGTAGCGCTATTGCCCGGTACCGCTCAACCCTACCACCTGCGGATTACCGCCTGCGTTGTGTGTGACCGTGACTGCTCCCTGAATGGTTCCGGTGGAGGTTGGGTTGAAAGTGACAATGAAGGTGCACGTGCTCTTACCTGCAACACTGCCTCCACAGGGTGTCGGTCCGCCCGGCACCGCAGCATAGTTCCCGCTGGCAGCAATGCTGGTGATGTTCAGTGCGGTGTTTTGGTGGTTGGCCAAGGTGACGGTTTGGGGTGTGCTGATCGTACCCACCGCCTGCGCTGCGAAGGTCAGACTCCCCGGTGAGAAGGTGACGGGCAACAACCCAGTGCCGGAAACATCCAATACTTGCTGCCCTACCGCCGCCGTGTCATTAAATACCAATGCGCCCCTGATCGTACCCAGGCTGGTGGGTAAGAAGGTCACCGAGACCGTGCAAGAAGCGCCTGCCGTGAGCGCCCCGCCGCAGGGCGAGGTACCGCTTGCAGCCACTGTGTAGTCACCACTGGCTGCGGCCCCTGTGATGCTCAGAGTGCTGTCACTGCTGTTGGTGACGGTCACAACTTGGGCTGGGCTTCTGGTCCCAATGGCTCGTGAGGCGAAGGTCACGCTCGACGGCGACAATGTCAGTGGGGCGACTGCCCCGCCTGTGCCGGTGCCGGACAAGTAGACTTCCTGCGGGCTGAATGCGGCGTTGTACTTGATAGTCACCGCCCCGTTGATGCTGTCATTCGTAGTCGGCGAAAAGGTTACCGACATGGTGCAACTCGCCTTGGCTGCGAGCGATGTCCCGCACGGCTTAGTGCCGCTCCCCACCGCAGAATAGTTCCCGCTGGCCAGAAAGCTGAGCGTCAGTGCCGCGCCGCTCTGATTGTTAGTCAATGTCACCATCTTGGGAGCACTGGTGCTTCCGACGCTTACTGTTCCAAAGCTAAGGCTGCCGGGAGCAATGCCGATTGCGGCCACGCCTGTCCCCGACAGGTTCACCATCTGGTGCGCGCTCGGAGCGCTGTCGTTCACCGTAATCTCCCCAGAAATTCCACCCGCCACCGTCGGCGTAAAGGTGACGTTGATGCTGCAGTTGTCGCCGGGGATCAGAGTAGCGGGACAGGTATTGGTTTGCGAGTAGTCTCCGCTGGCCGCAATTAGTGGGACACTCAGGGTTCCGTTGCCAGTGTTGGTCAGGGTCACTGCTTTGGAGGCACTCACCAGGCCAATGGGCTGCGCCAGGAAGTTGAGGCTCGTTGGCGACAAACTCACCCCCGGTACTGGCACTGCGAATTTTGAGACGAAAACATCCGAAAGGCCTCCATTGCAGGCGCCATCCGTGCCGCATGAGATGTCATACGCCCCCGCAGTGGTGGGGAAGTTGGGCGAGACGGTGATACCGGTGACATAGTCATTGCCGGATCCGTCCGAGGCCACCGCCAACCCGCCATCATCACCGCTGCCGCCGAGGTAGGTGGAAAAAACCGCAGCTGAAGCGTCGATGTTCAAAGTTGCCAGGAAGCCGTCGCCGCATACCTCGCCGATCGTGCAACTGGATGAGCCCCCGCCAAACGAGGATTGGCTAGCGTCGGCTGTGCGCGGAAAATTGGTGGACATAGTGATTCCGGTAACATGTAAATCGTTCACTGCGTCCACCGCGATGCGTCCGCCAAAATCATCATTCACGCCGCCCAGATAGGTTGAATACACCAGGCTTGATCCGGCTGCATTGATCTTCGCCACAAAGGCATCCCCGCACGCGACCCCGGTGTTTGAGCAATTGCTGTTGCCTCCGCCGAATGTGGGCTGCAACACGCCCGCAGTCGTAGGAAAGTCGGTCGAGGCGGTTCCGCCTGCCACATAGGCATTGCCCACGGAATCCACGGCGATCCCAAACCCGGAGTCGTCGTTGCTGCCTCCAAGGTAGGTCGAGTAAACCAACCCCGTGCCTGTGGGGTTGACCTTGGCAACAAACGCATCACCGCAGATAAAAATGTGAGCATCGATTTGATCATTCTGAAGCGGACAATTCGTTCCGCCGCCGGCGAAGTCAGGTTGCAATGGATTCTGCGTGGGAAAATCTGTGGACACCGTGCTGCCGGTCACATAAGCATTTCCCGAGCCATCCAGTGCCAGGCTGAGGCCGGCGTCCTGGGAAGTCCCTCCAAGGAATGTCGAATAAATCAGACCGCTCGCGTCCGGCTTCAATTTCGTCACAAAGGCATCCGGAAGAGGAGTGGGCAGACTGCAACTGTTGCAGGTGGTCTGAAACGCTCCAGTGGTGAAGGGAAAGTTGGGGGATTTTGTCGCCCCCGTGATATAAGCAGCGCCGCTCGCATCCACCGCGATGGCAAACGCGCCGTCCTTAGAACTGCCGCCCAGGTAAGTCGAATACAGCAGATTGGAACCTGTGGCATCGAGCTTCGCGATAAACGCGTTTCGTGTGCCCGCCAGCCTGGGCTGGACGACTCCGGCAGTTGCAGGAAAGTTGCTGGACTGAGTTTCCCCAGCCACATACACAATTCCCGTCGCATCAACGAATATCCCGGATCCTGAATCCCGGTTGTCGCCCCCCAAGTATGTGGCATATACCAGTGACGTCCCCGTGGGGTCAATCTTGGCCACAAATGCGTCTCCACACACAAACTGTGGCACGCCATTGCAACTGGGTTTCTCACCCCCAAATGACTTCTGAACTACCCCTGTGGTTGTAGGAAAGTCTCCCGACTCGGTTCCACCGGTGATGTAGGCGTTTCCTGAGGGATCGACTGCAATCGAGAACGGGCCGTCGTTGTCGCTACCGCCCAAATAGGTCGAGTAAACCAGCGTCGGGTCGATGATCAGAGCTCTGCTCTTGTCATATTCTCCGAGCTCGAATGTCACCTCCTGGTTAGCTGTGAGAGCATATTGGCCGTCCACAGAGCGTCGGCGAGAATCGCTCTCGTTCTGATAGACCACCGGTTTCTGGAATCGGACTTCCCTGCCCCCAATCTGCAGAACCAGGTCTCCCTGGTTGTCGATCACGAGTGTCGCGCCGGCGAACGTCATACGGATTCTTGTCGGATCGGCTTTCGGCGCCACCACAAAGTCGTATTCCAACCTGCCCTGGTGGCCGTAATAAACAAGATCGATGCCCGGATAGATGCCAGCGCACTTGACCCGCGCGTAAGTTGGAATACCAGTGCGCCACTTTGCAGGATCACTGCCGAGGAAGTAATTCGTTTTGCCTGGCAAAAGGTCCACACCCACGATCGCCGCGCTGGAATTTGCACGCAACAGTTTCATCCGCAGACCGTCAACACGCTCCGCGGTTGAATTCTTCAGACTCAGCACGGCCTCGTCAGAGGCTAGAAATAGTGTGTAGGCGCTGCTGCGTGCCAGGAAACGAACTTGTGCGTCGGCCTGGCCGTGGTTTGGCTCGAAGGCCAGGGGCAACCGGCCATAAGCCGCGCTGGGACTGGCGCTTCGGGCAACCTGAGCATCGGCAGCGAGTGCCGGAAAAGAAACAAACAGCAGAGATAACAGCAGGTACGCAGCTTTCATGGCGCGCTCCAAGGGCAGGCGCGAAGGAGCGGATGGGCGCCCGCTTACTGTCTGTTACAGGTCGTTCGGAGACCCGTTAGGCCAGATATCCTCGGAACTTTATATAGCGCTAAGCTGCACTGTCAACGTGCAAAACCTTGCACACCACTTCCCGATCCTCTCCTGGTGCGCCTTTTAAGACCACACAGACTCAAGGCCGGTCTCGAGTGCCACTTGCCCCGTGCCAGACTTTTCGCTTGAGCGGTGCTTCCACTCTTGCTTGAACGGCTCTCAAGCGTATTTGCAGGCGAATCATATCGCAAATGATCAGAGTGTTCGCCCGTCTCCGCTGGTTGGTGCTGCGCTCGCTTTTTTCCATTCGGTCCCCCTCTCCTCTACGCGCTCCTCCTGGTTGCACTCCGGCTTGTACTCATTTGCTTGCGGTTATGGCCGCCTGGTTAGGTGGCTGTGCCAGTTGCTGATCTACGATCTTGCGCAGTGCAGCATAGTCAAGTGCACCACTGAGAAAGTGACCGTTCACGAAAAAGCTGGGGGTGCCGCTAAGCCCGAGGCGCATACCCTGCTGACGATCCTGTTGCACAGCGGCGGCTGTCTCGCCGGCATCAAGGCATTTGTCAAACACCGCCGAGTCCAGCTTTAAAGCATGGGCTTGCTCCTTCAGTTGATCAATATCCAGTTGTTTGCTGCTGAACAACTCGTCATGGAAGGCCCAGAACTGGCCTTGCTTGCCGGCACAGCGCGCGGCCTCCGCGGCCTTTTCCGCATGTGCGTGCATCGGCAATGGGAAGTCCTTGTAGACTACCGCGAGCTTGGAACCAAGTTCAGCCTGCAGTTTTTTGATCGCGGGCGCGACCTTCTGGCAATAGGGACACTCATAGTCAGCGAATTCAACCAGCATTACCGGCGCATTCTTTGACCCGAGCACATCTGCGTTTGCAAGATCCACCACCGTACTGGGTGGAGTAAGAGTCACGTACACGTTAGACTGCTCACGAAGCTCTTTGACATACGCAGCTGCAGCTTTATTGGTGCGCAGCGTCCTGATTTTCTCCAAGATCTTTCCCCGCATGGCCTCGTACGGTTGGTCGGTCTCCAGGCCCTCGTAGAACACTCTGACTTGATCTTCGGTGGGATCTTTGACCTGAGACCTGACGTCACGGTCGAGGAGTTGCTCGACTGTGAGGTTTTCGCTGCTGGCCTTCTGCGCGATCAAGGTCGTGTCGATCAGGTCCTCAAGGGCCTTGCTCTCAGCTTGATAAAAATCATAACGAGCCTGCAAAAGCTTAGCCGCCTCTTGCTGATCGAGATCACTCATAGTCAGCTTGACCGCTCCAATCTCGGCGACCACCTCTGTACCAGTTTGGGCGACCGCGTTTCCAGTGCCAAACAGAACCAGGGTCGTACTCAATGCGAAGCCTAAGAGTCCTTGCGAGAACTGCATAAATTCCTCTCCTTGATCAAGAAATTGTTAAAACTGTACGGAGCGAAAAATCGCCAGACAAGAGAACAGGAAATCCCTGTCTGGCGAGTTGAGGTGGAAGGCCCTGGCTATGACCCAGGCCGACCACGTGGGGGAATGTTCGGGCGCCCTAGTTGTTGCAGATCGCCGCCAGAGCGGCGCTATTGGCACAAATCCCGTGTCCGCTGCCGGCTCGCGAAATGTCCGTACATTGCGCAGCCAGAGCTTTACCCTCGGCCAGGCTCAGGGAAACGGCCTGGTCGCCAGTCTCGGTAACCCCGGCGGCCCCGTTCTGAACGTGAGTGGTCCAGGAACGCAGGGTCGCTACCGGTGCAAACGAGGTGGGCAGCGGACAGCGTCCACCAGTCGTCGCTGCCGACACGACTTTGATGATGCCCGTAGTAAGAACCACACCCGTCAGGGGATTACTGGTGAGGTCACCATTTACGGAAAGCGTCAGCAGACCATCCGGGGTAGTGGTGCAACTGCAGCACTCGGAAATCTCTTCGTTGGGGTCGAATACAAAGATGTCCGCGCACAGGTTTCCACCCGACAGGCCCGGATTGATGATGCGAGTCGTGGCATCGGGAGCGCCACTGGTGTTGGCATTCGCGAAGTAGTCAACGGCATACACACCTGGTTGGGCGCTGACCGCCGGGGTTTGCGCCGTCGCAGTCCCAACGAACACGGCCAATGCGGCCACCAAAGTACAAGCTACTAGCAAGTTTGTTCGAGACATTTTCTTCCTCCTTCAGATTTTGCGCTGCCGGCTGGGGGAGGAAGCTCGGCTGTGGGCGCAGGGGCACTGTAGCGGCAATCAGAGGGTTTCCCAATTGCCTAGGTGTACTAATCCATCTTCCGTACATCGCGGATTAGCCCGCCGGACTACGCGATGAAGGTCTGTTATGTGGAGACTACTGCTTTGAACCGGCAATTTTACCGACGATCCCGGACCGGGTCGAGACGCCCATCTTGACCATGACCAGACGCAGAAAGGCCTTCACGGTGTTGGGGCTGATCTTCATCCGGCCGGCGATTTCTTTACTGGTCAAACCCTCAAAGAGTAGCCGTACCGTCAACTGCTCGCGCGACGTCAAACCGAAACGCTCGCAGATCTCAGCCAACTTCACGGCGCCATTCGTACTTCTTTCCAGTAGCAGCACCACTGCGCGCCCATTCGGAACATGAGGATTGCCGTTCAGATTCAAAGGAAAGGAACAACAACGATATGTTCTTTTGGCGGATTCAAACTGCTGGACAAAGCTGCGCCGCTTCGACGTCCCGCGACGCAACAGGGCTTGGCGGATTCGCTTGTTGAGCCAACTCTCCAGGTTGGCAATTTTCTCGGGGTTGGCTGGGAATGCCAGTATCCGGATGGATTCGGTATTCGCTGCGATCACATTCAGTGATCGATCTATCACCACCAGACCCGGACGACCAAGAATCGAGAGATCGAGCTTGGCAGCTTCGTCGTCAAGTTTGGACACCATGGTACGGGTCCTTGAGAGATGCAAATGGCACCTCTGTCACAAACTCTCGGGGTAAAGAAGCACGAGTCCTGCCAATTCCGTTGGTGCTGTGTTTTGAGCTAGATAATCAGTCCGGGCACAAAAGAAGCAGGAATTTTCTGGAGGCGGTGAGGAGAATCTGGCCTACCCTAAATCCACTAGGCTTCGATCCTGCCGCCTCTAGTTACCAACTGCTTCGCCGGAACGGTTGTGGGGTGATTTGCTTCGAGGCTGCGATTTTCCCGACGATGCCGGATCGCGTCGAAACCCCCATCTTTACCATGACCAACCGCAGGAAGGCTTTCACGGTGTTGGGGCTGATGCCCATCCGGTCCGCAATTTCCTTGCTGGTCAAACCCTCGAACAGTAGTTTTACAGTCTCCTGCTCACGCTGCGTCAGACCGAAACGCAAACGGATCTCGTCCAACTTCACCCCACCATTTGTTTTCCTTTCCAGCAGCAGCACGAGAGCGGGGTGATTTGGTACCTGGGCGTTGCCGTTGAGGTTCAAGGGAAAGGAGCGGCAAACATAGGTTCGTTTTGCGGACTTGAACTGATCGACAAAGCTAAACGGCACCGCTGACCCGCCGTCCAACAGGCCTCCGCGAATTCGCTTGCTGAGCCAGCCGTCCAGGTTGGGAATCTTCCCCGGGGAAGATGGAAAGGTGAGAATCTGGATGGCCTCGATATTCGAGGCCACCACATTCAGTGAGCGATCTACTACCACCAGGCCCATGCGGCCTCGGGAAAGATCATCTAGGGTGAAGTCCGCATCATCTGGTCCGAGGTTGGATGCCATTGTACCGGCCTCTGCTTTGCAATCGGTTCTGACACAATTTAATGTCCCGGGGGAAATAACCGCATCCGCCTACGCGGATCACCGCCACATGAAACAAACGTCTGCTACAGGGATACGAGCACGGGGTCTTTTACTCGGGGGGAGTAAAGCAGTACCATAAGCTGAAAGTTGCAGAGGATTGTCGGCTAATCGGAGACTCTTGTCAAGACTTTAAGGGCTGCTTGCAGCGCATTTAAGACCTTAGCCCATTTGGATTAGGCGGCGTGGTTAGGCCTGGGGTGGCCGCATTCGACGCTGCGTTGTAGTCTCGAGACTCGGAAATGCACAGGGAAGAATAGAGCGAAATCACTCCGACGATTCTTCATCCTGCTCTTCGTCGACGACGTTGGCCCGACGGTCGTCGCTTGCCAGGAACCCGCATATTCGAGCCCTTCGATTGACTTTGCGGAACCTGCATGGATATTACAGTCTGATCGATTCTTGGGCACGATAGCGGTTCGAACATCTTCACTTCCCTGCTAGCCGATTTCCTGCGATGAAAGACCCCGCCAATGGCAGACACGAAGTTTTCGGTCAGTGCTTTCACTTGGCCGACGAGTATTCCGATCCCCGATTGCTTGATCGGGGTGGCGCTAAGCGTCGCCCTGTACTTGGCAATCCAATTCTGCTCTTCGTCAATCACGTCTGTGCCCCCACTCCGACGGCTGGATTTGAGGTATGAGCATATCCTTTAGCACTACCCTGTTGTAAATGCCTCCGGATGGACTAGTCATTTGGGATAAGTCTGCTAAGACCGAAGCGCCCAAATGCCTCGATCCTAGCGGACAACAAAAACGTGATACTGTAAATATCTAGGAGGAAACAATGTCAAAACATGATGAGCCTACCAAGCGCCACCGCCGCCCGAAGTCGGGGAAACGTATCGACTACACCGCCCGTACCATGGCCGCTCTGAGAGAACTCGAAAAAGCAGAAAAGCAAAAAGCTAAGACTGCCTAGCGATGGACTAGGGCTGCTCCAAGTCCACACTCCAGCAAGTTCATAACCTCTCTGAATGCCTGTCATTCCGAACCGCTTCAGCGGCGAGGTGTCTACCTTTCTTCAACTCCCGTAACCATGTGGGGCGGACACTCCTGTCCACGCCATGGGGTTGTCCTAATCACCGGGTTGTGAGCAATATCACTGACAGTTAATCCGTCTGGTTGCAAGCTAGTAGGGTATTCATTCGAGTAGCTATTAGAATGTGCTTTCCCGTATCCCTCCGCGTTTCAGGGAGGTCCTCGGATGATCGTCGAGACGTCAGCTCCGCAGCACACCGCTGGAGAAGCTCTGGGCCACTATCGCATCGTTGGAAAGATCGGTGCCGGTGGCATGGGAGAAGTCTATCGCGCCCGCGACGAGCACCTCGCCCGTGATGTGGCCATCAAAGTCCTTCCGCCCGGCACGCTGACCGACGAATCAGCCCGCAAGCACTTCCACCAAGAAGCTCTGATCCTCTCGCAGCTCAATCATCCCAATGTCGCCACCATCTACGACTTTGACACCGAACAGGGCGTGGACTTCTTAGTGATGGAGTACATTCCCGGAATCACACTCAGTGAGAAAGTAGCTGCCGGGCCGATGCCGGAAAAAGAGGTCCTCCATCTTGGGGTGCAAATCGCCGAAGGGTTGGCAGCAGCCCATGAACACGGGGTCGTTCATCGCGACCTGAAACCCGGTAACCTACGGGTTACAGGCGACGGGCGGCTAAAGATTTTGGACTTCGGGCTGGCCAAGCTTTGGCGTCCATTCACAGCCAGCGCCGCCACCGAGAGTCTCAGCGAGACGCACACAATAGCAGGGACCCTGCTCTACATGGCTCCGGAGCAGTTGCTAGGTGGAAAGATCGACACTCGTACCGACATTTATGCGGCGGGCCTCGTGCTGTATGAGATGGCCACCGGGCAGCATCCGTTCGCTGGGGTGGAACACTCGCAACTGATCGGTGCGATTCTGCAGCGTTTCCCAGTGCCACTCACCGCCCTGAATCGCAAGCTTTCCGTAGAGCTGCAGCGGATCATCGAAAAATGCCTAGAGAAGGAACCGGACCATCGGTACCAATCCGTGCGCGAAATGGCGGTGGATTTGCGCCGCTTGGCGATGCCGTCAAGCCATGTGCTCACTGTCGGTTCACCGTCCCCCGCGCAGCAGCGCCGGGGACGATACTTGGTTGCGGCCGCGATCACGGCCGCCATCCTGATCGTGGCTGCCATCGTCATGTGGAACTTGGGCGGTCTGCGGGAACAACTGCCGAACCGTTCCGGTTCCCCTCAGATCCGATCTCTTGCGGTCTTGCCACTTGCCAACCTTTCCGGGGACATCAGTCAGGACTACTTCGCGGATGGGATGACAGAGGCGCTGATCACAAACCTGTCGAAGATCCGTGCTCTGAAGGTCATTTCACGTACCTCGGTAATGCAGTACAAGGGAGCGAGGAAGCCACTGCCGCAGATCGCGCGTGAATTGAATGTGGACGGCATCCTTGAAGGATCTGTGCAGCGCTCCGGGGAGCGGGTGCTGGTTACGGCTCAACTTATCGACGCTGCGACGGATACACACCTGTGGGCCGAAAGCTACGAGCGTGATTTGCGAGATGTGCTGGTCTTGCAGAGTGAGGTTGCTAGTACCGTTGCCCGCGAGATCAGGGTTGCGCTCACACCCGAAGAGACCAGACATCTGGGCAGTGCAGCCCAGGTAAACCCGGAGGCCTTTGAGGCTTATCTCAAAGGACGGTTTCACTGGTACAAACTCTCAAAGGAAGAATTGGACAATGCCGAGCGGTATTTTCAACTCGCCCTGGACAAGGACCCACATTACGCCTTGGCGTACGTAGGTCTGGCGGATGTGTGGATGTTGCGAGGGGATGCGGGGTTCCTGCCTCCTCTGGAAACCGTGCCGAACGCCAAGGCAGCGGTGACAAAGGCCCTGGAGCTTGACGAAACTCTCGCCGATGCCCACGTCAGTCTCGCAAATCTAAGACTTTTTGAACGGGATTGGTCCGCAGCCGAAAGAGAGTTCCAGCGGGCTATTGAACTGAACCCCAGCCATGCCAATGCGCACTTCATGTATGCCGACTATTTGATCTCCCGCAGGCGAAACAGTGAGTGGGAGCGGGAGATCCATCGCGCCCTCGAATTGGATCCCATTAGTTATTTTCTCCAGTGTTTCTACGGTTGGCATCTGGTTTACCTGGGCCGCTATGATGAAGCCATTCTGCAGATCAATAAAGTCCTGGCAACGCAACCCGATTACTCTTCCGCCCACTTGGGACTGTGGGGCGCTTTCTATAAGAAGGGAATGGAGCAAGAGGCGGTGCAGGAGGCGGAGCGATTCTTTGGGGTACTCGGCGATCAGGAACTGGTGCGCGCCCTGCAACAGGGTTATGGGGAAGCTGGCTATCGTCGGGCCATGAAGCGTGCAGCCGATACCCTTGCGGCCCGTTCGGAACGAACTCATGTTCCCGGTGTACGCATCGCGCGTCTCTATGCTCATGCCGGAGAAAATGAGCGCACCCTCTACTGGCTCGAAAAAGCATATGGGGCAAACGAAAGCCCCTTAGTCCATCTGGCTGTGGCAAGGGACTGGGACAGCGTGCGTTCCGACCCGCGATTTCAAGACCTGGTGCGGCGTATGAGACTGCCTCAGTAACACCCACAGCTTCCCTCGTAGCTACAACTACCGTTTCACTCAGTGCCTGCTTCACCGCGTGCATCATTACACCTGCGGGGTGCCCATCCTTGCGCCTTAGCCCTCAAGAACGGCTAGAGGCGACGGGGTACCGATACGCACTCATCAAGCGCGCGATCAACACAGCAAGATAAAGGACTCCGAGAATGGCTTCGATCACAGATAGTGAGCGGGCAGGCGCCGAGACGGCAGCAATGCCGGTTGCACCAAGAGAGGTCAGGGTTGCGAAACTGTAATAGATGAAGTCAAAGCGGTTAGGAATATTGTGGAGGTTAGTCACTGGGTCGAGATAGAACGCCCTGGGCTGGATCGCAGCCACCATTCCGTAGAGGCTGGCAAAGGTGAATCCCACCAACAGATAAATGCAGAGCGCGCCGAAAACTGTTTCTGAATTGGGTTGCGCATTGGTAAAGACGCGGTGGAAGATGACCACCACTATAAATACATCAAACACAAAGCTGAGAGTGACATTAAGAATGGAGAGAACACCGGCGTCGGGCTGACGAAGCAGCATACGCTCCAGCAAGGCAGGAACGGCCAGCACCAGGGCAACGACCAGAAGTGTTCTCCGCAGCCGGATCGCATACACCGCAACCACAATCGCCGCGCTTCCGAGCACACGGAATGCGAAATAGCTGAATCCGCTGCTTTGTACGTACGGATAGAAGATGAGCGACGCCAGCAAGAATAAAAAAAGGAGAGAAAACTTGTGTCCCGTCAAAGCTGGCAATCGCCAGGAACCGGCCGACGAGTGAGACGATGTTTGGGCCATAGAGCGCTCAGAGATTCGCGCCTGCGATGGTACACCTTTTTAGAATCAAGGGGCGCCGCCGGGTGAGATTTCCTGTGTGTGCCTACCCCTTCTCCACAAACCCTTCCTCATCCGCTCTCGCGTACATCTCCTCGATCTGCTTGCGATAGCGTTCCTCGACCACGTGCCGTCGCATTTTCATGCTGGTCGTAAGGGTTCCGTTTTCGGCCGAGAACTCCTCCGCAATCACCATCACCCGTTTTAATTGCTCGAAGCGCGCCAGGTTACGATTCAAATCCGCAACAATGCCCGCATACAAAGCGCGGACTTTGGGGTTCTTGACCAATTCCTCACGTGAGTAGAAGACGGCCTGATTACTCCGCGCCCAATCTTCCAACAGCGGGAAGTACGGCACGATCAGCACTGCGGGAAACTTATGTTTGTCTCCTACCACAATGGCTTCCGCAATCAGCGGATTGTGCTTCAAGGAATTTTCCAGCGGCTGCGGCGCGACGAACTTGCCGCCCGATGTCTTGATCAGGTCTTTCTTGCGGTCGGTCACCGAAAGGAACCCATCGGGGTCGATCTGTCCAATATCGCCAGTCTTGAACCAACCCTCGGCGAGCACAGCCTCAGTCTCCTTCGGTTTATTCCAATACCCCTGGAAGACCGACGGGCCGCGCACCAGAATTTCTCCGTCGTCGGCGATCCTCACTTCCACATTGCCCAGCGGCTTGCCCACCGTGCCCAGCCGGTGGGTTTTGGGCGTGTTGACCGCGATTACAGGAGAAGTCTCCGTCAACCCATAGCCTTCGTGAATGCGGATGCCGATGTCGGCATACCACTGGGCTAGTTCGCGGCCCAGCGGCGCTCCGCCGGAAATGAACAGTTGCGCACGTCCTCCCATTCCATCACGTACTTTGGAATAGACCAGGTGATGAGCGATCTTCCACGCCAGCGAGTCCGGAGTTTCGCCCGCCAGGATCTTGCTTCGATGGGAACTGCCCACCGCCATCGCCCAGCGATAGACCAGCCGCTTGGGAAAACCGCTGGCCTTTTGCTCCACTTGAGCATGGATCTTTTCATACATCCGCGGTACACCCAGGAAAACCGTCGGCCGCACTTCCAGTAGCGCTGGCTGCAACTGCTCCTGAAAAGAGACATACGCCAGCGTGACCCCGTGATAGAGCATGGCGAAATCCACATGGCGGGCGGTGACATGGGAAAGAGGCAGGAATGAAATGCTGAGATCTCCGCCCCGCACCTCGAAATCCCGGAGCGAGAAGGCCACGTTCGATGCCATGTTGCCGTGGCGTGAGAATCGCCCCTTTGGGATCGCCGGTGGTACCGGAGGTATAAATAAGGGTGGCAACATCGTCCGGCTTTGCCGATCGCGCCATGGCATCGAACTTCGCATCCCGTTCCCGTGGACCATTACGCATCAGTGTGGGCACCGAAATCGCCTGGGTGGTCTCGTCGGCATCCATGATCGCAATTCGTTCCAGGCTGGTCTGCTCGCGGATGGCACGCACCTTCGTCAATTGTTTGGCGGAGGAGACAAAGATGGCGCGAGCCCCCGAATCGCGCAGGATGTAAGCCGTCTGTTCCCCGGTTAAAGTCGCATAAACCGGGACCGTGACGGCTCCCACCAGCAGGCAGGCAAAGTCGGCGATGGTCCACTCCGGGCGGTTCTCGCTCAGAATCGCCACGCGGTCTCCCTTGCTGATACCCCATTCCAGCAAGGCCTGCGCCACTCCCAGAACTTTCTGGTAAAACTCCTGCGACGAAATGGACACCCAGTTAATGTCGCGGCGGTGCATCATCACCACGCGGTCGTTGCGTTCGACCACAGTAAAGAAGATATCGTTGAGGGTGTGTAGGGTCATGCGCGAGACGTGGGCGCTCTCCGTGAGCAATGTACTGGTTTTTCCGTTAGTTGCGCAATGGGCGGCGACCCTCTGGCGTCACTCCCGCTTTGCTGCGACAATGAATTCCGAAGGAGCGTATCCAAATGAGAAGAGTTTGGGTTGTTGCCGAAGTTGTTTTTCTGCTCTTTTTGGCTCTGATGCCGCCGATCGTTCGCCCCCTGTGGGCGGCTGATCAGCCTGCGCCACCCAAGTTGAAAGTCGGAGATGTTGCGCCCGATTTCAAGCTGCAATATTTCACCGGCGAAGATCTGAAAGACGTGAGTCTCAGCCAGTATCGCGGCAAGAAGAACGTTGTATTGGCTTTTTATATCTTCGCTTTTACCGGGGGTTGAACCGCTCAGATGAAGGCCTTCCAGAAGGATTTGCAAAAACTGGAAGCCGCCGACACCCAGGTCCTGGGTGTGAGCATGGATAGCCCCTTCGCCAACAAAGCCTTCGCCGACCAGATTGGAGTGACGTTCCCGCTGCTGAGTGATTGGGGCGGAGACACCACTCGCCAGTACGGCATCTACCTCGACAAGTACAAAGCCGCGCGCCGAGTGAACTTCCTAATCGGCAAAGACGGCAAGATCATGGAAGAGCAAATCGACAAAGACGCCATCGATCCCACGAAGATCGTGGACGCGTGCCAACGCCCTAAGTTGAAGAACTGAGTGTGATCACAGCGTAATCCTGTGATCACGCGGTTTGACGCTCACTAGTGACGTTGTTATGATGAATGCGCGGGGTGGAGCAGTCTGGTAGCTCGTTGGGCTCATAACCCAAAGGTCGGTGGTTCAAATCCACCCCCCGCAACCAAAACTCCCGCCCTAGTATCCATTCCCCATTGTTTCCTCGCCTTTACAGAGAATCCTGACGTCCACTGGTTTACTTTTTACTGAGTTTTTTACTATGGTTCGCCGAAAGTGGCGATTTTCTCAGTATTCCCTCGATAGGGACAACAGGAGGTCCCGCGAGAATGGCAAACCAAGCAGTCAGGATCTATGACCACCAGAAACAGCCGGATGGAAAGTGGAAATTCACCCCCGTAGACTTCGAGATTGACCCGGCTAAAACCGCCCAACAGCTTTGCTACAGGCTGGGCCTTAAAGGCCGTTTTCGCAAAGGGAACTTCAAGCTCAGCTGGTATGAAGACCCCGCTAAGAAGTTTGAGCGGGGCAGCTACCCACTCCTTGAGGATGCGGTCAAGGCGGCGAAGTTCCGGCAAGTCCAACTTCAGGGTAAGAGCAACGGCATTGTCATCGAGGACCCTAAGACGAAGGACGCGGGGCGTATGACGATTGACATTGCGGCCGCAGCATACCTCCGGACCGTGGAGAAGGAGGGACGACCGGGTACCTTAGCGCTTGCGAAATTCGACCTTGAGGAATTTCAAAAGTGGAACACTCGAATGAACGGTCCCAAGAGAGCCTTCGTAGACCACATCACAAAAGATGACCTGCTTGACTATCGCAACATGATTGTCAGGTCAGGGCGCGCTCCTCGCACCGCCGTCAACAAGGTCATGCGCGTGAACAATTTCGTAATGGCGTCTCTCGGTCTGAAGCCTGGTGAAGGCCCGATCAAGCAGAAGGACGCGGAGAAAATCATCACCAAGCCGAACGAGAATGATGTGGATTATTACGGCGAACAGGAGCTTGAGAAGTTTTTTGCCGCCTGTAACCACCGCCAGCATTTGATCTTCAGCACGTTCCTGTACTCCGGTTGTCGTCGCGAGGAGATTGAGTACTTGTATTGGGACGATCTTGATTTGATGGAAGGTGAGTTGAGGGTTCGCGCTAAACCTGAGTTCGATTTCGCCGTCAAGACGAAGCAGGAGAGATCTGTGACGCTACCGCCCGAGTTGGTTGAACGGCTCAAGGCGTGGAAAAAGCGATCCACGACCCGGCTCGTGTTCCCTACGAAAAACAGCAGGCCCCTCGGCAATAGCCTCTTGGTTTCTTGCAAGCCTCCGCCGTCAATAATTGACGCACTCTTGGCCGTAATGCCAGGAACGGCGCCAACAATATTCAAACTGAAGCCTATGTTGAGATTTTCGGTATAGGTCGCCGCGGCAAGGATGACGGAATCGTCCGGCGAAGCGAGTGAAATGGCATGTCCGATGGTCTTGCAGGCGGTCTGGGGTGTCGTACAGTCGTTGTTGTCGCTGCCCTTCACCCCATTGGCATACCATGTGTTGCCGGCCACAGCGCTCTGGGCTAGGATCAGGATCATCGCGAGAAGTAACAGGCCACTCCCGCCACACTTGCCGGAAGTGCTTACAGATCGAGCTTGGACCTTCGAATTCGACGTAGTTCTAGATTTCATGAATCCTCCTGTTCTCAGCGGCTGCGTCTTGTAACGCATCTCCCTGCGGTCTGGCTAGAAAGAAGCTTCCGGCAATTCGCCTTACTGTGTCTCTTGCGTCTCCTGGAGAGTCGCTCTTCGGGGAGGCGAGGGAATTTACCCGTCAATTCTCTTCGCAGGAATCCGGTAACGTCAGTGACGGGGGGCACATGATGATGTGCGGGGGTGGGCCAGCGGGGCCCAGGTCGCCTGATTACAACAATAACCGTTCGCGCCGGAATTCACAGGATTGAACGCAGAAACTCTATGGAATCACATTGAACCTGCAAGGCCTACGAATAGATCCCAGGCGCCTCGTGTCCAAGCTTCTGGACATATTCAACATAGGAGCCAGGATAAACAGTGGGATGGCGGTCCGTGCCGCTCTCGCCGCCCAGTTCCAGCACACGTGAGCCCAGACCGCGAAGGAACATGCGGTCATGCGATACGAATATCATGGTGCCTTCAAAATCCTTCAGGGCGTCCACCAGCATCTCCTTGGTCGCAAGATCCAGGTGATTGGTTGGTTCGTCGAGCACCAGGAAGTTCGGCGGGTTGTAGAGCATACGCGCGATTGCCAGCCGCGACTTTTCTCCTCCGGAGAGTGCGCGGATCTTCTTGTCTACGTCTTCGCCGGAGAACTGGAATGCTCCTGCCAGGTTCCGCAACGAACCAATACTGTCTTGCGGAAAATCCTGTTGCAACTGTTCGGCAACAGTGAGATCGGAATTGAGCACGTCCAGGGATTGCTGCGCGAAGTAGCCCATATACAGGCTGGCGCCGAGCCGCACGCTTCCGGCATCGGGGGCACTGGCGCCGGCAATCATCTTGAGCAGCGTGGTCTTCCCCGCGCCGTTTCTCCCCATGACGGCCCAGCGTTCTCCGCGGCGGATGGTGAGATTGAATTTTTCGTAAATCACACGCGGACCGTAACTCTTGTGCAGATTCTCAAGGACGGCCACCTGTTCGCCAGATCGGGGTGGAACGCGAAAGTCGAATTTCACGACCTGCCGTTTTTTGGGCAGTTCGATTTTCTCGATCTTGTCCAGCGCCTTAATGCGGCTCTGCACCTGGGCCGCTTTCGCGGCGTGCGTCCTAAAACGATCGATGAAGCGCTGTTCCTTGGCAAGCATGGACTGCTGCCGGGCAAACGCTGCCTGCTGATTGCTCTCTCGCACTGCCCGCTCGCGCTCGTAGAAGTCATAGTTGCCGGAGTAGGTGATGATTTCGCCGCCATCAATCTCTGCGATCTTTGAGACCAGACGATTCATGAACTCGCGGTCGTGTGAGGTCATGAGCAGCGCGCCGGGAAATGACTTGAGAAACTGCTCGAGCCAGATGATGGATTCGATATCGAGATGGTTCGTGGGTTCGTCCATGAGCAATACATCGGGCATTCCGAGCAGGACGCGTGCCAGCGCAACCCGCATTTTCCATCCGCCGGAGAGAGCGCCCACGTCGCCATCAATCTGATCGTCTTTGAATCCTAGACCGTGGAGCACTTCACGGGCTTGCGATTCGAGCGCGTAACCGCCTAAATGCTCGTACTCCTCCTGAACGTGACCGAAGCGCTCAAGGATGCGGTCCATGTCATCCGCCTTGTCAGGGTCGGACATTTCCCGCTGCAAGGCTTCGAGTTCGTGGTGTAGATCGCCGACGCGTCCGCTGCCTGCGATCGCTTCATCCAGGACCGATCGGCCCTGCATTTCCTCGACGTCCTGGCGAAAATAGCCGATCGTCAACTTTTTGGGGACTGAGACCGCGCCCTCGTCGGGAGTTTCCTCGCCGACCACCATCCGGAATAGCGTTGTCTTGCCCGACCCATTGGGACCCACCAGGCCGACCTTTTCGCCGGGATTCAACTGAAAGGAAGCGTCCACGAAGAGCAACTGCTTGCCATACTGCTTATTGATGTTTGAGAAAGAGATCATTTTGAAGGAGTGACTCGGGGCACGGGGCCTCTTCCAGTGTAGCGTGGCCGGAGAATTGCCGGGCTGGTCCACCTTATTCTCGCCACTCTAGTCGTTTAGGGTTTCTCTGTGGCATTTCCTCTGTGAGACTCTGTGTTCTCCGTGGTAAAGATTCTTGTCGCTTAGGCAGAAAATACAAACCTTGAACCACAGAGGGCACTGAGTTGCACAGGGGGAATCCCACAGAGGAAAGTTTGAAAGTCTGGGGACAGGCGAAACCGGCGAATCGCAAAATCCGCACTTGACATTGACGGATAATCCACTACCATGTGGTTGTGGATAGATTGGGTACAACGTTTGCCGCTCTGTCTGATCCAACCCGGCGGGCAATGATCGAACGACTCTCGCATGGGCCTGCCTCTGTGCATGGACTGACGGAACCGTTTGCACTTTCGCAGCAGATGATTTCAAAACATATTGCCTACCTGGTGCGGGCGCGGATTGTGATCAAGACGAAGCGCGGACGAGAGAGTGTGTGCACGCTTAGGCCAGCGGCGATCAAGACGGTTAGCGACTGGGCGGCTTATTATCGCCGGTTCTGGGAAGAGAGTTTCGACAAGCTGGAGGTAGTTGTGAACGAAATGAAGAAAACGGAGGTCAGAGATGACAACAAACACGGTTAACGAGATCGAGCGGATGGTTGTGACAAGAGTTTTTAATGCCCCACGCGAGTTGGTTTGGAAGGCGTGGACAGACCCGAAGTACGTGATGCAGTGGTGGGGACCGAAGGGCTTTACTGCGCCGGTTTGTCAGATGGATTTTCGCGTTGGAGGAAAATCTCTCCTCTGCATGAGAACGCCGGATGGGCAGGAGTGCTGGAATGCGGTTGAATACCACGAGATTGTTCTGCACGAGAAGATCGTTTCCTCCATGTACTTTTCCGACTCGAAGGGAAACAAGGTTGAGCCTGCGGAATTAGGAATAGAACATGAGGCCATAGACGGTGCGTACGACGTGACCATCTTTGAGGATCTCGGAAACGGCCAGACGAAACTCACCCACATTGGAAATGAACCGATGGAGAGCGCGAAAAATAGCGGTCAACTAGAGGGCTGGAACCAGATACTCGATAAAGTTGCCGCAGTTGTTGCGAAGCTAGCGCAGGCGAAATAAGAAGTTGCAGTTTTGATTCGCAAAACTCAATCGTGGAGAAAGAAATGAAAAGAATACCGTTTCTCGCTATCGCCCTGCTGGCATTCGCATTTCCGGCCCATGCCCAGGACGCGATGAAGAAAGATGCAGCCGTCAAACCTGCCGATCCGGAATTGAGAGTCGTGCTCGATTCCTGGAATGAGATTGGCCGCAAGCTGACGGCGATGGGCGAAGATTTTCCCGAGGACAAATATGACTTCAAGCCAACCCCCGCGGAGCGGAGCTTCGCCGAGCAGTTACTGCACGCGGCGGGTTCAACCTACTACTTCACGAATCCTGTGATGGGAAAGAAGCCTCCGGCGGAAGATCCGAAGCGCGACCAATACAAGTCCAAGGCCGACATTGTTGCGTTCGTCAAGAAATCCTTCGCCGATGGCGCAGCCGCCATCCAGTCGAAAGGCGAAAAAGGCATGACGACGGAGGTTGTTTATTTGCCTGACCAGAAAGCGCGCGTTCTCGACATAGCATATGGCCTCATCGAACATAGCGGTGAACACTACGGCCAACTCGTTGTGTACTACCGCCTCGCAGGTCTTGTGCCGCCGGAGTCGCGGCCCAAGTAGTAAAGCTCGAGAGACCAATAGCCCGTCCTTATCGCGCAGCCGTTTGCGCGAATGAGCCTGGTGCCCCAGAGCCTGCCCTGAGCGCAGTCGAAGGGTTCCGCGTAGCCGAAGGCGAGCTAACCTGGGATTGCCGAGTTATTCAAGACTTTCGGATGGTTTGCGGAATCCCCGGCCCATGTTCGCGGTAACCCTGGGAGATATAATTCCCGCGTGCGACAACCCATGCGGAATGTAACGGCGCTTCGCGTTTCCAAGGCGGTTCTGGTTTTTGCAATCGCATTTTTCTACACGATTCTGGTCCTGAACAACCTCACGGATTACGGCTCCAACCATGAGTTTGTCCGCCACGTCCTGATGATGGACTCAACCTTTCCGGGGAACCACCTCATGTGGCGCGCCGTCAATTCGCCGCCGGTACATACGGTCTTCTACATCGGCATCATCGCCTGGGAATCAGTCACAATGCTTCTATGCTGGTGGGCTGGGGTTCGGTTGCTGAGGTCGTGTCGTGCGGACAGGGCGCAATTCGTCGCTGCGCTGGACGTCGCCGTGATTGCACTGACGACGAGCCTGCTGATGTGGTTGGTGGCATTCCTCGATGTCGGGGGCGAATGGTTTCTGATGTGGCAATCGAAAATGTGGAATGGGCAGGAAGAGGCATTCCGAATGTTTACTGTTGTCGGTGTGATTTTTTTGGTGGTGGTGCAACGCGAGCCCACTCCTGAGTAGTCGGCGACCCGGCAGTCTTCAGGCTGCAAACCCGTCTCGTATGGCCGCTTCAAGCGTATCGATGTTTATATCCTTTAGAGCTTTAAACCGGATGCAATATCCGGTCACGCTCGCCTTGCCTAATTTGTTTCCATACGTTTTGGCTAAGTACTTCTTATCTTTGAGACCAAGAACATAGACAGAGATTCCGGTTTTGTTTCCGCTCACACCAATTCGAAAAAACTCTCTGCTTTTTCCATTGGCATATTTCATTGTGTGAAATCCATAGCCAATTGTAGGGTTGGAAACAGTATGATTCTTGCTGTCTTTACCATCGAAGAACCATAATTTGCATTCTGGTGACACTTGAAGAGTCAGGCGATGCAACTCTCGCATGTCACTGCGTTTTGACTCCGGTTGGCTGGCAATATACTTCTTGATTTGTTCTTGCACATTCATATGTTCTGCTCCCTAGTTGCGCGCACGAGACTATACGTGTTGAACCCCGGCCGGATGGCCTCAACCCCATGAAACATCAAGTTCAGGTAGTGCATTGGGGTTCGTCAGGATATATTCGTGCCGATCGTGTTTTGTTCCGTCGAGGCAACGTGTCGCGGCGTTATGGGCAACTCGTAGCTTGTGGAATCCCAATTTCTCCACGATGCGTCGGCTAGGCTCGTTTCCGTCGAAGTACCCAATACTGATTGCCTTCGCGCCAAGGTGGCCGAACGCGTACCGAATCGCTGCGTTTGCCGCTTCCGTCGCCATGCCTTGTCCGCCGTATTTAGGAGCCACCCAGTATCCTGTCTCATACACGTCTGGCTCGTCGGTAAGATCCAATGCGGTTCGGACGACGAAATCTCCGTTGATGCGATGGAATCCGGCCAGCGCGATTCCTGCTTGATTCTGGTAATCCATCGTCCGCCGGATAGAATCTTCCATCGCTTGCCGTGACCGTTGGTCGTCGAAAGCCCAACTCATCCAACGCTGCAAATCGGGCCACGCTTCCTCCTTGGCGGTCTGGATCGAATCCAAATCGCCAAGCCTTGGCGGGCGCAAGATCAGGCGCGGCGTAACAATCGGCATCAAATGGCGCATAAGGCGGCTACGCTGGAATTGTAGCGGACTGGCGAGGACGAAAAGGCCCTGCTTGGTGCCCCAGAGCCTGCTCTGAACGCAATCGAAGGGTTCCGCGTAGCCGAAGGCGAGCTAACCTCGGATTGCCGGGTATTTCCTTTCTCGGATCGGGACGGTTCCTGAAATATTCTCCGCGCGAACGCGTCGCTTTATGCGATCGCGATCATAGAATGAAGCAGGGCGAACGCGTGTTTAGGAGGGTATTGCCAGTGGGTACTGGACGCCGTTTGCCAGACGGTCGAGTGGTTCTTTGCAGCCACTAGGGTTCGACTCCCTTGCCCTCCTCGGGTCACTCGACACTTACTAAGGTGCTTGACAAGCCAGATATTGCGCATATCATAAAAGTGTCTGGCAAACGGTGTTCTGGTATCTCGAAGCCCCCGGAGCGATGCTCGGGGGCTTTGGCTTTTTGCGAGATTGTTCGCCGCGATGAACGCGGATTTTTTGGTTTTGTCATTCTGGGCGAAATCCGCGTTGCGCGCGCCTCGCAAGGCGGATGCAGTCTAAGAATCCCAGCCCGTTCCACTTGAGCCAGCCCGCTACAAAAGTGTCATTTCGAGCGTAGCGAGAACCTGCCCTGAGCGACTGAGCGAGTGCGAAGGAACCGAACGGGAGTCCGCTTTCCCTCGCGTTTCATTGTTATCGCCGTGGATTCTACGCTTGCCCACTCAAGCCAAAACCGGGCTTGAATGGGCCACCCTCCTGGGATTGCCAAGTAATTCAAGATTGTCGGATGGTATACGGAATTCCCCCGCCCAGGTTAGCGCCCCAGAACCAGAGAAGTGAAAGCCGTGGACGTTATTTGATGGGGCGCGAACCTGGGGCACCAGGCCGATTTTTCGGTCAAAAGTTGAGTAATCCGCCGGGGTTTGATCGTATACAGGATAGATGTCGGCTCTTCTCATGACATTGAATACGACAGCCGAAACCGAAACGGCAAAGATTGCGCGAGGCTTACGTGAGAGGGATATGGAGCTTCTTGCAGACCTGGTGGAGCGCTTTCAGCATCGACTGGTGCGCTACCTGCTATACCTCACCGGGGGGCGAGAGTATGCGGAGGACCTTGCGCAGGAGACCTGGATTCGCGTGCTGCAACGGGGCAGCCAGTACAACGGGCGGCAGCGGTTTGATCCATGGCTATTCGCGATCGCCCGCAATTTGGCAATCGATTACCTCCGGAAAAAACGAAAAGCAGTGGCAACAGATTCCTTGCCAGATGATCACGATGCAGTGCTGCTGTTACCCTCCTCCGGTCCTTCCCCATTCGAAGCCGCGGCTCGAAGCCAAGACGCAATGCGTCTGGCCGGCCGGCTGCAGATTCTGCCACCGCTGTATCGCGAGGCTTTGCTGCTGAGGTTTCAAGAAGACCTGTCTCTTGCGGAGATGGTTCAGGTCTTGGGCGCCCCTACTACAACGGTGACGTCCAGAATCTATCGCGGTCTTGCAGCACTGAGATCCGCATTCGAGGAGGGTGATTCGCATGGAGGATGACAAGAGATTTCGCGAGCTTATCGACAGGTCTTTCGTAGAAGAGGTTTCAGAGGGCGAAAGACAGCTCATCCATGACCACATCCGCGACTGTGATGGCTGCAAGCGCTACCTCGAGCTCACTGCGCGTACGATTCGGGGATTGCGGGAATTCACCTTTCCGAGTGAACCAGATTCGAATGCCCAGGTCCGTGAGATTCTTGCGCATCATACCGAGACAATGCGCCAGCACAACCTGCAATTCAAGGTCTGGGCTGCATTTGCGGTAGCGCTCTCGATGTCATTTGTCGGATCGGCACTCGTGTACCAGGTGGCCAAGCTCCTGACGGTCCCAATGCATTTCGACACTGCTCAAATCCAGGCAGGCGTGCTCGTCTTTTGGCTGCTGCCATCTTTTTGCTCGGCCTTACGTCTGCTCGCGGCGCCTGGTGGGAATCGAGGTATTGCATGACAGAACAATCGGCGGTGCTTTTGATAGCGTTTCTGGCCGGGCTTGTAGTTGCGGCTGCCTTGTTGGGCACCGCAAGACGGAATGTTCTACCCAGGTTTGCAATGGTCATCGCAGCACTGGCGATCCCGATTTGGGTAGTCTATTTTGCTTCCAGCCAGGGCCGTTCCTTACTTGCGTCCAAAGGATTTCTCAGTACCATGCCAGACGCGCTTTGGTTTGGCTTGACGTTTGGCGTCTTCACCGCGGCTTTTTTCCTTGCCCTCGGATATGTTTATGGGGACGCAAAAAGGCGTCGAATGCCTGCCTGGGCCTGGGTGATTGCCGCTTTCCTCATCCCCAATTTAATTGGATTCATCCTTTATTTTGTGTTCCGAGGGCCTCTCCTTGGGCCTTGCAGTTCCTGTGGCAAGCCGATTCGAGGGGGAGAAGCATTCTGCTCACACTGCGGAGGCTCGCAGGGTTCCAGTATCGGACGCATCACAGCTGACCATCGCACAATCTGAAGTAAAAAAGGTGGTAATCACCTTGCATCGCAAAAACGGAGGACGGTATGAAACGTGAGCGCGCCTTACAGGTAGTGTTGGTGTTGGTGGGCTTGTTTTATTGCTTTTGCGGCTACATCCTGTTCGACGATCTGTGGCACGCTAGGTGGCTTAGCGGACATAGTGACGTCATGCCGATGTTCCTTAGCATTAACACGGCGATTGGGGTCTGTCTGTTGGTGGCCGTTAAGCAGCCGGCCAAGCATCGCTTGATGATCGCCTGTGGGGCGTGGGTAAGCCTTGCCCATGGGTTCACGATGACAATCATGTCAGCGCAGGCCGTGGCGCATGGGATGCACAGGAAGGATAGCCCCCAGGACATTGTGATCTTTGTCGCGATTGGAGTCACGCTGCTTGCACTCCTCCCGGCAAGACAACCATCGCCGGCCGGCGCGCCTATCAGTGAGCCGCGCTTGGCCGAACGCTAGGGGAACCTGGTCACCGCCGGCTGGCCCACACTTGTTTTGGTTTTCTTCATGTTCCGAACAACCGCGGCGTTCATCCGCGTTCATTGGGCACCCACTGGATTCGCCCTGGAAAGACGACGAGATGCGGCAGATCGATGGGCGGATTTGAATCACCCACCATTTTCCCCCATGAAATGCTACAATGCTTACAACAGTTACACTCGGAGGGTCGATGAAGCAATCGCGTACGATGGTGCTCAGTATGCGCCTGCCAGTGGAGAGCGGAAAACGCCTGAAGCGCATCGCGAAACGGCACGGCTGGACGCCGAGCGATGCCAGCGCGCGGCTGGTGGAAGAGGGCTTAAGGCGGTCGGAATTTGCCTTCCTGGATTTTCGCGATTCACCGGCAGGCAGGCAAGCCTATATCCAAGGCAGCTCCCTGGCGATATGGGAAGTCATGTTGCTTCTTCGGAGTTACAAAGGAAATGTCAAGGACGTGGCCAAGCATCTGAAATGGCCTGAAGCGAGGGTTCGAGCTGCCCTTCACTATTCGGAGGCATTCCCCGGAGAGGTGAACGACGCGATAGCAGAGAACGATTCAACTGATTTCGACAGCCTAAAGCGCATGCTTCCCCAAGCGGTCGACTTTGCCGCCAGACCGACCAAGCGGGGCTGACATGCTCAAGCTTCTTCTGGATGAGCACATCTCTCCGGATGTAACGAATGGCGTCCAACGCCGGAATCGATCGGTAGTACCCATAGTTATCCACTCCATGGTGCAGTGGGAGAGCGGAAACTTTCTTGGGAAAGAAGATTCCGTTTGCCTGTTGGAAGCAGCGAAGCAACGCTTGACCCTGGTTACTTATGATCGCAGGACGATTCCTCCATTGTTAAAGCTCTGGGCAGAGGAAGAGCGATCCCATGGCGGTGTGATATTTGTCGATGAAAAGACAATCTCGCCGGCGGACATTGGAGGGCTAGTCCGTGCTCTAATTTCGCTCGTGGACGAGGCCGGGGGAATGGACTGGACCAACCAAGTGTACTTCTTGCGGAGCGGACGCTGACGCATCCGCACGATCACCAAATACAACCTGTGGGCGATTTTCTCGGATGCCGGACAATATGGGGACACTTCCGTCTCTCCCCGCATTCCCGCACTCATTGACCCTGGCTCTGCATGCGTTTTGATCGTTAACGCCTGCTAACAAGCCATCTAAACTGGGGGTATGATGTTCGTGGATGGACGGCACAGATCAAAACACCGCCGGAACGACCTGCCGCCAATGCGGTGCTCTTGCTGATGCTGGACGAATCTTTTGCGCAAAGTGTGGGGCTGCGCTGACACCGCCTTCCTCCCTGATTCCATCAAGCGTACGCGATGCCAATGTGCCTTCTGTTGGCCCGATGAAGCGATTGGTGGTGACTGCTATCAAATATTTGGCGGGGTTATCCGCAGTCGTTTTTTGGCTGTGCCCCTTGCGCACCGGAACGCAGGTGCTCGTGTTTGTTGTTTCAATCGCCGTCATGCTGATTTGTCATTTTGGCTTGAGCAGCATTGATGAAGAGTACGCCAATAAGAACGCGGGATACTGGCCAAAACCACTTGACTGGACAGCTCCCTCAAAATCGGACGATCCCGGCGCAAAGCGGTAGTTAGCGAAACATCGCCATAGCACTCATTGAACCCCGTGGTGTTTTTGGTTGTAGTGCAACGCGAGCCAACTCGCGATTAGTCGGCAACCCGCTTGACTCGCCCAGGAAAGACTACAACATGCGAAAAGGCTTCACGAGAAAGCCAAAACCGGACGAGCCCGGGCCGCCCCTCAAGAACTACATCACGCCGAGCGGCCTCGAGCGCCTCAAAGATGAGCACCGGTTTCTGCTCACCAGGGAACGCCCGGCGGTGACGGAGGTGGTGGCGTGGGCTGCCGGCAACGGCGATCGCAGTGAAAACGCCGACTATCAGTACGGCAAGCGGCGGCTGCGGCAGATCGATGGGCGGATTCGCTTTCTCACCAAGCGAATCGAAGCCGCGGAAGTGGTGGACCCGGAAGCTCCGAGAGCGGGGCAGGCGGCGACCAAGGCATTCTTCGGAGCGACCGTGCGCTATGCCAATGCGGCCGGAGTGGAGCGAGTGGTGAGCATCGTGGGCACCGACGAAATCGATCTCAACCGCAACCACATCAGTTGGGTGTCACCTCTGGGGCGCGCGTTGATGAAGTCGGCAGCGGGTGACAGCGTAGTCCTGCACTTGCCGGGCGGTACGGAATCCCTGACCGTGCTGGAGGTGCGTTACCAGCGCATTGCTGTGGAACCGTTCCGTGAACCGGCTGGATCCGAGGCCTCGGCAAAGGGGCGTCCTCGCCGACGCTAATCCACCCGACTGTCCTTGGCTTCGAGCTGCCCTACTGCGGAGTCCATTGAGCGTTGGGCGTGAAAAGACCGTGCGTAAAGCAGATCTGGTAGGCGACAAATAGTCCGAAACCGAGACTGAGTAGACCAGAAGCCAGGGCGAGGCGATGGGAGAACTTCTCACGCCCCCTGCTCACAAGGGTAAATGCAGAAGCCAGGCTCATGGTAATCAACATCATGCCTGCAATGGTACCCACGCCGAAGACCAAAAGATAAGCGACTGCCCAGCGGGGGTTTCGGATCGTGGTCAAAACCAGCAAAGCCACAGCTGCTGAACCCGCGAGTCCGTGGACGACACCCACCACAAAGGGACGCACATATTGATACAGGCCGACCCTGCCAAACACGCGGTCGAGCCAGGCCAGAGGTGTCTGCTCGGGCGAATGAGGATGGGCCTCCGGCTGGTGAGCGTGCGGATGGCTGTGGATGTAGTCTCCATGACTGTGGGGATGAGAGTGGACGATTTCTCCAGACTGATTCTGAATTGCCCCAGCAGGCATGGCGCGCAGAAAGCCGGCGACATTGATCAAGCCAAGAATAATCAACATCACCGCGACGCACAATTCCATGCTGAGCCCCAGCCGCACCGGAATAACGAGGTTGAAGAGAATGATTCCAGCACCGACGATGAGAATGGTGAGGGTGTGCCCAAACCCCCAGGACCCCCCGATCAGGGCCGCCCGCATACGGTTGCGCTGATTGCTGACAATGGTTGTGACCGCAAGAACGTGGTCGGGATCGGTGGCGTGGCGCATCCCCAGAAAAAATCCCACGGCGAGGATTGAAAGAAGACTGATCATATGGGCACTACGAGGATACCGGATCAGCATCAGCGTGCCAAACCGGCGCTTTGTGCGCTCCATCACATGCCTCTGTGATCCTCGTCATGGCCTCCCCCTTTCACCGCGGGATAGCCTGAAGTGTTTGTGGAGGGAGTGGAGGAGTGCGCGAGAACGTCAAGCGGCTTTGGCCGGAGATCGAGTGGATTGAAGATCTCCAACTGCGTGCACAAGTTACCGAGGTCTGGATCAAGGCGCTCGAGCGCAGCCTACTGCAGCCAAATGACCTTAACCAGATTCCCTTCACCCTGCTGGTACCGAACTGTCCGATCACGTTCATGGAGCACAAGCGCTGCGTGGTACACATCGCACGCGCCAGTGCCAGGGCGATGAAGGAATTCATGGGACGCGCCCTACCCATTGATTTGGACACGGTAATCGCCGGGGCGATTTTGGCCGATGTAGGCAAATTGCTGGAATACGAGCTCGGGCCCGACGGCAAGAGCCGGCAGAGCGAGCGCGGCGAAGCCTTGCGGCATCCGTTTACCGGAGTTGCGCTGGCATTAGAGTGTGGGGTCCCGGACGCGGTTTGCCACATCATTGCGGCACACGCTGCAGAGGGCGACCTGGTCAAACGCACCACCGAGGCTTTCATTGTGCATCACGCCGACTTTATGGCGTTTCTGCCCTTCAAGAACCCGAAAAACATCAAAGTTGCACCTTAAAGGAGAGGTTCATGTCTGCGCCGAAATCCATTGCCCCACCGAAGGAAACCATCACTGCTGCGATGTCCCGCTGGGCGGCAGGGCTGCAGTATAGGGAGCTCTCGCAGGACGCGATCTACCAGGCCAAGCGTTTCCTGCTGGATTCCATTGGCTGCGCCCTGGGCGGCTATCAACAGCACGATGTGAAGATCGCTCTGGCCGTTCTTGGTGAGGTGGCCGGACGCGGTCCGGCCACGGTGATTGGCACGGGCGAGCGCATTGACCCCGTCTCTGCGGCACTGGCCAATGCCCTGATGATCCGCTGCATGGATTACAACGATATTTACTGGAAGCAGGACCCTTCGCACCCTTCAGATATTTTTCCGGCGGCGCTGGCGTGCTGCGAGCGGGCGGGAAGCGACGGCAAAGAGTTGATTGTCGGCCTCGTCCTGGGCCACGAGTTCGAAATGCGCTTTTGCGAGGCGGCGTTTCCCGGGATCCGCGAACGGGGATGGCATCACGCAACGCTGACCGCGTTTGTCTCCCCCATCGTTGCCGGGCGCGCGCTGCATCTGACCTGGGAACAGATTCAGCACGCCATTGGAATTTCCGCCAGCCGACACTGCACGTTGGGGGCGGTCACGGCAGGCAAGCTGACCATGATGAAAAACACGGTGGACCCCATGGCCACGCAGAGCGGTGTGTTCGCGGCCCTGCTGGCAGAAAAGGGCTACTCCGGGCCCGAGCATGTGGTGGATGGCAAGGAGGGTTTGACCCATGTTTTTGGACCGGAATGGAAGTTGAATCTTCTTACGGATGGGTTGGGCGAGTCGTGGCGGATCACGCAATGCGGCATGAAAGCCTTCCCCACCGAGGCTTTGACGCACACGCCCATTTCGGCAGTGCTTGATCTGGCCAAGAGCAACAATCTGCACTGTGATCAGGTCGAGAAGGTGCAGATTCGCTCGTTGGCTCGCGCGGCTGACATCCTTTCTGACCCCAGCAAATACGATCCGCACACCCGTGAGACAGCCGACCATTCCCTGCCCTATGTGATCGCGGCGGCGCTGGTGGAGCGCCAAGTGACGCCGGTGCAGTTCACCATGGAAAAGATCATGGACCCGAAAATCCGACAGCAATTGCGGAAGGTTGAGGTGATCGCGGATCCGGAAATCGAAAAAGTATTCCCGGCCCTGCAACGGGTCATTGTGAACATCACCACGACGGACGGCCGTTCGTTCGGCAAGCAGCTTGATTTCCCCAAGGGTGATCCGCGCAATCCGCTGACCGATCAGGAAGTGGAAGAGAAGTTCGCGGCGCTGGCGGATGGCGTGCTATCTAACGGCCTCCAGCGAAAGCTGAAAGATGCGATCTGGAATCTGGAGGACAGCGATTCAGTCCGCAAGCTGATGGTGCTGATGAAGGCGGACATCCAGAACAAGGCTGCCAGGTTCAAGAGTAAACCGCGATCGCCGGTGAATGGGAAGAAGCGTCAGAAGGCTGTATTTGCGTAGGTCTCTTGAGAAGTCCAATTCGACGGAGTTGATCATGGCCCAGACCATAGTTGAAAAGATCGCGCAAGCCCATCTGACGGAAGGACCGAAACGGCCCTTGCGTGCCGGCGATTTCGTTTCCATCCGGCCCTTTCACGTGATGACGCACGACAACACCTCGGCGGTGATGAGCAAGTTCAAGGCCATTGGTGCCAAGAAAGTTTTCGATCCCACACAGCTCGTGTTCGCCCTCGATCACGACATCCAGAATCAGGATGAGGCTACGCGGAACAAATACCGTTCGATCGAGGCCTTTGCGAAAGAGCATGGAGTCGACTTCTATCCCGCGGGCATGGGCATCGGCCACCAGATCATGGTGGAGCGCGGCTATGTAGTACCGGGATCGTTTGTGGTCGCCTCCGACTCACACTCGAATATGTATGGAGCGCTCGGCGCCATTGGAACGCCGATCGTTCGCACCGATGCGGCTGCAGTGTGGGCCACGGGTGAATTCTGGTGGCAGATTCCGCGGTCCATCCAGGTTGTGTTGGAGGGCAAACTGCCGCAAGGCGTCAGCGGCAAAGATGTGATCATCAGCCTGTGTGGACTCTACAACCACGACGAGGCACTGAACGCGGCGGTCGAGTTCTCCGGGCCGGGCGTGGCGAGCTTGTCGATGGATGCGCGATTCTCCATCGCAAATATGAGCACGGAGTGGGGACCGCTGGTGGGATGGTTCCCGGTGGATGAAATCACAATTGACTATCTGCGCGCCGTGCACCAGCGCCTGTGGGAGCGCGGCATTGAGCGCTTCACCCCAAGAAAGATTGAGAAGTGGATCTCGGCACCGCCACTCGCAGATCCCGGCGCTGCCTACGCGGCGCGCATCACACTCGACCTCAGCATGGTAACTCCCCATGTCTCCGGGCCCGACACCGTGCAGGTAATGCAGTCCCTCGCGGCTATGGAACCCAAGAAAGTGGCCATTCAGAAGGCTTATTTGGTTTCCTGCGCGAACTCGCGAGGGGAAGATTTGGCAGCAGCGGCCCGGGTCCTGCAAGGGAAGAGAGTGGCTCCCGGAGTGAGGTTCTATCTCGGAGCGGCCAGCGCATGGGTGCAACAAGAAGCGGAGAAACGCGGCATCTGGCAGACACTACTCGACGCCGGCGCGAATCCCTTGCCTGCAGGGTGCGGTCCGTGCATCGGCCTCGGGGTAGGGCTTCTGGAGAAGGGCGAGGTCGGAATTTCCGCCACCAATCGCAATTTCAAAGGCCGCATGGGGTCACGCGATGCCCAGTGTTACCTGGCCAGTCCCGAAGTGGTCGCGGCATCGGCAGTCGCGGGATACATCAGCGGCCCGTATACGTTCGCGGATGCAACACCCGCGCGTCGATTCACGGAAATAAGTGGAAACGGGAAGGGGCCATCTGAAAAAGTAGAGATTCTTCCCGGCTTCCCCGAGCAGGTGAAAGGCCGTCTGCTCTTTCTACCTCAGGACAACCTCAACACTGACGCTATCTACGGCAAGGACTACACCTACCGGGACGATATGACGCCCCAAATGATGGCCAGGGTGGTCATGGAGAACTACGATCCTCAATTTGCCGCCCGCGCTCACGCCGGCGACGTGATTGTCGGTGGCTTCAACTTTGGTACCGGGTCAAGCCGTGAGCAAGCGGTCACCTGCCTCAAAGCAAAAGGAATTCCACTGGTGATCGCAGGCAGCTTTTCGCAAACCTACCTGCGAAACGCGTACAACAACGGGTTTCTCTGTGTAGAGGTTCCGGAATTCAGCAAGCGGCTGCGGGACCAGTTCTGCCACGAGATTGTAGCGAAGGAAAAGACCATTATCCCGGGTGAGGACGTAGAGATTGATTTCACTTCGGGCACGATTATCTGGCGAGGAGAGAGATTCGTCTTCCCGCCTTTGGGCAGTGTGCCGCAGTCGCTGGTGATTGCAGGAGGCGCGGAGAATCTGGTCGCGAAGCGGCTGGGTTTGGCGTAGAGAAGGAACTTGAGGACAAACCTATGGCGAAATATACAGTAGTCACGATGCCGGGAGACGGAATCGGCAATCAGGTTTTGCCGGAAGCTTTGCGGCTTCTAAAGGCGGTCGGCTTTGACGCTGAGTACATTCACGCTGATATCGGCTGGGACTGCTGGCGCAACCAGGGCAACGCCCTACCCGAGCAGACGGTCAACTTGCTGACCCAGCACAAGCTGGGGCTGTTCGGCGCGATCACCTCCAAACCCAAAAAGGAGGCAGAAGCTGAACTCAAACCCGAACTCAAAGGCAAGGGGTATTCCTACTTCAGCCCGATCGTTACTATGCGCCAACGCTTTCATCTTGATACCTGCATCCGGCCTTGCATTTCGTTTCCGGGCAATCCTTTGAATTTCATTCGCAAGAAGCCTGAGGGAGGATTCGAGGAGCCGAAGGTGAACGTCGTTGTCTTCCGGCAGAATACCGAAGGGCTTTACGCGGGAGTCGAGTGGACCAATCCGCCTGAGGCGGTGCGAACTGCACTCGCCACGCACGCAAAGTTCAAAGCTTTTGCCGCGGTTCCGGGGCCTGACCTAGCCGTATCAGTACGCGTCATTACGCGCACAGCGGCACGCAAGATTTGCAAAGCGGGGTTCGACTGGGCCAGGAAGTATGGATACAAGTCGGTGACCATCTGTGAAAAACCGAACGTGCTACGCGAAACATCCGGAATGATGGAAGAAGAAGCCAAGGCAGTCGCGAAGGATTATCCGGGAATCGCGCTTCGGTCGACTAACATTGACGCTCAGACCATGTGGCTAACAAAGAACCCCGAAGACTACGGAGTGGTGGTCGCATCAAACCTGTTTGGCGATGTGATCTCTGACGCTTTCGCCGGGTTAATCGGCGGCCTGGGTTTTGCAGCGTCCGGCAACATTGGGGATGAGGTGGCGGTGTTCGAGCCTACGCATGGGTCAGCGCCAAAATATGCGGAACTGGACCCACCCATCGTGAATCCGATCGCCATGTTCCTCTCGGCAGTCATGTTGCTCGAACACGTGGGGGAGACGGAAAAAGCCAAGCGGATCCGCGATGCCATCGGTGCCGTGGTGAAGGAAGGCAAAGTACGGACGTATGACATGATGCGCATTCCGGGCAGCGCGAAAGCAATCACCCAGGGCGCAGCCAGCACGGTGCAGATGACCGATGCGATTCTAGCGAAATTGGAAGAGCAGGCGGTCGCGCAACCCGAACCTGAGTACGCCATAGCCGGCGGTGATCACAGGGTTCGGTGATTGAGGGAAGACTCATGAGTGTCGGGATTGAAGCACAAGTGAAGCACGCGGGGGAGGCCGGACACTTTGGCCCGGAGATTCGTTCGGATGCGCACGTTCGTATTGAACCGCGCGAGCACGGCGGCATTGACATCGAACTTGAATCGCGCGTCAAACCTTACTACGGCGATGCTATCCACCGGCAGACGGAAGAGGTCCTCGAAGCTCTGGGGGTAAAGCACGCGCAGGTTAGAATTCACGACGAGGGGGCCCTGCCCTTCGTGATTGCGGCACGCATTGAAGCTGCAGCCCGGCGCGCAGGTCTGGCCGAAGGCACACACGTGCTCCCGGACAGAGTTTCGCTCCCTGAGCCTTCTCTGCGCGATCGCATGCGGAGGTCACGCCTATATGTGCCGGGCAGCGAGCCTAAGTATTTCATCAATGCGGGACTGCACGGGGCCGACGCCATCATTCTCGACCTCGAAGACTCCGTGCACGCCAACGAAAAGGACGCGGCACGATTGCTGGTGCGCAATGCGCTGCGTGGCGTCGATTTTATGCAATGCGAACGCATGGTGCGCATCAACCAGCTTCCGCTGGGACTGGACGATCTGGAGGAGATCGTTCCCGAGTCTCCCGACCTGATTCTCATTCCCAAGGTAGAGAGTAGCCGGACCAAGTGACCATCGCCAGCCAGAAGATCGCAGAAGTTAAGGCGGAATACGGTGTCACTCGCCCCATCTGGCTGATGCCGATTATCGAGTCAGCGCTGGGAATTGAGAAGGCGTTCGAAATCGCGACCGCGAGCGAGAACATCGTCGCACTGACGATTGGGCTGGAAGACTATACCGCGGACCTCGGTGTGGTGAAAACACCAACCGGCGCCGAGTCGCTATTCGCGCGGCAACGGGTCGTGAATGCTGCTCACGCCGCTGGTGTACAGGCCATCGACTCGGTGTTTGGCGACGTCGGCGACATGGACGGCTTGCGTGCATGGGGCTTAAATTCCCGAGCCATGGGGTTCGAAGGCATGGGATGCGTTCATCCACTGCAAATTCCGGTCATTCACGACGCATTCGCGCCGACAACGGCGGAGATCGAGAAGGCGCAGAAGATCGTCGCGGCTTACCATGAGGCTCGGCAGAAAGGCTTGGGCGTGGTAAGCCTGGGATCGAAGATGATCGACGCACCCGTGGTACAGCGCGCGTTGAAGCTGATGGCGCGAGCACAAGCGATGGGGCTTGTGCCGTGAAGTTGTGAGCAGCGTGTGGGAGAAGAAGTCTGATGGCCATTCTTGAAAAAACGGAATTAGTGACCAACGCCGCCGGGCGCATTGTCCCAGAGGTAGTGAACAGCCATCCACAGGTCCCCTACGCGGGGGTCGGCAAGTACCAACCACACGGCAACAAAGCTGCGCCACCTATTCGGACGGCCGCGGATTATCCTGAGAATGGGGATAAGCGCGTCGCAGACCTCGAGACCGCGCTCCGGAAATGCGGCCTGCGCGATGGCATGGTCATTTCCTCTCACCATCACCTGCGGGATGGAGACCGCGTCGCCCTGATGGCACTCGTAGCGGCGGCGAGAATTGGCGTCAAGGACCTCACGTGGTTCCCCAGCGCGTCGTTTCCTTCGCAGAAGGCCGCCATTGAATTGATGGCCTCGGGCGTGATCGACCACATCGAAGGCAGCATGAATGGCCCGCTGGGCGACTACTGCACGCAAGGGAAGATGCGCGGCATGGGCGTTCTGCGTTCTCACGGCGGGCGCTGGCAAGCGATTCAAGACGGCGAGGTACACATCGACATCGCCGTGATTGCCGCGCCCACCGCAGACCCTTTTGGCAACTGTGACGGCTCGCATGGCAAGTCGGCCTGCGGCTCCCTGGGCTTTGCGCTGGCGGATTCCATCTATGCCGACCAGGTGATCGCTGTGACCGACAACCTGGTTCCCTTCCCCTGCATTCCCTGGCAGATTCAAGGCAACAATGTCGACTACGTCGTGACCGTCGATTCCATTGGCGACCCAGCCAAGATTGTCTCCGGCACCACGCAAATCACGCGCTCGCCCGATCGCTTGCGTATCGCCCAATTGGTGGCGCTGTTCCTGCGCGACGCCGGCATCATGTGCAACGGTTTTTCCTTCCAAGCAGGCGCCGGCGGGATTGCGCTGGCTTTCGTCAGACTATCTCAAGCAGATGATGAAAGAGGCGGGGGTGAAGGCGCGGTTCGTGCGCGGAGGCTCGACCAAGTATCTGGTCGAACTGCTGGAAGAAGGCCTCGCCGACTACATTCTCGACGGTCAGACCTTCGACCTAAGCGGCGTGCAGTCGATGGCCAACAACCCGCGACACATTGCGACCTCTCCATTTACGTCATACAACTACCACGGAAAAGGAAATTTCGCATCTTTAGTGGATGCGGTCGTGCTGGGCGCGACCGAAGTGGATGCCAACTTCAATGCCAACGTCGTCACCCACTCTGACGGAAGGCTTCTCCATGGCATTGGCGGGTGGCAAAACTGCCTGGCCGCAGGCTGCACCATCCTGGCCGTGCCTTCGTTCCGCGACCGCATACCCGTGATTGTTGATGAAGTAACCACGCTATGTGGGCCCGGCGAATTGATCGATGTGGTGGTAACCGAACGCGGCATCGCCATTAACCCGCGTCGCCAAGACCTGATGAATGCGGTCAAGGGCTCGAAGTTGCCAATCCGCCCACTGCAAGACATCAAGGCAGAAGTGGAACGTATCTGCGGAGGCAGGCCGCAACGGCCCAATCGCGGTGATCGCCCTGTCGCTATCGTCAAGTGGGTGGACGGCACCGTGCTAGACAGCGTTTGGCAGGTGGGCTGAAGCGCAACCCGCCGATTCGACGCCCACACAGCCCTACTTCCAAAACCCGCGTTGGACGCCCTGGCCCGCCACAATTTGTAAGCGTGGTAGTCTTCCAACGGACTTGCATGGGCCGCTCAATCAGCATCTTCGGTATGGGGTACGTGGGCACGGTCACGGCTGCCTGCCTGGCGAGCAGGGGCCACCAAGTGACCGGTGTGGACGTCAATCCGGCAAAGGTCCAGACGCTGAGAGCCGGGCAAAGCCCTATTGTGGAGCCCGGAGTCGGCGAATTGATCGCGGAGGGCACCACGTCATGCCGGCTCCATGCAACGGCCGACGCAAGCGCTGCGGTGTTGAGTACGGATATTTCATTCTTGTGCGTGGGTACTCCCAGCATGCGCAACGGCAAGATCGACTTGGGACACGTTGAGCCGGTGTGCCGCGAGATCGGCAAGGCTCTCCGAGGGAAACATTCGTTCCATTTGGTGGTGTTGCGAAGCACGGTGCTCCCGGGCACGACTGAGTCCATCGTGATTCCGGCCCTTGAGCAAGCTAGCGGCAAGAAAGTGGGAAGAGATTTCGGAGTGTGCGTGAATCCTGAGTTCACTCGTGAGGGCACAGCGGTGTCTGACTTTCTGCAGCCGGCGATTACCGTCATCGGGTCGTACCATGCTGCTCACATTGCCCAATTGCGCGAACTCTATGACTGGGCTCCGGGTCGTCTTTTTGAGACTTCATTTCGTGCAGCGGAGATGATCAAATACATGTCCAACGCGTGGCATGCGGTTAAGGTCGCGTTTGCAAACGAGATGGGGACTCTGGCCAAGAACTTGGAAGTGAATGTCGAAGAAGTCATACAAATGTTTCTTGCCGATACCAAGCTCAACCTTTCCCCCAGCTATCTGAAGCCAGGCTTCGCATTCGGTGGATCGTGTCTTCCAAAGGATCTCCGAGCATTGAGCTATCGTGCCAAGGAAGCTGACCTCACGCTCCCTTTGTTGGAGGCCATTTTCGCAAGCAATCAAGTCCACCTGGAGCGAGGCGTAGAAATGGTTTTGCGCACTGGGAAGCAAAAGATCGGCATTCTGGGCCTTAGTTTCAAGGCGGCCACTGACGATCTGAGGGAGAGTCCGCAGGTACAGCTGATCAAGCGACTGCTGGGTGAAGGGCGGCAGGTTCGGATTTGGGACGAGAACGTTTCTCTGGGGCGATTGATCGGCTCCAACCGCCAATACATCGAAGAAGTAATTCCCCACATTGGCTCGTTGTTGAGTGCAAGCATGGAACAAGTAATTCAAAACTCGGAAGTGCTGGTGATCGCAACCACCGGGTTGGATCTGGACCAAGTACGGCAGAAGCCTGCGCCCGGACCAAACCGTAATCGATCTCGTAAGTCTCGAGAAATCTCGGCGTATGGATACTGCGGCCCGATATGAGGGCATCTGCTGGTAGCTCCCATGAAGATTCTATGGGTCAAAGCCGGCGGGCTGGTTCCTCCGGATAGCGGCGGGAAGATTCGCAGTTATCACATTCTTCGAGAACTGGCGCAAGACCATTCCATTACCTTGTTTTCGTTTTATGGTGCTCATGCGAATGATGCCCACTCACAGCTGAACGAGTTCTTTGACCGTGTGGTTGCCATTCCCCTGGATCTGCCTGAGCCCAAGAGTTTCCGCGAATTGTACGACTACGGTCTGGGTCTGTTCACACGCCAACCGTATAACATCGCCAAATATTGCAGACCGGAAGTGCAGCGAGAACTGCGCCGACTTGTGAAGCAGGAAAAACATGACGTGATTGTCTGTGACTTCGTGATTGCCGCAGGTTCCATTCCCTGGGAGGTTTCTACGCCGAAAGTATTATTTACCCACAATGTAGAGTCCGTGATCTGGCAACGACACTGCCAGGTCACGCGAAGTCTTTTGTGGAAGACGCTCTCCTGGCGGGAATGGCGGACGATGGAGGCAGCGGAACGCAGATACTTGACAGAAGCGGACCACGTAATCGCGGTCTCTCAGGATGATCGCCGGTTCTTTGCCAAGTCTGTCGATCCCACCAAGCTGAGCGTGATTCCGACCGGTGCGGACACGGAGTTCTTCACGCCCACCGAAATGCAAGAAACAGCGAACAGTTTGGTCTTTACGGGGTCGATGGATTGGCTACCCAACGAAGATGGTGTGGTTTACTTCATAAAAGAGATTCTCCCGCTGATTCGGCGAGAGGCGCCTGATGTTTTCTTTACGGTGGTGGGACGAAATCCCTCGCAGCGGCTTAAAGATCATGCAGCCCGCACCGCGAACGTTAATCTGACCGGATGGGTGGACGACATCCGTCCTTTTCTATCCCAGGCAGCGGTAGTTGTGGTTCCCCTGAGAATTGGCGGCGGCACACGGCTGAAGATTTTCGAAGCCATGAGCTTGGGCAAAGCCATTGTTTCGACGACAATCGGGGCCGAGGGCCTTCCGGTGCATCATGACCAGCATCTGCTGATCGCCGATGAACCCGCCCACTTTGCCCAGGCTACGGTGGGGTTGCTTAAGGATGCGGCACGACGGCGCTCGATGGGGCTCAGGGCTCGAAAGCTGGTTGTCGAGAATTACAGTTGGAGAACAGTCGCACAACGGTTTGCCGATATTCTTGCCGACGTGGTCGCGAAGTCCAGCCATACGACCACTGACTCACTACCGGTTTCTGGCACATGAGAGTTCTTCTGCTTGGCCCTTACCCGCCGCCACACGGAGGAGTGGAAACCAATTTGGTGGCGATTCATCGCTTCCTGATAAAGCGAGGAATCCCGTGTGCGGTCATCAATATTACGCGGCACCGGAAACAGGAGGCGAATGAGATTTACTATCCAGCGAATGCCATTGAACTGCTAAGCCTGCTGTTCCGCCTGCGCTATGACATTCTCCACCTTCATGTAGGTGGCCTTCTTAGCCGGCGAATTCTGGGTTTGGCATTGGTCTGTAATCTTGTGCCCGGCAAAAAAACGGTCTTCACCTTTCACTCGGGCGGCTACCCTTCCCTGCCGGAGGCAAAAGCCCTGAGTCGGCGATCTCTGGCGGGCCTGGTGCTGCGGCGTTTCGATCGGGTGATTGGAGTCAATCAGCAGATCCTAGAGTTTTTTCACAGGCTAGGCGTGTCTCGGGACCGCACACAGCTGATCGCGCCCTACGCCTTTCCTATGGACGAGGGTCTTGCAGCCGAATTGCCCGAAGAGATAAACGCGTTCTTTCGAAACCATGAGCCGGTACTGATTTCCGTCGGGAACTTGGAACCGGAATACGACCTGCCGCTTCAGATCGACGTGATGGGAAGCGTGCGCGAGAAGTTTCCCCAGGCTGGATTGTTGCTCCCAGGGCACGGAAGCCTGGAAGATAGCCTGCGGAAAAGGGTTCAAGACAGCGGTCTTGCCGACCACATCCTACTTTGTGGGGACGTCGAACACTCGGTAGCGCTGGGGGCCATCGCCCAGGCCGACGTCATGCTGCGTACGACGCTTTATGATGGCGATTCCATCTCGGTAAGAGAAGCGCTTCATCTGGGCACTCCGGTCGTGGCGACCGACAATGGCATGCGGCCCGTAGGAGTTGAGCTGGTTCCGATGTCCGACGTGAATGCGCTGTTTGAGGCTATTGAGAAAACGCTAAGCAGTCAGAAGACGAGACCTCAGCGGAAAATGCCCGTTCCTGATGAGAGCAATCTGCACAGTGTCCTGCGAGTGTACGAGGAGTTGATGCGGTAGTCATCGCCCCCAGGCAGCCCTGCGCCCGGTCATGAAATTGGCAAAGGCGACGAGCGCTGCGGTATTCAAAAGTACGAAGGTAAGCGAAGCATCCGCTGCCCGGGCGACCGGCCCTCGCTTCCATGGCATCAGGGCGAGGAGACTCAGGCCATAGAATGCCAGTTGCAGCGCCAGGGCTGTGCGATAGATGGGGCCCGGCAAAAGCGCCGAACTCACGAGCGTAGCTGCCAGTGCGAGCGGAACCCAAAGCCGCAAAACCTTATGGCTGATGAACTCGAAGCGCAGCGGATTCTGGCTGCTCAGCAGCCAAGGCGCTATTTGCAGCAACTGATAATTGCCGCCGAGGGTCCGCACTTTGCGCGAAAACTCCCGTTCTCTGCCCTGATCAGGAGCGTCCCATGCCCGGGCGCGAGCATCGAACGCAACCCGAAAACCCTGTTGCGCAACCCGCATGGGCAGGTAAACGTCATCCAGGACAGTTTCTGGTGGCAGAGGCGACAAAAGATTCCGTCGCACTGCATAGAGCGCACCAGTCGCACCGACCACCGATCCAGAGGTTGCTTCCAGTTTTCGTACTCTTTTTTCAAATCCCCAATACAAGCCGGCTCCCTTGCGAATTTCACCGGACTCCGGGTTGCCGATCATCAACTCTCCGCTGACGCAACCGACTGCGGGATCGGCAAAGGCCTCCATTAGAAAACGGACCGAGTTTTGTTCCAAGAGTTGCCGTGCGTCAGTAAAAACAACGATCTCACCCTGCGCGAACTGCAGAGCGTCGTTTAGTCCGCAGGCCTTCCCTCGAGCTAGTTGATTCAACATGATCGCCACACGGGGGTCTTGCTCGTATTCGCGCAGGATCGTCTCCGTGCCATCGGTCGACCCATCCGACACGACGAGAATCTGCAAGAGTTCCGAGGGATAATCCAGATCGAGCAGGTTGGTAAGCTTCCGGCGCAAAACCTGCTCTTCGTTTCGCACCACCACAACCACCGAAATCAACGGTGTAAACGGAGCGGAGGCGACAGGTCGCGCCCGCCAGTGGCTGCGCAACCATAGCCATGCGGGATAGCCGAAGTAGGTATATGCCATCAGACCTGCCGCAGCCCAAAACAGCCATCTCACTTCGCACCCCGACCCAGCGTGACGATCTTGATGGTCTGAAACATAATCAACAGATCCAAGCCAATCGATCCATTCTTGATGTAGAAGAGGTCGTACTGCAGTTTCTCCCTGGCATCCTCCAAGGTGTTGCCATACTTGTAGCGGATCTGCGCCCAGCCGGTGATACCGGGCCGTACCGCGTGTCGCATTGGGTAGTAGGGAATTTCTTTGGTTAGCCACTCCACGAACTCAGGGCGTTCAGGCCGTGGGCCGACAAAGGCCATGTCGCCGTTCAATACGCACCAGACTTGCGGGATCTCGTCCAGGCGCGAAATGCGCAGGACTTTGCCAATGCGGGTGATACGCGGATCATCGTTGTCCGCCCAGGTGGGGCCTGTGTCGGCTTCGGCATCCCGCCGCATGGTACGGAATTTGTAGCAGTAGAAAATCCCGCCGCCCCGACCCATTCGCTTCTGTCGGTACAGAATCGGCCCCGGTGAATCCAGTTTGATGGCCAGGATCACGAAGGGAATGATGGGGAGCACGACCAGCAGAAGCAGCGCCGAGACCATGATCGACAACAGTCGCCGCACCGCCATGAATCCAGCGTTGAAGCGGAAGCCCTCGGTGAAGATCAGCCAACTGGGATAAAGTTGCTCGACCTCAATCCGGCCGGACATTCTCTCCAGCCAGGTTGCAGCTTCCTCGACCTTTATGCCTTTTAGCCGGAGTTGCAACAGTTCGCGGACTGGAAGAGTTCCCCGCCGGTCGGGCATCGCGACGATGACGCGATGAACATCTCGGTGGCGTATCTGTTCCATCAAGTGGGAGGCAACCGCTTCGCGGGTCGGAGCGCCTTCCACATTTCCACTCCAGCCCACCACTTCAACCCCGAGCTCCGACCGGCTCTGCAGCCCGCTGACCAGACGTTGTGCGCGCTCTCCGGTGCCCAGCACATACACGCGTTCGCGAAAATATGGTTGTTGGATCAACCAGCCGTAGACCGCGCGCCAGCCGAACAATGCCAGTGTCAGGATCACCAGGCCGGCGAATGCCGCATTGTTGCCGGGCAAAACCGTTGGGAAGAAATATCCCGCTCCCGCCAGGATGAATGCGAGCAACCCGGGGACCAGCAAAAGCCGGAAATAGAGTTCTCCCTTTTCCTCCGAGGGATTGGGATCGTACAGATCGAACCAATGAGAAAAGACGAGCGCCAGCATCGTCACCAGCAGAATCTTGAAATATCCGCCTTCATAATTCAGCGCCACATAGAGATCGTCACGGTGCTGCAGGGCCATCCCCAACAGAAAAGAAAGGCAGACGATCAGCGCCTCGCCTGCCAGCAGGACCAGGGTACGAATCGGATAATAGACGTGAAACAGGCGGATCACGATCTAACTCTACCCTTCTTTCCGCGCTTTTTCGGGATCTTGGCCATGACCTCTCTGGCGAGACCAGCCGTTACCCTAGTCCAGCCGGTAGGGGCGGGAATGCCAATTCAAGCCGATCGCCCCCACATGCCGCTGCGAGCGGGTGTTGCACGATCCCGCAACGCAGAATGTGCTGTCAAACAGCAGATCGTCGAACTGATAACTGAGGAAGAAATCGAAATGGTGTCCCAAAGGGCGCTGTAAAATCGCTCCCGCGTAAACGTACTGGAACGAGGTGGTGGTGGGCGGGATAATTCCCGCCACCAGGCCGGGCTCGATCTGTTCGTTGCGCGAATAACCAACGTCTGCACCTGCGGTCCACACCCGGCCCAACGGCCGGAAAACAGAAAAGCGGACAGTGTCACTCAGTGCGCCCAGGAAGTATCCTGATCCGCTGGTGTTGTAGCGATCGTAAGAAAGCGACAACGACGTGCGCGGAAATCTGTAGCGCAGAGAAGCATGGGCGGCGGCGGTAATCGTTTGGCTGGAACCGCCAAAGATTGGCGAGTTATTGATGATGGTCACTTGCGGGCCGGCGCCCAGAACCAGATCCATTCTGCTGGTAATGCGATGGCCGTACATGAGAGTCCCAATGTGGGTGACGAAAGAACTGCCTGGAACATTGGGATACTGAAACTTCCTGAAACGCATATACCAGCGCTATCTGGGTCTTGCGGGTTACCTGATAGTCGTACCCAGCCTGGGCGGTGATCTGGTTGCTATCAATAAAGCTGGAATTGTCGTTAGTGAAATGAATCAACCCATAGCCACCGGCCAGAGTGATCGCAGATCGCGCCGACAGACTCTGGTTCAGGTCAACGATCGCCAGGTTGTCAATGCGAGGCTCCTGTCCCAGAGAACTGAACTCGCCAAGACTGAAAACTCCACCTAATCCCGCGCCCAAAGCCCCGCCCTGGTAGCCGATCGAGCCCAGACCCAAGCTTGACGCTCCTGCTTCTCCGTACGCCCCAAATCCGAATGAGCCCTCCGGCAGGTAGCTAAACTGATCACGCAAGGTCAGTTGTCCATTCTTCCACATCAACTTTTGTTCGCCGTCGAACTGGTGAATCTGGTTGACGCTCGGGTCCAACGATGGGTAAAAAACCATGCCGCCCACGTAGTCAAACGCCGTCATGGAGTGACTGCCCAGCTTTTGCAGCATGACACTTCCCAAAGCGCGGGTCTCAGCCGTCAGTGCAGAATTTCCACTGCTTTCGCCCACGTTCGAATCGACGGCTTCACTGACGTGCGCACCCAGCACCACGAAACTGCGGGCGGGAATCGACGGGCCGAGCGAAGGCGAGTCCAGTCCTGAAATTGGGAAATTCTCAGTAGTGGCTGGGGTGTCAGGGGGAACTGGGTTCTGTGGGGCTGCGTTCTGCGGAGCAGGGGCTGCGGGGGCCTTTCCACTGTCGCTCTGCGCCCAGCCTGTAGCCAGCCCAAGCAGCAGAATGATCAGGACGTGAATTGCACGTCGGTTCCGGGGGCTACTTTTCTTAAGGGACGACAATGGTGTCTCCTGGTTTGAGAGCGATGTCCTGTCCAGCCTGGCCCTTGAGTAGCCGTTTGTAATCCACCGGGATTTTCTGCTGCACTCCGTTCTCATTACGCAGCACATAAATATGCTTGGTATTAGCAAACTGGGTGAAACCTGAGTCGGCCAGCGCTTGCAGTACAGTCATCCCCGGCAGCAACTGCAGCCCGCCGGTGTGGAGCACCTCACCGGTTACATATATTTTCTGGCTGTTAATCTCCTTCACGACCACCGTGACCCGCGGGTCGGCGACGTACTTCCTCAACTTTTCCGTGATGGCACCGGCCAATTGCATGGGCGTCAACCCGGCGGCTTGAACGTCATTCAGCAAAGGAAGGGAAATACTGCCGTCCGGACGGACGGGCAGCGTACTGGTGAGATCCGGCTCTTTCCAGACGGAAACGGTAAGCACATCGTCGGGGCCGATAACGTAGCTTGGTCCCCCAACAGCTGCCGGCACACTGGACGGGGCGACCGGAGGAGCAGACTTGTTATTTGTTCTTGCACCGGCCTGTGATGCCTTCGGTGGGCCGACTGCGGCAGCCGCCAACTCGAGCAGCGCTAGAGTTACTACTGCCAGCTTCACTCTTATTCTCACTCCACTCTCCTGGGAGCTGCGCGGTTGTGCCGCGGAGCGTGGTTTGTCCCCGAACATGCTTAGCCCCTGCAATGTCACTCGCTTGGCAAAACGGCAGGCAGTAACTAGGCCTTCAGGGTACAGATACCCTACATCAAACCAGTGGTAAAGAGAAAAGTTTTTCTACTGACGGGCCACTTTTCGCTGAACTGAAACCGGTTGTCAGATCTCGGTTTTCAGCTCTCAGGAGCTAGGCCGAACCGGAAGGGCGGTGGGCGAATTCGCGGAATCTGAGCTGGGCATCGAGTGAATCGAGCCACGAACGAAGGATCACGGCAGAAGTTTTCTCCACATACAAGAAGCGCAACCCCATAACAAAGGAATCGCTCCACATCACATCCGCTTTAGCGTGAAAAACCTGCGGATCAAGGCTGGGCACCTGGAATTCCACGATGACAACTCCGTGCAATTTGACCGGATCCACCAGGCTGATGGCCAGACCGTCTTCGCTGATGTTTTTCATTCTAGCGTTGAGGGTTTGCCCCATGGTGGTGTGAAACTGTACCGGCAAGTCGACGTTATAGCGGAAATATCTTTGATGTTCGCGCTCCATCTTGGGGATGGCGCTGTCGAGCAGGCTCCGCAGCCGGCTTTCTTGAATGGGTTTGGAGAGAACGAAATTAGCGCCCAGATCAAGCGCGGCCTCGGCACTGGTCAAGTGGTTGACCACCGCAAAAATCGTGCTTTGTTTATTGGAGCGGGTGTTCCGCACCTGAGCCAGAGCCGCGGTGCCACCGTGGACATCATCACAATCGATGACAAGTCCGTCCAGATGCCGGCGAGAGGCGAGTTCGAGGGCGCTGGCGGAGTCCTGGCGGAGATCGAGCGAGGCGCGGCGTCCACTCATCCCTGCCATGATCTGATCCAGCAGAGTGGTATCACTCGTCACGACCAGGCACTCTACACCCATATGACAATGATAAGGATTGAGGTATCTCCCTCAAAGTAACCGACGTGCATGGCCCTATTTCAGGTCATTTCCCGGCACTTTTAGGCGAGAAAACGCGAGACACCAAGGCAACCCGGCGGGTTACTTTGCGGGGGCCGTTGTCAGGGCGGCGCGAAACTCGGAGGCTCTTTGCGGTTGCTTCAGTGCGTCGTATTCTTGCGACAGATCGGTGCGGGTCAGATTGAGCCATTGAGCGGGCGGAGTAGTTTGTTTAGAGAGAATCTCGTAGCCGGCCCGACTCTCTGTTTCCGCGTCCGCGTAGCGATGTTGCTGGAGGAGAGAACGGCCGAGCCGGGCGCGCGCGATCCCTACCAACTGATGATCCGGAGGAAGGGTTTCCGCATACATCTGCAGCGCCTCCCGAAAAAGGCTCTCTCCCTTCGCGAATCGTTTCTGGTCAACGTACACTCCAGCGAGGTTCGACAGAGCGATCCCAATGTAATAGTGCTTGCCGGCGTATATCTGTCGGTAGATGTCGGCCATGCGTTGAAAGTCCTGCTCCGCGTCACCCCACTTGCTTTGTTGTTGCGCGATCCTGCCCAGCTCGTTGAGCGCGGAAGCGACCCGGGGATGCACTTTTCCATAGACTTGTTCCTGGATGGCCAACGCTTCCTGCAGCAGGTTGGCAGCCTCGTCCAGCCGCTTTTCGTTCACTAGCGTGCGGGCCAGCAAAGTCATGGCCGACGCAGTTTCGGGATGGTTCTTGCTATAAAAACCTTCAGTGATATCCAGCGCCTGGCGCTGAAACTTCTCAGCATCAGCAAAGTGAGCCTGCTCGTATTGAATGGCACCCAGATTAATGAGGTCATTGGCGACCTGAGGGTGGCGTTCTCCATAAATGCGACGGTCCATCGCCAGAACGCGGCGGTTGATTGAATCCGAGATATCGAAGTGGCCGGCATAGAAGTGCGAGTTAGCCAGTTCGCTCAGAGTGGCTCCAAGATCAGCTTCAGGTACACCGGGGAAGGACTGCAAACGCGCCGCTTCATTCAAAGTCTGGATGGCCTGATCATATTGACCACGATTTTCAAGAATTGTGCCTAGAGCGGCGGCGGCTTTTCCCGCAGCGGGATGGTTCGGCGGCAAATGTCGCTTGGTCATCTCGAGCCCCTGGCGCACCAGTTGCTCGGCTTCATCCAGGCGTGCCTGATCACTGCGCAGGCGGCCAAGCGCAAGCAGGCTCTCAGCGGTTTCGGCGCTGTCCGCGCCGAACAGCGTCTTGCGCTCCTGCAGTGCCTCGCTGAGCAGGGAATCCGCCTGGTCGAGTTTGCCCAACTTCTCGTAGATGTCGCCAAGAGTCTGGTAGAGTTCGGCCTGCACCTTGGGAGTGCCACTTAGGCTCTGCGCCTCCAGTACGCCACGGTCCAGCAAAGTGACCACGCGCAAATCATCGGCTGGGCCTGCGGCTTCGTCACCGCCCTGAAACAAATTCATCATGAACCGCTGGACCCGTTGGGTGCGCGCGGCTTCTTCGAGGGCAGCATTGCGTGCTCTCGCCAGCCTGATGGTGAAAAAGACCACCATGCCGATGATGAGCGCGAATACCAGCGATGCTGCCGACACCGCGCGGCGATGGCGGCGGATGAATTTGTCCACACGATAACGCCAGCTGTCGGGGCGCGCCTCCAACGGCTCTGCGTTGAGGTAGTGGTCTATATCTCGAATGAGCGCTTCCACCGAGCGGTATCGGCGCTCGGGATCTTTGTGCATGGCGGTAAGGCAGAGGACATCCAGGTCGGCCCAAGCGGCCTTGCTGGCGGACAGTTGCAGCGGGTTGTCTCCACTGCGAAGCGGGCCCCGGGCAACCAAAGATGGTTTTGCTGGTTCATGCGTCACCAGAACCGTTGCCGCTTCGCCGGGTGTCAGCTTCGACAGATCGAATGGAAGCTGTCCCGCCAGCAGTTCGTAGAGAATCACACCCAGAGAATAGACGTCGGTGTGAATTCCCACTCGCTCGCCGCGAACCTGTTCGGGAGCTGCATAGGCAGGAGTCATGAAACGCAGCCCCGTGACCGTCTGGTCCACTGGCATGTCGAGACTCTCCACCTGTTTCGCGATGCCAAAGTCGAGCAGCTTAACGGTGCCATCGTTCTTAACGAGAATATTGGAGGGCTTAAGGTCCCGGTGAATCACGGCATGTTGATGGGCATACTGCACCGCTTCACACACAGCGCGGAACAATTGCAAGCGGCGCTCGATGGAGCAGGCGTGTGTGCGGCAATACTCGGTAAGCGCGATGCCCTCGATGTACTCCATGACAAACCAGGGAGTACCGTCCGGCAAAGTGTCGGCATCGTAGAGACGCCCAATGTAAGGATGATTCAGTTGCGCGAGGGTGCGCTGCTCACTGGCAAAGCGCTCGCGGCGGGCGGGTGAGAGCCAGGCGTCACGCAGGATCTTGACCGCGACCTGATTGCCCAGATCGTCGCGTTCGGCGAGATAGACGACACCCATGCCACCCTCGCCGAGTAATTCGAGAATGCGGTAAGGTCCAAATTCCTTCACCGCAGGGGAAGCAGAAGCAGGGCCCCCAAACATCTGCTGGGCAACCTGCGCCATATCGCGATCGAGGATAGAGACGCCACCAGCGTCTTCCTCGATCAGCGCCAACACCTCGGTGGCCAGCGCAGGGTCGTCGCCGCAAGCTTCTTTCAAGAAAGAGCGTTGCTGGGGCGCGGGAAGATCCGCTACCCGGTGAAATAACTCCTGGACTTGATTCCAGCGGTTGCTGTCCATCTACCTTCTCTTGGTTCCTGGGTTGATTGACGCAAGGTCAAAAGCGTCACCGCAAAAACACGACGACTCCTAATGACCATCAACTGCTTGCCGGAGTTCGTGGCTCAGCCATGCCTTTGCCGCTCGCCAGTCACGCAGGATCGTGGCTTCCGAAACATTCAGTAGGGTCGCGATCTCCGGGACGTCGAGCCCGCCAAAGAAACGGCTTTCGACCATCATGGCCTGCCGCGGGTGCATCCGCCCCAACTGTTCCAGCGCGGCATCCAGCGCGAGCAGGTCTCTTGCCGCAGGAGGCGACCTGCTGATTCTCATCAAATGCAACAAACACCACTCCCTCGTCCCCTCCCCGTTTGTCCGCATTGCGGCGACGGGCTGCCTCGATCAGGACCTGGCGCATGGCGCGTGCGGCAATACGCTTGAAGTGCAGGCGCGAGGTGGATGCAAAGTGGGGTGAATTCGCCAGCTTGACCCAGGCCTCGTTCACCAGCGCAGTAGGGTTAAGGGTTGCGCCGGGATCATTCCGTTTCACACTCGAGGCCAAGCGGCGCAATTCCTCGTAAGTGACACTAAACAAGTGGTCTAGCGCGCTTCTCTCCGGCACCTTCTCTGCCGCAGTGTAGGAGTCGCCGTGGTCTTGGATTCGAGTATTTCGAAGTGGCATGACAGTTTTTCCCGGGCAATTGCGTAATGCGTAGTGGAACCCCACTAGGGGAACGGCACGGGGAAGGGCGCAGAAGAGCGCTACCAGCTCTTCGAATTGTCCAAAATGCTATCACTCCGGGGGAACTCAGACAACTGCTTTCAGGAGCCCAAACCGGCCGCCCAGGATGCGGAAACTCAAGGCGTGGCCGAGAATCTGCATCGGCCGAACGGGCAAAACCGCCCAGAACATCAGCAAAATGTTTCTTTCCAAGGAGAACGGTATGAAGAACAGCAGTACAAGCCAAACTCGATCTCTCGCGGTGCTGTTTCTCACCCTAGTGTTCGGTGTTGTGACCGGTCTTGCCCAAACCTACACCCCGCTCTATACGTATCCCCAAACCAACCGCGGCAACACCGGCATCTTGCCGGCCGGCATGATGTCACAGGGGCGTGACGGCCTGCTGTACACCACAGACGGATACAACGGCGCCAATACCTCTGGCTCCGTATTCAAGATGACCACCAGCGGGCAACCGACCACAATCTACAGCTTTTGCCCTCAGGCGGGGTGTAAGGACGGAGTAGATCCACTAGGCGGAGTGGTGCTCGGCTTCGATGGAGACTTATACGGGACAACCCAGGCCGGTGGTGCTTCCGCAGCCGGAACCGTATTCAAGGTAACACCCGGGGGGACCCTGACGCAGCTGTGGTCTTTTGAGAACAAGACGGATGACAGCGTCCCCATTTTCCCGGTGGTTCAAGGGCAGGATGGCAACGTCTACGGTGTTTCGGTGGGCCAATACGTTGGTCAGGAGGGGGCGTTCTACAAGGTCACTCCCGGAGATGTATTTACCTCTCCCTTCGACTTCAACTTCAACGACGGCGCATTCCCCAACCTGCCGACGCAAGGCACCGATGGCAATTTTTATGGGACCACAATTCTCGGTGGCCAACCCGCCTGCAGCGGCTACCAGAGTGGCTGCGGGGTGGTTTACAAGCTGACCGCAGCTGGCAAACAGACTGTACTGTGGGATTTCAAGGGTTTTTTCAGCAACGACGGGGCCCTGCCAGAGGGAGTTCTGGTACAGGCCAATGACGGCAATTTCTACGGAGTGACCCGCGAGGGCGGTAACTCCGCCAGATGCGGAGGTGGCTGTGGATCGGTGTTTAAGATCACTCCTGCCGGAGCGTTGACGATTATCTACAACTTCACCGGGTCTCCGGACGGAGCCTACCCTGATACCGGGCTTACACTGGGTACCGACGGCAACCTTTACGGAGTCACTTCCGTAGGAGGAAAAAACAATGACGGAGCGCTGTTCCAAGTGACGCCGGCAGGTACGGAGACGATCATCTACAACTTCTGTTCAGTGGGCGGCTGCGCCGACGGGTTCAATCCTGAGACCCCCATGGTGCAACACACCAACGGAAAATTCTATGGAAATACCACCGGGAATTCTCTGGGCGGTGGCGTGTTTTTCAGTCTCGACATGGGCCTGAAACCATTCGCCGGGTTGGTCACGTGGTCGGCCAAGGTTGGGAAGACTGCCGAGATCCTGGGTCAGGGATTTACCGGGACGACCAAGGTTTCGTTCAACGGAACCCCGGCGACATTCACGGTAGTGTCTGACACTTACTTGACCGCGAGCGTTCCTGCCGGAGCAACCACCGGATTCGTAACCGTAACCACACCGGGAGGGGCTCTGAAGAGCAATCGCAAGTTCCTGGTAACGCCGACGATCACCAGCTTCGACAAGTCCAGCGGGCCGGTCGGAACCTCGGTCGTGATCACCGGAACCAGTTTCACACAAGCAGTAGGAGTGGGCTTTGGCGACACTGTGCCGGCACAATTCACAGTCAATTCCGACACCCAGATCACAGCCATCGTTCCGCTGGGCGCGAAGACGGGACCGGTCGGCGTCAAGACACCAGGCGGCACGGCAATCAGCAAGGACACATTTACGGTCACCCCATAGCAACTTCGGTATCGGGGAGGGAGAGTTCCCTCCCCTACCGCATTGCGCAAGAACGCTTCGGTTGTGTGTTTCAATCAGACTTCATACCAGGGGCTGCCCAACAGTGGGGAGCCCCATTTTTCTTGGTCAACACCCTGTGGAAATTTCCCGAGCGCCGTTGTATATCAGGCGATTTTTGAAAGGACGACAACATGGTTCTCGGCATGAGCTTGGCCACATTCACCCAGGTGCACGTCGTGCTTAGCCTGATTGGCATCGTCTCAGGTCTCATAGTTGTTTACGGGATGCTCACTGGAAAACGGCTTGATGGCTGGAACGCACTTTTCCTGCTAACCACAGTTCTGACCAGCGTGACAGGGTACTTTTTCCCGGTTGAACACCTTCTACCCTCGCACATCGTCGGTATTATTTCGCTGGTGGTGCTGACGATTGCGATCGTGGCTCGCTATGCCCAGCACCTTGCCGATGGCTGGCGCCGGACCTATGTGGTCAGCGCGGTCACCGCCCTCTATCTCAACGTGTTCGTGCTGGTAGTGCAGACCTTCCTAAAAGTGCCCGCTGTACACGCGCTGGCCCCCGCCCAGAAAGAACCGCCATTTCTAGTCGTCCAACTGGTGGTGATGGCCATTTTCATCGGGCTGGGTGTGGGCGCGGCGAAAAAATTCCGCGGCGAGATGGTTCGAACCGCCTGATCGCAACATCTACTGCTTGTCTCGCCGATCAGCAACTGGCGACGAATCTCAAGGAGGACACGCTATGCCTACGATTACCACCAAGGATGGCACGCAGATTTACTACAAGGACTGGGGCTCGGGACAACCCATCGTTTTCAGTCACGGCTGGCCGCTGACTGCGGACGATTGGGACGGACAGATGTTGTTCTTCGGTCAGCGCGGCTATCGCGTCATCGCGCATGACCGGAGAGGACACGGTCGTTCCACTCAGACGTGGGATGGCAACGAGATGGACACCTACGCCGACGATCTCGCGGCCCTTACGGAGAAGCTTGACCTGAAGAACGCAATCCATGTAGGCCACTCCACCGGTGGCGGTGAAGTTGCCCGTTACATCGGCCGGCACGGTTCGAAACGGGTTGCCACGGCCGTTCTGATCAGCGCCGTGCCACCGTTAATGCTTAAGACGGAAAAGAATCCCACTGGCTCGCCTATCTCGGTCTTTGACGATCTCCGAGCCGCACTTGCGGCAAATCGCCCGCAATTTTACAAGGATCTTACGCTCCCCTTCTACGGATACAACCGGCCAGGCGCCAAGATTTCCGAAGGCATCCGGGAACACTGGTGGTTGCAGGGGATGATGGGCGGCATGAAAGCGCACTACGACTGCATCAAGGCTTTCTCGGAGACAGATTTCACTGAGGACCTTAAGAAGTTTGATGTGCCCACTCTCATCCTTCACGGCGATGACGATCAGATCGTGCCCATTGTTGCGGCGGGTCCGCTGTCTGCAAAGCTTGTAAAGAACTCGACACTGAAAGTGTATCCGGGTTTTCCGCACGGGATGCCTACAACTCAGGCGGACCAGATCAATGCGGACTTGCTGGCCTTCATCCAGGAGCGCAAGCTGGCGGCGGCTTAGGGAAGGGCGAGTCGCTAGCTTGTTACACTCGAGTTGCACCCGGCCCTCGTCATTGTCGGAGAATGCCGGGTGCTTATTCATCCCTAACATCATGCTGCGCACCTTTTTCCAGGAGCCTTTCCCATGCAACGTTTTGTGAGCTACCTCCGTGGTCTGGCCGTGTGTATTTTTCTCGCTGTCGGGCTGTCCGCAAACCTAAATGCCGCAGATGGGGCCATTGCGTCGCGTGACGCTGTAGTAGAAGGCGTCAAAATACACTACCTGACAGCCGGTCACGGCCCCGCGGTGATCCTGCTGCACGGCTACACCCAGACATCGCGGATGTGGAAGCCGATCATTCCCCAACTGGCCGAGCGATTCACCGTGATCGCGCCTGACCTCCCCGGAATCGGCGACTCGGAGATTCCGAAGGACGGGCTGGATATGAAGACCGCCGCCATCCGCATCCATGCGCTGGCCAAATCGCTGGGGGTTGAGAAGGCCGAAGTGGTCGGGCACGACATCGGGCTGATGGTCGCCTACGCTTACGCCGCGCAGTTCCCTTCGGAAACGGAAAAGCTCGCAGTGTTGGACGCTTTCTTGCCGGGCGTGGCGGGATGGGAGCCGGTTTACGATGACCCTAACGTCTGGCATTTCCGTTTCCATGGCCCCACGCCGGAAGCCCTGGTCAGCGGGCGGGAACAAACCTACTTTGCCTATTTTTGGGATGACCTCGCGGCTGAGAAGACGCGGTCCTTGCCCAAGGTCGATCGTGAGGCCTATGTCACTGCATACTCCAAGCCTGGACGCATGCGCGCAGGCTGGGCTTACTTCGCGGCATGGCCGCAAACCGCCAAGGACTTCGCGCAGCTTGCGGCGACCAGGCTGACGATTCCAGTGTTGGCAATCGGCGGAGAAAAGTCCCTGGGAGACGTGCTCGGGCAGCAGATGAAACTTGTAGCCAGCGACGTCACCGTAGTCGTTCTAAAAGACACGGGACATTGGGTGATGGAAGAACGGCCGCATGAGACCATGGAAGCGTTGCTGAAGTTTCTGTGATGAAGGGGAGGGATCCAGCGCTGACGATTTCTCTCCCTGACAGTCGTTTACCAAAAGCAGGAGCCAACAATAAAGGCCGCTCTATTCCCACTCAATCGTGCCCGGCGGTTTCGACGTGATGTCGTACACCACACGGTTCACGCCCTTCACTTCATTCACAATCCGGCTGGAGATGGTCTTCAGGACCTCATGCGGTAGAGGCACCCAGTCGGCGGTCATGCCGTCTTCCGAATGGACGGCGCGCACCGCGCAGGTATAGGCGTAGGTGCGCTGGTCACCCATCACGCCCACCGACATCACCGGCAGCAACACCGCGAACGCTTGCCAGATCTTCGAATACAACCCAGCTTTCTTGATTTCGCTGACGACGATGTCGTCACACTCGCGCAGAATTGCCAGCCGCTCCGGTGTTACTTCCCCTAAAATCCTCACTGCCAAACCCGGTCCGGGGAACGGCTGCCGTTGCAGAATTTCTTCCGGCATTCCCAGATCGCGGCCAATCTTGCGGACTTCGTCCTTAAATAACTCCTTCAGAGGCTCAATCAGCTTGAGCTTCATCTTCGCCGGAAGGCCACCGACGTTGTGATGCGTCTTAATGACTTGCGACGGCCCGCGCACCGAGCGTGATTCGATCACATCGGGGTAGAGCGTCCCCTGCACCAACCATTTGACCTTGCCTTCCTTCTTCTCGATACGGCGGGCTTCCTGCTCGAAGACTTTGATGAATTCTTTGCCGATGATTTTGCGTTTCTTCTCGGGGTCGGTGACTCCTGCGAGCTTTTCCAGGAAACGTTCAGTGGCATCGACCGCCACCAGATGCAGGCCCAGCTTATCCCGCAGGTTCTGCTGCACTTTGTGAAATTCGTCTTTTCGCAACACACCGTTGTTCACAAACACGCAGGTCAAGCGGGTAGGATGTTTGGCGTCGCGCATGGCCCGATCGACCAGCGTGGCGGCAACCGCGGAGTCAACGCCGCCAGAAAGAGCACAGATCGCCCGGCCGCTGCCTACGGCTTGGCGGACGCTGGCAATGGTTGCATTGATGAAGTGCTGCGGAGTCCAGGTGGGTTTGGCTCCGCAGATGGCCAGCGCAAAATTGCGCAGAATATCGGTGCCGTGCTGGGTGTGGTGCACTTCAGGGTGAAACTGCACCGCCCACATCTTTTTTTCCTCATTCTCAATGCCGGCCAAGGCATGGGGCGTGGTCGCCGTCTCCTGAAATCCCGGTGGCAACTCAACGGCTTTGTCGCCGTGGGACATCCAGACGTTCAGTTTGCCGGGCAAGTTGTGAAACAAACCGGAGCCGGTCTTGAGGTTCACCATCGCATGGCCATATTCACGCTTGTCCGCGGCTTGTACCTTGCCACCGAGGGCGTGCACCATGAGTTGCAATCCGTAACAGATTCCCAACAGCGGCAGACCCATGCTGAACACACGCGTGTCCACCGCGGGCGCGTCTTTGTCGTAGACGGAAGACGGACCGCCAGAAAGAATGATGCCCACCGGGGAATAGCTACGGATTTCATCCAGGCGGGCGGTACAGGGCAGGACGACGGAAAAGACGTTCTGTTCACGGATGCGGCGCGCAATCAACTGCGAATATTGCGCACCGAAATCGAGGACAACGATTGATTGGGTTTCCACTGACGAGTGTCTCAGAATTTGAGGGCTGGTGTAAAGAGAGGAATGCTGAGTGCTAGCCCGGCGCGGGTACATCGCTGAGAATCAATTCATAGGGATCGACGTTGCTCGGCTGGGGGCTGAAAGCCGATAGCTGAGAGGCTGGCACTGGCGCTTCCGGCATTTCCAGAATCGCTACATAAGCCGCCAGGCGCCCCATGTAAATAAAGTCCGCGACCGCGAAGTAAAGCAGCGTGACCGCGATCACGCCGGCCAGCACCATCCACCCAGGGAGCGCTGCCGCCAGGCCCAATGGAAATGCAACCGCTATGCTGGCCACCACAAACGCCGCGGCGTGGGCCAGACCGAAGGAAGTGCCCACAGCGAACAGCGGTCCCATGCCCCGGCGGACAAAGTCTATGGCGTCGGTGATTGCGCCAAAAGTGTCGCGACCATCCGCGACCACAAATATCGCTGCCAACGAAAGCAGCCAGTTCACCATCGACCAGGTCAGCCAAACCAGGCCGGAGATGATCATGACGATCAGAAAGATGGCATCAGGGGCATTCTCATCTTGCGGGGAGGCCATCCCTCCTATCACGAATCCAACGAGGCAACCCGCCAACGCCGCCAGGGCGACCGCGGCCCGCAGAAAATTCAGCCCGATGAGGGAATCAAGCTTTCGGCTCCATCGTGACTCGGGCGCCCCGTCCCTGTCGCGGAAATGGGTCAGGAGAGCTTTGAGCGTAGCGGCCCGCGCCAGCGCAGCTACCAGAATCCAGCCCGCCACCAGTGCCAGTGCCAGCACGATGAAGGCTTCAACCAGGCGCCCACCGCTCCCTCGCACAATGTTTCCCACCGCGCGTGAAATCAAGAACGGCTGCCGGGAGCGCAGCAACAACACGTCGCCGCGAGTGACAGGTAGAGTATCGAGATATTCGAAGCAGGAAAGCGTGACCAACAGCCCTGCGGCGGCACCGAAACTCCATCGCCAGGCAATTTCCGCGAAACCAAGAGAAGGCTGCCGGAATATGGCGCGAAAGCCTTCGAGAGTGGGCGAACGCGGCATCACAAATAGAATACCGCAGCGGTCCAGTTCAACGCATGACGATATTAACCAGGGGCTTGTTGGGAAGAACGATATGCTTCACGATCTGCTTCCCTGTGACCAAGGCTTTGATCTTGGCATCTGCCAAGGCAACGTCGCGAATCGTGTCCTCCGAACTTCCTGCAGGCACAACCACCACGCTGCGCAACTTGCCGTTCACCTGTACTGGAACCTCAATCTCATCCTCCTTCGCCAGCGCCGGATCATATTTCGGCCAAGCAGCTTTGAGCAGACTTCCCTTTTCACCCAACATTTCCCATAGTTCATGGGCGAGGTAGGGCGCAAATGGAGCCAGCAATAGAACCAGGTCTCGTTGAACATCCGCGAGTAGCGCCCTGGGCATCGCCTCACCGGGTAACCGCGTCCCGCGCTCCTCGGCCAGGTACAGTTCGTTTACCAGTTCCATGATCGCTGCGATGGAAGTATTGAAGTGCCAGCGCCCCTGAAAGTCGTCGCTTACACGCTTGATAGTCTGATGGAGCTTTCGCTGAATCGCCCGTACCCCGGCCGGTACCGAGGCTGCTTGCGCCGTCTCCTCGGTTGGAGGAACAGCATTTCTTGCGACGTACCGGTAGATTCGGCCCAAGGCGCGTCGGATGCCTTCGACGCCCTCATCCTGCCAGTCCAGTTCGCGATCCGGAGCAGTGGCGAAGAGCGTGTACATTCGCGTACTATCGGCGCCGTAGCGGGCCACCATTTCATCCGGCGACACCACATTTCCCAGGCTCTTCGACATCTTCGCTCCGCCCTTGATGATCATGCCCTGGGTAAACAGGCGTTCGGCGGGCTCGTCATTGGCGACCATCCCTATGTCGCGCATGAACTTGGTCCAGAAGCGCGAATAAATCAGGTGCAGAATCGCGTGTTCGACACCACCAATGTACTGATCAATGGGAAACCAGTAGCTGGCGTTCTTTGAATCGAACGGCGCCTGCTGATTGTGCGCATCGGTGTAACGGTAGAAGTACCATGACGAATCCACGAACGTGTCCATGGTGTCGGTTTCGCGGCGCGCCGGGCCGCCGCACTTAGGGCAGATTGCATTCACGAATTCCGGCACTCGACCCAAGGGCGACCCACCGGTCAGAGTGATGTCAACATTCTCGGGCAACACGACCGGCAAATCTTTCTCCGAAACCGGAACGATGCCGTCCTTCTCGCAATAGAGCATGGGGATCGGTGTTCCCCAATAGCGCTGACGAGATATCCCCCAATCCTTCAAGCGATAGGTGACGGTTGCTTTGCCGAAGCCGTGCTGCTCGGCATAGGCGGACATCTGAGTAATGGCTTCCTGGCAGGTAAGCCCGCTGAACGGGCCGGAGTTCACCAGCGAGCCTTTCGGATCTGTGAATGGCGGGATGGGCTCGGTGACAGTTTCTTCCGGATCGTCCGGGCATGGCACGATGACAATTCTGACTTCGAGTGCGTACTTGCGTGCGAATTCGAAATCGCGTTCGTCGTGCGCCGGAACGCTCATGATGGCGCCGGTGCCGTAGTCCATCACGATATAGTTAGCGATCCAGACGGGCAGTCTCTCGCCGTTGTAGGGATTCACCGCAGAGTGATGCGTATTGATGCCATGCTTTTCGATCGCGCCAATGTCGCCGGTTTCTTTGGCTTTGCGCTGCTCGGCAATGAGCTGTTCGACCTGTGCCCGCAGAGGATCATTGTACTTCGTCATCCTCGTCACCATCGGATGTTCCGGCGCAAGCTGGATGGAAGTCGCCCCGTAAATCGTGTCTACACGGGTGGTGAAGACCGTGATGGTGTTCTCGGGGGAGTCGGCAGCGCCGTCGAGTTTGAAATCCACCAACGTGCCGTCGCTGCGGCCGATCCAGTTGCGCTGCATGGTGCGCACTTTTTCCGGCCAGCCTTCGAGCTTGTCGAGGCCCGTCAGCAACTCTTCGGAATACTTGGTGGTGCGCAGGAACCACTGCTCCAGTTCGCGCTGCTCCACCAGGGTGTCTTCGTGGCGCCAGCAGCACCCGCCGACGACTTGCTCGTTCGCCAGGACCGTCGCGCACTTGGGGCACCAGTTGACTTTGCTCTTCTTGCGGTAAGCCAGGCCTTTTTCGTAGAGCTTCAGGAAGAACCACTGGTTCCAGCGGTAGTACTCTGGCAAACAAGTCGTAACTTCGCGCGACCAGTCGTATGCGAATCCCAAGCGCTTCATCTGCGCCTTCATGTTGGCGATGTTTCGCAGCGTCCACTCGCGCGGCGGCGTGTGGGCTGAAATGGCGGCATTCTCTGCGGGCAGTCCGAACGAATCCCAGCCCATGGGGTGCAGCACGTTGTAGCCGTTCATCCACATGTAGCGGGCAAGCGCGTCGCCGATCGCATAATTGCGCACGTGCCCCATGTGCAGCGCGCCTGAGGGATAAGGCAACATTTCCAGCACGTAGTATTTGGGCTTGGCAGAGTCGCGTTCGGCCGCATAGAGAGATCCATCCTGCGGCCAGCGCTCAAACCACTTGCTCTCGATGCGCTGCGCATCGTAGCGGTCGTCGGTGGGAGGAACTGCCTCGCGAGCCACGGTTGTGTTTTCTTCTTGCGGCATAGAAGGGACTGGAATCTCGATAAACTTTAGATTTTACAACGAGTGGAGGTGTGGCAAGGATGCTCTTGTGCGCGGGCATTCTTGGCCGCGCTCAACGATAAACGTCCTTGCGATTGCCGACTTGCAACACCATCACCGTGATCCGTTCATCCTGGATATCACAGATCAGGCGATAGTCACCGACCCGGTAACGCCAGAGTCCGCGTTTTTCGCCCTGGAGGGGCCTTCCCCACTGCCGTGGGTTGTCCGTGCCCGCAAGCCGCTCTCGCAGAAAGCGGACGATTGCCTGCTGGGCTTGGCGATGAAGTTTTGCGATCTGCTTCTCGGCGGTCCGGGTAATTTCAATCGTCCAAGCCAAGACGCCGCTCCAGCTCTTCGAGCGTGATGGTGGGTTCGCGCCGTTCCAGGGCGGCGATGCCCTTCAGGTAGTCTTCGCGATCCTCCAGGAACTGCCGGATGGCTTGTCGTGCGTAATAGCTCTTGCTGCGGCCAGTCTCTTTGGCAAGAGACTCCAGCTTTTCTTCCAATTCGGGTTCAAGTCGAATGCCGAGCATTTGTTTAACATGTTTAACATAGCAGAATCCCGACTGCATTACAAGGCACGAGACCTCCGCGTGTCTCCCTACGCGCAGCTTTCGGCGTTTGCTGCCCAACCGCTTTCAACGATAGACTTGGATGTTCTGAGGTAAGGATTCCCATGTTAGTCGTCATGCAGGCGCACGCCACCGAAGAGCAGGTGCGTGCGGTCTGCCAGAAAATCGAATCGCTGGGCTACCGCGCCCACTCCATTCCCGGGGCGGAGCGCACCGCCATCGGCATTACCGGGAACCAGGGCGAAGTCCAGGCTGGCACGCTGGAAGAACTGGCGGGCGTGCAGGAAGTTATCCGCGTCACCAAGCCTTACAAACTGGTCAGCCGCGACATTAAAGAAGACAACACCGTCATACGCTTTCCTGGCACCGACGCGACTATCGGGGGCGCGGAGCTGGCTATCATTGCCGGGCCCTGCGCCATTGAGAATCGCGAGCAGGCATTCGCGGTCGCGGAGCGCGTGCATCGCGCCGGCGCGCAATTTTTCCGCGGAGGCGCTTACAAGCCCCGCACTTCTCCTTACTCATTTCAGGGCCTGGGAGAAGACGGCCTGCGCATCATGGCCGAGATTCGCGATCAGTTCGGCATGAGGATCGTCACCGAGGCCATCGACAACGAATCACTGGAACTGGTCGAAGAGTACGCCGACGTCATCCAGATTGGCGCGCGAAACATGCAGAACTTCTCGCTGCTGAAGCGCGCCGGACGCTGCCGCAAGCCGGTGCTGCTCAAGCGCGGCCTGGCGGCGACGCTCGAAGAATTCCTGATGGCAGCCGAGTATGTGATGAGCGAAGGCAACTACAACGTGATCCTGTGCGAGCGCGGCGTGCGTACCTTTGCCGACCACACCCGCAACACGCTCGATCTGAGTCTGATCCCCGCGGTACAGCGCTGAGCCATCTGCCCATCGTGGTCGATCCCAGCCACGGCACCGGCAAACGCAACAAAGTCACACCGCTTTCGCGGGCAGCGGTAGCCGTAGGCGCGGATGGCTTGATCGTCGAAGTCCATCACCAGCCCGACAAGGCTCTTTCCGACGGCATGCAGTCGCTCTATCCCGACCAGTTCGACGAGCTGATGGCGCAGGTGCGGCAGATCGCGCCGGTGGTGGGGCGGACGGTGGCGGGGGGTCGCATTGACGTGCCGCTAGGCGCGGCACGAGGTAATGAAGAAATCGGAGTAGCCTCACGGGACCGTCAATGATGCGGAGCGCATGCCCCGTGCTCAGACTACTGCCTGTCGCTCTTGCCTTTGCAATCTCGTGCGCAGGATCGATGCAAGCGACTTCCGCACAGGAGAGCCAATCTGATAAATCCAGCACAAACGCGGAGAAGACGGAGAACACCGCTGGAGGCAAACCGAAGGTTTATAAGATCGGTAAGGACGTAACTCCCCCGCGGCCACTAGAACACGCGGATCCGGAATACACCAAGGCTGCCCGCAAAGCCAAAATCCAAGGTACCGTTGTTCTTAAAATGATTGTGGATGAACAAGGTAAACCACAAGACGTCCGGGTCACGGGAAGTCTCAGGCAGGACTTGGACCAAAGAGCACTCGATGCCGTCAGAAAGTGGAGTTTCCAACCATCTATGAAAGCCGGTCACCCGGTCGCTGTGGAACTTGAGGTGCAGATAAACTTTAAGTTGTACTGATCTCACCCTGACGTTACGCTATAAACCCTCTACACCATAGTGCGAAAACTCCTCGTCATCTTCGTCCTGCTCCCCATTCTGGGCGGCCTTGGCTGGTGGTACTTCCACGAACGCCAACTCACCGACTACGGACCGGCTTACCGCGAGTACGCTTATGTCACCAATGGCAAGAGCAACACCGTGTCTGTGATCGATCTGCGTACGTTTGCTCTGGCCAAGTCCATCCGCGTGGGCAGCGAGCCTGCGGGAATTGCTGCGAACCCGAAGAAGAATGAGATCTACGTCGTTAACACCGCCTCTAACAACATAACCATCATCAACGCGGAACAAAATGAAGTCGCGGCCGTCATCGGTGTGCATGCCCACCCCTACTTCATCGATGTTTCTGACGACGGCAGGCGCGGCTATGTGGCCAACTCGGCCTCCGCAAATGTCTCGGTGATTGACCTGGAAAAGCGGTTAGTGATCGGGAACATCCGCGTGGGCGCTTCGCCCGGTCTGGCACGAGTTTCGCCAGACGGCGCTACGGTAGTGGTCAGCAATCGCGGCGACAACACCGTCTCCGTCATCGACACGAAACGTCTGGCCGTGCGCAGCACCGTCCCAATCTGCCAGCAACCGGAGGACATTGCCATCCTCCCCGACAGCAACAAGGCGTTCGTCGCATGCACCGGGTCAGGGCAAGTGGCTTCGATCGATCTGAAGACCGACAAACTTCTCGCTCTTCTTGACGTAGGCAAGACTCCCGTCCACCTCACGCTCAAGCCCGACGGTGGCGAACTCATGGTGAACAACTTTGATTCCGACAACGTCTCGATTATCGAAACCACGATGAATGAGGTCGGAGGAAGCTATTTGATCGGAACCCACCCAGCCCGCGGCGTGATCAGCGACGACAATTCACGCCTCTACATCAGCAACTTCGGATCGAATGCAGTGGCGGTTTATGACATTGACTCCGGAAAGATCGTGGCTACGTTGCCGGTGGGCAGCCGTCCCGATGCGATGGCACTTACGCAGAGTCAGAATTATCTTTTGGTGGTGAATTCAGGATCTGGGGACGTGACGGTAATCCAGAAGCGCACGCCGAAGAAGAAGTTCGAGCCGGGAGAGTATTCGCTGCTCACAATGATTCCAGTGGGAATTCAGCCGAATAACATTGTGGTGAAAGCGTTCGTGCTGGCCCGATCCAAACCATAAAAACCGGCCACGGATTTTCACGGATCAAAACCGATAGAACAGCACGAGGCTACTTGTTCTTGCCGCAACATTTCTTGTACTTGTCACCTGATCCGCAAGGACAAGGGTCGTTGCGGCCGACTTTGGCGGCGCCGCGCACCACTTGTTGCACCGGCTGGCGATCGCCGGCGCCGGCCATGCGGGCCTGCTCCAATTCACGGCGCTTGCGGCGCTGGAAGGCTTCTTCCAACTCATCCACCGAGGTGGAAACGTTGCGCGGATGGCGCCCGTTGCCATCCCCTCCTGCGGCAGGCGAAGTCTGTCCTTCAAGCACTGGCCGTCCCACCGGCGGCCCCTCTGGCCGTTCCAGAACCTGCATCAGGTAGAGATAGCGCACCGTGTCTTCCTGGGAGCGCTGCATCATGGCTTCGAACATGTCGAAGGATTCGCGCTTGTACTCGACCAGCGGATCATGCTGGCCATAACCGCGCAAGCCGATGCCTTCCTTCAGGTGGTCCATGTCCCGCAGGTGGTCCTTCCACTGCGAGTCCAGCACACTTAGCATGATCATGCGCTCGTGGTAACGCATGGCGTCTGGGCCAATCAGTTTTTCCTTGGCGTCATAGCGGGCCTTAAGCCGATCGAAGATGGCATCGCCCAGTTCCTGGCGGTTCAAAGTTTCCGGCTTGATTCCTTCCGCCAGAATGTCCACACCGAAGCGGGTAAAAATCGCGTCCTTCAGCGCTTTGATATCCCAATCTTCCGGATGCACCTTGGCCGCGCAGAACTCGTCCATTAGCCCGCTGAGAATTCCCGCGACGTAATCTTCCAGGATGATTTCCTTCTGATCGACTCCTTCGAGCAATTGGTGACGCAGGCCATAGACCGCCTCGCGTTGCTTGTTCATCACGTCGTCGTATTCGAGCAGATGTTTGCGGGCCTCGAAGTTTTGCGCTTCCACAGCCTCCTGCGCCTTCTCGATTCTCCGTGAGATGAGGCGAGATTCAATCGGAACCCCTTCTTCCATGCCCAGGCGCTGCAGCAGGTTTGACACCCACTCTTTGGCAAAGATGCGCATCAGGTCATCTTCGAGCGAAAGATAGAATCGCGAAGAGCCGGGATCGCCCTGGCGTCCGGCGCGTCCGCGAAGCTGGTTGTCAATGCGCCGTGATTCGTGCCGTTCGGTGCCGAAAATGTGCAACCCGCCAGCTGCAATCACTTCGTCGTGTTCTTTGTCAGTCTGCTGCTTGTGGCGGCTGAAAATCTCCATCCACTGGTCGGTCGGGACAACGTATTCGTTGCCCGCGTAATACCAGACCGTACTCTTGCTGTCGTCCACCACCGCCTGGACCTTGCCCTGCGCCGCCCGCAGCGGCTGCGCGGTCCCCTTCTTGACGCACTCCTGCTTGGCCATGAATTCAGGATTGCCGCCGAGCAGAATGTCGGTACCGCGGCCGGCCATGTTGGTGGCAATCGTGACTGTGCCCTTGCGCCCGGCCTGGGCCACGATCTCAGCCTCTTTTTCGTGCTGTTTGGCGTTCAGCACCCAGTGCTTTACACCTTTTTTCTTCAGCAGGTCCGACAGCCGTTCCGATTTCTCAATCGAGGTGGTTCCAACCAGAACGGGTTGGCCAGTTTCATTCAGCTTCAGAATCTCATCCGCCGCGGCAAAATACTTTTCCTTCTCCGTGCGATACACCACGTCCGGATTTTCCAGACGCAACAGCGCCCGGTTGGTCGGAATCACCATCACTTCGAGGCGGTAAATCTTGTCAAATTCCGTCGCTTCGGTCTCCGCCGTACCGGTCATGCCAGCCAGCTTCTTGTACATGCGGAAATAATTCTGAAACGTAATGGTGGCGAGGGTCTGGTTCTCACGCTCAATCTTGACGTTTTCCTTGGCTTCCACCGACTGGTGCAGTCCGTCGGACCAGCGGCGCCCAGGCATCAGGCGGCCGGTAAACTCGTCCACGATGATGACTTCCCCGTCTTTCACCACGTACTCCACATCACGGTGGTAGAGCGCGTGGGCTTTCACCGCAGTTTCAACGTGGTGCTTCAGGTCCCAGTTTTCGGGGTCGGCGATGTTGCCGATGCCGAGCAATTGCTCGACCTTCTCCCAGCCTTCGTCCGTGACCGTAATGTTGCGGTGCTTTTCATCCACCACGTAATCTTTGGTGTATTGCTTGGGTTCGCCCGGAGCGACCTCGATCTCTTCGCCCTGTTCCAGCTTTGGGATGATGCGGTTGACCCGCGCATACTTGTCTGTAGATTCCTCGCTGGCGCCGGAAATAATCAGCGGAGTGCGGGCTTCGTCAATCAGGATCGAATCTACTTCGTCCACGATGCCAAAGTTGTGTCCGCGCTGCACACAATCGCGCAGGTCAAACTTCATGTTGTCGCGGAGGTAGTCGAATCCGAACTCATTGTTGGTGCCGTAGGTCACATCGGCGGCATAGGCCTCGCGGCGCTGCTGATCGTCGAGATCATGTACGATCACCCCGACGGTCAGATCCAAGAAAGCTATAGAGCTTGCCCATCCACTCCGAGTCGCGTTTGGCAAGATAGTCGTTGACCGTGACCACGTGTACACCGCGCCCGCTCAAGGCGTTCAAATAGACGGGAAGAGTCGCGACCAGGGTCTTTCCTTCGCCAGTCTTCATCTCGGCGATCTTGCCATGATGCAACACCATGCCACCGATGAGTTGCACATCGAAGTGCCGCATGTTCAACACCCGGCGGCCAGCCTCGCGGACCACGGCAAAGGCTTCCACCAGGATTTCGTCAAGCACTTCGTTGATCGCTTTGCGGCGGTCGTCCTCAATTTGCTTGAGGCGCTCCGCATCGGCCTCAGATTCGTCAGGAATATTCTTCAGGCGGTCCTGAATGCGTTGACGGAACTCGGCAGTCTTGGCCCGCAGCTCGTCGTCGCTGAGCTGCTTCATGGCAGGCTCAAGCTCGCCGATGGCCCCCACGTTGGGCATCAGGCGCTTGATTTCCCGCTCGTTCTTGGTGCCAAAGACCTTACCTAACAGGGCATTAATCAATCAATTTTCCTCGCCGGGCACACTTCTACCAGTATCTCTAGAAGCCTAGCATATTAGATGCGGACGGAGCAGGTAGGTCGCCGAAGCTTGATCTGCCCGTTCATGCTCGCAGTGTTGTCGAAGAAATCGGCGTTCTCGGCGGTTCGACAGGTTTTCGGGTATATTTCCGGCTGGCTCATGTCCACCTTCTACGACCGCTTTCGCGAGTGCGCTCAGCGCTGGCCAACTAACGTGGCCCTCGAAATCCAGCGGCGGGATCAGGTTGAGAGCTACACCTACGCAGAACTCCGGCAGATGGCGGAGTCGGTTGGCCGTTGGCTGACCGAGCAGGGACTCCCAACGCGAGCCCGCATCGCCATCTTCGCCGACAATCATCCCCGCTGGGTCGCGGCCTATTTGGGCATCATCGCCAGCGGAAATGCTGCGGTTCCCTTGGACACGGCGCTTCACGCTGACCAAGTCGCCAAGCTGCTGAAGGACAGCGGCAGTTCGATGTTGTTCTGCGATGCAAAGCACCTCAGCATCGCGCAAGAAGCTGTGGGCAAATCAGGCATTGGGATCGTTCTGCTGGACGCAAAACATACCGGCCAGAACGCTGGTGCCGCAAAGACAGACCTCGACCACATCTTCGCCGCCGGGTCGGGAGGTTTTGTTCCAGTGTCCTCACCAGAGGATGCCCTCGCTTCCCTGCTCTATACCTCCGGCACGACTGCCGATCCCAAGGGTGTCATGCTCACACACGGCAATCTCATAGGAGAAGTGCAGGCCGTGTTCGGCTGGGCAGACGTTGGTCCCGAGGACGCGGTGCTCGGCGTGCTTCCACTCTTTCATGTGCTTTCGCAGATGGCAAATCTGCTGCTGCCCCTGGTGAAGGGAGCGCGGGTGGTCTATCTCGAAACCCTCAACACGACGGAGCTCTTGCGTGCGCTGTCCGAGAGAAGGATCTCGGTATTCGCCGTCGTGCCACAGTTCTTTTACTTGATCCATGAACGTATCTTCAAGGAGGTGTCGCAGAGTGGCAGGCTCGTGCAATCCGCCGTGCGCACGATGATGACCATCACTCGTTTGAGCCGGAAATTTCGAATTAACCTGGGCATAGTATTTTTCAGGAAAATTCATCGAACCTTCGGCAACAAGATGCGCTACCTGGTCACCGGCGGCTCCCGCTTTGATCCCCAGATTGCTCTCGATTTCTACGCACTCGGGATCGATGTGTTGCAAGCCTACGGCCTCACCGAGACTACCGGCGCCGCCTTCGCCAACTCTCCCCACAATAATGTGATTGGCTCGGTGGGGCCACCGCTCACCGGTGTGGAGGTCAAGATTGTCGATCCCCAGACCCAAGAGGATATTGCTCTGCCAGTCGGTGAAATCACGCTTCGCGGAGCGATCGTCATGACGGGATACTGGAACCGCCCCGACGCTACGGCCGATGTCTTGAAAGATGGCTGGCTCTACACCGGCGATTTAGGGTACCTGGATGCGGATGGGAATCTTTTCATCACGGGACGTAAGAAAGAAGTCATCATCCTGAGCAATGGGAAGAACATTTATCCCGAGGAAGTTGAGACCCACTACCTCAAGTCGCCTTACATCAAAGAAATTTGCGTGGTCGGGTTCGAAGACCGTGCCGGCGATCCAGCAGCTGACCGCTTGCATGCCGTGGTGGTTCCGAATTTCGAGGTTCTCAAGCAACGCAAGATCGCCAACGCGAAACAGGTCATTCGCTTTGACATTGAAAGTCTCTCTGTGCAACTGCCCTCTACGAAGCGAATTGGCGGTTACGAAATCTGGCAGGATGACTTGCCACGAACTACGACTCGCAAGCTCAAACGCCACGAAATCGCGAAGAGAGTGAAGGCAAATCAGGGGAAAGCTGAGGCAGAGATCGGATCCGACAAGCCGCTCAGCGAACAGGATCTGGTCTGGCTTGACCAGCCTGAGGTACAGACTGCATTCAAGATCATCCGCGCAGCAGCACGCAGCCAGCCGCAGACAGTCCGTCCGGACAACAATCTGGAACTTGACCTCGGCCTCGATTCCATGCAGCGCGTGGAGTTGCTGGCCGCACTGGAACAGGAACTCGGCGGTAACGTGGAGGAATCCCGCCTGGCGGAGGTCTACACCGTACGCGAACTGGTGGATCTGGTACGCGAAGGCGCCGCTAGCGGGACACCTCGCGCCAAGCCGCGAGCCGGATGGGACACGCTCTTACGCGAGAAAACCACCGACCCGGAAGTACTGGCGTTGACCCAGCCACGTCGTGTCTCAGAAGCGTTCTGGTTCCTGGTAAGCCGGCTGATTCGCATTGCTGCCGACGACCGCTTTCGTCTGCGCGTCACTGGCTTGGAGAAGATTCCTCCCACCGGACCTTTCATCCTCTGCTCTAATCACCAGAGTTTTATCGATCCTATTGTTCTAGGCGGCCTGTTGCCATGGACGGTGTTTCGCGACGCCTTTGCCGTCGGAACCAGCGAAATCTTCGGCAGCGGCCTGATGCGAACGCTGGCGAGATGGTTACGCGTGGTAGTCGTCGATCCTGATGCGAATCTGGTTCCCGCCATGCGCGCCGGAGCGTTTGGACTGCGCCACGGGCGGGTGCTGATTCTCTATCCCGAGGGTGAACGCTCAATTGACGGCAATCCCAGAGGCTTCAAGAAAGGTGCCGCTATTCTTTCTATTCAGATGCAGGCGCCTATCGTTCCCGTCGCGATTGAAGGTTTCTACGACGCCTGGCCACGCGGGAAACCATTTCAAAAGTTCGCGCCGCTGAGGATGATGATTGGCGACCCCATTTTTCCACCACCGCAAACAAGTGCCTCGGAAGCGGCTTATGAGCAGCTCATCGCTGAGGTGAGGGCGCGAGTGGTGGAAATGTGGAAAGAGTTGCAAAGACCATAGCGCCGCTGTCCCGGCGGCTGTCGTGGGGAAGTCTCGCCGTGAGGATACCTCTCAACAAATCATTTCGCCCGGGGATGCGTCTGGTCGTACACCGCAAGAACGTGCTTCATGGAAAGCTGTGTGTAGCGCTGGGTGGTCGAAAGGCGCTCGTGGCCGAGCATCTCTTGAATCGCCCGCAGATCGGCGCCTTCTTCCAGCATGTGAGTCCCGAAAGCATGCCGCAAGGTGTGCGGATGCACATCCGGCGGCAGGCCCTTGGCGACGGCAATCTTCTTAACGATGCGGCCCGCACTACGCGTGGTCAGGCGTCCGCCGCGCTGATTGATCAGCAGTGCATTGATATTTTTCTTTCGCTCCGCCAGCAGCTGCATGCGCAGCGGCAGAAAGGCCGCCAGCGCCGATTTTACTGAATCGCCGAATGGCACATACCGCTCTTTCTTGCCCTTACCGCGAATCAGAATGGCCTCGGCGCTCAGCCGGATGTCATCGAGATTAATGCCGACCAGTTCCGAATTGCGAATGCCGCATCCGTAGAGCAGTTCAAACATGAGGCGGTCACGTTCGGGGAAAGCGGCGACTTCGGGCATCGGTCCATCGAGCACCGTATTCATTTCCTCAATGGTTGGAACCCGCGGCAGTTTCTTGGGCAGCTTCGGGGTAGAAACCAGCGCGGCGGGATTTTGCTCGACTACGCCTTCCTGCGCCAACCAGCGATACAACGACCGCACTGCCGCCAAAGACCGGGCCACCGAAGTCTTTCCCAGGCCTTTTTCGTAGAGATGAGACAGGAAACCACGGATGGTCACGTGATCAATCTGGCGCCAGTTGCGCGATCCAATGTAGGCAGCAAAGTTGTCCAAGTCGCCGGTGTAGGCTTTGATGGTATGCGGCGAAGCATTGAGTTCACGCAGCGACCGCAGAAACTGGTCGGCAGCCTTCTCGACAATGGTGCGCTTGGTGTTCACCGCCGTCATTTGTTTTTCTCTGCGTCTCCTTGAATCTGTGGTGAAAGCCCTACCTTGCCTTCGCTCGCGGATGATGCTTCTGATACACGTTCTTCAGTCGATCCAGCGCCACGTGGGTGTACACCTGCGTCGTGGAAATATCGGAATGACCCAGGATGGTCTGCACGGTTCGCAAATCGGCGCCATTTTCCACCATGTGCGTCGCGCAACTGTGGCGCAGCATGTGCGGACTGGCGTGGCGCCCCATGCCCGCTGACGCAGCCCGCACCATTTGCCACACTCGCTGGCGGGTCAACTTGCGGGCTCCGCGTCCCAGGAACAGCAACGCCGAACTTCGTCCCTTCGCCAGCACCGGCCTTGCACCCTTCATGTAGGTGGCCAGCGCCTCCTGTGCCGCCTTCCCCAACGGCACGATGCGCTCTTTATCTCCCTTGCCCCGCACCAGAACATAGCCGAGGTCGAGCTTTAAGTCTTCCAGTTTGACGCCGACCATTTCCGACACTCGCAGCGCCCCGGCATAGAACATTTCCAACATGGCGCGGTCTCGAGCGGACATTGCTTCAGCAAGCGGCCCCGAAACTCGCTGCGGCCCGCGTAGCATTCCCTCCACCTCATCGTGGGCTAGCGACTTGGGGAGAACTTTCCATTGTTTCGGTGAATCGATGTTCAAGGTGGGATCGTGTTCAATATGCTTGTCGAGCATTAGATACCGATACAGATGCCGCAATGCGGAAAGCTTGCGCCCTACAGATCGCCCGTCCACAGAGTTGGCAAATAGTTCCTGGATGAAGTCGCGGACTTCACTGCGGCGGGCGTCGAGCAGAGTGTGGTTCTGCTTCTTGAGAAATGCGGAAAACTGCCCGATGTCGGTCGCGTACGCGGCGACCGTAAGCGGCGCCAGACCTTTCTCTACCTTCAGATAATCGAGGAAGCCTGACGTCACGCGGGAATTGGCTTCAGATGGCACCGATTGAGTATGCGTGTTATCGGACGTTGCGAGAAGTGACCAAACGGATGCGCAGGACATCAACCACAGGGGACACAGAGAACACAGGGAGGTTTTCTGTGCCCTCTGTGCTCTCTGGAGTTAACTGAACTCTTTCAACAGCTCGACTGCATACATCGCACCTTCTGGTGTTTCTTCGTGCTTAAAATAGGCAAAGACGTTTCTACCCGCAGACAGGTGATCCCGGATCCGTCCGATCATTGTCTGCCGTTCCTCCGGCGTATAACTTGGCTTGCGGTAACGATAGTAGGCAAAGTCGGCGGTGATCACGTCCGGCGTCACACGCTCTTCGGTCTCGGCAATGCATAGCGCCCGGTTGTTTTTCTTCAGAAGTTCGTAAACCTCGTCGGTAAACCACGAAACATTGCGAAATTCGAAAGCCGAAGGCACGCCACGTGGAAGGCCGCGCAGAAAATCTTCCAGCAACGCAAGATCCAGCTTCAGGTTCGGCGGCAACTGAAACAGGAGGGGACCCAGTTTCTCGGCCCGCGCCAGCGGTTCCACCGTGCTAAGAAACCTGGGCAGAAAATCTTCTGTCTTCTGCAGGCGCTTGATGTGAGTGATGACTTGGTGAGCTTTGACGCTTAGGCGGAAGCCTGCAGGAGTCTGGTCGATCCACTTCTGCGCCGTGGTCTCTTTCAATAGCTGTCTAAAAGTAAAGTTGACCTCAACCGCGTTGAGTTGGGTTGAGTAGTACTGCAGGAATTTCGCTTGCGCCAGTTTGGCGGGATAGAAAGCGGGCTTCCAGCTCGGATAGGCCCATCCTGACGTGCCAGCGTAAAGTTTGGCCATAGTGAAGGAAAAAGCAGATTATACCTTTCGCCGCTTGGGTTTCGTGGCAGCTTTCGCTGCTACTTTCGCGCGTTTTGTGTTGCGCCGCGGGCTTTCCGCTTGAGCCGCAATATCAATCCCCGAGGAGTCTTGCACTCCCGCGAGCTTCGGCAGTTTCTGCTTGAGCGTGAGCACCGGAGCAAAAAGATCTCCCATCTTCTCCACTCTCTTCAGCACCTGCCCCGCCTCAAAAACCAACAGATCGGCATCTTTTTTCTTCAGCGCCAGTTCAACTTCTTCCCACTTCACCGGAGTCGAAACCGTCGGCCGCTCTCGTGCTCGCAGCGAATAGACGCCGATGGTGGTCTTGTGGTCATCGTTTTGGCTCCAGTCCACAAATACCTTTCCGACCCGCAGCTCTTTTTTCATATCGGATACCACCAGGTTGCGATGTTCACCCTCCAGCAATCGCGCCAGCGCATGGGCGAAGGGCTTGGTCTGGTCGTAGCTGGTGGGTGTGTTCAGCGGGAGGTAGATCTGCAGACCCTTCGATCCAGAAGTCTTCGGAAAACTTTGCAATCCGAAGTGCTCGAAGATCTCCTTGAGCCACAGCCCAACCTGGCAACACTGCACTATATTCGCTGGCAAACCGGGATCAAGGTCAAAGACCATCATGGTCGGACACATGATGTCCTTCGCCAAAGATAACGAAGGGTGCAACTCCAGTCCGGCAAGGTTCGCAATCCATACCAGCGTGGGCAGATGATTGGCGAGAAGGTAGTTGATGTTGCGCCGATTGTGTTCGCTCCAAATGGGCGCGGTCTTCACCCAGTCGGGCCGGTGCTTGGTGGCATTCTTCTCGAAAAAATACTCTTTGTCGACGCCTTCGGGATAGCGTTTCAGGGTCAGCGGCCGTCCCGCGAAATGCGGCACCAGCACGGGCGCGATGCGAGCGTAGTAATCAATGACCTGTCCCTTGGTAAAGCCGGCCGCCGGGTACAGAACCTTGTCCAGGTTGGTAAGGCTGAGGTGCCTGCCGTCAATTTCGACAATCTGTGGCTTGCCGGGCATGATTACGTTAGATTACAGGAGGTCCATCGGTTTGAAACGAAACAGTTTGTCCTGCGGTGACGACGCACCCGACCTTTCGGGAGTTGACAGCGTCGGGGATGTTTGACAATCTGAACGTGCCCGCATTGATTTAGGTACTGGAAACATGGCCCTTAAAAATACTCGCCGTAAATCAGCATCGAAGCAGTTGGTGAAGCTGCTGGACGAACATCTTGCCCGATTCTCGCCGGCCGAGAGCGAGAGGATGCACGACAAGTTCGAGAGGCGCATGGCTAACCGCCGCGATTCTGACGCCAAAACTCCTTCGCCTTTGCGAGCTGTGACTCGTTAAGCTGATAGTCTTCTTTTAGAGCACGCAGGAAATCCTCTAAGTCGAGTTCCAGTAGCGCCGCTGCATTCCTTTCCAACCTTCTTCGCGCCTGACCTTCCTCCGAGACTGGTTGCTTCCTGCCGCGCCCAGCCTCTATCCGTCTTACGTTATCGACCTCCTTTGACTTCTTGCCTTCGTCCTTCATGCCAGCCATAGTTTACCCCGTTTGACAACCCTCCCTCCCCGCACGTAATTTCAAACTTCTGCCCTTCTTATGCGTCCAACCAGTTGTGGAGGTCGAATGAAACGCCGTTTCCCGATCACTCTCATCATATTGGTGCTTGCGACTGTTGCTGCCGCACAAGACATCGCTTCCTTCGAGAAGCGCATCACCCTCAAGAAACTCGACAATGGCTTAACCGTGTTGATCTGTGAGCGTCCCGAAGCCCCGGTGTTTTCCTTCTATACCCATGTGGATGCCGGCTCCTCTCAGGATCCACTGGCCAAGACCGGTCTTGCGCACATGTTCGAGCACATGGCTTTCAAGGGCACCGACAAGATCGGCACCAAAGACTACCCGGCGGAAAAAGCCGCCCTGGCTAAGGTTGAGGTTGCCTATGCCGCCTATATCGAGGAGCGCGACCGGCGCATGGGCCGGGACCCGCAGAAGCTGAAGCAACTGGAAACCGCCTGGCAGGAAGCCATCAAAGCCGCCAATCAGTACGTCATCCCCAACCAATTCAGCGAGATTCTTGAACGCAATGGCGGGGAGGGTATCAATGCCTCCACCAACGAAGATGAGACCAACTATTACTATTCTCTGCCGCAGAACCGGCTCGAACTCTGGGCCTATCTCGAATCCGAGCGTTTCATCCATCCGGTGATGCGCGAATTCTACAAGGAGCGCAATGTCGTCATCGAAGAGCGCCGCATGCGCACTGACAGCAATCCCATCGGGCGCCTGCTCGAGCAATTCATCACGGCCGCGTTTCAGGCCAGCCAGTATCATCGTCCCACCATTGGCTGGATGTCGGACCTGAACTCATTTTCCGCCACCGACGCCCAGAGATTCTTCGACGAGTACTACATCCCTTCCAACATGGTGGTGGTCGTAGTCGGCGATGTCAAAGCATCGGAAACCATGCCCATCATCGAGAAATATTTTGGCCGTATCCCCGCGCACGCAAGGCCAGACGAGAGAATCACGACCGAGCCGCCGCAGAACTCCGAGCGCCGGGTCGTGCTTCATGACCAGTCACAGCCCCTCTATCTTGAGGGCTATCACCGGCCCGATTACCGCGACCCCGATGACGCAGTCTACGACGCGATTGCCGATCTCATGTCCGAAGGTCGCACATCGCGTTTGTATCGCGCGCTGGTACGCGACCAGAAAATCGCCTCTTTTTCCGCCGGTTTCACCGGTCTCCCGGGCAACAAGTACCCGCATCTATTTGCCTTTTATGCCTTCCCGCTTCCTGGCCACAAGCCGGACGAAATGGCTGGTGCGATCCACGCAGAAATCGACAAGCTTAAGAAAGAAGACATCAGCGACGACGAACTGAAGATGATCAAGACCCGGGCCAAGGCCAATCTCATTCGCGGCCTCGGCAGCAATGAAGGACTGGCCTTCCAACTCGGGCTCAACCAGGCACGTTATGACGATTGGCGCGAACTGTTTCGAGAAGTGGACCGCATCGACAAAATCACCAAGGCCGACATTCGACGCGTCGCCAACAAAACGTTTACTGACAACAATCGCACCGTCGGCATCATTGAGACCACAACGCCCGCTTCCGCCGACGCGAGCCAGGGAGGTGCGCAATGAGGCGGCATCTCTCGTTCAATCGGCGCTGCTCATCATGGCAGTCTGCGGAATTCTCACGCACCCACTCTGCCGCCCAGGCTACCGACTGGCAGCAGGTTCCGATCCCGTCCCTCCATGCCTTTCACCCTCAGGAACCCAAACGCATCGAGCTTCCCAATGGCTTGGTCATCCTCCTCCAAGAGGATCACGAACTGCCGCTGATCGATGGCACTGCGCGTATCCGCGGAGGGTCCCGCTCGGAACCTGCGAACAAAGACGGGCATGCTCGACCTGTACGGCGAAGTCTGGCGCACCGGCGGGACCAAGTCGCAGACCGGAGATCAACTCGACGACTACCTCGAAATTCGCGCAGCGAAAGTCGAGACCAACAGCAACGCCGATTCAACCTCCATCTCCTGGTCCTGTCTAAAGGGTGATTTCGACGACGTGTTCAAGGTGTTCGCCGAACTGTTACGCGATCCGGAATTCCGTGCCGACAAACTTGACCTTGCCCAGCGCGAGGCAGCCGATTCGATTTCCCGCCGCAACGATGATGTCAGCGGCATCGCCGGCCGCGAGGCCCTGAAACTGGCGTATGGCGCCGACAACCCCTATACCCGCGATCCCGAGTACGCCACCGTGGCCGCAGTTACCCGGCAGGATCTGATCGACTGGCACCACGCTCACGTCCATCCCAATAACATTATTCTGGGAATCGTTGGCGATTTCGATTCTGCCGCCATGGAAGCCAATCTCCGCCAGAGATTTGGCGGATGGGCAAAGGGCCCGGTGGACAAGGCGCCGGTCATTGAGTTCCACCCTGCAAAACCTGGCAATTACCTGATCCCCAGAACCGATGTGAATCAGAGCAACATTCGCATGGTGGAACTCGGCATCCGGCGAGACAATCCTGATTACTTCGCCACACAGGTTTTCAACGAGGCGTTCAGCGGCGGCTTTTCTGCCCGCCTGGTGCAGAGTATCCGCACCGCCAAGGGTCTGGCCTATTCCGTGGGTGGTGGCATCGGCAGTTCGTTTGACCACCCTGGAGTCGTGCGCCTCAGCATGGGTACCAAGAGCGGAAGTACGGTCGAGGCGATCCAGGCGCTATACGGGGAACTCGACAAGCTAAAGACCGATCCGATTTCGGACGATGAAATCAAGCGCGCCAAAGATTCCATCTTGAATTCCTTCGTCTTCAACTTTGATTCGCCGGATAAAGTCTTGCGCGAGCGCATGGCGTACGAGTTTTACGGGTATCCTGCCGATTTCCTCGAGCGGTTTCGTTCCGCGGTTGAGAAAGTGCAAGCTGCGGACGTGGCCCGCGTGGCCGCCAAATATATTCACAAGGACCAACTGGCGCTGCTCGTGGTCGGCAACGCTTCCGAATTCGACAAGCCGCTTTCAACCCTGGGAGAGGTGAAGAATATTGACATCACCATCCCTCCACCCCCGGGAGAAAAGGAAGAAGCCCCTGCCGCCAACCCCACCGCCTCCAACTCCGATGGCAAGGCGCTCGCGGCTAAAGTAGTTGATGCTATGGGCGGCCTGGCCAGGCTGCAATCGGTGAAGTCGTTGCAGAGCGATTTAACCGAGAAAGACGCCGAAGGGGGACCATCCACCGCCGTGCACGTCACCATTGTATTTCCCGACAGCATGCATGTAGACGTGCAAACTCCGCAAGGCGCACTTGCCATCGTCGTGACCCCCGACGCTGGATTCATGTCAGCTGCCGGCATGGGAGTGCGCGACCTTCCTCCGCCTCAGAAGTCGGAAACCGTGCAGCAGATTCATCGCGACCTCATTTCATCGGGCAACATCTCAACGATCCGACATTCATCTTCGCGGCCGGCGGGACCGAAACGATAGGGGGCGTCGAGACCAGAATTGTTGATGTCAGCGCGGGTGATATGGCGATCCGGTGGTTTGTGGATCCGAAGACTGGCCACATCCTTCAAGAGGCATACGAAGCTGTCGGCCGATCCGGCCAGATGCATGGCGAGACCGTGCTCTCAGACTGGCAAACCACCGACGGCATTACCCTGCCCGCCATGCACAAGAACAAGGAAAACGGAAAAGACTCGAGCATCGTAGAATTTACCCGGATCCAGTACAACCCGACGATCGACCCCAAGCTATTTGAGAAACCGGTGGCCGAAGCCAAGCCCGCGCAGTAGATTTTCCCGGATCGTTTCTCTGGTTGGCGTACCCCTCAAACTCGTCAAGGTGTGATGTTGAACACAACGCCGCAACCGGCCGGCGCATTGCAGTCGAGGTTCCCGCCCAGCGAAGCCCATTTGCGCTTGACTTCTTCGGTTCGCCAAGGTATCGTATGGCGAAGAAAAGGCGAATACGATGGCTTCCCTTCCCCTTCTCCCGGACGCGAGACCCAAGCTGGTCGGCATCGCCCGCCTGGCCGCCACGGCGAATCCGCTCCGCCAAGGACATGAGGTCGAATACTTCACCCTGCCGGTGCGCTCGTTGTTGAACCGCTGCACCTCCGCCCGCATGCCCTTCACCTGGACTATCAATCCCTACCGTGGCTGCGAGTTCGCCTGCAAGTATTGCTACGCCCGCTATACCCACGAGTTCATGGAGATGCGCGACGGCACCGATTTCGAGCAAAAGATCTTCATCAAGCAGCACGCCGCCGAACTGCTGCGACAGGAGTTGCGCCACGTTAGGCCGGGAGAAGAGATTGCCATCGGCACCGCCACTGACCCTTATCAGCCCGCCGAGCGGCGCTGCGAAGTCACCCGTGGGATCCTCCAGGAATTCTCTCTCCACCAGGGGCTTCAGATCGGGATCGTAACCAAGTCCACCTTGGTTGTCCGCGATGTCGATCTTCTTCGTGAGGTCGCCGAGAGCAACAAACTCTTTGTCAATGTCACCATCACTACCCTGAACGCCAACCTCGCCCGCATCTTGGAGCCACGAGCGCCGCGTCCCGACCTGCGGCTGGAAGCCCTGCGAAAACTCAATCAGGCCGGCGTCCCCGCGGGAGTGATCTGCGCCCCTGTACTGCCTGGCATCACAGATTCACCTCGTGATCTGGAGGCTCTCGTCCGCGCCGTCGCCGAAGCTGGCGGAAAATATGTGTTCGCCAATTCCCTGTTTCTGAAACCTTGCTCTGCCGCCGTCTTCCTGCCATTTCTGGAGAAGGAATTCCCGCACCTGGTCAAAAGCTATGGCGAACGCTTCAAGGACCGCGCGTTTCTCTCTGCCTCCTATCGCAAACGGCTTTCGCAGTTGATGGCCCGCCTGCGTCAGAAGTACGGCATTCGCACCGACTACGACCGTTATAGCGAACGCAGCCACCCGCTCCCCGATCACGACACCCGCGAACAGCTAAGTTTGTTCTAACCGGCCAATCGAGTCGTGGGCGTCCACGCCCCTGCTTCCGTCTTCCCCTTTTCCTGTTAGCAGGTAAAATCATGGCTCGAACCCAGCCATGCCGAATACGCACCCCGAACCCTTTAGTCGCGAGCGTCAGCAGCCCACGTTCCGGTACGTGTGTCTGGCCCTGCTGTTCGTCGCCGCGATGTATTACCAGGTGCGGCTGACGAGCGACATCCTGCAAGGCATTCGTGTAGACGTTCCCTTCATCGCCGCCGCTACTGCCAGTGCATCGCTCGATATCGTGGATCCCGCGGCGGAAAAACTCGGGCTGCATGCCGGCGATGTGTTGTTGGCGGTGAACGGAGTCCCTTACACCGGGACCTCTGTGCTGGGGCAAGCTTTTTCCCAGGCGCGGCCGGGAGATACCGTCCAGGTCACGCTTCAAGATCAGTCTGGCACTCGGACGGTGACGCTGCCCGTGACCCCCGGAGCAAATTCGCTTTCCAAGGCCGTTTACGATTTTCTGCTGAACGTGTTCATGCCCGTGGGCAGCATCTTGCTTGGATTCTGGGTGGTGCTGGTCCGGCCCAGAGATCGATCGGCATGGTTGTTGCTGGGTCTTCTCTTGTCCTTCTCGCAATTGCTGGATGCACACAAGCTCGCAGGCTGGCCTTCGGGGTTGCGAGAAGCTGAGATGGGGTATCACTCGGCATTGGGTTCCACCTGGCCCATGTTCATGTTGCTGTTCGGTTTTTTCTTTCCGGAGCCGTTTCCCTTTTGGCAGCGTGCCACGGCCTGGAAAAAATCGCTTCTCTGGATCGCTCTGGTTCCACTCATTGTGCAAGGTGTGGTCAATGTCATCGTTTCCGTCGGCGAGATAGACAACTACCGCGCGGTGCAACCCGTTTACCTGATTGCAACGCGCTTCGCCACGTTCATCCGGATTTACGCATACTGCATGGTCGGCTTCGGGTTCTTCAGTTCCATCTTCACCAAGTCCGCCATGGCGATCTCACCGGATGCGAGGCGGCGCCTCAGCCTTCTCTATTGGGGAACCACGACGGCCATGAGTCCGCTGCTAGTGCTTGGCCTCGTGGAGGGGATAAGGGGCAAAGGCAAGCCGGAGATTCTCCCCGAATGGCTGATCTCGATCGCCTTGCTGATGCTATTGATCTTTCCGCTGACGCTCGCCTACGTGATCGTGGTGCAGCGCGCGATCGATGTCCGGGTTGCAGTCCGGCAGGGCTTGAAGTACGGGCTGGCAAAAACTGGCATACGGGCTCTGCAGTTCATCGCCATCGCGATTGTCATTGGCACGGCTTTCGCCCTGGGAAGTAACTCCAATCGGGCCGGGAAAATGATCGTCATTGCGATTGCGGTGACGGTTGGGTTCAGCATCCCGAGGCTGGGAGATCGTCTGCGCACTTGGACTGACCGTCGCTTCTTCCGCGAGGCCTACAACGCCGAGCAGGTGCTCAGCGAACTCAGCGATCAGGTGCGCAGCATGGTGGAGACGCGGCCGCTGATCGAGACTGTTGCCACTCGCATCTCCGACACCCTGCACATTCCCCAGGTCGCGGTCCTGCTGGGAGGCAGCGGCCCTTATCGCCCCGCCTTCGCTCTCGGTTACGGTGCTCTCCCCGAGGTCTCTTTTATGCCCGGCACCGGGACAGTCAAAGTGTTGCAGACCAATAGAGAACCCGCTCGCGTTTATTTTGACGATCCTGGCTCCTGGTTGTACCGCGATCCGGACATCAACGAGCAGGAGCGGACAGGTTTGGCCGACCTTCACGCCGAACTTCTTCTTCCGCTGAGCACTCGCAACCAACTGCTGGGCTTTATCAGCCTAGGACCCAAGCGTTCGGACGAGCCTTATTCCGGAACCGACGTGCGCCTCCTAAAATCGGTGGCAGCGCAGACAGGGTTGGCCCTGGAGAACGCGCGGCTGATGTCGGCCATCGCCGATGAAGTCGCCCACCGCGAGCGTCTGAACCGCGAAGTAGAAATCGCCCGTGAAGTGCAGGAGAGACTTTTTCCCCAAACCCTCCCACCCATTGCCGGTGTGGATTACGCTGGCGCCTGCCGGCCCGCGCTGGGAGTTGGCGGCGACTACTACGACTTCCTTGCCCTGCCTGGCGGCCAGTTAGGCATCGCGATCGGAGATGTTTCCGGCAAAGGCATCGCCGCGGCACTCATGATGGCCAGCCTGCAGGCCTCTCTGCGAGGCGAAGCCACGCGAGCGCCGGAGAACCTGGCCGCTCTGGTCAGCAACGTCAATCGGCTGGTCTATGAGGCTTCATCCGCGAATCGCTACGCGACCTTTTTTTACGCCCAGTATGATCCGGCAACACGCCATCTCATCTATGTCAATGCTGGACACAATCCTCCAATGTTGTTTCATCGCGCTGGCGGGGATTTTCGGCTGACGCGGCTCGAAACTGGCGGCACGGTCGTGGGATTGCTCGAAAGTTTTCCCTACGAGCAGGGGAGCGTGAGAGTCGAGCCTGGAGACGTTCTTATTGCATTTACCGACGGCATCAGCGAAGCCATGAACAATGCCGACGAGGAATGGGGTGAGGGGGCGCTGATTGAAACCGTGAAGGCGTGCTCGGGCCTCAGCCCATCCGAAACCATTGCTCGGGTCATGCAAGCGGCGGACGGTTTCGCTGCCGGAGCCAAACAGCATGACGATATGACGCTGGTCGTGCTACAAGCTAAATCCTCATAGGCCCTGCCGTGGAGACGGCTACCCTCGCTTGCGGCTTATAATGGCAGTTCTGTCGATTGCATGAGCTCTCCCTCTTCCCAGACCGTCCCGGCGCCCCCCAGCCAACCCCGCCAGGGAATGGTTGCCCACCTTCAGCAGTTTTGGTATCGCGTCACGGAAGGCCTCGAACTCAGCGAACTGTGGAAACAATTCAGCGTGGACGCCCGCTCCAGCTACCGCTTTTATCAGAAAGATTTTCAGGCACGCTCTCCTGAGGACAAGAAACGCGGCTTCTGGCGCACCGCACAAGCGTTCGCATGGGCGATTCTCGAAAAGCTGACGCCGGCGCGGCGCGTACTTCTGTTGCTGGGTGTGGTCTTGCTGCTCTTTCCCGCGGGCGGTTACAGCCATCGTAACGAAGAGGGACACGTTGAATTCGTCGAGTTCGATTTCCGCTTCCTGGGTGGGGCGTCGCTCTTCATCCTCCTTACCCTCGAAATTGCCGACCGCGTGGTGATGAAACGTGATCTCGAAATCGCACGCGACATTCAGCGCTGGCTGCTGCCCGCTGCGCCGCCCCAGGTACCCGGCATGACCATGGCCTTCGCCACCCGGCCGGCAAACACTGTGGCCGGCGATTACTATGACGTCTTCGCTCGACCGGGGCCCGGAGCGGAACCCCTGTTTCTGTTCGCCGTAGCCGACGTTGCCGGCAAGAGCATTCCCGCGGCCCTGCTCATGGCTACGTTCCAGGCGGGCCTGAAGACTCTTTCCGCGGTTCCCTGTTCGCTGGCCGAACTGGTGGCGGGAATGAACCGCTACGCCAGCAGCAACAGCCAGGAGGGCCGCCGCTTCACCACCGCCTTCCTGGCCGAATTTGACCCGCGCAGCCGCATCCTGACCTACATCAACGCCGGACACAATACGCCCATTCTGCGACGCAGTTCCGGCGCCATCGAGCGCTTGACCAACGGCGGACTCCCTTTGGGGATTCTCGCGGATGCGCCTTACGAATCAGGCGCGGTCACCTTGCAACCCGGCGACTGGCTGGTGATCTTCACCGACGGTGTAGTGGAAGCCCTCAACGCGAAGGCTGAAGAATACGAGGAACCGCGATTACTGAACGTGTTGCAGAACGGAATCGCCGCCACTCCAGAAGAGCTGCTTCGCCGCCTCATGGCCGATCTTGATGCTTTTGTCGGCGCCACTCCGCAGCACGATGACGTTACCTGCATGCTGATCAAGGTGTCGTAGTAGTTCGATCCGGCTGTGATCGCGAAAGCGATGGGCGCGCAGGGGTGCAACGGCCTTCTGCGGTGTCTCGAAATTAAAGCACTACGAAGCTCACGAGGGTTGTGCAGGTGCAGCCCGGCGAGACCACTTTCACCTTGGCAGTTTTGGCGCCGACGGGGACCGTGGTAGTGATATAGGTCGCAGTGTTCTTGGTGATCGTCGCTTTAACGGCACCAAACATGACCTCCGTCGCGCTGCCGATGTTGGTTCCGAGAATGGTGACGGTCGCTCCCACTTTGGCAGCGGCGGGCACGGTCTTAACGAAGGCCGTGAGGCTTTGATTCTGACTGAAGACTGTGCCTACACCACCGGAACTGACTCCGCCCGTCGTGCCAAAAAAGACGCCGCTGGTTTGCTGCAGCAACCCACCGAATGGCTGGTTTCCATCCGTACCGCCGTCCCCGCCGCTGAAGCTGTGGAGGGTCGTCACCGTGCCTCCCGAGGTCATCTCGTAGACGTTGCCTTGGCCGAAGGTTCCGCCACCGACGGTCGTGCCGTAGAAATTTCCGTCACTCGCCTGAATTAATCCCGCGACAGGTTCATAGCCTTCCGACACAGACGCGAAGCTATGCAGCAAGGTAAACGCTCCCGCCGAGGTTATGGTGAAGACTTCGCCAAGGCCGCTGGCGCCGCCCCTCACCGTTGTGCCGTAGAACTTGCCGTTACTTGCCGCGATCAGCGCGCCCTCCGGCTCCCATCCGTCACTATTAATGAAGGTGTGAAGCAGAGTGTAGACTCCCTTCGAATTGATCTTGAAGACGGTGCCAAAATTGGCGCCGGGGCCTCCGGTGGTAGTCCCGAAAAAGTCTCCCGTAATCCCCTGGACAAGTCCGCCATAAGGGTAATATCCGTCAGTAGTGTTGTTGAAGCTGTGAAGCGTCGTCAGGGTTCCGGTCGAAGTAATTTTGAAAACCGTGCCATAGCCAGGACCGCTGGTCCCGCCGGCCTGGGTCGTGCCGTAGAAATTGCCATCGGCCCCCTGCACCAGCGCGCCGTAGGGTATCTCGCCATCCATTCCGCTGAAGCTGTGGAGAATCGTCACCGTACCCGTGGTGGTAACTGTGAAGACCGTCCCCATGCCGCTGGTCCCGCCCTCAGCGGTGGTTCCGTAGAATTTCCCGTTGGTGCCCAGCACCAGCCCAGTGTAGGGATTTGCGCCATCCGGCGTGTTAGCGAAGTTGTAGATTGTGGTCAGGGTTCCGCCTGGAGTCATTTGGAAGATGGTGCCAGCACTGTGAGTACCACCGTACGTCGTCGTGCCGTATAAGTTCCCATCCTTGCCCTGCACCAGATTTTCCTGGAATGGCTGGTTGCCGTTGGGCCCGGTGAAACTCACAAGAGATGTGAACTGAGCCGGAGAACTAATCGCCGTTACCAGCATCATTAGAATCGTCATCGCCAAACTTGCGGTCCATCTCGGAGCCATCTTGATCTCCTCATCACAGTCGCTGGATTCGAATGAGAACGGTGAGTGTTCCACAGCTCCTTCGGGTGTCCCAAAGGCGGCGCTTAGTCTACACCCGTTTTGTTGCTTGGGCAGTGTGAAAAGATTTGCAACTAGGCAGCCGGGGGCGGCTGTCGACTACCCCGGGGTTGGCTATTTCATCGCCTCTGCATACATCCGATGGAAGGCATGCACGCCCCGCTCCTGCTTCACGCTGTAGCGGCCTCGCTCGTAGCTGCGCGAATGCAGATTCTTCTGCACGCGCTCACAGATGGACACATCTTCCAGTTGAATCTGATGGCTAAACTCGACCGACTCCCGGGCCGCCTTGCTATGCAATTCCTTGTCCGGCAAGTACCACTCAAAGATCGCAAGCGTCGTCTCAGCGTCGATCGGCAAGATGATATTGAGTGAAACGTTGTCGGGATAGCAGTTCAGCATCCAGTTGGGAAAGATCCAGAAATAGTCCGTAGTCAAGTCTTCGCGCGCCTCTTGATAGCGGCGCGGAGTTGCATCGCCCGGTTGCGCTCCACGAATCGGACTGAACTGCCGCACATGCCCTGCATACGGCTCGACCGTGTAAGCGTTGTAGTCCAGTTCGCGATTCAATCCGGGATGCACGCTGGGCAGGTGATAGCCCTCCAAATAGTTGTCCACGTACGTCTTCCAATTGCACTTCATCTCATACGAACGGCGTTCGGACAACTTCATCTCGGCAAAAGGAAAACGCCCTGCTTGCTGCGGCAACTCACCCAGGCTTTTCGCCAGGGGCTCGGCGGCGAGATCGAGATTGACAAAGATTAGGTTGAACCACTCTTCCACCCGCACCGGCCGAAGTGCGAATTGCTCGGGATGAAAGTCTTCGGCTCCTTCGAATTCGGGAGCGCTGATGAGCGCGCCATCCAGACCGTACGTCCAACCGTGATAGCTGCAGCGAAACAGTTTCTTTGAACCGCATCCCTCCGCGGGAGGGCCCGCACGGTGCCGGCAAACGTTGTAGAAGCCCCGCAGTTCTCCCTTGGCACCGCGCACCAACAACAGCGGTTCCCCTTGTACCTCTGTAGTAAAAAAATCGCCGGGGTTAACCAATTGGTGAATATGACCGACAACCTGCCAAGTTCGGGCGAAGACCTTTTCTCGCTCTACCCTGAACACGTCCACGTCGGTGTAGAACCGTGCGGGAATGGACCAGGCGCGGGCAATGTCGGCATCAATGCGAAGGTCGGCCAAGAAGTCGGTCATGGGATGTCAGGGGCATTGTAGAGCAATAGCAGGGGCGGTATCGTTTTGACACAATTTGTCATTCCGATTGCGTTCCAGCGCCAATGTCCTTATCATAAGAGCCACTGGGACTTCCCCAATCCCTCCGGGGATTATCTTCAGGACATTGAATTAGAAGGTAATTAGAGGCTCTAACCGTTCGTCATTGCCAATCTGGGTTCCGATGGTAACTGAATTGCCCATTATGAAACTGACGGAATCGAAACTCACGCTGCGGGAGGCGGACTACGAAATGCGAAGGAAACAAAAAGGGTTTTCACTCATCGAGCTGTTAATTGTGGTCGCAATTATTTTGATTATTGCTTCTATTGCCATCCCCAACCTGTTGCGGGCACGCATTGCCGCAAATGAATCCTCGGCGGTCAGCTCCATTCGTACCATGAACACTGCCCAGGTCACGTTTCAGTCCACTTATCCGACGGTTGGCTACGCCTCGACTATCGCGGCCCTGGGACCTAGCGCCTCCACTGGTTGCACGACTCCCTCTTCAACCAACTCCTGTCTGGTGGATTGGATTGTCTCGCAGGCCAGCACCGCCGCCAAAGCCAAGAGCGGCTACTATTTTGGAGATACGCCGGCCGCAGCTCTGAACGGCATGATCCCGGGCTATACCCTGGACGGTATTCCCGCCTCGGTTAACCAGACCGGTGTACGTGGTTTCTGTTCCAACGAAGATGCCGTGATTCGGTTTAAAGCAGTCGGTTCGGCAATGTCGGGCGGCTCCGCGGCTTGCGCAGCCTACACTGCCTTGCAGTAAGCAACCAATTCGCAGACGGGGAATTCGACCACGAGATTGTTACAAGGAGCAGCGGTTCAAACCGCTGCTCCTTTCCTCTTTTGTGGCCAGCGATCTTGATGACAACATATTTGGCTTCCGCCGTCCGGTCTCACGCCCGTCCCAAATTGACACAATTTGTCATTCGCAAGTCAAAATCTGATAGAAAACCCCAGCGTACACGTCCTACTGGAAAGCGGTGGGATCGCTTGGGACACCCCTTAGCCATTGAAAACAATGCACATTACGGCGTTCCTGCCCAGCGGTTCATAACCCTGGCTTCTGGCCGATCACGTGCGATGTAACAGCCAGCGGGTCGATTCAGACCACACTTGAAACGGAGAAGGGGAGAAACGAAATGCGGAAACAGAAGGGCTTTTCACTGATTGAGTTGCTGATTGTGGTAGCGATCATTCTTATCATCGCTGCTATTGCTATTCCGAACCTGTTGCGGGCGCGCATCGCGGCTAACGAGTCGTCTGCCGTCAGCTCAGTACGTACTATGAACACTGCACAAGTCACGTTCCAGTCCACCTACCCGACGGTCGGCTATTCTTCGACCATCGCGGCCCTTGGGCCGAGCGCCTCGACCGGTTGCACCACACCGGCTTCGACCAACGCTTGCTTGGTTGATTGGGTTGTGGCCCAGGCCAGCACCGCTGGTAAGGCGAAGAGCGGTTACTACTTCGGCGATACACCAGCTGCCGCTCTGAACGGTATCATCCCTGGCTACACCCTGGATGGTATCCCGGCGTCGGTTAACCAGACCGGTGTGCGTGGCTTCTGCTCGAACGAAGATGCAGTGATTCGCTTCACCGCAGTTGGATCCGCGATGTCTGGCGGCTCTGCTGCCTGCGCGGCCTACACGGCCCTGCAGTAAGGTTTGACCGGCGAAGTACCTGGGGGAGGGTACAAGCCAGGGAGCAACGGAGCAATCCGTTGCTCCCTTTGTTTTTTGCATAGGTGCTGCATTCTGCCTACTCTCGTATTGAGACCAATTTAGTTGCGCGATGACGAGAACTGTCAACCTTCGATGCTGCTGGGCTGCCTGCGTATGTCCTGAGGTCATCTAAACTGTTCATCCTACTCATATTCCTCGTCGGTCACAGTTTGGTCAGGGTGGCCAGCAACGTGCTCTTATCTAGACAGGCGACAGGATATGACTTCGAAACAAAAATCGGGCGCTGGCAATAAGGGGTTCTCTTTGATCGAACTCCTGATTGTGGTGGCAATCATCCTGATCATCGCCGCCATCGCCATTCCGAGTCTGATTCGGGCAAAGATCGCTGCCAATGAATCTTCGGCTGCGGCCTCGGTTCGCCGCATCGCTACTTCTGAGATCGCTTACAACGCTGCTTATCCAACGGTGGGCTATGCGTCCGACCTGGCAAGTCTGGGTGGGCCGTCGGTGGGCTGCAGTCCCACTTCAACCACCGCTTGCATTCTAGATAGCGTTGTTTCCAGCGGCAACAAGAGCGGATACCAGCTCGCCGCAGTCGGTTTTAACGGCGGTGCTGGCCCCAACAGCTCTTTTGTAGCGGCCTCGGCACCCATCTCGTTCAACGTGACCGGCGTCAGGAATTTCTGCGTCGTCACCGACGGCGTCTTGCGCAACCAGCCGGGAGTTTCCGGTGGCGTGCCCGCGCCTGACGTCGCGACTTGCACGGCCTACACCTCAGCGCAATAGCGCGCAGATCACAGTCACCCCTCGCCGGCCCTCCATCCCTTTACCTTCGTAACCATTGCGTACCCCCGCCGCCATCTCGCGGCGTCAGGCATTTGCTTATAATTTTCACTATCCAACGGATGCAACCGATCCGTTCTTCTAAATGGCGGCCATAGAGATCCTTGGTCTGACGAAAACCTACCAGGTAGGCTTCTGGCGAAAGCGCCCGAAGTGCGCCTTGCGGCCCCTCCATCTGCAGGTGGAGGAAGGCGAGATTTTCGGCTTTCTGGGTCCCAATGGCGCGGGGAAAACCACTACCTTGAAACTGCTGATGGGCCTGGTGTATCCCACCGCAGGCTCAGCCCGTATCCTGGGCAGCGAAATCAACGATCCGCGCATGAAAGCCCAAATCGGATTCCTTCCCGAGCAACCTTATTTTTACGACTACCTCACCGCCGCCGAACTGCTGGAGTACTACGCACAACTCTCAGGCATTGCCGGCAAAGATCGCAAACGCCGGGTCAGCGAAGTTCTGGTGCAAGTCGGCCTGCCCAATGTTTCAGGTATGCAGTTGCGGAAATTCTCCAAAGGCATGCTGCAGCGCGTAGGCATTGCTCAGGCCATTCTCCACAACCCGCGTCTGCTGTTTTTCGATGAACCCATGTCCGGGCTTGATCCCATCGGCCGCCACGAGGTTCGCGACCTGATGGAAGAACTGAAGCACGCCGGCAAGACCGTATTCTTCTCCACTCACATCCTGCCGGACGCGGAGTCGCTCTGCGATCGGGTTGCCATCATTCACCAGGGCGAGTTGCGCGGAGTGGGCAGGGTCGCCGATCTGACTTCCAGCGTCGAAGGCAAAGTCGAGGTGGTATGGCAAGGAAACTCAGTGCCCGCCAGCCTGAAGACCCTGGCCCCGGATTGCCACGTGACTGGAGACACGGTTCGCGCTGTGGTCCTCGAAGCCAACCAGGATGCGCTCATTGACGCACTGCGACGGGAACGGCTTCACATTGTTTCCGTGACTCCACTCCGGACTTCTCTGGAAGAGTATTTTGTGCAGAAACTCAAGCCCTCGCAGGCCGCCGCCGGGGTGCGATCGTGAGTTCACGCATCCAGCACATCGCCTCCAATACCTTTCGCGAGGCCGTCCGCGATCGCGTGCTCTATAACCTGATCGCGTTTGCCGTGCTGATGTGTGGGGCATCCATTCTGGTGGGGCAGATCTCCATCGGCATTGAGCGCCTGGTGGTGATCAACCTTGGCCTCACCGCTGTCTCGCTGTTCGGGGTGGTCATCGCCATCTTCATCGGGATAGGACTGGTCTCGAAAGAAATCGAAAAGCGGACTCTCTACACCGTGCTCTCGCGGCCGGTGCAGCGTTGGGAATTCATCGTTGGCAAGTTTTTCGGCCTGGCCGGGACGCTGGTGGTAAACACTTTCTTCATGGCCATCGGCGTTTTCCTAGCTTTGCTCTACGTGTCGCAGCGGCTCCAAGCGGCGGATGGCTGGGTGCTGGTGGCGTTGTACTTCATCGTTTTGCAATTCTTGATCATCACCGCCCTGGCACTGTTTTTCTCTTCGTTTTCGTCGCCGTTGTTATCGGCGGTGTTTGCGTTTTCCTTGTTTGTCATCGGAAGCTTCGCGGAAGATCTGCGCGGATTCGCTGCCATGGCCCAGGGACCTGCGCGCTGGTATGCCACCGCCGCTGCTTACCTGGTGCCGAATTTCTCGTCTCTCAATGTCATCGGCTCGGTCGCCCACGGACAGGGCGTCGCCGGAACTCTCATCCTCAACGAAACTGCTTACGCGATTGTTTATGCCGCGATGGCCTTGTGCGGTGCCATTCTGATCTTCGAACGCCGCAACCTGAAATGAAACCCTCCCGTCAAGTCACTCTGCTGGCCAGCACACTGCTGGTGATCTGCATGTTTGCCTCGATCCTGCTGCTGCGGCAAGTTGACCGCATGCGCAGTGGATCCACCTTGCAGGAGGTTCTCTACATTTCATCCCCCCGGGCTCTGAAACGCCTGAGCTTGGGCTACGACGGCCTGTTGGCTGACATCTACTGGACGCGCGCGGTGCAGTACTTTGGCAGCAAGCATTTTGCGGGAGCGCAGCGTTACGACCTGCTGGCGCCGCTACTGGAAATCACCACCGCGCTCGATCCTCACTTGACCGTGGCCTACGAATTCGGCGCCAATTTTCTCGCGCCCCACCCGCCTAACGGCGCCGGCATGCCCGAGCGTGCCATTGAACTGACCGAGTTCGGCATCCGCTACAATCCCGCGGAATGGCGGCTGTACTACGATCTCGGCTTCATTTACTACACCGAACTCAAGGACTACGCCCATGCCGCCGACGCTTTCGCGCGCGGCTCGCAGGTGCCTAATGCCCATCCCTTTCTGCGGGTGATGGCAGCCCAGATGGCGCAACATGGCGGCGAACTGCAGATGGCGCAGATGATGTGGTCTACCACTTACCAAAGCACGGAGGACCGCAACGTCCGCGCCAATGCCGCGACCCACTTGCGTGCGCTACAGGTTGAACAGGACGTCACTCGCTTGGAGAGTCTGGTGGCGGACTACCGCGCCAAAACCGGGCGACTCCCCGCCAGCTTCACGGACCTGCAAGCCGCCGGCATGTTGCGCGAGATCCCGGTGGATCCGTTTGGCCACACTTACAAACTGACCGTCGACGGCCGAGTCGAAGTCCGCACTCCGGATGATTTTCCCTTTCTCGAGAAAGGCACGCCGCCGGGATACGTGGCTCCGCCGCCAAGGTTCCTGCCGTCTGACTAGAGCAAACAGAAGCACGCTCTGATCGCCATGGACTCTCCGGTCAGTCGGTGCCTGCCGGGGTTGCGGCCGACTGGGACACCTTGAGGTTGAAGTCGGGGCGAAGCGCCTTCGCATCGGGGCGCTTCGGAGCTTGTTTCGCCAGACCACGTGGCAGGCCGAAGACGTACAGTCTGCCGTCGTCCGATCCGACATAGATCATCCCGTTCACCACGGCGGGCGAAGAAAACACTTCGGAGCCGGTGCGGTATTTCCCCAGCAGGGCGCCGGTACTGGCGTTCAGCGCGTATCCGTTGTAATCCCAGGAGCCGACATAGACCACCCCATTCGCCACCGCAGGCGAGGAGGCCACTAATCCGCCGGTGGCGTAGCTCCATAGCTTGGCGCCGGTGCCAGCGTCTAGTGCGTAGACATTGCCGTTGTGCGAGCCGATATAGACGACCCCATTTGCCACCGCGGGGGAGGAATCCACATTGTCGCCGGTGGTATAGCTCCACAGTGGGGAGCCGGTGCGGGCGTTCAGTGCGTACACAATGCCGTTGCAGCAGGAGCCGACATAAACCACCCCGTTCGCCACCGCGGGCGAGGAATAAACATACCAGTCGGTTGTGTACTGCCAGAGCAGGTGGCCGTTACTGGCATTGAATGCGTAAACGTTGCCGTCGCCCCCGCCGACATAGACCGCCCCATCCGCTACGGCGGGCGAGGTATTCACATATTGGCCGGGGGTGGTGGTGTACTTCCACAGCAAGGCGCCGGTGCTGGCGTTCAGCGCGTACACGTTGCTATCCAGGGAGTCCACATACACCGTCCCATTCGCCACCGTGGGCGAGGAAAATACCACGCCATCCGTGATGTAGTTCCACAGTTTGACCCCGGTACGAGCGTCCAGCGCGTATACGCTGTGGTCATATGAACCGACATACACTACGCCATTCGCCACGGCAGGCGAGGAAGCCTCTGCGACGGGGTAGCTCCAGAGCAGGGCGCCGTTGCTGGCCTGCAGCGCGTAAACATTATTGTCGTCCGAGCTGACATAAACCACTCCATCCACTACGGCGGGCGAGGAACCCACAGAGCCGCCGGTGGTGTAGCTCCCCTTCTTCAGGAGACTCCCAACATTGTCGACGTTCAGCACATTCTCATACGGGTTCCAGCGCATCATGTTTTGCGTGTGGAACTCGGTCCAATTGACGTGAACTTCGAATATCTCTTGCTTAATGAGATGCCCGGAACGCTCTACCACAGTCACCCAGTGCGTGCCCGGCACGGCCGAGGCGGGCGCCTGAACCGCAATCTGGGAAAATGCTCCCGCGGCGTTGGCCACGGCGAGTGCTTGGTCCTGAGTGTCGAAATATATGTCAATCTGGGCGTAGGGCGTGAAGCCGCTGCCCGAGACCCGCAGCTTGGTGGTGGGCGGTCCGTCCTTGGATGAAAGTGAAACCGCAGCTTGGCCGAAACAAAATCCCGCGAGCAGTAAGATTGCGATGCCGATCAGGCCGACCTGCACACGAGTCCAGGTTTGATGATGTACGTTGCTTGCCATAAATGGCCTCCGGTTCACTGCGATTTGCTCTTCACAATTCGTTACTATTTGGGTTTCGTGGCGGCCCGGAGAGAAATGACGAAAGCAGGACACGGGTCGGGGAAAAACCCGATGATTTCCGAGTTGCCTTGATTTGGCCCGCTTAGGATTAGAAAGAGAAGGACTCGGAGCCTCGGACTAAGACTAGGCCGCTTGGGCTGCACCCTCCAATGACAGGCATCACAGTTGGATGTGATGAGGAACCTGGGTCTTAGAAGGCCAGAAGCTCGTCGGCAGTTTGTTGTGCCTGATCAAAATCATTCGTGAGCTGTTTCGCCCTGTCGATAGCTGCCATTGCTGCCGCAGGACGCCCTGCCTGCTGCTGAGCCCGCGCCAGCAGAACATACCCGACCGCCGTCGGCTCAACTGACATCGCATGTGAGTACTGGGAAATCGCCTGCTCCAAATCTCCGCCCCTCTGAGCCAGCAACCCCATCCCGACCAGAGCCGCTGCCTTATTCGGATCCAGCCGCAACGCCGCTGCGAAACTCTCCTTTGCGCGCGCGTAGTCGTGAAGTTGCTGGTATGCTGATCCCAGATTGCTGAGAGCGTCCGCGCTCATCGCGTCACCCGAACTCAGGCGCAGCACGGTTTGGAACTCCTCGATCGCTTCCCGCGAGTGACCATGTCGCTGGTCGTAGATCCCCAGCCCCAAATGAATCCGGGGATCGTCATCGCGCGGATCAATCGCCTGACGAAATTGCTGAACCGCATCGTCATACCGTCCCTCGGCATCGTATGTGACCGCCAGGTTGAAGTGCGCCTTGTAACTGCGCACACTGGTCACCTGCAACGCGTAGGACCACAGCGTCTCGCTGTCACGCCAGTAGCCGATCTGCCGGTAGGTAAGAACACCGAGCGCCGCACTCACCGCCAACGCGGGAACCGCAAGCCACCCGGCTGAAATTTCCCTGCCTTCACCCCACTCACCCACTCCCCAGCACACCATCACGAATAAGCCGACAAACGGCAGATACGCGTAGCGGTCCGCCATCGCCTGCTCACCTACTTGCACCAGACCAATCATGGGAACGAGTGATCCCAGAAACCAGAACCATCCGGTTACCAGATAACCGTGGCTTCGAAGTCGGACCACCAGCGCCGTAGCCAGCAACAGAAATACGGCCGAGGCAATCACCTGCCAGAATCTCAGCAGATCGAGCGGATGAGGATACAGAGGAGAAAGCTGCGTCGGCCAGAACGCCTTTCCCAAGTACCGCAGATACGAAATCATCGCGTTCTCAAGTCGCAGCGAGAACGGATACAAGACCGGAGAATGGATGGCGCCGCCCGCTCTTTGCGCCTGCATCGTCACCACAGCGCTAGCCAGAGAAAGCAGAAACAATGGTGCTTTTTCCAGCAGTAGCGCAGGTACCCTCGCAACTTGTCCGCCCGTCGCGCTCGCATATCTTCCCAGTGGCCAGTAGTCCCACAGCAACAGCAAGAACGGAAGTGTAATTACCTGCGGCTTGCTCATCAGCCCGCAGGCAAACAGCAGAGCAACCAGCGCGTATCGTCCGCGCGCGGGCCGGCGTGCGTACCAGCCGTACGCTTGCAACGCCAGCAACAAAAACATCATGCTGAGAACGTTCTTTCGCTCCGAAGCCCAGGCGACCGACTCTACATTCACCGGATGCAACGCGAACAAGGCCGCCACCATCAGGCTGCGCCAGGTGAATCCTGTGGCCGACTGCAGCAACAGGAACAGCAGCACAGCATTCAGCGCATGCAGAACCACATTTACATAGTGATGGCCGACTGGATTCAGCCCGAACAACTGGGCATCCAGCGCATGGGAAAGCCAGGTCAGGGGATGCCAGTTGGCCTCGTAGTAGTTGGTGAAAGCCCACTTCACCGTGCTCCAGTTCAGGCCGGCCAAAACATGTGGATTGCCGGTGATGTAGTGGTCGTCGTCAAAGTTGACGAAGGCGTTGCGATTGACCGGGTTGTAAACCGCCAGAGTCGCCGCCACCAGCAGCAGGCATAAGACGACAGTGCGCTTTTGCGGTGACGAGAAGAGTCCGGCGGAATCAGGCGATGGCTTCACCGGTTGGGCCTTGGCTGCAGATGACAAAGGTTCACCCGTGCGCCAATTATATGAGCGTGCTTCCGGCCCGCGACGTGCCTGAACCAGAGACGTACACGCGTGGCCGGCTGAAGACCAATTCGATTACCATGACGACCGATGCCCGACTCTGCGCAGCGTGAGATCCGATTAGCACGAGCCTTCCATGAATGGTGGCGCCAGCAGGCACCTCATGGCCGGCTGCAGGCAATGAGACAGTCGATCGCACTCGGCTGGGAATTCCTCCACGATTCCCTGCCCTCACGTCGTCGCCAACGCTACGGTGACGTGGACTACGACTGGGACCATCGCGTCGACACGACCAGCGCGACCGTCGGTTGGCGTGATCGCCTGCTGGGGCTCTTGAACTCACCGTATCAAGCCACCGATCCGGCGCTGTTTCACGAAATGCTGACAGCCCTAGGCTTGGATTTTCAAGATTTCATTTTCATCGACATTGGCTCCGGCAAGGGACGAACTCTGCTCATGGCATCCGACTATCCCTTCCGCCGCATCATCGGTGTCGAACTTCTGCCCGAACTGCATCGGGTGGCACAAGAAAACTTCGGCAAATACAAAAGCGATTCTCAGCGGTGCTTCGCGGTTGAGTCCGTCTGCGGGGACGCTCGCGAATTTGTCTTCCCACCCGAACCGACGGTTCTCTACCTGTTCAATCCGCTGCCGGAAGCGGGACTGGTACAACTGCTCGCCAACCTGGACCAGTCGTTGCGAGAACATCCGCGGCCGATGCGTGTGATCTATCACAATCCGGTTCTGGAGCACATTCTGGCGGAAAGCAAATGGCTGAGGAGCATCGGGGGCACGCATCAGTATTCGACCTTCTACAGCTAGCTTTTGGGGATTTTTGGGGTTGCCCTCTCAACCGACTAGTTGGTAGACTAGTTGACAGAGAGGACGATCATGAAGACCATCGGAGCGTTCGATGCCAAGACTCATTTCAATGCCTTGCTGAAGAAAGTTTCCCAAGGCGAGTCCATCCGAATTACGCTGCGGGGCGTCCCTGTCGCCAAGCTGGTTCCTGACGACGAGGGAGAGCGGGTCAATCTCAAAGAGGTGGTTCGTGACATTCGTGCGGCCCGCAAGGGGGTCACACTTGGAAAGATTTCCATTCGAGAATTAATAAATGAAGGCCGACGCTACTAAAAGCCTGGTCTTGGACGCCTCCGTTCCCCTGGCTTGGTGCTTTGAGGATGAAAGCGCTGCCCTTCCCGAGCGCCTACTTGATGTACTGGAAACGGGAACCGAGATGCTGACGCCCTCCATTTGGCCGTTGGAAGTGGCCAACGCTCTACTGATGGCAGAGCGCCACAAACGCATTACCAATGCACAGGCCACGGCGTTCCTCCAGCGCATTTCGAAACTGCCAATTCTAGTCGAGTCCATCTCCCCGAATCGGGCCTTTGAGCACATCCTGCAAGTGGCCCGCCAATATGAGCTCACAGAATATGACGCCGCTTATGTGGAACTGGCATTGCGGAAAGCACTGCCGCTCGCAACGCTCGATGCCAAACTGCGGCGTGCCGCCCACTCGGCGGGACTCAGGCTGGTGGAGTAGGGTTGAAGTTGGATGAAGAAATCCCGTCAGAACATCGAAACCTAAGCGCGGCGCCGTGACCGACTGGAGCAAACTCCGCCGCATGAGCGCTGCTCAGATACGCCGCGGAATTGTGTCCGACCCTCAGGTGCGTCCCACCGTTGAAGCCTTCTGGAAAGATGCCAAGCTAGTCTGGCGGACACCGAAAACCATCGTGACCATGCGGCTGGATGCTGACTTGCTGGCCTGGTTCCGGCAACAGCGCGGCTACCAAACCCGCATCAATGCCATTCTGCGAGCGTATATGAACGCGCATGAATCAGGAGAGCGAGATTCCAACTGACCTACCCGGAAAGACGACGTTCTTGTTTCACCCGCTCGTCTGACGCACCAATTCCTGAAAGACAAAGACCCGGCACCCCTCGTAGACTAGTTTGGTGCCCTCTTTCCTCCTCTTCTTTCTCGCTGTCCTCCTTGCCGCCTCCCCCTCCGCACTAGATGTCCACTCCATCGCCTCCGCCGTCGACCATCGCTACAACCACCTCCAAACCCTGCAAACCGACTTCACCGAAATTTATCGCGGGGCCGGAATGGAACGGACCGAATCGGGAACGCTTTGGTTAAAAAAACCTGGCAAGATGCGGTGGGAATACCGTTCTCCCCGAGAGAAGCTGTTCGTGAGCGACGGTAAGAACACCTGGTTCTATCTGCCTGGAGAGCGTCAGGTGCGGAGGACGCCAGTGCGACAACTCGATGATCTGCGGTCGCCACTGGCGTTCCTCCTGGGTAAAACCAAGCTGGAAAAGGAGTTGTCCGGACTCTCCCCAGCCCCGGATGTCGCGCCGCTAAGAACCGGCAATGTCGTCCTACGCGGAGTGCCGCAGGGCATGGCGGATCGCGTCAGCCAGGTTCTGATCGAGGTGACGCCTGCTGGTTGGATCGATCGCATCTTATTGGAGGAGACCGATGGCTCCAGTACGGAATTCCGCTTTCAGGGGCAGACCGAAGATGGGAAAATTGATGACCAGAGCTTCCGTTTCTCTGTACCGCCGGGGGTTGAGGTGATCGACGGCAGCTTCGCGCCGTGAGGTGCACCAAGTATATTAGTTTCAATATTTTGCATTCAGCTCGCTGCATTCCCCCAGACCATTACCCCCGGAACACTTTGACCGGCTATTAACACGGGTTTCGCTTTACTGAATGCTAAACTTGGGTGGGGAGACAGCTAACCGGACGATAGCATGGCCGAATTCCTGATCAAAGCAGCCGACGAACGCGGGCACCTTCTCCAGCAGGTGGAGAACGGTTACTCGGAAGCCGAAGTTCGCGACCGCCTGGTGCAGCAAGGGCTCCTGGTTTATTGGGTCAAGCCCCGCACCCTGCTTTCCGGAGATCTCACCGTCCGGCGGCGCGGCAAAGTCAAACAGAGTCAGTTTGTCATCTTCAACCAGCAGTTCCTGACACTGATTAAAGCCGGCCTGCCCATCCTCAACTCGCTCGACCTGCTGATCAAACGGCAGAGAAATAAGTACTTTCAAGGTCTCCTGCAGAATGTGCGCGACCGGGTCAAGGGCGGCGAACTGCTGTCGGATGCGTTCGCTGCGCAAGGTGCCTTTCCACGCATCCACTCCACCACGCTGCTGGCGGGCGAAAAGAGTGGCAACATGGAAGAAGTGCTCACCCGCTACATCGCCTTTCAGAGATTGGCCCTGACCTTCAAGAAGAAGCTGGCAGTCTCGTTGGTTTATCCGGCGTTGCTGGTCACGGTAGTGTTTGGCATGATGATCTTCCTGGTCACCTACGTGGTGCCGCAGTTCGCCAAACTGTATGAAGACATGCATGCCCAGCTGCCGCAAATCACACTGATCATGCTGAACATCGGCACTCACGCACAGGAATACGCGCCTTTTGTGGTTATCGCCCTGGTGGTCGGAGGCTTGGCGTTCTGGTATTGGCAGAAAACTGACAAGGGTGCGGCCGCGATTGATGGCGCCATTTTGAGGCTTCCGCTGCTGGGCGAAATCTGGCTAAAGTATCAAGTGGCGAGTTTCTCCCGCATGCTCTCCACTCTGCTGGCCGGAGGCATGCCGCTAGTGCCCTCGCTCGAGACCGCAGGCGCATCCATGAGCAGCCGTCGCATCCTGAACGGCATTAACATTGCCGCGGTCCGGGTACGCGAAGGTCAGGGACTCGCCAAGAGCCTTGAAGAACAGAAGATGTTTCCGGATTTGTCGGTGGAAATGATCGAAGTTGGTGAGTCCACTGGGGCTTTGCCGGCGATGCTGAATTCAGTAGCAGAGTTTTACGAGGAAGATGTGCAGACCGCGCTGGGCGCGGCCATGGCTCTGGTTGAGCCCGTTATCCTCATCATTATGGCGGTGTTTGTGGGCGGAATTCTGATCTCGCTGTATCTGCCCATTTTCACCCTGGGGTCAAGTATTCACTGAACCAAGGCCTTACACTGGAGTCGGAAGGTGTGTACATAAATGGCAGGCACAGCAGAGAATAAAACAGTATTCGTGGGCGGGGGCAACGGCGCTCCCGCGGTCCCGAGTGAAGAACTGGAAAAGGCGCAGGACATCGCCCGGCGTTATCGTTGCCAGTTCGTCGACCTGCACAACTTCCAGCTCCACCATGATCTTTTCAAAACCATCTCTCCTCACCTGATGTTCCGCTACAGTTTCGTCCCCCTGGAAGAAACCGAGGACGGGCGTCTGGCCATTGCTATTGCCGATCCCAGCCAGTTGATGATGATCGACGAGATCAGCCTGCTGCTGGGCAAGCGCATCGTCACCAAAGTAGCTACCTACGCGCAGATCAGCGAAATCCTCAAGAAGACTGAGCAGTCAAAGCGCGTACTTGAAGATGCCAGCGAAGGCTTTGCCCTGGACGTGATCCACGAGGAGGAAGGTGCGGGCGATGAAAGCATTTCCATCGACCGCCTTACCGCGCAGGGTGATATCAGTCCGATCATCCGCCTGGTGGACACCACCATCTTCACCGCCCTGCAGCGGCGCGCCAGTGATATTCACATCGAGACTCGCGACGACTCGGTCTGCATCAAGTTCCGCATTGACGGCGTGCTGACACAAGCCATGCCGCCCATTGCCAAGGAGCACCACTCCACCATCATTTCCCGTATCAAGGTGATGAGCGAGCTGGACATCTCCGAGCGGCGCGTCCCGCAGGACGGCCGCTTCCGTGTGAAGTACGGAACACCGGAGCGTCCCATCGACTTCCGCGTCTCCATCATGCCTTCCATTCACGGCGAAGACGCTGTCCTCCGTGTGCTCGATAAAGAATCGATGAGCGAGAAATTCCATAAGCTCACACTCGATGTGGTGGGTTTCGACGAGGAAGATCTGCGGCAGTTCCGCCGTTACATCAAGGAACCCTACGGCATGGTGCTGGTCACCGGGCCCACGGGCAGCGGCAAGACAACGACTCTGTATGCCGCTGTAAACGAAATCAAGACCGATGAAGACAAGATCATCACCATTGAAGATCCGGTGGAATACCAGATTCGCGGTATCACGCAAATTCCAGTCAACGAGAAAAAAGGATTGACCTTCGCCCGCGGGTTGCGTTCCATTCTGCGCCACGACCCGGACAAGATCATGGTCGGAGAAATCCGCGACACCGAGACTGCGCAGATCGCCATTCAGTCCGCGCTTACCGGCCACCTGGTGTTCACCACCGTGCATGCCAATAACGTGGTGGACGTGATCGGCCGCTTCCTCAACATGGGGGTTGAGGCCTACAACTTCGTTTCCGCGCTGAACTGCATTCTGGCGCAACGTCTGGTCCGGCTGATTTGCGAATCCTGCCGCACCCAGATGGAATATGACAAAGAGACCATGGAAGCCAGCGGTCTTGATCCCGAACAGTGGTCAAAAGTCGCCTTCTACGAGGGCCAGGGATGCATCGAGTGTGCCGGCACCGGGTTCCGCGGACGTACCGCGATTCATGAACTGCTGAACCTGAGCGACCGCGTCCGCGAATTGATCCTGCTCAAGAAGCCGACTTCGGAGATCCGCCGCGCTGCCCGCGAAGAAGGCATGCGGTTCCTGCGCGAATCCGCCCTCGATAAAGTGCGATTGGGCCTGACGACGCTGAAAGAGATCAATAAAGTCACCTTCATTGAAAGCAGCCGCTAGCTTCCGGAGGAACACTTCGGCGAGGCTGCTGGGTCAATGACTTAAGTGCCCTTCGAGATATTGCAATTATTCGTACTGCCGCGTTCTACTGATAACAGGGATACGTGTCCACAATGAGTTCATCCTCCAAACCGAGGCTGGCTTGCGAAGTCGCCGCCGACCGCGTGCTTGCCGCCCGGGCTTCAGAACCGGGTACGGTCGATATGTGTGCCGCCAGCGAACTCGCTCCCGGCTGCGTGGTCCCCGACCTGGTCGAGGTTAATCTGCGGGACCGCGGCCGCATTCTCGAATCCATCCGCCTGACCCTGGACAGTCTGAGCGGCCGTTCCCGCGACGTCATTGCGGTCCTGCCTGACGCAGCGGTGCGCGTGGTGCTGCTCGATTTTGATTCTCTTCCCACGAAGCGCGACGATGCCGAGGGCGTAGTGCGCTTCCGCCTGAAGAAGTCGCTTCCCTTTGACATCGACAAAGCCAAGATTTCTTATCACGCACAGACCGCCACCACCGGAGTCCGTCTGGTTGCCGCCGTGGCCCTCACCAGCGTGATCGAAGACTACGAATCCATTTTTCGCGAGGCCGGCTACAGTCCTGGGGTGGTGTTGCCCTCGATGCTGGCGGCTCTCGGCGCAGCCGATGCCGACCGCCCCACCTTGGTAGTCAAGGTGGACGCCCGCACCATCGGCATCGCCATCCTCGACAAGCAGCAGCTCTTGCTTTTTCGCAATCTCGAAAACCCGCGTGGTGTCACTATTTCCGGAGAGCAACTCGCGGAAGAGGTCTATCCGTCGATTGTGTTCTTCCAGGATACTTATCACCTGAATATTGAGCGCATCTTTGTCGCCGGCTTGGCGGACGTAACTGGAGCCGTGCCGGCTGTGCGCGCCCAAACCGGAGCCGAGGTCCATGAATTGGTTGGGGCTTCGCAACTGGGCAGTGGTGCTGGGTCGGTTCCTAAATGGAGAATGGCGGGAGTGGTGGGGGCACTGCTTTCCTGATCTATGCGCGTTGAAATCAATCTCGCGACCCAACCGTACGAGGATGCGCGGCGTTTCTGGTTCCAATGGGGTGGGGCGCTGGTAGCACTCGCCATCGTGACTCTGGGCTTGGTCTACTTCACTTTGTTGGGCTGGGTGACCGCCGCCAAGGACAAGGGTGTCATCAACCAAAACTTGCACCAGATTGCGGATCGTGACGACCAGAAGGCAGCCGCGCAGGCGCTCATGAATCTTCCCCAGAACAGCGTGACTCGTGACCGGTCGCAGCTTCTGAATAGCCTGTTTTACCGCAAGTCCTTCTCCTGGACACAGGTATTCGAGGAACTGGAGAGGGTCATGCCGCCGCGCTTGCATGTGGTTTCGATTCAGCCCGAATTCGCTCCTGACAATGAACTGGCCATCAAACTGGTGGTGGCTGGGGACTCTCGCGATCATGCGCTCGAGTTGGTTCGCAAGATGGAGGAGTCGCAGCATTTCCAGCAAACCGAGATTGAGCAGGAAAGCGCGGAAATGGGGTCCGGGGCCACCGCCGGAGATACGGTGAAGTTCAACATTAGCGCGCTTTATGTTCCCGGAAACCCGGTTCCTGGAAATACGCCAGCGGGCAAGTCGGGAGGAACTCAGTAATGCCCGATCTTCGCGAAACCCGGAAGAAGGTCAAGATCGCGCTGGCGGCAATGGCCGGCGTCGACGTGGTGGCGATCGCAGTGTTCTTTTCCCCGCTGGTGGGGTCCCAGTCTGCGCGCCAGGACCAACTCCATCAGCTCTGGAAAGAGCTCCAGCAGAAGACCCGCGAGGTCGAACCATTGCGTGGGCTGGACAAAAAAGTTCCCGTGGCGCGTAAGCAGATTGATCAGTTTTACAAGGACCGTCTCCCCGCTGAAGGTTCTTCCATCTCCGAGAACATTGGCAAACTGGCAGGCGAGGCCGGGGTGAAGATCGGCAGCATCCGTTACGACTTGAAGGATCCGGAGTCTCTGGGCGTGCGGCGGGTAAAGATTGACGCTGACATGACCGGGGACTATCTGCAACTGGTCCGTTTCATCAACTCCCTGGAGCGCGATCAGATGTTTTTCCTGGTTGATAGTGTTCAACTGGGAGGCGAGCAAGCGGGCATGGTGAAGCTGCAAATGAAGATGGAAACTTATCTGAAGACAGGTGCAGCCTGAGTGAAGCTGGGAACCGAAAACCGGAATAAGATGATCGCCGCCGCGGTGCTGGGCGTAGTGGCGCTGGTGTTCGTTTCGCGCATGCTGTTCCCCTCGACACCCTCGGAGCCGGAGGCTACCGCGGTGGCTGCTCCCGTCACCTCAGCCCCACCTCCGCGACCCCAGGGTAAGACTCGGCCCGGCGCCCGGCGGATGGCTGCCCCGCCGCACTCCATAGACCCCAGCCTGCGCTACGATTGGCTGAAAGCCAGCGAAGACACCAAGTATGAAGGCAACGGACGAAACATCTTCATGGCCCAGGCGGAAATTCCCAAGCCGATCGCGCCCGCCCAAACTGAGGCAGAAAAGCTGGCAGCGCAGGGACCGCCTCCACCTCCTCCGCCGCCGCCCATCAACCTGAAGTTTTATGGATTCGCCAGCAAGCCCGGCGAACCGAAGAAAGTTTTCCTGTCGCAGGGTGAGGACGTATTCATCGCCAGCGAGGGTGAGATTGTTGACCGCCGCTATAAGGTCCTGCACATCTCTCCGGTGTCGGTGGAAATTGAAGACGTGCTGAGCAACAACCGCCAGATGATTCCCTTGACTCAGAGTTGAGATAGAAATGAAACTTTCCCCAGGAACCCGGAGGTTCGGATCTTCCGCGCGCCCTGCTGAGCACGGCTACGTCCTGATCACTCTCATCCTGTTCGTGGCACTGTTGGCAATTGGCCTGGCCGCGCTCGCGCCGGTCATCGCCCAACAGGTCAAACGCGATCGCGAAGAGGAACTCATCCACCGTGGCACCCAATACTCGCGCGCCATCAAGCATTACATGAAGAAGTTCACTCGCTACCCCAACCGCATTGAGGATCTGGAGAACACCAATAACGTCCGCTTCCTGCGCAAGCGCTACAAGGATCCCATCACCGGCAAAGATTTCAAGCTCCTCCATGTGGGCGAAGTACAAATGTCGTTCGGTCAGGGCTTGCAAGGTGCAATCCCCGCAGCGAACCTCGCCGCGGGAGCTGCGGCTGCCGGTAACCCGCTCACCGGAGGGAACACTACCGCCTTCGGAGGCAGCGGCGTCTTTGGTGGTGGCCCTACCGGGAACAACGGCGGAGCTTCAGGAGGCCTCTTCGGCGGCAACGCTGGTGGCGCTTTTGGAGGCAACACGGGCGGCGCTTTCGGCGGTAACGCGGGTGGTTTAGGGGGAAACTCTTCTAACCCTCTCACCGGAGGAAGCCCCGGACAAACTCCGGGCAACAACGGAGACACCGGCACCGACAACGCTGCTAACCCGGCTCAGGGCTCCCCCAGCACCCCCAACGGACAAAGTGGTTTCGGTCAGGGCGTACAGCAACTGCCGGGGTTCAACCAGCAAGGCACCGGCAACCAGGTGTTCGGTGGCGGAGCGATTGTGGGCGTGGCGAGCATCAGCAAAGATAAAACAATTCGCGTATTCAACAAGAAGGAACACTACAACGAGTGGCAGTTCATCTACGACCCCAGCACCGACCGCGGAGGCCTGCTGACCACTCCCAACCAGCCCGCGCCGCAAACCGGGGGTGTAGGCTTGAACGGAACCGCGGGCGCTCCGGGTACCCCCGGTGGGCAAGCATCACCTTTCGGCGGCACCCAGCAGAACGCTCCCGGAGGCATGGCTCCTCCGCCTCAGCAATCGCCCTATCCGCAAATGCCGCCCGACCAGTCGCCGCAATAGCAGAAACAAAAAGCCCCATCGCCGGGCGACGGGGCTCTCAACAAACTGAAAATCTGTCTACACACTGAACGAAGATCCGCACCCGCATGTGCTCTTCACGTTGGGATTTTCGAACTTGAATCCTGCGCCTTCCAGTGTCTCCACGTAGTCAACCACGCAGCCGTTCAGATACATGACCGAGGTGGCGTCCACGTACACCTTCAAGCCATCCATTTCAAAAGTCTTGTCCATCATTCCGGCGGAGTTTTCGAACGACATCGCGTAGGAGAAGCCAGAGCAGCCTCCGCCCTGTACTCCCACCCGCAGTCCGGACGGGACTGGGTTCTGTTGCGCCATGATCTCCTTGACCTTGGCAATGGCGTTGGCAGTCAAAGTAACCGGCGCTGCCTTGGGCTTCACCTCAGGGGCAATCGGTGTAGTCGGCGTAGTTGTTGTGGCCATTCGTATCTCCTTGAAAGTGCTCAATCAATTATATAGCACAGGCAGGCCCGAGTTCTGCTCTAAAAAAGACCTAAAGGCCTCATTACTTTAGATGCCCCCGGCTCGCTTCCGGTCGCGACGGCCAAACAAAACGCCGCAACACTTGCCTTTCGGAGCTATAATTGGCCCGAGTTCACCGCTGTCGGCGGTAGTACGCCAGTACATCGGTGGAGTTTCGGGATCTGACTCGATCCGCATCGAGGTGGCGTATGGGCATGTTGATGTGGCCGCTGGTTCTATGGGGAGTAGTCACCGCTGTCCTTATCATCCTCCTGATCTACCGTAGCACGCTCGCAATGCATGAGGACGATCAACTGTTCCTGAGCGAATCGGAATCGCAAATGGAGCGGGACCAGATCGAACTGATGCAGAAGCTCAACAAGGTCACTCCCGTCGTGAAGTGGCTGGGAGCAGCGTCAGGAGTGCTGATTCTCGTCATTGGCGGTATGGCACTCTACCAGCAACTCTCGCAAATGAATTGAGCGGAGTTGGCCTACCACTTCGTCCCTGGCCAAAGAACGGCAGCGCTTCGCCTGCCTGATTTGCCTGCTGAGAAAACTTGGTTCGGAATATCCTCGACTAAAGGTTCGGCCAAGCTGTTTCTTGCCAGCTTCGTCGCCCTTTTCTTCGAGCTGCTTGTCATTCGTTATTTGTCAACCGAGGTTCGCGCCTTTGCGAACCTGAAGAATCTCCCTCTCATTGCGTGCTTCTTCGGCATCGGCCTGGGCATAGTTTTGGGAGAGCGGGTGAGCAGGCTTCAGACGGCCTTCCCGGTGTGCGCGTCTATCCTGTTTCTTTCGGTTCGGTTTTCTTCGCGGCTTCACCTTTCAACAGCCGATGTGCTATGGACCTACGGGCTGCCACAGACCTCAGGCATGAGTCTTCTGGATCGTGCGGTGGCAGCACTCCGCTTTGTTGCCATCGTCGCAATCCTGCTAGCACTTGTGATTGGCTTTTTTGCGTTCCTGGGAGGATTGATTGGGCGACACTGGAGGTCACTGCCACCGCTGAGAGCTTACGGAATAAACCTGGCGGGCAGTCTAGCGGGTGTGATTATTTTTTCACTGCTAGCCCGCCAAGATTCGGCACCCCCACTTTGGTTCCTGGTTGGATTTGTTGCGTTACTTCCTTTCATCGTCCGGCGACCTGTGTCGCTTCTCTTGTTTGCTCTGTCTCTTGCCTGCATCTCCATACCGCAGCCCAATACCTTGTGGTCCCCCTACCATAGGATTGATCTCGAACCTCTGCCGATCGTCGAGGGCAATAAACCGTCAGCTTACACAATTGTGGCGGATCATCGCTATTACCAGCAACTTGCGGACCTTTCGCCAGGTTTCCTCGCGCGTCATCCCTCGGTTGAGCCTAATCCTTTCCTGGTCCAGTACTACGACGTTCCCTATCTCCTCATGCCGAATCCAAGGAATGTTCTCATCCTGGGCTCGGGAACGGGAAACGATGTTGCCGGCGCACTTCGCCATGGAGCGCAGCACGTTGATGCGGTTGAAATCGATCCTGTCATTCTCAGCATTGGCCGGAAATATCACCCCGAACACCCTTATGATTCTCCACGAGTCACTGCCCATGTGGATGACGCACGTGCGTTTCTGCGAAAAACTACGAATAAGTATGATCTGATCGTTTTTGCTTTTCTGGATTCTTCGATGCTATTGAGCAGCTTTTCCTCGCTGAGGCTCGATAACTACGTATACACAGTCGAGAGTTTTCAAGAGGCGAGAAATCGGTTGGCCGCGAACGGGACGATGGTGGTCTCCTTTGCAACCGGAAGAAGTTTCGCCACCGACCGCTTGTTCGCGACCGTGGCTCAAGCCTTTGGAGAATTACCGACTGCTTATCTCACCCAGTATCGGGTCAATGGGGTATTGCTGGTGGAAGGACGGGGTCGTGAGACGAAAATCCCAGGATTGGAAGAAGTCACACAGGAATTGACGCCAACAGTGCGCACTACTATTGTTGCGACCGACAAATGGCCTTTTTTATACTTGGAGAACAGATCGATCCCTAGCTCAATCCTCGTCGTCACCTCAGTTTTCATTCTGGGGGCGTGGGCAATCCTTCAGATTTCGGGATGTATAAGTTGGAGAACAAACCCCACGCTCTTGCATTTCTTCTTTCTGGGAGCCGGTTTCCTCCTGCTGGAAACGAAAGCCGTTACCCAGTTATCCCTTCTGCTTGGAAGCACCTGGATTGTCAATTCCGTCGTTATTGCTGCGTTCCTTTTGCTGGCAATATTGTCCAACGTCACCGCAAGCCTTTGTACTATTCCCAAGACAGTAAGCTATACCGTGCTTTTTCTGCTCTTGGCAGCGGACCTATGGTTCCCATATGCGCGGCTCGCCGGCAGTTCTCTGTCGCTGCGAGTGCTGTTAGCTGGCGGGTGGGTGGCCCTTCCAGTTTTCTTTTCCGGTTTGATATTCTCCAGCGGCTTGAAGGAGGACAGCCATTTCAGCAGAAGCCCTGGGCACCAACCTCTTTGGGGCTGTTATCGGCGGAGTCTTCGAAAACGCCATCATGCTAGGGGGAACAACTGCTCTGATAGCACTTGCGGTCACATTCTACGTGCTGTCAGCAACTACCTTTTTATATCGACGACCAACCTAGAGGACCTGCTTGCTCGATAACCGTCACCCGGCGCCATTCCTGATCTGTGGTGACAAGAGCGCTGGTGCCGGGAACAGGACTCGAACTTGAGCCGTTTAGCAGGCGTGAGCGAAGCGGAAGCCTGCTGGCGAGATCCCGAGCGCAGTCGAGGGACCTCGGACCTGGTGCCGGGAACAGGACTCGAACCTGCACGCCTTGCGGCACTGGATCCTAAGTCCAGCGCGTCTGCCAATTCCGCCATCCCGGCCTGAAGTTATTTTAACCCAGCCTCCGTCACCTGCTCTTCCTTTCTCCCCGCTGCAGCCGCTACACTGTCTGTTATGAACGCTCCCAACCAACCCAACATCAAACTGGTGAATGCCCCTGATTACCGCGAAAACTATGCCAACAGCGTTCAGGTGCGAGTGAACGTCTGGGACTTCTTCCTGGTGTTTGGCACCATGCAGCAGCAGACTGAGAGCCAGGTCGAGGTCAAGAATTTTCAGGGTATCTATCTGAGCCCACAGCAGGCCAAGGCCCTGATGGCGATTCTGCAGCAAAACGTGGCTGGCTACGAGAGCGCCTTTGGCGAGATCAAGCTCGATCCCCGCATGGCCGCCGGCGGTCCCATTCACTGATCTGAACAGTGACCACTAACGCCGCATCGCGTCGCTATCCAACTCCGTTGCTGTTTACGCTGTTCTTTTTGGGACTATTCGTGCTGCATGCGCCCCTGCTGCGTCTTCCTTATTTCTGGGACGAAGCCGGATACTATATTCCTGCCGCCCGCGATCTGCTGCTTTCCGGATCGTTGATTCCGCATTCTGCGCCCTCGAACGCTCATCCTCCGCTGGTTACGGCCTATCTTGCCCTGGCTTGGAAACTCCTCGGATTCACGCCGGTCGTGACTCGCACCGCCATGCTGCTGATCTCAGCCTTCTCGCTGCTGGGTGTGTTTCGCCTGGCCGAGCGAGTCGCCAATACCGAAGTTGCAATTGCTTCAGCGATCTGCACCGCACTCTATCCCGTGTTCTTCACCCAGAGTTCGCTCGCACACCTCGACCTGGCCGCCGCCGGACTGACTTTTTGGGGATTGCTCGCGTACGTGGAAGATCGTCGCCCTGCAATTGCAATCTGGTTCTCGCTCGCAGTCCTCGCCAAAGAAACTGCGATCCTGGCGCCATTGGCTCTCTTCGTCTGGGAACTCACACTGACAGCCGCGGAGCGGCGTAAGAATAAAGCCCACGGCGCAAGCCGTGGGTCCAACGCAAGAAACGATGAAGCCCCGGAGGGGCGAGAGACCGTCGCCCGGACAAGCGCGATCACACCAAAATCGTTGGCCGCTCTCGCGTTCCCAACCGTCCCACTCATTCTCTGGTATGCCTACCACTACCATCGCACCGGATTTCTCTTCGGCAACCCTGAATTCTTTCGCTACAACGTGCAAGCGACGCTGCACCCTCTGCGCATTCTGCTTGCCCTCGGCATGCGGGTTTGGCAACTTCTCGCCAATTTAAATCTCTACTTGCTCACTTTGGCCACGGTGTTTGCCATGTTCCGCAAACCGCTCGACGATCGCCAGCGCATCGCGCTTCCGATCCAGTTTGCCTTTCTTTTCGTCATCGTCGCCTATGCGGTCGCCATGGCGATCGTTGGCGGGGCAGTGCTGGCGCGCTATATGCTACCGGTAATCCCTCTGGTCATCATCGTCTGTGTTTCTACGCTGCGCCGCCGAGTGCGGGTGTGGCCAGCGGTGATAGGCCTCGTCGCACTCGCCTTTGTCGCGGCCCTCTTCGTGAATCCTCCTTACGGCCTTTCCCTCGAAGACAACCTCGCTTACCGTGACTACATTCTGATGCATCAACGCGCCGAGAACTTCCTCGAGGCGCGTTATCCCATGGCTCGTGTGCTTAGCGCTTGGCCGGCCAGCGACGAACTTACGCGGCCTTATCTCGGGTATGTCACTCGGCCGATGCGCGTGATGCGCATCGAAGACTTCACTGCCGAGCAACTCTTCGCCGCCTCCGACCTGCGCCCCACATTCGACGTCGCCCTCGTCTTCTCCACCAAGTACGAACCGCCTCACCCTTTGTTCGAGGGTTGGTGGACCTGGCAGCGCTGGAAGACCGAATTCTTCGGCTATCATCGTGATGTTCCGCCCGCGGTCGCTGTCCAGATCCTGGGAGGTCAACTAGTCTACGAAGAACACCGCCCCGGGCAGTGGATCGCCGTCATAGAGATCGAACGGGTGGAAAATGCGCGATCCTTCCCAGACGCAAAAATGCCCGGAATCCTTGCGAATCCCGGGCACTCATTGGTCTTAATTAGACAGCGGTAACGTTCTCAGCTTGCCAGCCCTTCGGACCCTTGGTCACGTCGAACTGCACGGCCTGGCCTTCTTGCAGGCTGCGAAAGCCGCCCGCCTGAATCGCCGAGAAATGGACGAATACGTCCTCGCCATTCTGACGGCTGATAAAGCCGTAGCCTTTGGCGTCGTTAAACCACTTTACTGTTCCTTGTTCTGCCATTGATGTTATTTTCCTTTGTTTCTGATTTGTGCTTAGAAGAATCTCAGCTATTGGAAGGGGTGACGCTGGTTGGCGATACCGGCTTTCAGTTGCGTGTGAATCAAACTTAGCGCACTTTCAGTATACACAAGAAACCGCAAAATGCCTCAACAATCGTGCAAAGCCTTTATTTGCCGCTGCCGGAGGTTGAGTTCGGATCCTCCCTGCCGACCACCACAACTCGCCTGCGAGGCAACTCCTCCTCGGCGATTTCACCCGCGAATTGCAGATCGAGCCCGAGTCGCGTGCATTCCCGGCGGGCCAAATCGTTGAAAAAATAAACCACATCGCCGCCAAATCGATCCTTCCAGCGGCGGCGTTCATCGAGATCGAAGGGACTCGCCGAATACACTCTCAGATCGCCCGCGTCGGTCAGCGCAGTGCCTAATTCGCGTTGGAACGCGAGTGCTCCTCCTCGTACTTGCGCCATGGTGAGCGCGACAACGTGGTATGCCATAAATCGATGCCTGATCGAGAATGGCAGAGGAGGCGCCAGCTGTCCAGCGCACGCCACCGGCAAAGCTTACGGTCAACGAGTGTAATCGCGATTAATCAACGCCCACCCAAAGTAGCCGTCGTCAACGCGAAAGAAACACTTTTCCGATCCCGGCTTATTGTGTCAATGTAGGCGAATGCCGAAAGCCTACAGAACCGACGTAATCGCCCATCCGAAGTTTCAAGCCGAACTTGGGAAGTCAAAGAGTGCTCTTAGATCAGAGCGCGTGTCATGTCCGGTTGGTGGTTGCGAATGTAACTATGAAATGTACGGTCTCAAGACCTCAAGTCGCGACCGTGACATAACGACCCTCCAAGAACGGCTTAAACGAGAGCATCCAGGTCACACCAGCGAAGTGCTGGCAGTGAATGCGTTCCGCAGAGTTCCGAGGTGAAGAAAGGCTTTGGTCGATGAGTGATATCGCGATTTATCGCCAACTCTCCGGATGTGAGCAGCAACTGACGAATTAAAAAGTGTCCGGTATATTGGGAACTGTCCGGACAGATGTCCGTCGATTACCTGTTATGCCGCTGAATGAAGTTACGCCATGACTATAATGAACGCAGCCGCAGGGGCCATTCTCGTTGCATTCGGCCTTTTCCTGGTTGGTCTTACGGTCGTCGTCTTTGCGAAGCCAGCAGTAGCTGAACGTTTTTTTATGTCATTCGCGAGTTCCGCGCGATCACACTACACGGAGCAAGTTGTCCGCCTACTGATCGGCGCGTCACTCATCATTCGCTCTGGGGCTATGTGGCAACCGAAGGTCTTCTGGTTTGTCGGATGGGCCATCGTCTTATCCTCCTTGGTGTTGATCCTTACTCCCTGGCAATGGCACCATCGTTTCGGCGAGGAAGTGCGTCCGATGGTCATTCGTCACATGAAGCTGTTTGCGGTCGGGCTATTGGCGTTCGGAGTTTTACTGATCTATGGTGTGTTTACTGCGGTTTCCCCAAATGCGGCATAACCAGCCGCTCAAGGACGACGCGCGCAAGAATGCGCGCGCGTCTTAGCGTTGACCTGATCTTGCGAGAAACGAGCGGTGATTTGTTCGCCAACAACATTCTCCAGCAACCACACCCGGCTTTGACTTCCCCCACCTCTCGCCCTAACATGGGCCACCCACAGTTCCTTGCACGACCATGATCGGCCAGACCATTTCGCATTACCGAATCGTCGAGAAAATCGGCGGTGGCGGCATGGGCGTGGTCTACAAAGCCGAAGACACTCGGCTGCACCGTTTCGTGGCCCTCAAATTCCTGCCCCAGGACGTCGCCCGTGATCCGCATGCCCTCGCCCGCTTTCAACGCGAGGCCCAGGCCGCATCCGCATTGAATCATCCCAATATCTGCACCATCTACGACATCGGTGACCAGGATGGCCACGCCTTCATCGCCATGGAGTTCCTGGAAGGGATGACACTCAAGCATCGTATCGCGGGCCGTCCGCTGGAAATTGAAACCTTGTTGTCGCTCGCAATCGAGATTGCTGACGCGCTCGACGCCGCCCACGCTAAGAGCATCGTCCATCGCGACATCAAACCCGGCAACATCTTCATCACCAGCCGGGGAACCGCAAAGATTCTGGATTTCGGTCTCGCCAAAGTTTCAGGTAGGCCCGGAACGAGCACTGACGCCACCGCCGCCACCATCGATTCACAAGCTCATCTCACCAGCCCCGGCTCTGCTCTTGGCACCGTCGCTTACATGTCTCCGGAACAGGTTCGCGCCAAAGAATTGGATGCGCGCACCGACTTGTTCTCCTTCGGCGCGGTGCTTTATGAGATGGCAACCGGAACTTTGCCCTTCAATGGAGAAAGCACCGGTGTGATTTTCGAAGCCATCCTGAATCGTGCACCGGCCCCCCTGTTGCGGCTCAATCCCACCCTTCCACCCAAGCTGGAAGACATCATTCACAAGTGTCTGGAGAAAGATCGTAACCTGCGCTACCAGCATGCCTCCGACATTCGCACCGATTTACGGCGTCTGCATCGCGATTCAGTCTCGGCCTCGGTGCCGATACCTGCGGAGTCCAAAACGGCTCGCTGGAAACGCTGGACCCTCATGGTGCCTGCCGCGCTGACACTGCTGGCGCTGGCTGCAGGTGGCTATTTCTTTCTCCATCGCCCGCCGAAGCTGACAGAAAAAGACACTGTCGTGCTGGCTGACTTCGCCAACACCACTGGCGACCCGGTTTTTGACGGCACCCTGCGGCAAGGCCTTTCGGCGCAACTGGAGCAATCGCCGTTTCTGAATCTATTGTCGGATGAGCGCATTTCCCACGCGCTTTCTCTGATGGCTCAGCCTAAGAATGCGCAATTGACACCGCAACTGGCGAGTGACTTGTGCCAGCGGACTGGAAGTGCCGCCACCATTGAGGGCTCCATCTCCAGCCTCGGCAGCCAGTATGTGATCGGGCTCAAAGCGGTGGACTGCCGCGACCACAACTTGCTGGCCCAGGAACAGGAGACGGCCGAAGGCAAGGAAAAAGTGCTCAAAGCCCTGGGGGACGCTGCCACCAAGCTGCGCCAGAAAATGGGCGAATCACTGGGCTCACTGCAGAAATACGACACGCCGCCTGAAGACGTTACGACGGCATCGCTCGAAGCTTTGAACGCGTATACCCTGGGCATCAAGGCCCGTCAGGAAAAAGGCGACTTCCCTTCGATACCGTTTTTCCGCCAGGCCATCCAGTTCGATCCCAACTTCGCCATGGCATATCTTCAGCTTGCAGTCCGGTATGGCAATCTGGGTGAGGCGACTCAAGCCACCCAATTTCTAGAAAAAGCCTTTGTGCTTCGCAACCGCGTGAGCACGAAGGAGTCTTTGCATATTGCTTCCAATTACTACGACTCGGTCACCGGAGACCTGGACAAGGGTGACGAAGCCCGTCAGCTATGGGCACAGACTTATCCGCAAGACTCGTATCCGTGGGATGGCCTCGGGAATTCCAATCTATTCCGAGGGCATTATCCGGAAGCGTTGCAGTCTCTGCTTGAGGAAGAGCGTCTGGCGCAGAATGGCTACTACAACTATGCCAACCTGGTGGCGGCCTACATCGACCTCAACCGCTTCAGCGAGGCGCGAAAGACGATTGAACAGGCCCAGGCGCGCAACCTGGAACCGGTTGACGGACACGCCTTTCTGTACACCCTCGCTTTCCTCGAGGGAAATGTGCCGGGCATGCAGGCAGAAGTGGCATGGGCTACCGGGAAACCCGAGGCCGAAGATTTTTTCCTATACGCGCAATCGGATACAGAGGCCTATTTTGGTCATCGCAAGCAAGCCTGGGACCTCACCCAGCGATCGGTGGAATCTGCCCGGCGTAATGCCCAAAACGAGAGCGCCGCGTTTTACCTGGCCAATGCGGCCCAACGGGAAGCCGAATTTGGTGATTCCGCGCGAGCTCTCGAACTTGCGGATTCTGCCCTCAAACTTGCCCCCTCGAGAGACGTAAAGACGATGGCTGCGTTGGCGCTGGCACGTGCCGGTTCTCTCCCCCGATCTGAGAATCTTGCTAACGAACTCGCCAAGGTCAACCCGTCGAATACTATTCTGAACTTCTACTGGCTGCCCACCATTCGCGCCGCCCGGGAACTGGCTCTGAACCAACCCGCTAACGCAGTCGAGGTCCTCCAGGGCACGGGAGCGTACGAGCTTGGCATACCTCCTCCATCGGGACCCGGTACGCTGTATCCGGTCTATGTGCGCGGCGAAGCGTTCCTGCGTCTTCGCCAACCCGGCAAGGCGATCGACGAGTTCCAGAAGTTCCTGGATCACCGCGGTGTAGTGAGAAACTTTCCTTTGTGTGCGCTGGCGCATCTGCAGTTGGGCCGTGCCTTCGCACTCGCAGGAGACAAACTTAAGGCCGCGGCCGCTTACCAGGACTTCTTCAATTTGTGGAAAGATGCCGACCCCGACATCCCCATCCTCAAACAAGCCAAGGTGGAGTACGCCAAGCTACAGTGAATCCTGTCCGTTGACATGGCTGACCGCGCGCCATAGCATTCCTGCAAATGATCGGCCAGACCATCTCGCACTACCGCATCGTCGAGAAAATCGGCGGAGGCGGTATGGGTGTGGTTTACAAAGCCGAGGACATCGAACTTGGTCGCTTCGTTGCGCTTAAATTCCTGCCTGACGAGACTGAACAAGACCCGCAGTCCTTGGAACGTTTCCGCCGCGAAGCTCGGGCTGCTTCTGGCCTGAATCATCCCAATATTTGCACCATCCACGAAATCGGCGAGCAAAACGGGAAGCGCTTTATCGTTATGGAATTGTTGGATGGGCTGACGTTGAAGCACCGCATTGCGGGGCGTCCGCTCGAAACCGAACTGATTCTGTCGCTCGCCATCGAGATCGCTGACGCGCTCGACGCCGCCCACTCCAAGGGCATTGTTCATCGCGACATCAAGCCTGCGAATATTTTTGTCACCGAGCGCGGACACGCGAAGCTTCTGGACTTTGGCCTGGCCAAAGTCTTCATCAAACATGAAAGCGCTGACCTGAACGCCTCCACAGTAGCCGAGTCGCTGACCGACCCGGGAACTGCGATCGGCACCATCGTCTATATGTCTCCCGAGCAAGTGCGCGGCAAGGAACTGGACGGCCGTTCCGACCTGTTTTCTTTCGGAGCGGTGCTCTACGAGATGGCGACCGCAACCTTGCCGTTTCGTGGCGAGAGCACAGGTGTGATTTTCGAGTCCATTTTGAACCGGGCATCCGTCCCCGTGGTTCGACTGAATCCTGATGTGCCCGCGGAACTGGAACGGATTATCAACAAAGCCTTGGAGAAAGACCGCAACCTACGCTACCAGAGCGCGGCCGACATTCGAACTGACTTACAGCGACTGAAGCGCGATACGGAAACGGGACGGGAGGTAACCAGTACCAAGACCCGGATCACTTCTGGTGTCACACTGCGCCCGACACCCGTTCTAGCCGCCATCGCAGTGCTGGCGTTGTCAGTCGGCGCCTATTTCTACCTGCACCACACTCCAAAACTTACCGACAAGGACACGATTGTCCTGGCAGACTTCACTAATTCGACGGGCGACCCAGTTTTTGACGGAACCCTGCGGCAAGGCATGTCGGTACAGCTTGAACAATCGCCCTTTCTAAGCCTCGTCTCCGACGAGCGCATCCGACAGACGATCCTCCTGATGGGTCAAACGGCCGAGGCGCCGCTTACGCCGGATGTCGCGCGGGAAATCTGCGAGCGAACTGCGAGCGCCGCGGTCCTGGACGGCTCGATCGCTCGCCTCGGCAACCAGTACGTGTTGGGGCTACGGGCAAGGGCTTGTGCCACGGGAGAGGTCCTCGATGAGGAGCAGGTGCAAGCAGCACGAAAAGAAGACGTATTGAACGCCCTGGGTCAAATTGCCAGTAAATTCCGAACCCGGGTTGGTGAGTCACTCACCACGGTTGAAAAGCACAATATCCCGCTCGCGGAGGCGACGACGCCCTCGCTGGAAGCCCTGAAGTCCTTAAGCACGGGTTGGAAGCTTCTCTCCTCAACCGGCTCGGCCGCCGCTGTTCCCTTCTTCAAGCACGCCATTGAAATTGATCCCAAATTCGCCTTGGCTTATGCCGCGTTGGGGCGCATGTACGGCGACATGGGAGAGTACGCGCTCTCGGCAGAGAGCACCAGCCAGGCCTATCAACTGCGGGATCGCGCCAGTGACAAAGAAAAATCTTTCATTTCCGCTTCTTACGACATGCAAGTCACCGGAGATCTGGAGAAGGCACAACAGACCTGCGAATTGTGGGCACAAGCTTATCCTCGAGCGGTGGTTCCCCACGCATTCTTATCGGGAATTATTTATCCGGTCTTCGGCAAGTATGAAAAAGCGGTCGAAGAAGGCCAGAAAGCGATCGAGCTTGATCCCGACTTTGCCATCGGGCACAACATTCTTGCCCTCAGCTATCAATACCTTGATCGTATGGGAGATGCCGAGAACACTCTTCAACGAGCCTCTGACCGCAAGCTAGAAATCCCTGACTTCATAGTGGAGCGATACGACCTCGCCTTTCTGCAGGGCAACCAGGCGGAAATGGAAAAGGAAGCATCGCTAGGTCGGCGAGTCTCGGCCGCCGAAGACTGGATCTCCGCGCACCAAGCCTTTGTCCTGGCATATTCCGGCCGTCTGCAACAGGCTGGCGAAATGTCCCGGCACGCGGCCGACTTGGCCCAGCAGGCAGGCCGACGAGAAACTTCGGCCCTCTACGAGTCTGGAGAGGCACTGCGAGAGGCCTTTTTCGGAAACGCGCCGGCGGCGCGGCGCAGTGCGAAGTCAGCTCTTGAGCTTTCGAAGGGCCGGGAGGTGGAGTATGGCGCCGCTTTTGCACTGGCGCTCGTCGGGGATTTTTCCCGGGCTCAAACCCTGGCAAATGATTTGGAAAAGCGTTTCCCAGACGATACTTCAGTGAGATTCAGTTACGTGCCGACACTTCAAGCACTCCTTGCAGTGAACCATGCCGAATCTGCGCGGGCCATCGCACTGCTGCAAATTGCCGCTCCCCATGAATTGGGCGCACCGCGGAGCAGCTTCTTTGCATTTTTCGGTGCTCTGTATCCGGTCTATATGCGTGGCCAGGCGTATCTTGCGGCACGCCAGGGCTCGGAAGCCGCAATCGAATTCCAGAAAATCCTCGATCACCGCGGGGTCGTGGTCAGCGACTCCATCGGCGCACTGGCGCACTTGCAACTGGGCAGAGCCTACGCCCTGTCAGGAGATAAGGCTAAGGCAAAGAATGCCTATCAGGATTTCCTCACTCTCTGGAAGGATGCTGACCCAGACATCCCCCTCCTAAAACAAGCCAAGGCAGAATTCGCGAAACTACAGTGATCAACCGGTTCCGGAGACTGTCTCACGCCGCCGCCATCACATGGCACGAGTGCGTCTTCACCACCAGCCAAGCTTCCTTCCCCGGTTGCAATTCCAACACATCCCGCGCCGCCAGCGTGAGATGCACCGTCATCTCCACGCCGCAATCTATTCGCGCGACCACGATCATATCGCGCTGTTCCAGCGAAAGAATTCTCCCCGGCAATACATTCCGCGCACTCAGCCCCTGCGGTTGAATCGTCGCCAGCAAAATATCCCCCGCGCGAATCCCTACACGCAGCGACGAACCTGACTTCACCCTCACCAGCGGTGTCTCCAGTTCCACTTTGCTGCCGCCGATTCTGCATCGCATCGTTCCCCGATGCTCCAGTACCGCCACCACCGCCGCATTAAAAACATTCTCAAACCCCGCCAGTTGCGCCACCGACTCCTGAAGCGGCGCCATCATGACTTCATGGGGCGTGCCTTGCGCTACGATCTTGCCGTCTTCCAGCACCAGCACCCGCTCCCCCAGCGCAAACACCTCTTCTCTGCTGTGGGTCACATAAATGATGGGAATTCCATGGGCCCGGTTCCACGCCCGCAGATCGTCGATCATCCTCGACTTGGTGGGCGCATCGAGCGCCGCCAGCGGCTCATCCAGCAGCAGCACACACGGATCAATCACCAGAGCCCGCGCCAACGCCACCCGCTGCCGCTCGCCGCCAGAAATCTCCCTCGGCTTCCTCTCTCGCAGATGGGCGATGCGGAACGATTCCAGAATTTCATCCGTCCTTCTCTCCCGTTCTTTCCCGCCCAACCCGAATCCGATGTTCTCTTCCGCGCTCAAATGCGGAAACAGCGCCAGATCCTGAAACACATAGCCGACCTCGCGCCGCTGCACTGGAAGATTGACTCCACCATCACCATCAAAGAACACGCGGTCCCCGACCGTAATCCTGCCTGTATCCGGAGTCGCTAAGCCGGCAATGCAGTCCAGCAGTGTCGTCTTTCCCGCCCCCGAAGCCCCAAAAAGAATGGTGATGCCCGGCGCGCAGACACACTCCCCCGCCAGCAGAAAATCACGCTCGGCATTCGCAAATCCCTTCGTGACCCGGATTTCAAGCATGAAAGTTCTTCTCTGCGTCTCTGTGTCTCTGTGGTGGCTGATCCAGGTTTTCTCGGCTGTCCGTTAAACGATTTCCTTTGTGAACCTTCGTGTCCTTTGTGGTTGAAGCTGTTACTTCCACCACACCCAAACCCGCCGATTCACCCCATAAACCAAACACATAGCCACGAACGATATCCCGAGCAAAACCAGCGCCGTTTGATTGGCAGCTGCGTAGTCCAACGCCTGCACCCTGTCGTAAATGTCAATGGACACCGTCCGCGTGACTCCTGGAATATTTCCGCCCACCATCAGCACTACTCCGAACTCGCCCATGGTGTGCGCGAAACTTAGAACGATCCCTGTCACTAACCCCGGCACGGACAACGGCAAGACCACCCGCCAGAATGTGCGCAGCCTGGAGGCTCCCAAGGTGGCCGACGCCGCCAGCAACCGAGCATCCACCAGTGAAAACGCTGTTGCGAACGGCTGCACCGCAAACGGCAGGCTATAAACAATGGATCCAATCACCAATCCGGTGAAGGTAAATGCGAGCGTGTGCCCAGTCAGACCCTGCCACCAACGCCCCAGCGGACTGCGCGACCCCAGCGCCACCAATACGTAAAACCCTAGAACGGTCGGAGGAAGCACAATGGGAAGCGCCACCACGGCTTCGACCAGGAATTTCCAGCGCCAGCGCGAGTAGGCGATCCAGTAGGCAACCGGCAACCCCATCACCGTCAAGATTGCCGCCACCACCACCGCCAGCCGGATCGTCAGCCAGAACGCCTGCCAGTCCATCGTCCCCGTCCTCACTTCAAATAGTGCGCAGCCAGTATAGACAAATGCAGTCCCGTTCTGGGTCACCTCCCCCTCGCAATGTTCACCCATCACAAACTCTGCGCGTTCTCATCCGCCATACTGCGCCGAGAGGCAGAATCATGGAACTTCAAGAAGCCATCACCACCATCCGCGCCCTGGCCGACGGACTGAATCCAACCACCGGCGAATCTCTCGACACTAACTCCGCTTGCCGCCAGCCGCAAAGCGTCAAGGCTCTCAACCGCGCCCTGGCGGCGCTTCTTGCACAACAGGACCGAGAGAAAAGAAATCCTGCTAACGCTGGCCGGTCGTGGTCGCGCGCCGAAGATCAGCAAGTCTGCGAAGAGTTGCGACAGGGTCAGGACATTAATGACATTGCCAAGGCCCACAATCGCACCGTCCCCGCGATTGCCGCCCGCCTCGTAAAACTGGGGAAAATCGTCCCCGACAAGTCCGCTAAGCCCGCCCCGCTCTTTCCCGAGAAGGTCGCCTAAGTGGAACGCTGTTGCGCAACGCGTCGTCGCCATTGGTTGATGACGCGACGGTGTGCCATTCTGCTCATGGCGTTCGTTTTTCCGGCATCCGCGCAGACCGCCGCGCAACGAACCCAGCGCGAACAGTGGTTCCTCCGTGGACGCACGCTTCCCGGACAACCCGCCGCGGAACTGCTTCGCCGAGCCTACACGCGAAAACTTGCCCTGCGAGCCGCGCAGCCCGCAAGGATGCCGGGCTCTGCTTCCGGCTGGTCCCCACTCGGCCCTGCGCCTTTGGCCTCGGACGCCAGTGGTATCGGCCAGCAGGACTATAACTGGGTATCCGGGCGAGCCACCGCAGTCGCCGTGGACGCCGCCGATGCAACCGCGAACACCGTATACCTGGGCGGCGCCTACAGTGGCGTTTGGAAATCCACCAACGCAACCAATCCATCTCCTGGCGCCGTCTCCTGGATTTCGCTCATCGACGATCAACCGACTCTCGCCGTCGGTGCCATCGCCATCCAGCCCCAACTAGCAAATCCAGATCCCGCCAAAAGCGTGATCGTGGTCGGCACCGGCGAAGCCAACAGCTCCGCCGATTCCTATTACGGCCTCGGGATCCTGCGTTCGCCGGATGCCGGCAAAACCTGGACCCTGATTCCCTCCGACAGCTCCGGCACTCGCTCCTTCGCCGGCATGGCGTTCAGCAAAATCACGTTCAGCACTGCCACTCCCAGCCTAGTCGTGGCCGCAAGCGCCGGCGCATCCGAAGGGATCATCGAAGGCCTAGCCAATCCGCTCACCGCTAATCTCGGGCTCTACGGGTCGGCTGACGGAGGGTTGTCCTGGACCTATGCCACTGTGAAGGACGGGAGCTTCGTGGTTGATCCCGGCTCCGCAACTGCTGTGATCTACAACGCCGCCGCCGGATTGTTCTTCGCCGCGCTACGCTACCACGGTTTCTACTTCTCCCCCGATGGCATCAACTGGACGCGGCTTGCCAACCAGCCTGGTGCCAACCTCGGCGCTGGCGCGTGCCCTCCCAATCCCCACTCAACTTCCTGTCCAATTTATCGTGGTGAACTCGCGGTCGTGCCGGGCCGCAACGAAATGTACGTTTGGTACGTCGATGCCGGCAATAACGATGGAGGAATATGGACCACTGCCAACGGCGGGAGCACCTGGACTCCGCTGAACGAATCCGGCATCGTCAACTGCGGTGACGTGACGGGATGCGGCACTGACGACGGCGTCTATAATCTGGACCTCGCCGCCGTCCCCGACGGCGGAGCCACCGACCTGTACGCTGGCGCCGTCAACCTCTATAAGTGCCAGATCACCAGCTTCTCACCCACCTGTGGTGGCACCGGTTCGAACACCTTTCTCAATCTCACGCATGCCTACGGGTGCAGTTCCATTGCTCGCGTGCATCCTGCCCAGCATTCCATGACATTCCAACTATTGAACAGCAACACGCAAGACGTTATGTACTTTGCTAACGACGGCGGAATATATCGGGCACTCGACGGCTACTCCGGCCTCATCACCGGGGACTGCGCCGGGCAGAATCAGTTTGACAGCCTCAATCAAAATCTAGGCTCGATGACCGAACTAGTCTCATTCTCGCAATCGCCCACTGACTTTAATACCGTGCTCGCCGGAGCTGGAGCCAACGGATCACCCGCGACCCAGTCTGCCTTGGCTGACAACCCTTGGCTCAATGTGAATTCAGGCGATGGTGGCAACTCCCAGATCAATCCGGCTGATCCCACCGAGTGGTTCGTCTCCAGCCCCCCGGACTTCGCTTCGGGCACTAACATCTTCCGCTGCGAAGCCGGAATCAACTGCCACACTCAGGATTTCCAGAATGACCAGGTCGTCAGCAGCACCACCCTCAGCGGCGACACCGGTGCCTACTATCCGCCCTTCCTTCTCGATCCACAAGACTCGGCAGAGTTGGTTGTAGGCACGTGCCGCATGTGGCGCGGATCGAACAGCGGCGCGGGATTCACTCTGCTCAGTGACAACTTCGAAACCGATGGCTCCGGCATTTGCACCGGCGCTGAAACCAATCTGGTCCGCACGCTTGCCGTCGGCGGCCCCGTTGATATCAACGGATTCTCCAACGTGATGTACGCCGGGACCGATGGCTTCGGCCCACTCATCCCGACCATTCCTTCGGGCGGTCATCTCTGGGTCAGCACGAATGTTGCTGGCGGCGCTGCCACCTGGGTTGACCAGACCGGCGCGATCAATCCCGACGCATTCCCAATCTCGAGCATCGCCCTAGACACATCCGACGCCGCTGGCCTCACCGCTTATGTCAGTATCATGGGCTTCCATGTTTCTCACATATGGAAAACCAGCGATGGCGGGGTCTCGTGGACGGACTTCACTGCTAACCTCCCGGATGCCCCGGCAAACCACATATTGGTCGATCCCGGCTCAACCCCGTTCAACGGGATGGTGTACGTCGGAACCGACGTGGGCGTCTTCTCCAGCTCTACCGCCGTCGCCAACTGGACCGAAGTAGGTCCTGCGCCCAACAGCGGCAATCCGGGATTTCTGCCGAATGTCGCCGTGACCGCCCTGCACATGTCTACCAACGGATCCGCCAAATTGCTTCGCGCTTCCACCTACGGACGCGGTCTGTGGCAGTTCCCCGTCACTCCTATTTTTGTGCCCACGTTAGCCGGGACTCCCCAGACCGACTTCACCAGCCAGTTGCCAGCGCAATTTCCAGGTACTGTGCTCTTTTATGGGTACACCAATTCCGTCAACCTGAGCTGCCAATCTCCGCTGCCGCCAAACACTACCTGCTCGGTCCAACCCGCAAGCGTGACGCCGGCGTTTCCCGCGTTTACGGTTACAGCGAACGGACCCATCGGCACCAGCGCCTTCACGATTGAAGGAGTAGGCACCGATTCCGATCACCTCACCGCCACTGCACCGTTCACTTTGAACGTGGTGGACTTCGCCTTGACTCCGCCTGCTCCCAGCCAGGTCACCGTACCGCCGGACGACACTTCTCCTGCGGTCAAATTCCAGGTCACCGCCGCCGGCCCATTCAATCAGACCGTGAATCTCTCGTGCGCTGGTCTGCCAGCCGGCGCAGTCTGCGACTTTCAGCCTGCGAATGCGGTGAATCCTACCTCCTCCACGCCGGTGAATGCGGTTCTTAACATCACCACCGGCGCGAACACGCCTCCTGGCACGTTTCCCGTCACCATCAGCGGTTCCGTAACCAACGGTCCAACGAAAACTCAGATTCTCTCGTTGACAGTCACCGCCGACTATTCGCTGATTATCAGCAATCCATCTCTCACTGCCTTAGAAACCACAACGACAGTGTTCAATGGCAAGCTGACCTCTCTGAATGGCTACAACAGCCCGGTAAACCTGAGTTGCGGCCCTGGGGCGCCGCCCACTTGCACGGCCGCTCCCGCTAGTGTGACCCCAACCTCCGCCGGTGCGCCGTTCATCACCACCGTAGGCAGCCCCCAGTGCGGCCAGTACAACTTCAGCATATTGGCCAGAGGAACTGATCCGCTCGCCACCTCGCACTCGGCTCCGGTCACCTTCGTCTCCACCAGTTTGGCGCCTCCCGACTACACCTTGGCCATCAACAATCCCTCCCTCACCGCAAACCTCGGAGCACCCGCAACCTTTAACGGTACGCTGACCGCCACTGCCTGTTATGGCTACCCGGTGCAACTGAGCTGTGGCTCGGGATCCCCACCGTCTTGCGCAGCTTCTCCAAGGGTTCTCATTCCTACGGCCACCGGCATCCCGTTCGCGGTCACGGTGAGTAGCAACGAAGGCGGGACCTACCATTTCGATATCGCCGCCCAAGGCAGCGACCCGTCCACTATCCAGCATGTCGCACTGGTTTCGTTCATCTCTAGCGGTGGATCCAACTCGGCCTTCACTCTTACCAACAACTCTGGTGCGGAGTCAGTGGCAGCCGGTCATTTGGCGACTTTTGATCTTTCCGTGGCCACCGTTAAGGGCAAGCTTCCTGATCCGATAACCTTGGGGGTTTCTGGTTGCCCCGCAGCCAGCACCTGCACACTCACTCCGACAGTTGTGCCAGCGGGGAAATCCAGCGCCGCCGTAAGCCTGCAGATTCAAACCTCCGCGCCCGTTGTCAGCGGCCATGCGGAACCAGCCTTCTCGCCAATGCCGCCGCTCTACGCATTTTTGCTTTCGTTCCCTGGTCTGATGATCAGCCTTTCCGTCGGGGGAATGCACCCCAACGCGTAAGATTCGCTTTGTTCCTGCTAGCGATATTTGTCCTGCTTTGCTGCGCGCTTTCCTGCGGAGGAGGTCTTCAAGGGGCCTCCATCGCTGACCCGCAGCTCGGCACTACTCCAAATACTTACCTTGTAACCGTCACCGCTGCCATGAACGCCGCCCCCGGGTCGCCGACGCAATCCGTGGTCGTCGCCCTTACCGTGAATTAGGCCGTAGCCACTTTCGTGTCCTTCGTGGTTCACTGGCTTGTTGTGGTGCCCGCAAAAACTGACCCATCGCTGGGAACTTTTTCCGCTCGACATTTCCCCACCAAATCGACGACGATTACCCTGATGCCCGATCAGCGCGACATCGTCATCATTGGGGGCGGTATCGTCGGCCTCTCCACCGCGATGCAGCTCACCCGCAGCTTTCCTAAACTTCGTCTGCTGCTGCTCGAGAAGGAAGCTCGCGTTGCGAGCCACCAGAGTGGCCACAACAGCGGCGTGATTCACTCCGGCATTTATTACAAGCCGGGATCACTGAAAGCAAAATTGTGTGTGGAAGGCGCCGCCGCCATGGTAGCGTTTTGCCGCGAACACAATCTTCCCTACAAGATCACCGGCAAAGTCATCGTCGCGATTAGCGATACCGAAGTTCCCCGCTTGCAGACCCTCATGCAGCGTGGCCAGGCCAATGGAATCCCCGACCTTAGAATGTTGCCGCGGGAAGAGCTGCGCGAATTCGAACCCCACTGCAGTGGCGTCGCCTGGCTGCTGGTCCCTGGCACGGGAATTACTGATTACCGCCGCGTCTGCGAGAAATACTCAGAACTCATAACCGCGCAAGGTGGGGAAATACGGACGGCAACCAGGGTCACCGATATCATCCGCAACTCGGATGAATGCATTGTCGAGACCACCCAGGGTGAATTCCGTACCCGCTACCTGATCAACTGTGCGGGTCTGCACAGCGACCGCGTCAGCCGTATGGCCAATCAGAAACCAGGAGTCCAGATCGTCCCTTTCCGAGGTGAATACTACGACCTGGTCCCCGCCAAAGAGCATCTGGTCCGCAGCCTCATCTACCCGGTGCCCGATCCCCAATTCCCTTTTCTCGGGGTACATTTTACCCAGCGCATCGGCGGCGGAGTGGACGCCGGCCCTAACGCTGTGCTGGCACTGAAGCGGGAAGGCTATCGTAGAACTGATTTCAATTTGCGAGATACTGCCGCCACCTTTTCGTATCCGGGATTTTGGCGCATGGCGGCAAAACATTGGAAGAACGGGGCGGCCGAGGTTTATCGTTCGTTGAGTAAGTCAGCCTTTGTGCGATCTATGCAAACCTTGGTGCCTGAGATACAGGAGTCCGACGTCGTCGCCGATGGATCCGGAGTCCGCGCCCAGGCACTTCGTCCGGACGGGGCGCTGGTTGACGATTTCCAGTTTGTCACTTCACAAAATGTTGTCCATGTCTTGAACGTGCCGTCCCCGGCCGCGACCGCATCCCTCCCCATCGGACGGGAGATCACCCGCCTTGCCCAGCAAGGGTTCAATCTGTAATGTCGTCTCCTCGGCCTTGGGACTGCCCCAAAAGCCTTATCTGGCGGCCTTTTTCATTGATTGGCTCAAAGTCGCCAACACACGTGTTTGCAATAAGTTGGTAGTGTCTGTCGCTTTTGAGTAAACCTTTTTCCACAGCAGTAACCTTGTCCCTGTAGCACGAAAGTGCTATTTACACTTTAAGAGTGTGAGAATAAAGTCCTCACACGATAGTCGCTAGCAGTAGCGGCTGTAGGGGTGGGCATTCTCCTCCCATGCAGTTCTGGCCCGTCTCGGTGTTCAGCGGCGTTTTCCTTGAGATTCAACAACTGTCCTAACGTGGGGAGAAACCTAGTGGCGCATGCAATTGCTTTACCTGAAGTTTCCGATGTGATTCGCGTATTGGCTGCCGATAGCACCAGAATGAACAGTCAACTTCTGGCCACCGCCCTGGAGCGCGACAAACGTTTTCAAGTGTTGGATTCTCCGCCAGATGTGGCCACAGTTATGACAGCGGTGGCCAAGGAAAAGCCTGCAGTCATCGTAATTAGCGCCGAAATTGACGGCAACCCGCGCCGCGGATTCGAAATGGCCCGCGAAATCCACTCGCTCCATTCCGAAACCCGCATCGTGATGTTGTTGGACAGCAGTGAGCGTGGCCAGGTCGTCGAGGCTTTCCGGGCCGGCGCCCGCGGAGTCTTTGCCCGCAGTGAATCGTTGAAGTCGCTGGCCAAATGCATCTTCTGCGTCAGCCAGGGTCAGATCTGGGCCAATACCAAAGAGTTGCGCTTCCTGCTTGAAGCTTTGGGTGAAGCCTTACCGCTACGGGTAATTGATGCTCGGGGCACAGAGCTGCTCTCGCGCCGCGAACAGGAAGTTGTGCGCTGCGTTGCCGAAGGCTTGTCCAACCGTGAGATTGCTCAACGCCTGGGCCTCACCGAACACACGGTGAAGAATTACCTGTTCCGCATTTTCGACAAACTGGGAGTATCCAAGCGCGTCGAAGTCGTCCTCTACGCCTACAGTCTAGGCAGCGCATCGGCGCCTTCCGCCGTGAAGGCGAAACCGCTGCCCTCGCCCGCCACGACCGTGCCCTCTGGTACGCGCATGTCGCCGACGCTCATGTCGAGCAACTCCACTAACTAGTCTGGTGGACTAACGCGTGTGAGCAACCTGATCAGGCAAGCCCATGCCGGGTAACGCTACGGCTTGTCTTCGTCAACCTGGAAGCGCGAGCTATTGCGTCGCACATCGTTGACCGACTGTTCCAGCGAACGTTGCCAATTCTTCAGTTTTAGCGCCACTTCTTGCATGTAGGCGGCAGCTTCCGCCGGGCTTAGGATGTCTGCTCGACTCTTCTCTCTCGCGGCCGGACCTGACACCGGGTGGGTGGGAGCACTCGGTACGTAGACTGGTTCTGGCACCACCTCACTCAACGCTGCTCCACTCGTGGTCAATTTCGAAATGTCCAGGTCTGAGATCACTTCTTTGACCGTGTCGAGGTCAATCAGCTTCTTTTGAGTGGCGTATCCGAGCGAGAGCGCATTAAAACAGAAATTGTTTACATTCCGGGGAATGCCCTCGGTGAAGTCGGCGATGGCTTCATACGCGTCCGGCGTGAAAACTGCCTCGCCCTCATAACCCGCGATCTTCATCCGATGTTCGATGTAGGCCTTGATCTCCCAGGAAGGCAGGGGCTCCAGACCATGCAGAATCGAAATCCGCTGCCGTAACTGGGCCAGACCTGGGCTGGCCAGCTTGTCCGCCAGTTCCGGCTGGCCCGCGAGAATGATGTGCATCAGTTTCGCCCGCGGGGTTTCGAAATCGGAGAGCAGCCGCACGGTTTCCAATACCGAAGCATCCAGGTTCTGCGCCTCGTCAATCACTACAATCAGGCGGTTCCCTGCCCGCGCTTCGTGGAGCAGGCGGCGGTTGAACTCCTCGTGCAAACGAACGAAGTCCTGGCTGTCGCCTTCATAGCCGAGCTCCGCCAGCAGATACCGCATGAACTCCCGCGAATTGCACTGGGTCTGAAAAAGAAAAGCAGTCCGGGCGGTGGTGCGGAATTTCTCCAGCAAGTGAAACAGGATGGTGGTCTTGCCCATCCCCGGCTTGGCAATCAGGCCCAGAAATCCGCGATTGGCTTCAATGCCGTAATACAGCGAGGCAAACGCTTCCCGATGGGCGGCACTCAAATATAGGTAGCGGGGATCCGGGGTCACGCCGAACGGCTGCTCGCGTAATCCGTAAAAGTTCAAATACATGCCCGCTCCCCCACTACTGTCCTCCCCACAAACCCCGCCCTCAGGCCCGGATGTACACTCTGAGGCGATCCTACAAGTCTTGGCAAGTAGATGAAAGTCATGGAGTCGACTGTCTAAGACGCCTCGTCAGCGCGTTCTAACCTTACAATTCGTGGTTAGTTGATTCTACGGAATTTATTCTCCCCCGCCAACATGACTTTGGGAACGCCGGAACGCTTGGAGCCGCAGGACTCCTTGCCAGCCGCCGCTTTCCGCCGTAGAATTCTTACAGTTTGTGACCCTGTTCCCGGGCCCGCCGACGACCAACGCCTTGACCTCAGTCCCTAATTCCGACCCTAGTATCAGAGTGCTTGTCGCCGACAGCATCGCTATGAGCTGCCACCTTCTCGCCGACGCCCTGGGACGCAGCGAAGGCTACCAGGCTTTGGCCGCTGCTACTCCCAAGAAGGTTCTCCAGTTATTGGAAAAAGACCCTTTTGAAGTTGTGCTGCTGGGCAGCGCATTCTCCACTGACCCCATGGAGAGCATCCGTTTCGTGACCCAACTCCGGACCCTTTATCCCCTAGTCGGCGTTGTGGTCTTGCTCGATACATTGGACCGGGAGCTCGTCGTCGAAGCTTTCCGATCCGGTGCTCGGGGTGTGTTCTCCCGTTCCGAGTCCTTTGAAGCTCTATGCAAGTGCATCCGTTGCGTTCACGAAGGCCAGGTGTGGGTCAGTTCTCTGGGACTTCACTTCGTCCTGGAGGCCCTGGTTGAGCACGGACCCGTGGTATCCCGTTTGCCCGGCGCCCGCCAGCTGAGCAAACGTGAAGAGCAGATCACCGTTCTGGTGGCCGAGGGCTACAGCAATCGGGAGATTTCAGAACGCTTGGCCTTAAGCGAACACACCATCAAGAACTACCTGTTCCGAGTGTTTGAGAAACTAGGAGTTACCACTCGCGTCGGACTTACTCTTTACGCCCTCAAGAGCAAAGCCGCGCGTACCAAGTTGGAATCCATAAAGCGCCCGCCCATGATGGCTTCACGCCCCCTCAGCAAGAACCAGCAGTTCCCCAGCTGATGGCTGTTTCCTCTGTGCCCTTCGTAGCGGCGAATTCTTGATTCACTGGCTTCTTGCGAGACTGGGCCTCGGTCGTCATGGCAACCGGAACTCCACTGTAATGCGGGTCTGAAAAGCCTCCGGTTGTCCGTTGAGTTGATAAGGCTTGAAACGCCACTGCCGCACCGCCGCCGAGGCCGCCGCGGCCAGATCCGGGTCCCCGCGAATCGCCGTAAATTTTTCGACTACACCGTCCTTGTTGACCAGCGCGTCCAGATCTACCGCGCCTTGGACATGCCGCTCTCTGGCCGATGGCGGATATTCCGGCTCTACTCGCTGCGTGACCAATTCCGTCGACACCTCCGACGAAATTCGTACCGGTCGTGCCATCGAAATCTCACTCTTGCTGATCGCGGGCTTAACCACGCTTCTGGTGGGCGCAAGCTCCGCCGGCGGTCTCGCAGGCTGCGGCGCCTGGGGGAACACCACCCTGCCGTTCTGATACACCACCAGTTCGCCGCCGGACTGCACCGGCACTCCTGTCGGTGACGATTGCTCCTTCGCCACTGCGCTCGAACCTGGTCCGCTGCACTCTGAGCTGGTCGGCCCTGATTCCGCGCGCCGAGGCCATCTGCCTCTGCCGGCCTGCGCGCCCGATCATCCATCCCAGCGTCAAAGCCAATGCCACCACCGCCATCATCAGCGCGCCCGTCCAGAAGTCTGCCGTCTGCACTTCTGGACCCGGGGACTCCCGCACCAACCGCTCCTCAGCCGCGGCCGTTGGAATCTCTGCGAGTGGCTTGGCCTCCTCTGCCGTTTGTGATCCGGCCGTGTTTGCTGGAGGCCTCGACGCCAGTTCGACGTTCTCAGTGACGCTGCTTGCGAGCATCGTCAAAGTCTGTAGTTCCTGGTGCCCGAAAGCGTGCGGTTGCGGCGAAAAAGCCTCCAGCAGCCCCAGCACCATTCCTTCTCTCAAAACTGGAACCACCAGCATCGACCGCACCCCCAGCCTGCGGCACAAGCTCGCATCCACCCGGGGATCGCTCTCACTGTCCTCGCAACACTGCCAGTTTCCGGACTGTATGCACGCCGCCGATAAGCCGGTATCGCCGTTCAATCGCGTTCCCAGATCCGGAGCGCTCTCGCCGACGGCAGCGCGACAGATGATCTCTCCATCCCGCGTCAGCGCGATCGCCACGGCGGTGGCGTGAGTCGACTCGCGCGCCAACTCCACAATCTGGTTGAGAACCAGGTCAAGCGCCAGATCGGCTGAGAGCGGACCCGCACCGTGGGCTGAAAGGGCGCTTCGCCACTGGGTCAACCACGCCCCTAACTCAGGTTCAGCAGCAGACACACTTCGTACCTCGGGGGAATCAGACGGGTCCAGCCGGGAACTCGAACTGTGGGCCATGGCGCAACCCCGTAGAACGTGGCCTGATGGCCGCATGTCACTTCAGCGGCATCAAACCGATTGACCGGAGTCTCCCGCGAATCGACCCCCTTGTCAACCGGAAAAGGGGTGGGCAGGACTGAACTGCGATATGTTTCACACGCCATAATGGGAAGAAACATGTCCGCTCCTCCTGTATGAACCCTCCGACAGAGGGCGTTACTTCAGTCGTGACGCCAAGCCTGCCCCAAATGCCAGCTCAAGTTCGCTAGGAACCATGTCAGAGCGGGGGCCCTTCGCCTCTATTGAAATGGGAACATTCCACGCATACACTTACGCTCACCCTCAGTAAAGGTGGACTATGAAGCGTGCAGCTCACTATGCGATCGTGGTCGTCCTAAGTTGCAGCTTCGCCCTCGGGCAACAATACAAGGTGCTGTGGACCTTCGGCAGTGTTCCAAATGATGGCCTCGAACCGGTCGCCAGCCTCATTTCCGACGCTGCGGGAAATCTTTACGGCACGACGCAGTTTGGAGGGACCAGCACCGTTGACATTGGTGGAACGGTCTTTGAGTTGTCCCCTCAGCCCGACGGGACCTGGACAGAGACTGTCCTCTACAACTTCTGCACAACCCTCGGCGAAAACGGTTGCCTTGACGGTGGCTCACCTCAGGCCGGTCTTACTTTTGACGCGCAGGGGAATCTTTATGGAACGACCGCCGGAGGCGGAGCCAATTATTGCCCCAGCGGGTACCCGGGCTGTGGTACCGTCTTCGAGCTCTCGCCGCCCTTGCAGCCGGGTGGCCCATGGACGGAGAGCGTACTCTACAGCTTCTGCTCCGTCCTCCAGGGCAATCGCTGCCTTGACGGACAGCGGCCGCTTAGCCAGCCAGTCTTCGATGCTTCGGGAAACCTGTACGGAACCGCCGCCTACGGCGGTAACACCGCGGCCTATGGTGGTGTTGTCTTTGAGCTTTCTCCTGGCCCCACTGGCTGGATTGAAAATGTCCTTTACAACTTCTGCACCATCGCGAACGGCGACTCCTGCGCAGACGGGGCATATCCGGCGGCCGGCGTGACTTTTGACAAGTCCGGCAACCTATACGGCACAACCGAACTCGGCGGCGCACTTCACTCCCACTCTCAAGGCGCTGGAACGGTGTACAAGCTGTCGCCCGGTTCGAGTGGCTGGACGGAAAATGTGCTCTTCGTTTTTCCGCCTCCGGCGGCCGAGGGCGCCGGACCAGTCGGATCAGTGACCTTCGACCGCGCGGGCAACCTGTATAGCACAACGGAATACGGAGGACAGAGCAATGCCGGAACCGTGTTTAGGCTGAGCCCCAAGGGCGACGGTACCTTTTCCGCCTTCTCTTTTGACGGATCCAACGGAAATCAGCCCGCTGCCGGGGTGCTAGTAGATTCTAGGCGTGCCGCCGTCTACGGCACCACATCCATTGGTGGGACAGAAGGTTGTGGGACAGTTTTCAAGATCGTACCTCCAGCCCAGGAAACCTTACTGTATAGTTTCAGCCCGCAATCCAACTATGCGAGTGGCTGCGTGCCCTTGGCAGGCCTGATTCAAGACGCGTCGGGGAATCTCTACGGCACAACAAAGATTGGCGGAGCTAACATCACCACCTGCGGGCCAGGTTGTGGCGTTGTCTTCGAGATCGCCCCCTAGACACACTGATCTCCCGGCCATAGAGTCTGATAACACATCCTTCCCAGACCGGGTTGGCGACCCTTCATCTCTGACGTTAGGAATGCACACTGCCACCGTGGCCGCAAAGAGTTTCTGGCCCGACCGCTGGAGTTTCGTTGCTCCTTTTCCAACGATTGCCTTACACCATGGACCGACGTTACACCAGATCTTCCACTTTCAACGCAGTCGCCCCGCCCTTCCATGAAGCTTTGAACTGGTCTCCTACAAAACCGGCATCATAGGTACGGTCTTGGGCCTTCAGGGCTTGCTGCAAGCCGAACAGCGACCGCGGATTGCGGGGATTGCGGTCGAGGTCAGCACGAAATACCTTCTCCGCACTCGCAGCGTCACCGTTCATCAGGAGTACGCCTCCCAGCGATTCACGCACCGGAAAAAACCAGTCCGGAGGCTCGCCGTATTTCAGAGTGTCCTGAATGGCGACCGCAGCCGTCAGCAACATGATCGCTTGCCCATTGTCCTTTCTGGCCATGGCAATCTTGGCGCCCAGAACATCTTCCGCAATCTTCAAAATGTCTTTCGTCTTGTTATTGATGGGCATCGCAAAGATCGCATCCGCGGGTGTAGCCGCTTCCGCATCCGAAACAATCTTGTACTCGGCCTCGGCTTCCTCGACCCTTCCCTTGCCCGCCAGCGCCATCCCGCGCCCGAAATGCCAGAAGCCGGTCGTGGCTTTCATGTCTGGATCCGGTTGCTTCATCGCCAAAATGTCATCCCAGCGATGAAACCGGAGGTTCACCGCCATTGGAATGGTCATGAACCCTTCGAGCGGAGGCATCATTTTCACCGCGGGGCCAACATGCTCGGCCAGCATGTCGGCATTTTTCTTGGCCTCAGCATAGTTGCCGTCCATAGCCGAGCACATGGCAATGAAGTGCAGATTGTGGCTGTAATACATCATCGGGTAGATGCCCTGCGCGCCACTGGCCTTGATGTAGGCCCGATCCACGGCCGCAGCCTCTTCATTGGTCTTCACCGCCGCTTCGTAATCACCAGTGCGGATGTAGACATGGGCCGGCATATGCACGATATGGCCGGCGTTCGGTGCGAGAGACGCCAGTTTGTTCGCACCGGCCAATGCGCGCTCGGGATTAGGCGAAGCTTCGACCGAATGGATGTAGTAGTGAATCGCACCCAGGTGATTAGGATCGCGCCGGATCACCGACTCCAATGTGGCTACAATCTCCTCCGTGCCTGCTTCCGGAGTGCCATCAACATGCCACAAGCCCCAGGGATGCAAGTTCATCCCTGACTCAGCGAACAACGTGGCGGCATCGAGGTCGTCCGGAAACTTCTTCATCACCTCGCGCATGGCGTCGTGATATTCTTCGGCCGCTTTGCGGCGATCGGCCTTGGGGTCCGCTGGAAAGCGCTTGGCCATGGCTTGAATGTAGGCCTGCTCGCTGGGCGAGGCGCCGCCGGAGAGATCCACGGCTTTCTGAATCTCTTCGTGGGCGTGCTTGAAGCGGTCGTCGCTGGCCGGATCGTTGTAGTTCGGACCGACGGCTTCGGCGATGCCCCAGTATGCGATGGCCAATTTGGGATCCAGGTCGGCCGCTTTCTGAAACGAACGTGCCGCCTCGTCATGGTTGAAGGCGTAGATAAAACGCAATCCCTGATCGAAGAATTTCTGCGCTTCCGGATTCTTGGTCGAAACCGGATGGTGCGCGTTCCCCAAGCCTGAAACCAGTGTGACGGGCCTTGCCGTGGGATGGGCGGCGTGGTCCTGCGCTACCGCTGGAAGACATAACAAAAGCGCTACCAAGACGGACATAGGGCGATGCATAAGCATGGCCTCCTCACATAGTTTAGGAATAGAATGCCGGTGAACGAATTGCCCCAAAGGATGCGAATAGCTTAGCCAAAAGCCATCGTTTTCGCAATCACACTGGAGATTTCCCCGCCTGAATCCCAACCCGCCCCACCCACATCTAGCAGCTATGACTCCTGAGATTGCTGTATCTCGTGTGTTGGGAAATGAATCGGATCCCGTCTTTCCCAGCGAACACCACCCAGCCGTTGGATGACACACCGCCTGCTCGATGCCTACTCCCAGGCGGTGGTGAACACGGCGGAGAAAATCAGTCCGTCGGTGGTGAAAGTCGACGTGGCCCAGGCGGCCCGAAGCCGCTCGGGTGAACCGCGGCGAGCGTCAGGGCGGGGGCTCGGGATTCATATTCGCACCCGATGGCCTGATCCTTACTAACAGTCACGTAGTGCATGGGGCCACGCGGATCAAGGTGTCTCTTCCCGACGGGCGTGGCTTCCCTGCGCACACCATCGGTGACGACCCCGCTTCCGACCTGGCAGTGATCCGCATCGATGCGCCCAGTCTGGTCGCCGCACCGCTGGGAGATTCACGAAAGCTGCACGTGGGCCAATTGGCGATTGCCATTGGCAATCCTTACGGCTTTCAGTACACCGTGACGGCAGGAGTGATCAGTGCGCTGGGGCGATCGTTACGATCGTATTCCGGTCGCCTGATAGAAGATGTGATTCAGACCGACGCCTCCCTCAATCCCGGTAATTCTGGTGGTCCACTGGTGACTTCCGACGGTCAGGTAGTGGGCGTAAACACGGCCACTATCATGGGCGCTCAGGGACTGTGCTTTGCTATCGGCATCAATACCGCTAAGTTCGTTGCCGGACGGCTTTTGCAGGAAGGCAGAGTGCCCCGCAGCCAGATCGGCGTGGAAGCCCAGACCACGCCTCTGCATCGGCGCCTGGTGCGCTTCTATGATCTGCCGCAAGACAGTGGCGTGGTAGTGATTTCAGTGGAGGAAGGCAGTCCTGCGCGGCGAGCGGGGTTGCAGGAGGGCGACGTCATCGTTGCTCTGGACGGCAAGCCCGTGGCGGGAGTCGATGACCTGCAACGTCTGCTGACCGACGCCCGCGTGGGAATCAGCAGCTCTCTAACCGTGGTACGGCACACCGAGAAATTGGAGCTCAAGGTCGTGCCGGAAGAGGCTAAATCCTAGCGCCGGAGTGGCGGCGACCGCCCGCCAACGCGTGGCCGGCCAGGTAGCCGGGCGCTTCTCTCTGATAAAAGGCTCGCAAGTCATCGGACCAAGATAACTTGCCTTGCGGCGCCTTCCCGCCCGCCAAACCCCGACAATTCCAGCCCTGTGATCGTGGTCACTGACTTGTGTGGCCCTGGTCGGTCAGCATGACCCAGAGGACTTCATGTTAGACGACACCTTTTCTGTCATGCGGCAAAGCATTATTGACGGGGCGCCGGATACGGCGTTTGCACTGGCCCAGCAGGCGGTTGCGGCGGGGATGTCACCGCTTGAAGCCATCAACAACGGGTTTGTCCCGGGAATGCATGCCGTGGGAGAGCAGTTCGCACAGGCAAAAATGTTTCTGCCTGACATGATGGCGTCGGCCGAGGCGATGCGGGCAGCGATGGCGGTGCTCGATCCGGAACTGAAAAAACTGGGGACGGAGCGGCCGATGGCTGGGGTGGTGGTACTGGGAACAACCCAAGGGGACATCCACGAGATCGGGAAAATTCTCGTGGGGACGTTGCTTTCGGCCCACGGATTTCTGGTGCACGATCTCGGGGTTGATATCACCGGCGAGCAGTTCGCCGTCAAAGCGCGTGAGCTACGAGCGGACATCGTAGGAGTATCGGCCTTGCTCACCACCACCATGCGCAATCAGAAAGGCGTCATCGAAGCCCTGGAAAAAGCTGGACTGCGTTCGCAGGTCCAAGTGATGGTTGGGGGCGCACCGGTAACCCGCAAGTGGGCGCAGGAGATTGGCGCGGATGGATACGCCAAGGACGCCATGAGCGCGGTGGCGCTAGCCAGAACCCTGATGGAGCAGAAGTCCCGGAGCTTGGTAGCGGAGCCGGCATGAGACCGAAGCTGGAATTGCTCGACCGAGCGCTGGTGGAACGGATTCTAGGGGAAGCGTTCCAACTCATCGAAGATCCTGGGGTGCAAGTGGCGCCGTACGTGGTGGACCTGTTGCGTTCGGCTGGAGTAACAGTCGAGAACGGTGTGGCGCATATCCCTGAGGCGCTGGCGCGGCGGATGGTGGAGTTGGCGCCGCGAGAATTTCACCTTTACGACCGCAAGGGAAAGTCCGCGGTGCGCTACGGGGGAGATGAGGTTCACTTCGATCCTGGCTCGTCTTGCCTGAACATTCTTGATTCCGAAACCCAGCACTCGCGGCCGGCACAGTCGGACGACCTGGTGCGACTGGTACAAGTGGCGGAGATGCTGCCGCAATTCGCCGCGCAATCCACGGCCATGGTGTGCAACGACGTGCCCCAGGAAATCGGCGATTGGTATCGCCTGCTGCTGGTGTTGTGGTATTCGGCCAAGCCGGTGGTCACAGGAGCGTTTTCTGCTTCCAGCCTGCATACACTGCTCGAGCTGCTGGCCATCGAGAGTGGCGGACACGAGGCCTTAAGGAAAAGGCCGCGGGCCGTTTTTGATGTCTGTCCCTCACCGCCACTGAACTGGTCCGAGTTTGCTTCACAAAATCTCGTGGACCTGGCGCGGGCGGGAGTGCCGGCGGAGATCGTCAGCATGCCCCTGGCAGGGGCAACGGCTCCAGTCACTTTGGCGGGGTCAGTGGTGCAGCATGCGGCGGAGTGCATCAGTGGGATCACGATTCATCAATTGGCAGAGCCCGGAGCGCCGATTGTCTGGGGAGGAGCGCCCGCGATTTTCGATATGCGCACGGGAAGGACTCCCATGGGCGCAATCGAGACCGCGATGCTGGACCTGGCATGTTCGCAAGTTGGAAAGTATCTGGGCCTACCTACCCACGCGTATCTGGTGGCGGGCGACGGTAGTGCGGTGGATGCGCAGGCGGAGATGGAGAGTGGCATCTCCGCGGTGCTGGGAGCGCTGGCCGGGATCAATATGATTTCTGGGGCGGGAATGCTGGACTTCTTGTCCTGCCACAGCATCGAGAAGTTGGTCATCGACGCCGAGGCCATCGCCTCAGCGCAACGGCTGATTGCGGGCATCGAGCCGTGTGCGGAGTCGCTGGCTGTCGCCATGTTTGCGCAGACTGGCCTACGCGGAGATTTTCTGAAGTTGAAGGAGACGCGTGAGCTGTTTCGCAAGGAGCAGCACTTCCCGTCGCCGGTGATTGATCGCGGCACGAGCGGGGCTGGATCCGACATCCTGCGGCGGGCGCGAGAAAGGGTGGAAGAGTTGGTGTCCGGCTACCAGCGTCCAGACATTTGTCCCGAACGAGAGCAAGAGATGCTGGCTTTTGCCCAGCACCAGGGTCAGACGGTCGGGTTGCAGGAATTGCCCGGTGTGAGCGAACCCACAGAGGGTTGGCCGGACCACAGCCCACGGCTTCGCCACTGACGACCTAGGTTACGGCTGTACTTCGGCTATGCCATGCGACCGTGAAATCCGCTGGGCATGTGCCCGGCCTTTTTCGTCGATGGTGGCGCGAATCTTGATCGGCCGCCCCGGAGTTAGAAGCAGCGTTCGATGACGAGCAAGAACCTCGACGATATCCACCGAAACACTCCTTTCTCCAGGTAGCGCGATTCGCAATTGACTCCCCGTAACCTTGCAGACTGTGCCGCGAAGCTGGTGCACGCCCGCACCCGTACCCCCAGTTGCCGCAAGGGGAGCTACCTCGGGCGGACATGTGACCGCCGACGGCTCGGAAGCTGTCGTTGGCTTGGGCGCAGCCGCCACTCCGGAAGTCGGTGGTGACGAAAGTAGTCCGAAAATCTGCAGCTGTTTATTGCTGGCAACGTACACTCTTCCGTTCGCCACCGTGGGGACGATGTTGGCATTGCTGTTCACGGCATGTGTCCAGGTTCCAGCCGGAATAGAGAGCAATTGCTGGCTCAAGTCGGAAGCCGCAAAGGCCTGAAGCGTGACCGGCGTTCCCGGATCTTGGTCCGAAGATCCAGCTGGCCTTTGCACAAACCACACAAGGCCGGAACCCGAGGTCGTTCCGTTTGAAGAAATCACCGGGATGGTTCCACCATTGTCAGGAAGACCATTCACAGCACCAGAACCGGTGGAACTGTCAAACATTAACTGTGTTGAGGGCGAAGTTTGAAGTTTCCAACTGGTAACGCCATTGCCGCCGCCGGTGACTACGCGCGGTGTCCCATCCGAGCCGACGAAATACGCAGGCCCACACCAGCATGAACCCATTGTGATTGTCTGCACTACCTTGTCCGGCCCACCCGGCGTAAAACCGCCAAGGTGGTCCCGGTTGAGCAAGAATGCGCGTCCATCTTTGCCGCCGGCAACTGCCAGGTGCGGGAGGCGCCCCAATTGATCCGGAAGCACCAGCATGCCTCCCGACCCCATATCGACGTCACCTTCATCCAGTTGAAAGTAATTGTAGGTAGTGAAGCTGCTGCGCAGGGTCCTCAAATCGCCGGACACGCGGATCATGCTGTCCGGTCGATTCCCAGCAAGCAAATAGCTCCCATGACCTGGGTCGCTGTTGCCGGTTGAAAAGTAAATATCGCCGGCCTGGTCGGCGGCCGGAGCATAGCCCGACTGCCAGATGGACGAGAGATAGTAGGTCGACATGTTCCCGGCGAGCCTGTCGGTGATCCCACCGCTGAGGTTCTTGAACGTCGCCGCATCGTAGCGCACCATGGTGCCACGAGAAATGTTGGGATTGATGTCCCCGTTGCTGCCAAACGAGACATAGATGCTGCCATTGGCTTCGAGCAAGCCAGCTCGCTGCAGCTGATACCGGGGATTGAAGGTCCAGGTTGTTCCATCCAGCAGCTTGGCCGAGAACTGTATGTTCACGGAGGTGACAACGTCATTGCCATTGCTTAGCGAGATGGCGTGTAGCTGAAATGCATCCGTGGACCCGTTGTAGACATCCGCCACCAAATACATCGCGCCCACATTACGATCGATCACTGGTGTCCCCAGGATGCCCATAATCGGATAGACATTATCGTCGCCGCTTTTGTACGAGTCTGGCACGGGCGTACCAAAGTTACGTTGCCACAGGGTCGATCCGCTAGCGGCGTCGAGTGCATAAACGCTGTTGTTTTCCGTGGCAACATACACCACGTCGTGAACTCCCTGGCCATCGATCATCTGCTGTAGGGCGACCAGGGGCTCGGCGTCGACACGTCCATCCAGAGGAACCGTCTGCAATAGGCCAAACGACTGCGCATTCACATTGCTCGCCGTCAACAGCGTTTCGGAGGAAAACCAGCCGGTGCGGAAGTTGTCGCCGTGGTAAGTCAGGACGTCTTGCGGCGTACCTGTCGGCGTTTTTGGATCAACCTGCCCTGACACGGTCGACCCGATCCAGAGCAGCATTACGGCAAGAACACCGGTTGCGGAAAGACGATAAGAACGAAAATGCGACATCATTGCAGTGAACCTCAGACTTAGGGTCTGCCAGACTCGGCTCCTGGCGGGCTATTGCGCGGCCAACAGTCTACACGAGAGCGGCTCGGGGATGGCAGGAAAAATCAGTCTCAACCGCACGGCTGAAGGCGAAAATGAACTGCAAGTTAATGCAGTCTTCCCTGTCCGAACGGCCGCGCGCCACCGCAAGATGCAAAACATTTCACACCGGACGTATCCAATCCTCCCCAATCCGAGAACAAAGTTTTCGTGAGACTTACAACCGTCCGATGGTGCGAACCAGGAGGACTTGACGACGATAACCTCGGTCCGCAGGACTTTGTCGTATGCTCAAGCAGCGGATCGCAGATAGAAAGCGGCTCGCTCACAACCGAGATGCAGGGTTTCAAGGAAAAGACAATTCGTGGCGGACTGGCCAAAGTCGGCGCCCAGGCCGCCACTTTTTCGTTGCGTTTCGGCTCCCTGATGGTGCTGGCTCGCCTGCTCGACCCGAAAGACTTCGGCCTCGTCGGGATGGTCACAGCTTTCACCGGAATCCTAAACTTGTTTCGTGATTTCGGCCTTTCCGCGGCCGCGGTTCAGCGCCTGAAAGTCACCGAAGAACAGGTCTCTACACTCTTCTGGATCAACCTTCTGGTCGGGGCCGCGCTGACTTTATTGGTGATCGCCATGGCGCCAGTCATCGCCGCCTTCTATCGTGAGCCAAGGCTTCTTTGGGTAACGGTAATTCTAGCCTCTGGCTTCATCGTAAATGCCGCGGGAGTTCAGCACTCTGCTCTTCTGCAACGGCAAATGCGTTTCACCACTATGGCCGGAATCGACGTCTTATCGCTTGCGATCAGTATCACAGTCGGCATTGCGATGGCACTCAGAGGCTACGGGTATTGGTCGCTCGTGGCTACCGCGCTCGTGCCCACGCTGGTTACAACCACTTGCTTGTGGTTGGCAGCGGCTTGGATTCCCGGCAAGCCGCGCCAAGGAACCGGGCTGCGATCCATGCTGCGTTTTGGCGGCACTCTCACGTTGAACGGAATTGTTGTCTACATTGCCTATAATCTCGACAAGGTTCTTCTGGGCCGTTGGTGGGGCGCGCAGGCGGTCGGGCTCTACGGGCGCGCATACACGCTCATCAATATCCCCACCGAGAACCTCAATACTGCAGCCGGCGAGGTCGCTTTCCCTGCTCTCTCGCGGGTTCAAGACGATCCCGTCCGCTTGAAGCGTTATTTCCTCAAGGGGTATTCGCTCGTTTTGGCACTGACGGTGCCGATCACGATTGCCTGTGCTCTCTTTGCCAACGATCTGATCCCCGTGGTTCTTGGACCAAAGTGGCATGAAGCGATTCCAATCTTTCGTCTGTTGTCGCCTACCATGCTCATCCTCGCGTTTATCAATCCGCTGATCTGGCTGGTCTTGTCACTGGGCATGGTGGGGCGCAGCCTGCGAGTCGGCTTGGTGTACGCACCGATCGTGATTGCGGGTTGCGTAGCCGGACTACCTTACGGGCCCACCGGCGTTGCCATCGGTTATTCGACCGTGTTGACGCTCTGGTTTATTCCCCACATTGCGTGGTGCGTCCACGGTACCGTTGTTTCACTCCGCGACATCCTCGCTACGGCCAGCCGTCCATTGTTGTCTGGCCTAACCGGTGCGACGGTTGCTTTCGCTCTCCAATTCCTATACGGACCGCGGCTTTTGGCCTTGCCCAGGTTGATATTGGGAAACGTTGTTCTTTTTAGCGTTTACCTTGCCATGCTCTTGTACGTGATGGGGCAGAAAGAGTTCTACCTCGATCTGTTTCGTACCATGAAAGACGTTTCACCCGGGGGGAACAATATTACCGTCTAACCAACTCCGATGCCCGCTCAACCTATCAACGCTAAGAACAGGGCCGTGACGGACATACTCTTTGTTGCCTCCGACTACAAGCCCAACCCAGGGGGAATCGCCGCCTACCTTGACAGCCTTGTGCGAGGTCTCATCAGCCTCGGAAATCGCGCAAAGGTGTTGAGCCTGGTCGAAAGCACGGATAAGTCGCGCCTCGAGTTCCTCCGCACTTACGAGGATTGGGTTATTCCCCTCGCAGTGGTCCATGACAAAAGACCCGCAAACTGGCTGGGCAACAAATGCGTGAGCGTGCTGGAAATCGCGCGTTGTACCAGTTCGCTGGCTCGGAAGCGGCTGGACAAGACTCGCTGGTTCCACGCATCGTCCAGGTCCCTCCAACAAATAAAAGGAGTGCTCGAAAAAGAAAAGCCGGCCCTGATTGTGCTGGGGCACCTGGACTTGAAGCTCTATCCCCTCGTCCTGTACTTGCGGGAAAATCGAATGCCCTATGGAATTATCGCTCATGACTCTGAGATCCATTACTCTGCGCACAAGTTGAACGATCGCATCAGAAGAGGAATGATCGTCAAAGGCGCCAACTGGATCGCCGCTAATTCACATCACACCAAGTCTCTTGTAGAAGCGTGGGGCATAGCGCCCGGAAATATTATGATTGTCCACCCGCCTTTAACTGAACGGGCAATCAGTGTTGCTCATGACCTGACTCCCCTTGCCAGAAGCGGGGCGTACACGCTGGTGACAGTCGCTCGAATTGTTCAAAACAAGGGCATTGACATCGTCTTGCGTGCCCTGAAGATCCTGGATCGCAGCCATGTACCTTATCGATATGTTGTTGCCGGGGATGGCCCGGAACGGTCATCCCTGGAAAGTCTCACCATCGAACTGGGATTGCAGGAAAAGGTTCATTTCGCGGGCTCGGTTTCGGAGGAAGACAAGTGGCGTCTGTTGCAATCTTCCGATTTGTTCGTGATGCCCTCCCGTGTCAATCCGCGAGAGCAACATGAGGGTTTCGGAATCGCGTTTCTGGAAGCCGCGGCCTGCAGTGTCCCCGCGGTAGGGTCAAAGGCAGGTGGCATACCGGACGCCGTCATCGATGGGGAAACCGGCATCCTGGTCGAGCCGGAATCACCTGAAAAGCTGGCAGATGCATTGCTCTTTCTCTACCGTAATCCCGAGAAGAGAAGAGAAATGGGGAAGGCGGCCGTGGAGAGAGCCCGCAGTGAGTTCTCCCCGCGTGCGGTTGCGGCCCACTTCCAGCAGGAAGTCTCCCTCCGAGGTTAAGTTGCTCTGGGCTGGGTCGCGCGATGCTCCCGAGCGCTGCTCTGCGGACTTCAACGGCCGCGACGGTCCAAGGCACTTCTACATGTCTCTTCCGTGTCATTGCAACTGCCCCCAACCTGTGTTAGCTTCAACAAACAGAAGAGGTTAGCTTGCAACGAACAGTTCCCGCCGGGCTCGACCGCAAGGAAGCGGAGATTTATCAGCACTTGGACACAGCCCGGCTCCCAAGACACATCGCTATTATCATGGACGGCAACGGCCGCTGGGCCAAGCGCCGCCATCTGCCCCGCATCGCCGGCCATCGCGCCGGCGTGACTGCAGTGCGTTCCACAGTCGAAACCGCCGCCCGCATCGGCATTCCCGCGCTGACCCTATACGCTTTTTCCGAGGAGAACTGGAAGAAACGTCCCAAAAGTGAAGTGGATTTCCTGATGGGCCTGCTTTGCCGTTATCTCAAAGCTGAAGTGCCTACCCTGAATAAGAACAACATCCGTTTGGAGTACATCGGACGGCAACACGAGCTCCCCGACTCAGTGCAGGAGAAGATGCAGTGGGCACGCGGAGCCACCTCGCACAACTCCGGCATGACCCTGACTCTGGCGCTCAACTACAGCGCACGCAGTGAGCTGGTGGACGCATTTTGCTCACTGGTGGACGCTGCCGCCCGCAACGGTGGTCTGAATCATCTTAAGATCGATGAAGACACTGTGTCGCGTCACCTTTACACGCGTGATCTGCCGGATCCCGATCTGGTGGTGCGCACCAGCGGCGAAATGCGGCTCAGCAATTTCCTGTTATGGCAATTGGCCTACGCGGAAATCTACGTGACGCCGACGCTGTGGCCTGAGTTTCGCGGAGTTCATTTGCTCGAAGGTATTGCCGAATATCAGAAACGCGAGCGGCGCTACGGCGGGTTGGCCGAGGAAGCGGCCCACGCCCATTCGAATCACTCAAAGACGGTCCGGAGCTAAGGCTCTTGCACCTGCTCAAACGCATCCTCACCGCAGTGGTATTGATCCCCGTTGTGTTGCTGCTGGTGCTGCGCGCACCGGTCCCCGTGGTGGCACTGGTTGCGGCTCTGGTTGCGTTGCTTGCAACCCAGGAATTCCTGAAGCTGGCCGAGGCTTATGGCATCCGGCCGTTCCGTTGGCCCACCTACATTTTTGTCGGGGCATTCTTTTTATTCCTGGCCGTCAGTCCGGGAGGCGACAAGCCCCTGCTTGCGACCGCAATTTTTGTCTATACCGTGGGCTTCGCCGCAGCGATTGCTCCTTTTATTTTTCTCACTACGGGAATGCGCCAGCTCAACCTGAGCGCCGCTCTGCCAGCCGCGATGGTCTCGGTGTTCACCTTTTCGTACGTGGCCTTGCCGCTCGGATTGCTGGTGCAACTCCGGCAGCAGTGGTCGGGAGCTTTTTTGCTCCTTTATCTGCTGCTATTGGTTTGGGCAGGTGACATCTTTGCCTATTTCGTCGGGCGATCGCTGGGCCGCCATCTGATGTCGCCGCGCATCAGTCCCAAGAAGACGTGGGAGGGTGCGCTGGCTTCGCTGCTGGCGAGCCTGGTGGTAGGAATGTTGCTTTACAACTACGCCACGCCCATCAGTACTGCGCTGCTGAATGCACATCTGATCGAGCGGCGAGACGGTTTCTTCGCGCTGCAAAAGCCGCCGTTGTGGCCAACTTTGCTGCTGTCGTCTGCGATTAATATCGCCGCACAGTTGGGCGACCTGGTGGAATCGCTCATCAAGCGGGGCGCGGGCGTCAAGGATTCAGGAACGATTTTGCCCGGACACGGAGGCATGCTTGACCGCATCGATGCCTTGCTCTTTGCTGCTCCCGTGCTGTGGTACTATGCGGCTTGGCGCGTCATGCATTAAACCGCGTCCAACCACAAAGGACACAAAGGCGCACAAAGGAAAAGCCTGGATGCTTGCCTTTGTGATACTTCGTGTCCTTTGTGGTTTGTTGATTTTCCCATGAAACGTATTGCCATCCTTGGCTCGACCGGTTCCATCGGCCAAAGCACCCTGAGTGTGGTCGAGTCGCATCCCGACCGCTTTCAGGTGGTCTCGCTGGCGGCTGGTCGAAATGTGGACGCCGCATTCGAGCAAGCCCGTCGCTGGAAACCGCGACTAATTTCGATGGCATCAGCCGCCGACGCCGAAATCCTGCACCATCGCCTCAACAAGGCTGCCGTGGAAGGAATCGAAGTCACCCATGGCTCCCCCGGGAGCGTCCGCGTGGCCACCCATCCCGAAGCGGATTTCGTAGTCAGCGCCATCGTGGGCGTCGCCGGACTCGAAGCCACCTACGAAGCCGTGCGCGCCGGAAAGACTGTGGGCCTCGCCAACAAAGAGTGCCTGGTCGCCGCCGGAGAGCTCATCACCGCCGAAGCGCGCCGACAGGGCAAACCGCTTCTCCCCATCGACAGCGAACACAACGCCGTCCACCAGTGCCTGCGCGGCGGACGCATGGAAGAAGTCGAACGCATCTGGCTCACCGCTTCCGGCGGCCCGTTCCTGAACACTCCCCACGCAAAATTTGCCTCCATCACCGTCGAACAGGCTTTGAATCATCCCACATGGAAGATGGGACGCCGCATCACCATTGATTCCGCCACCCTGATGAACAAGGGGTTTGAAGTGATCGAGGCCTGCCGCTTGTTCAACTTGCCGGCCGATCGCATTCAGGTAATCGTCCATCCCCAATCCACAATCCACTCCATGGTCGAATTCGTGGATGGCAGCATACTTGCTCAGTTCTCGGTGACGGACATGCGCCTGCCCATCCTCTACGCTCTGACCTATCCGGAACGCATAGCATCGGATATGCGCTTCCCGGTCATGGACTTACGGCACCTCGAATTCTGCCCTCCGGACATGAAAAAATTCCCTTGTCTGGCTCTCGCCTATGAAGCTGCGGAGGCTGGAGGTGCGAAAACAGTTGCACTCAACGCCGCTGACGAGGTGGCCGTGGCAGCGTTTTTGGAAGGAATCATCCGTTTCGACGAAATCCCGGCGATAATAAAGATGGTGCTGGCTGAAACGGGAAGCCATAAATTGGAATCTATAGATAAGGTGCTGGAGGCGGACAGCAAAGCCCGCCGCAGCGCCCAGGAAAAAGTCGAGTTGCGGGGCTGTTCGCGGCCGACGCCATCCATTCTCTGAGGGGATTCGTACAGGATATATGTCGGAATTTCTTACCGCAGTGCTCGCCGTCGGAGTGGTTCTTGGGTTCATGATTCTGATCCATGAATTTGGCCATTACGCAGCGGCCAAACTCCTGGGTGTGCGAGTCGAAGTCTTTTCCATTGGTTTTGGCAAACGCCTGCTGGGTTTCAAGCGCGGCGAGACCGACTACCGCATCAGCGCCATTCCCCTCGGCGGCTACGTCAAGATGAGCGGCGAGAATCCCATGGATGAGCGCACCGGCGATCCCGCCGAATTTCTCTCTCATCCCCGCTGGCATCGTTTCATCATCGCCATCGCCGGCCCGGCCATGAACATCATGCTCGCCATCGGCCTGCTGGCCGGCGTTTACATGGTGCACTTCGAGTATCCCGCTTACCTCGACCAGCCCGCGGTCATCGGCTGGGTGGAACAGGATTCGCCCGCGGCCAAGCTTGGACTGCAAGCCGGCGATCGCATCATTCGCGTGGAAAACATCGAGAACCCCACCTGGGAGCAGGTCGAGCCCCGGATTGAGATGAACCCCAACCAGCCGGTGAACGTCGCGATTCAACGCGGAGATCAAAACCTGAATCTGACCATCACCCCTGAAGCCTACGGCATTTCGCAGATCGGCTTTGTAGGTTGGGATCCCAAGCGCGCTCTGGAAGTCACCGAACTCGAGGCTGGAATGCCGGCAGAAAAGGCCGGGGTCAAAGTCGGCGACCTGATCGTGTCTCTCGACGGTCAGCCCGTGCCCGCGCTGGGCGCGATGATTGAACATCTCAAGCAGACCAAAGACAAAGCGATTGCCTTAACTGTATCGCGCAGTGGCCAGCTTATGACCTTCACCATTCAGCCGGTGTTGGCTGACGTGCAAACTTTGCAGACTAAGGCCTACCGCATTGGCATCGGCAGCCTGCCCATGAAAGTCGGAAGCTTGCCCTTTGCCGCCGCCATGCGCCGCTCCTTCGACGACAACCGCAAGACTTCCCTGCTGATTCTTGAACTCATGCAGAAACTGGTGCAACGCAAAATGTCGATCCGCACCATCGAAGGTCCCATCGGCATCGGCCGCGCCGCCGGAGCCGCCGCCAGCGAAAAAGGCTGGACCCCGCTGCTCCTGCTCACCGGAGCCATCAGCCTGAACCTTGGCATCTTCAATCTTCTGCCGATTCCGATTCTCGACGGCGGCGTCATCATGCTGTTGTTCATCGAAACCCTAATGCGCCGCGACATCAGCCTGCGCATCAAAGAACGCGTCTACCAGGCCGCATTCGTGTTCCTGGTACTGTTCGCAGTCATGGTGATCTACAACGACCTGGCCAAGACGTTGCCAGGACTGGCGGGAAGACTGCCATAACCGAGTCACCCTAACCACATTGTCATCCTGAACGAAGTGAAGGATCTAGTTCTGCACGGTCGCCGCCGCTCTTCTCTGCGTTAAGCTTTTGAACCACTCTGTGAACCCCTGTGCCCCCTGTGGTGAAGCCTTCCCCGCGTGTTAAAATAAGCCTTCCCCATGGCCAATCTTCACCGCAGAAAAACCGTAACCTGCACCGTAGGCAACGTCCGCGTAGGCTCCGATGCACCAATCGTGGTGCAGTCCATGACGAACACGGATACCGCCGACATCCCCTCGACGGTAAAACAAGTAGCCGCGCTAGCCAAGGCCGGCTCCGAACTGGTCCGAGTAACGGTAAACACCGAAGAAGCCGCCGCCTGTGTCGCCCCCATCGTCGACCAACTAGCCAAACAAGGCATCCACGTCCCCGTCATCGGCGACTTTCATTACAACGGCCATCTCCTGCTGAAGAAGTTTCCCGACTGCGCCCGCGCCCTCGCCAAGTACCGCATCAATCCTGGCAACGTCGGCATCGGCCGCAAGGATGATTCGAACTTCGCCACCATGATCGAAGTTGCGGTGGAGAATCAGAAGCCGGTGCGCATCGGCGTCAACTGGGGATCGCTTGACTCAGGCGCTGCTGACTCGCATGATGGACGAGAACTCGCGCCTCGCCGAGCCTAAAGACGCCCGCGAAGTCACCATGGAAGCTATGGTCGTCAGCGCGCTGAACTCGGCCAAGCTGGCCGAGAAATACGGCCTGCGTCCGGACCAGATTATTCTTAGCGCGAAAGTCAGTGGGGTGCAGGACCTGGTCGACGTCTATCGTTCGCTGGCGGCGCGGTGCAACTATCCGCTGCATCTTGGACTCACCGAGGCCGGCATGGGCGCCAAGGGCATCGTCGCTTCGAGCGCGGCGCTGGGCGTGCTGTTGCAGGAAGGCATTGGCGACACCATCCGCGTGTCGCTGACTCCCGCGCCCGGCGGCGATCGCACCGAAGAAGTCCGCGTGGGCCAGCAGATTCTGCAATCCATGGGCATTCGCAGCTTCACTCCGCAAGTCACCGCCTGCCCCGGATGCGGCCGCACCACCAGCACCTTCTTCCAGGAAATGGCCGAGCAGATTCAGACTTACCTGCGCGAGCAAATGCCCGCACTGGAAGGGACGCTACACCGGCGTCGAAGAGATGAAAGTCGCCGTCATGGGATGCGTGGTCAACGGCCCCGGCGAATCCAAGCACGCCAGCCTGGGCATCTCCCTGCCCGGCACCTTCGAAGAACCCAAAGCCCCCGTCTATATCGACGGCCGCCTATTCACCACGCTGAAGGGCGACCACATCGTCGCCGAGTTCATCAAGCTGGTGGATGAGTATGTGGAAAGCCACTACGCGGCGAGAGAAGAAGTGGCGGCAAGATAAGCACGACTCTGCTCGTGTGGGGCGGACACTCTTGTCCGCCGCCTTTGACGTTGACTTTGACTTCTCCTTCGCTGTGCTCCAACCCCGGTAAACCCGCCCCGGCTCCCAACTTCAAAACGGTACTCGTATTTCCTATCGAAAACAGCTAGCTTGGGCATGTGAGGGTCAGAATCGAAGTCAAAAGCGGCGGACAAGAGTGTCCGCCCCACACGAGCATTGCCTGTGTTGCGGAGGAACTGAAAATGCCAGACGACGAGTGGATCAAGACTCTTGCAGATGGCAGAAAAGTGAAATTCACCAACCAGGAACTGGACGAGACGGCGTTTATCACCGCTCAGGTTGAAGGCAACAAAGTCGTCTATTCGATCGTATTGACCGACATGAAAACCCCGCCCAGTCGTGGAGAGGTTGAAAGTCATTTCGAAGGCGAGCTTTCAAAGAAGTCGCTGAAGCCTAATTGATCGGGCCTGCTACTCGAAGCCGGCCACATCGTGGCCGAGTTCATCAAGCTGGTGGATGAGTATGTGGGACCAGTACACTAAGTAGTGGCGGCGCTGCACCTGACTCAAATCGAGATCACCGATTGGCAATCAATAATATCGACGAGAACAACAGCGCACGCGAGCGTCTGATTGCGCAGCTGCGGACGGGGCGTCTCATCGGATTCACGGGTGCAGGCGTTTCGATCTGGGCTGGGTATCGGTCCTGGAAGGGCTTATAGATCGACTTGCCGCAGAAGTCGAGCGACGAAGAAACGGCGAGGTAAACGCGAGGCTCGTGATCAAAATCACGGTGGAGACCTCCTGTTCTGCGCCCAGAGGCTTGGACAGCGACTTGAGCGAACCGGACTTTGCGGAGTTCATACGGACAGAATTTGGCGCTACGGGGACGGCGTGCATGACGTGCTTTTGCGCATAGCAGCCTTACCTCGTAGACACGCTCTGACGCTGAATTTCGATACTTCGTTCGAGGCTGCGCACCGCAGGTCGGGTCTGCCTGCGGCACTATTACGGCCTGTGATCGGCCAGCCCTGGCCCGCTTCCTTCGTGATATGGATGATCCACCGTATCCAAAACATGCAGTGCATGTACACGGAACATTTGATGATCCAGTCCAAGAGAATCGCTCTTACCGAAAACGGCTATACTGAGCTCTACAGCAACAATCGACTATTCCGAGAACTTTGTCTGGAGTATGGCGGCGAAGCGGCTATTTTTCCTAGGGTTTGGCTTTACCGACACCGACTTCACCAACCTATTGCGCGAGTGTGCGAGGGATGTTCGCGGGAACGGACTGAGTCATTTTGCGCTTGGTCGGCGTTCGGCCCGACGAAAACGATGTCAAATGCGCACCCTGCTAAACGAACGATATCTGTCGATCCAATCTTCTACAACGTTGTCGTCGATGCGGACGGCCACCCTAATCACGACGAGTTTGTCGGCATCATCAATGCAATATCAGTTGCTTTGGACATGCCTGAACAAGCTCCAGCCAGAACGGGCTTCCAGTTGCTCCCGCTCCGGCCGTTCCCGTGGACCCGGACGATGAGCGACGCGCGGAAGAACTGAACCAGCGACTGCTCCGCAGAATCGATCCTGGAGGCGACGGTGTTTAACGTACAACGCCTGATTTCGTTTCTCGCCTCTGGGATCTCACCAAGTCCAAATCGGTTGTCCTTACCGGGTCGCCAGGAGTTGGAAAAACTTGGACCATCGGACAGATCATCAGGAAATGCAAGCACGAGAACCGAAAGGTCCTTTCTCTGGCGGCCGAGGACTTCGACGTCAGCTCGGTCGATGAACTAAAGCAGTCGATCGGGTTTAAGACTGATTTGCTTTCTGTACTGGCATCTTTCGGCCCGGAGTCGCTTTTGGTCATCGACGGGCTAGATGCGCTACGTGGTGAGGCTTCGCAAAAAGCATTCCGCGATCTAATGGAAAGCGTAAATGCCCAGGTGCCGACGTGTACCATCCTGGCGACGGTTAGAACCTTCGATTTGCAGCAATCACCCGAGCTGCAACGTCTTTTGTTCGATTTCAGGAATGCCCGCCGCTTTGAGAGTGTTACGACCCCTCCATTTTCTGATGATGATCTGAACGTAGCAGCTCAGCAAGTGCCGTCACTACAATCCGTGCTTACTGGCACAGCCACAGACGTGAGATTCGAGAGCTGCTAAGAACTCCTTTCAACTTACGCCTGGCAGTGGACCTTCTCGAAGCTGGTACAGGAATTGATGAATTTTCAACTATTCACTCTCAAGTACAACTTCTGCAACGGTACTGGTTCATGCGAGTGGAGAGTGCTTCCGACGCTCCTGATCGCAAAGGGCTGCTTCGGCAGTTGTCCGAGGGATGGTTGATAGAAAAGCGCTCTCCATTCGAGAAGAGGCGGCATACTCCGCAGGATATGCCAGCGCCCTCAGGGCCTTGCGAAGCGCCGAGGTGCTAAGGGAGAGTGTGACGGATCGAATCTCATTCTCGCATAACATCCTGTTTGACTATGCAGTCGCCCGCCTGCTTTTGGATGAGGAAGAGATCTTCAGCTTTCTTAACTCTGATTCGAGTCAGGTATCATCTTCTTTCGACCGTCCGTTCTCCACTTCTTTCATCATCTTTGGTGGAATGACCGGAACGTATTTTGGAATCTCGCATTTCGATTTCTTAGGGCGGCTGAGCTGCCCAGAGAGAGCAAAGGTCATACCCGCAATTGTTGTCACAGAAGCATCCCGCTCTCTGTCGGATGTCGAACCTGCCTTGGCGGACCAAGACCACGCGAAAGTTAGCCGTTCCCATCATTCTGCGAGCTGTCCAGGCTCTCGGCACCCTGGAAACGCGGCAGCGTTCACTCTGGCTCGACTTCTTGGAGAAGTTGAGTTCCGAGATAGAACTAGAATTCATCAATGAGTTTGTTTCTGTCCTGGGGATCATCAATCAACAAAGACGCAACGTCGAGAGCGTTCAAATCGGTTCGATATCCAGGAGGCTTCTTGTCTTGGATGTGGAACACGGCCGATGCGCTGCCAAAGTACCAGGGAACCCAACTAACTGGCATTGCGGCGGATCGTGTCATGCCGATCGTTATGCAGTTGTATGCGACTGATCGACGCGCGTCACATCACGATTGTTGAATCGGTTCTGAATAGGCTTGGTTCACCGTCTTCCTCTTCCATGACGCCTATTCGCTCGCACACGAGATCCGACACATCATTGACAACGATAGTGATTTGGCCGTCCGTGTGTATGAACAAATGTTTCCTATTTTGAACAGTCCGACGAAACCACCGTCATGGGGGGAGGCCCGGTCTTCACTTTGACGAGTCACTCGAAGACAGGATTTTGAGACCGCTCTCTATGGTTTGCAGCAGGCGTTTCCGTATTTTTTTGAACATTCGCCCATCCACGCCACCCTCGCTGCCGTCAAGGCCACTAACGCCGAGGTGTCTCGGCGAGAGATTGCTGGAGAACGATACCTTCGAAAGCTCCAAATAATTCTACGTTTCGTTTCTTGATGTTTCATCAACCTATGTGTCAGATTTCAGCGAGATTTGGGATCATGGCGCACGAGAACATTTGAGTCTTCAATTGCTAAACGCGGTCCTTCAAGAGGCGGACAAGATGGCGTCATCCGCTCTACGCGACATTGTGAAAGTGATCGCTCAATATGGCCGCGTTGCTGTCTGCTGGAAGCGACTGCTTGAGGCTTCTTCTCGCAACATCAAAGCCTACTTCCCCACATCGACGCTCTCTTGACGATTCCGCGCTTTCTCGCTGCTCCGGAGATAGCCGTTGCCGCTGGCACGTCTTGAAAGCGGCGTACGCCGGAGTCGTTACCCGACAGTGCACAGAAGGAGAAGATCGAAAACGCAATCGAGCGCATACCGCGAAGTCGTTACATCAAGCGTTATGAGAAAGCCGAATCAATACAAAACCGCCTGCTTCTCTGCATTGGCCCCGATCAGCTTTGTCGCCGGTATTGCGAGAACGAACCGAAAAACTGTCAAGAGAGAAACCGCAATTTGCCAATGAGCCATACGTCAGAATGAGCGGCGGCGCGATGAGTTACTCGACGGAGGATTGGCTAAGGGATCAGGGCTCAGACACCACGAAGAAGGAGAATGTAGAGATTCTCGAAGCTGTCAAGCCTCTTACCGAGTTCGAGCACAAGTTCATTAATGCAGTGCCGTCTGTAGAAGACTGCCTCGGTATTCAGCCGCTCTTGACACGATTCAAGGACCTGCTGCAAAAGGAGAAGAACGACCTTGATCCACACATCTCTGAACACGCGAGGGGAGTGCTGTACGCGGCCGCGGAGTCTCTTGTAAAAAATCCGGATCTCGGAAGCGAACATCCGCTCACTCAATTGTGCAAACTGCTGCTTCTTGAGGGCGCAGCGGATCCTTCTCCCAAGTTCGACCCGAAGTACCATACATCGTTTGATATGCCCTCGTGGGGCAGTCCTAGTCCTCGCATCGAGGCCGCACAAGGTGTGTCTCATTTTCTCTGGAACTACGGCCCTGATGATGAAATCTGGGCGCTATTACGAAGCTGAGCCAAGATCCAGTTCCTGCAGTCAGATATCAAATTGCAGTTGGGCTTCCTGGCTTCTATAAACATCACGCTGAGCAGAGGTTTTGGGATCTTGCAACAGAGATGATAGATGTTGAGACAACTCCTGGCGTGATGCTCGGACTGGTTGGTGCTTTAGGCCGAGTTGCCGGCCCGGACCCGGAGCGCGTTGTCGAGTTGCTGGTAGAGGGCTGTCAACCGTGGCCTTCCAGCTACCGACCGAACCGAAGTTACACGATCGCTCGTGCAGATTCTAACGGGGCTGTACGCGGTCCGAAACCACGTAGCTGCAGGTGAGCAGTTGGCTCGATTTGAGGCAGAACCTGTTCGCTACGCGAGTGAAATTGCAAATGAGATATTCACAGCATCTCATTACCTGATCCCCAACAACGCTGACGAAGCGGTGAGAGGCAGAGCGCGCGAGTTGTTTCGCCGTGTGTTGTCGTCATGCTATGAACATTTACAAAAGGCAATCGATCTAGCGGACTCGGAAGATAAGGCAGAGACAATCAAGGCGCTGATGAGTCATGTTGATGAGGTTGCTACGCGCATCTACTTTTCACTTGATCTCAAAGCTGAATTGCGGAGGCCCGAGGGAGCGTTGGAGGAAGATGACCGTAGACAACTTTATTTTGAGCTGAAGCCTTTGATTGTAGCCCTCGCCCGAGGTAGCGGAGGAGTCGCCCGACATTACCTCTCCCCTCACACTGCCCACTATCTGATGGAGGCGTTCAATGGCATCCTTAAGTACGAGCCAGGAGAGGTGATCAAGTTTGCAGCAAACACCTGTAGGGCAGCCTCAGCTCTGAACTACCAGTTTGATGGGATGGCGATAAGCGAGGTCGTGAAGTTGGTTGAGCGTAGTCTGGCTGACTACAAAGAGGCACTGAAGGACCCTTCTGTTGCAGCGGCCCTAGGAGAGATCTTGGATTTGTTCGTTCGTGCCGGCTGGCCCGATGCTCTTCGTTTGACGTTCAAGTTAGACGAAGCAGTAAGGTAAGCGTGGCCCTCCCTCATTGTATTGCCTCCCACTCCCAGCGCAAAGAACACGCTAGGAATGGGCATCGATCGGTTGGGTGGTGCATACAATGAACCACGGAGAGAGTTGGGCCGGGTGCCCCATGTCTCGCCGCCTTTGCGAGACATGGGCGCTTACGCCACCACCGACAGGTCGCCGTGCGGCTTACGCGTCGATGGCACGAGGCTAGCGTTTCGATAGCTCAGCAGCTGCAATACACATATCCTTGAATACCCGCGCCTCGAAAAGCGACGCCGCTCCCGACGCACGCTGGATCACCGGAATCCGCCTCCTCAACTTCCGATACACGCTCATCATGAATGGAACAGTAGGGCGTTTCCTCCTGCGAACGAACACATTGCAGAGTTCCCGCATCACGCCTTCCACGGTGCCGTTGTGAATATGGAAATCGGTGCCGTTGAGGTCACTGATCGATCTTAGCGGGCGATATGGATCTTCTTCGCACGTGAACCAGGTATGGCGGGAAGGATTCTGCGCGGCCCATGCCACCGCAATTCCCAGCTCGAATGGCATATTGAACCGCGGTGTGTGGGCCTTGCGATCTCGCTGTACGCGGGACAAATCATGGATGGAGTAGCGACAACGCTGGATGAGATTGAAAATCCGTTCCAATCGCCGCATACCGGAAGGTATACCTAGCGTGGCTCGGGGCACAAAACCCAGCACGGTCAGTCCAACGATATAGGCGAGGTAGAGTCTTTCAAACTGGGGGTCGTAGGGGATGTTGAGAAATACGGCGTCTTGTTCAACGCGCTGTCTTGGCATTGTTGCGCCGTGCCGAGCGGGAGCTTGCAGTCCTAGATTTCCTAAATTCTACGTGTACCCCGCGCTCGCCATTCTTGCTGGAATTATGCTCCCCGACAATGGTTACCAAACGATCTAATCTAGTCTTGGACACACCCAACCTCTCGGCTAACTCGGCGGGGGTCTTTAGCGCGAAATTGATTTGCACCTTCTTGGACACTGTGGTTCTCCCCTGACATTATACGCCGGGATGGTGTGGCGATAAGCCGGACTTTTCTCAGGATCCATGCATTCGCTGTCCACAGTGTTGCCTCCCACTCCTAGCGCAAAGAACGCGCTAGGAACGGGCCACCCGCGGTTGGGTGGTGCATACAATGAGCCACGGAAAGAGTTGGCCGGCCGCCACGTCGGGTTCTCGACCTCTATTTGGGGAAGACGTTGTCAATCTTCTTCATGATCCTTTCTGCCCACTGAACCGCAGCCGCGACCATGGAGGTGGTGCGCGGACTCTCCCTGGTGTCGAAGAGATCATCGGTGGTTCGCAAGTGACGAGCCACGAGGATACCCGCCACAATCGCCAAGACTCGTTTTCGGCCCTCTTCCATAAGGGAGACACGGTATCATATTCGCCTTTTGTTCGTCTATGGTTGTGATGGAAAAGCGGGTCAGGTTAGGGTGAATGGAATCCCACGCGCGTCGAGGTACCAGGGAGAATTCCCTGCGGCGTTCTTGCCGGGTGCGGGGAGTTGCATGGGTCCTTCACTCCGTGGCCGCTTCGCTTTGCGAACCGGCCAGTGCGTTCAGGATGACAAGTTTGAAGGAAAATCTGGGGGCAGACGGGACGTACCCTCGATTTTCGATTCGAGGGATCGTCTCTCACATCATCAGGTACCAGGCGTCGCGATACTTTTCGTATCGACCTGGCTCGGCGGTTCCGCGCGGAAAGAGGTGCACACTCCGGCGCGGCACAAATGCCCGCACCGGAATGATGAACCACTCGTCTTCGGGAACGATGTGAGCCACCAGGAAATCGATCTCATCAACTGTGTATGGGACTTGCTTTTCGCCCCGTCTTCTCTCCGCGTGGATCATGTATCCTCCCCATCCGAAGCTCTTGGATGACTTGATTTGCACCTTCCAGAAATTGGGTTCGGAGTGGACGATGAAGTCATAGCGGTTGCTTTCTCCGTAGGGCTTGGAGACGCCGAAGCCGAGACTTTCGGCTTTGTGGACGAAGGCCAGTTCCGAGAGCTCGCCTCGTTTCTTGCAATCGATGACGCTGCTCAACGAGCTTTGTTTTCTTTCAAACTTTTTCTGTAGAGATTTGTGGGTAGTGCTCATAGAAAAACGCCGGCTCGCGCCGACGCGTGATCCTCCCAGAGATAGTTGGTGGTTTGGAGCAAGAAAACAGGCGCGGGAGGGATCCCGCGCCTGTTTACTGTCTATAGTTTTAGTATGGCAGATTGAGGCGGGGAGTGAGACACGAAAACAGAAATTATTTCTGGCGGCGAATCAGGGGTTTGTGGCGATTTTCGCTTTTTTGTTCTCTTGACAGGAGATTTTGCGGGGCGGTGCCAATTGCGGAAAGGGAGTGAATGTGTTCCGATTTGGGACGGAATGGAGATATTTTTGCGAAATCCGTGACGGACGGGACGTTCCCCGAGCATTGCGATCGGATCGTCCTCGACGCCGCGGGCTGACTGCGTCTTGTGGCTTACGGGTTGGCGTTTGGTGTGCGCTGTTGCTCCGCTTTGTCGCGACGCGACTCGACGTGGTTCAGGCAGGCTCGGCGGCGGCTGAGTCCGATTTCTTGCTGACCCAGGGCTTACGCCCTGGGCTTTACTATGCCGCCCCGCTGGGGCTGGGACTTGCTGCCGCATCGCCCGTAGTTGGGAGAATTCCCTGCGGCGTTCTTGCTGGGTTCGGGGAGTTGCATAGGTCCTTCTCTCCGTGGCCGGTTCGCTTCGCGAAACGGCCACTGCGTTCAGGATGACAATTTATTTTTGAGTGGAGATGCTTATTGAGTCCCAGCAACTAAGGGGCGGGCGCGGCCGGCCGCCAGGTCGGGTTCTCGACCTCTATTTGGGGAAGACGTTGTCAATCTTCTTCATGATCCTTTCTGCCCACTGAACCGCAGCCGCGACCATGGAGGTGGTGCGCGGACTCTCCCTGGTGTCGAAGAGATCATCGGTGGTTCGCAAGTGACGAGCCACGAGGATGCCCGCCACAATCGCCAACACTCGTTTTCGGCCCTCTTCCATAAGGGAGACACGGTATCATATTCGCCTTTTGTTCGTCTATGGGTGTGATGGAAAACCGGGTCAGGTTAGGGTGAATGGAAGCCCACCCCTTCGCAGAGAACGCGAAGGAGTGGGGCACCCGCGCGACCGATGGGGCACGTGCGTCGAGGTACCGGGGAGAATTCCCTGCGGCGTTCTTGCAGGGGTCGGAGAGTTGCATAGGTCCTTCACTCCGTGGCCGCTTCGCTTCGCGAACCGGCCACTGCGTTCAGGATGACAGATTATTACGAGGACAGAGACAGTGGCAGCTCCGGCTCGGCGTCGGGTATCGGGTCGGCGATCGTCTTCAATTCAGGATAATGCTGCAGCAGCGGTTCGGGTGCCTTCACCCGTTGGCCGCTGAGCATGTGTTTCAGCTGTAGCGCGTTCACGCCCGCTTTGCCTTCGAAGTGATTGTTGGCGATCACGTAGGTGACTTCGGCTTTTTTAGCGATGTGCTCGATCTTATTCTGCCAACCCAACAGCTCCTTTTCGTTATAGAGATAGTTGTAGCGGTCTTCGCCGCGTTCGGCTTCGAACCACATGTCATAGTTGCGTCCGTGGAGGCGAACGTAGCCGACGGGCGAAGTCACGTATTCCGTAGCGTCGAGCGAGCGCCCGATCAGCGGCTGGTCGATGTTGCAGAAGGCTACGTTTTTCTGGGTGAAGTAGGCGAGGGTTTCAGGATTGTCCCAAGTGTCATGGCGGACTTCGACCACGCGAGGGTACTCGATGAATTGGCGGAGCAGGGATTCGAGATATTCGCGGTTGAGCGAGGTGTTCTTGAAGGAGACGGGAAACTGGATCAGCAAGGCGCCGAACTTGCCGGTGGAGGCGAGGGCGTCGAGGCCTTGGCGGGCGAGGCGCTCGTCTTCGTCGTTGGGGCGGATGGTGGCGGCGGAAGTGGGCTCCATGACCGCGATGGGCGAGTGCGTAAACGAACGATGCAGCTTGGCGGTGAACACAAACTCGGGATTCACTGCCGCCACTTTGCGCGCCCAGAGCTTGGCCAGCTCGGGCTTGATGTGTCCGTAGAAAGAAGTGTTGATTTCGACTACGTCGAAGCAGCGGGCTACGAGCTCGAGCGGATGCTGCCTACGGCGCATGCCGGGAGGGTAGAAGATTCCGTCCCAATCTTTGTAGCTCCAGCCGGCGGTGCCAATGCGGATGCGGGGAGGCATAAGAGTTGACGCAGTGATTTAACCACAGGGGACACAGGGGCGCACAGAGGAAGGCGTCGGTATTTTACTGGGCGGGTGGAGGATCAGGCGTGGGAGCGATGCCTTTGGCGCCGAGGATGGCCCAGTGCCACTCCTGGTCGGCGGCGAGGGGCGCGCCGAGTTTCTCGTGAAAGACGCTGGTGGCAAGCGGTACAACCGGGCCCTTCAGGTGAAAGAGCAAGGTTAGTTCCGAGGGCTTCTCGGATGTTTCCGGTTCCTCGGCGACGGCGGGCATCAGGCGGGCGCTGCCGAAATAGACACCTTCATTCACTGGGCGGCGCACCAGGGTCAGGCCGACGGTGATCTCGGTCAGCTTCCAGCCGCTGCCGTTGTACATGGAGACTTCAAGGCCGTCGCCTTCAATCGTGGCCGGGCCTTCGAGCTTGGCCAGTTCGGTGGGCGGCAGGTCTTCCGCCACGAAAGGCACCGTGAGCGAGGTGGCGGTGGCGGCGTTGAAGGAGAGGCTGCAATCGCCGTCAGGCGAGGAGAGCGAGAACTCCCTCCTGCGAGTGGCGGCTGGAGCTTGCGGCTTGATGCTCATGCGGTGGCTTTCGACTTCGTCCATCACCTTGGACAGATTGTCGTTGTCGATGACCAGAGGGGCGGAAACCGGGGCCTGGCTGCGGCGCACGGCGCGGGCGAGGTCGCCCAGCGAAACGACGCCGTCGGATGGAGCGTCGTCCGATTGTGCAATCGAGGATTGGGCCAGCAGCCGAATCGGGCACAACACTGCCAACAACACCCAGAGAGCGCGGAATTGACAGGTACGATTCACGGAGATTTGCCGGTGCTCTTCCGAAAATTGTAGGTCAGAAAAGGGGCAAGAACGGCAATGGCAAGGCTAACCTTAGTCGTAGAACCTTAGTTAGGCAGAAAAGAACCGGGCATGCTGGCCGAAGCGGCACGCAACGGGGCCCAGCATGCCCGTGATGAAGAAACCCTTACAACAAGCCAGAAGAACGAAAACGAGCTACCGGATCCATCACCGGTACTAAATCACGTTTAAAGATCCAGCGAGCCACCGCGAACCCCAAAGCCGCGTAGCACAGATGCATTAACCTCACGTGTCACCCCCGAAGGAAGCCATCGCGCCTTGGGGATAGGCTGGATATGCGTCCACGGTAGCAAGCTGACACCAGTGGTACAAGCCCCTGACGTGCCATGGTCGTAGCACTAAAGTTTAGGTGGGACAAACTAAGGTACCGCAGAAAGTAACCAGGCCCGCGCCCCCTTCTTCGCTGGCGCACGGGGTTGCGAAACTCTTGAACAGCGATAGGGGAGAAACCTTGACGTTCTGGTCTCGATTCGCTGGTTCCTTCCGTGTCGATCCAACCCACGGTCTGCGGCAACGCGGGATTCTAGCACACCTTGCCAGCCGATTGCGGCCATAAGACCACAGTTTCGGCAGGCTACTTCGTGCCGCCTTTTTCGAGCAGGGCGCGGGCGGCTTTCAACTGCTTGCGATGGGCGGCATCTACTTTGGGATAGGCCAACTTCAGATCCTCAAGAGTACTTACGATGACAGCGGCCACCACCGCGCGAGTGAACCACTTATTGTCCGCCGGTACCACGTACCACGGTGCAAGTTCCGTCGCGGTGTGACGGATGGTTTCTTCGAAAGCGTTCATGTAGTCCTCCCAGTACCCGCGCTCGCGTATGTCGGCGGCAGAGAACTTCCAATTCTTGGCAGGATTGTCCAGGCGTTCCTCGAAGCGGCGCTTCTGCTCCTTTTTGGAAAGGTTCAGGAAGAACTTGCGCACCACGATTCCATTTCTGGACAAGTAGCTCTCGAGTGCATTGATGTCCTGAAAGCGATGCTTCCAGAAGTCTGAAGTCACCAGAGCTGGAGGTATTCTTTCAATCTTCAGAACCTCGGGATGCACTCGCACCACCAGCGTTTCCTCGTAATAACTTCGGTTGAAGATTCCAATGTGGCCACGCGCGGGCAGATTGCGGGTGCTCCGCCACAGAAAATCATGATCCAGTTCCTCGGAAGTGGGGGTCTTGAAGGAATAGACCTGACAGCCCTGCGGGTTCACACCCGACATGACATGCTTGATGGCGCCATCTTTTCCAGCCGCGTCCATGCCCTGGAAGATCAGCAGCAAGGCCGAGCGGTCCTGAGCGTAGAGTTTGTCTTGCAGCTCAGTCATGGCCGCAATGCCGCGCTCGAGAACCTCTGCCGCGTGCTCCTTGGAGTGCAGGTGCCCGGTGTCCCCGGGGTCGAAGTCTTTCAGGCGGAACTTTTTGCCGTCGTCTACCTGATATGGTTTCGCCAGTTTGCTGGCCCAGCTCATACGCGTTCTCCCGAAATCAGCGTGTTGTGCTATCACTCATCAGAATGTCGAGTTCGAAGATTCGCGGCCAGACAATCTGCAATACGGTCACTGGCATGGCCATCCCACAGCGGCGGAACGGTTCCTTGCTTGCCGCGATTCTCCAGGATCTTGGCCAACTCCTCGGCAAGCCGCCCGGCATCCTGACCCACCAGCGTGTTCGTCCCCATGGAAACCGTCACTGGCCGTTCTGTATTGTCGCGCACCGTCAAACATGGTACTCCAAGGTAGGTAGTCTCTTCCTGGATGCCGCCCGAATCAGTGATGACGACGGTAGCCTTGCGCTGCAGCGCTAGAAAGTCGATGTAGGGCAAAGGATCTAACAAACGCAACTGGCCAGCGTCGAAAGCAAGGTCGGTAATGCGATGACGGGTTCGCGGATGAGTAGGGAAAATCACTGGCATTCGCCGGCTTGCCTCCACCAAGGTAGCAAGAATTCCTTTGAATACGTCTTCGTTATCCACACTGGAAGGCCGATGGAGAGTCACCAGGGCATAGCGGCCAGGGAAATGATCAGTACTGCATTTGGCAGTTTCCGGCAATAGCCGCACCAGGGAATCGATCATTACGTTACCGACGCGGTGAATCCTGGAAGCAGCCACGCCTTCGCGACGAAGATTCAGGTCCGCGTCTTCGGAGGGAGTGAACAGGAAATCGGCAAGCTGATCGGTGACCAGCCGGTTGATCTCTTCCGGCATGCTTCTGTCGAAAGAGCGCAGGCCGGCCTCCACGTGGCCCACTCGAACCTGCAGTTTGGCAGAGACCAGCGCCGCAGCTGCGGTTGAATTCACATCTCCATATACCAGCACCAGGTCCGGTTCATGTTGCAGGATCACCGGCTCCAGGCGGGTCATGATGTCTGCAGTTTGACGGGCATGCGAGCCTGCGCCCACCGCAAGATTCACATCAGGCGCGGGAATGGCAAATTGCTGGAAGAACACGTCCGACATGTTGACGTCGTAGTGCTGTCCGGTATGGACCAGAGTTTGGCGGAAGCCACGTCTTTTCAGGGCACACATTACGGGAGCGAGCTTTACGAAGTTCGGCCGGGCTCCCACCACGTGAAGAACATGTGCTGTCGCATCTGACACTTGATCTCAATCATAACTGAGTCGATCTACTGCGCCTTGGTGATATGGGCTCGGGCTATCTAACGAGCGGTCGGCGGGGAGAGACTGCCAGGCAAGCACGGCAAATTCAGGTCAGCGGCCTGAAGCCGGCAGGCTGCCCTCCAATTCTGAGATAGGCTCTGAACACTTTACCGCGATGGCAAACGCCAAATCTGAAGCCTCAGGCTCCACTCTTACGACTTCCCCATTTCCCACCAGGTGAATCGGCCGAGCCGCCTGCCGACCCTGAATCGTCATCACGAAACCTACGAGCGTGTGCAGCGGAAGGGGAACAGCCGTCTTCAGCAGCAGGCCTCCGACTGCAACATTCTTGCTGAAGGCCTCGATTTCGCCTGGCGAGTCGTTTAAGTGGAACCGAAGATTGACTGAGTATTGCAGGTCGAAGCGCCGATACTGGCGCCGTTCCGAATGAGGACCCCGGCCGGAATTGGGGAGTGTAGCCATGCGTCGCCTGAGTGAATCAGAGTGCGGCCCGGATTCTAGTCTTCCCCGCGCGAACCCGTTCGCGCGTTGTCTGAAAGGACATGTCCATTTCCCTACCCGCTTCAAGGTAACAGTACCAGACCGGGCGCGATTCCGGCCCTAGGAAAATGGGCTTCTGCTATTCCCTGCTGTGACCCTCCGCCATCTGTCGATGGAGTCCCACCTTGAGTCAGACTGGTTTTTCACGGTGAGATGTCGAAGCTGAAGGAGATGACTGCAATCGTTCCGCCCATTATGAGCACACACGAAAAAGCGAAAATCTCAATCGCGCGTTGGGATGCACTGGTGGTTCTGCTGGCGATCACGATGCTGGTTGGATGTCAGGGTTTGAGCGCGGCAGGCAAATCATCCACTCCTCCGCCGCAGAACGATTCCAGCAGCAACCTGGGGCTGAGCAGCCTGAGCCTCGATTTCGGCAGTGTGCCCGTGGGCAGCAACAAGACCTTGACCGTCACGGCCACGAATAACGGCACCACCGATATTACGGTTTCGAGCGTTACGCTTTCGCCGGTACAGTTTACCCTCAGCCAGCCGCCAATTCCGGTGACCATTACCGCCGGTCAGAGCGCGACCCTGAGCGTGGTCTTTGCTCCAAATGCGGTTGGCAGCGTCACGGGCTCCATGACGATCACGAGTGACGCGTCGAACGGTTCTGCGGCAGTGTCGCTTTCGGGCAACGGGATCGCCGCAGGCCAGCTCAGCGTCAGTCCGGCCGCGCTCAATTTTGGAAGCTTGCCGACCGGCAATAATCAGACTCTGCCTGCCACGTTGACCAACGTGGGCAATTCAAGCGTCACCGTTTCTCAGGCAACCGTCACCGGAGCAGGCTTCAGCGTAAGCGGTCTGTCGCTTCCATTGACGCTGGCGGTGGGTCAGAGCACGACTCTTAATGTGGTATTTGCGCCCCAGACGAGCGGGGCAGTCACTGGCAACGTCGCCCTGGTAAGTGATGCGATCAATTCCCCGTTCAACCTGCCGCTTTCGGGCGACGGGCTGGCGCCGGGTTCGCTCTCTGCCAATCCTCCGAGCATTACCTTTTCGAACGTCGTGGTGGGAGACAACCAGAGTGTTCCCGAGACTCTGACCAACAGCAGCGGTTCGAGCGTGACCATCACTCAAGTCGCGCCCACAGGTGCAGGCTTCAGCATCAACGGCCTCAACCTGCCGGTAACTCTGGCGGGCGGTCAGAGCACCACGTTCAATGTGGTATTCACTCCACAGTCGCCCGGAAATGTCAGTGGCAACCTGGCAGTTTCGAGCAACGCGTCGAACCCCACGCTCAACATCCCGATGCAAGGTTCGGCCGTTACTCCCGGAGCCCTGACGCCGACCAAATCCAGCATCAGTTTTGGCAACGTGCTGGTGGGTAATAACAAAACCATCACGGAGACCATCACCAATACCGGCGGCGCAGCTGTGAACATCTCTCAAGCCAAGGTCACAGGCACCGGTTTCAGCGTGAATGGAATCAATCCTCCGCTTACCCTTATTCCGGGACAAAGCGTCACGTTTAACGTTGTGTTTACTCCGCCATCGGCCGGCAGCGACAGTGGAAATCTGGCCATCAAGTCGGACGCGTCCAATCCCACCCTAAATATTCCGCTGTCCGGCAATGGGGTCACTCCGGGCGCCTTGACCCCCACCAAGTCGAGTATTGACTTCGGCAATGTGCAGGTGGGCCACAACAAGACGATAACGGAGACTGTCACCAACACGGGCGGCTCGGATGTCAACATTTCTCAAGACACGGTCACGGGAACTGGGTTCAGCGCAAACGGGATCAATCCGCCACTTACTCTTACCCCGGGACAAAGCATCACGTTTAACGTCGTGTTTGCACCACCCTCGGCAGGCAGCGACAGCGGGAATCTGGCCATTAAGTCGGATGCATCCAATCCCACGCTGAACGTTCCGTTGTCGGGGAACGGCACGCCCACGGGACAATTGGCGGTAAACCCCACCAGCTTGAACTTCGGGAACGTAGTCGTGGGAAACAGCTCGCAGCTGCCTGCGCAACTGGTGGCATCGGGCGCCACCGTAACTGTCTCCTCGGTCAATGTCAGCAATGGGCAGTTTACGGTGAGCGGACTGACGTTTCCCCTGACCATCCCGGCCGGTCAGAGCACTCAATTTACGGTGACATTCACGCCGCAATCGACAGGGGCAAAGTCGGGAACGGCCTCGTTCACCAGCGATGCTTCCAATTCGCCGGCGGTCCTCAGCCTCGGCGGAACGGGCACGCAGCCGGCGCAGCACAGCGTCCTGCTTTCCTGGACCGCCAGCACTTCTCCGAACATCAACGGCTACAACGTCTACCGAAGCAACATCTCAGGTGGGCCATACACCAAGATAACTTCTCTCGACCCGAACACTAACTACACTGACGGCACCGTGGCCAACGCTACGACCTACTATTATGTAGCCACCGCCGTCGACTCCAACTCTCAAGAAAGCTCCTTCTCGAATGAAGCGCAAGCTGTAATTCCGTAGATCTCAAGTTCGCGCCCTCCAGACTGGTGCAAGGTATCGCTTAAGGCGGGAAACCGCCGCGACTGCCTACGTCCCTTTGACCTCGCAATGGACTGTACTAATTCCGAAACGGGATTAGAGCGGAACTATAAACGCCGTATGCACCTCGGAGACCTTCCTTCCAAATGGAAAACCTAGAACACTGGAAGTGTTATGCCCCTCCCCCAATTAGTCTCTAAGTCCGCCTGTCTTCAAACCCTGGTTGTGATCGCTCTTCTCGCCGTAAGCGTGCCAGCATACGCGAGCCATCCGCAGTTGGTTTGCAGTCCACGAAGCTTGTGGTTCGGCAAGGTTCTGAGCGGCCAGTCCGAGACCCTGCCGGTTTTGCTGACCAATACTGGCTCATCGCCAGTTACGGTGAGCCAGCTGAGCGTTGGCGTCGCTGCCTTTACCGTAGGTAATTTTGCGCCCCCGGTCACGCTCGCTGCTGGTCAGAGTGTTAGCTTCAACGTAACCTTCACGCCCACGACCGCTGGAAATGTGGGCGGTACGGTCACTTTCACGAGCGATGCCTCGAATAGCACGCTCAATCTCCAAGTGACAGGCCGCGGAATAAACAACTGGGCATTGCAGGCAAATCCAGCGAGCCTGGCTTTTGGAAATGTGGCGGTGGGCAGCAATTCCACCTTGCCCATGACGGTGATTAATGCTGGAACTTCCAGTCAGGTCATCAGCCTCGGTCAGGTCGGTGGATCCGGGTACTCCGTCAGCGGAGTGACCTTGCCTCTGACTCTGGAAGCGGCACAAAGTTTCACATTCAATGTGACCTTTGCTCCCACCGCTGCCGGATCCAGCCTGGGCAGCATTCTGGCAACCAGCCCTACCAGCCCGGTACTCACTATTCCCTTGTCCGGTACGGGGGGGGCTGCCGGAGCATTGACCATCTCTCCCGCGACAATCAATTTCGGAAGTGTACTGGTCGGGCAGAGTGCAAGCCAGAGCGGACAACTGACCGCCAGCAGCGCCAGTGTGACCGTTTCCTCTGCGAGCGTGAGTAATCCAGTATTCGGGGTGAGCGGGATTTCACTGCCGGTAACCATCGCCGCAGGTCAGACCCTCTCCTATAAAGTCACCTTCATACCGCAGCTCAACGGACAGGTCTCGGGGACGTTGTCGTTTAGCAGTAATGCAGCCAACTCACCAACGGTGGAGTACCTGGCAGGCACCGGCAATCCGGTACAGCACTTAGTCAATCTCTCGTGGGACCCGAGCTCTTCTCAGGTGGTCGGCTACAACGTGTATCGTGCTGGCCAGTCGGGCGGACCCTACACCAAAATCAATTCCGGGTTGGACGCCAACACGGCCTACACCGACGGTTCGGTAGTGGGAGGACAAACCTATTACTACGCTACGACTGCAGTGAACTCCAACGGCCAGGAGAGCAGTTACTCGAACCTCGCGCCTGCGGTGATTCCGTAATGCAAACACCAGGCAGCACTACGGAAACGGAATCACAACCTTAACCATGTTGGAGAGGCGGCTATGCCTACCCTCCCGGTTTACCGCCGAGGTCGCATAATAATAGGTGGACCCACTCCGCACTCGATTGTCGACGTACTCAGGGGTGGCAACCGGATCCGGGTTAAGCCGTACACAGTTGAAGGTAGCTCCACTGCAACGATATACGTTGTAAGAAACAGCATCATCCCCGCCAGTCATACTCATCGGCACACTGGGAGTCCAAGTCAAAACTACCCGATGCTTTTTTCCAGATCCCGGGAGTCGTCCACTGTTTATTTGCGAGGCCAGCAAAGGCGAACTTGGCGATAGGCCGCCTACCGATCCGGCTCCCATAGGCCCTTTAACGCCCTTCTCAGCACTGTTGTTTATCGGGTATCCAGCGGATGTGGAATCCGCCAGCACCTTGTTGCTATTTCCACTGGCTTGAAAGTAAAGCCCCCAACAAATTACAAGAACTGCAGCTACGACAGGTCCTCTTCTCATCCTCTCCCCTCGGCGAATGGACAAGCATTCAGATCAAACTCCTGTAAGTCTCACAGCAGATCACAGCTGATACACGACGGTTACAAAATCGTTGATGGAGTTATGCCGAGGGATTCTATACCGGCAAGCAGGCACTTGGGGAGCATCTATCAAGGTATTTTTCGGGTGTCCAACCTTGAAGATGGAATCGTCGGTGAACCCCACGGAGCTGCAAAATATTGCACACCCAGCGCCCCCGACAGTAACCAGTTACCATCCCCAAAGTAACTCAAACTAAATGGCTTAGTGGCACAGACGGGCCATGCACACTTGGAGATGAAGATGCGATAGTACATGTACGCCTGGACAGACCAGGCCCACACTAAAGATTATGAGGACATCAAAGGCTGGAAGCGGTTTGAAGTTGGGGGCGGTCACGCTGCTGTTTCTTCTGGCCAGTACGTGCACGGCCTCGTCTCAGGAGGTCTCCATCGCACTGCTTCAACCCGCCCTTATGCAGCCTGCGCCCACGCCGGTGGCGAAGGCTCTACCTTCTAATCCGAGACCCCTCGCTCAAGAGGAACACAGGTTTTGGGACGCAAAGAACACCGCGTTATTTGCCACGGTAGCGGCGTTCAGTGCTGCAGACTTCGCCGTGACCCGTGACAACCTGAGTCATGGGGGACGGGAGCTGAACCCATTGACCCGGCCCTTCGCGGGCAGCACCGCGGCCTTAGCCGCGAACTTCGCGGGCGAAACCGCAGGAGTAATTGGTTTCAGTTATTGGTTACACAAGACAGGCCACCACAAACTCGAGCGCATTGCGCCATTAGTTAACTTCGGGGCATCAGCTTTTGCCGTAACCTACGGCCTCACCCACCGATAAACTCCGCCCAGTCTCCACTTGAGACGGATCGCCAGGGCCTTATCTTTAATTCTGATTGATCGATTAGAGGGTACACGTTTATGATGTCGGACTTCGGGTTACCCAGAGCGTTCAAAGAGAAGTCCAATGGTGCGGACACCCGTTCGCGAGTGCGATTCGAAGTGGCTAGCCGGCGAGTCTGGTTCTCACGCTAAGCCAGAGTTACGGAAGTGTCATGCCGCCTGTGATGCGGGACATGGATTTCCGGACTCTGGACTGTCCCGATGTGCACCTCGGATAATTGTTGCCATGGAAAAAGCGTGGCCAACCTGGCCTGGCCATTTGTGTGGCTTGCTGACAGTACTATCTTGCATCGTGCTGACGGGATGCGCGGGAGTGTCGTCGGGTGGGAACTCCAACCCGGCTCCGGCTCCAGCCGGCGCCGGTCAGCTCTCAGTTTCCCCCACCGCCATGAAATTCGGTGGCGTAGCGATAGGCAGCCAAACCACGCTGACGGGCACACTCACCGCTGGAAGCTCCGATATTAGCGTCACTTCAGCGGCCTGGAGTGGGCAAGGTTACAGCGTCAGCGGAATCACCTTTCCGGTCACAGTGGCAGCAGGAAAGAATGTGACCTACTCCGTCACTTTCGCACCGCAGGCTGCGGGCGACAGCCCTGGCAGCATTTCTTTCGTCAATGATGGGGCGAGTTCTCCAGCGGTTCAGACTCTAGACGGTACTGGGGCGCAATCAGGTGTGCACACCGTAGGGCTCTCCTGGGATGCCAGCCCGTCTTCGGTGATTGGTTACAACGTCTATCGTGGCACGCAGTCGGGTGGACCTTATCAGTTGCTCAGTGCTTCTCCGCAGCCGGATACAACCTATTCCGACAACACCGTCTTGAACGGGTTCACCTACTACTACGTGGCGACCGCGGTCAACTCAAGCAACGTCGAAAGCATTCCCTCGAACGAGGCGCAGGCCCCGATTCCTGAGCAATAGCTACCGTGTACTTCCATCCTGTGAGGAGAGTCTCTAAGAGCTCGATCAGCGCGGCGTGGAAGGCAGAGGCTGCACGCGCGGGCTAACCGGTGCCGACCGTTGTTCGCCTTTCCGCAGGATTACCAGGAGCAACAAAACTGCCAATAGCGCAATCAAGAGAAAAAGGCTTCCGCCGCGATGGTGAAGCCGCCCGGTAAGGTAAGAAGGATCAACTTTGGTTCCGAGCATGCCAATGGTGAAGATGCGCAAGCCGTTCTTGGCTACGGACAAGGGGATCGCCAACGCGATGAGCAGTGCCCTTCGCCAAGGCGAGCGCAAGAAGAGCTGCGCCAGCACCATGGTCGTCATCATCAACATCAGGCTGGAACGGATGCTACTGCATTCCTTGGCGACTTGAAGCGTCACCCCGGGGATGGTCAGCAACAAGCCGTCCTGCGACACAGGCACACCCGCCGAGCTGAACATTGCCTGAGCGGCGAAGGCTGACCATTGCTGCAGGAAGAGGATGATGCGCGACAGCATGAACGCTGGAATTGGTACCAGCCATAACAAGAATCCCAGCGGAAACAGGAAGGTTCGCGCAACCGAGGCCCCAAAGCACAGAACAAATGCTCCGACCCACCAGACCACCAGTGCCAGCACATCCAGCGCGAGGCGCGCGTCGGGCTGCAGCCCAGACGCCCACGCCGCCAGTGCAGCGACCGTCACAGATACCAGGAAAATTGCAGATCCCCAGCGCAAGGCCGGTTTCGGAGGGGCCTTGAACCCCTGCTGATCCAGAAAAATCAGTGCTGCGACGATGGGCAGTACTAAGAGGATCTGAGTGTATTCTTCCCGATTGAGGGCGATAGAGAACGTTGCGGCCAAGGCACGCCACTCCACGGCCACCGCGACACCGCACAATAAAAAAAAACTGAGCGGAGCAGATAACTTGTTCATGGCGAAGGAATCACCGTCTTGGCCCCAGTCGGCGTAGCGGGCTGTCACCGCCCGTGACGAAGTACATGATGGATGGTACAACAACAAGCCGCGCCCTGAGCCATTTCGATTGACAGAATGTGATCGAGCGAAAAGGCGACAAGCCAAGTCGCTACCATTGCTCACCTAGGCCCGGAGTTTTTCTGGGGTGATCGGTAGCCGTCGAATGCGAGTGCCTGTGGCCGCGAAAATCGCGTTGGTGACCGCAGGCCAAAAAGGTTAGCTGGAGCTACGCCTGAGCCCTGGTGTCAAGACCGTAAGTGATAACATTGCTCATGCCCAAAACACTGATGCAGTCCGTTGTCGGTCAACTCCAGAAGGAACGCGTACGCCTTGAAGACGAATTACACCGGGTAACTGCTGCCTTGACTGCATTCGGGCGAGTCTACCTGGAAGGGAGCAAACCAAAACGGGCGGCAACTCGGAAGAAACGTACCATTTCAGCTGCCGGACGCAAGCGAATCGCAGCCGCGCAACGAGCGCGATGGGCAAAGACCAGGGCCGGCAAGAAGTGAGTAGGCCAAGCCTTCGCGAAGGATCAGACCCTTCCTGGAGGAACTCAGGTGGATTTCAGTTACGACGTCTCCCAAGACGCGAGGCAAACCTAGGGTCGGTTTTGCTTGGGCACGACGTTGGTATCGCTGCGGCTGAAGGCGAAGCGTAGAATCCATTCGCTGGCCACGAATTGCCCCTGGGCCTGCGCCGGAGTGAACTTCCAGCCCTGAGCAGCATCCAGAGCAAGACGCGCAAAATACTTACTCGGTCCGCGGGAGTCCAGAACCGCCGACACCACGTTGCCGGAGGCATCGACTTGGACTCGCACCCGCACTTTTACTTTGCCCTGAATGGTGTTGCGCGCTCTCCGGGGCACCTCCGGTACCACGGAGTGAACAACGCCCGGTATCACGACACCATTTGCAGTGCTCGCCTTGAGTGGCGGCGCCTCTTCGAGTTTGGGCGTGGCGCCATCGGGTAGAGCCGCAACCGGTGGGGCGGGGACGGTTGGTCCCTGAGTTTGTTCCGCCGATGGCGTTTTTGCCGGCGTTTCTGCGCTGGGCTTAGATCCTGGTTTCGCCGGCAGCGCGGCAGGAGGACTTGCCGGCTGCCCTGGGCGCGGCTCTACTTGTGCTTGCCGATCTGCCAGGATTGATGTCTTCGTCTTCGAGCCGGACATCCATACCACGGCGATCAGACCAGCTGCAACGACGACGGCAACGTAGAGCCAGTTGGCAGACAACTTCTTCCCACTCGGGATTGCCGGCGACTTTGACCTCGATGACGATCAACGCGACCGCCATCATCCTGCTGGCCCTCTACATCGCCGTGGCGCGACAGCAAGAGCTCGAGCCGCGAGCGCTGTCGGGCACGATCCAGAACGACATCCTGAAGGAGTACGTCGCCCGCGGCACCTACATCTATCCGCCGCGCCCTTCGCTTCGCATCGTCACCGACGTGTTCGCCTATTGCGACGGCGAGCTACCGAACTGGAACACGATCTCGATCAGCGGCTATCACATCCGGGAGGCCGGTTCGACGGCGGTGCAGGAAGTCGCGTTCACCTTCGCCAACGCGATCGCCTACGTCGAGGCGGCGGCGGCGGCCGGGCTCGACGTCGACCGGATCGGCAGCGGCTCTCGTTCTTCTTCAACGCGCACAACGACTTCATCGAGGAGATCGCCAAGTACCGAGCGGCGCGGCGGCTGTGGGCGCATCTGATGCGCGATCGCTTCGGCGCGACGCACGCGCGGGCGCAGCAGCTGCGCTTCCACACCCAGACCGCGGGCAGCACGCTGACTGCACAGCAGCCCGACAACAATATCGTGCGGGTGGCGCTGCAGGCGCTCGCCTCGGTCCTCGGCGGGACGCAGTCGCTCCACTGCAACGGCCGCGACGAGGCGCTGGCGCTGCCGACCGAGGAGTCGGCGCGGATGGCGCTGCGGACGCAGCAGATCCTCGCCGCCGAGAGCGGCGTCGCCAACACCGTCGATCCGGTCGGCGGCTCCGTCGAGATCGAGTCGCAGACGGATCGCATCGAGCGGGAGGCGCGCGCGCTGATCGACCGCATCGACGCGCTCGGCGGCACGCTCGCGGCCATCGAGTCGGGCTTCATCCAGCGCGAGATTCAGGACGCCGCCTACCTCGCCCAGCAGCGAATCGATTCGGGCGAAAGCGTCGTGGTCGGCGTCAACCGGTTCCAGACCGACGCTGCCCCTCAGATCGCAACGCTGCACCTCGACGCCGAGACCGAGGCGCGCCAGACGGCGGCGGTCCGGCAGGTCCGGGCGTCGCGCGACGGCGCCGCCTGGCGGCGGCGCTCGACGCGGTCACTCACGCCGCGCGCGGCGCCGACAACCTGGTCCCGCCCATCATCCGGCCGTGGAGGCGACGCGACCGTCGGCGAAATCGCCGACGCCAGGCGCGCGGTGTTCGGGGAACATAGGGAAATCGATGTCTGACGCGAGGAGCGAAGCGGGACGCGCGACGCGCGTTTCGGAGTCGTCAGATGGGCCTGGCGCGGCCCTGCTCAGGGTCGAACAGCTGAACACCGTGTTCGACCTGCCGTCAGGGACGGCGGCCGCCGTCATCGATGCGACGTTCCACGTCGACGCCGGCGAAACGCTCTGCCTGGTCGGCGAGTCCGGGAGCGGCAAGTCGGTGACGGCGTTCTCGATCCTGCGGCTGGTGCAGAGGCCGGGGCGGATCGCGGGCGGGCAGGTTGTGTTCAAGGGGCGCGATCTGCTGACGCTCGAGGAACGCGCGATGCGCGCGTTGCGCGGGCGCGAAATCGCGATGATCTTTCAGGAGCCGATGACGGCGCTGAATCCCGTGCTGCGCATCGGCGCACAGATCGAAGAAGCCATCCGGGTGCATGAGCCGCGGGCGGGAGAAAACGAAATCCATCGCCGCGCGCTGGACGCTCTAGAGCGGGCGGCGTTGCCTGAACCGGAGCGGCGCTCGCAGCAATATCCGCACCAGCTTTCGGGCGGACTGCGCCAGCGCGTGATGATCGCCATGGCGCTGGCGGCAGGGCCGGGCGTGCTGATCGCGGACGAGCCGACGACGGCGCTCGACGTCACCGTGCAGAAGCAAATTCTGGAGTTGCTCGCGAAATTGCGGCGCAATTCGGCCTTCGATGCTTTTCATCACGCACGATCTGGGAGTAGTGCGCAGGTTGCGGGGCGATCGCGGTGATGTACGCGGGACGCATCGTGGAAGAGGGCCCGGTCGGAGGAATGCTGCGCGCGCCGCGCATCCTTATACGGAAGGCCTGTTGCGCGCGGCACCGCGGCTGGCGCGCGAAAAGCTGGTCCCGATTCCAGGGACTGTTCCATCGCTCCACGCGCTGCCGCCCGGCTGCGCGTTCGCGCCGCGCTGCCCCTCCCGGTTCGAGCCGTGCGACAAGGCGGTGCCGGGTATCACCGCGATCGATGTCCGAGGCCCGAGGCCCGAGGCCGGATCTCCGCGGGGCGACATCGGACATCGATCATCGGATATCGGCAGAGTCGCCGCGCACACGGCCCGGTCGTCTGCACCGCGGCCGTCGATCCAGACGTGATGCCGGAGCAGGAGCGCTGATGCCGCTCCTCGAAGTGCGGCATCTGGTCAAGGAGTTCAACCGCCGCAAGGGGCTGTTCGGCAAGGGGCCGGCGGTGCGCGCGGTGGACGACGTCAGTTTCGCGATCGGAGCGCGACGAAACCTTCGGGCTGGTCGGCGAGTCGGGCAGCGGCAAGACGACGACCGGACGCTGCATCCTGCGGCTGATCGAGCCGACCTCCGGCGAAGTGATGTTCGACGGAACCGACGTACTGGCGCTGTCGCGCGGCGGCATGCGGCAGGCGCGGCGCGACATGCAGATCGTGTTTCAGGATCCGTACTCGTCGCTCAACCCGCGCATGCGCGTCAGCGACGTCGTGGAAGAGCCGCTGATCATCCACCAGATCGGGACGCGGGCCGAACGGCGCGAGCGGGTGAGAGCAGCTGTTCGAGCTGGTCGGACTGAATCCCGATCACCTGCGGCGCTATCCGCACGAGTTCAGCGGCGGCCAGCGGCAGCGCATCGGCCTCGCCCGCGCGCTCGCGCTCAACCCGCGCCTGATCATCGCGGACGAACCGGTGTCGGCGCTGGATGTCTCGGTGCAGGCGCAGGTCGTGAACCTGCTGATGGACCTGCAGCAGCGGCTGCAGCTGACCTACCTGTTCATCGCGCACGACCTGCGGCTGGTGGAACACATCTGCAGCCGGGTCGCCGTGATGTACCTCGGACGGATCGTCGAGATGGGCGAAACGGCGAAGCTGTTCGCCTCGCCCCAGCACGCCTACACGAGGGCCTTGTTGTCGGCGATTCCCGTTCCCGACCCCTGACGCCCGGCGTCAGCGGATCATCCTCGACCCGGACTCGTTCGATCGCTCCGCTCGTCTCAGGGAAGTGGCGCAGGGGCATTTCGCCGCTGTCCGATCGCTGGCTGCTTTCGGCCGGCGGTCGGCACGATCCATGCGACAGGCCTCGTTACTCCGCCGACAACCCGGCATCGAGTAACCGGATGTACTCCGAGGTACCGATCTGCGACACGCGGCCTTCTCCGCTGGCGGGGCGGAGCGGTTGTCGCTGCGCTCACACTCGCGGTCGGGATCGGGACCACCACCGGCCTCTTCACCCTGGTCCGGGTGATGGTGGCGGACTTTCCCGGCGTTCCCGCACTTGGCCGGGTCGGCCGCGTCTACGCGTCCAGTCCGTCACTTGGCGTCGAGCGGTCGCGCGTCGCGCTCGGTGAGTTCGATTCGACGCTCTCGAAAGCCTCGTCGTTTGCGGCCATCGGCGCCTACGCCGACGAGGACGCCGTCATCGGCACGGGTGCCGACGCCAGACCGGTCGTGGCGGGCTACGGCTCGCCCGGATTCTTCACGGCGCTCGCGGTGCCACCGGCCGAGGGACGGGCCTTCAACGCCGCGGATCTCACCGGCCCGCCGGTGGTCATTCTCAGTCAGGCGCTCTTGGCGGCGCCGGTTTCCCGACGGCCGGTTCACGACGGCGACGCTCGTCGTGGACGGCGTCGAGCGTGCGGTCGTCGGCGTGATGCCACCGAGTTCCACTACACGTTCGTAGGCATCAGCGCGGATCTCTGGTTCTGCCGAGCGCGCGAACCGCAGCATGCCGTCGATCGTGAACGTCTGTGACGAACGGCTCGCGACGGCGTGGAGTGGCCGGCGGCGCAGGCGGAGCTGGCGGGACTGTCGCGCGGCCGGGGTCAATGGATCTGGCACGCGATTCCCATCGAGGCGGACACACGGACGCGTGCGATGGCCGTGTATGCCGGGGCGCTCGGTCCCGCGATGCTGGTGCTGTTCATCGCGTGCCTCAACGTCGCCTGCATGCTGATGGCGCGCGGCATCGCGCGCGAGAAGGAGCTGACCGTGCGCCGGGCACTCGGGGCGACGCGGATGCGCATCGTGCGCGTACTGCTCACCGAAGCGATCGTGCTCGCGCTGGTCAGCGGCGCCATCGGTGGCGGGTTGGCGGGTCCGGATTCTGCGGGTGCTGGCATCACGGCTCGCCGCGTTCCAGCCGTCGCTGGCCACGGCGATCGTGGTCGATCTGCGAATCCTGCCGATCGCGCTGAGTGCCAGCGCGCTCGCCTGCCTCCTCTTCGGCACTGTCCCGGCCCTGCGCCTGTCCCGGCGCGACGTCGCGGCGTCGCTGAACGGTGTCCCGATCGTCCACCGGATCCAGATCGCCGGCTACGGCGCGACGTGATCGTCTTTGCTGAGATCGCCTGCGCCGTCGGCTTCATCGTTGGACGGCGATGTTCTATACCCTCTTC